>NZ_JAQZAT010000049.1 GCF_028736925.1 Flavivirga sp. 57AJ16 | reverse complement strand
TGTAAGCTTCCCTTGATTAGAACTGCTTAATTGTCCAATATCTCTATAAAGTTATTATTTTTAATTCTCATGGGGCTAGCCCCATGAGAATTTTCTTCTGCATATTTTATTGGTGACTTACCTCCAAGTGAATTATGTGGCCTTTTGTGATTGTAATCCTGCATCCATATCTCTGTTTGTTCTCTAACTTGGTCTATATGTTCAAAAATGTATTTGTTCAAAACTCCTCTTCTGAAACTTCCGTTAAAACGTTCCACAAATGCATTTTGTGTTGGCTTTCCTGGTTGGATATATTTGAATTCTATCTCTTGCATTTCGCTCCATACTGCTGTTATTTTAGCAACGAACTCTGGGCCATTATCCATTCGAATCCTACTAGGCTTTCCCCTTTTATTAACCAAATGATTGAGAACCCATACAATTCGGTTACTGGTCAATGAAAAATCTACTTCGATGTGTAATGCCTCCCTATTATAATCATCGATAACGTTAAAGGCTCTGAACCGTCTCTTATTCTCAAGTACATCAGTTACAAAATCCATACTCCATGTATGGTTAAGTTCTATAGGAACCTCTAAAGGCTCCTTTATGCGTGCCGGCAAGCGCTTCTTTGCCTTACGTCGTAAGGGAAGTCCTAAGGTTTTATATACTCGATGCACTCGCTTGTGATTCCAAGGTTTACCTTCATCTCGAAGACGCTCATACGCTTTCCAAAAACCTTCCTCTGAACGTTCCTCAGCTTTTTCTTGCAAGGCTTTTTCGATTTCAGAATCATCTTTGGGTAAAGGGGTATAGTAATAGACACTCTTGCTCATTTTCATCACACGGCATGCCCTACTGATACCGTAATGCGCAAGTTCTTTACTTATAGCTCGTTTACGGTAGGGCTTTAGAGCTTTTTTTCAATGATCTCCTTGGCCATCTGGTGGTCCAGTGCTAGAGTGGCATACATCTGTTTGAGCTTGCGGTTTTCCTCCTCGAGTTCTTTAATGCGTTTGAGTTCCTTACCGCTCATACCAGCATAACGTTCTCGCCATTTATAAAAGGCGGCTGTGCTTACTCCATGTTCCCGGCTAATCTCGGAAGCGGTCTTGCCATTATCGAATTCTTTTAGAATTTTGGCAATCTGGGTGGGTGAAAATTTACTTGTCTTCATAATTACTGTTTAAAGTTAAAACTATTTTTCTACTTTTAAACAGTTCGCTTTTAAGGGAAGCTTACAC
>NZ_JAQZAT010000048.1 GCF_028736925.1 Flavivirga sp. 57AJ16 | reverse complement strand
ATTATCGAATTCTTTTAGAATTTTGGCAATCTGGGTGGGTGAAAATTTACTTGTCTTCATAATTACTGTTTAAAGTTAAAACTATTTTTCTACTTTTAAACAGTTCGCTTTTAAGGGAAGCTTACACTTTAAGGGCTTCCTTTATCTGAAATTCATTGTCAAGTGGCTTGTAATTTGTGCCTGAAATACCGACACGTCTTTTCCTTAAATTCTTTTCAACCCCAAGCTCTTTTGTCAGTATATTATGAATGTCCTCTATTTTTGATACAGTCAATGGATTTAAATAATCCTTATTCTCGATGATAAAGTCAAGTGCATACTTATGGTTCAGAAGCATTACGGCTTCTTCTTTGGTTTTTCCCGAAGCAGTTTGTTTATCCTTTAATAATCGTTCAGTTTCCAGTAATGAATAGGTATTTCCCTCAATTTGAGAAGATTTCCAGCTCAAGTCAATGGCTAGCCTATCCATTTCTTTTTGGTAATCGGCAGGGTTCAGGTCTTTGATGTTAGCTCTGTATTCCTTTTCAAGTAGATTGAGTTTGTTCAGTTCGTTTTCTGTGAATACGCTATTCTCATTTAATATTTTATTGACGAGTTCAAAATTGAAAGTTTCTTTAATTTGTCTTTCATCTATTTCATTTTCGTAATATTTGTCTATGTCTATGGGTTGGATAAGTTCAAACGATGGAGAAAGAAAATATTTTGTTCCTTTTCCCTGACCTTCAGAAACTATATATTTGTCTGAAATTAATTTTGTCAAAGTTCGCTTTAATGTAGCGTAACTAACAGAAATAGCTGAGTTCTCAAAAATATCCTTTGAAGAACTTCCTCCATTATCTCTAATACAATCAATGATTTGTTGGTCTCTTTTATTAATCACTTTATAATTTTAAGCTCACAAATATAATATTTTAAGCTCAAATCAGATTGATTTTGACCAGTATTTTTGTTTTAAATGAGCTACAACGGTTCGTATAAGAATAGTAGCCGATTACGGGCTTCATTCCTGTCAAGATACAAGAAAGTTAAAGCGGGCTACAACCCTTGAATTTACTACTGAACTGGCTATTATTTTTATACAATGTGTGTGCCCAGCATGGACATCTTTAATTTATCGAAAGATAAATAATTAATCAAGAGGGAGCAAGTCCCTTATGGGCAGGGTAACGCCTTGAACCATTAGTAAGTCGCAAGGGAGAAAACCGTGAGGTTTTATCAGAAGGAAGCGAGACTACAAAACTCGGTACAGACCCTGAGTCAAGCTCAGGACAGGCCAAGCAGGAACCGTATACAGAGACATATTTAC
>NZ_JAQZAT010000047.1 GCF_028736925.1 Flavivirga sp. 57AJ16 | reverse complement strand
TTGAGCGCAGTCCTTTAGATTTGTATAATAGATTATATCTATAATGATGATGATGATTAAAGAGGGGGTGCAGGGGGAGACTCATAGCTAATAAAAATGTTAATAACTTTGAATTGATGAATAAATAAAAAAAGAACGGGGTGAACTTTAGCGCAGTCAAGTCGTAAAGGACTATGTTTCGTATTAGTCCCCGCTCTTTTTAACCAGTTGCCCAGAACCATATAGGACTTTAGTCCACATACCTATTAAAGGTCTTAGTTTAAGCAACTATAAAACCAATGTAAAATTATGAAAATAAAAGAAGTAATCGGCATTGACGTCAGCAAATTAAAGTTAGACTGTTACGATCACCACAGTGGTACCCATGAAGTCTTTGACAACACCATTGAGGGCATAGGAGCGATGGTAGCTTGGGGGCTACGTGTCTCAGGAGCCAAAAAATCGGGGCTGTTCTTCGTTTTTGAACATGCAGGGCTATATACCTACCAACTTGTCAACGTTCTAAGCGATACAGCATGCATGTATGCTATAGTTCCGGGATTGGAGATTAAGCGTTCCTTAGGGATTACAAGAGGCAAGGACGATAAAGTAGATGCCAAAAGGATCGCTCAATACGGTTATCGTATGCGGGAGGAGATTGAGCCCGCTCGGGTAAACAACCAAACTCTGAATAGGTTGAAAAGCCTCATGTCATTGAGACGCAAACTGGTGTCACAACGTGCCGGTCACAGGACTAGGTTGGGCGAACAGTTAAGGGTTCTGAATATGGTAAAGGACGATATCCTGTTTGAAGCACAGAGGCGCATTATCAAATCCCTAGATGCTGAAATACAGGCCATAGAAGAAGAGCTCAATAAGGTTATAAAAGAAGATCCAGACCTGCAAAACCTTTATCGGCTGGTAACCAGTGTTAAAGGTATTGGTCCGGTTACAGCAGTGTTCCTGATCGTATGCACTGGCGGATTTACCAAGTTCAGCACCTGGAGAAAGTTTGCCTGCTACTGCGGGATAGCCCCGTTCCCTTATACTTCTGGTTCTAGTGTCCGTGGAAGGACTGGTGTAAACCACTTCGCCAATAAAGAACTAAAGACCCTCTTGAGCATGTGCTCCACCTCAGCCATACAGTACAGTTTGGAGATGAAGCGCTTTTATAAGAGAAGAATTGAAATGGGAAAAAACAAAAAGAGCACCATCAATATTGTTAGGAATAAACTATTGGCAAGGGTTTTTGCTGTAGTGAACAGAGGGGTACCATATGTTGATACAATGGGATATGCCGCTTAAGACAATAGAGAAAATTTATGATAAAAAATTTGCTAAAGTCATAGGATACGAAA
>NZ_JAQZAT010000046.1:1026-1428 GCF_028736925.1 Flavivirga sp. 57AJ16 | reverse complement strand
CGGCTAAGGTACCCGGTAGCCTTCGGCGATGGCGGGACCAGGGAAGTGACCCTTGTCCACGGCGAGGCCTATTTCGACGTGTCACCGGCCGCAATGCACCGGGGCGCAAAGTTCAAGGTTCGCAACCGGTTCCAGGAGGTCGAGGTCCTGGGGACCGAGTTCAACATCAGGGCCTATAGGGACGAGACGCAGATCTATACCACCCTGGTAGAGGGACAGGTCCTGGTCGGCCACCAGCACAGAAAACAGTTTCTGGCACCTGCCCAACAGTCCATCCTGGATACACGTAACAACAACATGGCCCTGGCCACGGTCGATACCTCCAAAGAGGTCTCCTGGAAACAGGGCACGTTCAGTTTTCAGGACAAGACCCTGAAGGAGATCATGAAGGTCCTTTCCCGG
>NZ_JAQZAT010000046.1:0-1016 GCF_028736925.1 Flavivirga sp. 57AJ16 | reverse complement strand
GAAATGTTCGTGGGAACGTTCAAAAGGGACTTTTCGATAGAAGGGATCCTCTCGGCCATTAAAAAGACCGGTTCCATCAACGGCTATAACATAAAGGAAAGGACACTGACCATTGAGTAGGGCAGCGCACACAGGCGGCCCCGGCGCAGCAAAAAACATAAACGAACATATAACGAACAATATAAACTAACGATCAAACAGCCCCGGCCATGAAGACATACGATCTTATCAGCACCATCGGCACGAGCCCCCAGACCAAAGTGAGGGGTGGCCACGAAATGCCGTTCGGGCCCGGTACGGATACGGATACCGCCGATGATATCACCGTGACCGTGACCCTATCGGGAGGCTCCGGGCTCAGGTTCGCCCCATTGGGCCTGGCAAGGGACAGTGCCCCGGACCGGGGCCCCTCCGGCCCAGATCGTACCGGCGCCGTTTCCTTTACGGTAAGGGCACCGGCCATGGAACTCGACGGCCTACCGGTGGCTGCCTTCCGGGCATTGCCCGACGGCGAAGGTGAAGGGTCCCAAAAGGTCCCTACGGGCCCAAGCGCCATAGGCTATATGATGCACGTCAAGGACGTTTCGGGCTCAAAGCTCATAAGGATATACAACAATGCAGGGCAGAAAGTGCTGGAGTACCAGAACAGGGGCGGCGACATATCTCGGCTAAGAAGGGGCATGTACTTTTTCAGGGACCTGCGGGTCGGTTAGGGTACGGGGGCCAAAAAAACATGGAGGAGGAGGACATAAAAAAGCAAAGGAATTAAAAACAGTTATAAAAAGGGAACAAGAAGGCCCTTAGATTGGTCAAGTTTAGAGAGATTGACCAATCCGGATCATCTTTTCCCTTTTAATCAAGCTAATCTGCTAAAAAGTGTTGGGACGGCTCGTGCTTTACGGGCAGTGCCCTTGCAGGGCGGCATGAAAGTAAGGTAAGGAACGAACGGGACGGCCGTTAGGACGGGCCCGTTTTAAAAAATATACAAGGAGGAACGCAGCCCGTGCCGGGACGGT
>NZ_JAQZAT010000045.1 GCF_028736925.1 Flavivirga sp. 57AJ16 | reverse complement strand
CTGACGGTTCATGCTTTTTTGTTAAAAAATCAGAGGTTGCTGTATTGTCGGTTTTTAACCATAACAGGTAATGACGTGATTTAAACTTTTTCAATAAAAAAACCGCTTTTAATCATAAAAAAGCGGCTTTTAAAACTAAGTTAATTAGTCACCTACTCAATAATAAACTTCTTGCTCATTGTTCCTTTATCGAAACTTAAAACGGCTATATACATCCCGCTGGAGAGCCTATCTACAGCGACTTTATCTGCTGTGCCCTTAAGGATGTTAACACCTAGGATATTATAAATCGCATAGGCTTTTAAATTTGCCTGAGTGCTTTGTATCTTTAAATAAGAATCTTTAAGAATTAAGTGTACAGATGTATTTAAGTCCTTATCGGTTATACTTAACGTCTCATCATCTTCGGTGATCGATTTAAAACCTGTCCAACCTGCTGCCTCATAGGCTTCTTTAGTGCCCTCTGGTATCATTAATGCGATTTCTTCTCGATTTCCAAATGTATCTGATAAAATCGTTGCTGGTGTCATGCCTTTTGCCATAACCTTTTCTAAGGCATTACCTCTAAAAGCTTCATCACCAATTGCAGTGACACTATTGCCAATGGTGACACTTGTTAACCCATTATGTAAAAAAGCTCTATAACCAATAGTCGTGACACTATTACCAATGGTTACGCTTGTTAAGGCATTATAAGCAAAAGCATAATCTTCAATGGCTGTGACATTATATGTTATGCCTTGATAAATTATTGCTTCTGGGATTTCAATAGCGCCTGTTGCCTTGGGTGATTGTATTACTATAGCACTTGCTTCTCCTGTTTTTACATAATTCACATTATCTTGCGTAAACGTTTCTACTGGCTGATCTTGAAAACCGGTCCAACCTGAATTTATATAATCCTGTTTAAGGCTTTCCGGAACATTTAGATATACAATAGCGCGATTGCCAAAACTAGTGTCTTCTATACTTGCTGGAATAGCACTTTGAACAATAACTTCTGTTAAGGGATTTTTATCAAAAGCCCCATAGCTAATAGCAGTGACACTATCTGGAATGGTGACACTTGTTAAATTATTGTAAGAAAAAGCTCCTCGACCAATAGCTGTAACACCACTATTAGCAATGGTAACACTTGTTAAGGCATTATGAGCAAAAGCATCAAAACCAATATCTGTGACACTATCTGGAATGACAACACTTGTTATGGCGTTATTTCTAAAAGCATAAGCACCAATTGCCGTAACACTATTACCAATGGTTACACTTGTTAAAACATTATCATAAAAAGCTCTAGAACCAATAGAAGTGACATTATCTGGAATGGTAACACTTGTTAAGCCATTACCTGCAAAAGCCTCATCGCCAATTACAGTAACACGATATATTATGTCTTCATGGGTTACTGTTTCTGGTATATCAATAGCGCCTGTTGCAGTTGGGGATTCTTTGATTTCTACTGTGGG
>NZ_JAQZAT010000044.1 GCF_028736925.1 Flavivirga sp. 57AJ16 | reverse complement strand
GTGTCGAGTAGACAAGGGGGATTTCACCCCGAGCCTCTCACAGAACCGTACGTGATAGTCTCCCATCATACGGCTCTTCTTATACAAATCTATGCACTTAATTGGAATATCCAACATACCAGTGATAAAACAGACTAGGAAATTGTTTTCTAACTCTGTCCAACCACCTATAGGCATTTGTTAGATTATTTCTATACCGTTTATAGCGATATCTTGCCCATCTTACGAGTTTTATGCGAAGCACATAAAACACTTTTGACAAACTATAACCTCGGTATTTACCAAAGTAACGTATCCATCCCCTAAGTTTAGGATTTAGATGATGAGCAATACCTACAATACTATCACATCGCATTCTTGGAATTTCCATCTTCCTAATTGTTTCAAATATTCGTGACCGTGATTGGATACTAATAGCACAGTCAAACCCTAGAAACAGCTTTTCTGATTTCTTCGATTTTGAAGTGCGCGGCTGAAATGTATATCCTAAAAAGTCAAATTGTACCTTTTCATACTTTTCTTGCCTTCTAAAATCCTTACAATACACAATCTTTGTTTTATCAGGGTGTAATATTAAGCCACATGATTCCAGTCTTACATTTATGCTCTGCAAAATTTGCTCTGCTTCTTCTTGTGTATGACAATGAATGATAATATCATCTGCATATCGTACAAATTCAATTGCAGGCTTCATTCTCGCAAACCAAACATCTAAGGTGTAATGCAGAAACAGATTGGCTAATAGTGGGCTTATCACTCCACCTTGCGGGGTGCCTTTTGTTCTTGCTATAACTTCACCTTTTTGGGTTTGAAGTGGAGCTTTGAGCCATCTTTCGATGTATTTAAGCACCCACTTTTCCTCAACATGTTTGTTTAACGCTTTAAGTAACTTGTCATGGTCAATATCATCAAAGAAATTCTTGATATCCAAATCAATCACCCAATCATGCTTCCAGCAGTTTTTGCGTACCTGTTCAAGTGCTTGATGGGCACTGCGTTTTGGTCGATAACCGTAGGATTGTGGATGAAAGATGGATTCCAGTCTTTCTTCTATTTGATTTCTTATCGCCGTTTGGGCTACTCTATCACTAATGGTTGGAATCCCCAATTGGCGAATGGAGCCGTTTTTCTTTGGAATTTCAACCTGTAGGACTGGTGGTGGGTAATAACTGCCCGAGGCTAAGCGGTTCCAGACCTTGTACAAGTGTCGATGTCTTTGCTTGTCATAATCTGACATGCTTAGATTATCTATACCTGCGCTTTTTCCTTTTCGCTTTACCTGTAAGTAGGCTTCCCATACCATTTCTTTGGTAATTGGTACTGATTTTGTCTTCTCAAATTGAATCATCCTCTTGCGAGTTGTAAAAATTGATAAACTGTATAAGCCAGTCCCTTCGCTCCAGTTTCATTACAAAACCTTCATCGCTACTACAGACTGGTCCGCCCCTGATCCAAGCATCGCTATTTAGCCTCTAGTTTGCGCTATTGTGCCTTTCACTTTGCATCTTCGAGCAGGTTCCCGAGTTCCGCTTATAAGCCCGAATAAAGGTCATGCCTCCTAAATGACGCCTGCCGCTTAGCCAGTAAACAGGTGACCGCTAAACTTATCATGTTTGTCATACTTCAAACATTTTTGACAGAAGGTTGCACTTTCTCGACACTTCATCAGAGGTTC
>NZ_JAQZAT010000043.1 GCF_028736925.1 Flavivirga sp. 57AJ16 | reverse complement strand
CTCATCATCATCTTCGGTAATTGATTTAAAGCCTGTCCAACCTGCGCTTTTATAAACACTTTTAGTACCCTCTGGTATAATTAATGCGATTTCTTCTCGATTTCCAAATGTATTTGAAACAATCGTTGCTGGTGTCATGCCTTTTGCCATAACCTTTTCTAAGGCATTTTCTCTAAAAGCCAAATCACCAATAGCAGTAACACTATCTGGAACGGTGACACTTGTTAAGTCATTATCTCTAAAAGCATCATCACCAATTGCAGTGACACTATCTGGAATGTTTATACTTGTTAAGGCATTACCTCTAAAAGCATCATCACCAATTACAGTGACACTATCTGGAATGGTGACACTTGTTAAGTCATTATAAGCAAAAACTCCATTTCCAATAGCAGTAACACTATCTGGAATGGTAATACTTGTTAAGGCATTACCTCTAAAAGCATCATCACCAATTGCAGTGACACTATCTGGAATGGTGACACTTGTTAAGCCATTATTATCTCTAAAAGCAGCAGCACCAATTGCAGTGACACTATTGCCAATGGTGACACTTGTTAAGGCATTTTCTCTAAAAGCATCATCACCAATTGCAGTGACACTATCTGGAATGGTGACACTTGTTAAGGCATTACCTATAAAAGCATCATCACCAATTACAGTGACACTATCTGGAATGGTGACACTTGTTAAGTCATTATGAGCAAAAACTCCATTTCCAATAGCAGTGACACTATCCGGAATGGTAATACTTGTTAAGGCATTACCTCTAAAAGCATCATCACCAATTGCCGTGACACTATCTGGAATGGTGACACTTGTTAAGCCATTATTATCTCTAAAAGCAGCAGCACCAATTGCAGTGACACTATTGCCAATGGTGACACTTGTTAAGGCATTTTCTCTAAAAGCATCATCACCAATTGCAGTGACACTATCCGGAATGGTAATACTTGTTAAGGCATTACCTATAAAAGCATCATCACCAATTACAGTGACACTATTGCCAATGGTGACACTTGTTAAGTCATTATCTCTAAAAGCAGCAACTCCAATTGCCGTGACACTATCTGGAATGGTGACACTTGTTAAGGCATTACTAATAAAAGCTCCATCACCAATAGCAGTAACACTATCTGGAATGGTGACACTTGTTAAGCCATTATTATCTCTAAAAGCAGCAGCACCAATTGCAGTGACACTATTGCCAATGGTGACACTTGTTAAGGCATTTTCTCTAAAAGCAGCAGCACCAATTGCAGTGACACTATCCGGAATGGTAATACTTGTTAAGGCATTACCTATAAAAGCATCATCACCAATTACAGTGACACTATCTGGAATGGTGACACTTGTTAAGTCATTATGAGCAAAAACTCCATTTCCAATAGCAGTAACACTATCTGGAATGGTAATACTTGTTAAGGCATTACCTCTAAAAGCATCATCACCAATTGCCGTGACACTATCTGGAATGGTGACACTTGTTAAGGAATTATTAAACTTAAAAGCAGCATTTCCAATTACCGTGACACTATCTGGAATGGTGACACTTGTTAAGGCATTACTAATAAAAGCTCCATTTCCAATAGCAGTAACACTATCTGGAATGGTGACACTTGTTAAGGCATTATAAGCAAAAACTCCATTTCCAATAGCAGTAACACTATCTGGAATGGTGACACTTGTTAAGGCATTTTCTCTAAAAGCCAAATCACCAATAGCAGTAACACTATCCGGAATGGTAATACTTGTTAAGCCATTACCAAGAAAAGCCTCATCACCAATTGTTGTGACACGATATGTTATGTCTTCATGGGTTACTGTTTCTGGTATATCAATA
>NZ_JAQZAT010000042.1 GCF_028736925.1 Flavivirga sp. 57AJ16 | reverse complement strand
AAAAAGCGCATACTCCTCAATATAACCGATAAGGGCAAAAGGGAAGAACGCTCACGGCTCATGGATGGACTGGACAAGCAGAAGGCCCGGGATACGATCATGGCCAGGGCCGGGGAAAGGCGCGCCAGGAAGAACAGGGACCGCCGGTACATTGCGGTAGCTGCCTCCGTGGCCATCCTGCTCGGTGCCACGTTCCTTCTGGACAGAAACGGAGCACCGACGGTAGGCACCATTGTTGCGGACAACCATATAAGTACGGGCACCGACAGGGCGACCCTGACGTTGGCGGACGGTTCCGAGGTGGCCCTGGAAAAGGGACGGCCCTACCGATCGGGCAACGTTACCGGCAACGGCGAGGAAATAGTATACCTGCCGGCCGAACGGCCCGGCAACGGGGCCACGACAGAGGAAACGGCCCATAACATGCTGACGGTCCCCCGTGGGGGGCAGTTCCGGATAACCCTGTCCGACGGCACCAAGGTCTGGCTGAACTCCGAGTCCCGGCTAAGGTACCCGGTAGCCTTCGGCGATGGCGGGACCAGGGAAGTGACCCTTGTCCACGGCGAGGCCTATTTCGACGTGTCACCGGCCGCAATGCACCGGGGCGCAAAGTTCAAGGTTCGCAACCGGTTCCAGGAGGTCGAGGTCCTGGGGACCGAGTTCAACATCAGGGCCTATAGGGACGAGACGCAGATCTATACCACCCTGGTAGAGGGACAGGTCCTGGTCGGCCACCAGCACAGAAAACAGTTTCTGGCACCTGCCCAACAGTCCATCCTGGATACACGTAACAACAACATGGCCCTGGCCACGGTCGATACCTCCAAAGAGGTCTCCTGGAAACAGGGCACGTTCAGTTTTCAGGACAAGACCCTGAAGGAGATCATGAAGGTCCTTTCCCGGTGGTACGACATGGAAGTGGTCTTTGCGGACAGGGCCCTGGAGGACGAAATGTTCGTGGGAACGTTCAAAAGGGACTTTTCGATAGAAGGGATCCTCTCGGCCATTAAAAAGACCGGTTCCATCAACGGCTATAACATAAAGGAAAGGACACTGACCATTGAGTAGGGCAGCGCACACAGGCGGCCCCGGCGCAGCAAAAAACATAAACGAACATATAACGAACAATATAAACTAACGATCAAACAGCCCCGGCCATGAAGACATACGATCTTATCAGCACCATCGGCACGAGCCCCCAGACCAAAGTGAGGGGTGGCCACGAAATGCCGTTCGGGCCCGGTACGGATACGGATACCGCCGATGATATCACCGTGACCGTGACCCTATCGGGAGGCTCCGGGCTCAGGTTCGCCCCATTGGGCCTGGCAAGGGACAGTGCCCCGGACCGGGGCCCCTCCGGCCCAGATCGTACCGGCGCCGTTTCCTTTACGGTAAGGGCACCGGCCATGGAACTCGACGGCGGCCAAAAGGCCCCTACGGGTCCAAGCGCCATAGGCTATATGATGCACGTCAAGGACCTTCCGGGCGCAAAGCTCATAAGGATATACAACAGTGCAAGGCAGAAAGTGCTGGAGTACCGGAACACGGGCGGCGACATATCCCGCCTGACAAAAGGCATGTACTTTTTTAGGGACCTGCGGGTCGGTTAGGGCACGGGAGCCAAAAAAAATATGAAGGAGCAGAACAGGAGAACATAAAAAAATAAAACGATTATAAACAGTTATAAAAAGGGAACAAGAAGGCCTTTAGATTGGTCAAGTTTAGAGAGATTGACCAATCCAGATCATCTTTTCCCTTTTAATCGAAAAGAATTCCCCGACGCCCTGTGTCGGGCCTGCTGGGAGGCAGGATTGTCATTCCCATGAAATCGTAGGGTTCATGAACGCATTGATATAAAATAGAAAACAATGAACAAAATGGGAATCTGGATAACAGAATTTCGGTTTTTGGCCCTAAGGTCAAAACCTGTGCTCAACTTGATTGGGTATGAAACGAGCGAAACATGCACTGAGCACAGCCGAGTACGGGCAGTGCCCTTGCAGGGCGGCATGAAAGTAAGGTAAGGAACGAACGGGACGGCCGTTAGGACGGGCCCGTTTTAAAAAATATACAAGGAGGAACGCAGCCCGTGCCGGGACGGT
>NZ_JAQZAT010000041.1 GCF_028736925.1 Flavivirga sp. 57AJ16 | reverse complement strand
CATTGTTGAACTAATCCTCGTTACCTCGGAAGCTTTCCAACGCTTATAAAAATAGCTTAAATTTAGATACTAAATAAAAAAGTAAAAAAATATGTATCAAAAAAAAGTAAAACGCTCCTTGAAACGGCTTTAGAGCGGGTTCCAAAATTCAAGTTATTAGAAGAAAAACTAAGAAAGAGTTTTTCTATAAACGGTAAGTCTGTAAGTACCCTAAATAATTATTTACGTTGCTTATCCCATTTAGCGCTTCATTTTAATACTAGCCCCGAGTTATTGGGCATCGAATCTATAAATGACTATCTATATCATTGTCAAAACCTACATAAGACACCCTCCGAGGGTTTTTTTAAGCATACCATTTTTGGGCTTCGAGCAGCCTACAAAGTTATGGGAATGGAACAAAAACGGATCAAACTTCCAGAAATAAAAAGACAGAACAAGCTTCCCATTGTGCTTAATAAACAAGAAGTGCGAGACCTTTTAAAGGCACCTAAATATTTAAAACACCGTCTTATGCTAGGTCTCATGTACGGCTGTGGTCTACGAAGCTATGAACTCTGTAATTTGCTTCAATCAGATATAGATTTTGAACGTAAAACGGTATTTGTAAAAAAGAAAAAAGGAAGTAGAGATCGTTATCTTCCTTTAAGTGCCCATCTAATTAGAGGACTAAAACGTTACTTAGAAACAGAGCATCCCATTACATATCTTTTTAATAGTCAGGTTACAAAACAAGGCGAACCGCTTCCCATAACAGTAAGAGCCATACAATGGGTTATAAAAGAAAATCGATCTAAGGTAGCCACACAAAAGAAATTTACAGCGCATACTTTGCGTCATAGCTATGCCACCCATTTACTAGAAGCGGGGTTGAATATCATAAGTTTAAAAGAACTTCTTGGGCATGCTCATATAGAAACCACGATGGTTTACCTGCATGTTGCCAATACTGGCAGTTCAAAAAAGTTTAGTCCTTTAGATACTTTGTTTTCTAGATAATGCCTCCTAAGCATACGGTTGCAGATATATTGAATTTAGAAGCCTTACATTTAAACGAATTATCCAATACCAGTTGGCATTTAAGGGCTTTACATGCCATTAGGAAATGTCGTACCAAGGCGCTTGGCGGATATATAGATTGATGTTCAATATGTGGAAAATTGGAGCTTCAATTTAATTCCTGTAGAAATAGACATTGTCCAAGGTGTCAAGGTCACAAACAGCAACAATGGATAGCAGCAAGAACAAAAGAGCTGCTACCAGTACCTTATTTTCATGTGGTCTTTACCTTGCCCGATCATCTTAATACTATAGCACTAGCAGAACCAAAGATCCTTTACGCCATTTTATTTGATTCTGTTTGGGAGACCCTTAGTTGTTTTGCCAAGACCCCTAAAGAATTAGGCGCAAAAATGGGGATGATTGCAGTCTTACATACTTGGGGACAAAACTTAAGTGTACATCCTCACTTGCATTGCATAGTCCCCAAAGGCGGGATAAGCAAAGCAGGGTATTGGAAAAGAGGAAACACTAAAGCTGATTTTCTTTTTAGTGTCAAGGCTTTAAGCGTAAAGTTTAGAGGTGTTTTTGTTTCAAAACTACGAAAACAGTTACCCAGGTTGCCCCAATCATTATATGATAAATTATTTTCTAAGAAGTGGGCGGTATATGCGAAAGCTCCTTTTGGAAAACCAGAGCATGTTATAGAATATCTAGGACGCTATACTCATAAAATAGCGATTAGTAACCATAGATTACTAGCTATTGATAAGGAATCTAAAACGGTCACCTTTAGCCTGAAAGATTACAGAAATCAAGGTAAAAAAACAACACAAACACTAACAACAAAAGCTTTTATTAAGCGTTTTCAAAACCATATTTTACCTAAAGGCTTTACAAGAATACGCCATTACGGATTTTTAAGTAGCAGCTGGAAAAAGGAGAAATTACCAAAATTACAGCTCCAATTAGCGGATAAAGATCTAGATGTCATAGCTGTTTTAATTCCTGAAGAGCAAACACTACATCGACGCTGTAGACACTGTAAGAAAGGCTCCTTGGTAACCTTATTAACTTTTGATAGTCGTGGACCACCAAAGAATTACAAAAAAATAGTAACACGTAAAATACTCAAATACAAACAGTAAAGATATGGCAATGTGCCCATAGAGGCTTACTACTGCCTATACTCAAATAACAAACACTAAAACGCTGTTTTAAATGTGTTTAGAAACAAAAAAGGTAAGAAAACAGATGCTTTATTACCTTAAGTGTGACCTTCTTTATACCTCTTTTTATAGATAATCTTTTATAAAAACACCTCAAAAAAACGTTTTCCCCCTTATTCTAAGTAATGGATCAGTCAACAAGGCATATAGCGTTGGCCTATCGGCACGCCATATGCTTAGTTATTGTG
>NZ_JAQZAT010000040.1 GCF_028736925.1 Flavivirga sp. 57AJ16 | reverse complement strand
GTAAGCCTTCGGGCTTGAGCATATTGTAAGTTCACAAAAGAGTATTTAGTTTTGGAGAACCACTAAAAACAGAACTAGATGAGCACCCTTACCCATGATGCCCCAAAAACTAAAGACCAGCCCAACAAAAAACAGATCATCCAGATGATGGAGGACTTCGAGAGTAGCGAGAGCGTGACGGTCAAGGAATTCTGTGAGATGCATGATATTGGCCCATCTACATTCAAGACTTGGAATCAGGTCTATGAGAACCGGCACCAGAAGCATGTGCAACCTGGAGGGTTCGTGCCTTTGGAAGTGCAATTACCAAAAGAGGAACGTTTAGACGCACCGCTACTGTTTGCCGAGGTTCATGGCATACGTCTCTACCGTGAAGTAAGTGCGGAATATCTAAAGGCCCTGTTGCCATGAGCAGTATTCTGGGGCTGGTTCCAAGCCGTAAGTACCATCTCTACCGTAAAGAAACAGACATGCGAAAAAGCTTTGATTCTCTGGCGGGGATTATCACCAACGAACTGGGTAAAGAAGTAGCCGAGGGAGAGGTCTTCATCTTTGTCAACCGAGCCCGTACCCACCTCAAGCTACTGTTATATGAACAAGGCGGCTTCAGCCTGTTCTACCGCCGATTGAGCAAGGGCACCTTTGAGCTCCCGGCCTTTGACCATGACTGTAGGAGCATGGCCATCAGTTCCGACGTACTGGAGTTCATCCTTAAGGGAATCACCCTGAAAAGTGTCAAGTACCGGGTTCGGCATGACCCTGGACAAATGGCCGTGGCCTACAACTGACTCCCTTATTTTTTATCCACAAAATATGTGCTTTTTTGTGGATAAAAAAAGTGCATAAAAGTACCCGAAAGCCTTGTTTTTATTGGGAATTTAGCAGTGGTTTGTTTATCTTTAAAGTATGGAAAACCTCCCTGTAGAACAGCGTGTCACCATCACGAAAAAGCAGCACGAGTTTTTTTTGAACCAACAAAAAGAAATCGACCTGCTAAAGCATCAGCTTGCTGAGCTCCAACGGATGCTCTTCGGTGCAAAGAGTGAACGTTTTGCACCAGCATCAGAGGGTCAACTATCACTTAGTCTGGATATTACGGTAAGTGAACCCCAGGCGGAAGAAGTTCAGGATATTGCCTATCAGCGCAAAAAGGTCAAAAAGGCCCCCAAAAAAATACCCGTACGTCTGCCCATACCCTCGCACATCCCTAGAGTAGAGATAGAGATATACCCTAAAGAGGACATCAAACATGCAAAGAAAATAGGCGAGTCTGTTACCGAAGTCCTGGAATACAAGCCCGGAACATTTTATGTAAAGAAGTACATCCGTTATAAATACGTGCTGCCCTTGAGTCCGGAAAAGATTGTTATAGGTGAACTGCCCAGTCTTCCCATCCCACGCGGTAATGCGGGGGCAAGCCTGTTGGCACACATCATGGTTAGTAAATACGTTGACCATTTACCGTTCCACCGCCAGAAAAAGATCTTCGCCCGACAGGACATTGAGCTCTCAGAATCTACCTTGAACGGTTGGTTCTCTTCCAGTTGTAAACTATTAGAACCCTTGTACAATGTCCTGAGGGAAAAAGTAAAACAAGTTGATTACCTGATGGCCGACGAGACCCCCATTCCTGTACTAACCAAGAATAAACCGGGGTCTGCCCATAAAGGATACTTTTGGGTATACTATGATCCTTTGGGAGGAACGGCCTGTTTTGATTACCACCCAAGTCGCGGTCGGGAAGGCCCCAATGATTTTTTAAAAAACTTTAAAGGCGCGTTGCAGACTGATGGATACGTGGCCTACGATATCTATGAGAAAGATCCCGAGGTTCAACTTTTGGGATGCCTTGCCCATGCAAGACGTAAACTGGAACATGCGTTGGACAATGACCGCCAGCGAGCAGAATATGCTTTGAAGCTTATTGCTGAACTGTACAGTGTTGAGAGGCAGGCGCGCAAAGAGAACCTGTCCCACCAAGAGCGCAAGGCGCTGCGAGACAAACATGCCAGGCCTGTATGGGATACTCTCAAGCAATGGATGGATCAGGAACTCTACAAAGTACTGCCCGACAGTGTGATCGGAAAGGCCATGGCCTATACCCATAAACTATGGCCGCGATTGGTGGGCTACTTAAGTGACGGTCGTTATGAAATCGATAATAATCTCGTGGAAAACCGAATCAGGCCGACCACACTGGGACGCAAGAACTTCTTGTTCGCAGGGTCCCACAAAGGGGCGCAGCGTGCAGCCATGATGTATTCCTTTTTAGGCAGCTGCAAGAAAAATGATGTGAATCCCTTTGCCTGGCTGGCCGATGTGCTTGCACGAATACCCGAATGCAAGGTCAGCCAGCTAGATGAACTTCTTCCCGAAAACTGGAATCCCCGACAATAATAAAGCCGAGAAATTTTATCCCGGCTTTTGAATTTTATATGCTCAAGCCCGAAGGCTTAC
>NZ_JAQZAT010000004.1:227626-293262 GCF_028736925.1 Flavivirga sp. 57AJ16 | reverse complement strand
AATGAGAGATTAAAACTTCTGGAAGCAATAGTTTGACAATAGCAAATAAATCAGGGGTAAGCATAGAGTTTTTTAATAAGCAAAGTTTAAACTTTTTATGCTACTCCACAACTTTTTGTGTTGATCCGAAAAAACACAAGCCATATTAGATAGTTGTAGTGTGGTTTTTGTTTATAACCCCTGCTAGTCCTCGTATGCGCTAGCGCTTCGTTTTTGACGAGTGCCGTGTCGAGTAGGTAATAAATAAAAATAAGAAGCCACGCTTTAGCGATAAAGTGTGGTTTTAGTATACGTTCTTAAAAAGAAAAATTTTGTAGCTGCTCTTTGGAGTAATAGGCTGTAAAAGGTAACCGTAGTTCAAAAAAACGCATAGACTACTACCCCTTTGGGCTGCGCCATCAAGGTTACAATAATAACGTAAGCTCCAGTAATATTGCACTTAAGAAAACCTATAACGGAAAAGAGTTCCAAGAAGAACTTGGTTTAGATTGGCACGATTATGGTGCAAGAAATTATGATGCCAGTTTAGGAAAGTGGATGAATATTGATCCGTTAGCAGATAATTATTATGAATATTCACCTTACGCTTATGCTATCAATAATCCAATTATGTTTATTGATCCCGATGGACAAAAAGTTGTTTGGGGAAATGAAGATGACAATAGCGAAGAAGCAAGAAACAATAGAATGCTTATAGGAGCCTTAATACATTATTTGAGAAAAAATTCTAAAAGCTTTGATAAGGCATTTACAAAGCTACATGAGAGTGATGCGGTTTATAAAGTTGGTACTACAGGAGATTTAGGAGGTGGTCATGGAATGTTTTTTCCAAATAGATCGGAAACAGAGAAAGTGGATAGTGAAGGAAATGTTCTCGTTGATGATTACGGAAACTTTGAAATGGAACAAGGCGCAAAGGGAGGAGATATTACATTCGACCTTGGTCAGATTAAAAGGGGTGGGTTGAATTTAGAGGATATTCTTCCAGAGGAATTTGCTCATGCTTATTCACATGATTATTATACCAACGGAGGTGATTTTGAAAATTATAATAAAAGACCTGCTCTGGGTAACTTTGAGTTTGAGGGACAGGTTATGAGTGGGCTTTTCAAAAAAGAATCAGGAATAAGGATTCATCCTAATAAACCTACCTCAATTGCCGAGAAGTATGGAAGAAGTTTTAATTTGAAAAGGTTTTCAAAAAACTTAGAAAATTGGTATAACAATAGTGATAATTTTTATAGAACAGCTTATAAGCTAGAGATTAACAATCAACAAATGCCTTCTTCTGTTCTTCAAATTTTAGATAAAAATGAAAATTAAAGAAATAACACTTTTAATATTACTAGTTTTTTTTAATTGTAAAAGTTATAACGTAATAGCTCAAGAAAAGTATTCTGTGGTTATTAGTTTTATAGGGAAAGACTTTGAGAAAAAAACTATTGATGTAAGTTTTAATGATATCCTAGCATTCAAAAATCTTAACTTAGGAGAAAGAATGTACCCTGTGGGCCTTTATGAATTTGCCTTTGGATTTGAAAAGAATAATGTGGATTTATACAGATTACGAAATGGACAAATCCTTAAAAGTAAGAGAGTCTTAGTAAATAATTTGGAAAAATTAAAAATTACGATAAAGATAGATGAAAGAATAGTGGATAATGTAATTTATTTAAATAAAGGAAAGAACTATCATTTAGAATACCATGAAGGAAAAATTAAGTTAATTCCTCCAGAATGAGGTTTTCGATTACCCGATAGCGAGAACTTGTAGCCCTGCTATTCCCCCGCTACCGCTAGTTTTAAAAACTAGTGGCGTACCGAGTAAGAAAAACACACAAGCCATATTAGATAGTTGTAGTGTGGTTTTTGTTTATAACCCCTGCTAGTCCTCGTATGCGCTAGCGCTTCGTCTTTGACGAGTGCCGTGTCGAGTAGGCAATAAATAAAAATAAGAAGCCACGCTTTAGCGATAAAGTGTGGTTTTAGTATACGTTCTTAAAAAGAAAATTTTTGTAGCTGCTCTTTGGAGTAATAGGCTGTAAAAGGTGACCGTAGTTGAAAAAAACGCATAAACTACTATCCCTTCGGGCTGAAACACAAGGGGTACAATAATAACGTGAACTCTACCAATATAGCCTTGAAGCGGAAGTTTGGTGGGAAGGAGTACCAGGACGAGCTCGAGCTCGGCTGGTACGATATCACTGCCCGCAACTACGACCCCGCGATCGGCAAGTGGATGAACCTTGACCCCCTTGCCGAACAGATGAGAAGGCACTCGCCTTATAACTATGCGTTTGATAACCCTGTTTATTTTATTGATCCTGATGGGATGATGCCTTTTGGAAGTGGCAACCTTATAAAATGGTTGACAAATAAGGTAAGACAAGTAAAAGGCGCAGTCAATACAGCAGTAAGTGCAGTTAGAGCTGTAAACAATAAAGTTCAACAAATTAGAAATGCTCCTTCAAATATGGCTAATGCTGTTCGTGATTTCTTTTATAATGATGGAAAAAGTTTTAATGCTCCATCTGGAAAAACCGATAGTAGTAATCCGAATATGGGAGGAGCTGCCTTAACCAGTAATAAGGGGGCTTCAGGAGATCAAAGCCTAATAAGAACAGGGTCAGGAGATACTGAACAAATTAATGTAGACCCAATTATAGATAATATGGCAAGCTTTGCATCAGTGGGCAAAAACCCTAAAACTGGAGATGGAAAGACAAACGCAACTTTAAAAGGAGATAAAAACCTTGCTTCAGCTATGACAGACGGAATGGATGATGTTAATGATGCTCTGGATAAAGTAGAAGCAGCAGGAACGGTTATTGATTTATTTGATAGCGGAGGCGGCTCAATGGAAACTATTAATACCTCTGGAGAAGTTGCAACTAAGACTGTTTCTGTATTTAACGTTTATTATAAAGATGAGAATGGGAATAGTACTGTACTGAAAGATACTCTTCATGAAGGAGTAAGTGGAGGAATGACCAAAACCGGAATTGTTCCTTGGGAAAGAGTTGATTCGACAAATATTAATTATATAAAAGTTAAACAGTAATTATAAAAATGAGAAAACATTTATGGGTATTGAGCCTAATGGTTTTTATAGGGTGCATCAAAAACAAAAAGGCTAATGATGATGATTCTATTGTCAGAAATGATTCTGTTTTTTATTCAACAAATGATGAAGGAGCTAAAACAAAGACTATCTATTATCCATCTAAAAAAGAAGATAGTTTTAGATTAAGATCATATTATGAAAATGATAAATTTATAGATTCTGGATATTTTTCAAAAAATGGTTTTATTAAAGGAAATCTTATTTCTATTAATAATGATGGAATTAAGATTGTTTATGAATATATAAATATAGATGGGTCTAGCACCGTAAATCAATTTTGGAGTATAAAGGAAAATGACACATTGCAATTATACGGCAATTATTATGCTGTTAAAGTTTTTGATTCAATTAAGAAACAAAAACACTTTCAGGTTCAAATAGCTTTGGTAAAGGCTAATGATGATAATTTTTCTAACTTATTTAAGACCAAAAAAAGAGTTTGAATTAAAAGAGGATTTTTCTAATTATAAAGAAATAGAATATGATACGTTTCCTAGTTTGATAAGTGGTTCTTCAAATGAAAAAAGGAATTATAATGAATATTGGGCAAAAAGAATAGTTACATATGGAGAATACTTTAAAAATTCAGGAGATAATTTTATAAGGGGTATTCTTGTTGAACGAAAAGATTCTATATATGGAAATAATAATGAATTTAAATATAAAGACAGATACTTGTTTGTGAATAAAAAAATATCTGTTAGAGATTAATAACCCAGCCATTGCTCGTTGGACAAGCATTGACCCTGTGACGCACTTTTCTAACTCTACTTATAATGTCCCCCTGCTACCGCTAGTTTTAAAAACTAGTGGCGGTAAGAGTAAGAAAACAAGAGAAGCCACATTTTAGAAATAGAATGTGGCTTTTTTATGGATTTTGAGTTGCAAAAACGGTAAAAAGCAAGTTTTTATAACTATTTGAAAATCAATAAACTAATATTTTGATGCCTAATAAAAAGTTAATTGATTGATTTATAGTCAATTAATCTTAAAAAGGTTGCATTAGTGCAACCTAACAGGACATGTTATAGGGAAGCCTTGTGTTTTTTAAAGGATTAATTATGGGGTTCTTTTATGATTTTTTTAATAATATGCTTTTTTAGCTTTAGTATCCCTTAAAAAAGCATCGAGCAAAGCGAATAAATGA
The DNA here is from genome assembly GCF_028736925.1 of Flavivirga sp. 57AJ16. Lineage (GTDB taxonomy): Bacteria > Bacteroidota > Bacteroidia > Flavobacteriales > Flavobacteriaceae > Flavivirga. The sequence continues at coordinate 288,991 of NZ_JAQZAT010000004.1, read as the reverse complement.
TTTTGACCATCCTCAGTAAGCAGTTCGAAATCTTCCAGCGTATCTACATACGCTTATCGAAAGATGGTTTTAAAACGTCTCTTACGAGATAATCCAATACATCAGCAATATTTTTAGCGGTCTCCACAGAGGGTAAAAAAGAGAAGCTACCGCTAAATTGCGTTTAGTGGAGATAAGAGTGATAAATAAAAGAAGTAATCAAAGAATTTGGATTGCTTTTTTATTTAGCAGGTTTTTGGACTTAGCATTTGGTAATAAGTATAATTAACGTGAGTCAACATAATATTTTTATATAAAATTGATTTTCAGTTAATTAAACCATTGTCGGGTCGAGTACTTCGACTCCGCTCAGTATAAACTAAAGTCGAGACCTATTAAAATTTAAGGATATATAAGAACCTCTAGACTGCGCTCGAGGGGGCATGCACTTAAAAATAAGATAGTTACCAATGATAATCGTTATTGCTTGTGTCGACTCTCGTTAATTAATTAAATGAATTCATTATAAAGAGACGTTAAATGTAAACTTAAAAGCGACATTATCACTAATTTCTGGCAAGTGATAGGCACCGTAGCGGTATGTAAAGCTTAAACCGAAACCAAAGAGTAATTTATTAATTTCAAACCCAGATTCTGTATACCCCTTTTTTAAAGATCCAAAAGTGACATTTTGATGCAGTTCAGGTTGTTTTATATCACCTAGGGCATATCGGGTTATTAAAACGATTTGTGGCTTATAGTGTTCCGAAATATTGAAAGGCTTTAAATAATGCTTCAACTGTACAGTGGTAAATTTATCTGAAAAGAACTCATTAAAATACATGGTTTCAAAGCTGTTTAACCCAGCTACCGAAAAGCGTTGCATGATAGTTTCTTTGGTAATATTGTTAGGGTAAGCATGATACAAATGCGTTAAAGGCGTATTACCATTCGTTATTCCAGAAACTAAAACTATTTCAGAGATACCATCATTTTCATTCCCTATTTTATAAATAGTTCTAAAATCTAATTTAGAAAAGTTAAAATCACTTTTAGAAACATTTTTAAAGCTCTTGGTATATTGAAGCGTAAATTGTGGATAACCATTTTTAGTTTCTTTTAATTCGCCCCCTGAAACTTCAAACCGGCTAAACGGGTTCCATTGTAAAGATAGTTTAGCGGTACTTAAATGAAAAGAGCTAATGATACTATTGTCTAAAACATACCCGTAGTTATAAGTAGGATCTATATTACTAATAGCCAATTCGGCTTTGGTTAATAATTTTGGATTTAATTGGTGTTCTATATTTATAGATTTTGTAACAAGCTTGTGAAACAAATCTATATTTAATAGGCGAGGTTCAAAAAATTGAAAGAATCGCCCATCTGTTAAAAATTTGGTACTTCCTGTTTCCTGTAAATCATCAGTATAATTTAGATTTATCCAGGTATTTGTTTTTTTAGCTAATCTAAAACCTCCACCGATACTGTATTTAAAACGATGATCCCTAAAGCCATATACACCATAACTATTTATACGGTATTTATCAGAAAAATTGTTGTTAGTAACGCCTCCTAAACCTGTTCTTATACCTTCATATTGATTGTATTTAATTAAATACCTTAAATCGAAGTTGAAATATTTGGTAGGTAGGTATCCATTGCCAAGGTGTTTGATAAATTCCCTTTTTTTAATAGAATCTTGAGCAGGGACCAAAATATTTTTTGATGACGTTTGTGCATATGTAAATGTTGCGCAAATAAAACAAAAAATAAAAGAAAAGTGTTTTATCATTTAAAATGGTGAGAGACTAAAGTTTACTAAAAAAAGCGACTAAAATGTCGCTTTTAAAATTACACGGTCATTATTTCCTTTTCTTTCGTATCGAAAAGATCATCAACTTTTTTAACGTATGTATCGGTCATTTGTTGAATATCAATTTCAGCATTCTTTATTAAATCTTCCGATACTTCATCTAATTTTTTAATGTCATTATTAGCATCTTTACGAGCTGTCCTTATACTAACCTTAGCATCTTCAGATTCAGATTTGGCTTGTTTTGCTAAATTACGTCTCCGTTCTTCTGTTAATGGAGGAACATTAATAATGATCGTTTCACCATTGTTCATTGGGTTAAAACCAAGGTTCGCATAAGCTATACCTCGTTCTATTTCTTGTAGCATACTTTTTTCCCAAGGTTGTACAGTAATGGTCCGTCCGTCCGGTGTATTTACATTAGCAACTTGGCTTAATGGCGTTTGTGAACCATAATAATCTACCATGACGCTACCAAGCATAGCAGGGCTGGCTTTTCCCGCTCTAATATTAACAAATTGCTTTTCTAAATGCTTTATAGCATTATCCATAGCTTCTTTTGTGGAATCTAATATAAATTGTATGTCTTCGTTCATTGTATAAAACTTTTAGGTCCATATGAAAGCTATCTGCACATATTCGCTAAAGTGACCTGTGTAGCTAGCATTCATATTTTAATTTATTGGTTCAAAACCAAATACGAATATACTTATTTCAAAAATTACGCCAAATATTATAAGTTAACTTCGGTACCAATTTTTTCGCCAGAAACAACTTTTAATAAATTACCTTTTTTATTCATGTCGAAAACAATAATAGGTAATTTGTTTTCTTGACTAAGCGTAAATGCTGTGGTATCCATTACTTTTAATCCCTTGCGTAAAACATCATCAAAAGATATGAAATTAAATTTAGTAGCATTGTCATCTTTTTCAGGATCTTTATTATAAATACCATCAACACGGGTTCCTTTTAAAATAACATCAGCTTCAATTTCTATCGCTCTTAAAACGGCTGCTGAATCTGTAGTGAAATAAGGGTTTCCTGTGCCTCCACCAAAAATAACGACCCGTCCTTTTTCTAAATGACGCATCGCTTTTCTTCTAATAAAGGGCTCGGCAACTTCGTTAATTTTTATTGCTGTTTGTAAACGGGTTGGTATATCGGCATCTTCTAAAGCACTTTGTAGGGCTAAACCATTTATAACGGTTGCCAGCATCCCCATATGATCACCTTGTACGCGATCCATACCTTTGCTAGCTCCAGCAACACCTCTAAAAATATTTCCACCGCCAATAACTATGGCGACCTCTACACCTTCATTTATAATGGTCTTTATATCTTGGGCATATTCTGCCAATCGTTCTGGGTCAATACCATATTGACGATCCCCCATTAATGCTTCTCCTGATAGTTTTAGGAGTATTCTTTTATATTTCATTCGTTGATTTACTGAAGTTGTGCAAAACTAAACAATTTTTTGCTGTTTAACGAAGACGGATATATCAAAAATATAAAAGGGCTAAAAAATAGCGTTAATTTGCTAATTGTAGAATACAGAATATTTTAAAAAATGTCTGAATTTTATTGAGTATTAACCATATTTATTAACTAGATTATAGTTTGTTTTTGTTATACCAAATGAATTTTAAAATGATTGGTAATAAATTTGAATTATATTTTCTTTAGATGAGATAAAAAACATAAGCATAGCCTAGTTATGTTTATGTTTTTTATTGAAAAATAAAGGAAATAGAAATCGAAGATTCACGAACTCCTTATTATAAAAATAAATGATAGTGAGCTAAACGGATTTAACCAGTTATTTTGAAGTTTATTTGGTATTTACACTGGTTTTGTAAAAATGGTATGAGGATATTTCAGGACGATACAATAAGAATAAAAAAACCACCATTCTTTTTTTGAACGGTGGTTTTTTATTGATGGGATTCCTGTGCAAACAGGAATTTATTTGTTACCCTACAGTAGCACGTTTGAAACCTGTAATTTCAACATCACCGTAAGATGCTACATATTTAGCAACATTTATTTTTTCATCTTTAATGAAGTTTTGATCCAATAAGCATTTTTCTTGGTCAAGCGTTGTATTATCAGAAATAAAGCGCTCCATTTTTCCTGGTAAGATTCTATCCCAGATTTGTTCTGGCTTACCTTCAGCTTTTAATTCAGCTTTAGCAGCTTCTTCAGCTTTGGCTAAAACCTCAGGAGTTAATTGTGCCATAGAGATAAACTGAGGTACATTTTTAAGTGTTTTGCCTAAACGACCTAATTCAATATTATCTTTTTCGATAACCGCAATTCTAGCTTCTGTTTCTGAAGCAATAAACGCAGGATCAAAATCTTTATAGGATAATGTAGTTGCTCCCATAGAAGCGACTTGCATGGCTACGTCTTTAACTAGTGTTTCAGCGTTGTCTACTTTCGCAGATAAACCTACTAATGCAGCAATTTTATTGATATGGACATAAGACCCTACAAATGGTGCTTCTAATTTTTCAAAAGAAGTAATGTCTAGTTTCTCACCAATAACACCTGTTTGTTCTGTTAATTTATCTGCAACGGTCATACCTCCAAAATCGGCAGCCAAAAACGCTTCTTTTGTGTCGTGATTTAAAGCAATTTCGGCTAATTCGTTTGCTAAAGCAAGAAAGTTTTCGTTTTTACCAACAAAATCAGTCTCACAACCTAATACGATAGCAACTCCTTGAGTTTGGTCTGCGTTAATTTTAGCAACAGCTGCCCCTTCAGAAGAATCTCTGTCGGCTCTCTTTTCAGCTACTTTTTGTCCTTTTTTACGTAATACTTCAATGGCTTTGTCAAAATCGCCTTGAGCTTCAACCAAAGCTTTTTTGCAATCCATCATACCAGCACCAGTTGCTTGTCTTAGCTTGTTTACTTCTGCCGCTGTAATTTTTACTGTAGATTCCATATCTTTTCTAATTTAAAAAAGTCGTTCAAATAATTTCGGTTAAGAAAAGAATTAAACGACTTATTTGTATTGTGTAATTGTTAATTTATTCTTCTTCTTCGGCTGCAACTGTTTTAGCTTTTGGAGCAGCTTTAGCCTTTGGAGCTTCAGTAGCAGATGCCGAAGCATCCTTTTCTGCTTTACGTTCGGCTAAGCCATTAGCGATTGAAGTTGCAACGTGAGATAAAACTTTATCAATTGATTTAGAAGCATCATCATTTGCAGGGATTACATAATCAACTTGACGTGGGTCCGAGTTGGTATCTACCATTGCAAAAATAGGAATGTTTAATTTTTGTGCTTCTTTAATCGCGATATGCTCACGTTTAATATCTACAACAAATAAAGCGCCTGGTAAACGAGTCATATCGCTAATAGAACCTAAGTTTTTTTCTAACTTAGCCCTTAAACGATCTACTTGTAAACGTTCTTTTTTAGAAAGCGTCATAAATGTGCCATCTTTCTTCATTCTATCAATGGAAGCCATTTTTTTTACAGCTTTTCTAATAGTAACAAAGTTGGTTAACATACCACCTGGCCATCTTTCTGTGATGTAAGGCATGTTAATAGAACCTGCTTTTTCTGCTACAATATCTTTTGCTTGTTTTTTTGTTGCAACGAATAAAATTTTGCGACCTGAATTGGCAATTTTGCTTAATGCAGCACATGCTTCATCAATTTTTGCCGCTGTTTTATAAAGGTTGATAATATGGATGCCGTTGCGCTCCATATATACGTAAGGAGCCATGTTTGGATCCCACTTACGCGTCAGGTGACCGAAGTGTACACCTGCTTCAAGTAATTCTTTTACTTCTACTGCCATTTTGTAATAGTTTACGTTCTGTTGAATTAGCAATGATCAAGAGGTCATTCTTTAAATCGCCTTAACCATTTAGATGCTAAACTAAATCCTGTCTTTTGGACTAGGACAACAATAACTAGTTTTTTTTATCCTGAACTTGTTTCAGGATCTGTTTAAATTTTTCAATTTCAACAAGATTGAGATAACCTAGAAACAGATCCCCAATCGAGTTGAGGATTTTAACGTTTAGAGAACTGGAATTTCTTACGCGCTTTTTTCTGTCCGAATTTTTTACGCTCTACCATTCTTGGATCTCTAGTTAATAAACCTTCTGGTTTTAAAGTTAATCTGTTTTCAGCATCAAGCTCGCACATAGCGCGGGATATTGCTAAACGAACAGCTTCTGCTTGACCTGTAATACCTCCTCCAAATACATTAACTGTAATATCAAAGTTGCTATCATTGTTAGTCATAACTAAAGGTTGTTTTACTTTATACTGTAATGTTGCAGTAGTAAAGTAAGACGTTATGTCTTTTTTATTAATCGTGATGTTCCCTTTTCCTGGGGCCACATACACACGAGCAACAGCCGTCTTTCTACGGCCAATTTTGTGAATTACTTCCATTATTTGAATTCGTTTAAGTTAATTGTTTTAGGTTTTTGGGCCTCATGTGTATGAGTTGAACCAACAACAACGTTTAAATTACGGAATAAATCTGCACCTAATTTGTTTTTAGGCAACATTCCTTTTACTGCTTTTTCTACTACCCTTGCTGGGTCTTTCCCATACAATTCCGTAGCAGTTAAACTTCTTTGACCACCTGGGTAACCTGTGTGACGAATGTACGTCTTTTCGGTCCATTTGTTTCCAGATAAGTTGATTTTTTCTGCATTGATAACAATAACGTTATCGCCGCAGTCAACATGTGGTGTGAAGTTTGGCTTGTGCTTACCTCTTAAAAGTTTTGCGACTTTTGAAGCGAGACGACCAAGTGCTTGACCTTCAGCATCAACTAAAACCCACTGCTTGTTTACAGTAGCTTTGTTGGCTGAAATCGTTTTGTAGCTTAATGTATTCACACTAATTATTTTTTATTTATTAAACATTCCTCTCTCAAAAAGAGTTTGCAAATTTACGATTATATATTTGATTACCAAATAGTGAAGTGAGATAATTTCATGTAAAATTTACACATGAAGATTTATAGATAAATTGTGTGTTGGATATCAAATTTTAATGGCTGCTTATTAACGTGTTTAAATGGTTGTTGTTAGAATTTAACCCTGTTTTAACAACCCCTTTTTCTCGTTGGGATAATTTTAGAATTCAGGATTCACTTGTTAGCGATATATGTTATCGTTAATAAAGTATGGTCCATACTGACATTAACGTTGCCATTCCCGTGAAAGCGGGAATCTAAATTAAACATTTTAAGGGGCTAATAATCAATTATAGCTGTGATTTGTTTAGCTATTCTATTTTAGAGTCAATTTTTGACTACTTTTGCAAAGTTATGCAAGAATTAAAGCTTTCAGACTGGTTGCCTACCACAAACAAAGAGGTTAAAATACGCGGATGGGAAGCGCTGGACGTTATCTTATTTAGCGGTGATGCTTATGTAGACCACCCGTCGTTTGGACCAGCAGTTATTGGACGTATTTTAGAAAGTTATGGTTTGCGCGTAGCCGTGGTGCCACAACCTAATGTTAATGATAACCTTCAGGATTTTGTTAAATTGGGTGCTCCAAAATTGTTTTTTGGAGTTACCGGAGGTTGTATGGACCCTATGATTAGCAATTATAATGCTAATAAAAAACGCCGTGATAAAGATGCGTATACGCCAAATGGTGATATTGGTTTTCGACCAGATTATGCCACAACAGTCTATTCTAAAATATTAAAAGAAAAATGGCCCGAGGTTCCTGTTCTAATTGGTGGTATTGAAGCTTCGTTGCGTCGTGTAACGCATTATGATTATTGGAGCGATAAATTAATGCCTACTATTTTAGAAAGCTCAAAAGCAGATATGTTGGTTTACGGTATGGGAGAACAGCCTTTAAGGGAGGTTGTACGCTTGTTGCAAAAAGGGGTGCCTTTTAGTAGTATTACCACTATAAAGCAAACGGCATTACTTTTAGATAAAGGGGCTAAAATACCCAAGAATAGTCATTGGGAAGATGTTGAAATTGTATCGCACGAAACATGTTTAAAGGACGGGAAAGCTTTTGCATCTAACTTTAAAACTATTGAGCAGGAATCCAATAAGTTGGCTGCGCGGCGTATTTTTCAGAAAGTAGGCGAGAAGACCTTGATGATCAATCCGCCATATCCTACCATGACGGAAGAGGAAATTGATGCTTCTTTCGATTTGCCATATACGCGTTTGCCACATCCTAAATATAACAAACGGGGACCGATTCCTGCGTTTGAAATGATTAAGTTTTCTATAAACATACATCGTGGTTGTTTTGGCGGGTGTAGCTTCTGTACTATTTCTGCGCACCAGGGGAAGTTTATTGCATCCCGTAGTCAGGAGTCCATTTTACGTGAAGTCGACACCGTGGCAAATATGCCAGATTTTAAAGGTTACTTATCGGATATTGGCGGGCCAAGTGCAAATATGTATAAAATGAAAGGTAAAGTACAGTCTATATGCGACAAGTGCGTAGCGCCTTCCTGTATCTCTCCAGTTATTTGTAGTAATTTAGACACCTCTCATAAGCCTTTAACCAAATTGTATCAAGCCGTTGATAGTCATCCAAAAGTAAAAAAATCCTTTATTGGTAGTGGGATTCGTCATGACATGTTGGTGCCTGAGTTTAATAAAAATGCAGATGCTAAGGAATTGGATGATTATACCGAAGAGGTGATGACCAAGCATGTATCTGGTAGGCTAAAAGTAGCTCCAGAACATACGAGCGATCCTGTTTTGAAATTGATGCGCAAGCCATCGTTTACCTATTTTCACAAGTTTAAAGAGCGTTTTGATAAGATTAATATTAAGAAAAATTTAAAGCTACAGCTGATTCCTTATTTTATATCGAATCACCCGGCTTGCGAGGTCGAAGACATGGCCAACCTTGCTGCCGAAACGAAAGATATGGGTTTTCAGCTTGAGCAGGTACAAGGTTTCACGCCGACTCCTATGACAGTGGCTACCGTTATTTACTACAGCGGCTATCATCCTTATACGCTTAAAAAAGTAAAAACGCCAAAAACACGTAAAGAAAAAGACGAGCAACACCGATTTTTCTTTTGGTATAAAAAGGAAAATAAAGATTGGATTAGAAGGACCTTAAATAAATTGGGGCGTCAAGATTTGTTAAAAGTCTTATTACCGGAAAACGACAAATGGCGAAAAAATAAGCCTGGTAAACCTAAGCATACTTTTGATGATGCCATTCCCTTTAACCAGAGAAAAAATAAAGCGAAGTTTAAATCTAAGAAGAAGCGGCGGTAGTTTTTGGTTCAGAGCTTTTTTTATTTAATAAACTTCTATGTTCGGACACCCCTATAATCCCCTCAAGGGGATATTTGTTTACGTTTAATTATTGTGCCTTTAGGTTGTTACATGGTTATAGGTTTAAAGGCCCAGGTTTTTGCACAAAGGCTTAATTTTAGGAATGTCCCCTTGAGGGGATTACAGGGGTGTTTTTCAAATGAAAACCTTAGGAATTTAACTCCGTAAGCTTCTAGTTCACCTTGTCTTTTAGCGTCATATTATTAAAGTTCTATACTTGACACCCCTATGATCCCCTCAAGGGGATATTTATTTACGTTTAATTATTGTGCCTTTAGGTCGTTACATGGTTATAGGTTTAAAGGCCCAGGTTTTTGCACAAAGGCTTAATTTTTAGGAATGTCCCCTTGAGGGGACTACAGGGGTGTTATGTTAAGGGTAAGATAATTAAAAAAGTTGAAATTTCTTTCTTTTATGAAACTTTCAATGTTTATACTAAACTATTGCCTAATCTTTCTGATTTAAAAACGATTCCCTCAAAGTTTAAAAGAGGGAAGAGGGGGTGTTAATGCGCCTCCAACCAGTTATCACCAATATCTAAATCAACATCTAAAGGAACAGATAACGTGTAAGCGTTTTCCATTTCGGTCTTAACAAGGGACTTAATGGTTTCCAGTTCTGGTTTATAGACATCAAAAACCAATTCGTCATGTACTTGTAAAAGCATTTTAGATTTATAATTTCCTGCTGAAAGTTTGTTATAAATATTGATCATGGCTATTTTAATAATGTCTGCTGCACTACCCTGTATGGGTGCATTTACCGCATTACGTTCGGCAGCACCACGAACAACGGCATTTCTGGAATTAATGTCTTTTAAATAGCGCCGCCGCCCCAGTACCGTTTGTACATAGCCATGGTCCCTGGCAAAATCAACTTGTTCGCTAATAAAGTTTCTGAGTTTGGGATAGGTCTCATAATACGTATCGATGAGTTCTTTAGATTCACTTCGCGATAAATCCGTTTGATTACTTAGCCCAAAAGCTGAAACACCGTATATAATACCAAAATTAACGGTCTTGGCATTGCTGCGCTGTTCGCGCGTCACTTCATTTAACGGCACATTAAATACTTTTGAAGCTGTTGATGCATGGATATCTTCTCCATTTTTAAACGCAGAAATCATGGTTTCCTCTTCACTTAAGGCCGCAATAATACGGAGCTCTATTTGAGAATAATCCGCAGCTAAAAGTGTATAATCCTTGTTTCGTGGAATAAAAGCTTTCCTTACCTGTTTACCGCGTTCGGTACGAATAGGAATATTTTGAAGATTAGGATTGTTGCTGCTTAATCTACCAGTAGCAGCAACAGTTTGCATATAGTCTGTATGTACACGACCAGTGGATGCTTCTACCTGATCTGGTAATGCATCTACATAAGTGCTTTTTAGTTTTGCCAAACCTCTATAATCTAAAATATTTTGAATGATTTCATGTTCTTTTGCTAAATAGGATAGAATATCCTCAGAGGTGGCATATTGACCGGTTTTGGTTTTTTTAGGCTTATCTACAAGCTTTAATTTTTCGAAAAGAATGATCCCTAGCTGCTTTGGTGATGCTATATTAAATGCTTCACCAGCAGCCTTGTAAATTTCAGCTTCTAATGAAGCAATGTCTTTATTTAACTCTTCCGAAAGGGCATTTAGGAATTTTTTATCTAGATTAATACCTTCTAATTCCATAGATGCCAATACGCGGAGCAATGGTACTTCAATATCATCAAAAAGTTTTTGAGTATTAGCTTCGCCCAGTTCTTTTTCAAAATGCTCTTTTAATTGAAGTGTAATATCGGAATCCTCAACCGCATATTCGGTTTGTTTTTCTAAAGGAACATCTCGCATCAACAATTGGTTTTTTCCTTTTTTCCCAATCAACGTTTCAATAGAAATAGGTGTATAGTTTAAATATGTTTCTGCTAATACATCCATGTTATGCCGCATATCTGGGTTGATAAGATAATGCGCCAACATGGTATCGAACAATTTGCCTTTAACATCCATATTATATTTAGCCAGCACTTTAATATCATACTTTAAATTCTGACCAATTTTTTGAATGCCCTCATTTTCAAAAAACGGGCGTAATTGTTCAATAAGGGCTTGTGCTTCTGTTTTTTCTTCTGGAAATGGCACATAAAACCCTTTGCCTACTTCCCAGGAAAAAGCGATGCCAACCAGTTCTGCAGTAATAGGATTTATACCTGTGGTTTCAGTGTCAAAACATACAGAAGTTTGATTCATTAAATTTTTAATGAAAAGTTTGGTGGCTATTCCAGAATCTACACTTTGATAAAAATGAGGGGTTGTTTCGGCTGTTCTTCGTGTATATTCTGAAGGGGTTTCAGAGGTTTTTGAATCTGAAATATCACCTCCAAATAAAGAAAATTGCCCTGCTCCGGCAGAGGCTTGTTCTTTAGGTGTCGCTTTTGTTTCTGGCTGTTTTGTGGTTAACGTGGTATCTGTTTGCGGAGTTTCGCTACTAGCAGTAAATGTTTTATTGAAATTGTCAATTAAACGTCTAAATTCTAATTCCTGAAAGATTTCAGTTACTTTAGGAATATCGGGGTGGTCTAATTCGAAATCTTTGGCATCAAAAGTTACCGGAACATCCAGCATAATGGTCGCCAATTTTTTTGATAAGATTCCCAACTCACCATTTGCTTCAATTTTTTCCTTCATCTTGCCTTTCAGCTCATGGGTATTGGCTAAGAGGTTTTCCATACTACCGTATTGTGCTAAAAACTTTTTGGCTGTTTTTTCACCAACGCCAGGAAGTCCGGGGATATTATCACTGGAATCGCCCATCATTCCTAAAAAGTCGATGACTTGCAAAGGGTCGGTAACTTCAAATTTTTTCTGAACTTCGGGAATGCCCCAAGTTTCGTAACCGCCACCAAAAACGGGGCGGTACATAAAGATATTTTCAGAGACCAATTGCGCAAAATCCTTATCGGGAGTCACCATAAAGGTTTGGTAGCCTTCTTTTTCGGCTTGTTTGGCAAGTGTGCCAATAACATCATCGGCTTCATAACCTTCCTTGACCATAATAGGAATGTGCATGGCCTTTAAAATGTCTTGAATAATGGGAACAGCAATTTTTATCGCTTCAGGTGTCTCGTCCCTATTTGCTTTATAAGCTTCGTACATATCAACACGATCCATGCTACCTCCTTTGTCAAAACAAACAGCTAAATGATCTGGGCGTTCGCGCTTGATGACGTCTAAAAGGGAGTTCATAAATCCCATAATTGCTGAGGTATCAACACCCTTTGAATTAATTCTTGGGTTTTTTATAAAGGCATAGTAGCCACGAAAAATCAATGCATAGGCATCAACTAAAAAGACACGTTTATTATCTGACATTTTGTTTATTTTGATAGAAAACCAAAGCTACAAAAAGTTAATCGTAAAATAGCTTTTAAAAGGATTTCATATGGGAATTAAATAATGGATTTTTGTCATTGAAAAGTGAAAAAAGATTTTTAGTTAAAATAAATAAAACTCTTAACAATTAGTTAAATAAGAATTACTTTGTAATCATTAATTTAGAATACCTACTATCTTTGATAAAAAAAGAGAGATGTTACGTTGGGTCATTTTTATTATTTTTTATACTGTAATTAGCATATATGGATTTCAAGCGTTAAGAACAGTTGTTAAAAACACTTGGATATATTATGTTTTTTTTGGCATTGCCGTCATAGTTGTAGGTAATTTTTTGTTTCAGTTTTTATTAAACTCAGAAGGCAGGGTATTAAGCCCTGCAAAAAGCTATGCTTTTGGTTTTTTATTGGCTTTTATGTCTTTTAATTTAGTGCTCATACCAATTCTTTTAGGTGAAGATATTATAAGATTAGCTTTAGGTTTATATGATCGTTTGGTAACAACAAAAGAAACATTTTATTTGCCCTCGAGACGTAAATTTATTAGCCAAATTGCTTTAGGTTTAGCAGCAATACCTTTAACGTCTCTTTTATACGGAATGTATCGAGGTAAATATAGATACAGGGTTTTAAATTATACGATGTATTTTGAGGATTTACCAGAAGCTTTTGATGGATATAGAATTACACAAATAAGTGATATACATTCGGGGAGTTTTGATAATAGACAAAAGATATCCTACGGCGTAAACCTTATAAATGAACAGGCATCCGATGCTATAATGTTTACAGGGGACCTAGTTAATAATAAATCTTCAGAAATGTTGCCATGGAAGGACTTATTTGGTTCGTTAAAAGCTAAGGACGGTGTTTTTTCGGTTATGGGTAACCATGATTACGGTGATTATGTCGATTGGCCAACAACTGAAGCTAAAGCTAAAAACTTGGCCGATTTAGTTGAATTACAAAAAGAGATGGGGTACGATTTGCTTTTAAATGAAAGCAGGTTTATTGAAAGGAACGGACAGCGAATTGCTATTGTGGGCGTAGAAAACTGGGGTAAAGGCGGATTTAAGAAGGCGGGCGATTTGCAGAAAGCGGCCATTGGTGTGCAAAAACATGATTTTAAGATACTAATGAGCCACGATCCGAGTCATTGGGAGGAAGAGGTCATCCATGATGATTATCATTATCATTTAACGTTAAGTGGCCACACCCATGGTATGCAGTTTGGGATTGAAATTCCAGGATGGATAAAATGGAGCCCTATAAAGTGGCGGTATAAATATTGGGCGGGTATTTATGAAGAATCAGGGCGGTATATAAACGTAAATAGGGGGTTTGGGTATTTAGGGTACCCAGGTCGTGTTGGAATATGGCCGGAAATTACAGTCATAGAACTTAAAAAAGGCTCAAATAATGCATAATTGCTAATAAATGCTATATTTATTATGAAATTTTATATTTTTATATAAAGACATAATGAACCTACTTTAGCATAATTGATAAAAAGACAAATAAAAATTGTAGGTTTGTATAAGAAGATTTGACTAATAAACAATAAAGTATGTCAAAATTTGGGGAACTCATAGATGTAGAAATTCCTGTTTTGTTGGATTTTTATACGGAATGGAACGAACAATCAACGGCTATGCATCTTGTTTTAAGGGATGTTGCTGCGGCACTTGGTGATAAAGCTAAAGTTATAAAGATCGATGTTGAAAAGAATGAAGAACTGGCCGAAGCTTTAAGAGTGAAGACATTACCAACACTTATTATTTATAAAGATGGCGAGATGAAATGGCGCCAAAGTGGGGAACAGGATGCCAATACACTTATAAGTATTATTCAGCAGTACGCTTAACAAACAAATCCTGCGAAGATAGGAATCTCAATTAAAATCAATTTTTTTAAAGGTAGATTCCTGCCAAAGTTTAATTAGAAAAACGCTGTTTTGAAAAGTTGTGAAGCCATGAATTCAAAACAGAAAGTTGAACCTAAGAGGGATCATGCTCAAAAGTTATGTTTAGGCAAAAGTTTTGGACGGTCTGAAAAGAAATCCTGCTGTTGATCTATCCTGATTTAACCCTCCTAAATTTCGACAAGGCCGAAATTATCCTCCCTTTTGAAAACTACCGTATGTACCATCTTAATTAATTGCTTTGACATTCCTGCGAAGGCAGGAATCCACTCGATATCTAAAACACAATATGAATAAAATAATACATCAATATCACCTCTATATTTTAACTAATGTCAATTGGAAAGAAGCATCTAATCATTAGACTTATTTACTTGACTAGAGGATTCCTGCCTTCGCACGAATGACAAACAGTATTTTTTCAAACTCTTAAATCTATTCTGACTTACTATTATTAATTGAACTTAGACTCTAAATCTTTAACCTTTTTTTTGCTATTTCTTTTTTTACTATTTTTTCCATTCTTTATCAATATTTGTGTACTCACGGTAGTTTTCAAAAAGGGAGGAGCAAGTCTAGTCTGTATTTTTAGGTACTGTTTTAAATTCTATCCCACATGTTGATCCAGCAGAGGGCTCCTCTTAAATTTAACTACCGTGAGTACACATCTATAAAAAAGACACGATGGCACAAATTCACACGAATCCAATACATTATGGAATAGATTGGACACCGCATGAATAAGAATCCCTAGACTATATAGGCTTGAAATCTGTCAATAGACAGAATAATTAGTGAAAATTTGTGCCATTCGTGTCTAATCTTTTTATTGTGCATTATTTGTGTACACACAGTAGTTAAATTTAAGAGGAGATGAATTCCAATTTTAAGCCTAAAATTGGAAGAAAGAGGTGTTTTATTTTTATGGTGCGCTCTCGGTATACTTGGGCTATCTGGATTTACCTTGAAGTGATATTATACACTTGGTGATGGCTCGTTATAAATGATTCCATACCGCACATCGCACACAACTGTTATTCTTAATCCCCTAAGAGCCGGCAGGCAGGCTAATCTCGTTTCGTGTACGAAACTTGTTTCAGTATCTAGAGGAGTCTTAGGTTTAATACCGCGTCCTTGAGTCGATTTTCAAGTTCCTGGGCTATCCCCTTCGGGCTTATCCTTTTGTCTTACAGGGTCGACCTTAGTTATTTGCTTCTAATTTTATAGCTTTAAAGAAGTACCCTTTTTTGCTAAAGAATTCTAGCACTTTTGGTAACGCATACTGCATATTTTTTGAGGCTTTTACGCTATCATGGAATACAATAATACTACCGTTGGTTGCTTTGCTAGTAATATTGTGTAAGCAAACTTCCTTGCTAATGGTATGATCCCAATCAAAAGACAGGACATCCCACATGATTATTTTGTAGCCCAACGCTATTAATTTTTTTCCTTGTTTAGGGCTTATTTGCCCATAGGGAGGTCTAAATAGGTTGATGATTGACGATTGACGGTCTATGATTGATGATTTATGATTGACGATTTCAGAATTGTTATGTAGGATTTGATTATTAATGGTCTTTTGTGCAGCTTCAATATTCTTTAAATAGTCTTTGCTTTTTGTTTTCCAGCCCTTAACATGATTATGGGTATGGTTTCCAATACTGTGCCCTTCATCTAAAATATCCTGAAAGATCTCGGGATGCTTTTCAACATTATTTCCAATACAAAAAAAAGTAGCTTTTGCATGGTATTCTTTTAAAGTATCCAGTGTCCAATTTGTAATTTTTGGTGTTGGGCCATCATCAAATGTTAAGTATATAACTTTATCCGTTGACGGGATGTCCCAAATATAATTTGGGAATATTTTTTTAACAACTAAAGGTGTTTTTACAGGTGCTAAGGTCATGGCCCCATACCGGATTAATTAGTACTATCTATTGGTACGATACTATCTGTAGACGGTATATCTTTTTCAACTTTCGGCACTATTTCTTCTTCTGGCTCATCACCGTAAAAATGTTTAAATGACCTTAAGTGGTTGTTAAATATATCGCCTTCTGTTTGAGCAAATTCTATGTCATATTCTATTAAAACATCTACCAATCCTTTATAGCGTTGAATGTCTGTGTAAATATCTTCAAATAGACGCTCTTGATTATCGGTTTTTAAACTGCTATAGTAGCTTAGGTTCTCCTGATACTTTTTAGCAACGTCCTTAAACAAACGTTGTGCCTTTTCTTTGTTTCCAACTTCGTAATAAGCACTAATATAAGGCTCTAAAAGTGTGTAGTACCCAAAATATTCAACGGGCATGTTTTTCATGGCTATATCTGCTATTTCTTCTGCCTTATCCAGTTTTTCTTCATTGATTAATGTTTCAATCAACCTAGCTAAGTTACCTCTATAGGTTATGGAGTTTTTACGGGTTTCAACATCATGGTAAATATCCGGGCTTCCGCTATTGCCCCAGTCCCATTTTTTAACTTTTTCATACATAAGATCGGCATCTACACGGCCCATATCAAAAGGGTTGGCCCTATCTACAGGTGTTTTAATGGGAACTAGTTTATAGCACATACCGTCTAGCTGTAGATAATCTTTCATCCAGAGATAGTCATCGTCACCAAAGCTCCCGCCTGTAAAATAGATTGGGCGCTTCCATTCGTTATTGGCAACAATGTCGAGCATGAGCAGTCTGTTTTTATAAAGTGCCCCTCCTTTGATATTTATATCAATATAGGGTACTATTTTGTCTGCATCTTCGGGTTTTACAATCCCAGAACTTAAAGTATTCTCTTTATTTACGGGAATCCTTAAAAACTCAGTGGGTAAATAGGTGGCATTTAAATCTTGACTCCTTACTTGGTTGAGGTCAACATTTTGCTGCTGCAATACATACCTGTATTTTGTTTTTGGATTATTACTTGCGACAAAATCCAAAAATTGCTTGACTTCTAAAGTGTCTTTAATAATATCTGGCTGTATAACTATATAATCGTTAGTGCCATATTTGTATAGATCGTGGGTTAATTGAGATGGTATAGGGTCACTTTCATAGGCTTTACGTTTCATTTGGTCTATATACCAATCGGTTTGGAATAAACTGGTGTTAACAACGCGGACATCGGTTCTGTATCCTTCAATTTCCTGGGCATACCAAAGCGCAAAAGTATCATTATCACCAATAGTAAATAAAATACCATTTTCGGCACAAGAGTCTAAATACTTTTTTGCCATGGCTCTGGCAGTGTATTTATTTGATCTATCATGATCATCCCAATTGTTGGCAGCTAAAATACCGGGAACCAATATTAAACAAGCTACTGTAATGATTGGTGCCGATAATTTTTCTGGTAGGTGTTTCCTTAAGCCATCAAAAAGGGCATAGGCCCCAAAACCAATCCAAAGCGCAAACACATAAAAAGAACCTACAACCGAGTAGTCGCGTTCGCGAGGTTCAAATGGACGTACGTTGGTGTACACTTGAATGGCAATTCCTGTAAAAAGGAAAAAAACGAGCATGGTCCAAAACAGTTTTTTATCCTTATTGAATAAAAAGAAAAACCCAAGAACCCCTAACAGAAAAGGTAATAAATAATAGGTGTTTCTCGCTTTATTGTTTTTAATATCACTTGGTAAATTGTCCTGTGAGAAACCTAAAAGTAGTTCGTCTAAAGGCTTTATACCGGTTATCCAATTGCCATGATTATCATAACGTCCTTGAATATCGTCTTGTCTTCCCGAAAAGTTCCACATAAAATAACGCCAGTACATATAGCCCAATTGATACTCAAGCATGTAAGCAATATTGCTTCCCAATGAAGGTTTTTCAATGTCTATATAGCTTTTAAATCGCTTTAGGAAATTGTTATAGTCCTCATAGTCTACATGGCCTTGGGCAACATCATTTTTGAAATTAGTAACAGTCGTTCGTAATTGATTTTCCATTTGATATTCCGGTTTTAACTTAAAGTTTAAAAAACCGGAAAACATCATGTAGTTTTCAGCATGTTCGGGACTCCACATACGAGGAAGAATGGAGGCGTGTTTTGAGTTATAATTTTGCTTCGCATTTTTATAATCGTTTACAATAACGTATTCGCCTTTTTCTTCATCTTTTTCATATTTAGGCTTGTCATCTACATAAGGATTATTTTCATCCAAATAGGCGTATTGATCTGTAAACTGGGGACCATAAAACAAATGTGTTTCAGGATATTGTTCTAAGTTATAATAAGCCAGTAATTCTCTGGCGCTCGATGGGTTGTTTTCATTAATGACCACATTGGCATTAGCACGAATAGGAAGCATGAGCCAAGTAGAAAACCCGATAATGACAAAGGTTAAACATAGAATGCTGGTATTTAAATGAACAAAGTTTTTTTGTCTGGTGTAACGCAATGCATAGTATATGACAGCCACCAATAGAACACCAGCAATAATAGACCCCGAATTAAAAGGCAGCCCAATCGTATTCACAAAAAAGATTTCGAAAGCACTAAAGATTTTAAGAATATTTGGTGCTAAAAGTTTGAAAATGAATAGTAAAATAGCAACAGAAACAACATTGGCAATAATGAAGTTTTTAACCGTAATGGTTTTATAATTTTTAAAATAATAAACCAGACCAATGGCAGGGATAGTCAATAGCCCCATAAAGTGAACTCCGAAAGATAACCCAATAACAAATGCAATTAAAATAAGCCATCGATTACCACGGGGTTTATCCATGTCCTGTTCCCAACGCAAACCTAACCAAAATAAAACAGCCATAATTAAGGTAGCCATGGCATATACTTCGGTTTCAACGGCATTAAACCAAAAAGAATCTGTAAAAGAAAAAGCTAAACTACCAACCAGACCGCTTCCAAGAATGGCCATAGATTGACTTTTAGTAAGATCTTCATGATTACCAACAAGTTTTTTAAGTAATAAGGTAATCGTCCAAAACATAAATAAAATAGTAAATGCACTGGAAACGGCACTCATCATATTCATTACCCAACCAATTTGAGAAGGCTCTAAAGCAAAAATTGAGAAAAAAGCACCAAACATTTGAAATAAAGGCGCTCCTGGTGGGTGTCCAACCTGTAATTTAGATGATGTTAAAATATATTCGCCCGCATCCCAAAAGCTTACGGTAGGCTCAACTGTTAAAGTATAAGTGATAAGAGCTATTAAAAAAGATAACCAACCTAAAAGAGTATTCCATTTTTTAAAGTTGAAATGTGCCATGTATATTGATGTTTGTTTGCTTTGGCGAATTTAATAATAAATATGAAACGAGACATAACTATTTAGTTAGTCTTAACATATGTGAATGACATCGAATAGTAAGATGTAAAAACAAGAATAACGAATCGATAATATCCCCGTGTTTTTTAAAGGAAACGTTAAAGTATTCAAAATTATTTTCAAAAAATACTTGTACAAATAAAACTTTGTACTAAATTTGCACGCTCAATAACACATTGGCCCATGGTGTAACTGGCAACACGTTGGTTTTTGGTACCAAAGAGTCTAGGTTCGAGCCCTAGTGGGCCAACATTAATTGAAACCCTGATTATGAAAATAGTCGGGGTTTTCTTTTTAGCAATAAGTTTAAAAGGGCGAGAAGTTTATACTGAGCGTAGCCGAAGTGAGCCCTAGTGGGCCAACATTAATTGAAACCGGATCAACACAAAAAGTTGTGGAGTAGCATAAAAAGTTTAAACTTTGCTTATTAAAAAACTCTATGCTTACCCCTGATTTATTTGCTATTGTCAAACTATTGCTTCCAGAAGTTTTAATCTCTCATTTTGAATTGACCAAACATAAAATAGATGGAGAAGAATTGCATTTTTATTTCACAGAACTCAGCAATATACCTGAAGGATTTAAAGGTATTAAGCTAAGTTCTAAAGGTTTCTTTCCAGAAGCAACGGTTCAAGACTTCCCAATACGAGGAAAGAATGTATATCTGCACATCACTAGACGAAGATGGCACAATCAAACTACCAATAAAGTCATTACCAGAGACTGGGATTTAGTAGCAAAAGGGACTAGAACAACTAGTGAGTTTGCTACTTTTTTAAAAGAAGTCTATAAGTAATAACGCTTCTAGCACAGCAGTAGTCGCTAATTTCTACGGAGTAAACCCCTGCTGGTGCTAGTATGTCCCCACAAGAGTGAACGCTACCGCTAGGATTTCCTAGTGGCGTTCTGAGTCAGCAGGCAAGAGTAAGAAAAAACAAATAAAAAGCCATTTTAAAAAAGAGTGTTTTTTTACTTATAATTATATTTTTTATTTACAAATAGTTAAATTTTATAGTTAAGATTGATACAGGTTTTTCTTATTCGTGCCGCCACTAGGAAATCCTAGCGGTAACCGTTACTTTGACAAACTAGAATGAGCTGGGCGTAGCCGAAGTAAGCCCTAGTGGGCCAACATTAATTGTGAAATCCTGCTCATTAATTTGATTGGGATTTTTTTATAAATATCGAAGAGCGATGAGTTTGTGAGCATTACAGAGTCTTAATAAAAGCTTAACATTATTAATATATTAGGTAGCAATAATTAAATATTAAGAGCAGATATTTTACATCATGATAACTATTGGGTAATATTTAAAGCACTTTAAAATCATTTCTTTAAAGAATTAATTAATCTTAATTAAAAGAAATGAAAAAAATTACTCTTATCGCTAGTTTTCTAACACTCTTTTTTACAACCGTTAAAGGTCAAAACCCCCTTCAACACTTAGCTACTTATAATACAAATGAGGAAGGTTCTGCCGAAACGGTGGCTCATGATGTAACAAATCAGCAAGCTTTTTTTACAAATTCGGCAACCAATAGTTTTACAATTGTAGATATTAGTACCCCAGCGACTCCAACTTTGGTTAATACAGTAGATTTATCAACCTATGGGGCTGGACCTAATTCCATTGCAATAAAAGGAAATATTGTTGCTATAGCTGTAGAAGCGAGCCCAAAACAAGACCCTGGGAAAATAGTATTTTTTGATCTAGACGGTATTTACGTAGGTGAGATCGCTGTAGGGGCACTGCCGGATATGATCACATTTACACCAGATGGAACCAAGCTTTTAGTGGCTAATGAAGGGGAGCCGTCGGACGATTACACGAACGACCCCGAAGGAACTATCGATGTTATAGATTTAAGTGGCGGTGTTGCGTCTGCAACAACAACGTCAATTAATTTTAATAGTTATAATGATAAAAAGGCATCACTTCAAAATAAGGGCATTCGTATTTTTGGAAACGGCGGAACTGCCAGTGTGTCCCAAGATCTTGAACCGGAATTTATAACTGTAATAGAAGATGGTGCTAAGGCCTATGTTAATTGCCAGGAAAATAACGCCTTGGTTATTTTGGATTTGACCAATAATACGATTTTGGATATTTTACCTTTAGGATATAAAAACCACTTATTGGGAACACCGACCGTTACAAGTTATGTTATTAATGAATTAGAAACTAACTGGCCATCATTGGGAACCCCGGTTTACGATGGAGGTCAACCCCCAGTGATGCTTGGTGGGTTTTCAGGACTGTTTTACGACGCAGCAAATTCTACTGCGACTGAGTATGTTTTTTATGCCGTTCCAGATAGAGGCCCCAATGGAGATGCCGTTGGTAAAGCGGATGTAACCCCTGCCACATTACAAAATTTAAGACCGTTTAAATTGCCCGATTATCAAGGCAGAATAGCCAAATTTACATTAAACAAAACAACTGGTGAAGTTGCTTTAGATGATCAGATTCTATTAACCAGAAAAGATGGTACCACACCCATAACAGGAAAAGGCAACATCCCAGGGTTTGATGAGGTTCCTGTAACCTATACAGATGCCGCTACTGCTTATGCCAATGCCGATTATGTTGATGGTGCTTCAGAAGAATACCATGAATTACCTTATGATGAATATGGTGGCGATTTTGAAGGCGTTTTAAGGGACAAGGATGGTAATTTTTGGATGTGCGATGAGTACAGGCCGGCCATATACAAGTTCGATAATACAGGAAAATTAATAGAACGTTATGTGCCATCTGGAACATCCATGTTAGGAACAACACCCCAGCCAGTAGGAACGTATGGCGCTGAAACCCTACCCGAGGTTTACTCTAAAAGAAGAGCCAACAGAGGTTTTGAAGCCATAGCTTATGATGATGTGAATCATACTATATACGCATTCATTCAATCACCATTATACAACCCTTCCAGTGTTACCAAAAACAATTCAGATGTTATTAGAATTTTAGGAATTAACTGTGCTACTGGAATTCCTGTTGAAGAGTACGTGTACTTGTTAGAAAGAAATAAAGATGCTGGCTATGCATCATCTAGAGTCGATAAAATAGGGGATGCTGTTTATACGGAAAATGGTAAGTTTTTGGTGATAGAAAGAGATTCGGAAGGACCAACCATATCGACAGGAAAGAAATATGTTTTTGAGATTGATATCAACTATGCGACAAATATTTTAATGACGGATTTTGGAGCAACTGTAGGAAAGGAATTAGAGGAGATGTCGGCCGATGAAATAGCAGATGAGGGCATTTATCCAGTTCATAAAACAAAGGTTTTCAATTTGCCATCCATTGGTTACCAAGGATCTGATAAAGCTGAAGGTATTGCACTATTGCCAAACAATGAAATAGCGGTAATAAACGATAACGATTTTGGTTTGGCAGGCGCAGGCATTACAGATGCCAGTGTACTCGGGATTATTTCTTTTGCAAACGATTATGGATTTGATGCCTCTAATAAAGATAATGTTATTAATATCACACAACATCCTACTTTAGGCATGTTTATGCCAGATGCCATGGCATCATATCAAGTGGGTGGCGTTAATTATATAGTCACTGCAAACGAAGGCGATGCCAGGGATTATGACGGATACTCAGAAGAAGAGCGTGTAAAGGATTTAACATTAAATTCAGCATATTATCCAAATGCAGCAACGCTTCAAACAGACGCAGATCTAGGGAGGTTAAAAACGACGACCGCTACAGGCGATTATAATAATGACGGAACTATTGAACAAATTTATTCCTACGGAGCAAGATCGTTTTCGATTTTTGATGAGTATGGTAACTTGGTATTTGATAGTGCAGACGAATTTGAACAAAAAATAGCCTCGGAAGAACCTGCCTTGTTTAACGAAGATGAAGAGGAGTTAGATGGTAGATCCGATGATAAAGGAGGAGAACCAGAAGCAGTGGCTATTGGCACTATTGAAGGTAAAACCTATGCTTTTATTGGTTTAGAAAGACAAAGTGCCATATTAATGTACGATATCACAGATCCAACAGATGTGGAGTTTATTACCTATTATAAAGGGAATAGAACCTCCGGGGATATTGCTCCAGAAATTATAAAATTTGTTTCTGCGGCAGATAGTCCAAATTCCAAAAATCTACTTTTAGTAGGTTATGAAGTTAGTGGATCGCTAGGGATTATTCAAATCGATAATCAAGCATTAAGTATCAGTGAAGTAGTCGCGAAAAATGATTTTAGAATATATCCTAACCCTGTGGTTAATACAGATTTGAAGTTTAATAAAATATTGTCTGGGATTATTTATAATGTGAACGGACAGGAGGTAAAAAGATTTGAAAAGGACACTTTTTTAAATGTATCTCAACTAACATCTGGGATCTATATTATAAAAACAAAAGAGCACGGTGTTAAGCGTTTTGTTAAATTATAAATTCATTCTCAAGAAGTAAATAAAAAGGAATGTCTGGTTGAGCGCAGTTGAGGCCTTCTTCTTTGGGAGAGGTCGTTCTCAGCTGTGCTCGAACGGATATTTAGACTTTACATATCTTCATTCTATAACAGTAAATCCAAGCAGTTAATAGTACTATATCTTAAAAGTAATCACAGGGCCCCTGACGGTGCTAGTATGCCCCTGCAAGAGTGAACGCTACCGCTAGGATTTCCTAGTGGCGTTCTGAGTCAGCAGGCAAGAGTAAGAAAAAACAAATAAAAAGCCATTTTAAAAAAGAGTATTTTTTTACTTATAATTATATTTTTTATTTACAAATAGTTAAATTTTATAGTTAAGATTGGTGCAGGTTTTTCTTACTCGTGCCGCCACTAGGAAATCCTAGCGGTAACCGTTACTTTGACAAACTAGAACGAGCTGGGTTTATTACAGATTTTAAAGAACAGATAATAAAAAGTTCAAAGCACTATTGGAAAAATACAAATCATTACATAATTACCTGGACTGACTACATATATCTATATCTTAAAAGTAATCACAGGACGTTTGGCATGATTTACCAAATCCTCACTAATACTGCCATTAAAGAAATGGGAAATACCCTGTCTTCCGTGGGTGCTCATACCAATTAAATCGGCGTTTATAGATTGGGAAAAATTCATGATGCCTTTTTCAATACTAAGGTCATTGTAAACATTAATCGTGTAATTTGAGAAATCAAAAGCTTCAACAAACTTTTGCATTCTGTTTTCCGATTTTGCAGAAGTAATAAATTTATTGGGGGTATTTACCATAAGCAAATGTATCTTGGCTTTTAATACGTTAGCAAAATCAATAGCTTTCTCATAGGTAGCCTTGCTTTCGTCTTTAAAATCCGATGCGAATACAAAATCGTTAACTTTAAAATCTTTGTGTTCATTTTTCACCACTAAAACAGGTGTTTCGGATGTGCGAACTACTTTTTCGGTATTACTGCCAATAAGCATTTCCTTTAAACCACTCGCTCCATTCGAGCCCATAATCACTAGATCGATATCATGCTTTTTACAAATATGAAAAATACCTTTAAAAATTTCTTGAAACTCAACATGTTCATGAATTATTAAACCTTCCAAATAATCTTTGGTTTTTAATTCTTGAAATTGTTTACGCGCTAATTTCATAAAATAAATAGCTTCAGGTAAATTGCTGTAAGAGCTCATGGGGTCGATCTCGTGCAGCGGTATTTCGAGTATATGCAATAAATAAATTTCGCAATTGTATTTCTTTGCTAATTGGGCTGCCACTTTTAAAGCATTTTCGGCTTGAGTTGAAAAGTCAGTAGGAACAAGTATTTTTCTCATAATATTGAAAGTAAGTTATACCTAAATTTATGAAATATTCCTTTAAAAATCAATAAAATATTATATATTTGCACCGTTGAAAGGCGAAATTTAAGAAATGAGGGGACGGAGAGTCCCCTCTTTTTATACTGAAAATGTTTAAAACTACTGTTACAGATTTACTGGAAGCTGCGTTAATTGAAAGACCAGATTTATTTCTCATAGATTTTTCTATTCAAGGAGATAATCAAATTAAAATAGTCGTAGATGGCGATAATGGTGTTTTAGTTGAAGATTGCATGTTTATTAGCAGAGCCATTGAACATAACTTGGATAGAGAAGAACAGGATTTTTCTTTGGAAGTGATGTCTGCAGGAGCGACATCGCCCTTAGTTCACAAAAGACAGTATAAAAAGAATTTAAATAGAGTGCTTCATGTGAAGACGGTTTCTGATAAATTAGAAGGAACGCTTACAGAAGCAACAGATAGTAACATTAGATTAGAGTGGAAAGTTAGAGAGCCAAAACCAGTAGGGAAAGGTAAGGTGACTGTAAAAAAAGAAGCGAACATCGCTTACGAAAATATTGTAGAAGCAAAAGTTATGATTAAATTTTAATTCAAAAGAGTTATGGAAAATATCGCGTTAATTGAATCTTTTTCAGAATTCAAGGATGATAAGCTTATTGACAGAGTAACGTTAATGGCAATTTTAGAAGATGTATTTAGAAGTGCCTTAAAAAAGAAGTATGGTGATGATGATAATTTTGATATTATTGTAAATCCTGATAAAGGAGATTTAGAAATATGGAGAAATAGAGTGGTAGTTGCAGATGGTGAAGTAGAAGAACCCAATCAAGAAATTTCTTTATCTGAGGCACGAAAAATTGAACCGGATTTTGAAGTAGGAGAAGATGTATCTGAAGAAGTGAAGCTTATCGATTTAGGAAGAAGAGCTATTTTGGCATTACGTCAAAATCTAATTTCTAAAATTCATGAACATGATAATACCATAATTTATAAGCAATTTAAAGATTTAATAGGAGAGATATATACAGCAGAGGTACACCACATTCGTCATAGAGCGGTTATTCTGTTAGATGATGAAGGTAACGAAATTGTATTGCCAAAAGACAGGCAAATACCTTCAGACTTCTTTAGAAAAGGGGATAATGTAAGGGGGGTTATTGATTCCGTTGAGCTTAAAGGCGCTAAACCAACGATCATAATGTCCAGAAGTTCTCCTGCATTTTTAGAGAAGTTGTTTGAACAAGAAATTCCAGAGGTTTTTGATGGATTGATTACCATTAAAAATGTCGTGAGGATTCCAGGAGAAAAAGCAAAGGTAGCGGTAGACTCTTATGATGATAGAATAGATCCTGTTGGTGCTTGTGTTGGTATGAAAGGTTCAAGGATTCATGGGATTGTTCGTGAATTAGGTAATGAAAATATAGATGTCATTAATTACACTAATAATTTACAACTATACATTACAAGAGCATTAAGTCCTGCAAGGGTCACTTCAATTAAATTAAATGAAGAGTCAAAAAGGGCAGAAGTCATTTTAAAACCAGAAGAAGTAAGTAAGGCCATTGGTAGAGGCGGACATAATATTCGTTTGGCAGGGCAGCTCACAGGTTATGAAATCGATGTGTTTAGAGAAGGCGCTGAAGAGGATGTGGAATTAAGAGAGTTTTCTGATGAAATAGAAGGATGGATTATCGAAGAATTTAGTAAAGCAGGACTAGATACTGCTAAAAGTATTTTAGAGCAAGAAGTCGGTGATTTAGTAAAAAGAACAGACTTAGAAGAAGAGACAATTAATGACGTTATTAGGATTTTAAAAGAAGAATTCGAAGAATAATATCAATTATTGATCGAATATACTGTAGAAGAAAATAACCAGATCCGTTGCAGAACGGGATGATTTTTTTCTTTGTATAAAAAAAATAAAAATCAAGTATAGCAATAGTTACGGTTTGTTTTTATTTTGAAATAGAAAGGAAAAAAGGACATTTTATTGCTGCAAATTCTATTATTAATTGATATAAATATATATTTGAGTATTTTAAAGGCGATTTATGGCTGAGACAATTAGATTAAATAAAGTATTACGCGAGCTTAACATCTCTTTAGATCGTGCCGTAGAATTTTTAGATTCTAAAGGCATTGAAATAGAGAAACGACCCACTACGAAAATTTCAGAAGAAGTATACACTGTTCTTTCTAATGAATTTCAGACAGATGCTAATAAAAAAGTAGCATCCAAAGAGGTAGGAGAAGCTAAAATAAAAGAGAAAGAAGTGTTGCGCGAGCAACGCGAGCGTGAACTTGAAGAAAAGCAAAAAGCGATAGCCAAAAAAGAAAGAATAGTTAAAGCAGCTGCGGCTCTTTCAGGTCCTAAGCAAGTCGGGAAAATTGACTTAGAGCCCAAAAAGAAGAAAACGGAGGCCGTTTCTGAAAAAACGGAAAAAGCGGAAGATGTTAAAGTTGATACTGCTAAAGAAGAAATTAAAGAAGAACCTGTTAAAAAAGAGGTTAAAAAAGCTGAAGCCGTTAAAGAAGCCACGAAAGAAGAAACCGTAAAACCTGTTGAGGTTAAACCTGTTGCAGAGGAGAAAGTTGAAGAAAAGCCGAAGAAGGAGATTCTAAACGAAGACGGGGAAGTTATTCCAGATGAAAAGGTAGCAACGCAGTATAAGAAACTTACAGGTCCAAAAATAGCAGGGGATAAAATTGATTTATCTCAATTTAATAAACCAAAGAAAAAGAAAGAAGAAAAGAAGTCGCCAGCAGGAGAAGCAGGAGCGGCCAACAAGAAAAAACGTAGACGTATTAGTAAAGTTGGTGGACCTCAAGCAGGAAAAGGCCAAGGCAATAACAGGCAAGGAGGAAAATCTGGAGGAAACGATAGGTTTAAAGGAAAGCAAGGTCAAGGCCGTCGCAATATTGTTAAGGAAGAGCCTAGTGAAGAAGATGTAAAAAAACAAGTACGTGAAACACTTGAAAAACTTCAGGGGAAATCTTCAAAAGGTAAAGGTGCAAAATATAGAAGAGATAAAAGAGACCAACATAGAGAACAGACAGAGATAGATCAACAAATAGAAGCGGCAGAAAGCAAGATCCTTAAAGTTACAGAATTTGTTACGGCAAGTGAAGTAGCCACAATGATGGATGTGTCTGTAACTCAAATTATTTCGGCATGTATGTCATTAGGTATGATGGTAACAATGAATCAGCGTTTAGACGCAGAAACATTGTCTATCGTGGCCGAAGAGTTTGGTTACCAGGTGGAATTTGTAACTGCAGATATTGAAGAATCTATTGAAGAAGTTGTAGATAATGAAGAGGATTTAAAGACACGTGCGCCTATTGTAACGGTGATGGGTCACGTAGACCATGGTAAAACATCACTTCTGGATTATATCCGTAAAGAAAATGTAATTGCTGGTGAATCGGGAGGTATTACACAGCATATCGGCGCTTATGGTGTAGAGCTGGAAGGCGGACAGAAAATCGCCTTTTTAGATACACCAGGCCACGAGGCCTTTACAGCGATGCGTGCACGTGGTGCTCAAGTTACAGATATTGCTATTATTGTAGCGGCTGCAGATGATGACATCATGCCACAAACCAAAGAAGCTATATCGCATGCTCAAGCAGCAGGGGTTCCTATTGTTTTTGCAATTAATAAAATTGATAAACCAGACGCCAATCCAGATAAGATAAAAGAAGGATTAGCGCAAATGAACCTTCTAGTTGAAGATTGGGGCGGAAAAATTCAGTCTCATGATATTTCGGCTAAAGTAGGTACCGGTGTAAAAGAATTGCTGGAAAAAGTACTGCTAGAAGCGGAATTATTAGAGCTTAAAGCAAATCCGGACAAGCAAGCAGTTGGTACAGTTGTAGAAGCATTCTTGGATAAAGGTCGAGGTTATGTATCTACTATTTTAGTACAAGCAGGAACATTACGAGTGGGCGATTATGTACTGGCAGGTCAGCACAGTGGTAAAGTTAAAGCCATGCATGATGAACGAGGGAACGATGTTGAAGCAGCAGGGCCCTCCACACCTGTTTCTATTCTTGGTTTAGATGGTGCGCCTCAAGCTGGTGATAAATTTAATGTATTTGCAGACGAACGTGAAGCAAAACAAATTGCATCAAAAAGAGCACAATTGCAACGTGAACAATCTGTACGAACACAGCGACATATTACGTTGGATGAGATAGGTCGCCGTATAGCACTTGGTGATTTCCAAGAATTGAATATCATTCTTAAAGGTGATGTGGATGGTTCTGTTGAAGCATTAACAGATTCATTCCAAAAATTATCCACAGAAGAGATTCAAGTTAATATCTTACATAAAGGTGTTGGAGCCATTACCGAAAGTGATGTGCTATTAGCATCTGCGTCCGATGCCATTATTGTTGGGTTTAACGTGCGTCCAGTTGGAAATGCTAGAATGATAGCAGATAAAGAAGAAATCGATATTAGAACATATTCTATTATTTACGATGCCATTAATGATCTTAAGGACGCGATGGAAGGGATGTTATCTCCAGAGCTTAAAGAGGAAATTACGGGAACTGCCGAAATTAGGGAAATATTTAAAGTATCCAAAGTTGGAACTATAGCCGGTTGTATGGTAACTAACGGAAAAATACTTAGATCATCGAGCGTTCGTTTAATTAGAGATGGAGTGGTTGTTTACACAGGCGAATTGGCGTCGTTAAAACGATTTAAAGACGATGCTAAAGAAGTAACGAAAGGTTACGATTGTGGTATGCAAGTTAAAAACTATAACGATATTAAAGAAGGCGATATCATTGAAGCCTTCCATGAAGTTGAGGTTAAAAAGAAACTGAAATAAAGTCCATAAAATGGATAAAATGATAAAAGCGATTCATTCTTGAATCGCTTTTTTTATTAGTGAAATGCTGTTTTTAAAAGCTGCAAAGCAATGTATTCAAAACAGATAGTTGAACTAATCCCATCTTTTAAGCGGTATTGTTAATATCTTTCCTTTTGAAGCATAGGTGAAAAAGGGCAAATTTTAGCGCGTCATTTTAAGTTAGAAACGGTATGGCTTAATCTTTTAATCACTTCAACGTTTAAATGAGTTCGTAATGCGTATTTTGAAAGTCTTTTTTTTTCTTTAATTTTAAAAAACTCTAACCGATCTAACCAATCCGTCTAATTAAATGAGATTTTTTAAAGAAAAAGACAAAAAAAGTAATGATTATTTAAATAAATACATAGAAATAGTTAAAACAGTGCTAGCTATGCTTTTTGCAGTCGGGATATTATATGCTGCTTATATTATGTATAATTGGGTAGTGATTGAATTGAACCTGTTTTAATACAGGTTCTAAATATGAACATATCCATCCTATTTTGTACAACATGAGTCTGAAATTAAGATTCATTAAATAAGGGATCCTTTGATTTTTTATAATGAACTCATCTTGACTTTTACTATTTCCTAAAATCTGCCTGCCGGTAGGCAGGAATGGCTAATATTCGCCCATATTTCGTTACTTTTCTTAACCGTAGCGATGCTATGCCTTTCAAAAAGTGCCTCATCTGGACAAATATTATCTCATTTTAGTTCACTTAACTCTTATTATCATAAATCGGAGTTCATGAATCTTCGATTTCGGTAAAACACAAAAAGCCAAGATGAGTTCAATAAGATAATCTTTATGAAATGTGATTTTATCCTTATATAGTAATAGTATCGCATTGTTTTCTTTATTAAGGGCAAATCTGTAAGGTTTATTAAGGGCCCTCTTTTTAAAAGCAAAAACACCTGTAGGATAGGATGGTAAAAGAACCCCAAGATTTCAACGGGATATATGTATTGAAGCGTGAGAATAAACCAAAAAACCTAAAAGGCTCAGATTTTAGGAAACAATGGCATTTATACAAGGCCTATATTCGATTACCATATCTAGGCGTTAAATGTATCATAGCGTTATCAGAGTATTTTCCCGTCAAGATATTAGTTTTTCTTTTTTATAGGTTTAAATATAAAAGCATGAGGAAATTTTTTCTTCACTTTTTTTAATGCCCTGTCAGCTTCTAAACGTGTCCTAAAATTTCCAACCCAGGTTTTAAAATTTGGCGGCTCATATTGAATGGTAGGATTCCAGGTAGCAAATGTATTACGAAACTCTTTTTGAGCATTTTGAGAACCAGCACGATTGCCAGAGTAGATTTGTATTTTATATCTACTGGGGTCGTCCTCATTTTTATTCATTTCTTTTTTAAGATCTAATAAAACAGTTATGTTTTTGTCTTGGTTTACAATAACATTGCCTTCTTGAGCTGAACAATAAGACGAAGTAATTGCAAAACAAATAATGCTTAAAAAATTAATTTTTAGATTGAATGGCTTCATAATTTCAAATGTATTTATGCAAATGTATATGTTATAAACTTAATTATAGTTCTTTTTATTATTTAGAATTTTTCTAAATTAGCAATTAACAGTTCTGTAACATTTCTAAAATCGACTTTAAGTATTACTTTTGCCTGAGATTTTACAACTGTGTTTTTTTTCACTTATTATATGAAAAAATCATACCAAAGTTTAGAAGTTAATTTAACCAACAATATGGAAAAGGTGATTCACCGTAAATTAGGGAAAAACATTCTTCGTTTAGGCTTAATTATTTTATTAGCGTTTACAACGGCTCTTTCGGCTCAGGAAGGAGATCCAGCAAAAGGAAAATCTTTGTTTAATGCCAATTGTGCTGCTTGTCATCAATTAGATAAAAAAATGACAGGCCCAGCTTTGCGTCATGTAGAGCAACGGTTGTCTGACAATGAGGGACTGGATAGAGATTGGATTCATGCTTGGATACGTAATAGTGCAGGTGTTATTAAATCAGGTGACGCTTACGCAAACAAGATTTATAACGAGTTTGGAGGTGCAGCAATGACTGCTTTTCCGCAATTGTCAGATGAAGATTTAAACAATATCCTTGCGTATACTGCCGAAGAAAAAGCAGCACCCGCTGCTGCGACAGCAAGTGCAGGATCTGCAACTGCTACATCTAGCGAAGGAGGTATCTCAAATGAACTTATTTTAGGTGCTTTAGCTATTCTGTTTATACTGTTGGCCACGGGCTTATATATAGTAAATAAAACATTGCGACGTTTTGCTTTAGTGCAAAATATAGAGTTGCCTAAGGCAACTCAAAGAACGCCATTGTGGAAAGCTTTTATTAAGAATCAATTCTTAATGTTGGTTACAGCAATATTCTTTTTGTTAGCTAGTGCGTATTTTGTTTTTGGATACTTGATGCAAATAGGTGTAGATCAAGGTTACGAACCAGTACAACCAATACATTACTCGCACAGAATTCATGCAGGAGATAACGGCATCGATTGTAAATATTGTCATTCTTCAGCAAGAGTAAGTAAAACATCAGGTATTCCTTCATTAAATGTATGTATGAACTGTCATAAATCTATTTACGAAGTAGCTCCGGAAACGTTAGCAGAAGGAAAGAAAATAGGGGTAGACTATAATGCCGAGATTCAAAAATTATATGCAGCTGCAGGATGGGATGATGCAGAACAGAAATATACGGGTAACTCTCAGCCAGTGAAATGGGTGCGTATTCACAACTTGCCGGATTTTGTGTATTTTAACCACTCGCAACACGTTACTGTTGCAGGTGTTGAATGTCAGACATGCCACGGGCCTGTTGAAGAAATGGAAGTGATGTATCAACATGCACCATTAACAATGGGTTGGTGTATAGAATGTCACAGAACAACAAATGTAAATGTTAAAGACAATGCCTACTACACCAAAATACATGAAGAGTTATCTAAGAAATATGGTGTAGATAAATTGACAGCTGCTCAAATGGGTGGATTGGAATGTGGTAAATGTCACTACTAAAAACTAGTTTTTAGTATTTCCGAGAAGTCGGAAATCTCTTAAAAAAGGGATTTAAACTTTTAAAAATAAATAAGAAGCAATTATATATTTCGATATATAATTTAGAGTAAATGTAAATATTAAATAGATCAATTTTTTAGAATTACGATTGACGAATTTACGATTGACGAAGTTTGAAAATCCGTAAATTAAAATCGTAAATCAAAAATCAAAAATCGTAAATAAACAATATGTCATCAAACAAGAAATACTGGAAAAGTGTTGAAGAGCTGAACGAGAATAGCTCTATTGTTGAGACGCTAAAACAAAACGAGTTTGTAGAAGAAATTCCTACTGATGAATTTTTAGGTAATAAAGAGACATTAGAGGAAACATCTACAACGCGTCGCGATTTCTTAAAATATGTAGGTTTTAGTACCGCAGCAGCTTCGTTAGCGGCTTGTGAAGGTCCTGTTAAAAAATCTATCCCTTATGTTGTGCAACCAACAGAAATTATTCCTGGCGTTGCTAACTATTATGCAACTACCATTGCAGATGGGTTTGATTTTGCGAGTGTTTTAGTTAAAACCAGAGAAGGTCGTCCAATTAAAATTGAAAACAATACTTTGGCAGCTACCAATGGTAGCGCGAATGCTAGGGTGAACGCTTCGGTTTTAGGTTTGTATGACAGTTTAAGAATCCAAGGGCCTAAAAAAGCAGGCGCGTCTATTTCCTGGAATACCTTTAACGCTGAGACGACAGGGGAATTAACAAATATTGCTGCTGCCAATAAGGATATTGTGTTGTTAACACAAACATACGCCAGTCCATCGACAAGCAAGTTGATTTCAGAATTCAAGGAGAAATATGGTAATGTTCGTCATGTCGTTTACGATGCTGTTTCAGAGTCGACCGCATTGGATGCTTACCAGACTAAATATGGAGAACGCGGATTGGCAAATTACGATTTCTCTAAGGCCATGACGATTGTGTCTGTTGGTGCTGATTTCTTAGGAGATTGGCAAGGCGGTGGATTTGATTCTGGTTATTCTAAGAATAGAGTGCCAGATCATGGCAAGATGTCGCGCCACGTACAGTTTGAGTCCAATATGTCTTTAACTGGCGCTAACGCAGACAAACGTGTGCCATTAACACCAACACAACAAAAATTAGTTTTAGCTAAACTATATAGTTTAGTTACTGGAAACAATGTTTCAGTAAAAGGACTTTCTGAAAAAGTAGAAGCCGCTGTAAAAAGTGCTGCGTCACAACTTAAAAAAGCAGGAAGCAATGGTGTTGTGGTTACAGGAATTCAAGATGTAAATGCGCAAACAGTTGCTTTAGAAATAAATGAAGTTTTAGCTAGTAAAGCATTCGATCCTAAAACACCTATAAAAACCAGACAAGGTAGTGATAAAGCCGTTGCTGGTTTAATTGCAGATATGAAAGCAGGTAAAGTTGGAGCCATCATTATGAGTGGTGTAAATCCAATGTATACCCTCTCTAATGCATCCGAATTTGAAGAAGGTTTAAAGAAAACACAATTATCAATTGCGTTTTCAATGAAGGTCGATGAAACATCTTCTAAAGTACAATATATAGCAGCTGCACCCCACTACTTAGAATCTTGGGGAGATGTAGAGCTTAAAAAAGGGCATTACGCGTTAACGCAACCAACAATTCGTCCTTTATTCGATACAAAACAATTTCAGGACGCTTTATTAAAATGGACAGAAAATAATATTTCTTATCACGACTATATTAAAGAGGCTTGGGGAACAGATATTTTAGGAGGCAGCTCATTCAACAAAGCATTACACGATGGTGTTTTTGTGGGAGCTATAGCTACCGAAGTAGAAGATACAGCAGATGATGCTACGAATGTTGAGGAAGAAGATGGGGAAACTGCCCAAAAGGCGTCGGGAAATGCTGTACAAGCACTTGTAGCGTCTGCAAAAAATAAAGACCTGGAATTAACATTATATACCAAAGTAGGTATGGGAGACGGGCAACAAGCCAACAACCCATGGTTACAAGAGTTTCCAGATCCAATTACAAGAACATCTTGGGATAATTATTTAACTATTTCAAAAGCAGATGCTGCAGCATTGGGTATTACTAATGAACATGTGGCCAATGGCGCATTAAATAGTAATTATGCTAAAATTACTGTTAATGGTGTATCCATTAAGGTGCCAGCCATTATTCAACCAGGGCAAGCAAAAGGGTCTGTTGGTTTGGCGCTTGGATATGGTAAAACTTTAGGTTTAAAAACAGAAATGCAGACAGGTGTTAATGCCTATGCATTATATCAAGATTTCAATAATGTCCAAGAGGTTACGCTTGAAGCTGTTGGAGGCGTGCATGAGTTTGCTTGTGTGCAATTGCACAACACATTGATGGGACGTGGCGATATCATTAAAGAAACAACTTTAGAGATATTCAATACTAAAGATAAAAAACACTGGAATGCCGTTCCAGTAGTATCTTTAAATCACCAAGAAACTCCAGTAACATCGCCAGAGGTCGATTTATGGGATGAATTTGATCGTTCTATCGGGCACCATTTCAACTTATCGATCGATTTAAATGCCTGTACAGGATGTGGGGCTTGTGTGATAGCATGCCATGCAGAAAATAATGTGCCAGTAGTTGGTAAAACAGAAGTGCGTCGTAGCCGTGATATGCATTGGTTACGTATTGATAGATACTATTCATCAGAAGAATCATTTGAAGGTGATAACGCTAAGAAAGATGATATATCTGGATTAGGAAGTTCATTAAGTGAATTTGGTGAAATGGAAAATGCTTCCGAGAATCCTCAAGTAGCATTCCAACCAGTCATGTGTCAACACTGTAATCACGCACCTTGTGAAACCGTATGCCCAGTGGCAGCAACATCACATGGTCGCCAAGGTCAGAACCATATGGCCTATAACCGTTGCGTAGGTACTAGATACTGTGCAAACAACTGTCCTTATAAAGTACGTCGTTTCAACTGGTTCTTATACAATGGGAATGATGAGTTCGATTATCATATGAATGATGATCTGGGACGTATGGTATTAAACCCAGATGTCGTTGTACGTTCTCGTGGTGTGATGGAAAAATGTTCTATGTGCATTCAAATGACACAAAAGACCATTCTTGATGCAAAACGCGACGGACGCGAAATTAAAGATGGTGAATTCCAAACAGCTTGTTCTGCAGCATGTAGTAGTGGTGCTATGACGTTTGGAGACATCAATGATAAAGAAAGCAAAGTTTCAGAACTTTTAAAAGATAACCGTATGTATCACTTGTTAGAGCATGTAGGCACGAAACCTAATGTACAGTATCAAACAAAAGTGAGAAATACAACAGAAGCATAAATCTAATTAAAGAATCAATTATATAATTATGGCGTCTCATTACGAAGCACCTATTAGAAGACCTTTAGTTACAGGCGAAAAATCATATCACGATGTTACTATCGATGTGGCAAAACCTGTAGAAGGAAAAGCAAATAAACAATGGTGGATAGTTTTTGGTATTTCACTTGCCGCTTTTCTTTGGGGAATTGGATGTATTATTTATACCATATCAACAGGTATTGGAACTTGGGGTTTAAACAAGACCGTAGGTTGGGCCTGGGATATTACTAACTTCGTTTGGTGGGTTGGTATTGGTCACGCAGGAACACTTATCTCTGCCGTTCTGTTATTATTCCGTCAAAAGTGGAGAATGGCCATTAACCGTTCTGCGGAAGCCATGACCATTTTCTCTGTTGTTCAGGCAGGATTGTTCCCAATTATTCACATGGGGCGTCCTTGGTTGGGATATTGGGTATTGCCCATACCAAATCAATTTGGTTCGCTATGGGTAAACTTTAATTCACCATTACTTTGGGATGTATTTGCAATATCTACCTATTTATCGGTATCATTAGTGTTCTGGTGGACAGGATTATTACCGGATTTCGCGATGCTTAGAGACAGAGCTATCAAACCTTTTCAAAAGAAGATATACGCCTTATTAAGTTTCGGATGGTCTGGTCGTGCTAAAGATTGGCAACGTTTTGAAGAAGTATCTTTAGTACTTGCAGGTTTAGCGACACCATTGGTACTTTCTGTACATACCATTGTATCATTTGACTTCGCAACATCGGTAATCCCAGGTTGGCATACCACCATTTTCCCGCCTTACTTTGTTGCTGGAGCGGTATTCTCGGGATTTGCTATGGTAAACACACTGCTTATTATCATGAGAAAAGTGTGTAACCTTGAAGATTATATTACAGTACAGCACATCGAATTAATGAACATAGTCATCATGATTACAGGTTCTATAGTAGGTGTGGCATATATCACAGAGTTATTTATTGCATGGTATTCTGGTGTAGAATACGAACAATATGCATTCTTAAACAGAGCAACAGGCCCTTATTGGTGGGCGTATTGGGCAATGATGACTTGTAATGTATTCTCTCCGCAATTCATGTGGTTCAAGAAATTAAGAACAAGTATTATGTTTTCCTTCTTTATCTCTATTGTGGTAAACATAGGGATGTGGTTTGAGCGTTTTGTAATTATTGTAACATCATTACACAGAGATTACTTGCCATCATCATGGACCATGTTCTCACCAACATTTGTAGATATAGGCATCTTTGTTGGAACTATTGGATTCTTCTTTGTATTGTTCTTATTATACTCAAGAACATTTCCTGTCATAGCACAAGCAGAGGTTAAAACAATTTTAAAATCTTCTGGAGAGCGTTACAAAAAAATTAGGGAAAGAGGAGATAGTTTAGTAGGAACTGGTGTTGATCCAAGAACATCTGGAGATAATAATAAAGAAACAAAAAACGAAGAGTAGCATTATGGAAGCTTCAAAAGTAATTCACGCTATTTATACCGATGATGATGTATTAATGTCAGCTGTTAAAAAGGTCAAGGCAGAAAAACATCACATTGAAGAGATATATACACCATTCCCAGTTCACGGACTAGACAAAGCCATGGGATTAGCACCTACGCGTATCGCTATTACAGCATTTATGTATGGTTTGGTTGGTTTAACAGTAGCCATCACCATGATGAATTTCATTATGATTGAAGATTGGCCTCAGAACATTGGGGGCAAACCAAGTTTTAGCTATATAGAAAACATGCCGGCGTTTGTGCCAATTATGTTTGAGTTAACAGTATTTTTTGCTGCACACTTAATGGTAATAACGTTTTACTTACGTAGTAGAATGTGGCCTTTTAAAAATGCTGAAAACCCAGATCCAAGAACTACAGATGATCATTTCTTAATGGAAATAGCAGTTCATGGAAATGAGAAAGCCCTAGAAAGTTTACTAGCAGAAACTGGAGCAGTCGAAATTAATTTAATTGATAAAGCGCATTAAGAAAAAGATGAAAAGCTTAATTAAAATATTAGTAGTAGCAGTCGTATTTGTAGCAGTATCCTGTAAAAAGGATTCAGCTCCAAACTATCAATTTATGCCTAATATGTACGAGTCTGCAGGTTACGAAACGTATGGAGAAGCAGCGTTTCCAGATGGTGTAGAAGCACAGGTACCTGTTGAAGGCACCATACCAAGAGGGTATGTGCCTTTTGATATTGAAAATTCTACCGAAGGTTATCTGTTGGCTAAAGAGACACTGGTAAGCACTTTAGATTCTACTCAAGTAGATTTAGAGAGAGGAAAAGCATTATACGATATCTACTGTGGCATTTGTCATGGCAATAAAGGTAATGGGCAGGGAAAGCTTGTAAAACGTGAGAAAATACTTGGTATCCCAAGTTATGATGATGCAGGAAGAGCCATCACAGAAGGAAGTATTTACCATACCATTTATTATGGTAAAAATGCGATGGGTTCTTATGCAAACCAATTGAACGAAGAAGAACGTTGGCAAGTAGTAGCGTACGTGTTGAAGTTAAAATCAGATTTAGAAAAGTAAGATTGATAAGATTATTATAGATATGTATACATTTTCAAATAAATTAAAGACATTTTCTTTCATACTAATGATACTAGGTGCATTAGGTGTTGGATATGGTTTTTTGACATCTCATAAATCTTTAGATGAAGTAAAAACGATGCTCGCTGAAGAAGCCTCCCATCATGGAGGTGGTCATGAAGCAACACATGATGTAGCTCCAGCTAGTCACGATACACATGCTAATGCCCCTTCTCATGGAGAAGAAGCACAAGATAGTGCGCACCATGGTGATGCCCATGCTAAGCACGTACAACACCAAATTCATAACAGACCGTGGTCTGCATTATATGTAGCAGCATTTTTCTTTATGATGATTGCTTTAGGAATATTAGCATTTTATGCGATCCAAATTGCATCACAGGCAGGTTGGTCCCCAGTACTTTTTAGAGTGATGGAGGGTATGACGGCTTATTTATTACCAGGAGCCTTGGTTGTCTTAGCAATTGCTGTTTTAGCAGGAGATCATTTATTCGTATGGATGAATCCGGACATGATTAACCCTGAAAGCGAACATTTCGATAAATTGGTAGCTGGTAAGTCTGGTTGGTTAAATAAAACGGGCTTTATTATCCGTGGTTTGATTTTTATTGCAGGATGGGCTTTATACCGTCACTTTTCACGTAAATTTTCAATTGCTCAAGATACAGCAGAAGATAAGAGTAATTTCAAAAAATTATTCCGTATCACAGCAGGATTTTTGGTATTCTTTATTTACACAGAATCCATGATGTCTTGGGATTGGATTATGAGTGTAGACCCTCACTGGTTCTCAACATTGTTTGGATGGTATGTATTTGCAAGTATGTTTGTAAGTGGCATAACAGTATTGGCTTTAATTACAATATACTTAAAATCTAAGGGACAATTAGAGTTTGTAAACGAAAATCATTTACATGATGTTGCTAAGTTTATGTTTGCGTTCAGTATTTTCTGGACGTATTTATGGTTCTCACAATTTATGCTTATTTGGTACTCAAACATACCAGAAGAAGTTACTTATTTCGTAACACGTTTCAATGATTACAAATTACCATTTTTGGGGATGGTAGTTATGAACTTTGTATTTCCAATACTCATGTTAATGAATGCCGATTACAAACGTATTCCTTGGTTTGTTGTTATGGCAGGATTGGTCATATTAGCAGGACATTACATTGATATTTTCAATATGATTATGCCAGCTACTGTAGGAGATAGATGGTTTATAGGAATTCCAGAAATAAGTTCCATATTATTATTTGCAGGGTTATTCATATTTGTAGTGTTTACTGCTTTAACCAAAGCACCATTACTTGTTAAAGGATACCCTTTTAGAAAAGAAAGTGAAGAATTTCATTATTAATTAAGATATAAATAAAGACGAACGATAACAATGACTGCTTTATTAACAATTATAGTTTTAGTATTTATTTTAGTAGCCATTTGGCAAATGGTAAAGATTTTTGATTTAGCACAGGCTAAAAACGAAAATTCTCAAGTTGCTACAGACAAGGATAACACCATGAATGCATATTTAATGATGGGCTTTTTGGCTTTCATTTATATCATTACTATTGTATGCTTTGTAAAATGGGGCGATTTGCCATTAATGTCGAATTCGGCTTCTGCGCACGGTCCTACTATCGATAATTTGATGATTATCTCTATGGTAATTATCTTTATAGTACAGACCATTACACAGTTCTTATTGCACTATTTTGCTTATAAATACAAAGGCGAAAAAGGAAAAAAGGCTTTATTCTTTGCAGATAATAATAAATTAGAGGCTATTTGGACAATTATTCCAGTAATTGTCTTAGCAGGTTTAATTATTTACGGATTAAATACCTGGATTAATATCATGGGTGTTGATGAGAGTGATGATCCTTTGGTCATAGAGTTATATGCACAGCAGTTTAACTGGAAAGCTAGATACAGTGGTGCAGATAATACTTTAGGAAAGGCGAATGTACGTTTAATTGATATTGACCGTGCTAACATCCTAGGTTTAGATGAGGCAGACCCTAACGCACAAGACGATGTCATTACTACAGAGCTACATTTACCAGTTGGAAAGCCCGTATTATTTAAGATGCGTTCTCAAGACGTATTACACTCGGCATATATGCCTCATTTTAGAGCACAAATGAACTGTGTACCTGGCATGATCACACAATTTGGTTTTACGCCAACAGTAACAACTGCTGATATGCGGGAAACAGCTCAAATAAAAGAAAAGGTTAAAAGAATTAACGACATTAGAGTAGAGAAGAGCAAACCCCTATTAGAAAAAGGAGAAGATCCTTTAGAGCCTTATGATTTTGATTATTTATTATTATGTAATAAAATTTGTGGGAAGTCTCACTACAATATGCAAATGAAGATTGTTGTAGAAACTCAAGAAGAATATGATGCTTGGATTAAAGAGCAGAAAGCATTCAAAAACTCTCTAATTAACTAATTTAAAAAGATAAAAACGATATAAGATTATGTCAGCACACGCAGATACTCACGCACACGACGACGACCACGGACATCATCATAAAGAAACGTTTGTAACTAAATATATATTTAGTCAAGACCATAAAATGATTGCTAAACAGTATCTAATAACAGGTACTATTATGGGCGTTATAGGTGTATTAATGTCTATGATGTTTCGTATGCAAATTGCATGGCCAGAAGAACCAAACGTATTGTTTGAAGCATTGTTGGGCAAATGGGCTCCAGATGGTGTTATGGATGCAGATATTTATTTGGCATTAGTGACTATACATGGTACCATTATGGTATTCTTTGTATTAACGGCTGGTTTAAGTGGTACGTTTAGTAACCTATTAATTCCATTGCAAATTGGTGCAAGGGATATGGCATCTGGGTTTTTAAATATGGTTTCATATTGGTTATTTTTCTTGTCGAGTGTTATCATGGTAATCTCTTTATTTGTTGAAGCTGGACCAGCAGCAGCAGGTTGGACTATTTATCCGCCATTAAGTGCTTTACCAATGGCTCAGGGAGGTTCTGGTATGGGCATGACATTATGGTTGGTATCTATGGCAATATTTATCGCATCGTCATTATTGGGGTCCCTTAATTATATTGTTACCGTCATTAACTTGCGTACAAAAGGGATGTCTATGACAAGACTTCCATTAACCATTTGGGCATTTTTTATTACTGCTGTTATTGGTGTCATTTCATTCCCGGTATTATTATCGGCAGCCTTATTATTAATAATGGATAGAAGCTTTGGAACATCCTTCTTCTTGTCAGATATATTTATTCAAGGTGAAGTATTGCATTATCAAGGAGGCTCACCTGTATTATTCGAACACTTATTTTGGTTCTTAGGACATCCAGAGGTATATATCGTTATATTGCCAGCGATGGGTCTGGTATCCGAAATTATGGCATCCAATTCACGAAAACCAATTTTTGGTTACCGTGCGATGATTGCCTCTATATTGGCAATTGCATT
This sequence comes from Flavivirga sp. 57AJ16, assembly GCF_028736925.1. Lineage (GTDB taxonomy): Bacteria > Bacteroidota > Bacteroidia > Flavobacteriales > Flavobacteriaceae > Flavivirga. Next base: position 246,177 of record NZ_JAQZAT010000004.1, on the reverse strand, counting down.
CCTGTCCACAATTGTATGGGGTCACCATATGTTTATATCGGGAATGAATCCATTTTTAGGATCCGTATTTACATTTACAACATTATTAATTGCGATACCATCGGCGGTAAAAGCCTTTAACTGGATTACGACACTCTGGAAAGGGAACTTACAAATGAATCCCGCTATGTTATTTTCAATTGGTTTCGTATCGACATTTATAACAGGAGGTTTAACAGGAATCATTCTAGGAGATAGTGCTTTAGATATTAATGTCCATGATACTTATTTCGTAGTAGCTCACTTCCACTTAGTAATGGGTATATCCGCACTGTATGGTATGTTTGCAGGGATTTATCACTGGTATCCTAAAATGTTTGGAAAAATGCTAAATAAAAATTTGGGCTACATTCACTTTTGGATCACTGCGGTTTGTGCTTATGGCGTATTTTTCCCGATGCACTTTATAGGTATGGCAGGATTGCCACGTCGTTATTATACAAATAGTAACTTCCCTTTATTTGATGACTTAGCAAATGTTAACGTTATTATTACCATATTTGCTTTAATAGGTGGAGTGGTGCAGATTATTTATTTATATAACTTCTTTAGTAGTATTTTCTTCGGAAAGAAAGCCACACAAAATCCATGGAAATCTACAACATTGGAATGGACTACACCTGTTGAGCATATGCATGGAAACTGGCCAGGAGACATTCCACACGTACACCGTTGGGCTTATGATTATAGTAAGCCTGGACATGATGTAGATTTTGTTCCTCAAAATATTCCTTTAAAAGACGGAGAAGAAGAACTACAGCACTAGTAGTTTAGTCAATACTATCTTAACAAAAAGTCAAAGCCTTTCTAATTTAGAAAGGCTTTGACTTTTTATGCTTCGCCTTTTTTCTGATTTTTTATACAAGTTTTTTCTTACAAAATATTCTTATAAATGGATTACCAATCCTTAAGAACTGTCATAAAACCCTCTCAAACCTCGCTTACATGCTTGTTTTATCGATAAAATGCAAAATAATTTTAAAAACATCGATGAAATACAAATAAATCCGTTAAATTGCGTGATGAATAAATTTGTGGAAAACTTTGCTTCAAAATTATTGGAAAAGTTCAACGCATTTATTCTAAGTTAATTAAGATAAGAATTTAAATTTTCGATTATGAAAAGAACATTACTATCTATAAATGTATTAAAAAATACATGTTATATGTTACTGCTATTATGTACTTCATTGTCAGTTTTCGCGCAATGTCCTACCATAGCAGATCCAAATCCACCACCTATTTGTGACGCATCTGAATTTACTTTTAACGATTTAAATGCTTATGCAACAGATGGGGGTAATGGAATAGTATGGTATAACGCTCTAACCGGAGGGGCTCCTTTCGACCCTAATGAATGGGTTGTAGAAGGAACGTATTATGCCGATGATAATTCTGGTACTTGTGGAGCCAGGGAATCCATAGTAGTGGATTTTACAGTAGACCCTACAGGTTTGAATTTTGATCGTGTTTATTGTAGTAATGAAAATGCAACCGTACAATCCTATATAGATGATGTTTTACAATCAAGTATCCCACCTTCAGGTAGTGTGGAAGTTTATTATAGATTCGATCTAGTTAACCAGGTAAACCCAGCCACTGTTTTTCCTAATGGACAAACAAATTTATCCATAGTGTTTATGGATAATGGGGGGTGTAAGAGCCAATTTGAGAATACCAGAGTAGGCGTATTTGCTTCACCTCAGAATCCAACACCAGCAAATCCACAAAACTTTTGTTCGAATACAAGTACTACAATAGCAGACTTAGACACAGGTACAGTGGCAACTAATTTTAGATGGTACGATAATGTTGATGGTTCGGGGGCCCCAATAGGGATATCATTACCATCAACAACACCATTGGTGGATGGCAACACATACTATATTCAAATAGATGATGGATCGTGTACAAGTAACGCTATACCAGTAACGGTAAATATTGATGACCCCGTAGATGCAGGGTCATCAGGAACTTTGCAATATTGTGAAGATAACATCCCAGTAGCAGATTTCGATTTGTTTGACGAATTGGTAGGCTTTCCACAAACTACTGGTAACTGGACGGGGCCTTTACCTACTACTAATGGTCATTTAGGAACGGTAAATATCTCAACTCTAATTGCCGGAACACATGTGTTTACTTATACAATTTCAGGCGGGGGCACCTGTCCGGATGGTATTTCAACCGTAGCGATTACAATTTACGAACCATTATCTTCAGGAACACCATCTCTGGCAAACCCAGCAACATTTTGTGAATCGGGCTTACCATCAAATTTTGATTTGACAACCTTGTTGGAAAATCATGACCCTAATGGGCAATGGACTCAAGGAACTTTAAGTTCAGACCCTCCAGTGACATCACCAATAGATTTAACAACAGGTGCTTATACAGCAGGAACATATAACTTTACATATACGCAAAATCGTCTAACCCCTTGTCTAGAAGAATCTACAACAGTGCAAGTTGTCGTACTGGCAGATCCCCATGCAGGGACAGCTATCAATGCTTTAATTTGTGAGAATGAATTAGCAGCAAATTCCCCATATAATCTGTTCGACGCTTTAGATGGGTCTCAAGATCATAATGGAGGTACCTGGACAGATGCTACAAATGCGCCAGTAACAAATTCCATAGATGTTACCGGGTTTACTGTTGCAGGAAGCCCTTATACTTTTAATTATACAATAGATAACGGTGCTTGTTCAGATACAGAGTCCATAACAATAACAGTTGAACCTGCTCCAGAATCTGGGACCCCCGTAGCGACTTTTCCAGAATTTTGCGAAGGGACAGCGCCTGCAGTATATGATTTATTTGATTTGCTGGATAATGAAGACCAAACAGGAACTTGGTATTTAGGAGTCGATAATACAGGAGCTACAGCAACGAATCCTACAGATTTATCTGGGCTGACGGCTGGAACTTATGACTTCACATTCGATGTAGACGCCATTGGAAGTTGTGATGATGTATTAGTAACAGTTCAGGTCACTATAAACCCACTACCCAATACAGGCACACCAACACCAGCAATATATTGTGAAAATGATTTAGGAGCGACGCCAACTTCTTTAAATTTATTTGATCAGCTTACAGGTGAAACTGGAGGAGGCACCTGGACGGATGATGATACTACAGGAGCATTAACGGGTAGCAATCTCGATTTAACAGCGTTAGTAATAGGTTCATATAATTTCACATATACTATTACAGATGCCAGTACATGTACAAATAGTTCAATAGTAACCGTTACAATTAACGATGCTCCAGAATCTGGAACACCCATAGCAACTTTTCCAGAATTTTGTGAAGGAGATATACAGACAGTAAATTTGTTTGATTTATTAACAGATGAAGATCAAACAGGAACATGGAATGATGATGATACCTCAGGTGCGTTATCAGGAAACGAGGTTGCAATTGGTAGTCTTACATCTGGAACCTATGATTTTACATTCGATGTTGATGCGATTGGAAGCTGTGATGATGCCAATGTTACTGTATCGATTATAATAAACCCATTGCCGAATACAGGCACACCAACACCAACAATATATTGTGAAAATGATTTAGGAGCGACGCCAACTTCTTTAAATTTATTTGATCAGCTTACAGGTGAAACTGGAGGAGGCACCTGGACGGATGATGATACTACAGGAGCATTAACGGGTAGCAATCTCGATTTAACTGCGCTAGCAATAGGTTCATATAATTTCACATATACTATTACAGATGCCAGTACATGTACAAATAGTTCAATAGTAACCGTTACAATTAATGATGCTCCAGAATCTGGAACACCCATTGCACCTATGCCAGAGTTTTGTGTTGTAGATATCACAGCGGCACAAACAGTAGATTTATTCGATTTGTTAACAGGAGAAGATCAAACTGGGATCTGGAATGATGATGACGCTTCAGGGGTATTATCGGTAAACGAGGTAACCATAGACGGTCTTGCCCCAGGAACTTATAATTTTACTTATGATGTAACCAGTATTGGAAGCTGTGATGATGTAGATGTCACAGTCTCAATTACTATAAACGATACAGCTGCTCCAACAGCAAGCACAGTTCAGGAATTTTGCGATATGGCTACGGTCGGAGACCTATCGGTGATATCGGGAACTACCATACAATGGTACGAAGATGCAACAGGCGGCACTCCCTTAGCTGGAACAATAGGTTTGGTAGATGGAGAAAATTATTTTGCAACAGATATGGATGCAGCTACTGGTTGCGAATCTTCAACAAGAACCGAAGTAACGGTAACAATTCACCAATCACCCCATGCAGGAATGGCTATCAACCCAGGAATTTCTGAATGTAATAATACCACGATAAATCTTTTTGATGGGTTAGATGGCACTCAAGATAGTGGTGGAACTTGGTATGAAGGCACGGACAATACAGGAACAGTAGTGGCTAGCCCAACAGCATATGATGTCACAGGATTTAGTGCCAATAATTATCAATTTACATATTATGTAATAGCTTCTGCACCATGTGTAGATGATAGCACCACCATAACAGTGACTATTGATGAACCATTAAATGCAGGAACAGATAATACTTTAGATGTTTGTAGTACAGATGCTACAACCGATTTGTTTACGCTTTTAGGAGCTGCAGACCCAGGAGGGGTCTGGTCGCCAGCACTAGCAAGTGGTACCGGTATTTTCGATCCTTCGGTTGATGCAAGTGGTACCTATACTTATACGCATAACAATGCTTGTGGAACTTCAAGTAGCCAAGTGGATGTTGCTGTAACGCAAGCCCCCAATGCCGGAGCCGATAATTCAGCTTTAATTTGTATGATTGATGGTCCCACAGATTTATTTACATTTTTGGGAGGAGCGGATACAGGAGGTACATGGTCACCGGCATTAGCCAGTGGTACAGGGGTTTTTGATCCTTTAGTAGATCCTCAAGGCGTTTATAGATATACCGTGACAGCAAACGCACCTTGTGCAACAGATGCAAGCGCAGATATCACGGTTACTATTAGTGATAGCCCACCACCAGTTGTCAATAGCCCAAATCCGGAATTTTGTCTGGTCGATAATCCCACAGTAGCAAATTTAGATGCGACCTTAACAGCGACAGGAACCATTACCTGGTATGAAGACGCTGCTTTAACAGCACCACTAAATGCCACGGATACATTAATAGATGGGGAAGATTATTACGCCACCCAAACAGGGAGCTCTGGTTGTGAATCTTCAGCAAATGCTCAAGTTAATGTGACCGTTAATGATACACCAACACCAACATTGGACGATCCAGCAGCGGAGTACTGCATCAATGATGATCCAACAATTAATGACCTGTCATTAAATATTACAGAATATAGCGCATCAACAAATAATATCCTTTGGTACGATGCTGCAATAAATGGTTCTGTTATTTCGGAAAGTGCCATTTTAAATCATAACGTTACTTATTATGCTGCCTTAGTAGATGCTACTACGGGTTGTGAAAGTAGTGTTCGCTTAGCAATAACTACAGATTTAACAGCCTGTGGTAAATTGATCATTCCAGATGGATTTTCACCAAATGGTGATGGTACAAATGACACGTTTGATATAGATCATTTAGGCGTGCTATATCCAAATTTCTCAATAGAAATATTTAATCGTTACGGTAACATTGTTTATAAAGGGCATAATAATGCGCCAAGATTTGATGGTACATCCAATCAATCCAGAACTATTGGAAGTGGAGATTTACCAGTAGGCGTCTATTTTTATATTTTCTATTTCAATGATGGAGAAAATAAACCAGAACAAGGACGCTTATACTTAAGCAGATAATTTATAGATAAAGCAAAATTTAAAAACAATGAAACATCCATTACTAATATTAGTAAACTTCAAAGGATTATTAAAATGGATGCTACATGTGACCTTAAAAATAAAATAGAATATACACATGAAACATTTAAATAGATATCATAAAATAGCTGCTTTGTTAAGTTTGACGCTCTTGTCATTTCAAAGTTTTGCACAACAAGACCCCCAATTTACACAGTATATGTATAATATGAGTGTCATTAATCCAGCTTATGCAACAGCAGAGGAAGCCATTTTAAATTTAGGAGGTTTGTATAGAACACAATGGGTTGGTGTTGAAGGGGCACCAAAAACAGGAACTTTTTTCGCTCACACCCCCATCAATGAGAAAATAGAAGTGGGTATTTCGTTTACAAATGATAATATAGGAGATGTCGTGAGTGAAAATAACATTTATGTAGACTTTGCTTATATATTGCCAGTAGGGCTTGAAGCAAAATTATCCCTTGGTATCAAAGCAGGGTTCACGTTATTTGATGTGAACTTTGATGGCTTCAATCTTCAGTCTGGTAACGTAACAACAGATGTGGCATTTAATGAAAACGTGCATAAAACATTTCCAAATCTAGGGATTGGAGCATTTTATTTTACCGATAACTACTACATTGGTTTATCTGCTCCAAATCTGTTAACAACAAAACATTTAGAAACAGAAGGCGGTGTAAAATCTACAGGTGTTGAGGACATTCACTATTTTTTAACAGGAGGTTATGTTTTTAATATTAATAGGGGTTTAAAATTTAAACCTGCATTTATGGCAAAATCAGTTAGAGGAGCCCCTTTGGCTATAGATGTAACAGCAAATGTGTTATTTAATGACAGATTAGAAGCAGGATTAGGGTATCGATTAGATGATGCCATAAGTGGGTTGGCAAGTTTTAGGATAACCCCAGAATTAAAAATTGGGTACGCTTACGATTTTACGACCACGAAATTAGGTGATTTCAATTCAGGATCCCATGAAATATTTATTTTATTTGATATTGATTTATTCGGACTTAAAGGCGGATACGATCGCTCACCTAGATTCTTCTAACCAAAAATGATTACAATTATGAACAAACAGATATACATACTTGCGAGCCTTTTATTAGTTAGTGGAATAGCATTAGCACAAAAAGGAAATATAAAAAGAGCTCATAAGCTTTTCGAAATGAGAGCCTATGTTGAAGCTGCCGAAATTTATGAAAAGAAAGAACGTACTCAGGAAGTGCTTCAAAATTTGGCAGACAGTTATTATTACAACGCTAGTTTGCAAAAAGCAATAAAAACCTATCGTGAGCTATTCATAACCTATGGTGATTCTATAGATGTTGAATTACATTTTAGATATGCTCAGGCTTTAAAAGGTGTTAAAAACTATAAAGAAGCCGATTTGCATTTAAGCAGATATTACAATCGCAAAATAAATACCCCTGCTTTTATTGATGCTCTAAACAAAATAACGCCACATACATTTAAACTAAAACAAATGGAGAGTGCCAATTCAAATAGTGATTTTGGATTAGCGTTCTATGGAGCCAATAAAGTGGCTTTTGCTTCATCAAGAAATAGTGATAACCCAGCTTACTCATGGAATAATTTGCCCTATTTGGATTTGTATAAAGCCACTATGGTCAATGATGGAACAATAAAAAATATTACGCCTTTTTCAGATGAGATAAATACAGATTCCCATGAAAGTAATGCGACATTTAGTAGCGATGCCAAAACCATGTATTTTAATAGAACCAGTAAAACACGAACCAAAATAGATAATGAACGAATTGCCCATATTAAAATTTTTAAAGCGGAGTTGGTAGATAGTATATGGACCAATGTTACAGAGTTACCATTCAATTCAAACACATATAGCACAGAGCATCCTGCCTTAAGTAAAGATGGGAAAACACTTTATTTTGCTAGCGATATGCCAGGGACTATAGGTGGATTCGATATTTACAAAGTCGCTATAAACGATGATGGCACTTATGGAGCTCCAGAAAACTTAGGGGATAAAGTAAATACAAAGCACCGCGAACAATTTCCTTACATAAGTGATAGAGGTGTATTATACTTCTCGTCGGATGGGCATCAGGGGTATGGCGGTTTAGATGTGTTTAGAAGCGAAATTGTAAATGGCAGTTTTGGCAAGCCCGTAAACTTAGGTGGTTCCATAAATAGTAGTTTAGACGATTTCGCATATACCGTAAGAGAAGAGAATAATAAAGGCTATGTGTCTTCGAATAGAAGTGGTTATGATAGACTCTATGCTTTTACAAGGGAAGAAAATATTTTAACCAAGTATTTAGTAGAAGGTATTGTACAAGATAAAAATACCAAAGAATTATTGTCAGGTTCTTTGGTCACATTATTTGATGAAACAGGTACTGCGATTCAAGATTCTATAATAGGCGAAAAAGCAGAATACCTGTTTAAGATAGCACCTAATAAAAAGTATAAAATTCGTGGAACACGAAAAGCATACATTCCGCAGGATGTTGAATTCTCAACAGATAGTAAAGGTAAAATATACCATAATATCTATTTAACTTTAGAGTCTTATGCAGATGCGGAAGAACATGTTGAGGAAAACGAAAAAGGAGATGTTCAAGTTCAATTAGATAAAATCTATTTTAATTTCGATAAATCCAATATTCGTGAAGATGCCGCAGTAACTTTGAATGTGCTTGTCGATCTGCTAAACAAGTATCCTGATATGGCGATTGAAATAGCCGCACATACAGATGCAAGAGGGTCAGATCAATATAACTTAAATTTATCTAAAAGCCGGGCAGCTTCTACTTTAGAATATTTAGTAAGCCAAGGCATTGATAGAAACCGATTAAAAAGTATCGGATACGGCGAAATGCAACCACTTAACGAATGCGTTAAAGAAGGTATTTGTAGTGATGAGGAATACGATATTAACAGACGCTGTGAATTTACTATTATAAATTAACCGATGAACTATTTATAACTAGCCATAATTTTAACCAAATTATTTGCTAAAGCCTTTCCGATTCGGAAAGGCTTTTTTATGCTAAAAATAATTGACAATACATATAAATAATCGTTTAAAATCAAAAAAACACGATATAATGTTGTTTTAGATTTTATTTTGTTTTATATTCATACAAAATTTATTTAAAAAGTATTACATAATAATAATTAACTAACCTTACATATTGTATCTCATGAAAAAAATTACTTTAGTACTTCATTCAAGTTATAAACTGAAACAAGGAAAGATTAAAAATCTTTTTTCTCTTTTGCTAATTATGATGTGTTTTCAAGTGTTTCCCCAAGATTTTTATAAATTTGGAGTTCTTGGGGCAGATGATTCTGGAAGCGTTGGATTTAAATCCATTTCTACAACATCAATATTAGAAGGTAGCAACCAAACAACTAATGTTACTGGTAGTGTGGTAGGGTCAGAATTATTTTCTACAAATATTACCCCAGGAGCAACTGCGGTATTTACAGTTAAGGCAGATGGAACAAATGCTGTATCTTTTGATGTGGATGATTTGACTATTTTTAACTACCTATCGTCAATAAATGGACCATCTATTTATACAACGAATACTCAAATAGTCTTTAAAAATGCTTCTGGTACGACGATTAGAACAATGACATTAAGTGCAAATAAATCCTTATCTGAAAATAATTCGGGTGTTTCAATAGGTACTTTTTTTGATAATAATAATACGTTACCTGTTACTGGAGTTTCAGAAATTGAGTTCACGGTGAACCCTTTAATAGACCTGCCAGATGCATTTACCTTAAAAGGAATAACTATTAGCAATGTAGTAGCAGGAACTGTGCCTACAGGATCTGCAACAATCGATTTTAACAACACAGGAGTAACAAATAATCGAACACTTGGAAAAACAGTTTCATTGGGTCCACTAAGCCTTTCGATAAACTCTGTGGCATCCGACGATTTTATTTCTTTCAGGGAAACCTCGGGGGCTGGAGGTACAGGGGCACTTTATGACAACAATGCCGATATTGGTGGAATAACAAAATGGACTATTAAACGTCACGGAGGAGATGAATTTGCTGTTTCAAGTATTTATATACAAGATTCTGGTGTTGGAGCTAGTACTACGGGGACATTAAAGGCCTATAAAGATGGTGCTCAGGTAGGAGCAACTGTTAATATTACTTTTGATGGGAATCAGGTATTATCTGGTAATACAGATTTTCAGGATATAGACGAATTATGGATTGAAGCAGCAGATTTAAATGTTTTTATTGACGATATAATATATTCGATACCATCAACTTCTCAAAATCTGCAATTTACCAGTGATGCAGGTGCAGCTTGGAACGATGGTATAGCTGAAGATGGAGAAGGTGGATCATCAGATATTTCGGGCATAACGATCGAAATATATAATGTTGATGAATCCTTTGATAATATAGGTGTTCTAGAGTGGTACTCAGATGGAGATTTGGGAACTTTGGATGGTTTTTCTGGACTTACTACTTTTTCTGCTCCGCCATTTAACGATACTTGGAAAGGGCAAATTGTAAAATCTTCTTCTGGGGATGAGTTTCAGATAAATGGGTTTGAATGGTATGACTGGGGGAACAATAATTCACAAGCTATGTCTGTAATAGGCTTGAGGGATGGTTCTCAAGTAGCTAGTACCACATTTACAGGAAACCCAGATGCCAACAGTGTGTCGGTATCTTTAAATTCGGATTTTGATTATGTTGATGAGGTGAGAATTATTACGACCTCTGGTCTAACATATCCAAGTATAAATAATATAGCTATCCAAGATGGTATACCACCACCACTTTCACCACCAGCAGTAACCACCAATGCGGCTATTTCAATTATAGCCACAGGAGCAACACTTAACGGTGATGTCACCTCAGATGGCGGAGCGGTTGTAACAGAAAGAGGCTTTGTATACGCACTGACCTCGGATGATGCCACGCCAACAGTGGCAGAAGCAGGAGGGGCCAATGTAACCAAGGTAGTCGTCTCTGGTACAACGGGAAGTTTCGGCCAGGCAATTTCGAGTTTGCTCGCCTCTAGTAACTATAGCTTTTCGGCATACGCCATAAATAGCGAAGGAACAACAGAAGGAACCGTAGAGACATTTACAACGTTAAACCCCACGGTAGCTTTTACCTCCACGAGCTCATCGGGAGCGGAAAGCGTGGGCAGTGCAGATTTAGAAGTCTCGTTAAGCACAATAAGCGGAAGTGATGTCTCCGTAGATTATGTAGTAACGGGAACAGCAGCAGCAGGAGGAACAGATTATACGCTGGCAGATGGCTCATTGACCATATCGGCTGGAGATGGTAATAATGACATAACCATAGCCAGTATAGTCCCAGATGCTATTCTGGAAGCCAACGAAACAGTGATCGTAACAATTTTAAACCCCACCAATGCCACCTTGGGAACGAATCTGGTACATACTTATACCATTAATGACGACGATAGCGCGATGGTGACCATAGCCAACGTGAGCGGCAACGAGAACGACGGGGCCATCACGGTGACAGCCACTTTGGACAATGCGGTACAGGGCGGTTTCACGGTTGACGTGAGCACGAGTGACGGTACGGCGACCACTAGCGATAGCGACTACACGGCCGTGACGGGCCAGACCCTGACCTTTACGGGAAGTGCCAGCGAGACGCAGACCTTTACGGTGACCCCAACGGGGGACACCAAACTGGAGGCGAACGAGACCTTGACGGTAAGCCAGTCCAACCTGGCGGCTACTGTCCTGGCGGTGAACATCACGGACGGCGCCACGGTGACCATCAACAACGACGACAGCGCGTCGGTAACGATCGCGGATGTGAGCGGCAACGAGAACGACGGTGCTATCACGGTGACGGCCACTTTGGACAATGCGGTACAGGGCGGTTTCATGGTAGACGTGAGCACGAGTGACGGTACTGCGACTACGGGCGACAGCGATTATTCGGCCGTGGCGGGCCAGACCCTGACCTTTACGGGAACGGCCAGCGAGACGCAGACCTTTACGGTGACCCCAACGGGAGACACCAAACTGGAGGCGAACGAGACCTTGACGGTAAGCCAGTCCAATCTGGTGGCTACTGTCCTGACGGTGAACATCACGGACGGCGCCACGGTGACCATTGATAATGACGACAGCGCGTCGGTAACGATCGCGGACGTGAGCGGCAACGAGAACGACGGTGCTATCACGGTGACGGCCACTTTGGATAATGCGGTACAGGGGGGCTTTACGGTGGACGTAAGCACCTCGGACGGCATGGCAACCACGGGCGACAGCGATTATTCGGCCGTGACGGACCAGACTCTGACCTTTACGGGAACGGCCAACGAGACGCAGACCTTTACGGTGACCCCAACAGGAGATACCAAACTGGAGGCGAACGAGACCTTGACGGTAAGCCAGTCCAATCTGGCGGCTAGTGCCCTGACGGTGAACATCACGGACGGCGCCACGGTGACCATCGACAACGATGACAGCGCCACGGTAACGATCGCGGATGTGAGCGGCAACGAGAACGACGGGGCCATCACGGTGACGGCCACTTTGGACAATGCGGTACAGGGCGGTTTCACTGTGGACGTAAGTACCTCGGACGGCACGGCGACCACTAGCGATAGTGACTACACGGCCGTGACGGGCCAGACCCTGACCTTTACGGGCAGTGCCAGCGAGACGCAGACCTTTACGGTGACCCCGACGGGGGACACAAAACTGGAGGCAAACGAGACCTTGACGGTAAGCCAGTCCAATCTGGCATCGACCACACTGTCGGTGAACATTACGGACGGTGCGACGGTGACCATCGATAACGATGACTTCACGGCAACAGTTCTTACAGACGATGCCAGTAATATATTATCGACATCGGCGACCTTGGGAGGCAATGTTACGGACGAGGGTAGTACCAGCGTAACAGAGCGTGGAATCGTTTACGCCCTGACAGCAGACGACAACGACCCGGAGATCGGAGATGCCAATACTATAAAATTACAGATAGGAACGGGCGGGGGCATCTTTGGCCAGTCTGTTACAGGACTAAACGATAATTCTGGGTATTCATATAGAACCTATGCCATCAATAGCTCGGGAACAACTTACGGTACCGTAAAAACGTTTACTACTGCTACCTTGGGCCTTGAGGGTGCACCGTTGAAAGATTTGATAAGCCTATATCCAAACCCGGTAGAAGAGAACTTGCATATCAAAACAGATAACGTAGAAATAGAACAAGTGGCATTGTTCGATGTTTTGGGAAAACTTGTTAAGGATATTGAGCTGAAAAACCAAACAGTTGATTTATCTAGTATTGATCCTGGGGTGTACCTTGTAAGGATTAAAGCAGGGGGTGGAATATTGGTAAAAAGAATAATCAAGAAATAAAAGATGAATAGGGGGAGCAAATAAATTATTTTAAATCAAGTTATTTGCTAAAGCCTTTCCGATTCGGAAAGGCTTTTTGATTATATTTGCTTGTATTGCCTTTTTGCTATACCAGTTCTGATTTAAAATAACTCAAATAAAGCACAACGATTTTTTATAAAAGCGAAAAAGAAAATGAAAGCATAACCATGCTGAATGTCATATAAATTAAGGTTGTAATGTTAGTCTGAATACAGTTGAATACCTATTGGAATTCTAGTTTTTATTTACATTTTGACTGTACTCAATGTGACAAAAAAGGAGCAAATTTTAGAAAGTAATGCTAAGTTAGAAACAATATTATCCCTGCATATGTGCTGAACTTGTTTCAGTAAAGGCAGGAATTCATGCTGTCAAGACCATTTAAATAATAAAAAAATCCAGCCATCGCAGGAAGTTGTTATGAACGAAAACCTAGATCCATCCAACGAAAATATCTCTCCAGAAGAATTAGATGTAGAAAAAAAATTAAGGCCACTGGCCTTTGACGATTTTACGGGTCAGGATCAGGTTTTGGAAAACCTTCAAATATTTGTTCAAGCAGCGAATTTAAGAACCGAAGCTTTAGACCATACGCTGTTTCATGGGCCTCCAGGCCTGGGAAAAACAACTTTGGCCCATATTTTAGCAAACGAATTAAATGTAGGTATAAAAGTAACATCGGGACCCGTTTTGGATAAACCGGGAGACTTGGCGGGCTTACTAACTAATTTAGAGGAACGTGATGTGTTATTTATTGACGAAATTCATCGATTAAGCCCCATCGTAGAAGAGTATTTATATTCTGCTATGGAAGATTACAAGATTGATATCATGATCGAGTCTGGACCTAATGCGCGGTCCGTGCAAATTAATTTAAACCCGTTTACCTTAGTTGGTGCTACAACCCGATCTGGATTATTAACCTCACCAATGCGCGCCCGTTTTGGTATCCAAAGTAGGTTGCAGTATTATAAAACAGATTTACTAACCACCATCATACAGAGAAGTGCAGATATTTTGAATATGCCAATATCTATGGAAGCAGCCATAGAGATTGCAGGGAGAAGCAGAGGAACCCCAAGAATAGCAAATGCCTTATTGCGACGTGTTCGGGATTTTGCTCAAATAAAGGGCAATGGAACTATCGATATTGAAATTGCGAAGTTTGCATTAGAAGCCTTAAATGTAGATGCACATGGATTGGACGAAATGGACAACAAAATTCTATCTACCATCATAGATAAATTTAAAGGAGGTCCTGTTGGTATTACAACTATAGCTACTGCGGTTAGTGAAAGTCCGGAAACCATAGAAGAAGTTTATGAGCCCTTTTTAATTCAGCAAGGATTTATTATGCGTACACCTCGTGGACGGGAAGTTACCGAGCAGGCTTATAAACATTTGGGTAGAATAAAAGGAGATATCCAAGGCGGGTTGTTTTAACACTAGTGGCATTCTGAAACGGCCCCTTGAACCTAGTCATTGAGCGAAGTCGTGGTCACTGAGCGAAGTCGAAGTGAGGGCAAGAACCCACAAAAAGAACTTAAACAGATTGTTCAGTCATTCGTGTAAAATGAAGTACAAATACCCAAATAAAGTCCCCTTTTATAAATTCTTAATAAAATCGGCCACTATAGCAAAAAACCCCATTCCATTTCATAATAAATGGTTTAATGAATTGGGGGATACCTTTGCTGTCAAGTCTCCTTTTTATGGGCACATCGTTTTAACACGAGATGCTGCTATTGCGAAGCACATGCTACAAAAAAACCATAAAATTTATCATAAATCTAAAATTCAAACAACCTATTTGTCTAAATATGTTGGGTATGGATTATTAACATCAAGTGGAGATTATTGGTTGAAGCAACGTCGATTAATCCAACCGGCATTTCATAAAGAGAAAATTCAAAACCTTGTTGAGATTATTAATAAAGCTATTAATGAACAAGTCAATGAGATTAATACTGAGGGATTTGTAGAGTTATATCCAATAATGAATGAGCTGGCATTCGAAGTAGTTGCTAAATCATTATTTGACTTTACGGCAGAAAAAGAAACCTTAAAGAGGTTGCGGTTTATCATTGAAAAACTACAATTGTTTATTGTTAAAGAACTAAGAATGCCATATAAAAAGATATGGTATGCCCTATCGGGCGAGATGGCATACCAT
This sequence comes from Flavivirga sp. 57AJ16, assembly GCF_028736925.1. GTDB lineage: Bacteria > Bacteroidota > Bacteroidia > Flavobacteriales > Flavobacteriaceae > Flavivirga. The sequence continues at coordinate 230,707 of NZ_JAQZAT010000004.1, read as the reverse complement.
ATGAGATTGGTAAAAGAAAGTCGGAACATCATTAATACGATCATAGTCCAAAGACGTGCGTCTCGTGATGAGCACGACGACCTTCTGGATATGTTGCTCTCTGCAAAATATGAAGATGGGACAACCATGACCAATGAGCAATTAATTGATGAAATATTAATTTTGTTTGTAGCAGGCCATGAAACAACTGCTAATGCTTTAACATTTACATTAAAGTTATTGGCTAAAAATAAAGGCATTTTAACAAAAGTTGAAGCTGAGATTAAAGAAACCAGTGCCAAAGGCTTAACATCTTTACAAGAGATTTCCCAACTTAATTATACGAAGTGTTGCATTGAGGAAAGTCTTCGCTTGTACCCTCCAGCTTGGATAACAGATCGCGTTAACATTGAAGACGATAAAATAGATGATTATGTATTAAAAAAAGGAACCATTATAGGCGCGTCCATTTATGAATTACATAGAAACGAAAACTATTGGGAGAACCCGGAAGTATTCAAGCCATCTCGTTTTTTTGAAGAAAACAGAAAAAAAATAATGCCCTATTATATGCCCTTTGGAGCAGGGCCAAGATTGTGTATAGGGAATAATTTTGCTATGTATGAAATGATTTTAGCTGTGAACGCGATATTGAAAAAGTTTGATTTATTTACAGATAATAATATTATAAAAATAAATCCTTTAATAACTTTAAAACCTGTTGATGTTAAAATGAGGTTTGTTTTAAAAAAAAGTGAGAATTAAACAAGCACTTCGACTGCCTGCCCGTCCGGCAGGCGGGCGCTCAGTGTGACAAAATAGTTTCATTTTCATTTTTAATATCAACCATCATGTCAGGCAGGAGCGTAGTCGAAGCCTCAAGAAGTATAATCGTAATGTCAGGCTGAGCGGAGTCGAAGCCTCAAGAAGATTTCATCCATAATGTCAGGCTGAGCGCAGTCCTAAAGTTGTTAATCTTTAATAAATCATTTCAACTTTAGTTCATCTTGAATATAGAAAGGCATCATGTAACACCATAGAATTCATTTATATTTACAGCTTTAAAATAGAAGCTGGGCATAAATGTCGAATGGGTAATAGAAGCCCAATAAAACAATGAATTTAAAATCAAAACATACTAACCTCATAAAAACTGAAGCAAAACGCCTCGGGTTTTTGTCTTGTGGTATTAGTAAAGCCCAGTTTTTAGAAGAAGAAGCGCCACGATTGGAAAACTGGTTGAACAAGAATATGCATGGGCAAATGCAATACATGGAAAACCATTTTGATAAACGCTTAGACCCAACAAAATTGGTAGAAGGTTCTAAAAGTGTGATCTCTCTATTATTGAATTACTATCCATCAGAATTTCAACAAGATGATACCGCTCCAAAAATTAGCAAATATGCTTACGGAACAGACTATCATTTTATAATAAAAGATAAGCTCAAATCACTTTTAAACTTTATTCAAGAAGAAATTGGAGAAGTACATGGACGTGCTTTTGTAGATTCGGCCCCCGTTTTAGATAAAGCCTGGGCTGCAAAAAGTGGATTGGGTTGGATTGGGAAGCATAGCAATTTATTAACCCAACAAGTAGGCTCTTTTTATTTTATTGCGGAATTGATTATCGATTTGGATTTAGAATACGATTTACCCACAACAGACCATTGTGGCACATGTACTGCATGTATTGATGCTTGTCCAACACAAGCAATAACAGAACCATATGTTGTAGACGGCAGTAAATGTATTTCCTATTTCACCATAGAATTAAAAGAAAATATTCCAACAGAATTTAAAGGGCAATTTGACGATTGGATGTTTGGTTGCGATGTTTGTCAAGATGTTTGTCCGTGGAATCGATTCTCAAAACCACATAACGAACCTCTTTTTAACCCACATCCAGAGTTATTATCCATGTCCAGAAAAGATTGGGAGGAGATTACACAAGAAACATTTAGTAAGGTGTTTAAAAAATCTGCAGTTAAGCGCACTAAGTATTCGGGCTTAAAAAGAAATATAGAATTTTTAAAAAGTTGAACCATCATTTATAGATGAGGCTTTTATTTTTTCTAACCTTTATTTAAAACGGGATTAGTATATTTATTGCCGCTAAAAAAAGAATCAATATTATGAAAACGAAATTTTTAATAGTTATTTTTATTTGTCTTGCACAAGTTGTTATTTCTCAAAATTGTGAAGCTATTTCGCCTTATGCGGAGGGGATGCATTTAGAATATACCAATTACAATAAAAAGGGAAAAATTAAATCTGTAGATAATTATGTTGTAACATCGGTCACTACAAAAAACGGAGAACTTATTATAGAGATTGAGTCTACTCAAAAGAGTAATAAAAATAAAGAAGGTGTAGCAAGGAAAGATATACTTAAATGTGTAGATGGTAATTTTTATGTGGATATGGCTGGTTATTTAGCACATCAAAATGACGATCAAAAAAGCAGCTTACAAGTTAAAGCAGAAGGAGATTTTGTGGAGTTTCCAGATAATTTAACAGCGGGTTTAGATTTAAAAGATGCCACCATAGAATTGAAAATAGGGAGTGATGATAGTGCATCGGCTGCTTCTTTTGCAGATATGAAGGTTTATAATCGAAAAGTCATCCAAAACACCTCATACAAAAATCAGGCTGGAGAATTTGATGCCTATAAAATGACCTTCGATTACATTTTTACCCTAGGTTTTATAAAAATGAGAGGTTCTGGTGTAGAGTGGTACGTAAAAGGTATTGGTATTATAAAAACAGAAAGTTATAATAAAAAAGGAAAATTACGTTGGACACGTGAACTCACCAAAATGACCAAATAAACGGCTCTACAATATCAGTTTTATTTGAAAAGGAACGCCTCAATTAGCTACTAGGGAATTACAAGCATTTTGATTTCTATCACCAAAGTATAAACCTATACTCAACTCCCTTCTTGCAGGTAAAGTAGAGGTTGGGTGTAATACCAAATAAACTTCAAAATAACTGGTTAAAACCGTTTAGCTCACTATCTTTATTTTTATAAAAGGAGTTCATGAATCTTCGATTACTATTACCATTAAATTTCAATAAAAAACATAACCATAACTAGGC
>NZ_JAQZAT010000004.1:0-227616 GCF_028736925.1 Flavivirga sp. 57AJ16 | reverse complement strand
CCTTTCGGCTCCGCTCAAGACAGGCTAAAGTCGAAGACCTATTGGAGTTCTAGTTTTTATTAGCATTTCGACTGCGCTCAATGTGACAAATAAAGAACAAATTTCCTTAACTTAATGACATTGAACTAGGCTATGCATATGTTTTTTATCACATCTAAAGAAAATATAAATCAAATTTATTACCAATCATTTTAAAATTCATTTGGTATAAAGCGGGTAAAACCACTATGGCTTTGTCTTGAGATAATTAATTCTAAAAAAAATCTTTTATTGTACTAAACATCTAAAAGGTTAGATAGGATTGCTATATTTGAGGTTTCAAAAAATTAGTCCATTATGAGTGAAGAAAGTAAACGGAGAGAGGCGCTTATATACCACGCAAAACCAACCCCGGGAAAAATAAAGGTCGTTCCGACCAAGAAGTATGCTAGTCAAAGAGATTTGTCTTTAGCCTATTCACCAGGTGTGGCAGAACCCTGTTTAGAAATTGAAAAAAATAAGGATAACGCTTATAAATATACAGCAAAAGGGAATTTGGTTGCCGTAATTTCTAATGGAACGGCCGTTTTAGGTTTAGGGAATATTGGTCCGGAAGCATCAAAACCAGTGATGGAAGGAAAAGGTCTTTTATTTAAGATTTTTGCCGATATTGATGTGTTTGATATTGAAGTAGGGACAGAAAACATTGACGAGTTTATTCAAACAGTAAAAATGATTGCACCTACTTTTGGTGGTATCAATTTAGAAGATATTAAAGCTCCTGAAGCTTTCGAAATAGAAAGGCGCCTTAAGGAGGAACTGGATATTCCTGTTATGCACGATGATCAGCACGGCACAGCTATTATTTCTGCTGCTGCGTTGTTAAATGCCGTAGAATTAGCAGGAAAAAAGATTGGAAAAGTTAAAATTGTAATAAGTGGAGCAGGTGCTGCTGCTATTTCTTGTTCTCGTTTATACCAAGCCTGTGGTGCAAAACGAGAAAATATGGTGATGTTGGACAGTAAGGGTGTTATAAGAAATGATAGAGAAAATCTTTCCAAAGAAAAAGCAGAATTTGCTACCCATAGAAAAATAGATACGCTAGATGAAGCTATGAAAGATGCCGATGTTTTTATTGGTCTTTCAATGGCAAACATTGTATCGCCAGAGATGTTGTTAGCAATGGCAAAAACCCCCATTGTTTTTGCTATGGCTAATCCAGATCCAGAAATAAAATACGACCTCGCTGTAGCGACTCGTAAAGATATCATTATGGCGACAGGTAGGAGCGATCATCCTAATCAGGTAAATAACGTATTAGGATTCCCGTTTATATTTAGAGGAGCGTTGGATGTTCGAGCTACAAAAATAAATGAAGCCATGAAAATGGCTGCTGTTAATGCATTAGCAAAATTAGCTAAAGAGCCTGTTCCGGAGCAAGTTAATATCGCTTACGGAGAAACCAGACTCACGTTTGGTAAAAACTATATAATCCCTAAACCTTTTGATCCTCGACTTATTGCCGAAGTACCTCCAGCTGTAGCCAAAGCTGCCATGGAAAGTGGTGTGGCGAAACAACCTATTACCGACTGGGAAAAGTATAAGGATGTATTGTTAGAGCGCTTAGGTTCTGATAATAAGTTGGTGAGGTTGCTATTAAACAGAGCAAAGCTTAGCCCTAAACGTGTTGTATTTGCTGAAGCAGACCAACTGGATGTTTTAAAAGCAGCTCAAATAGTATATGAAGAAGGCATTGCGCACCCTATTCTATTAGGAAGAAAAGAAACCATAGAATCTCTAATGGCAGAAATTGAGTTTGATGCGGATATTCCCATAATTGACCCAAAAACAGAAGAAGAGAACGAACGTAAAGACAAATACGCAAAAGTATATTGGGAGCAACGTAAGCGAAGAGGCGTGACATATTATTCTGCCCAACGTTTAATGAGAGAGCGTAATTATTTTGCGGCTATGATGGTTAATGAAGGTGATGCCGATGCCCTTATTTCTGGGTACTCTCGCAATTACCCGACAGTAGTAAAGCCTATGTTGGAACTTATTGGGATGGTACATGGTGTGACTCGTGTAGCAACAACCAATTTAATGATGACAAAAAGAGGTCCTTTGTTTTTAAGTGATACCTCTATAAATATAAACCCTAGTGCCAAAGACTTAGCCAAAATTACTCAAATGACTGCTAAAGTTATCAAGATGTTTGGTTTGGATCCTGTGCTAGCTATGGTGTCCTATTCTAATTTTGGATCTTCAGGTAATGAAAAAGCATCCAAGATTCGAGAAGCGGTATCTTATTTACATCGTCATTTTCCAGATATGAACGTAGATGGTGAATTACAAACAGACTTTGCATTAAATGATGATATGTTAAGGGAGAAATTTCCATTTTCAAAGCTGGTAGGAAAGAAAGTAAATGCATTGGTTTTTCCAAATCTGGATTCGGCAAATATTACTTATAAATTATTAAAAGAATTGCATGAAGCTGATTCTATAGGGCCTATTATGATGGGTATGAAAAAGCCAGTGCATATTCTGCAATTGGGGGCCAGTGTTGATGAGATTGTGAATATGACGGCAATCGCTGTTATTGATGCCCAACATAAAGAAAAGTGGGAATTAGAAAATGCTGGAAGGGAATAACTTAGTGCGATAATTTTATTACATTTGATTAGTTAACCAACCGTTATACATGATATCACATATTAAAGGAAAACTTACAGAAAAAAATCCAACGCATGTAGTTATTGAATGTCATGGAGTAGGTTATATGCTAAATATCTCATTACATACTTTTTCTCAAATTCCAGACGGTGAAGACTTAAAGCTATTTACGCACCTCCAAGTTAAAGAAGATTCGCATACGCTTTATGGGTTTTCGTCAGTGGCAGAAAGAGAGATTTTCAGACTGTTAATATCCGTAAGTGGTATTGGAGCGAGTATAGCACGTACCATGTTGTCATCATTAACACCAAAACAGGTAAGAGAAGGAATTGCTTCAAGTGATGTTGCTTTAATTCAATCTATAAAAGGCATAGGAGCAAAAACAGCACAACGTGTTATTATAGATTTAAAAGATAAGATCTTAAAGATTTATGATATAGATGAAGTTTCCGTTTCTCAAGGCAATACCAATAAAGATGAAGCGTTATCTGCTTTAGAAGTCCTTGGTTTTGTAAGGAAACAAGCAGAACGCGTTGTAGATAAAATTATAATGGCACAACCAGATGCCAATGTGGAAACCATTATCAAACAGGCTTTGAAAAATTTATAATAGACTTTGAACAAAACACATCTCAAATTTTATAAATCAATTAAAAACTGTCATACAAAGCACAGTCGAAGTGCCTTTTTAATTTTTATACTCCTTTATTCTGTAGTCGGGTGGTCTCAAGAACCTGTTCAACAGGATTCGGTCAAAACAGGTTATAATATAGGGCGTTTAAAAACACCCCATCCTAATAGTGTAGAATCTAAATACACGTACGATGCCACTATAAATAGATACATTTATACCGAAAAGATAGGGGATTTTGATATGAATGTCCCTATTATTTTAACACCTCAAGAGTACTATGCTTTAGTTGCTAAAGAAAATTTAAAATCCTATTATAAAGAAAAAATTGATGCTTTTGATGGTAAAAAAGAAGATGCCAAAGACGGGCAAAAAAACCTATTACCGGAGTTTTATGTAAAATCGGATTTTTTTGAAACTGTTTTTGGAGGCAATACTATTGAGGTTGTTCCACAAGGATCTGTAGAAATGGATTTAGGGGTCTTGTTTTCGAAACAGGACAACCCTTCATTTTCACCTAGAAATAGGAGTAATTTTACGTTCGATTTTGATCAACGAATTAGTTTAAGTTTGTTAGGGAAAGTGGGGACACGATTACAGGTAACGGCAAATTACGATACACAGTCAACTTTCGATTTTCAAAATCTTATAAAATTAGAATATACACCTACAGAAGATGATATTATTCAAAAAATTGAAGTAGGTAATGTAAGTATGCCCTTAAATAGCTCATTAATTACCGGAGCGCAAAGTTTATTTGGTGTAAAAGCACAATTGCAGTTTGGAAAAACAACCGTTACAGGCGTGTTTTCAGAACAAAAATCACAGGCCAATACGGTGGTAGCCCAAGGAGGCGGTACTGTTGAGGAATTTGATTTGTTTATTAGGGATTACGATGAGAACAGGCACTTCTTTATAGCACAATATTTTAGAGATACCTATGATGCCGCTTTAAAGAACTATCCGTTTATAAATAATAGGGGATTACAAATTACAAGACTTGAAGTTTGGGTAACCAATAGAAGTAACAGAACCGAAAATGTTAGAAATATTGTAGCGCTTCAAGATTTAGGAGAATCAGATCCTAATAAAGTAGGCTCTTCGGTTAATATTCTTAGACCAGGAGCTATACCGAACAACCCTAATAATGCTTTTGACCCAACCAATATTGGCGGTGCTGGATCTCAGATTACAAACGCCATTAGAGATGTAGCCACCGTACAGTCGGGAATAACAGTGCCGGGCGTTACTGAAGGATTTGATTATGCAAAATTGGAAAACGCTAGAAAATTAATAAATGGTCAAGAATATACTTTAAATTCAGAGTTAGGATACATATCATTAAATCAGCGTTTAAATAATGATGAGGTTTTAGCAGTGGCATTTCAATATACATTGGGAGGAGAGGTATATCAAGTAGGCGAGTTTGCAAATGATGGTGTTGATGCTACAGATGTAACAACCAATACTTCTGGCCAAGTAACCCAGGTTGTTAATTCTAATTTAATTTTAAAATTGTTAAAAAGTAGCATTACCAGCGTAGATCAACCTGTTTGGGATTTAATGATGAAGAATATCTACGACACAGGTGCTTTCAATTTAAGTCCAGATGATTTTAAACTTAATATTTTTTATAACGAAGCCTCACCATTAAATTTTATATCGCCAGTTGGTACTGGTTTTGCTCTTGATATAAATGGTAACCCGGTTAACGGATCGACACCAGAAGAAAATTTAATACAGAATGTACCATTATTAAGGGTGTTTAATCTAGATAAACTTAATTTTAATAATGACCCACAAACTAGAGGGGATGGTTTTTTTGATTTTTATCCAGGCATAACGGTGATTCCCCAAAATGGAAAAATAGTTTTTACGAGTGCCGAACCTTTTGGAGAATATCTTTTTAATGTATTGGGAGGTGGTGATTACGACAATAACGTGTCATATAATGATAATCAAAATAAGTATGTATACGATGTGCTTTATAAAAGCACAAAAACAGCTGCTTTAGAGGCTGTCGAGAAAAATAAGTTCAGATTAAAAGGACGTTATAAGTCAAGTGGGGGGAGCGATGGTATTCCTATAGGGGCTTTTAATGTGCCAAGAGGTTCTGTAAAAGTGACGGCAGGTGGTCGCGTTTTAGTTGAAGGGATCGATTATACCGTAAATTATCAATTAGGACGTGTTCAGATTTTAGATGAAGCTTTAAAAGCATCCAATACGCCCATTCAAGTGTCGACGGAGAACAATGCGGTTTTCGGCCAGCAAACAAGGCGTTTCACAGGGATAAATGTCGAGCACAAATTTAACGAGAATTTTGTGCTAGGGGGAACGCTCTTAAATCTCAATGAAAGGCCCATAACACAAAAAGCCAATTATGGTACAGAACCTATAAACAATACTATTTTTGGGTTTAATGGTAATTACTCTACCAAAGTGCCGTTTTTAACGCGATTGGCCAATAAATTACCGAATATCGATACAGATGTAGAGTCGAACCTGTCACTTAGGGGTGAGTTTGCCTATTTAGCACCAGGTGCACCAAAAGGTACTAACTTAAATGGAGAGGCCACCTCTTATGTGGATGATTTTGAAGGCTCACAAAATGCCATAGATTTAAAATCCCAACAATCATGGTTTTTATCCAGTAGACCTTTAGGGTTGAATGTTCCAAGTAATCCAACCGAAGATGATAATGGGATTCAAAATGGTTACCAAAGAGCCATGCTTAACTGGTATAGTATAGATCCTATTTTTTATAGTAGCCAGCGTCCTACTGGGATCTCAGATGAAGATATGTCCAGCCTATATACCAGTCGTGTATTTATAAATGAGCTCTTTCCAGAAAGAGACTTGGTGCAAGGCCAGAACTCGGTACTTTTCACATTGGATTTGGCCTATTATCCAGAAGAGAGAGGCCCCTATAATTTTGAGGCTTCTGCGGCCGATGGTATTTTAGATAACCCTCAAGATAGCTGGGCAGGTATGATGCGCCAACTAACATCTACAGATTTTGAACAACAAAATGTAGAATACATTGAGTTTTGGTTACAAGATCCGTTTCAGGATAATCCAACAAACCCCGGTGGAAAATTAGTATTCAATCTTGGGAATATTTCAGAAGATGTTATTAAAGATGGGCGTAAACTTTACGAAAACGGCTTGCCAGAAGATGGAAATATAGATTTATTACCGGTAACATCGTGGGGAACGGTGGTGCCACAAAATCAATCATTAATTTATGCATTCGATACTACAGGTCAAGAAAGGACCAATCAAGATGTTGGTTACGATGGATATAATGATGCACAAGAAGCTAATATTTTTGGTAGCGGTTTTGGAGAGGATCCGGCAAACGACAATTATACCTATTTTTTAAATACAGATGGCGATATTTTTGAGCGTTATAAAAAGTACAATGGTGTAGAAGGCAATACACCAGAGACATTTACAAATACAGATAGGGCAGCCAATACGCAACCGGATGTCGAAGACATTAATCGTGACAATACGATGAATACGATCGATAGTTATTTTGAATATGAATTAGATATAACAAGACAAAATCTGCCTACATCGGAAGCAGATTTTGAAAACATGCCTAATAGCAATCCATTAAAAGACTTTTTAAGGGATTTTAAGGATAGACCTCGTCAATTGGCTAACGGAGAGACTAGAAATGTTAGGTGGTACCAATTTAGGATTCCGGTACAAGGGAGCCATGCCACGGCTATTGGCAATATTAGTGATTTAAGATCAGTGCGTTTTACAAGAGTATATCTTAAAGAATTTACGGAAAATACCGTATTTCGTTTTGGTACATTAGATTTGGTAAGAAGTGATTGGAGACGTTATACACAAGCTTTAGACAAAAATGATCCGACTCCGGATGATCCTCAAACGGAGCTTTCAGTAGGTGTTATTGGTACATTGGAAAACGAAGGGAGTTATCAAAGACCCCCAGGGATAGAACCCGAAGAGTTGTTTAATAATAATACCGTAGTGCAACAAAACGAGCAGTCTTTAGTTGTAAAAGTTTGTGATATTGAGTCTGAAGATTCAAAGGCAGTATATAAAAATATTAATATTGATATGCGTCAGTATAAACGCTTAAGAATGTTTATGCATGCCGAAGACAATGAATCAGGAACGACAAGTTTATCCAATAATGAATTAGTTGGATTTATTAGAATGGGTAATGATCTCACCGAAAACTATTACCAGATAGAAATACCGTTACAAGTTTCAACGTCTACGACAAGAGACGGGCTTTGGCCTGAGGAAAATGAAATTAATTTAGCTATTGAGCTATTAGGGCGCATTAAAGCACTTGGTATATCTGATGGCACATTGTTAAACGAAGACCCAACATTTTATGATGTTGTAGGTAATGATTTAATTCCTGTAGGCGATCCATTTAGCGGGTATGTAACTGGTCAACATAGAATAGGGATCAAAGGAAATCCGAATTTTGGAGATGTAAGAACGCTTATGATGGGCGTTAAAAACACGACCACAAGAAATGATGTTTGTGCAGAGGTTTGGTTTAACGAACTCCGCCTATCCGATTTAGACAATGAAGGCGGTTGGGCAGCTGTATTAAGTGTAGATGCCAATATTGCAGATTTTGCAAATATAAGTGCTACCGGAAGAAAAAGTACTTCTGGTTTTGGTGGTATTGAGCAAGGGCCAAGTCAGCGTAGTTTAGAAGATGTGCAGCAATATGATGTCGTAACAAATATCAATGTTGGACAATTATTACCAAAAAAATGGGGCGTTCAAGTGCCTTTTAATTATGGGCAAAGTGAAGAGCTTATCACACCTAAATACGATCAGGTTTACCAGGATCTAACTTTAGATTCCAGACTGGATGCCGCCAATACAAAAGCAGAAAGAGATGGAATTAAAGAACAGTCTGAAGACTATACCAGAAGGCAAAGCATTAATTTTATAGGCGTTAGAAAGATAAGGACAACAGAGGCAACACCTCGTTTTTACGATGTGGAAAATTTAACTTTAAATTATTCATATAATAAAGTAGAGCACAGGGATTTTGAGATTGAAAACTCGGTTAACAAAACGGTTAGGGCTGGCGCAAATTATACGTTTAATTTTAATCCAATCGAAGTAGAGCCTTTTAAGAAAAATGACTCGTTGTTTACTGGGAAATATTGGAAGATTTTAAAGGACTTTAACGTTAGCTTATTACCAGCAAGCTTTACTATTAATACAGATATTAATAGGCAATTTAATAGGCAAAAGTTTAGGGAGGTTGACCTTGGGGGTGCCAACATTGGTATAGAGGAATTATTTAGAAGAAACTACACATTCGATTTCCAATACACTATCAATTACAATCTCACAAAATCATTGCAATTAAACTTTACAGCTGCCAATAACAATATAGTGCGTAATTATTTTAAAGATAATATTATTAATGGGGAACAAGATGCAACGTTAGATGTTTGGGATGGGTTCTTGGATTTTGGAGATCCTAATAGGCAAAGTCAAAATTTAGGGGTTACTTACCAGTTGCCCATTAATAAAATCCCGACGTTTAGTTTTCTTGATGCCACGTATCAATATACAGGTACTTTTCAATGGCAAAAAGGCTCCGATTTATACGGCGATTTAGAACTGGACGGACAAACGTATGACTTAGGAAATACGATTCAAAATTCAAATGTTCATAATATCAATTCGACGTTAGATATGAATAGGCTTTATAAATATATCGGATTGGTAAAAAAACCTATTAAAAGAGTACGAGCCAGATCGACTTCAAACGGTGGTGCACCGCCGGGACCGGGAGGAAATAAAAAAGCAGCACCAAAAGCAAAGAATCAATCGGTGACCAAATTACTAAATGCGGGCGTTGATGTTTTAACAAGTATCAAGAGAATTCAGCTTAACTATTCAGAAAACAACGGAACATTTTTGCCAGGCTACTTGCAAACACCAGGCTTTATAGGTACTTTAAAGCCAACAACAGGGTTTACATTTGGGAGTCAAAGTGATATTAGGGATCTCGCCGCAAGAAGAGGTTGGCTAACTGTTTTTCCTGAATTTAATCAACAGTATACAGCCACTAACACCAAACAACTTGATGTATCTGCGAGTTTAGAGCCAGTAAAAGGATTAAAAATAGACCTTGTAGGGAATCGTACTTATTACGAAAATTACACCGAAAACTTTAGAGTTAACGGAAATCCCGGTACTTACGAATACGAATCGTTAACTCCGAATACTTTTGGTAATTTTAATATCTCGACTATTTTACTAAAAACGGCGTTTAGCAAAAGTGATGAAACCACTTCTGAGGCTTTTAATGACTTTAGGGCCAATAGACTTATAATAGCCAGAAGATTGGCAGAAAAGAATGGTGCAGATTTAAATGACCTAGATGCTGATGGTTTTCCAAAAGGTTATGGAAAAAGTAATCAAGCCGTATTGTTGCCAGCGTTTTTAGCTGCTTATTCTGGAAAAGATGCCAGTAGTATGAAATTAGGGGCATTTAGGGATGTGCCTATTCCTAACTGGGATTTAAAGTATTCAGGTTTTATGAAGTTTAAATGGTTTAAAAAACATTTTAAACGTTTTTCATTAACACATGGGTACCGTTCAACATATACTATAAATCAGTATCAATCCAATTTAGATTATGAAGCTATAGACCCCGCTTTGGATTATGATAGTCAGTCAAATAATACTAAAGACCAATCTGGGAATTATAAAAACGAACGTTTACTTAGCAATATTAACCTAACCGAGTTATTTAGCCCTTTGGTTAGGCTTGATTTTGAAATGAAGAACTCTGTCAAGATCTTAGCTGAAATTAAAAAGGACAGATTAATATCGCTTAGTTTTGATAATAATTTAATGACCGAGGTACAAGGAAAAGAATACGTGATAGGCTTAGGTTATAGAATTAAAGATTTAAAAATACGTTCTAAACTAGCCGGACCGCGAAAACGTGTGGTAAGTGATTTAAATATGAAAGCAGATATCTCTGTAAGGGATAATAAAACGATTATCAGATATTTAGATTTAGAAAATAATCAGGTAACATCCGGGCAAACTATTTGGGGTTTAAAATACTCCGCAGATTATGCATTTAGCAAAAATTTAACAGCCCTCTTTTATTTTGATTACTCGTTTTCAGAATATGCTATTTCTACGGCATTTCCGCAAACAACCATTCGATCTGGTTTTACCATTAGATATAATTTTGGTAATTAACCGGACTTGAACTTGAAATCGAAGTCGAAATTGAAGTCGAGGTCGAAATGCCCCAATTTGTGTTTTTAGCCTTTGTTCAAAAAACTTAGCCCTTGTTTCAAAATTTTAAGTTTCTCTCCCGTCCATTTTTCAAGATCAATTTCAGTTTCAACTTCAACTTCGATTTCAGCTTCAACTTCAATTTCAAGTCATAACTAAAAACGGTCACATTTTACCTTATCATTTAAATGAATAAGCATGGAGCGTTTTTTATTAGATAATCTATTTGAATTTAGGATCTGAATAAATACATTTGCTGAATAAATGAATTTAAACTAATATTATGAATATTCCATCAGAATTAAAATACACCAAAGATCATGAATGGGTTAAAATCGAAGGTGATATAGCAACTATAGGTATCACGGATTTTGCCCAAAGTGAACTAGGAGATATTGTTTATGTAGAGGTAGAGACCGTTGACGAAACATTAGATGCGGAAGAAATTTTTGGAACCGTAGAAGCAGTTAAAACAGTATCGGACCTGTTTTTACCATTGTCTGGAGAAATTATAGAATTTAATGAGATTTTAGAAGACGAGCCAGAAAAAGTAAATAGTGATCCTTATGGTGATGGTTGGATGATAAAAGTTAAATGTTCAGACCTTTCCCAAGTAGAAGGGCTTATGTCTACCGATGATTATAAGGCGTTAATAGGTGCTTAAAAAATTAACGCCTATAATAACCGTATTATATTCGTTAATCCTAGCTATAATTAGCTTAATTAAGATTGATAACATTCCAGATGTAGGCATTTCTTTTGGAGATAAGATATTTCACTTTTTTGCCTATTTGGTTTTAACATTTTTATGGTTTTACACGTTTTTGTATGCTTTTAAGTTTAAACATAAAAGAGCGATTGTTTTTGCCGTCATACTTTCTGTTTTATTTGGTATGATTATTGAGGTACTACAAGGGAGTGTTACGGTTTCAAGAAGCCTAGATGTTTATGATGCTGTAGCAAACACCCTGGGCGCTTTGTTAGCTGCAATTGTATTGTGGTTTAAAAGTAATTTACACGTTAAAAACGTATAAACACTTGTTTTTTTTATAAATAAATAGTTATTTTAGCAATCTTGATAAACGATATAAATTATGGAACCTAAGAAAAATCCCAAAGCTAATGTTGGACGTAATAGTTCACTTTACTTCGCTATTGGTTTAGCATTAATGTTATTTTTAACAAACTATGCTATCAATTACAAATCATATGATAAGTCTGATACGGACATTGGCATGGTAAATATGGATGAAGAATTGGAAGAGGAAATTCCAATTACAGAACAAATACAAACGCCACCACCGCCACCGCCACCTCCAGCAGCACCGGAAGTTATTGAAATTGTTGAAGACGAAGTCGAAATAGAAGAAACAGTTATAGAGTCGACAGAAGTAGATCAGGAAACTGAAATTGTTGAGGTAGAAGAAGTAGAGGTAGAAGAGGTAGAAGAGGATATAGATGTACCATTTTCAGTCATTGAAAATGTACCTGTTTTTCCAGGATGCGAAAAAGAGAAAAACAATACCAAGAAAAGAGATTGCATGTCTAAAAAAATAGCACAGTTTGTTAATAGAAAGTTCAATACAGAATTAGCTAGCGATTTAGGTTTATCGGGAAGACAGCGTATTAATGTTATTTTTAAAATAGATAAAACAGGTAATATTACTGGAATTCGTGCTAGAGCACCACACCCAGGTTTAGAAAAAGAAGCTGCTCGTGTAATTGGTCTATTGCCAAAAATGAAACCAGGAAAGCAACGTGGAAAACCAGTAAACGTTCCATACTCATTACCTATTATTTTCCAAGTACAAGATTAATTGAGAAATAATTCCTTGATGAAATATCATCAAGGTTTCCATTGAAATTGTCATTTCCACGAAGGTGGGGAACCAAATATAAAATCCCGTTACAAATTTTGTAACGGGATTTCTTTTTTGGTATGCTTATTGTGATTTTATCATAATATTAACATTTATACTATAATTATTATGAGTAATCAAAAGAAAACTCACGAACTCATTCGGCAAAATGAGCAAATCGTGAAAAAACCACAAAAGCATGATGCAAATTTACAAAAAAACTCAATCCTTTACTTCCAAATAGGGTTAATTGTATGTTTACTGGCCGTCTTTGGTTTGCTAGAGATGAAGTTTGAAAGGACCATTCCCAAAGCGTATACCATTGTTGTTCCAGACGATCCAATGACAATTTCAGTTGAGAAGTTTAAAGTTTATGAAGAACCAAAAACTGAGGTGAAACCAAAACCTCAGAAAAAAAAGGTGCTGTTAATTAAAGACCCTAAGATTGTTGATGACGATGTTATGAAAGAAGTATTAGGTATTGATACACCAGAGCAAAATACGAGTCCTGAAACGCCAATAGACCCAAGTTTGATGGATGATTTTGGAGGGGAGCCAGTAATTGATGATGTTCCTTTTTTTGCAATTGAAGTGGCACCTATTTATCCAGGTTGTGAAAAGACAAAGACAAATGAGGAAAGAAAAAAATGTATGTCTGAGAAAATCACAAAACTCGTTCAAAGAAAATTTAGAGGAAATGATATAGCATCGGACTATGGCTTATCGGGAAAACAAAAAATTTATGTAAGATTTAAAATTGATAAAACGGGACATGTAACAGATATACAAACGAGATCTCCGCATCCAAAATTAGAAGATGAAGCAGAGCGCATTATTAATTTTATCCCAAAAATGACACCGGGCAAGCAACGAGATAAAAATGTAGGGGTTATTTATACATTACCAATTATTTTTTATGCTGAATAATCCGTAAAACGAAACGTTTTAAATTTTTAAAACCGCTATTATTTTGTTAGGTAGCGGTTTTTTTATAATTTCCATTATAGTGATACATAGAACTCATTTAAACGTTTTCAATGGGTTAAAAAATGGATCATGCACAAAAGTTACGTTTAGGCAAAAGTTTTAGTCGATCTGAAAAGAGGCCTGCCATTGACCTATCTTGGTTCTGCCCTCCTTAAACTTTAACTTTATCGAAATTATCCTCCTTTTGAAAAGGCTACCGTGAGTACACATCTATAAAAAAGACACGAATGGCACAAATTCACACGAACCCAATACATTATGGAATAGATTGGACACAGCATGAATAAGAATCCCTAGACTATGTAGGCTTGAAATCAGTCAATAGACAGAATAATTAGTGAAAATTTGTGTCATTCGTGTCCAATCTTTTTATTGTACTTTATTTGTGTACATACAGTAGTTTGAAAAGGGAGGAGTAAGTCCGATTTGTATTTTCGGGTACAGTTTTTAATTAACTTGGAGTGACTATTTGTATTATTTGTGGGTACACCGTAGCTGCCAGGAGGCAGGAAATTATTAATTGTTGCTACCATCCAAAAACAGGTACTCGGCTTGACTGGATAGTTTAAATGAGTTCATAAAATAAACGACCTAAAACAACCCATTTATTTCTGCATCAATAGTATTGATAACGTTTCCTAAATCTTCTGGGTTATCTACAAAATTTAAATTATCAACGTCTATAATTAAAAGTTTCCCTTTATTATAACCGTGGATCCAGGCTTCGTAACGCTCATTCAATCGACTTAAATAATCAATACTGATTGAGTTTTCGTAATCACGACCACGTTTATGTATTTGGGATACTAGGTTAGGAATAGAGCTACGCAAATAAATTAGCACATCTGGGCCTTGGACCAAGGATTCCATTAAATCAAAAAGCGATTTGTAGTTTTCGTAATCACGATTTGTCATTAAACCCATAGCATGCAGATTAGGCGCAAAAATATGAGCATCTTCATAAATGGTCCTATCTTGAATAATATCTTTTCCGCTTTGACGAATTTGCAATATTTGGCGAAACCTACTATTTAAAAAGTATACCTGTAAATTGAAGCTCCAGCGTGCCATTTGGTTATAAAAATCGTCTAAATACGGATTGTCTACAACATCTTCCAGTTGTGCTTCCCATTTATAATGTTTTGCTAATAATTTTGTAAGAGTGGTCTTTCCGGCACCAATATTTCCAGCAATAGCAATATGCATAGTTTCTAGTCAATTTTTATTTTGTACTCATGTAGGATTTCATTTGCGTAAATATACAAGGTTTCATTGGTTACAAAAAACTCATTTATCAACAAATTTGGTATGGAGATTGGAATAGTAATTTCGCTATCTTTTTTCAAGTAAACAAGCGAATCTTTCTTTTTTAAAATAATATCTCCGTTATTTTCAACCAGCTCTGTATAGGCCTTATTTTTAGTTTTCTTTACCAAGCTTCCAAAATAATTATAAGTATATAGATAGTTCTCTGTGAGTAGATAACAAAAATTGTAATTACTTTTTAAATCTAAAATAATACTTTGAATAGGCAGTGTTTGGGCACGGGTCGTTCGCATTTTATAATCAAAAAGTTCTAGTTTTTGATTGTCTTGATTAAAAACCCATATCGTATTATCGTGCCCTGTAGAAACATGCGATATATTTTTATACTCAGGAAGGGCATTAAAATCAATTTTGAATATTTCTGCCAGTCGGTTGTCAAGGATTATAAGCGTATTAAAATCTTTATAAAATATATTGATTTTTAAAGGGTTAAAGGCATTTGCCGTTGTGATGTTGCCAAGCTGTAAATTGTTATAAGTCATGGTTTTATTCCCCTCTTTTTTATAAAAGACATTATTGTTTATAAAGTATGTCGTACCAAAATGATCGATAGCAACCAATCGGGAAGTTTTAAAATCCGTTTTTTTTATAAATGAAGTTTCAACCACCTTTTGGGCATATAGGGCATAAGAAAGAAGTAAGAAGAAATGGATGGTATATTTCATATTAATTTGAAAAATACAAAAACCTTACCACTTTTCAATAAATTAATTTATAGCCAAACCCACGAACATTAATAATTTGTCAAGAAGAAAGCGCATTACGATTTAGGCAGAGATGACAGTGAAAGAACAGAAATTAGCATAGGAGGCTCGTTTTAGGAATTATTTAACAGTTTAGGGGTTAAACTAAATAGGATGATTAGAGTCAAACTGAATAATCTGAATTCACTTTGACTTTTTGCTTAAATAAAAAAGTTAAGATGCACTCATAGCTAAAAGATCCAATTTCAATGAAAAAAAAATCCAGAAGATCAATAACTATTATTTTTTTGCTTTTAATTTCTTTTTTGTCATTTGCCCAAAAAGACTTCCAGGGAAAAGCATATTATCAATCTAAGACGGCTATGGATATGAGCCAGTTTGAGGGAAGACAAATGAGTGAAGATATAAAAAAGCGTATTACAGAACGCATGAAAAACATGCTTGAAAAAACATATATCCTAACATTTAATCAAATAGAATCTATCTATAAGGAAGAAGAAAAACTTGAATCTCCTGGAGCTGGTGGTGGTCGTTGGAGGGGTATGATGAGCAGTTTCACAGCGGGCGATCAATATAAAAATGTCAAAGAACAAACATGGTTACAAGATCAAGAGTTTTTTGGTAAGCAATTTTTAATTAAAGATTCCTTGCCGCAATTAAAGTGGGTTATGGGTAGTGAAACAAAGCAAATAGGGCAGTATACCTGTTTTAAGGCAACAACAACAAAGATCAATACCGATTTTGATTTCAATAGCTTTAGGAGACCGCCAAGTAAAGAAGAAAATACAGAGAGGGATTCTACCAGTGTAAAAAATCTTTCAGTAAAAGAAGAACAACCTGATCTTATTGAGGTAGTCGTATGGTACACGCCTCAAATTCCCGTAAATCAAGGCCCGGGCGACTATTGGGGGCTTCCGGGTTTAATTTTGGAAGTTAATGAAGGGAGAACGACTATTTTATGTTCTAAAATTATTATAAATCCAGAAGAGAAAGCTGTCATTAAAGTGCCATCAAAAGGCAAGGAAGTATCAAAAGAAGTGTACCATGCGATTGTAAAAAAGAAAACCGAAGAGATGCAAGAAAACTTTGGCAGGAGAGGTGGTCGTTCAAGAAGGTAGTTTATATACATAACAATTAATCAAAAACATTTAATGAAGTTTAAAATAACCATGTTGCTCTTGCTGGTAGCAAGTTCGCTTTTTGCACAAATCAAGCTGGAAGGTATTGTAAAGGATAGTATAGGTGACCCTTTTGAGTTGGCTAATGTCATTGCCATAAATCAAGAAACAAATGCTTTAGATTCCTATGGAATTACAAATGACCAAGGGCGATATAAGCTTAGTTTGAAAAAGAATACGGCATATAAAATCCAAGTGAGTTATATTGGTACAAAAACGAGTGAAGAACTATTGGAAGTTAAGGAAGACAACATTACTAAGGACTATATATTGCAGTATGATAATAATTTAGATGAAATAGAATTGGTTTACGAAATGCCAGTAACCATAAAAGGAGATACGATTATTTATAATGCAGATTCTTTTAATCGAGGCACAGAAAGGAAATTAGAAGATGTCCTTGAAAATTTGCCAGGTATAGAAGTGAATGATGATGGGGAGGTAGAAGTAGAAGGTAAAGTAGTCTCTAAAGTGATGGTTGAAGGTAAAGATTTTTTTGACGGTGATTCGAAATTAGCAACAAAAAATATTCCCTCTAATGCTGTAGATAAGGTTGAGGTGCTTAAAAATTACGCCGATGTTGGACAGTTAAGCGGTGTAACCAATAATCAAGATAACATTGCCATAAATATTAAATTAAAAGAAGGGAAAAAGAATTTTTGGTTTGGGAACATCACTGCTGGAGGAGGTGTTGCAGATGAAAATGAGCTGTATTTATTCCAGCCAAAACTATTTTATTACAGTCCAGAGTACAGTATAAATGTTATTAGCGACTTAAACAATATAGGCGAAATAGCTTTTACGCGACGCGATTATTTCAATTTTACTGGCGGATTTAGAAATCCAAGCCGTCAAAGCGGAACCAACATTAATTTAGGAGGTAATAGCCTTGGGTTTTTAACGGCCCAAAATAATAGGGCAAAAGATATTAATACTAAATTTGGCGCAGCAAATTTTAGCTGGTCACCTAATAAGACTTTGGATTTAAGCGGTTTTGCTATATTCTCTAACAGTAAGACAGCATTACAAGAAAATAGAGATGTGCAATATACAAACCCAGATCTAGGTATCCCAGATGAAAGCACAAGAAGTAATACCATTCAACGTAGTGATTTAGGTATGGTAAAACTATCTGCCAAGTATAAACCCAATGCTAATAATCAATTAGATTATGATGTTTTGGGTCGCGTATCGAAAGAATCACAAGATCAAAGGTTTTTCTCGTCTGTTAATGGAGATATTGATCAGTTAGAGAAATCGAGCCCCTACAGTATTAATCAGAACTTAAACTATTACTATACACTAGACGATACTAACATTTTTGCGTTAGAAGTTCAGCATTTGCTACAAGACGAAGATCCCTTTTATAATGCTATATTAGAAGACAAAGCTAATTATGATGACACCGCAAATAATTTAGGTTTGGATGGTGCGCAACTAGATTATAATATAGCGCAAGATAAACGGGTCAAGTCTAACCAAATAGATTCAAAGTTAGATTATTGGAATATATTAAATACTAAAAGTGATATTAATTTGACCTTGGGAACCATATTGAGTCGTCAAGAATTCGACTCTAATATTTTCCAGTTCTTAGATGATGGTTCTCAATTTAATCCAACCCCAACGATTAATGATGGTGTAGATACAAATGCTATTAAATATAATTTTAGTGATGTGTACTTAGGGATACATTATAGGTTAAAGTCAGGTATTTTTACATTTACACCAGGTCTTTCGGCACATGCTTACAGTGCAAAGAACACACAATTTAATAATAGGGTAACGGATAATTTTTTTAGATTACTACCAGATTTTAATATGATAATGCAACTTAAAAAGAGCGAGCAAATTACTTTAGACTATAGGATGCAAACACAATTTACTGATGTGTCAAAATTTGCAAGCGGTCTGGTGCTTAATAATTACAATGCTTTATTTTCTGGTAATCCAGACTTGGAAAGTGCCTTGTCACATAATATAAGCTTATCCTACTTTAGTTTTAATATGTTTAATTACACGAACGTATTTGCTAATATTAATTATAACAAAAGTATAGATAATATAAGAAGCACATCTGTTTTTGAGCCAGGGAGCGTGATACGGGTCAGTGCGCCATTTAATTCGGGTTTTGCAGACGAAAGTTTAAGTGCAAGCGGAAGGTTTGAGCGTACCTTCGGAAAGTTAAAAGCGAATCTTAGAGGTAATTTTAGTTATTCAAAATACAACCAATTTGTACAAAATGTACAGTCTGTAAATGAAAGTTTTTCGCAAGCGTATAGAGTAGGATTACGGACTAATTTCAGAAAAGCACCTAATCTTGATGTTGGATACCGCTATGGGATTCAAGACAACAATCAAGGGGCTAATAATACGAAGTTCTTTACAAAGGCGCCTTCGGTAGAAGTTGATGCACTTATATTAAAATCTTTTACGTTTAGGGCAGACTATACCTATAATAATTTTAGTAATGCCTCTGGTACCATAAATAGTTATGAGTTTTTAAATGCCTCTTTATCTTATCGAAAAAATAAAGATGCTAAGCTTGAGTATGAAATAAAAGCAACTAACTTATTTGATACGAAGTCACAGAATAATAGTAGCACAAGTAATATATCTGTAAGTGCTACAGAGTATTACATTCAACCACTATTTTTATCATTTAGGTTACGTTATGAGTTATAAAAAATATAGCATTTTTATTTGTAAAATTAAAGAACAGTAATATATTTGCGCTCAGTTTGGGGGAGATACTCAAGCGGCCAACGAGGGCAGACTGTAAATCTGCTGACTATGTCTTCGCAGGTTCGAATCCTGCTCTCCCCACTTAACTCGAAAAGTTTGCATGAAAATGCAAACTTTTTTTATTTTAAAATATATCCAAAGCTTGCTTTAGGATATATTTTAAAATAAAAAAAGTGCACCGCTATGGCGGTGCCGCTTTTCATTTTCACGAGTGGGGAACTAGGATCTTTAATCCTGCTCTCCTCTTGCTGAGTGAATTTTACAGCTTTTGCGCCACTAATACCAATTTGAGTATAATAGAATAATATATTTCGACGAAGTCACAGACTTCGTCGAGCTTGCTTTAGGATATATTTTAAAATAAAAAAAGTGCACCGCTATGGCGGTGCCGCTTTTCATTTTCACGAGGGGGGAACTAGGATCTTTAATCCTGCTTTAAGCGCAATTCTTCACGATTCAAAGTATATCTGTTTGAAGATGGATTACAATAAAAACAGATATGGCTTTATAATTTTTTTATGGAAGCAATCTAATCTTTCAAAAAAGAAATTCGTTATGTGTCTTTTTTAAAAGATGTGCGGGATCATACTCAAAAGTTGTGTTTAACCTGAGTTTGATTTTAAAAATACTGATTTTCAAATAGTTAAAATAAAATGTCATGAAAAAGCTGTCATTCCGAACGCTATCGAAAACAAAATATATTTTGTTTGAAGATACAAAGCGAAGCTTTTGAGGAGCCTGCCGGCAAAGGCAGGGAATCTCATAATCATGGGATTTCTCGTCGTTCGTTCCTCTCTCTGTCGAAATGACAAACATCTGGCAAACAGTATTTTGTGATTGTTTTAAACACTTAAAAAATAATCGAACTCAGGTATTTAGGTAAAAATTTTGGTCGATCTGAAAAAAGGTCTGTCATTGACCTATCTTGATTTAACCCTCCTAAATTTCGACAAGGTCGAAATTATCCTCCCTTTTTTCAAAAAAGGGAGGAGCAAGTCCGATTTGTATTTTCGGGTGCAGTTTTTAATTTAATCCCACATGTTGAACTAGCAGGGCTCTCTTAAATTTAAGAGGCGTTTTATTTTTATGAAGCGCTCTTGGTATACTTGGGCTATCTGGATTTACCTTGAAGTGGCTATTATGCACTTGGACATGGCTCGTTATAAATGATGCCATACCGCACATCGCACACAACTTTTGTTCTTGATCCAAAATAAATTAGAGCTATCTATGATTGATTTTTACGGCTCATCTGTCACGAAAAACCATCATTTTATTTTTGGTAAATTCAAAGTATAACTGGTATTAGACCGCTTTTTAGAATTTGTAATTTCGGGTTTTTATAATCCAAAAACTTCTTTTACTTTGTCAACATAATCCAACTTTTCCCAGGTAAACAATTCTACATCCAGTGTGATGGTTTCCCCATTAGGCTGTGTAAATGTTTTTGTAACGGTTTCATTGTTACGCCCCATATGTCCGTAAGCTGCAGTTTCACTATAAATGGGTGAACGTAGTTTTAAACGCTCTTCAATGGCAAATGGACGCATATCAAAAATATCAGAAACTTTTTCAGCAATTTCGCCATCGGTCATGTTAAAAGAACAAGTCCCATAGGTGTCAATAAAAATACCCATAGGTTCTACTACGCCAATAGCATAGCTTACTTGTACTAGAACTTCATCGGCGACACCAGCAGCAACTAGGTTCTTTGCAATATGACGTGTTGCATAGGCCGCACTTCTATCTACTTTACTAGGGTCTTTCCCAGAAAATGCACCCCCACCATGAGCGCCTTTTCCACCGTAAGTGTCGACAATAATTTTTCTTCCTGTTAACCCAGTGTCCCCATGTGGTCCGCCAATAACAAATTTTCCTGTTGGATTTATATGATATTTAATGTCGTTATTAAACAAAGCCTGAATTTGCTCAGGTAGTTTGGCAACGACACGAGGCATTAAAATGTCAACAATATCCTTTCTAATTTTAGCAAGCATCGTATCGTCATCTCCAAAATCGTCATGTTGCGTAGATACTACAATAGCATCAATACGCTGAGGGATATTATCATCGCTGTACTCAATCGTTACTTGGCTTTTAGAATCGGGACGTAAATAGGTAATATCTTTATGTTCCCTTCTTAACTCGGCAAGTTCTATTAGAATTCTATGAGATAGGTCTAAAGCCAAGGGCATAAAGTTTTCGGTTTCATTGGTTGCATAACCAAACATCATGCCTTGATCGCCAGCACCTTGTTGATCTTTACTTGTTCTATCAACCCCTCTGTTAATATCATCAGATTGTTCATGAATGGCAGAAAGTACCCCACAAGAATTACCATCAAACATATACTCCCCTTTCGTGTAGCCTATTTTATTTATGGTTTCTCTGGCAATCTTTTGAACATCTAAATACGTATTGGATTTTACCTCGCCGGCAAGTACAACTTGCCCTGTAGTAACTAAGGTTTCGCATGCTACTTTGGAGTCTGTGTCAAACGCTAAAAAATTGTCAATTAAAGCATCGCTAATTTGATCTGCTACTTTGTCTGGATGTCCTTCAGAAACACTCTCCGAAGTAAATAAATATGCCATAAGTTGTATTTTTATATCAGGATTTGACGATGGCGTCGAAGGAAGTTTACACTGCCTTTAGCATTTTTAATTCCGAACTTGTTTCGGAATCTTAAGATTCTTAAACGTTCAGAAGAGGTTGCAATCAGTCAAATCTTTCCTCTGTTATTTGTGATGGCAAAAGTAAAAAAATAAAAGGAAATGGGGATTTATTTTCATTTTTTTAAGAAATAAATTGGTGGTTACATTTTAATTGTAAATATTTGCAATAGTAAAATGAAAAAACAAATATTAAATATCGTTTCTATTATTGTCATTGTGATTATTTCACAAGGATAGGAAGCGCTATATATAAATAATTTAAATTTAAAAAGCCTTCCTTAATCGGAAGGCTTTTTTATTGCACATTTTTAAAATTTTGAACATCATAAAAATAACGATCTAAGCGCTTATTATTCAGTCTGTTGTGTTATTTTGAGTGATTATGAATTTAACCAGAAAAACTAAAGAATAGTATAAATAAAAACCTAATAAATTAATTTCGAACCCTATTTAGTGCGGTTATGGGATTTTTAAAAGAATTCATAAATCATTAAAGTATTCAAATTGAAAAAGGGATAAATATAAAATTATCTGCAACAAGTATGAAGGAACTTAATAAATATAGTAAAAGACTAACACAAGATGAATCACAGCCAGCATCTCTGGCCATGTTGTATGCCGTAGGGTTGACTGATGAGGATATGAAAAAAGCCCAAGTAGGTATTGCGAGTACAGGATATGATGGAAATCCATGTAATATGCATTTAAATGGTTTGGCCGCCGAGGTGAAAATTGAATGTAAAATAGCTGGTTTAGTGGGTTTAGGGTTCAATACTATTGGTGTTAGTGATGGTATTTCAATGGGAACTTCTGGAATGAATTATTCTTTAGCATCACGGGATATTATAGCAGATTCTATTGAAACGGTTATGAATGCCCAAAGTTACGATGCGCTTATTTCTGTAGTAGGCTGTGATAAGAATATGCCAGGAGCTGTTATTGCCATGTTACGTTTAAACCGTCCTTCGATAATGATGTATGGCGGCACCATTGCATCGGGAAATTATAAAGGAAGAAAGTTAAATATTGTTTCAGCATTTGAAGCTTTAGGTCAAAAAGTTGCAGGCGAAATAGATGAAGATGAATATAGGGACATTATAAAAAGAGCCATTCCTGGAGCAGGAGCTTGTGGAGGGATGTATACCGCCAATACGATGGCTTCAGCTATAGAATGTATGGGCTTTTCTTTACCTTACAACTCTTCAATTCCTGCAGAGAACCCAAATAAATTATCGGAAAGCGAAAGAACTGCCATAGCCATTAAAAATCTTTTAGAACTAGATTTAAAGCCATTAGATATTATTTCTAAAAAATCTATTGAAAATGCTATTGCGCTTGTTAATGCATTAGGGGGATCTACAAATGCCGTATTACATTTCTTAGCGATTGCACATGCTGCAGATATAGAATTCACACTAGAGGATTTTCAACGTGTTAGCGATAGGACCCCTTTGATAGCCGATTTAAAACCTAGCGGAAAATATTTAATGGAAGATGTTCATGGTGTTGGTGGCACACCGGCAGTTATGAAATATTTGTTGGACAATGGTTATTTATATGGTGATTGTTTAACGGTAACAGGAAAAACATTAGCGGAAAATTTAAAAGATGTCGAACCACTTGCCTTTGAAGAAGACAGTCAAGATGTTATTTATCCAAAGGATAAAGCTTTAAAAGCATCAGGAAATTTACAAATTCTTTATGGAAACTTAGCATCAGAAGGAGCCGTCGCAAAAATATCAGGAAAAGAAGGTTTGTTGTTTGAAGGAAAAGCTGTTGTTTATGATGGAGAACAGGCAGCTAATACAGGAATCTCTAATGGTGAAGTAAAAAGAGGAGATGTTGTCGTTATTCGTTATGTGGGCCCAAAGGGAGGTCCGGGAATGCCTGAGATGTTAAAACCAACCTCATTAATAATGGGAGCAGGTTTGGGGAAATCTGTAGCACTAATAACAGATGGTCGTTTTTCAGGAGGGACCCATGGGTTTGTAGTAGGACATATTACTCCAGAAGCACAATCGGGAGGCACTATAGGACTGTTGAAAACGGGCGATAAAATTAGAATTAGTGCAGAAGATAATTCCATTAACGTCATCCTTTCAGACGAAGCGTTGGCAGAAAGGAAGTCACAATGGGTGTCGCCCGAGTTAAAACATAAAAAAGGAATATTATATAAATATGCAAAATCGGTAGCATCAGCTTCAAAAGGATGTGTAACCGATGCATTTTAATTTTTTTCATAATGAAAGAAACACAAACAATAGAAACAAGTAAGGCTTCCGTTTCCAAAACAGAGCGAATCACAGGTAGTGAAGCTATTATAAAATGCTTAATAGCAGAAGGCGTAGATATTCTTTATGGCTATCCAGGAGGTGCTATTATGCCAGTTTATGACGAATTGTATAAATACAGACATGATATCCACCATGTATTAACACGTCATGAACAAGGAGCGGCACATGCAGCACAAGGATTTGCAAGAATTTCAGGTAGAGTAGGTGTTGCTATCGCGACATCGGGACCTGGAGCTACTAATTTAATTACAGGCATAGCGGATGCTCAAATCGATTCTACACCACTAGTATGTATTACCGGACAAGTACCGTCGAACTTATTAGGAACCGATGCGTTTCAAGAAACAGATATTATTGGTATTTCTACACCAGTTACAAAATGGAATCATCAAGTAACGGATGCATCAGAAATTCCAGAAGTTTTGGCAAAAGCATTTTATATAGCAAAAAGCGGTCGTCCAGGTCCCGTTTTAATTGATATTACAAAAGATGCTCAGTTTGGAGAACTTGATTTTAAATATGAAAAGTGTATAGGGGTAAGAAGTTATAATCCAGTTCCTAAAATAGAAATAAATGATGTTAAGGCTGCCGCCAAATTAATAAATGCTGCAAAAAAACCAATGATTGTTTGGGGACAGGGCGTTATTTTGGGCAAAGCAGAAGAAGCATTAAAAGCGGTTGTTGAAAAGGCAGGGATTCCTGCTGCTTGGACCATTATGGGCGCTTCGGCACTACCAACTTCACACCCTTTAAATATTGGTATGGTGGGGATGCATGGTAATTATGCACCTAATAAGTTAACCAACGAATGTGACGTGCTTATCGCCATCGGAATGCGTTTTGATGACCGTGTTACTGGTGATTTAAATACGTATGCAAAACAAGCCAAAGTCGTTCATTTTGAAATTGACCCAGCAGAGGTTAATAAAAATGTACATGCAGATGTTGCTGTTTTAGGGAACTCTAAAGATAGTTTAGAGGCGTTGTTGCCATTGTTAAATGAAAATTCACATAAAGCATGGCACCAAGAATTTAAGGATTTGTATGCTATCGAATTTGAAAAAGTAATTAAAGATGATCTTCATCCAACCAAAGAAGGGCTGACTATGGGTGAAGTCTTAAAAGAAATAAACATACAAAGTGAAGGAGATGCCGCCATTGTGTCAGATGTTGGTCAACATCAAATGATTGCCTGTCGTTATTCAGAGTTCAATAAAACGAAGAGTAATATTACTTCAGGAGGCTTAGGCACCATGGGATTTGCTCTTCCAGCAGCCATTGGAGCTAAAATGGCGGCACCAGAACGTGAGGTAGTGGCCATAATTGGCGATGGTGGTTTCCAAATGAACATTCAAGAGTTAGGAACTATATTTCAACAAAAAGTACCTGTGAAAATAGTGGTGCTGAATAATGAATTTTTAGGAATGGTTCGTCAGTGGCAACAGCTGTTTTTTGATAAGCGATATGCTTCTACAGAAATGACAAACCCAGATTTTATTACGATAGCAAAAGGATATTATATAGCTGGAAAACGTATTGCTAAAAGAGACCAATTGGCTGATGCCGTAAAAGAAATGATAGCCTCTAAAGAGTCTTATTTATTAGAGGTTTGTGTAGAAAAAGAAGATAATGTATTTCCAATGATTCCTTCTGGGGCATCTGTTTCAGATATCCGTTTAAGTTAGGAAAGAATAAAGAGTTTAGACAATAGAATATAGATTTTAGATAATAGAATTATGGACAAAAGAATAAAGATGGATTTAAAGAAAATAGATGGTTAAGTAAAAAGTTTTGCTGTCTATTATCTAACATCTTTTTTCTAATATCTTTTTTAAAAATGAACGAAGAAATAAAAACATTCACGATTTCAATATACACCGAAAATAATATCGGTTTGCTAAATCGTATATCTGCAATTTTTCAGAGAAGACATATCAATATTGAAAGCCTAACAACTTCACAGTCAGAAATTGAAGGGGTAAACAGATTTGTTATTGTCGTAAATATAACGGAGCCTCAAGCTAAAAAAATCATAGGGCAATTTCAAAAACAAATTGAAGTGATTCGTGCTTATTACCATACCGATGAAGAAACTATTTTTCAAGAATCGGGTATGTTTAAAATAAAATCCGATTTATTATTTAATGAACCTCAAATTCAAAATATAATAAAAGAAAGTAATGCAAGAATAGTGACTGTAAACAAAGAATTCTTTGTTCTGGAAAAGTCCGGGAGAAGAAACGAAATAGAATCACTTCGTAGGGACTTAAACATTTTTGGAATCATGCAATTTGTACGATCCGGGCGTATTTCGGTAACTAAAGAAGAAATGAAAATCACAGAAATG
Source organism: Flavivirga sp. 57AJ16 (assembly GCF_028736925.1). GTDB lineage: Bacteria > Bacteroidota > Bacteroidia > Flavobacteriales > Flavobacteriaceae > Flavivirga. Next base: position 200,934 of record NZ_JAQZAT010000004.1, on the reverse strand, counting down.
CTTTTAGCATTTAATAACCAATAGTAATAATAATAAAATTAAAATGGGAAATTATTTTAACACACTCTCGCTAAGAGATAAATTAGATCAATTATCGAAGTGTAGATTTATGGATGCTTCAGAGTTTTCAGAGGGAGTAAACGCTTTAAAAGGTAAAAAGATAGTCATAATAGGATGTGGAGCTCAAGGGCTTAATCAAGGTTTGAACATGAGGGATTCGGGATTAGATATTTCTTATGCCTTGCGTGACGCTGCAATTTCTGAAAAACGAGCCTCTTTTGTTAATGCAACAGATAATGGATTTACAGTTGGTAATTACCAAGACTTAGTTCCATCGGCAGATTTAGTGTTAAACTTAACTCCAGATAAACAGCACACAAATGTTGTAAATGATATCATGCCTTTAATGAAACAAGGGGCTACATTATCGTATTCTCACGGTTTTAATATTGTTGAAGAAGGGATGCAAATCCGTAAAGACCTTACGGTTATTATGGTTGCTCCAAAATGCCCTGGATCTGAGGTAAGAGAAGAGTACAAACGTGGTTTTGGTGTACCAACGCTTATTGCTGTTCATCCAGAAAACGACCCGGAAGGAAAAGGATGGGAACAAGCAAAAGCTTATGCCGTAGGAACAGGTGGAGATAGAGCAGGTGTTTTAGCATCATCTTTTGTCGCTGAGGTAAAAAGTGATTTAATGGGAGAGCAAACCATTCTTTGTGGATTGTTGCAAACAGGTTCTATTCTTTGTTTTGATAAAATGGTCGAAAAAGGTATAGATGCAGGTTATGCTTCTAAACTTATTCAATACGGTTGGGAAACCATTACAGAGGGTCTTAAATATGGAGGAATTACTAATATGATGGATCGTTTGTCCAACCCTGCAAAAATTAAGGCTTTTGAATTATCAGAAGCATTAAAAGAGATCATGCGCCCACTATTCCAAAAACATATGGATGATATCATGCAAGGGGATTTTTCTAAAGGCATGATGGAAGATTGGGCTAATGATGATAAAAATTTATTAGGTTGGAGGGCTGCTACAGGTGAAACGGCCTTTGAAAAAACGCCTGCGGGAGATGTTGAAATCTCAGAGCAAGAGTTTTATGATAATGGCGTGCTAATGGTGGCATTTGTTAGAGCTGGTGTTGAACTAGCTTTTGAGGCCATGACAGATTCTGGAATTATTGATGCATCTGCTTACTACGAATCATTACACGAAACACCTCTTATTGCAAATACCATTGCAAGAAAGAAATTATATGAAATGAATCGTGTTATTTCTGATACTGCAGAGTATGGGTGTTATTTGTTCGATCATGCATGTAAACCTCTTTTAGCGGATTTCATGAAAACTATTGATACTGATGTTATAGGAAAAGCTTACTCTAAAGATAATGGAGCAAATGTAGATAATGCAAAATTAATAGAAGTGAACGCTGCTTTAAGAAACCATCCCGTTGAAAAAATAGGAGCGGTCTTAAGAGCCTCTATGACGGCCATGAAGCCTATAGTTTAATTGAAAAGAATTTCTTCGAGACATGGGGCTCGAGATTTCTATTAAAGATTGCCATCCCGTGCCTGTGCTGAACTTGCCTGTGCTGAACTTGTTTCAGTATTTCAGTAAAATGGTAAGGTTCATGAATTCATTATCTTAAAAATAGAGATCAATGGATACAACGGGAAATTAAATTAATAATTTATGAATAAGGAAAACGTTACATATTTTCCTAGTATTGATAATATTAAGGAGGCTGCCGATACTATTAAAAAAGTATCGGCAGTCACGCCTTTAAGCCCTAGCTTAAGGTATTCAGAATACTGTGATGCTAATGTTCTTTTTAAACGCGAAGACCTACAACAAGTTCGATCTTATAAAATTAGGGGTGCCTATAATAAAATAAGTTCGTTAACCTTTGAAGAATCTAAGAAAGGAGTCGTTTGTGCAAGTGCAGGAAATCATGCTCAGGGCGTTGCCTTGTCTTGTAAATTATTGGAGATTGAAGGCACTATTTACATGCCAGCTCCAACACCAAATCAAAAAGTAGAGCAGGTTAAAATGTTTGGTGGCGATTTTATAGATATTAAACTTATTGGTGATACGTTCGATGATGCCTATCATGCAGCTATGTTGGAATGTGAGCAACTTAGCAAAACATTTATTCACCCTTTTAACGATGAAAAAGTTATAGAGGGGCAGGCTACTATTGGCTTAGAAATCCTAGAACAATCTAAAGTTCCTATCGATTATGTTTTTATAGCGGTAGGAGGTGGCGGATTAGCAGCGGGTTTGTCCACCGTATTTAAGCAACTTTCGCCCCATACTAAAATTATTGGTGTCGAACCGGAAGGTGCACCTTCCATGTCTGTGTCTATTAAGAATAATAGAAATACAGAATTAGAACATATTGAAAAGTTTATAGATGGTGCCGCAGTAAAACGCGTAGGAGATTTAACGTTTCCAATCTGTAAAGAGAACTTGCATCATATGATAACAGTTCCAGAGGGAAAAGTGTGTGAGACTATTTTAGAGCTTTACAATAAAGATGCTATAGTGGTAGAACCTGCTGGTGCACTAAGTATTTCTGCTTTAGATTTTTATGCTAAAGAAATAAAGGGTAAAAACGTTGTGTGCGTGGTTAGTGGTAGTAATAATGATATTACGCGTACTTCCGAAATTAAAGAACGCGCCTTATTATATGCTAATTTAAAGCACTATTTTATTGTTATATTTCCCCAGCGGTCCGGAGCATTAAAAGAGTTTGTGGTTGATATCTTAGGACCAAATGACGATATCACCTATTTTCAATATGCTAAAAAAACGAATAGAGAAAATGGGTCGGCTGTGGTTGGTGTTCAATTAAAATCGGCAAGCGATTTAGCACCGCTTATTACCAAAATGAAACAACGTAATTTTTATGGGGATTATTTGAATGATAAACCCGATCTGTTTCAGTTTTTGGTGTGATTTATTTATAAAGTTTTTAGCCTGATTTTTATTTTTTCATTTCTTTTATGTTTTAACAACCGAAAACGATTGCGTCTTATATAAATTATTTGGAAGTAATTAAACTGTTAAGAATATGATATTTATTTAATACTAACCTGTTTTTTAGCGAAAATTAAATCAAAATATAAGTATATTGCTTTACTTAAACGCTATATTTATAAAGGTATGAGTACATCATTTTTAGACATTCCAGAAATATATAAAATCAAATCACTTTTACATCAAAAGACCTATTTAGTATCAGGTGAGCTAAAACAATGGGAAGGTGACACCGCAGAAGTGTATTCAACAATTTCTTCAACAGAAGATTATAAGCCTACATTATTAGGTACCATTCCCCAGCTTACTGAGAAGGAAGCACTAGAAGCATTAAATTCAGCAACAGGAGCTTACGATAAAGGACAAGGTTTATGGCCAACCATGAAGGTTGTAGATAGGATTGCTTGCATGGAAAAGTTTGTAGAACAAATGAAAACCAAGCGGGATGCCATTGTAAAGCTTCTTATGTGGGAAATAGGGAAGAACCTTCCGGATTCAGAAAAAGAATTCGATAGAACCATTGATTATATATACGATACTATTGAAGCTTATAAACAAATTGATAGGGATTCGGCAAAATTTGAAAAGAACGAAGGCGTATATGCGCACATACGTAGAGGGCCATTAGGGGTTGTTTTATGTTTAGGTCCCTATAATTACCCATTAAATGAAACTTTTACATTGCTCATTCCTGCATTGATTATGGGGAATCCTGTGATTTTTAAACCAGCGAAACTAGGAGTATTATTAATTTCACCATTGTTAGAAGCTTTTCAAAATAGTTTTCCAAAAGGGGTTGTAAATATTATTTATGGTCGTGGTCGTGTATTGGCAACACCTATTATGCAATCTGGTAAAATTGATGTATTGGCATTAATTGGGAATAGTAAATCTGCAAACGCCATTCAAAGTAGCCATCCAAAGAAAAACAGGTTACGTTTGGTATTGGGCTTAGAAGCCAAAAATCCTGCGATCGTTTTGCCTGATGCCGATTTAGACTTAGCAGTAAGCGAATGCATTGCAGGGACACTGTCCTTTAACGGGCAACGTTGTACAGCCTTAAAAGTATTGTATGTACATGAATCTATTGCAGATGACTTTAATAAACGATATTCTGCAAAAGTAGATGCACTCAAGTTTGGAAACCCGTGGGATGCTGGAGTTAAATTAACACCGCTTCCGGAAGCTGATAAACCAGCTTACATTCAAGAGCTAATAGACGATGCTCAGGAAAAAGGAGCAAAAATATTGAATAAAAAGGGTGGAGAAATGAGCGAGAACTTTATATTTCCTGCAGTTTTATATCCTGTTGATAAAAGCATGCGAATATATAAAGAAGAACAGTTTGGACCATTGGTGCCCATTGTTCCGTTTACAGACATTGAAGAACCATTAGATGATATGGCTGCATCTAATTATGGACAGCAAGTAAGTTTGTTTGGTAAAAATATAAATACGTTATCACCATTAATCGATACTTTGGTAAACTTGGTTTGTAGGGTTAATTTAAACAGTTCTTGTCAAAGAGGCCCAGATGTTTATCCTTTTACGGGAAGAAAAGATTCTGCTTTTAGTACCTTAAGTGTGCATGATGCATTACGTTCTTTCTCAATAAGAACCTTTGTGGCATCAAAGGATAATGATTATAATAATGCTATTTTAAAAGAGTTATTAGAGAAAAAGACATCTAATTTTATAAGTACAGATTATATTTTATAGTAAAATATTTAAATTTGATAAGTTATATGGGATGAACTAATTCCACTCTTTGTGGGATCCTAGGTTTAATACTTAGATCCCGGGGGCCATTTTCAGGGGCAGGACTTGCGTTGGGATTTATATCTTTTATTTAACCACTTCTATAAATATTTTTTGATTTAGTGCAGTAATTTTCACTGAAAAATATTGCACTATTTTATTTGTTAATACCTTTATCTTTGATAAGATTTTATAATTATACCAGTTCTGCTATAAAATGCGATATAAATAATTTGAATTAGTTTTTGCTAGTTCAAAGCATGAAAATCTATCATAGCCTTAGCTACGATTTATTTTTATAATATAGAAATAGTGAAAAATAAACGAATTATATGTTGTATTTTATGGTAGAAATGGTATTACAAATTGAAGTCATTTAAAGAAATATAATAATAGGACTGGTTTAAACTTTTTCAATCGGCTAAAAAATTGCTAATTTTCGCCATAATCAAGAACGTTTAAATTGGTTTATACTCAAAGAAAGTATTTTTAAATTAAAACAATAAAAATGAAAACAGCAAAGTATGTACTAGGTGCTATTTTTTCTTGTGCGGTATTAATCGCATGTGGAGGCAAAGAAGAAAAAAAGAAGGAAGGGTTTAGCTATGAAAATAAAAAGGACACTTCTACAAGCACAGCAACAAAGGATTCTAATGAAATAGTTATTTCCGGTAATGATTTAATGCAGTTTGATAAGACTGAGATTAGAGTAAAAGCTGGACAAAAAGTGAAAGTTACTTTAAGGCATAAAGGGAAATTAGATGTTAATGTCATGGGACATAATTTTGTACTTCTTAAACAAGGTGTAGATCTTGCTGGCTTTGCTGCTGAGGCAGCTGTTGCTAAAGACAACGAATATATACCAGAAAAGACAAAAGATGTTATAGCGCATACTTCTTTAATTGGAGCAGGACAAACGACTTCTGTTGAGTTTGTTGCCCCAGCAGCAGGCGAATATGATTACTTGTGTAGTTTTCCAGGGCATTATGCTATGATGAAAGGTAAATTGATCGTTGAATAATACTAATTCAAGTCTATAGATAAAATCGAAAGAATCAGCTTGCCTAGTTGGTTTCAGGAAATTAGTTAAATCGGTTCTTGTTTTATACGAAACATAAAACAAGAACTCACTTGGCTAGACCCATACCTTCGTTATGGCTTCTTTTAACGGTTATGCCAAGTAAATAGCCAAAGTGCTGAAGTGGAAAGGAAAAGAGGGTGTTTTAATTTGACGGTAATATGACATGGGAAGGTATTACTCAAAAAAAAGACTACCTTTTTAGGTAGCCTTATTTTTTTTTAGAAGGTATTATTGTTGGTATTAGTGACCAGCTTCTTCCTTTGCTTCTTCAACTTTTTCTTTTGCTGTATCAAGAGCATCGTCAACCGCTTTTTCAGCATCGTCAGCAGCTTCTTCCATAGCTTCTTCAGCATCGTCAGCAGCTTCTTCTACAGCATCAGCAGTAGCTTCTGCAGCTTCTTCAGTAGCATCAGCAGCAGCTTCTACAGCATCAGTAGCAGCTTCTTCAGTTTTTTTAGTATCTCTGCAAGAAGTAAAAGATAAAGTTAATACTAGTAATAAAGCGGTACTTAATAATAATTTTTTCATTGTTCTTTGTTTTAGTGTTAATTATTTGAGTATTAAAATACTAAATACGAATTTAGTAACTTTTAGTAAATTTCAAGAGTTTTATATTATTTTTTTTAACAATTTCCCTATAAAATACCTTATATACGCAGATAATCTATTATTTGGATGACGGCTCCTTTATTTTTTGAGATATAATGGCCGTTTTTCTTTCCGGAAAACAGACGTTTTTCTTTGTTTTGAATCAGTTCGTTTAAGATGCTATTAAATTCTTTTTGGTCGGAAACAGAAAACATACCGTTAATATTTATCATATCTTGGGCCTCTGGAAACTTTTCGTGATGAGGACCAATAATAATGGGTATTGCAAATACGGCAGGCTCTAAAGTATTGTGCAAGCCGGTATGTCCCATAGCACCACCAACATAAGCAATATTTGCGTAACTGTAAACTTTTGAGAGAATTCCTATAGTATCTATTATAAAAACCCGAGCATTGATTAATGACGTGTCATTTTTTTGGGAATATAATACAGACTTAACCTGTAGCTTTTCTTGAATATTATTTATTTGCGTGGTTTTTATATTATGGGGTGCGATAATAAACTTGACATTTTTATGGTCAGTAGCATTGATATAATTAATCAATAAATTTTCATCTTCAGGCCATGTACTGCCTGCTACTACACATAGCTTACCGTCTTTAAAGATTTCAATAAAACTTAAATGGTTATTTAATTCTAATTGACTGGATACACGATCAAAACGGGTATCACCACTAACAGTTACGTTGTTGTAATGTATGGATTGAAGTAATGTTTTTGAAATTTCATTTTGTGTAAAAATATGTTCGAAAGTAAATAGGGCACGCCTTAATTCCGTACCATAAAATTTAAAGTAAGGTTGATTTTTTCTAAAGGCGGCCGAAATTAAAATAGCACGTAACCCGCTTCTTTTTAATTCATTTAAAAAATTGGGCCAAATATCGTATTTAACAAAAATGGTAAGTTCTGGATTAAGAATGTTTATAAACCGTTTTGCATGCCTTTTGCTATCCAGGGGCAAATAAACAACAACATCTGCAATAGGTGAATTTTTACGAACTTCATACCCAGAGGGAGAAAAGAAGCTAAGTACAATTTTGTGCTGTTTATATTGTGCTCTCAGTATTTTAAAAACAGGAAGCCCCTGTTCATATTCGCCTAAAGAAGCACAATGAAACCATAACGTTTTATCACTGGAATTTAAATGGCTTTCAAGAACCTTAAAAGTATTTCGACGACCCACCATGCCCTTTTTAATTTTTTCATTAAATAAGGAAGCACATTTTAACCCAAGGTGTACTATATGGATACCTATATTGTAAATAAAACTCAATTTTTTTCTTTACTGCTAAAATACATTTCTTTGAAACAAATTCATTGTTTAGCGTAAATGATTTTTGTAATTTTGTAGGCTGTTGACCCATAAAGGGTATTCCTTAAAATTAGTCTTGATTTTTTTGTTTAAAAACAATAAGACTATAATTTTTTTTAGATGAAGAAAATTCAAATGGTTGATCTTAAAGGTCAGTATAACGATATAAAAAATGTCGTTAACCCTTCTATTCAAGAAGTTATAGAAAACACCTCATTTATTAATGGTCCCAAAGTTCATGAGTTTCAAAAGAATTTAGAGGAATATTTAGGAGTGAAGCATGTTATTCCTTGTGCTAATGGTACGGATGCCTTGCAAATAGCGATGATGGGTTTAGGTTTAAAGCCAGGGGATGAGGTTATTACTGCAGATTTTACCTTTGCAGCAACTGTAGAAGTGATCGCATTATTACAATTAACCCCAGTTCTAGTAGATGTTAACGAGGATGATTTCAATATAAATATTGAAGCTATTAAAAGAGCCATCACGCCTAAAACAAAAGCCATAGTCCCTGTGCACTTATTTGGGCAGTGTGCTAACATGGAATCTATCATGGAGATTGCCAAGGAACATAATTTATTTGTAATTGAAGATAATGCGCAAGCCATAGGGGCATCTTATACCTTTAAAAACGGTAGTAAATCTAAAGCTGGAACTATAGGCCATGTAGCTTCTACTTCTTTTTTCCCGTCTAAAAACTTGGGTTGCTATGGAGATGGCGGTGCTATTTTTACGAATAACGATGATTTAGCACATACCATTAGAGGCATCGTAAACCATGGGATGTATGAACGTTACCATCATGATGTCGTGGGCGTAAATTCACGTTTGGATAGCATTCAGGCAGCAGTTTTGGATGCTAAATTACCACATTTGGATACTTATAATAAATCAAGGCAGGGTGCTGCAAAGAAATATAATAAGGCATTTGAAGGTGTTGAAAATGTGATGACGCCAAAAGTATCAAATGGTTGTTTAGAAGTTTGTGATACTTGCGATTGTCACGTTTTTCATCAATATACACTTAGAATAAAAGACGTTGATAGGGATGCGTTGGTAAAACATTTAAATACCCATAATATACCTTGTGGTGTTTACTACCCCATTCCGCTTCATAACCAAAAAGCTTATAAGGGAGATAGGTATAATGAAGATGATTTTAAAGTAACGAATCAATTAGTTAAAGAAGTAATTTCGCTGCCAATGCATACCGAGTTGGATGACGAACAAATTGAATATATTACATCAACAATTATTAAATTTATAAATGGATAAAATATTAGTTACTGGCGGATTAGGGTTTATAGGGTCACATACCGTTGTTGAATTACAAAATGAAGGTTACGAAGTTGTAATAATTGATGATCTGTCAAATTCTTCAGAAAAAGTATTAGATGGGATAACAGCAATAACGGGTAAAACTCCCATTTTTGAAAAATTGGATCTTAAAGAAAAAGATAAAGTAGAAGCATTTTTTAAGAAACATAATGATGTAAAAGGGGTTATTCATTTTGCAGCAAGTAAAGCGGTAGGCGAGAGTGTAAAAGAACCATTACTATATTATGAGAATAATATTAGCACATTGGTCTATATTCTTAAGGAACTTAAAAAACTACCATCTGCTGGATTTATTTTTAGCTCTTCCTGTACGGTTTATGGACAAGCTGACGAATTACCAATAACCGAAAATGCACCTGTAAAACAAGCGGAGTCTCCTTATGGAAATACAAAACAGATTGGTGAAGAAATAATTAAGGATACTTGTAAAGTATCGTCTAATTTAAAGGCTATCGCATTGCGTTATTTTAATCCCGTTGGAGCGCACGAGTCGGGTATGATTGGAGAATTGCCAATTGGCGTACCGCAAAATTTAGTTCCTTTCATTACACAGACAGCCATTGGGTTGCGTAAAGAATTATCTGTTTTTGGAGACGATTATCCAACACCAGACGGTACCTGCATTCGAGATTATATTCATGTAGTAGATTTGGCTAAAGCACATGTTGTTGCTTTAGGGCGCTTACTTCAGAACAAGAACAAAGCCAATTATGAAACTTTTAATTTAGGTACAGGAAAAGGGAGTTCTGTGCTGGAAGTTGTTCAGTCTTTTGAACGTGTCTCTGGAGTCAAACTAAATTATAAAATTGTCGATAGAAGAGAAGGGGATATTATTTCGGCATATGCAGATACCAATAAGGCCAATGATGAATTGGGTTGGAAAACCGAATTAGCTTTAGATGATGCTATGCGTTCTGCATGGGCATGGGAGCAAAAGGTTAGAGGTTGATAATATAGTATTTACTCCAAAATATGCTCTGCGGAAAGTGTTAAAATTTTGATGTTTTTGTTGAAAACAGATCATAATTTAAGGAAAGACAAGGTGTATTATTATCGGGAGTTACTTATTTAAGTTTTTTTTAAGAATTATAAAGCTCTTTATTTATAATTTAATAGCCTGTTAGTTTTGCTGATAAAAAGCGTTTTATAACCACTCTCAATTAATCCATTAATGTCATCTAACTCAAAAATATTACTTTTTGTTTTATGCTTGTTTGTTATATCTAACAAATTGGTTGCAGCTCCCAAATTAAATACGGTTCCATATTTGTTTTTAACACAAATAGATAGTTTAATTAAGCAGAAGAACATCAGCAATGATATGACGCAGTTAGAGCTATTGGTACTTTATAATGATGCCATAGCAGAAAAACACCCGGATTCGGTCAGGATATTTAAAAAATTGGCTATTCTAAATGCTGATTTGGACCAACCTAAGGATGCCTGTATTTTCACAAAAAAATATATTAACAATACATTGGATTTTTCAATCCTAAACGATAGGGTATATGATGTTATTAGTGATTCTGAAGAATATAAAGAGCTGTCTAAAAACCTCTTATTGAAAATAGATTGGCTTACATTTTTGTTTTTATATGTTGCTTTAATTGGCTTTTTTTTCACTGTAATTATTAATTTTTCTAAGAAATCCAATAGATATGCTAAGTTATTTATTAGTGGGTTTGTAGGGGTACATTCTTTATTTATCATGGAGTTTGTTTTGTACATCTCTAACATTCAGTACAAACTTCCCCATACCTATTTAATGGCCTCGGTAGGTGCCCTTTTATATGGACCATTACTATATTTTTATTTTAAAAGTGTTACTTATAATTTTAAGTTTAAACCTATTGATTTATTGCATTTTTTGCCAACACTTGTTTTAATTGTGTTTTTGTTCCCAATGTATTCGCTTTCTGGCAATGAAAAAATTGAGATCATGCTGGAATTGAACAATTCTTACGATAGTTACAGGTATGTAATCTTTATATCTAAGGTGGTGTCACTGGTTATATATGCGATTTTAATAGGGAGATTTCAATTCAGTCATAGAAAAAAAGAGACGGGCTTCGAGAATAAAGAACGACCTATTGATACATGGAAGAAAACGATTTACAGAATACATATTGTATATCTCATCTCTTATATTATTTACGGTTTGCCGGTAAGCGGCTTATTGCTTTCTTTTCCCTACTTTATTAACTATATCCAGGTAAGTATTATGTCTGTTATGGTTATATATCTGGCCTACATGGCATATGTGCAGCCCGAAATTTTTAAGTACGATTATGATGCGCTAAAAGAGAGTATAATATCTTTGGGCAAATATCAAAAATCGGGACTTACGAATGCCTTATCCCAAGAGCTCAAAGAAAATTTAATTAAGCTTTTTGTAGAAGACAAAGTGTATAAAGAAAACAATATAAATCTTGAAGTATTATCCAAAAGATTAAATACAACAAGGCACAATACCTCTCAAATAATAAATGAACATTTCAATATAAATTTTTTTGAGCTTATAAATAAATTTAGAATTAAAGAAGCTATTAATATTCTTAAAGAAGATATCCACGGAAGCCTTAACATTATTGATGTTGCCTATGAAGTAGGATATAATAATAAAGTCACTTTCAACAAGGCGTTCAAAAAAGAGACATCGCTAACACCTTCCGAGTTTATAAATTCCCAACTCAAAAAGAATACCTGTGGGTAAATTTCGGGTAAACCATCTTCGGTAAAGTAAGGTATTATAAGTATTACCCCTTAATCTAAGCTTTATTCTTTTTTTTATAATTGCAATTGTAATAAGGTAAGGTAGCTATAGAACTTTACTTAAAATATTTTAGATCTTCTAAACTTAAATTTCATTAGTAAAGTGTAATTTTTTGAATTAGTCACTTAAAAAACATCTTTGCTGCCTTCCTTATTTTCAATCTGCACTGACTAACTCATATAAACATTTAATTTATGAAATTAAGAAACTACTATTTAGTGCTAGTGTTCTTGGTATTTGGTATTGTATCATCATTTGCACAAGAAAAGACCGTTTCCGGCAGAATTGTGGACAAAAATAACTTGCCATTGCCCGGGGCAACAGTTTTAGTTAAGAATTCTACAAAAGGCGTGTCAACAGATTTTGATGGAAATTATTTGATTAAGGTAAAATCAGGAGACATTCTAGTGTTTAGCTTTGTAGGGTACGAAGATCATGAAGCTACAGTTGGTACATCAAACACAATGAATGTTACCATGCAAGAGGATACAACAACTCTTGAAGAGGTTGTCGTTGTTGCTTATGGGTCCCAAACAAGAGAATCTATAGTGGGATCTGTTGGCGTTGTTTCAAGTACTACCATTGAGACACAGCAAGTAACATCCCCTTTAAGAGCATTGCAGGGCGCTGTGCCTGGGTTAAGTTTGTTAACATCTGGAGGCCAACCTGGAAGCAACCCTACTATTAGAATTAGGGGAATATCCAGTGAAAGTTTGGCAAGAGATCCCCTAATTGTTGTAGATGGCGCACCATTTAATGGAAACCTCAATACGATAAGTCAAGACCAAATCGCATCGATTTCAGTATTAAAAGATGCCTCGTCATCAGCTTTATATGGTTCAAGGGCTTCAGGAGGTGTTATATTAATTACAACCAAGACCGGTCATATAGATTCGGCTCCAAAAGTAACGTTAAGATCTCAAATAGGTTGGTCTAACCCCACAATAGGAGTTCACAATTTAACTGCACCAGAAGATTATTTAAAACTTACCTGGCAGGCTTTAAAGAATACAAATCAATATGAAAATGGCCAAACGGCTGCTGATGCAGCTCAAAATGCAACAAGTGGACTCATTGACTATTTAGGCTATAATCCATATAGTGCTACAAACCCAATAGATGTTAATGGTAATTTGGTAGCTGGTGCTAACCTATTATGGCATACTAATTGGGAAAAAGAAATAATTAGGGAGGATTACCTTAGAGTAAATCATAATCTTAGCGTGTCGGGAGGTAGTGATAAAACAACGTACTTTATGTCTTTCGATTATTTAAATGAAGATGGCCCTGTAAGGTTATCAAATTTTGAGAGAGTAGCTTCAAGATTAAATTTAGAAACCCAGGTAAATGATTGGTTTAAGGTAGGTTTAAATTCTAGTTTTTCACGTTCTAGTTCTAATAATCCGGACCAAACCAGTGGAAGCACAACTCAGGTTATTTCATGGATTTATGGGATATCCGATATTTATCCTATATACTTACGCGATGCCAACGGAAATTTAATTAGGGATAATGCTGGAGATCGAATTTTCGATTTAGGAAATGGCGTTGTTACCGGTCAGGTAATAAATAGTACAAGGCCCGTTTATAACGATGATAATATTTTGGCAACTTTAACTTTAGGAAAAGAAAAAAGGGTAAGATCTAATTATTTGGCCAATGCTTTTGCTGAGATAAATCTTTTTAAGGGCTTAACATTTAAAACGCGATTGAGTTACGAAAATTATCTGTTCGATTCTTTTAGTTTTGATGATGATAAGACTGGTGCTGCGACTAGTGTACAAGGGCGTGTATCACAAAACAGGGACTTAACAACGACCCTAAATGCGATTCAATCTTTAAATTATAAAAACAGTTTTGGAAACCACAATATTTCTATTGATGCCATTACAGAAGCCTATACAAATACCCAAGATGATCTATTGTCCCAGGGTACTGGTTTTTTGCCTGGTGTAGATAACTTAGATGGCAGTACGACACCAGAAGGTGTTGGGGGAAATATTATCACAGAAAGAATTAATAGTTATTTAGGCCGGCTTACCTATAATTTTAATGAAAAATATTATGGAGAATTTTCAATAAGGAGAGATGGGTCTACCCGCTTTCATGAAAATACAAGATGGGGTAACTTCTTGGCTGGAGGTGCGAGTTGGGTCGTATCCAAAGAGGATTTTTTAAGTGAAAGCCATACACTTACATATTTAAAACTTAGAGGTTCTTATGGTGAATTAGGAAATAATAGAACCGTAAACCTTTTTCCTTACCAATCTGTTTTTCAAACAGGTTTTGTTAATGAAGGTAACCCCGGTATTTTACCAGAAGGCGTATCTGATGTAAATTTAAGATGGGAAAAAATAGAATCCCTAAATATTGGGGCAGACTTCGAATTGTTCAATGGGGTCATATCCGGTACTTTAGAATACTATAACAAAGAATCGGTAGATTTAATTTTGGATAAACCGTTGCCAAGGTCTTTGGGCGTCAATAAAATTGTTACAAATATTGGTTCTATCAAGAATTTTGGATGGGAAGCATCCTTGAGATCCATTAATTTTAATTCTGATGATTTTACCTGGACTACGGGTATTAATTTTGCATTGAATAAGAACGAATGGACCAAGCTGCCTCAAGATGAGATTATAAGCGGCTCCAAACGTTACAGGGTTGGTAGCTCTATTTTCGATTTCTTTATTAGGGAATGGGCCGGCGTAGATCCAGCAGATGGACGTGGCATGTGGTTTATGGATGTACTGGATACTAATGGCGACGTTATTGATAAAGTGACAACGAAGAGTTATGAAGACGCCACAAGGTACGAGCAAGGAAAAGCATCGTTGCCGGATATAGAAGGTGGTTTTACTTCTTTTATTAGATATAAACAGTTTGATTTAAATGTGCTGTTCAATTTTAGTTTTGGAGCCTATTTGTTGGATACAGATTATGCTTCCCTTATAAATCCTTTCGAAAACCCTGGAATAAGTGCACACCCCGATAATTTTAATGCATGGAAAAACCCTGGAGAGATTAGCAGTTTCCCATTATTGTTAGCTAGTAACAATGATCATGCCTCTCGTTCAACACGTTTCCTGTTTAAAAATGATTATATAAGGTTGAAAAGTTTAACATGTGGTTATAACCTTCCACAACCAGTAATTGAAAGATTAGGGTTGAGCAAGTTAAGATTGTTTTTGCAAGCGGATAATATTTTTACTTGGCAATCTCATAAAGGAATTGATCCAGAACAAGCATTTAATGGTATTACTGCTAATAGATCGCCATTATCAAAAACGATTACCTCAGGAATCGTTTTAGAATTTTAAAACCAAAAAATCAACGAAAATGAAAACATATAATAAATTAAATATAAAGCTGTTATTTGCTGTTCTACTAGTTCATTTTTTGTCTAGTTGCTCAAAGGAATTCCTAGATGAGCCCCAAAATACGGCAGGGCTTCCAGAACCTATAGTTTTTTCAGATAGAGAAATTGTACAATCCTTTATAACAGGGATCTATGATAGGTATAAAGGGCAATGGGACGACGATTTAGCAGATGATGTAAATGAATCTGATCCAGATACAGGCGGCCTTTATGCTATGTATTTTGCGAGAACAGCTAAAGGAAACGATTTAATTCTGGCACCTACCTTTTATAGATTCGATTATGCTCATGACAATAGACAGCCAACTTATAGGAGAACGAGCTTTACATGGACTTTTAACTACGAAATAATTAATTATGCCAATCTATTAATTAATGGATTAGCAAACAGCAGCCTTGATGACGTTACAAAAAAAGAATTTACCGCTGTGGGGAAAACCATAAGGGCATTTCATTATTTTCAAATAGCCTTAGAGTTTGCGCCAAATTATAATACAGATCGAACAAGTACTAGAATCCCTATTTATACAGAGCCCGCTACAGGAGCTTCGGTAGGAAACCCTCCAAGCCCATTAACCGATGTTTATAGTTTAATATTGTCTGATCTTACATCTGCCATTCAGGATTTACCTGAAGAAAGGCTTGGGAAAAGTTATATCAATAAAGCTGTTGCTAATGGTATATTAGCTAGAGTTTTATTAGTGACCCAAGATGATTGGAGCTTAGCTTCATCAGCAGCAAAAGCTGCTTATGGAGGTACTGCAGCAACTGCAGTAATATCTTCAAGTTGGGGGAATGGGTTTGATGATTTAACAGACCAAGATTGGCTGTGGGGACATTTTCAAAACGGGACGAATGAAAGCAACTATTATTGGATGGCTCCTCATGTATTTATGGATCATTTAACAGTATCGCTTCAAAACACCTATATAAATACAAATTTTAGAGATACGTTTTCTGATACTGATGTTAGAAAATTATTTCAGGATCTCTATAATTCTGCAACACCTTATAGAGAATTTATAACCACTAAGTTTGCATTTGCATTTGAATCGGATGTTCCTTTAATGAGAAAATCGGAAATGGTATTGATCGATGCAGAAGCTCAATATAACTTGGGTAATGAACCCGAGGCTAGAAATTTACTTTTTGCATTGCAAAGTGCTAGAGATCCTAACGCTACATTATCCGTTAATTCTGGAAATGACTTAATGAATGAGATTTTATTAGAAAGACGTAAAGAACTTTACGGAGAAATAGGAGTAGAGTGGTTTGATGCCAAAAGGTTAAGGATGCCTATTAATAGAGACGCTGTACACAGAGTGGCTGTTAATGTGCCTGCTGATAGTGAATTATTTTATTTAAATATTCCGCAATCAGAAATAGATGCCAATCCTAATATGGATGAAAGTTTAAATCAATAATATACAAGATCAATTATGAAAAAAACAATCTTTTTATTATTAGCCATGCCACTAGCGGTTTTTTATAGCTGTGATAGTGACGATCAAAACCAAACCACGATTAATTATGTGTCTTTTGAAGCTACATCTTATGATTTTGGAGTGGATATACAAAGTAGTAATTCGAACGATATTAAGGTTTACACAACGCATATTTCAAATACAGAAAGGATATTTGGTATTAATATTGAAACAGATCTGTCTACCGCCGACCCTGCATCTTATACGGTTCCCACATCTGTTTCTGTACCCGCTAATTCTAATGAGGGTGTTTTTACAATAAATATATCAGACTTAAACATTGGTGTTGAGGGCGAAACATTGGTGCTTTCTTTTACTAATGAGGCAGGGTTGTTTGTTGGTGACCCCATAACATTTAATATTAAGCAGGTTTGTCCTTACCCTGAAACCCAACTGGATATTACATTTGATGACTATCCAGAAGAGCAATATTGGGAGCTGTATGATTCTAATGATGTTTTATTGTTCGAGGGCGGTCCCTATCCAGATGAAACAGCATTTAGTCGCGTGTTCTGTTTGGCCAATGGAACCTATAAAATTTTAATGGGAGATACCTTTGGAGACGGTGGCGGCCCCTATACAATTACTAACAACGGTAATGTATTAGTTACTGGTGATGGGGATCATGGTTTCAGTGAAGAAATAACATTTCAAATAAATAACTAACTAAACTAGCTATTTTTTAATTTAAGCCGAGAAATTAGTTTCTCGGTTTAAATTATTCAATAACCTTTTTCTTAACAAGAACCCGCATATTTATATCATTTCAAATGCGGAATATTTAAGAAAATGCGGTATTTATGGATACAGGTCTTGAAAATTAGTTTTTTAATGCTTCAGAGTTTTTTTTCTTCTTAAAACTCACAATAACTAAAATAATCATGCCTGTAGTTACCGATAGATCGGCCATATTAAAAATACCGGTTCTAAAAATACCGCCTAAGTCAATAAATAAGAAATCGGTAACAGAGCCATATACGATCCGATCATAAACATTAGCAAAACCGCCGCCGACAATACTTGCAAAAGCAAAGAGCGATGCATTATCCAGGCTTTTGTCCTTAAAAATATAGCGTAATACAAAACCAAGTACCACAATAGGTAAAATAAGTAATAAGATTATTCTAAGTGTAGGATTTAAATCACTGCCCATCCCTAAAAAAGCACCTGTGTTCTCCACGTTCATCATTAAAAATGCATTGCCTATTAAGGAAATGCGTTCCCCGGGATTTATTTCTGTTCTAGCCTCAATATGGGTTCTAACGAGTACTTTAGAAATTTGATCAACGGCAATAGTTAAAATAATAACTAAAATGATGTAAATGGAACGTTTTGATAATTTCATTTAGTTGTTTTCAAAAATGGCTGAAGCAGTTTGAGCCTCTCTATTAATTTTCTTTACCAGACCTTGCAAAACCTTACCTGGACCAACTTCGGTAAATAAAGTGGCACCATCAGCAATCATTTGTTGTACAGATTGTGTCCAACGCACAGGGGCCGTTAATTGCGAAATTAAATTGGTTTTTATAGCGGCTTCATCAATAACAGCGTTAGCCGTTACATTTTGATAAATAGGGCAGTTTGGTTTGCTAAATGTTGTATTTTCTATAGCTGCTGCTAATTCTTCGCGAGCAGGTTCCATTAGTGGCGAATGGAAAGCACCACCTACGGGCAATACCAATGCACGGCGTGCACCAGCATCCTTTAAAGATTCGCATGCTTTGTTTATAGCATCAACCTCTCCCGAGATCACTAATTGTCCTGGGCAATTATAATTTGCTGCGACTACGACCCCATCGGTCGTGGCACATATTTTTTCAACAATATCATCATCCAGACCTAAAACGGCAGCCATGGTACTTGGTTGTAATTCGCAAGCTTTTTGCATAGCTAAGGCACGTTGGGACACTAACTTTAATCCATCTTCAAAATTTAAAGTGCCATTTGCTACCAAAGCGGAAAATTCTCCAAGGGAATGTCCAGCAACCATTTCTGGTTTAAAAGAATCCCCTAAGGTTTTTGCTAAAATAACCGAGTGTAAAAATATAGCAGGTTGGGTTACTTTAGTTTCTTTAAGGTCTTCGGCAGAGCCTTCAAACATGATATCTGTAATGTTGAAGCCAAGAATACCATTTGCCTGTTCAAATAATTCTTGGGCCAAAGGGGCGTTTTCGTATAGGTCTAGTCCCATTCCAGAAAATTGAGCGCCTTGCCCTGGGAATATATATGCTTTCATGTGTTTGTAATTATCTTTTTTAGTGCTGCAAAAGTATAAATAATTTTTTTAGGATTAGGACTGCTTTGTTTATGACTTGAGGAGTAATGGGTGTGGTTATAAAGTTATGTGGTTATAGAGTTGTTTGGTTATAAAGTTGTTTGGTTATAAAGTTATGTGGTTATAAAGTTATGTGGTTATATAAGTTATAGAGTTATTTTATTAGTAAGATGATTAATAGCTTCCTAATCCCTAATCCCTAATCCCTTGTTTCTAGCTTCAAACTTTCCCGTCTTTTTTACCCCTATACCTCCCTATAAGTTCACGACCGCAGCTTCTGCACAGCGTTCCCCGTCCATAGCAGCAGATATAATACCACCTGCATAACCACCCCCTTCACCACATGGAAATAGGTTAGAAACTTCGGGATGCTCTAATCGTTCATTCCTAGGGATACAAACAGGAGATGAGGTTCTGGACTCTACACCAACAATATTAGCTTCTGCGGTATAATAGCCTTTCATTTTTTGTCCGAAGGCTAGAAATCCTTTTCTAAGTCTACTACCTATTAATTTTGGTAATAGTGAATGTAATGGTGCAGACTTTAAGCCTGGTTGATAGGAGGTAGGGTTTAAACCACTCGATAGTTTACCTTCTACAAAATCGGTGAGTTTTTGTGCAGGGGCCACCTGACTTCTTCCTCCAGCGGTAAAGGCCAGTTTTTCCAAGTTTTTTTGATACTCCAAACCTTTTAAGGGACCAAAATTTTCATATTTGTATAAGTCGGTATCTGCATTAATTTCAACAACAATACCAGAATTTGCATATAGGTTATTTCGCTTAGAAGGCGACATCCCGTTTACTACAACTTCGCCATTCGCTGTAGCCGCTGGGACTATAAACCCGCCTGGGCACATGCAAAAGGAATAGACCCCTCTATTATTTACCTGGTTTACCAAACTATAAGAAGCGGCCGGGAGTAATTCGTTACGTTCGTCACTGCAATGGTATTGTATCGCGTCTATGATGTGCTGCGGGTGCTCTACCCGAACTCCCATAGCGAACGATTTTGCTTCTAATGCCATTTTCTTTTTATATAATAAATAAAAGATATCTCGGGCTGAATGTCCCGTAGCCAAAATAACCCTGTCTACGACCATTTCTTCACCATTTTGAAATTGTATCGCTTGTATTTTGTTAGTTTTGATAACAAAGTCGGTGACTCTGGTTTCAAAATGAATTTCACCACCGTAATTCAAAATAGTCTCCCGGATATTTTGTACCACTTTGGGTAATTTATTGGTTCCTATATGTGGGTGGGCATCCACCAGAATTTGATCTGTAGCCCCATGAAATACCAAGTTTTCAAAAATCCGCCTCACATCCCCTCGTTTTAAACTTCGGGTATATAATTTGCCGTCGCTATAAGTACCTGCGCCACCTTCACCAAAGCAATAGTTGGAATCTTCATTAACAAAATGATCTTGATTTATTGCTTTTAGATCGCGTCGCCTGTCCTGTACATTTTTGCCACGTTCTAATACGATTGGTTTATAGCCTAATTCGATACATCGTAAAGCTGCATACATGCCAGCTGGGCCAAACCCGATAATATGAATGGGTTTGGCTTTTGAAACATCTTTATAATCAAATTTGTATTCGGAGGTTTTTGGCAAGGCCTCTCTAATATAAACGGCCACTTTATAGTTGAAAATGATTTTTGGTTTTCGGGCATCAATGGATTTACGAAGTACTTTGATGCCTGTAATAGCTTCTTTATCTATATCTAGTGCATAAGCCGATTTTATTATCAATATATCGCTACGCGCTTCGTCTTTAAGTGAAATACGAAGCTGAATCTCTTTTATCATGCCACAAAATTACTCAAATTTAAGAGAAGATTTTGAAAAAGAACAGGATAACCAAGAGGGCGATATTATTAAAGTTTACGTCTTAGCGTTAATTCGATATATAACAAATAGGTAAACAGGTATAAAAAATAATTAAAAGAAGAAACTTTAACATACCGAACGAGGAGGAATCTCATCCTATAGAGATGTCTCGTCGCTCATCCTTCGCTCTGTCGACATGACAAATAGCTGTTTTTCAAGAGATTAATTTGATTATTTTCAATAAACTTACGTTGAGCTCAGGTTCTTAGTAAAGTAGCGGTCGTTCAAAATATTCAAATGATGTTGTGCATGCCCGATAATAGTAAAACCAAAAGCTAGAGCAGTTATCTTTATTTCAGAACTAATACCAGCCCGATGGAGCATATCTTCATTAAAACTTTCGAATAAAGGGATTGTTGATTGTCTTACCAGCCTAAATTCTTTTAGTAGACCTTCAATACTTCTATTATTGGCATATGAATTTTCAGCATATACATTTTCATCAAACCCCAATAAGGCTTGTGTTTCTAATCTGGATATGCACAACGCCCTATATGCAAGGATTCTTTCGGTATCGATAATATGCTGAAGCAATTCCTTAGGGGTCCATTTATTTGGCTGATATCTATATTCTTGATATTGGACCAGCTTTTCAGAAATGGTTTCTAAAATAGTTTCACTTTGCTTTAAGCCATCAATTAAATGAGTCTCATCGTCCACCAATGCGATATACTTATCAAAGAAGTTTGGAATAAATTTTAAGTCGGATTTTTTCATTGTTTTAAGCTTTATTCTTTTTATAATAGGCCACTACATGTTTGGGGGTTCTTATTTGTCTTGGTAATAAAGGATCTTTTACAGGAAGTGCCGCTACTTGTTTTAAGGGTATAATCCCTGCCCAAATAGGAAGATCCAAATCACTTTTTTCGTCTACAACACCAACGTCCCTAATTTTAGCCGATGCGGTTTGTATTTCCATTTCAAGAACGAGAGTACTGTTAAACTCTTTACCGTTCATGGGCCTTAGTTTTTCCCAGCGGCCAGGAATCATGTGATCTACAACACATTTTAAAGCAGCTTCTTTTTCTTCTGGGTTTTCAACTTTAGTGACGTTGGTAAATAGCGTTGCAGACCTGTAATTTACAGAATGGTGAAACCCGGAACGTGCTAATATAAGCGCGTCTAAATGCATGATGGTCATGCTCGCTTCTTTAGCTTCTAAAAGGGCTAATAACATGCGGTTTTTAAGGGAACCGTGCAGATATATTTTATTCTCAATTCTACCATAAGCCATGGGCAAGCAAATCGCTTTTCCATTGTAATGGTAGCTTATATATCCCACAAACCCTGCGTCCAGAATATCATTTATTTGTTCTACATCATAGACGGCTCTTTTAGCCCCTCGTTTTACCTTGTTTAGTTCTGATGTTGCATACGTAGACATAACTGTTCGATTTAATTGATGCTTGTTATTTATACCTATTAAACTTCAAATTTATCATCAATCATTTTAAAATTCATTTGGTATTAAAACAAATTTTGATTGACCGTAATATGTTATAAACCTAAAAATATATTGATTTTGTCATCCCGAGGCAACGAGGGATCACATTAATTATCAACAGATTCTTCACTTCGTTCTGAATGACAAAAATATTATTATGCATAATTACGGACATTCAGAAACAAATTTAGTAGATTTATGGATTATCACATTCATCCAGAAATCATTTTTCAAATAGTCCAGATATGATTCCTTATAAAACCATTATAAAAATAGACCGAGCGAGTAAACAACCTGTTTATATTCAACTCACCAATCAATTTATAGATTTAATCAAAGAACGCACCCTTCCGCCACAGGCTAAATTACCTGGCAGTAGGACCTTGTCAGGTTTAATAGGAGTGCATAGAAAAACGGTGATAGCTTGTTACGAAGAGCTAACATTACAGGGGTGGATAGAGAGCATCCCGAAAAAAGGCACCTTTGTTCATAAGGATATTCCCATATTGCAGCAGCAAAAGTGGGTTGAAAAGACTGCTGGTAAAAAGAGTGATGATACAGGATTTGCCTTTAAGCGAAGCCCTGTATTGGATCGAAAGTTTCCACAAGATTATACAGATGATTATATGTATGTCAACGATGGTGTTTCAGACGAAAGGCTAGCTCCCATTAAAGAACTGTCCATTATTTATAGAAAGATTGCGAATAAAAAGAATACGCTTAAATATATGAATTATGGAACGACCCATGGCAATCCGGAATTAAGAGCCACTTTGGTAAGTTATTTGAATGAAACCAGGGGATTAAATATTACTAAAGATAATATCCTTATAACGAGAGGCAGCCAAATGGGGATGTTTTTGGCATCTCAATTATTAATTGAAAAGCAAGAGTATATTATAGTAGGAGAGACCAATTATAGTTCGGCGGATACAACGTTTGAATTTGCCAAGGCTAAATTGTTAAGAGTCAAAGTGGATAAAAACGGATTGGATACAAACGCCATAGAAAAACTCTGTAATAAGTATGCTGTTAAAGCGGTTTATACCACGCCACATCATCACCATCCAACAACGGTTACGCTGTCTGCACAACGGAGAATGCATCTTTTAAATTTGGCCAAGACCCATCATTTTGCCATTCTTGAGGATGATTATGATTACGATTTTCATTATAACCATGCGCCTATTTTACCTTTAGCGAGTCATGATACGCATGGGAACGTTATTTATGTGGGTTCTGTTTGTAAAACAGTAGCGCCCGTTTTTAGGGTGGGATATTTAATCGCACCAAAAACTTTTGTGGATGAATGTGCGCGATTGCGACGTTTTGTAGACAGACAAGGCGATGCTATTCTGGAATTAACATTTTCTAATTTTATTAAAGAGGGGAGCCTGGACAGGCATATTAAAAAGGTTGTTAAAATATATAAAGCGCGACGCGACCTGTTCTGTAAGCTTCTTAAGGAAGCATTAAGTGACTATTTGTCTTTCGATATTCCCAAAGGAGGCATGGCGCTATGGGTCACCTTAAATAAAAACTATTCGTGGGATGTGGTTACAAAAGCGGCAAAACAACAAAAATTAATTATTTCAGAATGGCAACGTTATGATGCCATGGACCTTAAGCATAATGCCATAAGAATGGGGTTTTCCTGTTATAACGAAACGGAGGCTAGGGAATTTGTTAAGCGATTTAAAAGAGCGATGCAGGATATTGATGTGATGGAATCTTTTGGTTAGGGGTTTGGGAATTTATGGAGATGTTTTTTTAATGTGTTTGTATGGCTTGTTGCGTGGTTTGGTACTTAATTTTGCAAGTGCACACCAAACTGAATCCGCGAGGATTTTCAGAAGTATGCGAGAACAAGCAATTACTTATAGCCATTGTGCCTGTTGCACACAGTTTTTTTAACTAGTTTTTTTTCGGTAATTTTCTGAATATTCTGTCTTTAAAGAATCAATATCTAATTTGTTCATATTAAGGAATTCTTGAATTTTCTCGTCCGTTAGAGATTCAATTTCATACTTGTTGAACTCTTTAAGAAATGACTTAACATTATGTCTCAAAGATTTTAACTTACCTCGTCTCATAATTTGCACTTTATGAGTCAAATCTGCGTGATAAGAAAGGTTTTTAGTTGGTATAACTAAAATTCTATGAACTGGCGCATCAGAATATTGACCTTCAAACCAAGCACAATGTGTATTCATTTGACCAGCTTCGTGTTTATTGATTTCTGTTCTTTCAATTTTGACCTCACTTTTGCATTCAAAAATGAAATACTGATTCCCAACACCACACCATAAATTGTCTGGACCTTTTTTAAATTCTTTATCAGGTCTTTCACTTAAAAAACCTAACATATGCCCTAATTCTTTAAATGCAGTTTCAAATTTTTCAGCAGATGTTCCAAATTGTAAATCAGCAAGTACATCCTCAACTGATAACATTAAATCTTCAAAATCTTGATGTTGTTTTACCCATTCCAAAATACGTTTAGTGCGATTTTCGTTTATGAATTCTAAACGCTTGTATGTAATACCCTCTTTAGGTTTTAAAAGCTCGTGATTTTTAAGAAAAGCACTTTTTTGTAGTGTGTTGGAATCGGTTTTACTTAAAAGATAGGCATATCTAGCCATAATCTGCATATACCAACCTTTTTCACTTTCATCTATACAATGTTTGTCAACAATCGCTTGAATTAAATTTCTTGCTTTTTCGTATTCGCCAGTATAATTTAAAACTGCAGCTTTCCTTTCAAGAGTTAAAACGTCATAAATTTTACTAGAAGAATTATTAGCTTGAATTTTATTCATTTCTTCTTTATAAAACTCTTTCCAACCTTCATCCCTTTGAATTGATTGAAGCATTAACGACCTAATTACTTCATAAGGTTCAGTTTTATCACTTATGTCCTCTGAAGCCATTTTTGCAATTTCCATTCCTATTTCGATTTGCTTTTTTGTTTGAGAAGAAAAGTATTTATTTGTTCTTGAACTTTTGATGAACTTAATTAAATCAGCACCAATTAGAAAGATTAAACAATAATCTTTTTCTCCTCTGACACTTCTGCCTAATCCTTGTTCAATTTTTTGAGCAATTTTAATGTTCAAAGAATCACTTCCTAAACGATTTGACTCTTCATATCTATCTGCAAGAGAATAAAAATAAGGTCGTCCATCTATAATAAGAATTCTACAGGTTTCATCAGGTAAATCTATCCCATCATATCTATTTGCAAAAACAACTGTTTGTCTAAAATTTCTCTTTTTTAGGTGGTCAACTGCAGCTCCAATTTCTCCCGATTTTGGAACAATAGAATCAAGTTTTTTATAGGTTTCTGTTTTTTTGAAAGAGGATACAAGTGAAACAATACCAAATTTCTTTTCACTTGGTTTAGCCATTATATTTACAATTTTATCTCTATCTAAAGTGTCATCTATTAGTGAAGGAATAATAAGCATTTTTTCTCCAGACCATAGTTGTTCGGGATTATGTAATGGATTTTGAATAGCATTAGCATTAAACCCAAGACCTTTAATAAAAAAAGAATCATCTTGAGTTGTTGCTGACATCAAGATTCTTTGATTTGCATTATTGAATGAAGAAAACTTCTCAATCGGTATGTGAATTGGTGCAATCTCAATGTTATTACCAGAAACAAATGCTTGACAGTTTTTTATGCTATCTTTAATGAAAGGCCAAGAAAATGCGATTTCATTTTCAGTCCTATATTTTGATAAAATTTCCAACGCTTCTTCAGATTTATCTATCCAATTCCAATATGGAATTGGTAAGAAAGAATTATAATCTCCATTCGAAATTTCTAAAAAAGTTCCCTCTCCTTGTTCTGGCAAAGCATCCTTAAACAACTCAAACAATTCTGAATATAAATCGTGTTCTCGGGTAATATTTATGGTAAATGTATTTTTAATAGAATCTATACAAGCGTGTGAATCATCGAGAATGATATTTGAAACAGGAATATAGTCGTTACCTAAACCGAAAATTGTTTTTCCATTAAAAACTTTTTGAACGTGTGTTATTAAAAGTTTTTCTCCATCGATGAATTCATTTGGTAAAGAACCATCATCCTCGATTGAACAAAAATTAATTCCAAATTTTCTAGCATCTCTTTTTACTTGAGCTACTAAATATTTATTTGGACATACGAAAAGGCAAGGTCCATTTCCTGAATTTATTTTTGATTGTAAAATTAATAAGCCAATTAGAGTTTTGCCTTCTCCTGTATGTAGCTTAATAATTAAATCTTTTTCATTTAATCTGGAATCAAACCATTCAGTTAGAATCTTATGTTGTGCAGGTCTTAATGGTCCAGCCACACTTCTCCTATCCAATGAGCTATAAATTTCAATTGGATTAATTTTTTTCTCTATTTCAGGCTTATTAAGTCTTTTTCTAAAATCTACCATTATGTTTTTTTTAAATGTGCCCCAATGACTTAATATGAAACCATCATAATACTGAAACAAGTTCAGCACATGTCGTTTCATATTTTATGCCAAACGAAGTTAGTTGAAAATTTTTACAAAATCAAGTCCTGATCTACTTCCTCTCATAAGTCAAAAACGAAAACTCATAGTCATGTTTGTCGTCTTTAGTATGGAAGGTATTAGCCGTTTCTTTCCAAATAGATGGATCAATATCGGGAAAGAAAGCGTCTGCTTCAAAATCTTCATGAACCCGTGTCAATTCAATTTTATCAGCTAATAATAGGGCTTGTTTGTATATGTCGCCACCACCAATTATATATGGTTGCGAGTCGTTTTTTACGGCACTAATGGCGTCTTCTAGACTATTGACCACAATAACGCCTTCGGGTACTTGATAATTATTTTGTCTTGTAATAACAATGTGCGTTCTGTTAGGTAAGGGCTTCGGAAAACTTTCAAATGTTTTTCTCCCCATGATAATATGGTGGCCATTGGTCAGGTTTTTAAAGCGCTTTAAATCGTCACTTAAATGCCAGATGAGCTTATTGTCTTTACCAATGGCATTATTTTCTGCAGCAGCAACAACAATAGTCAGTTCAGATGTTTTTTCTTTTTTCTTTAAAGATTTGTTATAGTGTTCACTTTCAGCAATATGAGGTGCTTCTTTTTCAAGTTCATTTTTAAGTTGTTCTATTCTTAGTTTTTGTTGAACAACTAGTTTGTCCAATTGTTTTTGCTCCCAGGCTTTTCCCATAAATTTATGTGTAATAAACACATTAAACACATGGTAAAGAAGGAAAAAGAGCCAGACAAAAATGGCGGATAAAAACCATTCCTTTCCAAAAGGGGTGAAATCTTTACCGATATCCAGAACGGTATTAGCGAGGATTATAAATATAGAACCAATTAGAAAAAGCACAAAGTGAAAGTATAAACGTTTCTTCTGTTTAATACGTTTTTGAGCATTTTGAATCAGTTCTAATTGCTCTTGATCTATTTGAGGGCGTGCTTTCTTTTTTCCAAACATAAGTATCTAATAATAGACGTAAAGTTATAATATTTTGTTGAATTTTTTATGTTTTAAAGCGAAATCGTTTTTGTTATAAAACCTCTGGAAATCAGGTAAAAACAAAAATAACGGTTTGTTAATCTGATAAATACAGTGTAGGTATTTTATGTAGTTTAAATAAATGTAAAGTCATATTTATCAAATTGATAATTCTTTTTGGTTTGTCAGATTATATATAAACGGGTCGAACATTGTTTTATAAATTTGTTAGAGAAACAACACACAAAAAATTAAAATTATGGCAATTACAAAACAATATTTAAAAAGCAAACCAATTTGTAAAGTTACTTTTTCTGTACCAGCTAAAGAGGCGAACGAGGTAACTGTAGTTGGAACTTTCAATGAGTGGGATGCAAAATCGACGACATTAAAAAAACTTAAAAATGGTACTTTTAAGGGGACAGTGGACTTGGAGAAAGACCATTCTTATGAGTTTAGATATGTTGTTGATGGTACTTACGTTAATGATGAGCAAGCAGATGCCTATGCTTGGAGCGATTATGCATCAGCTGAAAATGGTGTATTGAATGTTTAGTTGTATACAATATTAAATTTAAACAAGTATTTTCTATTATAGAAAGTACTTTTTTAATACTGAACTCATTTAGACTTTTTGGATTTAAGCAAAAATTAGAAGTTTTTGTCTCAGTTGAAGTCTTTTTTGAGTTGCATAGCAGAGCTACGGAAGGAAAAAAAAAGACAAAAAAAGAGCTGAAAACAGCAATTCCTGCCTGCCGGCGAGGCAGGTTTTAGCAAATTGAAAAGTCTAAATAAGTTCGCTTGTTATTTTCTGAATTATCCATGTTAAAAACAATGGGTATCATATAAGAAATAGAGACAGGTCTTCCCTTGTGATAACTGGGTTTTTTCATTTTTGGAATTAGTTTTAATACACGAAAAGTTTCTTCTTCATATTTGGGATGGGGTGCTTCTGCCTTAATGTCCTTAATATTTTCTTCTTTATCTATTGTAAAATAAGCTCTTATTCTAACTTGTCCAACAAGTAGTTCAGACCGTTTAACTACATTAGTGTTAAAATGATGACTGAGATGATTTGCTATACTTCGAGTAAAACACTTTTTTAACTCAGAATTGCTAAGTTTTTCGAGACAATAAATTTCATTATATAGCTAAGTCGATATAAAATGGCATAGAATATTTAGAAATAAAAAAAAAGAAGTTCAAGGCAAAAAGCGTAGGCATAGCCTAGTTACGGCGAGTATTAATAACGAAGAAATTCGGTTTTTTACTCTGAAAGTTCATGTTATTTTATATTGATTTAGCTATAGATAGGAGGTTTTTCTATTATGACAAAAGGAATTTCATGAGATTCTTCAATAGCTTCATCAGTTTTTTATTGAGAGTAGATAGATACGCTTAAAAAGAGTAATATTAATGGAAATAATTGTTTCAAAGTTTGTGTTTTTTGTCTGATCGAGTAATCCAACAAAACATTATTATTTCGTACTTAATTCATGAGATTCCTGCCTTCGCAGGAATTTATATGGCCACTGCACCTTTTATATGTGGATGCGGATCGTAATCTATCAAAGTAAAATCATCGAAAGTAAAATCGAAAATATCTTTGACCTCTGGATTTAGGATCATTTTTGGTAATGGCCTTAATTCCCTGGATAATTGTAGTTCCAACTGTTCATAGTGATTGCTATAGATATGCGCATCACCAAACGTATGGATAAATTCACCAGCCTCATAACCGCAAACCTGTGCCATCATCATGGTGAACAAAGCATAAGACGCAATATTGAAAGGGACTCCTAAAAAAATGTCCGCACTTCGTTGATATAACTGACATGACAATTTACTTTTCTCCTCGCCTTTGGAGAGGTCGGGAGAGGATACATAAAATTGAAAAAACGCATGGCAGGGAGGCAAAGCAGCTTTGCCGTTAGCCACATTTTCATCAAATGATTTTGAAGTGTCCGGCAGCACAGATGGATTCCACGCAGACACCAACATTCTTCGGCTATTTGGATTGTTTTTTAAAGTATGGATAACTTCTTTAATCTGATCGATCTCATCGCTGTTCCAGTTGCGCCATTGGTGTCCATAAACAGGGCCTAAATTACCATGGGCGTCTGCCCACTCGTTCCAAATACGCACCCCATTTTCTGTAAGGTACTTGGTGTTAGTGTCACCTTTTAAAAACCAAAGTAATTCGTGAATGATTGATTTTAAGTGTAGTTTTTTAGTCGTAACCATAGGAAACCCTTCACTTAAATCAAATCGCATTTGATATCCGAAAACACTTTTAGTACCAGTACCGGTACGGTCTCCTTTTTCATTTCCGTTTTCTAAAACGTGCTTTACTAAGTCGTGATATTGTTTCATAACATTCCCCACGAAAGTGGGGATCTCTTTTAAATTAACGTGAGTTCTAATTATAATACCAATTATGACTCAAAACAACCCCTATAATTTGTTTAGCTCACAGATCTAATTTGATAAATAGGAGTTCATGAATCTTCGATTACAATTTTGCTCATATTTCAATATAAAACATGAGCTCAGCTTGACAGGGTATAAAACCATAACAAAGGCTATGATTGAATTTTCTATCATATCAGAACAAAATATAAATCAAATTATTTATAGCTCATTTTAAATAATAATTGGTATAACACGTTTATAACAAACATATTAAATTTTTTCTATGTCATTCCGAACGAGGAACCCTACCAGACTGGCAAAGGCAAGGAATCTCACCCTTATGAGATATCTCAAGTTCATCTTGAGCTCCGTCGAAAGTCTCATGCTTCGCTCTGTCGACATGACAGACCACTTGTTGTCAAAGCAATCACTACTATTATTTTATTTAAAATTACATCGAACGGACGTTAAATTAAAAATAAATTTAGAATATAGAAGTGGCTTAAAACAAAAAGTTTAAATCACTTCATAGTGAAAAATCTTTATTAAAGATACTTCGGGCTATTTCGACTGCACTCATTAACAGAGCATTCGGTATGACAAAATACTGGCCATAAAAATAAAAAAAAGCATCAAGTTTTGATAGGAGATACTTCAATAATATATTATAAAGTTATTAACTACGAAAAATAAGGTTCCTGCTTTCACAGGAATGGGGGTTACCCAATAATCATCCCGGCAATAGTAGCAGAAACCAAAGAGGCGATAGTACCACCAATAAGTGCTTTCATGCCAAATTGGGATAGTAATTTTCGTTGCCCAGGAGCCAAAGAACCAATACCGCCAATTTGAATACCAATAGACGCGAAATTAGCAAAACCACATAGCATATAGGTAGCCATAATTATAGATTTTTCATAATTAAGGTGTACAGCGCTTGTTACGTTTTTTAAATCTGCTAACTGAATATAACCTATAAATTCGCTGGCAGCTAATTTAATACCCAATAATTGCCCCATGAGGGCCATATCTTCTTTTGCAACGCCAATAAGCCACATAAGTGGCGCAAAAACATACCCTAAAATTAATTCAAGTGATAAACTTTCGTAGGGCGTATTACCAGTTACCCACGTATTTATTGAAGATATATCACCAATCCAGCCTAGTATACCATTAAACATGGCTATAAAAGCAACAAACACTAAAAGCATAGCACCTACATTAACGGCTAGTTTTAGGCCTTCTGTGGTTCCGTTAGAGATGGCGTCTAAAAAATTAGCACCAATTTTTTCCTGGGAGACTTTAACATCGGTATTAACGTCTTCGGTTTGGGGATATAATATTTTTGAAATCACGATGGCACCTGGGGCTGCCATGACCGAAGCAGCTAAAAGATGTTTTGCATAAAATAACCTGAGTTCTGGGTCATTGCCTCCTAAAAAGCCTATATATGCCGCTAATACAGCTCCTGCAACGGTTGCCATACCACCAATCATGACCAACAGCATTTCGGACTTATTCATTTTTTCTAAATAAGCCTTTATTAAAAGAGGTGCTTCCGTTTGACCTAAAAAGATGTTACCGGCAACGCTCAAGCTTTCTGCTCCAGAAATTTTTAAAGCTTTGGAAAGTAGCCAGGCCATAGCTTTCACTACTTTTTGAATAATGCCCAAATAAAATAAAACCGAGGTTAAGGCAGAAAAGAATATAATGGTCGGTAATACTTGAAAAGCGAATATAAACCCAAATGTATCCATGTCTACAACCAATCCTTCAAACAAAAACTTACTACCTGCTCTTGTGAACTCTAAAACTTCAACAAAAAGCCCGCCAATAAATTCAAAAATGCCCTTGATGAATTCAACTTTTAAAACGCCTACGGCAATTAATAGCTGAAATGCCAAACCAATACCGACAATTTTCCAATTAATGGCTTTTCTATTACTGCTAAAAAGAAATGCCAGAAGGATTAAAGAAACCATGCCTAAAACACCTCGCCATAAACTATTCATTGAAAAACCTTGACTTGGAATAATAATATTTGCAGAGGTATTGGTCGTGCTTTGTTTTGATGTATTTTCAGTTTTGGAACCTTCACTGTTTATGCCTAAAGTATCTGCAGAATCATTTACGGGCACAGTTTGTTGAACTGAATCCAACAGTTTGTTTTCGTTTGCCTCTTGTGCTATAGTTGATGTTGTAAATAAGAAAAAAATAGCGACAATGAACAAAGAAAAGGATTTCATATAAAGAGTAAGTTTATACCATTTTAAGGGTTAACCGGCATTATTCCCGTTTTGAGATTTCATCGCGAATATGAGCTGCTTTTTCATAGTTTTCGTTAGCAACAGCTTCGTCTAATAAGTTATGCAGCTCTTCAAGTGTTTTTCCCTTAAGATTTTCACGTGGTGCATCTGGTTCCAACTCGGAGGAAATGACATCATCTACCAGAATACTATCTTGGTTTTCGCTTTCGTCCTTTGGGTTCACTTTTAAATAGATCCCGGCCTTATCAAGAATGTTTTTGTAAGTAAAGATTGGTGCGTCGAAACGAAGCGCCAAGGCAATAGCATCACTGGTTCTGGCATCTATAATTTCTTCAATTTTATCACGTTCGCAAATTAAACTGGAATAAAAAACCCCATCAACTAGTTTATGGATGATCACTTGTTTGACAACAATATCAAAACGATCCGAGAAATTTTTAAATAAATCGTGTGTCAATGGTCTGGGAGGTCTAATTTCTTTTTCCAAAGCAATGGCAATAGATTGTGCTTCAAAAGCGCCAATGACGATCGGGAGTTTACGGTCGCCATCTATTTCATTTAAAATTAAGGCATACGCACCGTTTTGGGTTTGACTATAGGATATTCCCTTTATGTTTAATCTTACTAAACTCATAATTTTATACAAAAACGCAAAGAACCGTTTAAATTAGGACTTTACCAACTGACCAAGGCAGATTTAAGTATTTAGTGCTAATTTAAGCAGTTCTATACGACTATACAATTTATAAAAAATAATTTATTGTTGTGCCTTAAAAGCCTTTAATTTTTCTATGAGTTGTGGAACGACTTCGAAAGCATCTCCAACAACCCCGTAATCTGCAGCTTTAAAGAAAGGTGCTTCGGGATCTGTGTTGATGACTACTTTTACTTTTGAGGCATTAATTCCAGCTAAATGTTGAATGGCCCCGGAAATACCTATGGCTATATATAAATTTGATGCTACTGGTTTCCCTGTTTGCCCAACGTGTTCGCTGTGAGGTCGCCATCCTAAATCTGAAACAGGTTTTGAGCATGCGGTTGCTGCTCCTAAAACATCTGCTAATTCTTCTATCATACCCCAATTTTCAGGACCTTTTAATCCGCGACCAGCAGATACAACGATGTCGGCATCTGCAATAGTAACTTTATCCGTTGCTTTGTCTACAGATTCTACTTTTATTCCTGATTCTGAAATTGAAGGCGAGAAGTCTTCCGTGGAAGCGTTACTGTTATTTTCTACCAATCCAAATGAGTTATTAGAAACACCTATAACCTTTACATCGGTATTGATTTGGGTCATTTCGAAAGCTTTATTGGTAAATGCGGTACGCTTAACCGTAAAAGGAGATGTGCTTGCTGGTGCTTCAATAACATTAGAGGCATACCCTGCATTTAAACCCACGGCTAAAAGGGGTGCTAAATATTTACTATTGGCACTAGAGCTCACCACCACGACTTTTGCTGCTTCTTTTTCTGCTGCTTGTTTAATAGCTTCTGCATAACCATTAGCGTTAAAGGTTTGTAGTTGTGCATTGGATACATTTAAAACTTTATCGACACCATAGTTCCCTAATTCTGAAGCATTATCTACATTTATAGTAATGGCCGTAACGGTTGTTCCTAATTGATTGGCTACTGCCTTGGCATAAGAAGCTACTTCTAAAGCTGCTTTTTTAAAGGTGCCTTGCTCTGATTCTGTATATACTAAAACTGACATAAAAAATTTATTTTTCCTCACCCTGGACTTGGTTCAGGGCCTTATTAATTTTACGCTTGTGTTGTTAAGATTCCGAAATAAATTCGGAATTATTTAATCTGCGATTAAATAACTTTAGCTTCGTTATGAAGTAAATTTACCAATTCGTCCAAATGATCTGCCGAAACCAATTTCACGGCACCTTTAGGAGCCGGTTTTTCAAATTTAACAGAAGTCGTTTCGGCACTGGCATCAATGGGATCCACAACGGTTAAAGGTTTTTGACGCGCCATCATAATCCCTCTCATATTTGGGATTCTTAGATCGCTTTCTTCAACCAATCCTTTTTGTCCGCCAATAACTAATGGAAGGGCCGTAGAGACTGTTTCTTTTCCGCCATCTATCTCTCTTACAGCTTTTGCAGAAGTGCCATCTACCTCTAAGCCAATGCAATTATTTACAAAATTTGCGTTGGTTAACCCTGCAATCATACCAGGAACCATACCGCCATTATAATCGATAGACTCACGACCGGCAATAACTAGATCATAGGCGCCATCTTTAACAACATTCGCTAATTGTTTTGCTACTGAAAAACCATCAGAAGCAGCCGTATTCACTCTAATGGCAGCATCGGCACCAATGGCCAAAGCTTTACGAAGGGTAGGTTCTGTTTCTGGTCCCCCGACATTTACAACGGTCACATGAGCGCCTTGTTTTTCTTTAAACCACATAGCGCGGGTTAAACCAAATTCATCGTTTGGGTTTATTACAAATTGTACACCATTGGTATCAAATTTGGTGTCACCTTCACTGAAATTAATTTTAGAAGTTGTATCAGGAACATGACTAATGCACACTAATATTTTCATATTATAACAATTTAATCGTTTCGTTTTTTATTTAACTTAGTTCGTTAATTTTTGCAATTATTAGTTGAAAAACAACCATTTAAATATTGCGGTTTTTAACAAAATTTTGAGATTACGAAGGTAATTATTTTATTTCGATTATTTACTATGCATGCATAGTAAATAATCGAAATAATTATCAAAAAGCCCATGATTATGAATGTTTCTTTAAAATATTAATAAATCTATGACTGGTTTGCTGAGGAATAAATAAAAAAAATAGAATTAATTTAAGGAAACAAATCTTCATTGGCTGTGTATAATTTCCTTAAAAAGGATAATTTTTTTTAGTGGATCATTTTACTATTGGTTTTTATGTAAAATTATAATCAATAATTCCTATTTTTGCAACTCGAATTAAAATTAGATTAATGAAGACAATTCAATTTAGAGAGGCTATATGTGAAGCCATGAGCGAAGAAATGCGCAGAGATGAAAGCATTTATTTAATGGGTGAAGAAGTAGCAGAATATAATGGTGCTTATAAAGCGTCAAAAGGCATGTTGGATGAATTTGGAGCTAAGCGTGTTATTGATACGCCCATTGCAGAACTTGGTTTTGCAGGGGTTGCTATTGGTTCTACCATGACAGGGAACCGACCGATTGTTGAGTATATGACGTTTAATTTCTCTTTAGTTGGAATTGATCAAATTATAAATAATGCTGCAAAAATTAGGCAGATGTCTGGAGGTCAATTTAAATGCCCAATTGTGTTTCGTGGGCCTACAGCTTCTGCAGGTCAGTTAGGAGCAACGCACTCGCAGGCATTTGAAAATTGGTTTGCTAACACACCTGGATTAAAAGTAGTCGTGCCATCTAACCCCTATGATGCAAAAGGGTTGTTAAAAGCAGCGATTCGTGACGATGATCCGGTTATTTTTATGGAAAGTGAGCAGATGTATGGTGACAAGGGTGAAGTACCAGAAGGCGAATATATATTGCCTTTAGGCGTTGCAGATATTAAACGCGAAGGAACGGATGTTACGATTGTGTCTTTCGGAAAGATAATAAAAGAAGCTTTTAAAGCCGCTGATGAATTGGAAAAGGAAGGCATTTCTTGTGAAATTATCGATTTACGTACGGTACGTCCTATGGATAGAAAAGCTATCGTAGAATCTGTAAAGAAAACCAACAGACTTGTGGTATTAGAAGAAGCATGGCCTTTTGGTAATGTGGCTACCGAAATTACATATTTGGTACAAAGTGAAGCGTTTGACTATTTAGATGCTCCTATTGTAAAAATTAATACTGCAGATACACCGGCACCATATTCACCTGTTTTATTAGCAGAATGGTTGCCAAATAGTGACGATGTTATTAAAGCGGTAAAAAAAGTATTATACAAATAAATTAAAACTTTTTACGTTATAGAAACTTCATTAGCACGATAGTTGATGAAGTTTTTTTGTACTATGAATATAAGACTACTTATTGCCTTTTTTTTCTTCGGAATAACCTCTATAATAGCTCAAACTAAAGCTAGTGGTTATGTATTCGACGAGTTTGATCAGCCTGTATCCTTTGCAAATGTTATATTTAAAGGTTCTACCATTGGAACCATAACAGACGAAAATGGAAAGTTCTATTTAGAATCTGATGAAACCTGGGGGGCGCTAACCGTATCCTTTATCGGTTATGAACTGTTAACTATCCCTTTAGATAAAAAGGTGAATTATAATTTAAAGTTTACACTTAAAGAAGAGAATGCACAATTAGATCAAATTGTTATCACGACTGGAAAACAATCAAAAAAGAATAATCCAGCTATTGACCTGCTTAGAAAAATATGGGCACATAAACGTAAAAATGGCTTAAACCTTTATAAACAGTACGAATACGATAAATACGAAAAGGTAGAATTCGATATTAATACCATAGATAGTGCACTCATAAAAAGTCGACTTTTTAGGGGTATGGAGTTTGTTTTTGAAGAAGTTGATACCTCTCGCGTAACGGGTAAAACATATTTACCCATGTTTATAAACGAAGCGGCTTCAAGAGTTTACGGAGATAACGTTATTAATAAAAAGAAGGAAGTTTTAAAAGGAAATAAAAATTCTGGGTTTAGTGATAATCAAATTGTGATCGATTTTGTCAATGATTTGTATTCCGATTACAATGTATATGATAATTACCTAAAGTTTTTCGACAAAAGTTTTGTAAGCCCTTTGTCTAAAACAGGAATCAGTACTTATAATTATGTGTTGTCGGACAGTGCTTTTATAGATAACAAATGGTGTTACAATGTTATTTATTACCCAAGACGAAAAAATGAACTCACTTTTAAAGGTGATTTTTGGGTAGCAGATACGACGTATGCTATTAAAGAGATTAATTTACAAGCCTCAAAAAGTGCTAATATAAACTGGGTAAAAGAGATTTATATAGAGCAAGAGTTTGAAGTACTAAATGATTCTTTGTTTCTTGTGAAACGTGATTATATGATGTCTGATTTTGCTTTGAACAAAAAAGAAAAATCGAGGGGCGTATACGGTAAGCGTACCACATTATATGATAATTATGAGTTCGATAAAGAACTGGACAAAAAGTTCTATGACCAGGAAGTTTATAACTACGATAAAGATGTTTATGATAGGGGAGATGCCTTTTGGGCTGAGAATCGTTTAGAAGCATTAAATAAAGATGAACAAGGTGTTTATAAAATGCTCGATACTTTAAAAACCGTTAAGAAATTTAAGCAACTTTATAATTTAGGAAGTATTTTAGCATCTGGCTATATTGAGTTTAATACCTGGCCTTTAGATTATGGTCCTATTTTTTCAACCTTTGGATTCAATGAAGTGGAGGGATTGCGCTTAAGGGTGGGCGGACGTACTTATTTTGGAAGAAATGACCTTTGGCGGTTAGAAGGGTTTATGGCTTATGGTTTTAGGGATGATAAATTTAAATACGGTATTTCCGGGAAATGGTTGTTGGATAAAAAAAGCAGGCTTATTATTTCTGGGGGTAATCGCCGAGATGTGGAGCAAATAGGAGCGAGCTTAACAACATCTACAGATGTGTTGGGAAGGAGCCTGGCCTCTTCATCGGTGGTTGGGACAAGTACCAATGATAAATTAACGGCTATAAACTTA
This sequence comes from Flavivirga sp. 57AJ16, assembly GCF_028736925.1. Classification (GTDB taxonomy): domain Bacteria; phylum Bacteroidota; class Bacteroidia; order Flavobacteriales; family Flavobacteriaceae; genus Flavivirga. The sequence goes on along the minus strand of NZ_JAQZAT010000004.1, from coordinate 162,653 downwards.
ACCAGTTTGGCTATTGAAGCAGAACCGTGGCGCAATGTTATTTTTAGAGTGGGCGCAAATTACAGGACCTTAGAATCTGCATCGCCCACCTTTAGTTTAGATTATAATACACCAACAGGCGTAGCCTCCGAAATTAAGCAGTTTGAGACCTCATTATCCATGTCTATCTTTCCAAAACGAAAAATGACCGGTTTTGGTGTGGAACGTCGTGTTGCCAATGATGGTTTTGCACGCATATTTGCACAGGTAAGTCGTGGTGAAAAAGGATTGTTTGATAGTGATTTCGACTATACAAAAGTGCAGTTGTCGTATATCCAACCATGGCAAGTTGGTGGTTTTGGTAGATTAACCGCAACTGTAGAAGCCGGGAAAACTTTTGGAGAAGTACCACTTGGGCTGTTAAGTGTTATACCGGGGAATCAATCTTATTTTTCTATTTATAATACCTTTTCCCAATTGGACTTTTATGAGTTTGTGTCCGATACTTATACCTCATTGCATTTAGAGCATAATTTTAACGGACGTTTATTTTCAAGAATTCCTTTTTTAAGAAAGTTTAATCTTCGTGAAATTGTGAGTATACGCGGTGTTTGGGGAGAGATTTCGGATGAAAATATTTTATTAAATACTACAAGTAATCCTAACTCAATTCCTTTGGTGGCACCGTCGGATAAAATGTATTACGAATACAGTTTGGGCGTTGGCAATATCTTTAAGGTATTTAGAATAGACTTTAACTTTAGAGGCAATTATTTAGACGAAATTAAAAATCCAGATGCTAGAAAATTTGGTGTTACAGGCACTTTTGGGTTTTACTTTTAAAGAGCTTGTTTAAAGGCTTCGGCTGTGATCTTGGTAAAACTTAAATGTTCGTCTGTTAAAATTCAATGCTACTGTCGATCCTGTTTTATATATCTTCGACTATAAAAATCGAATTATTGTTTAAATCATAAAAGCCAAATTCATTTGTTTTCCAATCAGTATTTAGCCGCAGTTTTTCAGGTTTTATAGTGCCTCTTTCCACAAATTCTTTAAAGATCGGCTCTAAATTCTTTACAAATATTTTTATAACTGAACCACCAAGCAATGGGTCTTCTTTTGTGTCTGCATGCCATTGTAAGTGAATGAAAAGATTTTTTCTCCTTAATACAGCATACATTTTGTCTTTATGTGTAACTTGAAATCCAACATACTTTTCGTACCATTCAATATCTCGATCAATATTTTGACTTGGCATTACTGGTGAAATCTCTAATAATTTGGTTTCCATAAATGTTAGTGATCAATGTGCTATGACGTGTTTGTTAAATTTAAACCAGAACTGGTATCACATAACAAAATTAGTTTGATTTTCTTGTAAACTCAAAAAAATATTGGGTTTCTAATATCAATAGTTTATATTACTTTTACACTGTCGTTCCGTTAGGGGGCAGAAATCCATTTTAGTTTAATTTAAAAAGATACCTGTTTTCACAGGTATGACAGACACTTTGATATCAGCAACAACCATAGATCAGGTATTTGATGCGACTCGTGTAGAGGAGGTTATTGGCGATTTTGTAAACCTTAAAAAAGCGGGAAGTAATTTTAAAGGTTTAAGCCCTTTTAGTGATGAGCGTTCCCCTAGTTTTATGGTGTCGCCCGTAAAACAAATCTGGAAAGATTTTTCTACGGGCAAGGGCGGTACTGCGGTATCATTTTTAATGGAACATGAGCATTTTACCTATCCTGAGGCCATTAAATACCTCGCTAAAAAATATAATATAGAAGTAGAGGAAACCGAACAGTCCAACGAACAGAAAGAACAAGCAAACGAACGCGAAAGTTTATATTTAGTGAGTGAGTTTGCAAATACGTATTTTCAAAAAATACTCCAAAAAACCGATCAGGGGAAATCGATTGGATTGAGCTATTTTAAAGAACGTGGATTTACTCAGGAAACCATAGAAAAATTTGATTTGGGCTACTCGCTTGACGAATGGCAAGCCTTTACGGATGAAGCTTTAAAACAGGGCTACAATATTGATTATTTACAAAAAACAGGGCTTACCATTGTAAAAGAAGACAAGCGTTTTGACAGGTTTAAAGGCCGTGTTATGTTTCCTATTAAAAGTATGAGCGGTCGTGTGTTGGGCTTTGGAGGGCGTATCTTAACGAATGATAAAAAGGCAGCTAAATACGTAAATTCTCCAGAAAGTGATATTTACCATAAAAGTAATGTGCTATATGGTATATATCATGCAAAGCAGAGTATTGCTAAAGAGGACAATTGTTATTTAGTTGAAGGGTATACAGATGTTATTCAATTTTACCAAGCGGGCGTGGAAAATGTCGTATCTTCATCTGGAACGGCTTTAACATCAGAGCAAATTAGGCTTGTAAATAGGCTAACAAAGAATATCACGGTACTTTTTGATGGTGATGCTGCTGGCATGCGCGCTTCGTTACGAGGTATTGATCTTATTTTGGAGCAGGGAATGAATGTGAAAGTTTGTACCTTCCCAGAAGGGGAAGACCCCGATAGTTTTGCAAAACAAAACACACGGGAAGAGCTTACACTGTATTTGAACGAAAATGCAAAAGATTTTATTCAATTTAAAGCGTCGGTTTTATTTGAAGAATCGAAGAATGATCCTATTAAGAAAGCAGACACCGTTAGAGATATTGTAAATAGTATTTCTAAAATTCCGGATCGTATTAAAAAAGAAATCTATATTCAGGAATGTGCCAGAATAATGGATATTAGCGAAGAAGTTTTGTTTAGCACCCTGGCCCAAATTAATAAAAAGGAATTTCAGGAAGATAATAGGCAGTTTAAAAAAAATCAGAAAGCGTTTGAGGTTATCAAACACGAGCAACCTGTGGAAAAGGTTGATGTGCAGTATGTTTTGGAACGAAAAATCATTGAAGTTCTATTGCTTTATGGAAACAAAGTAGAAGACTTTGAAGATCTAGTTTTAAAAGAGAATGATAAAGGTGAATTGGTTTTAGAGCCTGTAATTCATCAATCGAAGGTCTTCGAAAAAATATTTCTAGACCTTCAGGATGATGAAATGGAATTTTCTAATACACAGTTTAAAACTCTGTATTATAGTATCATAGATGCACTAAACCAAAATCCGGATTTTGAACTAAAATCCTATATAAACACTGTCGATAACCAAACATCTAATGAAATCACAACCATTTTAATGGAAGATGAGCGTTACACATTAGATGACTGGAAACGCATGAATATTTTTCCAAAAGAAAAAATACAAAGTGTCGCACAATTAGTTAGTGAAACTATTTTAAGTTTAAGATGTTTTTTAATAGACCAAAAAGTAAAGGAATTTCAACAAGAAACATTACAAAGCAAAAACGATGTAAATAGAAATATTCTGGAAGAAGTCAAAGACTATTCAGGCTTAAAAATGCTACTCTCTAGGAAATTAAACCGGGTATTATAGTTGTTGGCTAAGCTTAGCTTGATTCACTAAGTCAACTAAATTAGTAACTTTCAACTTTCGCATTAATCTTGCTTTGTAAGTACTAACTGTTTTCTCGTTAATATCAAGTTCCTTAGATATCTCTTTATTCTTTCTACCAACAGTTAAAAGTTTTAAAACTTCTGCTTCTCTAGTTGATAGTTTTTTGTAAAAAGTACCACTTTTATTGACTCTATTGCCAAATGCTAGCTGCTGAGTTAACTCATTGCTTAAATGAATCCCTCCATCATGCACTTTTAGTATAGCCTCATTAATGCTTATAACATTAACAGATTTGTTTAAATACCCAGATGCGCCAGCTTTAATGGCGTTTATGGCATAAACTTCTTCTGGTTGGCCACTAAAAATAATGGTTTTAATATCCGGATAGTCATTTTTTAAATAACGCAAAACAGTTAGCCCATTTAATTTAGGGAAATCGGTTTCGGTTAAAATAATGTCTACGGGATTCTTTTTAATGAATTCTAAGATGGCTTCGCCATCGTTTACGCTTCCTACAATTTTTATGTTTGGAGAGGCAGAAAAAAGGACTTCTAACCCTTTTCTTGTAATTGGGTGGTTGTCCGCTATTAATAATTTAATCATAATGTAAAGCTTTTATAATATTTAGTTAGAATGGTATTATAATTGAGAGAGTAAGCTTGCAGCAAATGTAATGAATTTTTGAGTAATCTACAATTCCTACAACAAAATGTTGGGAATATTGCAGATTGGTATGGGAATCATCTTATGTTTGTTAGCATTATTAAAGCGTTTATAAATTTTAAAAACTTCTAATTCTCTATCAGAAAAATCGTGGATGCTTTTGCCCGCATCATGCATTTTCATTGCCCATTCGAGCTCTGGGTAGGAGGCTCCTATTTGGTCTTCGTCACTTCTGGTATCACCAAATAAACCATCACTTGGAGTGGCTTGTATGATAGAATCGGGAACTTGTAAATAGGTTCCTAATTTGTATACTTCAGACTTTAATAAATCGGCAATTGGGCTTAAATCGACCCCTCCATCACCATATTTTGTGTAAAAACCAACACCAAAATCTTCTACTTTATTACCTGTTCCAGCTACTAATAATTTGTAAAGTCCTGCATAATAGTAAAGTGTGGTCATACGCAATCGCGCTCGCGTATTGGCTAAAGCCATATCTACAGTGGCTTGGTCGCCATCAAAGAATACTTCGGTTTTAAATTCTTCAAAAACAGGTGTTAAGTTGGTGCGTGTATCACTTACATTATCAAATCGTTTCTTTAAAAGTGAAATGTGTTCTTGCGCTCTGGTTACATGGCTTTCGGCCTGGTGAATAGGCATTTCTATACATAGTACATTTAAGCCTGTTTTAGCACATAAAGTAGAAGTAACGGCAGAATCAATACCGCCAGAAATACCAATTACAAAACCATTAACACCAGCATTTGTTGCATAATCCTTTAACCAGTTAACTATATAATCTACAACTTTTTCTGTTTGCATATTGAATGAATTTAAATTTAATATCCATTAAATTATAAAATAGCTTAAACAAACTTGGTCATTTTTCATTTTATTTTTTACTTATAGATTTGTATAACTAATGCTATGAAAATTAACCGTAGCATTATAAAATGAAAAAGCAACGTCGTTTCTTATGTGTTATTTCATAATCAAATTGATATAAGAATAGTACCTTTGCAGACAAAAATAAAAGAATCACCTAATTAATAAAAGTTTATACTGTTTAAGTTTTATATGAAGAATTTATTGTTGTGCTTAATAATTTTAATGATTACTATTTCTTGTAAAGATGAGAACACCTTAGAAACAGAGATAGCTAATATAAATATAGACATTAAGATAGAGCGTTTTGATTTATTATTTGCTAAAACCATTCCAGAAAACTTGCCAAAACTAAAGAAAGCTTATCCTTTTATGTTTTCTGAAAAATACAAAGACTCGTTTTGGATCGCTAAAATTGCAGATACATTACAAGTACAATTATTTGAAGCTGTTAAAAACGAATTTAAGGATTTTGATGAAACGGCGTTAGAGATAAAATCTTTATTTAATCATTTAAAATATTATTTTCCTGAATTCGATCCTCCAAGAGTTATTACTACAACCAGTGATGTAGATTACAGAAATAGAGTCATAATTACAGATACCATCGCCATATTAGCCCTGGACGCATATTTAGGAAGCGAACATGAGTTTTATGGAGGTATTCCAAAATATATAAGCAAAAATTTAAAGAAAGAACAAATAACAGTTGATTTAGCAGAGGCCTATGCTAAAAAATATATATTCCAAGGTCAACATAAAACCTTGTTGGACGAAATGATATATTTTGGAAAACAGCTCTATTTTAAGGATGTAGTTATCCCTTTTAAAACAGAGGCAGAGCGTATTGGGTATACAAAAGGACAATTGGATTGGGCTATTGCAAACGAAAGTTATATTTGGCGTTATTTTGTAGAAAGAGAGCTGTTGTTTAGTACAGATTCTAAATTACTTGGTAGGTTTATAAATCCTGCACCGTTTTCTAAGTTTTATTTGGAAGAGATCGATACCGATTCTCCAGGTCGTTTAGGTCAATACATAGGTTGGCAAATTGTAAAAGCCTATATGGAACAAAACGATGTGACTTTAAAGGATATGTTAATAACAAGTACCGAAGATATTTTTAATAATTCAAAGTTTAAACCACGTAAATAATGTCAGATAAAATAACGTCTAAAATAGAATTGAATGTTGAACTGGATGCGAATAGGGTCCCTGAAAAACTACATTGGACTGCGCAGGATGGGGGTATAACAAATGAAGAGGCAAAAGCTATGATGCTTGCTGTTTGGGATTCTAAAGCACAAGAAACACTCCGTATTGATCTATGGACGAAAGATATGCCAGTTGATGAAATGAAAGTGTTTTTTCACCAAACATTAGTGGCTATGAGCGATACTTTTAATAGAGCGACCCAAGATGAAAAAATGACCGCTACTATGAAAGATTTTTGCGATTATTTTGCCGAAAAACTGGAAATTAAGTAACCAACAACCAACAACCAGCAACCAGCAACCAACAACCAATATTTATCGACTACCACTCATTAATTTTATTAGAATCTAATTTAATAAAGATAAAAATTAGAATAGTAAACGCCCAAAGACCAGATCCACCATAACTGAATAGTGGCAGGGGAATACCTATGGTTGGAATGAGTCCCATGACCATGCCAATATTGATTAGAAAATGAATAAATATAATAGAGGCGACTCCATAACCATACACCCTACTAAATTGCGATTTTTGTAATTCTGCTAAATGAAGAATACGTAATAAGAGCAAAATAAATAAGATAACCACAAAAGAACTGCCTAAAAACCCCCATTCTTCACCAACAGTGCTAAAAATATAATCGGTATGTTGTTCGGGTACAAACTTTCCAGTCGTTCTGGTGCCTTCCAGAAACCCTTTTCCCTTAAAACCACCTGAGCTAATTGCTTTTTCAGATTCGTTTAAGTTATAGGCAAATGTCCTTTTCATTTCTTCAAGCTTAACAGGGTCGTCCTCTAAGCGTAACCATAGGCTTATTCTGTCTTGTTGGTGGGGTTTTAAGATGCTGTCGTAAAACAATTTTATACCGTAAGACAGACCTATAGAAAGCAATAAAACAAATAAAGATTGAAATAACGTCATCTTTTTTCTGTTTATATAATAATAACTTAAAATAAAAATAGAAGCTATTATAGAGCTTGCTAAAGGGCCAAATTTTAAAGCTAGAACAGATAGTATGATAACCGACACTCCTATAGAGAGGTAGTACTTTGGTAGTCCTTCCCTATACAGTACAAAAAAGAAAGCACCATAAACAATGGTACTACCAGTATCATTTTGTAACAAAACTAAAAGTGCTGGAATGATAATAATTACAAAGGTTTGAATTTGATCTTTAAAGCTATTAATATTTGTGTTTAAATCACTAATATGTTTTGCTACGGCGAGTGCAGTGGCAGTTTTAGCAAATTCGCTAGGTTGAAGTGTCATGGAACCTATGGCATACCATGATGTTGCACCGTTTACATTTTTTCCGAAGATAAAAAGACCAACAAGGAATAATATGGATACTATATATATAACACTTGAAAAGCGTTCATAAAACTTGGCTTCAATACCTAATATAACAATAATGATACAAAAGGTAAGTAGTATAAATATCGATTGTTTGCCATAAGGTTCTGAGAATGTAAAATAATCAATATGACCCTCCGTATGAGAAGCAGATAGGATATTTAACCAACCAAATCCAACCAGTAACAGAAAGAGGATAATAGTAATCCAATCAAATTTATAATGTTTGTTAGTGTCCCTAACCATTCCTTTATTGGTTTTGCGATATTTTTAAGTGCCGTTTAAGTCGTTTATATTCAGAATCGTCAACGAGCTGTAACTTAGTATGTTTATTTATTCTAAAAGGTTCTTCGGAATATGGTTTGGCATATTCGTTTTCTAAGCTATGCCTTAAGATCCACTCTTCAAGATCTTTTCTGGTAATAGTATCTTTAATATGTTTTTCAATCATTAAACTAGCTATTTTACCTGCGAATCGACTTCCCCAATAACCGTTTTCAACAAAAACGGCAATGGCTATTTTAGGATCATTTTTGGGTGCAAAAGCGACAAAAATAGAATGATCCGTAAGCTGTGTTTTTAAACTATCTATGGTAACAAAATTTTCTACAGTACCAGTTTTTCCACAGATCTCTATATCTTTTACTTGTAACGATGCGGCTGTCCCTTTTTTATAAACTTGTAGCATGCCTTCAATTACGGGTTCAAAATGGGCTTTATCTATGGTAGTATGTTTGGCTTTTGTAAATTGCTCAGGGAGCGTTTCGCCTTCAATGGATTTAATAATATGGGGAGTGTAGTAATAGCCTCTATTGGCTATAGCAGCAACCATATTGGCTAACTGAATCGGTGTTGTGGCTACTTCACCTTGTCCAATAGCATTGGATATGGTATATGTCGAATAAAATGTTTTTGGATAAACGCGCTTGTAATAGTTTCTATCTGGAATTCTACCCGGTCGGCCAACTTTTAGATCATAGCCTAAATAATCACCTAGTCCAAAGCTTTTAGCATGCTTGCTCCAGGTATCGATTCCTGTAGAAGCATTACCGTTTTTATCCAAAATTTTTCTATAGGTTGTTGCAAAATAAGCATTACACGATTCTTGTATCCCAGAAACCAAGTTGTTACGTTTGCCAATATAGCAGTGGCATTTCATAAAACGATTGCCATATTTATATCCTGCATAACAGGTAACGGTTTCATTTGGCGTAATAACACCCTCTTGTAAACCAATTAGGGCATTCATTAATTTAAAGGGAGAGCCAGGTTCGTAGACCCCTTGTAAACTTCTGTTAAATAATGGTTTTGCTACAGAGTCCTTAAAAAGTTCAGTAAAGTTTTTGGACCTTCCTCTGCCTACTAAAATATTAGGGTCGTAGGTTGGAGCTGATACCATAGCTAATATTTCTCCAGAAGCCGGTTCAATAGCAATAACACCGCCACGTTTATTTTGCATGAGTAGCTCCCCGTATTCTTGCAGTTTTGCATCAATAGTGATCGTAATATCTTTTCCTTGTTCTGGGATAGTATCAAATGTACCTTCTTTATAGGGGCCAATATTTCTATTAAATCTATCTTTTTGGATAAACTTAATGCCTTTTACACCCCGAAGTATTTCTTCATAGGACGCTTCAACACCTTGCTTTCCCTTTAAATCTCCCATTCTATAATAAGAATCTTTTTTTAGGTCGTTGGTATTTACCTCTCCTATATCCCCTAAAACATTAGCGCCAATAGTGGTTTGGTAATGCCTGAGTGATCTTTTTTGAATATAAAACCCTTCAAACTTTCGCATTTTTTCCTGTAAGGCAGCATAATCTTCTTTTGATAAATGAGATAGAAAAACGGATGGTAATCTAGGAGAGTAATGCCTTGCTTTATCATAAGTGTTTATAAACCGTTCTTTATCAATTTTTAATAATGAACAAAATTCAAGAGTGTCCAATGGTTTTACCTCACGTGGAATGACCATAACATCATACGATGGTTGGTTGGCCACTAGAAGTTTGCCGTTTCTATCGTAAATAAACCCTCGCTTTGGATAATCATATACTTTTCTAATAGCGTTATCTTCAAATAAATCATGTTCATTTGAAGTATATATTTGAAGGTAAAAGAGTCTGAATATAAATAAAAGACCAACAAATATTATAGAAACGAAAAGTAAAAGTTGCCTCATTTGGGATTTCGACTAAAAATAATAGTTATTATACTACTTAATAAAATAGTAAATATACTTGAGAATAACGTTTTTTTAAGTATTAAAATTATTTTCATTAAGCTAAATATTTCTAATGAAAACAATATAATATGGTGTAGAATAACGAGTACTATAATATAAGTAAGTTTGGATCCAAAATCTACAGAGCTAAACTTTATATGATGGTGTTCGTACATGGTCCCAAAAGAAAATTTCAATAGGACAGGTCTTACATAAGCAATAAATACACAAGCAGCGGCATGAATGCCTCCAGAATCCAAAAACATATCAGTAATTAACCCTATTAGGAAGCTTGCTAAAATTATTATAGTACGGTTGCTTTTTACTGGGAAAAAAGCAACAAACAGAATGTATGGATAAGGGTTTATATAGCCTAAAAAATTAATGTTATTAAATAATAAAGCCTGTATTAACACTAATACAATAAAACGGGCGCTATTTACAGAAAGGAAATTATTCATTTAGTAAATTAGTAACCTCGGGCTTTTTAGTATTTTCTATAATATAAACATGTTCCAAATTGGTCATATCGTTAAAAAGCCTCACATTGATCTCATAATAATTTTCGGCAGCATCAAGTTTATAATTTTCGATAAGGCCAATCTTTATATCTTTAGGGAATATGGAAGAACGTCCAGAAGTAATAATGGTATCGCCTACCGATACATTAGCTATCTTTGGAATGTCTGTAAGTTGAACGATTGCAGGGTTTTTAGCATCCCATTCTAAGGTGCCGAAGTGATTTGTTTTTTTTAGTTGAGCACTTATAGAACTTGTTGTATTTAAAATAGATATTACGGTTGCAAAATGACCACTTGTCTTGTCAACAATACCTACAATACCTTGGGTAGTTATCACACCAAAATCTTGTTTTATACTATCGTTTTCTCCTTTATTGATCAGGATGATATTATCTGTTGCGGAATAACTGTTTCTAATAACCTGGGCATTGGAAAAATGGTAAGGAGCATTAAGGCTATCCAAATGCTCTTTTTTCATAATACTTTTCGAATTATACAGAAGTGACTTTAAGCGCTTGTTTTCTTCAGATAAAAGTTTGTTTTGAGATTTTAAACTAAAATACGCACTTATGTTATTTGCAGAATTGTAGATGCCCCCGGTTAAAAAATTAGCCGAATTAATAAACTTACTCTTATGGTAGGAATGCGATTGAACTGTAAATAAAATTGAAATAGAAAACAGCAATAAGAACAACAGAAAGTTTTTGTTTCTTATTATAAAATTAATAATCTGTTGCATGTTGTCTACCTATTGAATTTCGGAATTATGTATAAATAAATTGAATTATTTTTTGATGAGTCAAGGCCGAAAATTTAAACATAGCCTTTGTTATGGTTATATTTTTAAAGGGAGAATAAGCAAAAAAGAAACAATTTATATACATTATTTTGATGTTTAATAGGTATGCTATTTTATCAATACACTTTTATATTTAGGTAAATTTTTAAGTGTAATACCAGTACCTCTAACAACAGCACGCAATGGATCCTCGGCTATGTAAACGGGGAGGTCTGTTTTTTGGGATAAACGTTTGTCCAAACCTCGTAACATCGAGCCACCACCAGCTAAATAAATACCGGTGTTGTATATATCTGCAGCCAATTCAGGAGGGGTTTGGGATAAGGTTTCCATAACGGCATCCTCGATCCTTAAGATAGATTTATCTAAAGCTTTAGCAATTTCTCTATGTGAAATAGATACTTGTTTAGGTTTACCAGTTAATAGATCACGTCCTTGAACACTCATGTCTTCTGGCGGTAATTCTAAATCTTCGGTAGCAGCACCTATTTGTATTTTTATTTTTTCTGCAGTACGTTCACCAACATATAAGTTGTGTTGTGTACGCATATAGTAAACAATATCATTTGTAAAAACATCACCTGCAATTTTTACGGATTTGTCACAGACAATACCTCCAAGCGCTATCACAGCAATTTCTGTAGTACCGCCACCTATATCCACGACCATATTTCCTTTAGGCTGCATGATGTCTACACCAATACCTATAGCAGCTGCCATGGGTTCATGTATTAAATAAACCTCTTTACCATTTACACGTTCTGCACTTTCCTTTACAGCACGCATTTCTACTTCTGTAATTCCTGATGGAATACATATAACCATACGAAGTGCAGGCGTAAAAAACTTCTTTTTTAAAGCGGGTATGTTTTTAATAAACATACTTATCATTTGTTCGGACGCATCAAAATCTGCAATAACACCATCCTTTAAAGGGCGAATGGTTTTAATGTTTTCGTGCGTTTTTCCTTGCATCAAACTGGCTTCTTGACCAACGGCAATAATTTTGCCGGAAATTCGATCTCGTGCAACAATGGAAGGTGAATCGACAACAACTTTGTCGTTATGGATAATAAGAGTGTTTGCAGTTCCTAGATCTATTGCAATTTCTTCGGTTAGGAAGTCAAAAAAGCCCATGCGCTATTAATAATTTAAGTGGTTTAAAAAACGAATCCCGTAAATGTAATAAAAGTTAATAAATATATGGGTTTTAAGTCTGTTCAAATTTTATTAAAAAATACTATAGTTTAATAATACGTTTTTTGTTGATTTTTAGATGGCTAAAAAACCATATATTTCTTTTGCAATTATATCGAAAAGCATTCCTCGACGCTCAGCGTTGGGCCTGCCTGCCGTTAGACAGGATTGTTATTTCCATGACATCGTAGGATTCATGATTTCATTGATATAAAATAGAAAACAATGAATAAAACAGGAATCTAGATAACAGAATTTCGGTTTAAGACCCTAAGGACAAAACATGTGCTCAACTTCCTGCCTGCCGGCGAGGCAGGGATTGGGTAAGAAACGAGCGAAACATGTACTGAGCCTTTCGACTAGCGTTTATGCTGAGCGCCCGCCTGCGGGACGGGCAGGCAGCCGAAGTACTCAAGATAAACTAAAGCCGATGTATACCTCTATGGCTCGGCCTCGAGCCTGTCTGCCAACTAGGTAGGGATAGTTCGTTTCAAGACATTCTTTTATTGAACTCATTTAAAGTTTTTCAATGGACTAAAAAATGACTCGTTTTCGCTATAATTCTAAAACTTTAAATGAATTTAATGTTTAAAATGACGTGTGCCAGTAAAAACCATAGCTAAATTGTTTTCATTACAATAATCGATGCTTAACTGGTCTTTTATAGAACCACCAGGTTGAATAACAGCAGTTATACCGGCATTTTTTGCAATTTCGACACAGTCTGGGAAAGGGAAAAAAGCATCGCTTGCCATGGCAGCTCCTTTCAAGTCAAAATTAAATGAATTTGCTTTATGGATCGCTTGTTCTAGAGCATCAACGCGACTGGTTTGCCCTGTGCCGCTGGCACATAATTGCTTGTTTTTTGCTAATACTATGGTGTTGGATTTTGTGTGTTTGCAAATTTTTGAAGCAAATATTAAATCTTCCAACTCACTATCGTTAGGGTTTGAATTTGTAACATTTGTTAAACCTTCAATAGTATCGGTAATATTATTCCTGTCTTGAAGTAATACACCATTTAAACAACTTCTAACATTCATGTTCGGTAATTCAATATCGTGAAGCACTAGTATAATACGATTCTTTTTACCTTGAAGCATTGTTAGGGCTTCTGCCGAAAATGAAGGAGCAATAACAACTTCACAGAATAGCTTATGTATGTCGCCTGCTGTAGCAACATCAATTTCAGTATTGCTAATTAAAACACCTCCAAAAGCAGAAACTGGATCTCCTGCTAAAGCATCTACATAAGCTTGGTGTAGCGTGTTGCGTTGTGCCAAACCACAGGCGTTGTTGTGTTTTAAAATGGCAAAAGTTGGTAGGTCGTTTTTAAATTCAGTCATTAAATTTACGGCAGCATCAACATCCAAAAGATTGTTATAACTTAATTCTTTACCGTGAAGCTTTGTGAACAGTTCATCAAAGTTTCCAAAGAAAAAGCCTCTTTGGTGAGGGTTTTCTCCATAACGCAATACCTTTCCTTTAGTTTCGCTGATCTTTAAAGCAGCTTCATCATGATTTTTGTTAAAGTAGTTAAAAATAGCCGTGTCGTAATGTGAGGATATGTTAAAGGCTTTGCCTGCAAAACGTTTTCTGTTTTCTTCTGAAATAGTACCATTGTTTTCAGAAATCAGGTCTAAAAATTCGGCATAATCGTCTACGGATGATACACAAATAACATCCGCATAGTTTTTAGCGGCAGCACGAATTAACGAAATACCACCGATATCAATTTTTTCAATAATATCTTGTTCACTAGCACCTGAAGCCACTGTTTTTTCAAACGGATATAGATCAACAATAACCACATCTATTTGAGGGATTTCAAATGCGGCTAATTCTGCCACATCACCATCATGGTTCTGCCTGTTTAAAATGCCCCCAAAAACTTTAGGGTGTAATGTTTTTACACGACCACCGAGAATAGAAGGATAAGAGGTCACCTCTTCAACAGGAACGACGTCTATACCTAAATCGTTTATAAATTTTTGAGTCCCGCCAGTAGAGTATATGGTAACACCTTGTTCATTTAATTTTTTTACAATAGGTTCTAAACCGTCTTTACTAAATACTGAGATTAATGCAGATTTAATAGTTTTTTCGTTGCTCATTAGTGTCGTGTTATGTTTTTAATTCTTGTGTTAAGAATGAGATTGCTGTTGTTTTTCAGGGTTTTAAGCTGAAAAATTTAAATAATTGCAAAAGTACTTATTTATACCAAATAAACTTCAAAATAACTGGTTAAATCCGTTTAGCTCACTATCTTTTATTTTTATAATTGGTGTTCTTGAATCTTCGATTTCTATTTCCTTTATATTTCAATAAAAAACATATCCTTAACTAGGCTATGCTTATGTTTTTTTATCTCATCTAAAGAAAATATAATTCAAATTTATTACCAATCATTTTAAAATTCATTTGGTATTACTTTAAAAAACAAGCTTAGAATTTTTAAAAAAGGAAGTGATTTTTTAACTAATACCATTTCAAACAAGTAATGGTATAAAAAGGGAAGTTGTTAGCACTAAGAGTTCAAAGTTCAAAGTTCAAAGTTTGAAGTTTGAAGTTTGAAATTCAAAGTTTCAGGTTTCTCAAATTTTAAATCTGGAATTTAGAATTTTGAACCTAAAATAGTTTAGCTACTTGAGCACAAACAAACTCTAAAAAACGTTCATCAGCTTCGGTAAAAGGGTCGGGTGTATTAGAATCAATATCTATTTGACCTATGTTTTCTCCATTTACAAAAATTGGAACAACAATTTCTGCTTTAACAGTGATGCTACAGGCTATATAATTGTCTTGTGCGGTTACATCCGGTACTACAAAATTTTCATTACTAACGGCTACTTGTCCGCAAATACCTTTTCCAAAAGGAATTACTTTATGATCTGTAGGTGCTCCCACGTAAGGGCCTAAATGTAATTCTTCTTTGTCACCGTTTCTAAAATAAAAACCAACCCAGTTGTAGTATTCAATGTTTGTTTCCAATAATTTGCAAATACTTAATAAACGCTCATCAACCGTTTTTTTTGTATTAAAAACAAGGGCTTCTACCTGTGGCTTTAATTGTTCAAAAATCATAACTTCAAAAGTTTTGGTAAAAGTATTTAAAAAGATGTAATTTCGATATTCGGTTTTGTATAATTTTAACGTTATTAATTGAAAGAACTCTTTGTAAAATATAAGTCTGTTATAAAGTTTATAGGTACGTTTCTGTTAGTATATATATCTTTTTCGTTGCTTTATAAATTTTATCTTGATTTTTCAAACGGTTCCAGGTTTTTCCCAGATTATTTCACGCATCTCATTTCCTTACAAACCGAAACATTATTGAATACTTTTGGGTATGATGTAAAGGCTTTGCCACATGCAGATGAACCATCAATGAAATTGGTTGTTAACGGTAAATATTTGGTACGTATTATTGAAGGCTGTAATTCCATTAGTGTTATCATCTTGTTTATATCATTTATAATGGCATTTTCCGGCAAGTTAAAAACAACATTTTTGTATATACTTGTAGGGAGTGTTTTAATTTATATGGCAAACTTAATTCGTATTGTTATACTAACCATGGGTTTGTATCACTACCCAGAGAAAGAACATATTTTGCATGCGGTTGTTTTTCCGGCAATTATTTATGGGATGGTTTTTTTACTATGGATTTTTTGGGTGAATCGGTTTTCTAAATTAAAAAAGAGAGATGGATAAATGGGTTAAATATATATGGCTGTCCGTCCTTTTCGGATTATTGATTTTAATCAGGTTTTATGAAGGTGAGTTGTTTTATGACCCGTATTTAACCTTTTTTCAGAACGATTACCTGTATATAGATAGCCCTAGACGCGAATTAGCAAAATTAGTAAGTTTCACAACATTACGGTATTTATTAAATACTTTAATTTCATTGGCTATTTTATATGTGTTTTTTAAAGATAAAGGCATCATTAAATTTTCTGTTTATATCTACATCACAGCTTTTGTTATTCTGCTAGCCATCTATTTGTATTTTGTTGTTAACCCCAGGCAAGAAGACTACTATATGTTTTTTAATGTGCGTCGTTTTTTAATCCAACCTATTATTTTACTCTTATTATTGCCTGCTTTTTATTATCACAGAATTAGAGGCTAAGTGAGCCCTTTTTAAGGCTTAATCTGAATTATAATAAAAAAGTCAAGATGCGTTCACTGTTAATCATTTAATAAAAAAACACTTCCAATTTCAAATTTTTGTATTTTTGTTCTGTGATAAAAAAGGTATTACATAAAAGCTTTTCAATGCTTCTGGCATCACTCGTTTTGTTTTCGACAGTGTCTTTTACTATTGAAAAACATTTTTGCGGTGACGTTTTAGTAGCTGTTTCTATTTTTTCTGAAGTCGACAAGTGTGCTATGGAGGTAGACCAATGTGTTTTAGAAAAGGTCACAAAGAAGCATTGTTGTAAAGATGTGATCGATATCATAGAAGGTCAAAATGAATTAAAGCTTTCTTCATTTGAAGATTTGGATTTTGAGCAACAACAAATTATTACATCCTATACATACGCTTATATTGGTCTTTTTGAAGCCCTGCCTAAATTACTAATTCCTCATAAAGATTATTCTCCTCCCAATTTGGTCACAGACATACAAGTGTTGGACCAGGTCTTTATAATTTGATAATAGATTTTTTTTTCATTCCCTTGAAAAAGGGAATCTCTTAAAATTTATTAATTCAAATTTTTAATCAAAATGAAACATACATATACAATTACAGGGATGACCTGTAATGGTTGCAAAGCTTCGGTAGAAGAAAAACTTAAGGCCGTTCATGGTGTATTAAATGTTACCGTAGATTTGGCAAAAGCACAAGCCGTTATAGAAATGTCTAACCATATTTCTATAAGTACATTACAAAATGCGTTACCAGATAAATATGCCATTTCTGAAAAGAACGGGCCTGATCCGAGTGTGGTTAAAGCATCTCAAAAACCTTCTAAGGCCATAGAAGAAAAAAGATCGGAGTTAAGACAGCTATTTCCTCTGTTTTTAATTTTCGGGTATATAACAGTCGCATCTGTGCTAATAAATTATAGACCATGGAACGGAATCGGTTTTATGCTGGATTTCATGGGACTTTTTTACATCGTTTTTAGTTTTTTTAAACTTTTAGATTTAAAGGGCTTTCCAGAATCTTTCAAGATGTACGACCCCCTAGCTAAAATAATACCTGTTTATAGTTGGGTATATCCATTTATAGAATTGGTATTGGGCATTTTGTTTTTAATGCGTATTCAAATCCCAATGGCCTTAATAATCACATTGGTTGTTTTAGGAATAACAACGATAGGGGTAGCCAGAACACTTTTAAATAAGAAAACGATTCAATGCGCATGTTTGGGAACTGCACTAAAACTCCCCAT
The DNA here is from genome assembly GCF_028736925.1 of Flavivirga sp. 57AJ16. GTDB lineage: Bacteria > Bacteroidota > Bacteroidia > Flavobacteriales > Flavobacteriaceae > Flavivirga. Next base: position 144,918 of record NZ_JAQZAT010000004.1, on the reverse strand, counting down.
GACTAAAGCAACGTTTATTGAAAATAGCATCATGATTGTTATGGCAATTATCATGCTGTTTAAAACCTACAATTAAATGAAAAACGTACTTTATATATTATTAATACTTCCAATGGTGGTGTTGTCCCAGAATAAAATTAGTGGGACGATCTTGGAAGCAAATGAAAAAAACGACCCCATTGGTTTACCGGGAGCCAATGTATATTGGCTAAATACTTCGGTAGGAGCCGTAACGGATATAGATGGAAACTTTACCATTCCTTACAAAAAGGATTATACACAATTGTTAATTAGTTATGTAGGGTTTAAAACGGATACCATAACAATCAAGGCTCCTAAAATGGTAAAGCATTGGTTGCAGCCCACGGATAACCTAGATGCTGTTACCGTAAAATCTAGAAAACAAGCCACGGCCAGGTCTTATTTACAAGCGACCAATGTATTTACGGTGAGTAGCGATGAGCTGTTAAAAGCAGCTTGTTGTAATCTCTCCGAGAGTTTTGAGACCAATCCGTCTATTGATGTGAATTTTGCCAATGCTGTTACGGGAACACGGCAAATAAAAATGTTGGGGCTCAATAGTCCGTATATTTTAATCGCCACCGAAAACATCCCATCCATTCGTGGTGCTTCACAAGCCTATGGCTTAAGTTTTATTCCAGGAACCTGGGTGGAGAGTATTCAAATTACAAAGGGGGCAGGTAGTGTTGTTAATGGATATGAAAGTATTGCAGGCCAAATAAATGCAGAATTGGTAAAACCGGCTACTGATGATAAGCTATTTGTTAATTTATACGGTGCTTCGAGTGAACGGTTGGAGCTAAATACACATATAAATACTCAGGTGAGCGATAAGTGGCATACAGGATTGTATTTACATGGGAATACCCATAATAAAGAGCATGATGTTAATGATGATGGTTTTATGGATATGCCCAAGTACCATCAAATTAATATTATGAACCGCTGGCAGTATACCGATACTGAAAAAGGTTTTGTGAGTTTTATCAATCTGAAATTTTTAAACGATGAAAAGCAAGCTGGGCAGCTTGATTTTAATCCAGATACAGATAGGTTAACAACGAATGCATGGGGTAGTGAAATTGATACGAGACGTTATGAGGTATCTGCTAAATTAGGTTATGTAAATCCTGAGATACCCTACCAGAGTTTGGGGGTTCAAACAGCATTTAGCAGTCATAAACAAGATTCTTATTTTGGATTGAACCTATATGATATTACGCATAATAGTTTGTATGCCAATGCTATTTATAATTCCATTATTAGTGATTCCAGGCACAAAATAAAAACAGGTTTGAGCTATACTTACGATCATTATGATGAGCTGGTCAATACTACGGATTACGAAAGAACAGAAAGATCTGTTGGTGCATTTTTTGAATACAATTATGATAATTTAGATAAGTTAAACCTAACAGCGGGTGTACGTATTGATGATCATAATTTATTGGGTACGTTTGTAACACCTCGCGTGCATGTGCGTTACACACCTTGGGAGAAATCAGCATTCCGGGCATCTTTTGGTCGTGGAAAGCGTAGTGCTAATATTTTTGCTGAGAATCAGCAACTATTCTCATCATCAAGAAGTATTAACGTTATGAATCCCTCCCCTTTGGGGAGGTCGGGAGGGGCTTATGGTTTAGATCCTGAGATTGCATGGAACTATGGCATGTCTTATTTACAAGGGTTTAACCTTTTTGGAAGAAAGGCAGATATTACTTTAGATTATTATAAAACCGATTTTAAAAATCAGGTGGTGGTAGATTATGAGAACCCACAAGAAGTGAGTTTCTATAATTTGGAAGGTGATAGTTATGCGAATAGTTTTCAGATAGAATTTAATTATAATGTATTTGAGTATTTCGATTTACGAATGGCTTATAAATATTATGACGTTAAAACAGATTACAACTCGGGTAAATTATCAAAACCATTAGTGCCAACCCATCGTTTGTTTGCAAATACATCTTATGAAACCCGTAGACAAGAAGATGGGCAACAATGGAAATTTGATGCGACGTTTAATTGGTTGGGAGAACAACGCTTTTCTTCAACGGTAACAAATCCTGAACCATATCAGTTACCAGATAAAACACCCACACTTGCTACTTTAAATACGCAAGTAACTAAGGTGTTTTCTCCAAATTTTGAAGTATATTTAGGAGGTGAAAACATAACGAATGTAAGACAGTCTAATCCTATTTTGGGAGCCGATGATCCTTTTGGAGCGAATTTTGATACCACATTTGTATATGGTCCTATTTTTGGAAGTATGTATTACGCGGGATTGCGATTTAGAATATAAATTCCCTCGAAGGAGGGAATCTTATGGATTAAGAACAAAAACATCACTTTGAGTGCAGTCAAGAAAATTTGAAGAAGTTTTTGACTAGGAAGGAATAGAATAATAAAAACATGTCATTCTTGCGGAAGTGGCATCCACTTTATAGTAATTAAGTTTCAATTTAAAAGGTTCCTGCCTTACTGAAACAAGTTGAGCACAGGTCGCAGGAATGTAAAAAACAAAATATGTATATCATGAAAAAACTAATAGTAGTATTAACAGTATTAATAACAACAGGAGCATTTGCCCAAAACAAAAATGCCAGAGCTTCTATGGAAGTTGACGGTGTTTGTTTAATGTGTAAGACCCGTATTGAAAAAGCATGCTTAAATACCAAAGGGGTGAAGTCTGCGGTTTGGAACGTAAAAACACATGAATTAAAACTCATTTTTGATGAGCGTAAAACCGATTTAAAAACAATACAAAGCAATATATTGGCCGTGGGACACGACACCAAGAATTTAAAGGCAACGGATGAGGCTTATGCAACCGTGCACCCTTGTTGCCGATATCGAGATGAGGCCGTTAAGGACGATCATAACGACGGTAAGGAGGGTGAAAAAGGTGACGCGCATAATCATTAAATGGTTTATACCAATTATGACTCAAAACAACCCCTATAATTTGTTTAGCTCACAGATCTAATTTGATAAATAGGAGTTCATGAATCTTCGATTACAATTTTGCTCATATTTCAATATAAAACATGAGCTCAGCTTGACAGGGTATAAAACCATAACAAAGGCTATGATTGAATTTTCTATCATATCAGAACAAAATATAAATCAAATTATTTATAGCTCATTTTAAATAATAATTGGTTTAAGTAGCCCAAGAGGCCTAAAAAGCATTAGAAACAAAAAGTTGTTTAAAAAATCAAACAAAAAACGTCTCAAAATAAATTGAGACGTTTTTTAATATAATTAGGTGTGTGGTTCTTGACCAACCGACTTACATCATTCCTGGCATACCCCCACCGCCCATTGGAGGCATAGCTGGCGCTTCTTCTTTAATATCAATTAAAGCACACTCGGTAGTAAGGATCATTCCTGCAACAGAGGCTGCATTTTCTAATGCAATACGCGTTACTTTTTTAGGATCGATAATACCTGCCTTAAGCATGTCTACATATGTTTCAGATTTGGCATCATAACCAAAATCTTTATTGCCTTCCAAAACTTTAGAGATCACAACACTACCTTCGCCTCCAGCATTTTCAACAATAGTACGTAACGGTGACTCAATAGCACGTGCTACAATTTGAATACCAGTAACTTCGTCTAAGTTTTCAGTTGTTATCTTTTTTAATACCGATATAGCTCTTACTAAAGCAACACCACCGCCAGCTACAATACCTTCTTCTACAGCAGCTCTTGTGGCATGTAAGGCATCATCAACACGGTCTTTTTTCTCTTTCATTTCAACTTCACTAGCCGCACCAACGTAAAGAACAGCAACACCACCAGCTAATTTAGCCAAACGTTCTTGTAGCTTTTCCTTATCGTAATCGCTAGTTGTTGTTTCGATTTGAGATTTAATTTGGCTGACTCTAGCTTTAATGTCTTTAGCATTTCCAGCGCCATTAACAATCGTTGTATTATCTTTATCAACCGTTACGGTTTCGGCAGTACCTAACATACTTAAGTCTGCATTCTCCAGGGTGAACCCTCTTTCTTCAGAAATAACCGTACCGCCGGTTAAGATGGCAATATCTTCTAGCATCGCTTTACGTCTATCACCAAAACCTGGTGCTTTTACAGCAGCAATTTTAAGTCCACCGCGTAATTTGTTTACAACTAAAGTTGCTAAGGCTTGTCCGTCAACATCTTCAGCAATGATTAATAACGGACGACCAGATTGTGCTACCGGTTCTAAGATGGGAAGAATCTCTTGTAAATTAGAGATCTTTTTATCGAATAATAAAATGTATGGATTTTCTAAATCGGCAATCATTTTATCAGCATCAGTAACAAAGTAAGGAGATAAGTAGCCTCTATCGAATTGCATACCTTCAACAACATCAACGTATGTTTCCATACCTTTAGCTTCTTCAACAGTAATAACCCCTTCTTTACCAACTTTGGTAAATGCTTGAGCAATCAACTCACCAATAGTATCATCGTTATTTGCAGATATCGCAGCAACTTGTTTTATTTTTTCAGAAGAATTACCTACTTGTTTAGATTGTTTTTCTAAATCTGCAGTAATAGCACTCACAGCTTTATCGATACCGCGTTTTAAATCCATAGGATTTGCACCAGCGGCCACATTTTTTAATCCTTCTTTTACAATAGCTTGAGCTAAAACAGTAGCTGTCGTAGTGCCATCTCCTGCTAAATCGTTGGTTTTAGAAGCCACTTCTTTTACCATTTGGGCCCCCATGTTTTCATGTGGGTTTTCTAGCTCAATTTCTTTAGCTACAGAGACACCGTCTTTAGTTACTTGTGGTGCTCCGAAAGACTTGCTAATAATTACGTTACGTCCTTTAGGACCTAAAGTTACTTTTACTGCATTGGCTAATGCATCTACACCGCGTTTTAATCCGTCACGTGCTTCAATATCAAATTTTATATCTTTTGCCATAATTATGCTTTTATTTTTTATTCCCGTGAAGACAGGAATCTGTTTAATAGAGATTTAATTTTTTGATGGGATTCCCTCCTTCGAGGGAATGGAAAAGCAATTTTTATATAATTGCTAAGATGTCGCTTTCGCGCATGATTAAGTAATCCTTACCTTCAAGTTTAAGTTCGGTACCAGCATATTTTCCATATAAAACAGTATCGCCAACTTTTACAGTAATAGGTTCATCTTTTGTGCCTTTTCCAGCAGCAACTACATTTCCTTTTTGTGGTTTTTCTTTTGCGTTATCTGGAATAATAATGCCTGATGCCGTTGTAGTTTCGGCTGCAGCAGGTTCAATAAGAACACGGTCTGCCAATGGTTTAATGTTTAATGCCATTTGTTATATTTTTTAATTTAATTGAATGATATTTATTAATGTTTAACGGTTATGCTAAAAATGTGCCAATACTTAATAACTGACAAACTTGCAGACCTGTTTAAAGCGGGGCAGCTAGAAACAAAAAATGCCAACTTGTAGAGTTGGCATTTTTTGTTTCTTTTATTAAATAAAATTATTGTCCTGTAGAATCTGCTGGTGTAGCAGTTGCAGCATCATTAGTTGCCGGCAGAGGAGCTGGCAGAGCAGGAGCCGTTGTTGCATCCTCATCTAAAGCCTTGGAGTCTACATCTCCTTTGCCTTTGTTAATAGCTATATTAGAAGCTAATATTAAAACTAATAATAATGTTGCTAAAGTCCACGTACTTTTATCTAAAAAATCTGTGGTCTTTTTTACACCGCCTAATTGTTGTGTGCCGCCACCACCAAAAGATGATGATAATCCACCGCCTTTAGGGTTCTGAACCATAATTACTACAACTAGTAAAAATGCTACTACTACAATTAATGCTAAAAATATTGTAAACGTACTCATTATTCTGTGTTATTTTGTTCTTGTAATTGTTCTACCGCTTTAATTTGGTTTGCAAAGAAACCACTTTTTTCTGGATATTTCAAACTTAAAACTTTATAAGATTGAATTGCTTTTTTATAGTTTTTTTGTTCTACATAAATACGTGCTAAAGTCTCGGTCATTAAGGCTTCGGGTTGTATCATTTGTGCTTTTGCAAGATTGCCTTTTGTAATCGTAGCTCTAAAAGGGTTTATCTTTGGGTTTTTTGTGATAAATTGATCAATGAGCTCAAACTTTTTAGCCTTATCTAAAGCTATGGGCGATTTATCTTCTTCTACAGATGCTGTTTCGTTTTTTGTGTTTTTATCTTCGTTTCTTTCAATAGGCTTGAAACGTGCTAATTTTAACCATTCGTTAAAAGAATGGGTTTCTTTTTTATCAAACTGAAGCGGTTTGCCTAGACTTAATATATCACTAATTGATGGGGCTTTTGTTTTTGTTTCTTCGGTAATATTTTCGATAGTTTCAGTGTCATCTAAAAGAAAATTAGCCAGCTTTTTAGGGCGTTCTTCTTTAGGCTGAAATAGTGATGGATCTAGTACGCCTTTGGTGTCTTTAATTTGTTGTTTTAAAGCATGGTCTATTTTAACACTTTTGTTAACCGAAATATTTTCAACTGTAACTTCTATGTCTTTTAGATGCGCTATATTTTGCTTTATATATTGTGATACTTCATTTTGAATGAATGATTCTGATGTAATAAAATCAAACAAGATACTCCGGTCTGTCGTATAGGCAGCTGTTGTTTTAAGTTCTTGATTATATTTAAAGCTGCTTTGGTTTTTTAGGCCTTTAAGAAATACGGCACGAGCTGATTGGAAGTAAGGGAATTCATCGATAACAGATTTTATAGCCTCAGTTTGTTGATGCGTTATGGTTTGCGGATGCTGTAATATGTTTACAAAATCTGTCGAATTCATTTAGTTACCATTTGGCTAAAGTAGCATTAAAAATATCTTGTGTTAAGCGTTCAAAAATCTCTTCGTGAGCCGTCGCTTTTTGACTTCCAATTAGTTGGGAACTTCCTGGGTAATCATAGAAAAATGAAAAACTCGTCTCTAAATCATCTTCCTCTTTTTTCCTATTGAAAAAACGGACTTTAACACCAATGGTCAATCTGTTTTGAGCAGCTGTATTTTGAGACGTTGCGGTCGTTGGTGAAATACGGTAATTAGTTATTTCCCCTTCATAAACCAAATCACCATTTGAAGGGACCAATCCTAAATTGGTTTGGTTTTGTATTAAATCTTCAAGAGCTAGTTTGAAATCTCTTTCCAGACCGGGTTCAATTAATAATGATGTGTTTTCAAAATGGTTGACTTGGAATGTTTTAACATCTGGGGGGATAGAAGCTCCTGTAAATGAATAAAAACCGCAACCATAAAGGGTTGAAGCTATTAGCAATATAAAAATATATTTTGTGTATTTCATGTGTTTATTCCTAATTGTTTTTTGCTTGTTATACTTTGACTGTGATCAGCACAGGTATGTAGCATCCCTATAATCATGTTCCTTGGGCATCTAACTTTTAGTTATGGATGCTTCATTTGAATTCTTGTCTTCTTAGGGAGACAAACGTTTTTTAATGATGTCAATTTTATTATGATACTGCCCTTTAAAGGCACTTTTACTTTAGTTTATACTGAGTTCGACTCCGTTCAAGGCAAGCTAAAAACGAAGTGCCAAGCGCAACCATTCATTTGTTCTTAAAACGATTACTTTTTTATAATGTTGCAACTTTACCATCTAAATACCCATCGCCTAATGCCTGCGCCCTAATGCCTATTTCCTCCACTAATAATCTACAGATCATATTGTTTGATCTTCCTGTATAAAGTACGTTCACTAATTCCAAGTTCGGCAGCTGCTAATTTACGTTTTCCGTTGTGACGTTCAAGCGATTTTTTTATTAATTCCAACTCCTTGTCATGCAACGATAAGGTTTCTTCTTCTTCAATATCCTCGGCAAAATGATATTTGTCTTGTACGTCAATAATTTCGTCTTGGTCTACAGCATGCTCTGCTATAGAAAGTACTTCAGATTCTTGAGGGGTTTCATAGATGGTTTCTTCCTCTTTATTTTTACCATAAATTTTTTGAATTAGGGTTTTATTATCTTTTTCAACATCTTTAGTATCTCCATTCTTCATGAGTTCCATGGTGAGCTTTTTCAAATCATTTAAATCGGCTTTCATGTCGAATAAAACTTTATATAAAATCTCACGCTCACTACTAAAATCACTTTCAGATTTTGATGTTTTAATAACAGCAGGTAAGTTCGTGCCAGATTTTGGTAAATAACTACTAAGTGTATCGGCAGTGATCGTCCTATTTTGCTCTAAAACGGACAGTTGTTCTGCTATATTACGAAGCTGACGAATGTTACCGCTCCAACGGTGCTTTGTAAGAGCCTGAACAGCATTATCTGTTAATTTAACGGTTGGCATTTTATATTTAAGCGCAAAGTCACTAGCAAATTTCCTGAACAATAAATGAATATCCTCTTGTCGCTCACGTAACGGAGGTATGTGTATATCTACCGTGCTCAATCTGTAATATAAATCTTCACGAAACTTCTCTTTATCGATAGCTTCAAATATGTTTACATTGGTAGCAGCTACTATGCGAACATTGGTTTTTTGGACTTTACTGGAACCTACTTTTAAAAATTCACCGTTTTCTAAAATACGCAGCAAACGAACTTGTGTTGTTAGAGGTAGTTCGCCTACTTCATCAAGAAAAATAGTGCCCCCGTCGGCTACTTCAAAATAGCCTTGTCTGGTTTGAGTCGCTCCTGTAAATGCGCCTTTTTCATGGCCAAAAAGCTCACTGTCAATAGTGCCTTCTGGAATGGCGCCACAGTTTACAGCAATATATTTATTGTGCTTTCTGTGCGATAATTGATGTATTATTTTGGGAATACTTTCTTTACCAACGCCACTTTCTCCTGTAACCAAAACCGAAATATCGGTAGGTGCTACCTGAATCGCTTTTTCAATAGCTCGATTTAGCGAAGGGGCATTACCAATAATACCAAAACGTTGTTTTATTGCTTGAATTGATTCCATATTCATTTCCTGCGAAAGCAGGAATCTTTTTTAAATTATTTATTTACTTCATGAGACCCTGAAACAAGTTCAGGGTGACGAGTCAATTATTATCACTTAACCCAATCGCTTCTCCAATAAGCGTAGCACTTGTGCAATCTGTTACCTTCACGTTTACAAAATCACCTATTTTATAATGGGCCTTTGGAAATACTGCTACAATATTTTGTGGTGTACGTCCAGACCATTGCAACTTAGATTTTTTAGATTCTTTTTCGATCAATACTTCTACAATAGTGTCGAGGTGTTCTTTGGTTTTAATTTCGCTGTGTTCACGTTGCAAATCAACAATATCTTGCAGTCTTCGTTTTTTTACTTCCTCGGGCACATCGTCTTCCATTTTCCGTTCGGCCATAGTTCCTGGACGTTCAGAATAGGTAAACATATAACCGAAATTATATTTCACATAGTTCATCAATGAAACGGTATCTTGGAAATCGTCCTCGGTTTCTGTTGGGAAACCAACAATCATATCCTGACTAATAGCACAATTAGGAATGATTTGACGAATGTTATCAATCAAGTTCATATACTCTTTACGTGTATGCAGGCGGTTCATTTCTTTTAAAATACGGTCACTACCACTCTGAACAGGTAAATGGATATGATTACAAATGTTATTGTATTTAGCCATGGTTTCAATCACATCCAAAGTTAAATCCTGCGGATTTGATGTAGAAAAGCGAATACGCATTTTTGGTTGTGCTTTGGCGCAGAGCTCCAATAGCTTAGAAAAGTTTACCGAGCTTGCTTTTTGGATGTCACTTGCTTTCCCAAAATCTTTTTTCAACCCTCCGCCGTACCAAAGATAGCTGTCTACGTTCTGGCCAAGTAAGGTAATTTCTTTAAAACCTTTGTGCCATAAATCGTTTACTTCTTCAATAATGCTTTGTGGATCTCTACTACGCTCGCGCCCACGGGTAAAAGGCACTACGCAAAAAGTGCACATATTATCACAACCGCGGGTAATAGATACAAAAGCGGTGACCCCATTCGTGTTTAAGCGTACTGGCGAGATATCACCATAGGTTTCTTCTTTTGAAAGAATCACATTAATGGCATCGCGCCCTTCATCAACTTCTGCTAAAAGATTTGGTAGGTCTTTATAGGCGTCTGGTCCAACAACCAGATCGACAATTTTTTCTTCTTCAAGAAATTTTGTCTTTAGTCGTTCTGCCATACAGCCCAAAACCCCCACTTTCATTTTTGGGTTATGTGCTCTTTTTACAGCATTGTATTTTTCTAAACGTTTGCGTATGGTCTGTTCTGCTTTGTCTCGAATAGAACAAGTGTTTACCAAGACCAAATCGGCTTCTTCTAACTTTTGGGTCGTGTTAAACCCCTGATTTGCCATAATAGAAGCCACGATTTCGCTATCACTAAAATTCATCGCGCAGCCATAACTTTCAATAAAGAGCTTACGTTTGTTGTCTTCTTTTTGTTCTAAGATGAGCGATTCACCTTGTTTATTTTCGTCTATAATTTTCTCCATGTTTATTTTCCACGAAAGTAGAAATCTTAATTGTTTTAAGCGTGTCAATAAGTATGCAAAGATACAATTAATTTGTGTTTTGTGACAAAGTGACAGCTTGAATTTCTTTCCGTTTTAGGAATTATCAATACTGTTTTACGCAACCAAAATGAACTTTGGGTATCTATTTAAAAACAAAACTTTTAAAACTCTTATTTATGAAAAAGATTTTATTTGTTGTTTCTGTCATATTTTGCTTTATGAATATGCGATGCTCAGACGGTGATGATAACCATGTAGATTCAGATAATTTATTAATAGGCATTTGGGTAGAACCAACCTATAATGGTGAAGAAACTACCTATAAGAAAGCAAATGCTTTGCCCGAACAAGATTACGGTATTTTATTCAAGGGAAATGGTGATATGGTTGAGCGTTCTTCTGGTTGGTGTGGAACACCTCCATTAGTTTTTTTCGATTCTAAAGGGCGATGGGAATTAGATAACACACTTGTAACAATATCCCAAGAGCAATACCCCAGTGATTATGCTTGGCGTATAGTGTCGCTTACGAAAGATGAATTAATAGTAAAAAGAGAATTAACAGAACAGGAGAAGGACTACCGGAAATTGATGGATGTATTCGATGAGATTTATAAATTGTCAACGAGCGTTTCTTGTACAGATGCCAGTAATTGGACTTTTACGGCTTATGGTTCTAAAGCTTGTGGAGGCCCCCAAGGTTATATGGCTTACTCCAAACAAATAGATACAGAGGCTTTTTTGCAAAAAGTTGAGGAATACACTAATATGGAAAAAGGATATAATATAAAATGGGAAATTGTTTCAACATGCGATTTACCGAGGCAACCCAAGGAAGTAGTATGTGTAAATGGGTACCCTGTATTGAAATATTAAATAAACTATATGATGGTAAAAAGGGGCTTTTTCTTTATTTCTATGGCATTATGTTTTATTAATATGACCTGTGAGGAAGGTGATAAAATTGATCTCTCCAGTGAAATATGTGATCAAAAAATAACCGTAAACCGAAATTTATTTACTAATTTAGAGTCAGCTCATTTTACTTTTGTTAATGCTCAAATAATAGAGGATTGCTTAACTCTTGAAATAAGTGCTTCTGGTTGTGATGGTCATTCATGGGGATTTAATTTAGTAGATTCTGGAGCTGTTGCCGAGTCTTCACCAGAACAGCGCTCTTTAAAGCTCCAATTATTAAATAAGGAAGCTTGTTTGGCGGTGTTTAAAAGAACAATCTCATTTGATTTAAGACCGCTACAAATTAACGGAAGTCATGAAATTATTTTGCATCTTGAAGGTCTGGAAACTTCATTGCGTTATAAATATTAAATTAAAGTTGCTATGAAATTTAATTTTTTCTTATCTCTACTTCTTATAACCATATGGTCTTGCGATAAAAAAGATCTTAATTTTGAGCTCGTTCAGGTAGCGGTTCCTGAGCTGATGACCAAAGCGGATTTTAGAAGTTCGGTTGCTATTACGGCTCCTGAAAACATTAAAGAAGCCGGTAAAATATATGCTTATAAAAACTATATTTTTATTAGTGATGTTAAAAAAGGCGTGCATGTTATTGATAATTCGAACCCTGAATTACCAAAAGCTATTAAATTTATTAAGATTCCGGGCAATGAAGATATATCGGTAAAAGATGATTTTTTATATGCCGATAGCGCCACGGATTTAGTGGTTTTCGATATTTCTGACATTCATTCAATTACTTTAGTTGAAAGACTAAACGATGTGTTTAGTATTTACGATTACAACATGCCTATGGAAGCTCAAGCTGTCGATTATGGGAAAGTAGATTTGGAAAACAATATTATTGTGGGCTGGACAGTCACTACAGAAAGACGCAAGAAAATAGATAACCGATTTGTGGATGTTACGTTTCAAAATGGCGATTTGGCCTTAGCTTCGGCAGAATCGGTTACAGGTCAAGGAGGTTCTTTGGCGCGTTTTCAAATAGTAGATAATTATTTATATACAGTGGGAAATTATCAAATGGCCATTTTTAATATTCAAAATTTGTCGTCTCCTGTGCTTGCCAATACCCAAAGTGCAGGCTGGAATATAGAAACGATGTTTCAAGCTGGCGGCTATTTGTATTTGGGAAGTACGAATGGGATGTATATTTATAGTATAGCAAACCCGTCACTACCAGAGTATGTTTCAGAGTTCACACATTGGGAAGGCTGCGATCCCGTAGTGGTGGATGGAGATTATGCGTATTTAACTTTACGTGGAGGGAACGCTTGTGGGCAACTGGAAAGTGTTTTGGAAGTGATTGATATTAGTAATAAAACAACACCGACATTAGCAGGGCGTTATGTATTAGAAAACCCTTATGGGTTGGGTGTTAAAGAAAACATGTTATTTGTTTGCGATGGTACTTCTGGGTTGAAATTATTTGATAAAAAAGACCCCTTGGATGTGAAATTTACAAAAGCATATCATGATATTCGGTCTAAAGACGTCATTCCATTAGAAAATAGTTTGCTTATGGTTGGAGGCAATAACCTGTATCAATATAAATATGTAGAAGGTGGCGTGGATTTAATAAGTTCGTATTCATTAAGATGATATTATGGGTATTTAAATGAGTTCAAAATAAAAACCTGTAGAAAAGCCTACCGTGTGTACACAAAAAAAGCACAAAAAAAGATTGGACACGAATGGCACAAATTTTCACAAATTATTCAGACTATTGACAGGTTTCAAGCCTATATAGACTAGGGGTTCATATTCATGCAGAGTCCAATCTATACCGTAAAGCACTGGAATCGTATGAATTTGTGCCATTTGTGTCTTTTTTAAAGATGTGTACACGCGGTAGGTAGAAAAGCAGGTTTTGTTTGTTTGTATTATATTGCAATAGTTTTTTTGATCATTAATAACCAATTTAACCAAACCAACTGTGAATATGTTAGCCTCCCTGTTGCAAAAGATAGATCGTGCAAAGTCTTTGGATTTTGGCGAAATTATTAGTAATTCTATAGACTTGTATAAAAAAGTATGGCTCAAGGGCTTTATAGTTGTTTTTCTTGTAATGATTGCTGCCATAATTATAAATTCTGTCTTTGGGCTTATTGGACTTGCCCCAGATGCTTTTGATTTTAATAATGGGTTTGACTTAGGGTCATTTTCGGATTTTTATTATCAAAACGTATTTTACAGTATACCCCAAACCATTTTGGTTAGTACTTTAACACTTGCTCTTGTAGGTGCGTTTTATAGGATTTGTAAGCAAATGGATTCGGGAGAAACAGGGGCTGATGATTATTTTTATTTTTTTAATAAACAATACTTTACAAAGGTGTTTATGTTAGGTATTGTTTATACCTTAATTGCAACGATTGCACAATTATTGTTTTTTATTCCTTATATATATGCTATGGTGCCTTTATCGTATTTTGCAATTATTTTTGCTTTCAATCCCGATTTAAGCGAAACAGAAATTGTAAAAGCAAGCTTTGCCTTGGGAAATAAAAAATGGCTTATAACTTTTGGGGCCTTATTTGTGACTGGCATTCTGGGAATGTTGGGGATATTGGGTTGCGGAATAGGAGTGCTGTTTACCATATCTATTATTTATTTGCCCGTTTTTTTAATTTATAAGGAAGTAATAGGTTTTAAAGCGGATGACGAGATAGGTAAAATAGGGCTCAGGGATGATTCGGACTATTAATTAAGAATTTATATTAAGCTTTATACATGAATACAATTAGTACTTTATTGGAAAAGATAGGGAGTGCAGAAGCATTAGATTTTGGAACTATTTTTAACGAGTCCATCGAATTATTTAAAAAGACATGGCTTCAGGGGTTTTTATTACAGCTGTTTACGGTTATAATTATGATGCCTTTAATTATTGTTTTATACCTTCCTTTAATAGGTATAATAATTGCAAAGCAAGAGAGTGGATATTCAGACCCTGAGGCGTTCAGTGGTTTTTTTGCAGGAATGTCTATATTGTACGTTTTGTTTATAATTGTTGGGATATTTGTTTTAGGGGCCATTTCGATGGCTTTGAATGCTGCTTTTTTCAGAATCGTGCAAAAGTTGGATTATAATGAGCCGGTAACAACATCCGATTTCTTTTATTTTGTAAGGGGAAAACATTTAAGTAAAATATTTGTATTAATGCTGGCTTCCTTTGGAATAGCCATTTTAGCCATGTTATTATGTTATTTACCTGTATTTTATGTGATGATACCATTATCTTACTTTTCATTAATATATGCCTTTAATCCCGAGCTTAGTGTAGGCGAAATTGTAAAGGCAAGTTTTAAATTAGGGAACAAAAAATGGCTGATCACTTTTGGTCTAATGATTGTGACTTCCATTTTATCACAAATGGTTGGCTTTTTGCTGTGCGGGATAGGCTTGCTTTTTACGGCTGCTTTTGTGTATCATCCACTATATTTGATATATAAAAATGTTATTGGTTTTAATGTGATTGATGCTATTGAAGAGATAGGAGCTCTACCCGAATAAATTTTATTTTCAATATTAAAAACCTGCTTTTAAAATGTTAAAAAGCAGGTTTTTTTATTTAAATAATTAACAGATAATCCATAAAATGCGGCAGATAAACTTTTTTTGATATACATTTGTAGCTTCAAAAATTGAAGTATGACGAAGAATTTAGTGATTGTTGAGTCACCAGCGAAAGCCAAAACCATTGAAAAATTTTTAGGAAAAGACTTTAAGGTAGAGTCTAGTTTCGGACATATATCCGATTTACCTTCCAAAGAATTGGGCGTTGATGTAGCGGGTGATTTTAAACCAACATATGAGGTTTCCAAGGACAAAAAAGCAGTCGTAAAAAAATTAAGAGACTTAGCTAAAAAGGCAGATTGGGTTTGGTTGGCAAGTGATGAAGACCGAGAAGGAGAGGCTATTGCATGGCACTTGGCAGAAACTTTAAAGTTGGATAAAGAAAAAACCAAACGTATTGTTTTTCATGAAATTACAAAGGCAGCTATTCAAAAGGCGATTGAAAACCCGAGAGGTATTGATTACGATTTGGTTGATGCGCAACAAGCCCGTCGTGTATTAGATAGAATTGTTGGTTACGAGCTTTCTCCTGTGCTTTGGCGAAAAGTAAAAGGAGGCTTGTCCGCAGGAAGGGTCCAATCTGTTTCGGTAAGATTGATTGTCGAAAAAGAAAGGGAGATCCAAGGGTTTGCTCCAGTGGCCTCTTATAGGGTTGATGCTGAATTTTCTAATGAAGAAGGGCAAACTTTTAAAGCAAAACTTCCAAAGAACTTCTCGACTAAAGAAGAGGCCCAACGTTTTTTAGAAAAGAACAGTGCTGCAAATTTTAAGGTTTCAGATTTAGAAAAAAAACCAGCAAAGAAATCGCCGGCTGCACCATTTACAACTTCAACGTTACAGCAAGAAGCATCACGTAAATTATACTTTTCTGTAAGTAAAACCATGACGATGGCACAACGTCTCTATGAAGCAGGTTTAATTACTTATATGAGAACAGATAGTGTTAACTTATCGGACGAAGCACGACAAGGAGCACAGGCAGAAATTGAAAGTGCTTTTGGTTCAAAATATAGTAAACCAAGAAATTATAAAGGAAAGACAAAAGGTGCTCAAGAGGCGCATGAGGCTATTCGTCCTACAAGTTTTTCGACACATTCGGTTAATATTGATAGAGATCAGGCTCGTTTGTATGATTTAATCTGGAAACGTGCCATTGCATCGCAAATGAGCGAAGCAGAATTAGAGCGTACCAATGTAAAAATTAGTGCATCTACACATAATGAAACCTTCACGGCAAATGGGGAAGTGATTACTTTTGATGGTTTTTTAAAAGTATATTTAGAAGGAACAGACGATGAAGATGTTGAGCAAGAAGGGATGTTGCCAGCAATGAAAACTAACGAGTCACTTCTTAATAATTATATTACAGCAACAGAGCGCTATACACGGCCTCCAGCCAGATATACAGAAGCGTCACTTGTTAAGAAGTTGGAAGAATTGGGTATTGGACGTCCGTCAACATATGCTCCAACCATTTCAACAATACAGAATAGAAATTATGTAGAAAAGGGTACTGTAGAAGGAATTGAAAGAAACTATACACAATTAAGACTTCAAAATGGCCGTGTAAATGATAAAACATTAACAGAAAAGGTAGGTTCGGATAAAGGAAAATTAGTACCAACAGATATTGGTATGATTGTTACCGATTTTTTGGTAAATCATTTTGAAACTATTCTAGATTACAATTTTACAGCTAAGGTTGAGGCAGATTTTGATGAGATAGCTGAAGGGAATGAAGATTGGACTAAAATGATGAAATCGTTTTATAAAAATTTCCATCCAAAAGTAGAAGACGTTAAAGAAAATGCAGATAGGGAATCTGGTGAACGTATTTTAGGAACCGACCCAAAATCGGGAAAACAAGTCAGTGTGCGTTTAGGTAGGTTTGGGCCTATGGTGCAAATTGGTACAGTTGATGATGAAGAAAAGCCACAATTTGCTAGTTTGAGCCCAGATCAGCAATTAACCACCATTACTTATGAAGAGGCCATGGATTTATTCCAGCTTCCAAAAAGTTTGGGAACTTATGAAGGTGAAGATATCGTGGTAAATAATGGCCGTTTTGGCCCCTATGTTAAATTTGGTGATTCGTTTGTTTCGTTGCCAAAAGGTACCGACCCTTTGAGTGTAGAACTTGATGATGCTATTGTTTTAATTAAAGAAAAGCAAAAAGCAGATGCTCCAATATATATGTACAAAGAGTTGCCCGTACAAAAAGGAAAAGGGCGCTTTGGACCATTTATTAAATGGAACAATATGTTTATTAACGTAAATAAAAAATACGATTGGGATCATTTATCTGATGACGATATTGTTGAATTGATCGAAACTAAAATCCAAAAGGAAATAGATAAGGTAGTTCATAATTGGGAAGAAGAAGGTATTCGGGTTGAAAAGGCTCGATGGGGCAGACACCATGTTATAAAAGGAAAAATAAAAGTAGAACTTGCTAAAACAGTTGATGTTTCAGAAATGACTTTAGATGAAGCTAAAGCTATTATAGAAACCAATGCTCCGAAGAAAAAAGCAGCTAAGAAAAAAGCGCCAGCAAAAAAGAAGAAGTAAAGAATGGTGCAGACCATTTTGACGTTTTGTGTTTAAGGAGTTAATAAAAACCATGCTGTTTAATTGAAAAAAGTTTAAATCACTTCATAATAAAAATGAGAAGAACTATAAAATGAATTTTAATTTTTTATCTCCTGTTTCAGATTTAGTCTTGGCTCATAATGAGTTGCTTTCAACGCAAGTCTTAGGAAGGAAATTTAAAATTCACTCCTTGCAAAATGGCATTCCGGATTTGGATGATGTCGATATTGCTATTTTAGGCGTTTTAGAAAACAGAAATGACATTAACTATATAGGGGAAGAATTTCAATTAGATGACATTCGAAAATCTCTATATGGACTTTTTCCTGGAAGTTGGAATGTTACGATTGCAGATTTAGGCGACATTAATAAAGGGGAGAGTGTTCAAGATACTTATTTTGCATTAAAAACGACTATAAGTATTTTAGTAAAAAAGAATATTATACCTATTATATTAGGAGGTACTCAAGATCTTACTTATGCAAATTATAGGGCTTACGATAATTTGACACCTATGGTCAATATTGTAAATATAGATAGTAAGTTTGATTTAGGTGATTCTACCAAGCCTATAAAAAATAACAGTTTTGTTGGTAAGGTTATTCTAGATCAACCTTATAACCTCTTTAATTATGCAACCATAGGCTATCAGACTTATTTCAATTCACAAGAAGAGATCGATTTAATGGATAGTCTTTATTTTGAATCTTATAGGCTCGGACAAGTGTCTAATGATATTGCTCTTGTAGAACCAGTATTAAGAGATGCTAATATTGTTAGCGTTGATTTAACTTCGGTAAAAGGCTCGGAGGTTAGTTTAAACCAGAAATATTCGCCTAATGGGTTGGATGGAAAAGAGATTTGTGCTATTTCACGTTATGCAGGCATTAGTAATAAGGTCACTTCTTTTGGAATATATGAGTATAAACCATCTAAGGAAGATGAAATTACATGTATGTTGGTTGCTCAGATAATTTGGTATTTTATTGAAGGGGTCAACTATAGAGTAAAAGATGATGATTTTTCAGATGATAGAAACTATCAAAAGTTTATTACTTTGGTGGACTCTCAGGAATTAGTGTTTTATAAGAGCAATAAAACAGGTAGATGGTGGATTGAAATTCCTTTTTTAACTGAAGTAAATAATAAATTGAAAAGACATACGTTATTACCTTGCATGCATCAGGATTACTTAGATGCTTGTAATAATAAGTTGCCGGACAGGTGGTATAAGGCATTTCAAAAGAATTGTGTTTAGCAATAATAAAGAGTGAAATGCTTATTTTATCGGTAAAATGTTATTTTTTCACGATGAAATGTATTTTTTTCACGAAAAAAGTTGTTTTTTAAAAAATATATAAATATGTTTACCCTCTCAAAAATGAAGCTAACCTAATTAACCTCGAGTTTTCTATGGATATGAAGAAGTTTATATTATTAATTGCAGTGATAGCAGTACTAGTTAGTTGCGGCTCTAAAGATAGAGGCGAACTAGTGGGTGTAAAAGGAAAGAAATGGCACCCAGAAAAGCCTTATGGAATGCAACTGATTCCTGGAGGATCGTTTATTATGGGTAAGGCAGATGATGATCTTGCTGGGGTGCATGATGCACCTGCAAAAACAGCTACTGTAAGAGCCTTTTATATGGACGAAACAGAAATAACAAATAGCGAATACCGTCAATTTGTTAATTGGGTAAGAGACTCAATAGTTAGAATGAAACTAGCCGTACTGGCCGATGAGGTTGGTAAAGTTCCAGAAGACGGCGGTATTGGTGAGTATGCGTTTAAAGATGCAGATACAGCTAATATGTCTGTTTACGAAAAGTATATGTTCGAAAACTATACAGGTTTAGGGCCGACAGGATACGAAGGAAGAAAAATCAATAATGATATTGATTTAATTTTTGATACAGCAGAATATCCAGATGAGTATTATACCGAAGTTATGGATACCATGTATCTTCCTATAGAAGAATCTTATAATGGTCAACGTACTTGGGATGTGAAGAAATTTAAGTTCCAATATAGTTATATGGATATTCGAGAAGCAGCAAGGAATAGAGGTATTAAGCGTAAAGATGCTATTATAAAGGAAGAGATTCAAGTATACCCAGATACGACTGTTTGGATTAGGGATTTTGCTTATTCTTATAATGAGCCTATGCATAACGATTATTTTTGGCATGATGCATATAGTGACTATCCAGTAGTTGGTGTTACTTGGCAACAAGCTAAAGCATTTTGTGAATGGCGAACCATTAATAAAAATGCTTACCAAAAATCCAAAAGCGGAGCAGCTATGGTAAATAGGTTCAGATTACCATCTGAAGCAGAATGGGAGTATGCGGCTAGAGGAGGTCTTCAAGCAGCAACTTACCCGTGGGGAGGTCCTTATACTAAGAGCGATAGAGGTTGTTTTATGGCAAACTTTAAGCCAGTAAGAGGGGATTATGCCGCAGATCAAGCATTATATACCGTAGAGGCAAAATCTTATGAACCTAATGATTATAATTTATATAATATGGCGGGTAATGTATCAGAGTGGGTAAATGCATCTTATGATCCTTCATCCTATGCATATATATCAACAATTAATCCTAGTGTAAATGATAGTGATAACAAGCGTAAAGTCGTAAGAGGGGGGTCATGGAAAGATGTGGCGTACTTTTTACAAGTGAGTTCTAGAGATTATGAATATGCAGATTCTGCAAGAAGTTATATTGGATTTAGAACAGTACAAGATTACATGGGGACACAAGTAACAAAAAATTCCAATAATAAATAAAAGTCAAATCAAAACAATAAATTCTATTAATTAACCTACTTAAGTATCCTTACTTAAAATCAAAAACCGAAAATTATGGCAAAGTCAAAAGCAAGTAAAAAGTTCATGAATATGGCTTATGGATTAGGAGCAGCAATTGTAATCGTTGGTGCACTATTCAAAATTATTCACTTCGAAATAGGACCTTTAACAGGTAATGTTATGTTAACTGTTGGTCTTGTAACAGAAGCAATTATTTTTGCATTATCCGCATTCGAACCAGTTGATGATGAATTAGATTGGTCGTTAGTATATCCAGAATTAGCTGGAGGTCAACATAACCATAAAGAGAAAGAAAGCCCACAAGGCATTTTAGCAAATAAATTAGACGAGTTATTAAAAGACGCTAAAATAGACGGCGAATTAATGGCAAGCCTAGGAGAGAGTATTAGAAATTTTGAAGGTGCAGCAAGAAATATGGGGTCTACAGTAGATTCTGTTGAAGCAACTAAGAAATATGGTGAAGAATTATCATTGGCAGCAGCTCAAATGGAATCATTGAATAGCTTGTATAAAGTACAATTAGAAAGCATTAATAAACAAGCATCTATTAATGAGGAATCTGTAGAGAATGCAGCTAAATTAAAAGAGCAAATGCAATCATTGGCATCAAATTTATCTTCATTAAACGGTGTTTACGGCGGTATGTTATCTGCTATGAATAAAAGCTAATTAGGGGTTAATCCCATTTTATTATTAACCAAAAACCTAATTAGATATGGCAGCAGGAAATTTATCACCAAGACAGAAAATGATTAATCTGATGTATTTAATATTTATTGCGATGCTCGCTTTAAATATGTCGAAAGAAGTACTTTCAGCATTTGGATTAATGAACGAGAGATTAGTAGATTCTAATAAATCTGCAGAAGAGCGTAATAACAGTTTTGTTGAAAACTTAAAGCTTAAAGCTGAAGAACAACCAGAGAAATATGAACCTTTAAAAGCTAAAGGAGAGACATTAGATAAGTTGGCTACCGATTTTGATGCATATCTTGAAGAGCTAAAAGGCAAAATGACAAAAACAGTCGATGATCCTACCGATTATGAAATTATGGATAAAGGAGATTACCTTGATCAAAATTTCTTTAAAGGAGATAAACTTAAACCAGAAGGAGAAGAGTTCTTAAATCAAATGAATACTTTTAGAGAAGGTGTTGTTAATTTGCTTAAAGACGAAAAAGGCATGGAGGAGATCGTTAAAGATGTAAAGGATAAGTTTAATACAGACGAAGTTAAAAGAGGCGCAGGAACTGTAGATTGGTTATCACATAACTATAAAGGTTTTCCTTTAGTAGCATCTTTAACCAAAATGACACAGCTTCAAGCAGATGTTAAAACAACAGAATCTGAAGTATTGTCTAATATGTTACAAGGAACACTTTCAAGTGAAGTATCCATGACGAACTATACAACGCTGATGGAAACCTCTAAATCTGCTTACTTTAATGGTGAGAAATTTGATGGACAAATAGTTTTAGGGCGTAAAGATGCTTCTACAAAACCGACTAGAGTAGAATTAACTTTAGATGGTAGAAAGCTTAACGAAGATCAATATGTTATTGAAGAAGGTAAAGTAAAGTTAAAAATAGGAACTGGTGGAGTAGGTGAGCATAAAATTCAAGGAAAATTAATTTTTGCTCAAGATGGAGAAGAAATTGAAGTACCGGTAAACTCATCATTTGCTACGGTTTCTAAACCAAATGCAGCAACTATTTCAGCTGATAAAATGAACGTAGTATATCGTGGTGTTAAAAACCCAATGACTATTTCATTTGCAGGTATCCCTGATAATAAAGTATCGGCAAGTGCTCAAGGTCTATCAAAAGCTGGAGGTAGCAAATACATAATGGATGCTACTAGAATTAAAGGTAGAGAAGTAACAATTAATGTCACTGGTACATTGCCAGGTGGACAAAAAGTAAGTGATAGAGCCAATTTCAGAATTAAAGATTTACCAAAACCAACAGGGACTGTTAGAGGAGAAGATGGTGCTATAAAAATGCAAAGAAATGCACTTGAAATATCGACTATTGGTGCCAAGTTTGACGATTTCGATTTTGAATTGCCATTACGAGTTACTGGATTTAAATTTAAAGTGCCAGGACAACCAACCATAACAGTTAATGGTAACAAATTAGATAGCAGGGCGAAAGGAGCATTGCGTAAAGCAAAGCGTGGATCTGGAGTTCAGATATTTGATGTTGAAGCTAAGGCCAAAGGTGTTAGCGTGATCCTTAAAAAAGTATCTCCAGTTTTTGTTGAGATAACAAATTAGAATTAACCTTATATGGTTAAAATGTATAAATAAGATGGAATATCCATAACAAAAGTTGGAAAATTAGCCTAAAGTTGTTATGGATATTACACGCCCGTACTAAGCACTTCGACCTTAGTTAATAAAGAGTGAAGCCGAAGTATGACCATTGAGAAATAATAAATATAAGCACATGAAATTAAAAAGTTTTTTATTGACCGTAACAGCTGTTTTTACAGTGTCTGGTATGTTTGCGCAGGCAAATATATTAAACGCTAAAAGTCCAGAGGAAATTGGTGTAAGAACAGAGGCACAAAAGGAGGTTGACAATGATAAGCCTTTAGAATATGGTTATGTGGATGATAGAGATATCCTATTTTCTAAAATGGTATGGGAAAAGATCATTCTTGATGAGCGTTCAAATTTTCCGTTGTACTATCCAACCGATACTAATAATATTGGTAAAGATAGACGGTCGTTATATCATGTACTTATGAAGAACATTGAGAACGGAAGAATAGAAAATATATATGATGATTCTTATTTTACAGCAAAGCGAACTTTAAAGGATATTGAGGCAGCTTTAGTTAGAATTGATACTACTGAATTAGGTATTGAGCAAATAAATGCAGGAGAAGAGTTGTCTCCAGAGTATATTGATAGAAGAGATATCACGGCAGCAGATATTAAAGAGTATCACATTAAAGGACTTTGGTATTTTGATAAACGTCAATCCGAAATGAAATACAGGTTATTAGGTATAGCACCTGTGGCTCCAGATGTGAATTTTATTGATGAACCAGAGCCGGATTTAGTGCCTTTATTTTGGGTGTTTTTCCCAGATGCCAGAGAAGTGTTGCACGAAGCTAAATCATTCAACAATGAGAATAGTTCCATTCCTTTTTCTTTTGACCATATTTTAAATGCCAGACGTTTCCACGGATATATTTTTAAAGAAGAAAATGTTCAAGAAGATAGGAAAATATCAGAATATGTATCACAGAATGCTTTAATGCAGTTATTGGAGTCTGAAAGAATTAAAGATAAAATCAGGGACTTTGAATTGGATATGTGGACTTATTAATTCAGAATATTTATTATAATATATTAAACGCCCACTTTTTAAGTGAGCGTTTTTTTATTAGTGAAACGCTACTTTGAAAAGTTGCAAAGCAACGCATTCAAAGTAGCTAGTTGAACTAATCCCGCCTTTTCTGGCGGGATCTTAGGCTTAATGCCCCTGTCCTAGCTTCGAGAAACTTAAGGGTATTTTTTCATTGAATACCTCGGCTTGTCCCGAGGATATTTTTTAAATCAGAAACAATATGGTCTTATCAGTTGTTTTTCTGCTTTAGACCTGTCAGGTTTTAAAACCTGACAGGTCTGGACTGTAAATAAAAATGACTTTTTATAATGATTTAACTATATCACAAGTCACCATTTCCTAATTAACCTAAGTCGATCAAACAACGATTTTATTTATTTGAAAATGAATGTATTAATACTAGGTGGAGCCTTTTGGCTTTGCTCAAGACAGGCTAAAGTCAAAATCTATTTTAAATTGATAGATTTTAATGCAGAGATTGTAAAAAGAATCTTTTTTAATTTTGCTATGTTTCCGACTGGACACTGGTTATCTTCGCGACGTTATGAAAGTAGATTATATAATCATAGGAATTGGGCTGGCAGGCATTAGTTTTTGCGAGCAATTAAAAGCCCATAATAAAACATTTGTAGTGTTTGATAATGCGTCACAACAATCCTCTACTGTGGCAGGAGGTTTATATAACCCAGTGGTATTAAAACGCTTTACCTCTGTTTGGAAAAGTAAAGAACAATTAGAAATAGCATTACCGCTTTATGCCCATTTAGAAAAAAAGCTACAGGCAAAATTAGATTATAAAATTCCTGTTTACCGTAAGTTTGCATCGCTTGAAGAACAAAATGATTGGTTTGCCGCTTCAGATAAGCCCATACTTTCAGAATATCTTTCGGAAACAATCATTAAAAATAAAAACAGGGCCATTGAAGCAAATTTTGGATTTGGTAAAGTTTTAGGTACTGGAAGAATAGACGTAAAAACAATGATTGAAGCTTACAAAGCAGATTTGTTGAAGCATAACTTATTGTTTGAGGAAGCTTTTAGTTACGATGCGCTTAAAATAGAAAGCAAGACGGTTCAGTACCAAAATATAACAGCATCCCATACGGTGTTTTCTGAAGGGTATGGTCTTGTAAAAAACCCTTATTTCAATTATTTGCCGCTAGTACCGGCAAAAGGAGAGTTGGTAACTATATACGCACCAGATTTAAAAATAAACTATGTTTTAAAAGCAGGTGTTTTTTTGATTCCGCTGGATAACGATTTATATATTGTAGGCGCTACTTATGAATGGAAAGACTTAAGTAATGATATTACTAAAAAAGCCAAAGAAGACCTCTTAAATAAGCTTAAAAAGCTTATTAGTTGTTCATTTAAGGTCGAGGATCAGGTTGCGGGAATTCGCCCTACCGTTAAAGATAGACGTCCATTAGTTGGAAGCCATCAAAAATATAAAAACCTTTTTGTGCTTAATGGCTTAGGAACACGAGGGGTTATGATTGGACCTTATGTCGCCAAGCAGCTTTATAATTTTATTGAAAACAACACGCCCTTAGAAAAGGAAATTGATATCAATCGTTTTTCTTTTTAGACCGGTTCTTATTTAAAATGCCCCAAATAAAACACAGGGATTTTTTACATAGGAGAAAAAGAGTACCTCTTTCGAAAACAGGCATCTATTTAAAGCTATCATGAAATTAAAAGGTAGGGTAAATTTACTTTTTAACGAGCGATTTATCGTAACTCATAAAAAAGTTAATCCAAATATTTCTTGAAAGCCTTAAAATAATAGGCATGCACACAATAAGAGTGGCAATAATTGATATAAATACAATATGTATGCTTGCTTTAAAAACAAAAAATGAAATAACAAAAGCAGCTGTGGCAAATGCGATACCAACGGGATAACTTACATACATAGAACCGTAAAAAAAAGAAGGCTCTATCTTATATTTTGTTTTACAATGGCTACAGTGTTCGTGCATACTTAAAGCCTGGGAAAGTATATAGGGGTTCTTATTTTTAAACATGGATTCCTCGTGGCACTTTGGACAAGTACCTGTTAGAATGCTATATAATTTTGTCCCTTTTTTAAACATATAATTTAATGTATTTTTGCAAGCGCAATAGAAAAATAACTTCTCGGTTATAAATCGAGATCTCTATTAAAATGGTCTTAAAATAGAGATTAATGATTAAATCGGAAATCTAGGGCAAAAATAAGTTTTAATAATTAAAACGCTATAAAATAAGTTACATTTCTATGATGAACATTCATAATTTATCGATTTCATTTCAAGGTGAATACCTGTTTGAAGATATTACATTTAAACTGGGTAATGGGGATAGAGTAGGTCTTATTGGGAAAAATGGAGCAGGTAAATCTACGATGCTTAAAATTTTATCAAAGGAGATGTCACCCGATACCGGGCAAATTGCTGCTGATAAAGAGCTGAAAATCGGGTTTTTAAAACAAGACATTGACTTTGTTTTAGGGAGAACCGTGTTAGAGGAGGCTTACGAAGCTTTTATCGAGATTAAAGAGCTGGAAGCTAAAATGGATGGGATCAATACCCAACTGGCAGAACGTACCGATTACGAAAGTGAAGGCTATAATCAATTGATGATCGACATTAATGAACTTCAACATCAATATGAAATTTTAGGTGGTTATAATTATCAGGGAGATACCGAAAAAATTCTCCAGGGGCTAGGGTTTAAGCGATCAGATTTTAATAAGTTAACCGATACCTTTTCTGGTGGCTGGCGTATGCGAATAGAACTGGCTAAATTACTTCTTCAAAATAATGATATTCTTTTATTGGATGAGCCTACTAACCATTTAGATATAGAATCCATCATTTGGTTAGAAAACTTTTTAAAAAATTATCCGGGAGCGGTGGTTATTGTATCTCATGATAAAATGTTTTTGGATAATGTTACCAATAGAACCATTGAGATTTCTTTAGGTAGAATTTACGATTACCCGAAGCCATATACCAAGTATTTAGTACTAAGAGAGGAATTAAGAGCGCAACAATTAGCATCTCAGAAAAATCAGCAAAAACATATTGAACAAACAGAAAAGCTCATAGAGAAGTTTCGTGCTAAAGCATCAAAAGCAACCATGGCACAATCGCTTATTAAAAAGCTTGATAGAATTGATAGAATTGAAGTTGACGCCGATGATAATAGTGTGATGACGCTTAATTTTCCAGTGTCTATAACACCTGGAAAGATCGTAGTGGAAGCCGAAAGTATCTCAAAAAACTATGGGGATAATCAAGTTTTAAAAAATATAGATTTGTTTATAGAACGTGATAGTAAAACGGCATTTGTTGGGCAAAATGGACAAGGGAAATCTACCTTAGCTAAGATCATAGTTGGGGATATAAAGCACAATGGACATTTAAAATTGGGACACAATGTGCAAATAGGATATTTTGCTCAAAACCAAGCAGAGTATTTAAATGGCAGTAAGACGGTTTTAGATACGATGATCGATGCCGCCAACGAAACCAATAGAAGCAAGGTGCGTGATATTTTAGGGTCCTTTTTATTTCGTGGTGATGAGGTTGAAAAATATGTGCGGGTGCTTTCCGGAGGGGAAAGAAACCGTTTGGCTTTGGCAAAATTAATGTTACAGCCATTCAATGTTTTAATAATGGATGAGCCTACAAATCACTTAGACATAAAATCCAAAAACGTGTTAAAGGAGGCTTTAAAGCGATTTGAAGGGACTTTAATTTTGGTGTCCCATGACAGGGATTTTCTTCAAGGCTTAACCAACTTGGTGTACGAGTTTAAGGATCATAAAATAAAAGAGTATTTAGGTGATATAGATTATTACCTGGAACAACGCAAAGTTATAAGTCTTCGCGAGGTCGAGAAGCGAACCGTCGAAAAGGATGTGCCCAAAGAAAAGAATCACCAATCATACGAAGATCAGAAAAAGTTAAAATCTTTGAATAATAGATTGAGTAATGTTGAAGCTCAAATCAATCAGTTAGAGCGTGATATAAAAGCTATTGACTTAGAGCTTGAAACTAATTACGAAGCAGTGACCTCAAAGCCGAATTTTTTTGATAATTATCAAAAAATGAAAACAGACTTACAAGACTCTATGGAGAAGTGGGAGGGCATTCAGCTGGAAATTGAGCAGTTCCTCGAGTAGTATTTGTTAAAATTTAATGCATTTCATCGAATAAAATAGTTTTTCGTCGATATATCCCCTATTTTCGTTAGTGGATTAATGCCTTAATTTATATAACAATGAAGACTTTAAAACTTTTAGCTATATGCTTTTTTGTAACAGCTTATTCATTTGCTAATATTTCTTCTGCCGAAAAAGATGCACTAATTGCTTTATATAATGCTACGAAAGGCCCTGAGTGGAATGCTACTTGGGATTTAAATAATGCTATTGATACATGGTATGGAATTAAAGTCGAAAACAATAAGGTCGTTGAGATTAACTTACAATTTAATAACCTTCAAGGCGAGTTGCCGCAAGAAATAGGGAACTTAGCACATGTAAAGAAGATCAATTTAGGTTTTAATAAATTAACGGGAAAATTACCATTGACCTTAAAGAATTTAAAAGAATTAACATCTTTAGAGTTGTTTATGAATAAATTTGAAGGAGAGATTCCTTCAGAATTGGGTGAATTAAAAAAACTTGAGACTTTAAAACTTTATAGTAATAAATTTGTTGGTAATATTCCTAGTTCATTAATGAACTTAACTAATTTAAAAGAACTTTTATTAGGCAGTAACTATTTAACAGGTAACATTCCAAAAGAGATATATGCTTTGTCGAAACTAGAAAAGTTAAGCCTTATGGATAACAAAATGGATGGCGAGATTCCTGTTGAAATAGCACAATTAAAAAACTTAGAAGAGTTATTATTGTCTACAAACCAATTTACAGGCGATTTACCCATGGAGTTAATGAACTTAACTAAGTTAAACACCATGATGGTAAGTGATAATAATTTAAATGAAGAATATATTAGTGTGTCTGGTAACAACCCACCTAATTTAATGCATTTAGAGATGCAAAACTCTACAGCAACTATGGATCTTGAAAAAGAATAATTACACTTAATAAATTTTTATCTTAAATGAGCCAACACAATAGTGTTGGCTTTTTTTAGTTTTTTATTTATGGTAGAACAATTTTTTACATGCCCATATTGTTGGGAAAGAATTTCTATGTTGATTGATAATTCTATTTCTAAGCAGTCCTATATTGAAGATTGTGAGGTATGCTGTCACCCCATTCTAGTATCCGTTCAATTTTTAAATTCAGAATTAATAGATTTTCAGGCAAATAACATTGAGCAATAATTTTTTTAATTTTATGCTTGTTAAAGTTAAAAAGGATTGTATATTTGCAGTCCAATATCGCGGGATAGAGCAGTAGGTAGCTCGTCGGGCTCATAACCCGAAGGTCACTGGTTCGAGTCCAGTTCCCGCTACTAGACAGGACAAGTCAGCAGAAATGCTGACTTTTTTCTTTTCTTCTTCTCTTGAGTCCCTTGATATACTTGAAATAAGCTCAAATAATCGATTTACTTTTTTGGTTAGATATTGCCTTTTTTCAGGGTTTAGGACTAAACCATCAGGAAATACCAATTCTTGTATCTTCACTTTTGTCTCATAGTCCCCGGAATACCAGTGATTTTAACTCTATCAGTTTTATAAATAATATTGAAAAATACATTTCCAAATACACCTTAGTTCATTTGTATTTAGATAATGATTCCGCTAGACAAAAGGAAAGGCAACTCAATATTTAATTTGTAAGTACAAACATGTAATTAACAAAAGAATAAGCTATAAGAATTATAAAGATTTAAACGATTTATTGAGACATGAAAACAGAAAAGAAGTTTGATTTTCACCCAAATGATAAAAAGGAGCAGTATGTAAAGATTCCTACCGATATACTAAATCATTCGGATAGTGTTGAATTGGATTTGGAACAGACTTCATCTGAAACGAAAATGGTCTTGAGTAGGAATTCAAGATGAGTGTCTGTGGACACATTCTTGTTTGCTCCCCTTGGTCGCAAAGAAAAAATAGTGTTTAAGGGGAAGAGTGACCTCGTTAAGTTTCGATGCTCAATTTATGAAAAGAAACTTTTGAAAATTAAAGCAAAAAGCAGCAGATTGATTTTGAGTGAATACATCAGACGAACCGTATTTGAACAAACCATCACAGAGCGTTTTTCTGAAGAACATATCGAACTTTATAAAATGCTTATTAAATACCGCAACAATTTTAAATCCATTGGTTATATGTACAAAAAGCGAAATCCTAAACTCACTGAAACAGTCTATGAGTTAGCCAATGAAATCAAAGCGCATCTTAAAAAATTTCAAGAATGATTGGAAAAGGCAAAAGCATATCACATACCAGAGCTTCGATGTCCTACGGATGGAATCAGGAAAAAGATGCTGAAATTGTACACAAGGAATTTTTACACGGCAATTCACCTAATGAAATCACTAAAGAATTTAAAATGCTCCAGGATCAAAATTATCATTGCCCAAAAAACACCTTATCATTTGTAATTAGCCCAACGATAGAAGATGGCAAGCGATTAGATAAAAACGAGCTGCAAGCCATAACTAAACGTTTTATCCATGAGATGAAGCTTGGAGAACGACAAACCATTGCATTTGTAAATCAAGACAAAGACCATAAACACATTCATTTATATGTTAATCGTATTGATTTTAAAGGTGTGGTTTATAATGATAGTTTTATTGGAAAACGCAGTCAGTTAGCAGTAGAAAAAGTAGCAGAACACATGGGATTAACTACTGTAAAGCAAGTGCAATTTGAAAAGGAATTTAACTTAAGGGAAATACGAACAGAAATCAAACGCAGGCATGACTTAACCATGAAACAGTTTAAACCAAAATCTTTTGATGCTTATTTAAAAGTGATGGAAACTAATGGTGTAAAAGTTATTCCAACAATAAACAACCAAAATAAACCACAAGGTTTTCGATTTGAGTTCGATGGACATAACCTAAAAGGCAGTGAGGTGCATCGAAATATGTCTATAGGTAATATTGGGAAACAGATGTCAGGAATAAATGGAACAAGCATATTGAAAGAAAACAATGTAAGTATCAAACTAGCTGGTAAGGTAATTGACCTGACACCAAGCTTAGCTTTAAAAATAACCAAATTCATTATTAAAAAAGCAATTCAAAAAGGAATTGGATATTAAATTAAGAGATTATGACGAAATTAGAAGAGTTAACAGCATTATTAGTTAGTCGATCCTTAAAAACAATTTAACGAAAGGGTTTATAATGATTTACCCCTAAAAAAGTTGAATATAGAAGGGTGAAAATTGCAAGGAAAGCCTTATTTTGCATTTAAAACCTTGCAATAAAAGATAGGAAAATCCTCAAATCAAAACCAAGGCGATTTGTTTCGACCATTGTTAAAAGACTTTATCGACTTAAGCCATGAGCTGGTTCTTTTAGCAGACAAAATAGATTGGACTCACTTTGAACAAGAATTCTCAAAGTCTTATTCTCACACAGGCAAACCCTCAATGCCAATTCGTTTAATGACAGGAGGCTTAATGCTAAAGCGTCTTTATAATTTAGGAGATGAGACGCTTTGTGAGGCTTGGGTTCGAGATCCTTATATGCAATACTTTTGCGGTATGTCCCATTTTGAACATAACTTTCCCTGTGATCCTAGCGATTTTGTTCATTTTAGAAAACGTATAGGCAAAGCAGGAGTAGAAAAAATATTCAGTTATTCGGTTTTGCTTCATGGAAAAGCAGCCAGAGAAAAACAAACCTTATCGGACACCACAGTAGCAGAAAACAATACCAGCTTTCCTACAGATGCAAAATTGGCAAAGAAAATTATTGATAGATGTAACACCATAGCAGAAAAAGAAGGTCTAAATCAACGTCAAACTTATGTTAGAGTATCTAAGCAGTTGCTTAGAGATACATATAATCGTAAACATGTAAAACGCAAGAAGAAAGCATTAAAAGCAGATCGAAAATTAAAAACAATAGCAGGGCGTTTAATTCGTGAATTAGAAAGAAACTTACCAACAAGCAAACACACAATTTATCAAGCAGACCTTAGCCTTTACAAGCGCATACTCAATCAAAAACGTAGTGACAAAAACAAAATCTACAGCATTCATAAACCTTACACTGCCTGTATATCAAAAGGTAAAGCACATAGACCATATGAGTTTGGAAGTAAAACAGGTTTAATGGCTACACCCAAAACATTGATCATTACAGCCATCAAGAGTTTTACAGGTAATCCACACGATAGTAAGACTATAGCACCATTACTAGAACAAAGTCTGTCAAATCAAAATTACATCCCACAAGAAGTCATTTATGACAGAGGCGGAAAAGGCATAAAACAAATAGGACAAACAAAAATAACAACACCAGATTATCGTCCATTAAAACGAGATACAGCTTACAGGAAACGAGTTAAGCGTCATAAATTTAGAAGAAGAGCAGCAATAGAAACCGTTATAGGATACCTTAAAACAGATTTTAGGATGAATCAAAACTACCTTCATGGAGAAGATTCTCCATAAATCAATGTACTGGATGGAATCTAAAGAAATTAATGAAACGATTGAAAGCGGATCATGAAAATGCAATTTTGTGGCTATATAGAATAAATCAATACTTTTTTATCAAAAATTATAAGCTTAGTTTATAAGGAGCGACTAGTTAATGAAATCAATGATTTTAATAAGAGTGTTGAAAAACTGGAAAAAATCAATAATCAATTAAACCAAACAAAAATCAAAATAGATTTAAAAGAGTACAAGTCTATTATTGAAAAACAACAGAAAAAATGGCAGACCTTATCAATGCTTTTGAACGTTTTGAAAGCAGGTTCGATAACAAAATCAAAAATGACAAAATATATCCAAATTGGGCGTTTGTGGTTTTTATAACGGTAATGTTATTTGGTGTTTGCACATTGTTTTTTGCTATTAGATAGAATTATATTCATTAGTAAATAACAATATAAATATGTGTTGTTTGATGGTTATATTTGGGTTTTGAAAAAGCCTAATATTTATATTTCACGAGCTAAATAGGTGAGAAAAACTTCCTAATGAGCATGAAGATAGTTGTGTCTTTCTCAAATTCTTTACGAATTTTTTTAAAAGCACTACGCATGTGTGACTCAACGGTTTTAATCGAAATTCCCATTTTAATAGCAATATCTTTATACTTAACACCGTGAACTTTATTTAGCATAATAACTTCTTTGCTTTTAGGAGGAAGTCTCTCAATTATGCTAGTAAGCTTTATAATTCGTTTTTCAGTTACTTCCTTGTCTTCAATAATACGATTTGACAAAGCGTGCTCCCATAGTTCATTTAATTTCCGACTTCTCCTTTTTTCTTTTTTTATACTATCAATGTATCTATGATATGCGATCTTATATATATATCCTTGAAATGATTTATTAATATTTATCTTTTCTCTGTCTTCCCAAAGTACAACAAATGTTTGTTGCACAATATCTTCTGATAGTATTTTATTGTGAGTGTAGGTAGTTATATAAGCAACTAAACGATTATAATATTGTTCAAAAATATATTTAAACGCCTTGCGATCTCCTATTTTTATAGCTTTTATAACTTCTATTTCAGCCATTTGGAATGTTCACCTGAAAGTGATAATAACAATTACAGATTGTAAAGATTAAAAAAATAAATAATTTAACTAAGGGTTTTTTGTTTTTTTGAAGCAATACTTATATATAATTAAAAATAGACACCATTCTATTTTAATAGAACGCCCTTAATGTAACACCGCTTGTAAGAAAATGAAAAAGCTTATTACCAAATTATTTACTGAAACCATAACTGAAGAGGAAATTGACGAACTTCATATACTCTTGAATAATCCAAAGAATCAAGAAGTTCTCGAATCTTTTGTTAGAGATTATTACGATCTAAATTTGGCTACTTTAAAAAGTGATATAGATGCAGCCTATAAAAAGGTTAATAGTGTTATAGAGACAAAAGAAAAGCCAGTTAGAAAGTTGTTTAATTATTGGAAATACGCAGTAGCAGCATCTATTGTACTATTAATTTCTTTTACATTCATTTTTAATAAGGATAATTCAGAAGGGGTTGAGCCAATAATAGTAAACAATAACATTAAAACAGGCACAGATAAAGCTACACTTACTTTAGAAGATGGCTCTGAGGTGGTTTTAGAAAAAGGGCAAAATTATATTTCAGACCACTTATCTAGTAATGGTGAAGAATTAATTTACAAACTTGCTAATAGTCCGAAACCAGAAATCACCTATAATTATTTAACTATTCCTAGAGGCGGACAGTATCAAGTAGAATTATCTGATGGCACTAAGGTGTGGTTAAATTCTGAAACTAAACTTAAATACCCTGTTAACTTTATTAACGGACAAGCAAGAGAGGTAGAATTAATTTACGGTGAAGCTTATTTTGAAGTATCTCCAAGTACAGTTCATAATGGCGCAAAATTTAAAGTATTAAATTCTTTTCAAAATATAGAAGTACTTGGTACAAAATTTAATATTAAAGCCTATCAAGATGAAGATAATATTTATACCTCTTTAGTTGAGGGTGCTGTTAGTGTAGATAATTCTGTTAGCAAAACACCTTTAAGTCCAAATCAACAATCTGTGTTAAATATAAACAATAAAGATATTATAGTTACCCCAATTAATGCTTTGGCAGAAATAAGTTGGATACATGGCGATTTTGTTTTCGAAAGAAAATCTTTAAGTAAAATTGCTAAAGTTTTATCAAGATGGTATGATGTTGAGGTGATTTTTATGGATAAAACTCTTGAAAAAATTGAGTTTACTGGCGAATTAAGTAAAAACCAAAATATAGAAGAAATATTAATACTTATAAATAACACTAATATTATATCAGCCTATGAGATAAATAATAATACAATACTTATTAAATAAAAAGGAAAGAGGGTAAAGCTAAAACGGTCGAAAGTATAAACTTTATCCCCCTTTTTTTAATTACTAATTAATTAAATGTTTAACTAACTAATAACATGCAAATTTATGGAAATTAAATTAACCCACGTCCTTTTCGGTTTTAGAAAAAGACTTCTAATTAACATTATGAGAGCATTCATTTTCTTATTATGTATAACTGTTTTCAGTTTTACATCCAATAATGTTTTATCACAAAACTCTAAAGTCACTATCGATTCTGACAAAACATTATCTGTAGATGAAGTTTTTAAAATTATTAGTGCCCAAACTGATTATAAATTTATTTATCTATCAGACTTATTTAAAAATTTTCCAAAAGTAAATCTTAAAAAAGGAACTATTAAAACACAAAGACTTTTAGAAAAAACACTAGCTGTTGGCAATTTTAAATTCAACTTAACTAACAAAAACAGTATTGTTATTAGAGAGAAAAACAAAAATATCAATCGAGTCCAACAAACTGTTAGCGGCAAAGTTACCGACGAGAATGGGGTGCCTCTAGCAGGAGTTAACGTATTAATTAACACAGACGAGCGAGGAACATCTACTGATATCGAAGGAAACTATTCAATTAAAATTAATGCTGGCGATAAAGTTAGTTTTAATTACTTAGGTTATGCAACTCAAGAATTAATTTATTCTAATCAAGCTGAAATAAATGTTGTATTAAAAGAAAGCACAAGCACCTTAGACGAGGTTGTATTAGTTGGTTATGGCTCTAAAAAGAAAAGTGAAATAACCAGTGCTATATCTTCAATAAAGGCTGATAAAGTTGTATTGCCTGTGGGTACAAGTATTGATGGCTTTTTAGGAGGTAAGTTAGCGGGTGTAAGTGTAACCCAATCTTCTGGTCAACCAGGATCATTATCAATTGTAAATATTAGAGGTGTAACTTCATTTAGAGGTGCCAATCAACCATTATACGTTATTGATGGAATTCCTTTTCTTGTAGAAGACAATCTTCCAGTAAATTTTAACAACGGATTAGGTGGAGTTGCAAGAACCAATCCTTTAGAAATGATAGTTCCATCTGATGTTGAAAACATAGATGTACTTAAAGATGCTGCAGCTACTGCCATTTATGGGTCAAGAGCAGCAAATGGTGTAATTTTAATTACCACAAAAAAAGGAAAACGCAATCAAAAACCAGTGGTAACGTTTAATTCTTCTTTATCTTTTAGTACCCCTGTAAACAAATTCGATTTGTTAGATGCAAACGAATACAGAGATGTTTTAGTAGAAGCAGCAAGAGCAACATATAGAATAAGTCCAAATAATCCAGCAGCTTTACCAATTGTAGATCCTACAACTGGCGATGTGATAGATAGTTTCTTTGGCGATAGCAATGTGGATTGGCAAGACGAAATAAGCAGAAATGCAGCTCAAACTAAGAATATTAGTGTTAATATTAGTGGAGGAGGAAATAGTAGTAATTATTCCTTCTCAATTAACCGAGTCGATCAAGAAGCAATTTTTGTTGGGGAAGATTATATAAATCATGCTATTAGAGGTAATTATGATGCAAACATTTGGGATAATTTAAAAGTGGGAGGCGGTTTAAGTTACCAATCTTCAAAAGCAAATACAGGTAGTATATCAACCATGGATGGTGTATTTAGTACACGACCAGACCTTCCAGTTAGAGACGATAATGGCGAGCTATTTTTTATTAATGATGATCCATCATACAATTTACTTGCCAATCAAGACTTAGTAAAAGGTAATAATAATGGGCAAAATTTTTCTGCTAATGCCTATGGACAATTATCGCTTTTTAAATATTTTACTCTTAAGTCTACTATTTCGGCTACCGTAAATAACAGTGAAGTCAAAAGTTTTTACGGTATAAATAATGTGAATCAGCGAACCGATAATAATTCTTTCACAACCAATAGTACTTGGGAAAACACATTAGCATTCGATAGATCGTTTAATAATCATCAAATTAATGCGATGTTAGGAAACACCTTCGATTTTAGACGAATAGAGGTTGACGGTTTAACTTATAATGGTTTGCCAAGTGCAGCATTTTCTGATGTTGCTGGTTTAAGTGAAAGTACGTCAAGAGTGTTTGAACATTTCACAGAAAGTAGATTACAATCTTATTTTGCTAGAATTAATTATAATTTTGATAAGAAATACTATGTATCTTTTACAGGAAGAACCGATGGCTATTCTAAGTTTGGACCCGACAACCGATGGGCTTATTTTCCAGCCGCCGCCGCCTCATGGAGAATATCAAACGAATCGTTTATGGAAAATGTGAGTTTTGTAGATGATTTAAAAGTACGTTTCTCAATAGGAACAACCGGAAGAGCTAATCTGCCAGATTTTTCAAACATAAGATATTATAGCCCTTCAATTACAGGTTCGCCAACACAATATGGCGATTTCCCAGCCATTGCTCTTTCTCCAATTGCCGATGAAACTGTGGGTTGGGAAACGACAAACGAGCTAAACATAGGTTTAGATTTTACCTTGTTTAATAACTGGCTTAGTGGAACTGTAAATTATTTTAATAGAACCACAACCGACATGTTACTGTTTAACCCTACGTTTCCTTCTTCTGGGTATAGTGATATTTATGGAAATTCAGATAGTGAAGTGTTAAATAAAGGATTTGAAATATCGTTAAATGGAACGATTATAAAAACTAAAGACATTGAATGGAACTCTGCATTTAACATCAGTTTTGTAGAAAATACCATTGAAAAAATGAATGGATCTATATTTTCTGGATTTGATTTTAGATTAGAAGAAGGTGCTTCTATGGGATCGATTGTTGGCTATATTGCTGATGGGATTTTTAAAACACAAGAGGAAATCGATAACCATGCAACACAAGGTAATCCTTCTATTGGAGATCTTAAATATAGAGACATTACTGACGATGGAGTTATAAACCTTGACGATAGAACAGTAATAGGTGATCATATTCCAGATTATTATGGTGGCTGGAATAACGTAGTGAAAATAAAAGATTTTGAATTAGGATTTGATTTTCAATTTAGTTATGGCTTGGAAAAAGAATGGTCTGCTGGTTCTGCCGTATCTCAAGGAAGTTACGGAGGGCGTAACCTTACCAAACAACAAGTTGAAAATGCTTGGTCGCCAGGAAAAGGAGATACTATGTTCCCAGAACTGAGACTTGCTAGTTCTGGTAATTTAACGGGTTTAACAACAGCTACTTTACAAGATGCTTCTTTTATTAGATTAAGAAACATTTCACTAAAGTATAATGTGCCAACCAATTTTTTAGAGAAATTTAAAATAACTAGAGCCAGCATATTTATTAATGCAACAAATATGTTTACTTGGACAGATTATATGGGAATAGACCCAGAAAGTGCTAATAGTTCTAATATTACTGTTGAAACCTATAACTCTAATAGGGACTTTGGTGGATACCCTCTTGCAAAAACAACCTCTTTAGGTTTAAGTGTTTCATTTTAAAAAAAAATCAGATGAAAAATATATATAAAACAATTATTCTGTTATTTGTATCAGTCTTTACATTTTACTCTTGCGAAACGGTAGGCAGTTTAGATGATGTTGAAACCAACGGAGTTATTCCTATCGATCAGGTTTATCAAGATGTCAATTTAATTAGATTGGCAGTAACGGGTGCATATGCTTCGGTAAGAACTTTATTGCCATTGCCGTCAAATGTTTCAGGAATGAGTGTTTCTGCTCAACCTAATGCGTTTTTCCTTTTTGGACTTGCGACTGAGGCTAACATTAATGCAATTCAACCAAACAATACGTCGTTAACCAACATATATTCTGGTGGATATAAAGCTGTAGGTAATGCTAACGAAATAATCAATAACATTCCAAATAGTGTGCTTAATGATACAGAAAAGCAGAGCGTTATTGGTGAAGCAAAATTTATTAGAGCCATTAGTCATTTTTACTTATTAAGAACTTTTGGTCAATTTTACGATTTGAATTCTGAATTTGGTATTACAATAGACCCTTTCCATCCAGATGGATTAACAAGAAATACGGTGCAGGAAACTTATGATCATATATTGGCCGATTTAGATGCTGCCATTGCTAGCGGAATTCCTCAAATGGCTAGCGACCCATCACGTGCATCCGTAGAAGCAGCAAAAGCATTTAAGGCTAAAGTGTTGTTGTTTATGGTGAGATATGATGAAGCTGCAACTTTAGCAACGGAATTGTTGGGACTTACATTGGCACCGGATTATAAGCAAATATTTATAGATGCGTACCAATCTAGCGATGCTCTATTTGCTTCGGCAACCGATTTTGATAACGCTATTAATTTTGGTGGAGGATATACCGAAGGTTTTATACCAGGGAGCAATTACTTAAACGGGTTGCATTTTGGAGAAAGCGATTTTGTAAGATTGTCCACTGCTTCACCTTCTAGTTTTGCTAACCTTAACGGATTTAAGTTTAGCTTTGACAATACCAATCCACCAGCTTGGATGCATATGAGAATACCAGAAGTATGGCTTATTTATGCAGAGGCTAGCGCTAGGGTTGCTATAGCTAATGGTGGCACTATTGCAGATGTTAGTGTGGCAGTAGATAAGTTAAATGAAATTAGGAATAGAGTAGGTTTAGGTCCAAAATCCCCAGCAGATTTAGATGATTTTTTAGACATGATTCGTATCGAAAAATTATTAGAACTTTATTTTGAAACTGGAGAAGATTGGTATGA
The DNA here is from genome assembly GCF_028736925.1 of Flavivirga sp. 57AJ16. GTDB lineage: Bacteria > Bacteroidota > Bacteroidia > Flavobacteriales > Flavobacteriaceae > Flavivirga. The sequence continues at coordinate 105,337 of NZ_JAQZAT010000004.1, read as the reverse complement.
CTTTGTACGTTATATCACTGAAGGCGATTTAACTTTGGCAGACCTTTCAGCTTTAAAGCCATTAGTTACCAATGTTGATCAATTTATTTTTCCGATACCTTTAAATGAAGTAGAATTAAGCGAAGGAGCTATTCAACAAAATCCTGGATATAATTAAAAAATAACTAAGCACCCTAGAAAAACAACTTCTAGGGTGTTTTATTAAATACATATTAAAATGAAAAACATATTTGCAATCCTCGGTTTAATGTTCCTTTTAGTAGGATGTAACCAGCAAGAAAAAACACCAGATATGTCTGTTACTTATTCTGGAAGCAATTGGGAAAAATATAATGACCACACTTTAGATATTGTGGTTTTAGATACTACGGTATCTAGAGTGCAAACAGTTTTAGATAAAGTTACCATTAAAGAGGGGAAGTTTACTATTAAAGATACCATCTCAGAAATTAGAAATGCTATTTTAGGGCTTTACGCTCCCAATGGCGATTTTGTTTATAAGCAAGATTTGGTTTTAGAACCAGGGAAAATCAATTTTAATTTTGATGAGAGTAAAAACAAGGCAGTAATTTCAGGAGGTAAATACAACAGAATGTTTTATAGTTATCTTCATGATGAAGCTTATATGACAGCCGTAAAGAATATGAGGGCGTTTTCAAGTACTATTACGCAAGAGAGTTTTAAGGTAGATAGTATTAGGAGCAAATACGGAGAATTAAGTAAAGTTGTTTCCGATTATGAGCAAGATGTTTTTATGAATATATATAAAGAAAAAGACACTTTAGCTCAGTTATTAGTATTTAGTAAACTTGGATATAAAGATGAAATGGAAGCGGATTTGGATGTTTTTGAAAAAAAATTCGGTAAAGAATATGCCGAGGTGTACTTGCTTAAAAATGCCTATGTTGCAAAACGTCAAAGCAGTCAAATGACCAAATCTGTTGATGTTGGGAATGCTATTAAAGATTTTGCTTCAAAAAATTTAGAAGGAAAAGAATTTAGTCTTTCTAATGTTTTAAAAGAAAATAAATATGTATTGGTAGAGTTTTGGGCTAGTTGGTGTGGGCCTTGTAGAGCAGAAATACCGCATATGAAAGAGGCTTATAAAAAATACAAAAAGAATGGTTTCGAAATTGTATCTTTTACACTAGATCACGAACGTGATAAATGGTTAAAAGCTAGTAAAAATGAAAACTTACCGTGGATAAATGTTGGCGATTTATTGGCTCATAAAAGTCCCGTTGTTCAAATGTATGGGGTAAGAGGTATTCCAGCAAACTTTTTAGTTGATAACACTGGAACTATTATAGCTAAAGACCTGCGTCAAGAAAAGTTGGATGAAAAACTTGAAGCACTATTACATTAGTTGAAAATTAAATTAAGATGAAAAAACTAGTATATTGTTTGTTATGTATAACATTCCTTTGGTCTTGTAAAAAAGAGGCACCTGTCGATTATGCAATATTATCGGGGACAATTAACAATACTAATGGTGTGTTAGCCATAACATCTAATAGCGGTTTTTCTAAAACCATTAATGTTAAAGACAACGGCGTTTTTACCGACACTCTTTATATCGATAACGGTTTGTTTACTATGTCTATGAACAAACAAAATATTCATGTTTTTTTAACAAAAGGGAGTCAAGTGCAGTTTACGGTAAACGGAAAGGAATTTGGCACTTCGTCCGTTTTTAGTGGTAATCATACAAACTTCAACAATTATCATACGTATAAAGCTCAAAAAGAGGAGGAGTTTAATAAAAACAGAGAAGAGTACTTTAAATTAGATGAAGCCGCTTTTGAAGCAATTATTAAGGAAAATCAAGAAGGGTTATTAAAAAAAATAGAAAGTATTTCTGATGTTTCTGAAGCTGTAAAAACACTTGAGGCTTCACAGAAATGTGGAGACTTTCTTTTTTACAATGAGTATAGAATAGATACAGAATGCAGGTTCTTTTCATAAAGGCATATATATCTGTACTGATTGTGATTAATTGAAATCAAATCCTATTATTTCTACTTTGGCGTATTCAGAAAATAGATTGATTTTGAAAAATCAGTTAAAAAAGTCCGAGATTGAATGGTTTCAACTCTCGGATTTTGTGTTTTCTGGGATTTCTGGGGAGAATTTTTGATTTTCAGTGACCTCAGGGCATAACCAGGCCTTAATCTTTTGATTAGGCTAAAGCTAAGCTACTGTTTTTATGCCCTGCTGAAGTATTCTTCTTCCAATTTCCAGAGCGTTAGCCGTATGGATACCGAAGAATATCCAGAGTGTTTCGTTCTTCTTTGTTTTGGCCTTGATCTTTTTGAGATGGTAATATTGTTTCTCATTACCAAAGCTTCCCTCTAAACGCGTAGCCCTTTCCTTGGTGATCTGCCGTTTGAGCAGTTTTTCGCTTTTGTAGCCAACAGGCAGTTTTCCTTTTCTTTTAAAGTCGGTCTTAATGTTGTTCTATGTGATGAACTTTCGGTTGGCATTGGTAGCGTATATACCATCGCCACCCAGTACCCTGACCTTTGTTTTGGTAAGCTGCTGGGCTTTGTAGACCGTATTTTTCAGGCGGGTCCCTTCATTAAAATTATCAAAGCTTAGGTACTCGATAAAACTAATGCTGTCAATTTGTAGCTTATTGACCTTTGCTCCCCATTCGATGGGCTTGACCTCTTTGCCTCGTTTTATAGGACGTATATAGTCCTTTGCTATGCTGACGATACGGTCCTTGGGCAGGATTCCATCATAGAACCAGTGGTATTGTTGTGTGTAAAGTTTACCAATGGTTTTAATGCGTTTTTGATAGTGATCGGTAAAGGCCAATTGTGGATGATCACGGGACAGCTCTTCCTCAAAAGCTATAAACTTTTTTAGTAGTCGCAGCAGCCCTCTGGTTATACCCTTCCGTTTCTTCTTTCGTTTAGAACGGTCTTTGCTGTAACCGGTATAACGTTTTGCCCATTTGATATACTTGCTGCGCGGCATCTTTATACCCAAGAATTTACAGAGGCCCTTTATTTCCTTATAGAGCCAATGGACAGCTTCCCACAATAATTTAGTATCTGTTGGGTAACGTAGCTCACTCTCATAGCAAGTGGCGTCAACCGTGATCTGGCCCTTTGAGTTCAGGAGGGCTGACCAGTAAGAGGCCAGTAGCATTTGCAGCTTGTCCATTTGAAGTTTCTCTGCCAGCTCTCCCCTGATCTGACTGACGATCTTGGTGTTGGTAATACGATCAAGACCTAGGTACATATCACAGAAAAACAGATAATCAATGTTGCTGTTAAGCTGATCGATCAGACGCTTATCGCTTTGACAACAATAATGTTTTAAGAACATTAAGCCTATTCTGCCCCTAGGACTAAACAGCATTTTGGCTCCCTTGACCGATTCTTTTAGACCAAAACCCTTGACCAGGTCATCCCAAGGAATTGCAAGATGAATTTTCCCTAGATCACTCTCTAGAAACCGGGCATAATAGGCATCAAAATGCTCGCTGAAAGTCACTAATTCTTCGTCTTTTCATAGCTCAAGAAAAAAGAAAACCCCGTTTTTGTACCATATCGGTCTTTTTCGGGGTTTTATGTTTCTTCAATTTACGAATAATTATCAGTATTTACAAGGCTTAAGACCTTTTCTGAATATGCCTACCTGTAAAGATTAAAGTTTGATGCAAATTAATTGTGTTTATAGTTGTTTTAACATTATTCAATTTTTGACTAGAAGCCCTATTATTTTATTACATTAGGAATTATAAATAGCAAAAGAATATGTATCCAAGATGATTTAATTTGCCGCATTTTTTAGAAATTTTATCTTTTACAAAATAGGATAGGCTACAGATAATGTTGGCTGTATTTATTTTTTTAATTCCATATGTAAAATGGGGTATGGTTTACCAGAAGAATCCAATTCAGAACGGCGCATTACTTTAAACCCGGAATGTTTATAAAATCCTATTGCTTGTTCATTCTGTTCGTTTACATCAACTTTGGAGACATTCATGTTTTCAATAGAGTATGCCAACAAAAATTTGCCCATTTTTTCCCCTCTATATTTTGGATGAATAAATAACATTTCCAAATTTTTGTCCGCGACTCCCAAAAAACCTATTATTACATTTTTATTGTTCCTTATACATCTTAATTCTACTGCATCTAAATAGGTATTTAAAATTAAAGGTTTGAAATATAGGATATCTTCTTCCTTTAAAAAGTGATGTGTAGCTCTAACGGAAGCCTCCCAAACATTAACCACTTCCTGATGTTCAGATTTATGTATTGTGTCAATTTCTAACCTCATTTTCTATATATTAATACTTTTAAAGTGCATTCAAAATTTATGCTTACTCTAAATAGCTAAAAATTTGTTTTACTCTATAATTGAAAGTCGAATTTGAAAACCCTCAATGGCAATAAAGCGATAATATTTTATTAACCAGCCATCATCCTTGTCATATATAAATTTGCACTAAAACCAGAGTATATTAATAGCTCAATTATTTCATTGTTTGGGACTATATTGTCTTCTAATAGGACTTCGTAGTCATAACTAAATTTTGTCCATTTAAAGTTTGGCTTGAGAAAAAGAATTTTATTCTCTTTTTGATCAAGTAGTTCGAAACCTAATTTCCATAAGCCTATAGCTTTGAGTAGAAATTGGTTATCAGTTTTATTTTTGTTTTCTAATCTAATAATAATATTTCCTTTCCAATTAAATGAAATATCACCTTTATCACTGCCATTTGTTATAATATCAAACTTACTGGCCCAAATGTTTTTTGGCTTAATTTCAATGTTATTGGAATTAAATACTGTTTTCGCGTTACTAGAAAACCAATTAGAATATATTAACTCTAGCAATCTGTTATTATCATTATTTTTAATTTCAAAATTACCTGTTGAAGAGGTTGATTCGATTTTCATATTTTTTTAAATTTTATGTAATTATATAAATTGTATGATTAGAAACAGATTTTATGCGACATTTAATTTTAAAAATGTATTTTCATTCCTTCATGAGAAGCCTTAAACCCTAAAGCTTCATAGAATTTAATTGCGTCTGGTCTTTTTTTATCAGTTGTTAATTGAAGTAGATGTGCGTTTCGTTTTTTGGCTCTATTAATGGCCCACTCAAACATTTTTTTTCCTATTCCACGCCCTCTTTGATCTTTTCTAATTCTTACGGTTTCAATTTGTGCCCTTATTCCTCCTTGATATGTCAAATATTGTATGAAAGATAATTGTAATGTCCCTATAATTTCATGGGTTTCATTTTCAACTACAATTAGTTCTTGATTTTGGTCCGCATCTATATTTTCAAAGGCATTGAGGTATTCAATGGGCAAAGGTATTTGAAAATTTTCCCTAGTTTTCCCTAGGTTATCATCTGCAATCATGTCCACAATTTTAACAATATCATTTTTTGTTGCTTTTCTAAATTTCATCTTATATATTTCTGATTTTCTGTCACTTAAATGATTAGTGACAATAAAAAGTATTATGCTTGTTAATTCGCACATAATTTTCATATTCCTCTTTGGAAACTTTTTTATCCATGATGAAATATTCTTTTCCGACATCTTTAATCCACCAAATGCCATGTTTTTTTCCATTTAACATTTCAACTTTCCAATTCACTTCACCATTCTTGTCATAAGTAATTGAAAGTCCATTTTGGTGTCCGTTTTGTAGTTCATTTATTCCTCTAAGTATTCCATCAATATAGTATTCTGATTTTCCCTCACCACGCCCATCAATAAACCGCCCTAATGCATAGTGGGTTGATCTTTCGTGGATTATTTTATACTTTCCGTTCAATAGTTTATTGTTTACTGAAAAAACCATAGCAGAATCCTCTGAAATAGTTATGTCTAGATCAGAGTATTTAATCTCTTTAATATTTTGTGAATTGCTTTTGCATAATGAAAGAATAAATAAAACTAATATCAGTTTTTTCATAATTATTATAAGAATTAATTTATGATTAAAGTTTTGGGCAACCATTTGATTATTTTTATGGCTTAAGTTCAGGTTTAAAGATCCTCAAATAAATGTTTTCGATTGATAATCATTTATTTTTTAATTTGCATATATTAAGAAAACCTTTACCTCCTATATATAAATAATTTCCATACATGTTTACAAAGTATACATCTGTTGATTTTGCCATACCTAGATTTTGTTTAGGGGTTAAAGAGACTTCATAGTCCACTTGGAAATTATGTTTGTTATAAACGATTAATTTTTTTCTACTTTGGGGAAGTAAAATAAAATAGTCTTGTGATGCTGTAAAAAATAATTTCCCTTTTTCTAAATGATGATTTATAATGAATTTGAAATCTTTATCAAATTCGCTCAATATACTAAACTCAAAATCAGGACCACTTTTGCTACGAGTAGCAGCCCCACCATTAGTGTAAATCAAGGTTTTGTTTTTATAAGCTCCAATTGATTGAATGTTGAGCCATTCTCCATCATAAAAATTTCTACTGGTTTTTGGGTATCTTTTTACATCTAGTGTTTTTAATTCCTTAATGGCTATTTTTCGTTTTAAAAACTTAAAAATATTTTGGTTGCCTATTTTAATTTGAGTCCAATATTTTGGAGGGAAGAATACTGAAGTAGCTTCCTCAACTCCAATAATAAAAGTGTCGTCGTCTTCATTATATATGACACTGGATAGAAATGGTAATGGATGAGTTGCTTCATCGGGATAAGGATGTTTAAGCTGAACGGACTTCAATTTATATTCCAAAGATTCACATAAAATAATCTTACCAAAAGAATCCGATAATCCAAAACCCTTTTTGTATTTAAAAAAAGAGATATAAAAGTTAAGGTTATTAAATTTTGTTGGATTTGGTAAATTAATTTCTTTCTCAAAATTTCCATAAACACTTACTGTAGGGTTTCCCAATTGATGTTTAAATATTGCTAAATCATTCCCACTCAACGGCAAAACCCCTAAAACCTCAGTTCCTTTTCTGAATTTATATTGATATCTAATTTCTGTTTTCACCAAAATGGACACTTATTTGGCCCTTTATTCTATTTCTAATGAATTGATATAGGTATTAAAGATGGTGCTATCCTAATTGTTATACTTAGATATGAACCGCATAACTTCATATAACTATTTAGTTACCATACAGAGTTTTTAATTGGTAATCCTTCCACTAATATTCAATTCAGCATTATTGTAACCAATATTATTGACATAATCATCTATTGGAGAACTAACAATTTCCCATGAGTTTTCATTAAAGTTAAGGTGAAACACTGCTGTCGCCTCATATTCACCTTCTATAGGAGTATTAGTCACTACAACGTTTATAGTCCCATCTTCTCCAGGGTTTATATTTCCGCCAGTATCTTTTGACAATGTAGCAACGAAGATATTATTTAGTCCAGCTACTGGAGTAGTTACATTAGTATATTCATTTGGGCCCATCGTTGAAATAGGATAATTTCCTTTGTTTGTCCAAGAACCTATACCAATTCCATTATAAGTATTCCCCATCTGTAAATCAGGTATAACAACCTCTTCCTGATTAAAAAAAATCGGATTTTGTGTATCTACAATTATTCTATACACTATTGACTTTGAATTTGTAGAATTGCTAATTTTGAAATCAACAGTATTTGGGTATTCAAAATCTATACTTCTTCCAGTCTCTATTGGATATTCACTGAAATTTTCGCCATTAATTCGATATTCTATTTTTGAACCTATATATTCTATTACAGGTTTTATGTCAGAAAAATCTATAGTTGTTGGAAATAAACAAACTAGAAGAGAATCAGCAATTTGTGTTGACTTCGCTTCTTTTATTAAATTAATGTTGGTAGATGATGAGTTATCATTCGCTAATAACTCAAAACTAGAAATTGAAAGTTTCTCTTCATCAGGATTAGGAGCTATAATTACTCTAACATTATAATGAATGCTCATTTCAGGATTAGTATTTGAAGTAATTTCATACCTCATATAATCAATTTCAGAGAAATTTTCCTGCGAGCCCACTGAAGGAAATATATTAAACTTACTTGTATCTATATTTACTGATTTGAGCGTAAGAGCTAATGATGTTATAGTATGTGGTAGTGTAATAATAATCACACCTTCATATAGCTCTTCATTGTTATCAAGTATGGGTTGTGTAATTTGGATGCCCACATAATCAATTTCCTCAAAAGGGAAGTTTGATAATTTGGCTTCTTGTAGGTTAATTTCTTCATCAGGATTAATTGGTGTATTGTTATCAGAACTACAACCTGAAAATAAAAGTGCTAAAATTAGTGATTGGATGAAAACTTTTCTCATGATTTTTTATTTACAAATGTCTATTTGGATAACTCTTGTTATCATATCAATTTATTATTAATTACTATCATTATGGATTTTAGTAAGACAGTTCTGTATATAGTGTTTACAGTCTTATCCTTAACTTTAAAATACCCTCAAAAATAACAATTGTTATTTCAGTGATAGATATTTTCTTACTAATAATTAACTTAGTACTAAAAAGAATATTTTATTTGGATATTATTTATAGTATTACAACAGTCTAGTGAAAAACTAAAGGGTATACTAAACTTATAAACTAATAATTATCTTGTTGCTCTAACCATTTTAAAATTGTTTGATTGGTTGCTTCTGGAAGCTCTTGCTGGATCCAATGTCCACATTCTAAACTAACTACTTCAACTTTAGGTACAAACTCTGACAGTCGCTCAAACTTAGGGATCATATCTTGATTACCATAAATCATGAGAGCAGGCTGTTGGATAATGGGATCTACCTTTGCTAATAAATGCCAGTTACGATCAAGATTTCTATACCAATTGATACTTCCTGTAAACCCTTTTAACTCGAATGCAGAAACAAAAACGTCTAGTTCGTCCTCACTCATTATTGGTTCACCGAGTGTTTCTTCTTTAGTGGCTAGATTTATCATTAACATACCAGATTCTGGTGCTTTTTTTGGGAGATTTTTGCTGAATAAATTTCTAAGGAATTTGGAAACATTTTTATCCAATATTGCATCTGCAATACCTGGTTGTCGATTGAAGTGGACAAAATAAAAATCTTCCCCAAATATTTCTTCCATAAACTCAATCCAAGGCTTTTTTCCTCTTTCTTGGTAGGGTAGTGCCAAGTTTATAACCTTATTTACCCGTTTTGGGTACAGTAGGGTCAGGCTCCAAACCACATTTGCTCCCCAATCATGACCAACAAAGGTGGCTTTTTCGTATCCATAATAATCCAGAAGCGCTACGAGATCCCCTGTTAAGTGTTCAATATCATAATCAGTTACTTCGGATGGATGAGATGAGTTACCATAACCCCTCTGATTTGGGACTATAACATGGTAGCCTGCTGCTGCAAGTGCAGATATTTGATGACGCCAAGAAAATGCATGCTCTGGAAAGCCGTGACAGAGTACGATAGGTTTGTCTACATTTTCTTGACCTGCTTCAAATACTTCGAGTTCAATACCATTAACTTGGATCATTGTAGGTTTTGGAAATTCAATTGGATTGAACTTTGTGTTAATTGCGTTTGCCATTTTTTATATTGTTTATAAGTTATAATTAATGCAAACGTAAATAGGGTTAGGGACAGCCCTATGTCAAGGGGTACAAAAAATTAGTGGTATTTGTCAAAATACTCTTGTAAAGTCATATTGTGTGGTTTAAAGTTTTCAGATTTAATCGCCATACTTTGAATTCTATCTAACCGAAAAAATCGAAATTCCTTACGCAAACGACACCAAGCAATCAAATACCAATTTTCAGCACTCACCAGTGCAAATGGCTCTATCATTCTATTTGTTATAGTACCTTCTTTGTTTGTATACTGTATATTGACAAGGTTGTAATTGGTAAGGGCATATTGTAAGTCTGATAAATTGTTACTATTTCTTTCTAAATTAAGAACTTGGTTATATTGAGTTCTATTAGCCAGTAAATTTACTTTGTCTTTGATAGCATATCTTAAGATTGATTTAATTTTATCAATTGCTTCTGAATAATCTTTTACAAATGAGGCATCTTTGCTTTTAAGCACCAACTGTTCAGCTAGCATTAAGGCGTTGGCTTGTTTTTCAGTAAACATAACAGGTGGAATTTTATATCCATCCATTAAAGTATAGCCCTTTCCTTCTTCTGTCAAGATAGGAACACCTGCTTTCTCCAATGCTTTTATATCCCTATAGATTGTTCTTTTGCTTACTTGAAATTTTTGGGATAACTCAGAAGCAGTTACAATTTGTTTAGTTTGTAATTGAATTAAGATTGCTGCCAATCGAGATAATCTATTTACTTCTGAATATTCCATTTTTATCTCTTAATTCGCGATTACTTATACACCGCGTTAGCAACTGCTTTTAATACGCATTTTTAATTTTCAGTTCTTCAATTATTAAATCTTGAAGAGTTTTTAATTCCTTATTATAGTTTAAATTTTCCTCATCACTTTTCTTCAATTCTGATAAAACTTCAAATACGAATTTGTCTTCTCCATATTGATTCCAATCTTTTTGCAAATCCTTGTTTCTATGGTTTCCAAATTTGAGTTCCATTTTATGGCGATTCCACTTTGATTCCATGTCTACACCATTATCTATCAAACATTTTTCATTCACAGTGCATTTTATTTGAAAAACTCCCATATGAAATTCCATTTGTTTGTATTCGTCCTTAAGCTCTTTCTTTGTTTTCATTTATATAAATCCTAATTGTTTCATAACTGATTTTCTATCGAAAATTTGAGTATGACCATTTATTAAATGGCCTTTGAAATGATAAATGGTCATTCCTTTTGCATTAATGGGTTTTTTAGTTGGAGGGTGTTCCCCAATTTGTCCCAAATTTGTTCCTGTTAAAATCCAAGTGATTGCCACGTGATTTTCGTCCTCTATGGCAGACGTTATATCAAACTTCATGTCAGGAAATGGCTTGAAGGAACCTAATTCCATACGATTCCTGAATTCTGAATGGGATAATGTTTTCCTTTCCCAAGGGTCATCGGGATCAAGGTGGATTGTGTATTCATTATGGATATATTTCTCAATTTTCTTAAAGTTCTTTTTATTCCAAACTTCATTAATAAATTCTCTTAGGAAAGATTCTTTGCTCATTTTATTCCTTTAAGTTGGTGCTAGTGTTTAGTATATAATTTGTGTTGCCTTATAACACTTGTAAAGTGAGGCAGATATGTTTTTGTATTTCAGCAGATCAATATTCAAAAAATAGCAAAATGAATTATAAATAAGCTTTATGTTTCGTAATTTAGAGATTTTTTAAATACCAAAAATTTTATTAAGTACAAAAATAGCATTTCTATTTTTGTAACAATCTTCTATATTTTGCTAATAATTAAATTAGTTTTTAGTTGGGTCTTAGAATCTAAAAACTAAACCTTTGTATAATCATACAAACATAATAATCGTTATTATAATAAGAAAGGTGCCTGTCACTAATAATTTTATTAGTGTTTAATAAATTTTTCTTAATCCATAAAAAATTATTTTTGAAACATAGATTCATAAAAATCCCCTCTTAATATTTTGTTTTTTTGCTTATAAGAAGTTTCAGTTCATGCTAAGTAACATAATTATTAAAGATTATTCTAATCTAAAAAAAGGTAGTTGCCTTTTGAACACAAATAAAAAACTAGATAAATATTAATATTGTTATCGTTCTCAAAATAATGTATAACTGTAAACTAAAAAAATTAATAAATGAAATATTTAAGATATAAATTAGTCTTTATTTTTTTTGTCTTAATTATATCCAATCATAAAGTAAAAGCACAGAATTTTTCCGAAACTCAAAAGTTATATTCCGTTGTAAATATATTTAAAACATCTTTTTATGATTCAACAAAAGAACAAGAGTTTTATGATCTGTTTTTACATGACTCCATCACTTGGGCATCGGTTTATGAAGGAAAGACAAAAGAGTTTCTTAAAACCAAGGAAGATTATCAACATTTCTTTTCGGGGAATTTCATGGACTTTTATGAATATCTCAAAAGGGAAGGCAACTGCGAAGAAGATTTCTATAATTTAGTAATTAATGTTGATAATAACCATGCTACGATTAGCTTTGAATATACGTTCAAAAAAAAGAATGAAATTCAAAATTGGGGAAAGGAATACTGGACCTTGTTAAAAGTTGATGGTAACTGGAAAATAGCCGCAGTCTTATGGACCATGAACTATCAAAATATAGAAAAATGTCCATTTGTTAACAATTCATATTATAACAAATTTTAAACTATGAAAAAAGTATTATACTTATTAATAATTATAAGTTTTACTTCTTGTAAAAACAAAACTGAACATAATTCCAAATCCCTAACCAAAAACTCAATTTATGAGCAAACAGATGCTTATGTAAATAAGATGATGGATAGTCTCGGTATTATTGGACTCAACTACGCTATTCTCCTTAACAAGGAAGTAGTACATCAAAAAACATTTGGTCTTTCTAATTTAGACTTACAAGTTGCCATGAAACAAGACAACCTCTTTCCTGTAGCTTCAATATCAAAATTATTTAGTTCAACAGCCTTAAATAAACTTTTGAAAACAAAAGATAGAAGCATTAATGAAACTGTCGGACAAATTCTACCAGAAAGGACAGACTTGCCATTATCATGGAGAAACTTAACTATAAAGCAATTACTGTCTCATACTTCGGGTATGCCCGATCAAATTGATTATCAAATTTTTTTAAATCCAGAAAATGATGAATTTGTTATTGAAGCATTAAAGGACAAGCCTTTTGTGTTTGAACCAAATGAATCTACTCGATATTGTGCTACTGGTTTTTTACTTCTTCGTATGGTTTTTGAAAAGGTTTCAGGGCAGAATTTTGAAGCCTATATGAAAGAGAATTATTTTGAAAAGTTTGATCTTACAAGTGCTGAATATGGCGGGTTTTTGAAGACCATTCCTAATAGGGTTACAAGTTACAGGACTGTTAATGGGCAATTAGAGTTATTTCCGTTGGGGTATTCTCCAAGCATGTATGCTGCTGCAGGGCTTAATATCAATATAGAAGATTTAACAAAATGGATTCAATATGTATTGAACGAAAAAATAATGAACAAAGAAAAGCTGTCAACGATATGGAAACCAGTAATATTAAATAATGGAAAACCTGGATATTTTGGCTTAGGATGGGAAACTTATAAGCTAAAAAACAATATTTGGATGACAGGACATGGCGGAGCAGGAATTTCTTCTGTACGGCATTATTGGAAAACTGACTCCGATGAAACTGTAACAATCATTTTATTAACAAATGGAGCTAGAAACTGGTTACAAACCCCAGATGATATAAATATGACTATTGCCAATTACTTCATGTCTGGTGTTATTGATTAAATATAAAATCATATACTATTTATTAAAAATTAAAAAGGGAAGTAAACCTTGCTTTTAATTAGAGTATAAATTCACTCCAAATTATTATTTATTATTACCCAATTATTGTCAAAACGACATGATTCTAGTGAATTCGCAACTCAAATTTTTATAGATGATTTACATGCTGTTATTGAGTACTATAAGAGTAACGATCTACAGCAAGTGGTTTTAATTAGGTCAGTCTTGGAGGCTATGTTAGCTACTGCGTATGTTAATCAATTCCCAGATGATATATTGGGTTTAGTTTTAAAGGAACCCGGAGGTTTCACTTGGGGAGGCACAAAAGAATATATAAGTCGGTCACAATTTTTAGAGGTCTTTTCTGAGTCTATAAGCCGATTTTGAAAAAACTTAGTTTTTTAATTGATTAGCAAAAGTTAATGATTAATCTTGATCTTTTCTTTTTTTATATATTTTTTCCCCCAAACACGTAACTCAAGTAATACAGACATCAAATCTTCTCCTTTTTTTGTGAATTCATAATACGGACCTAGTTCATTGTCTTCTGAAGTATGTTTTTCCAAAATCTCTTCATTTAATAAAGATTTTAAGCATTTGGCTAGCATGTAGTCAGAAACTAAAACAATATCATTTTTCAATTCAGAAAACCTTGTACATCCTTTATTAATTGAAAATAAAATTTGAATGACCCATCTCTTTTTTATGATATTCACAGATTGGTTCATTGTACATCGTTTAAATAAATATAACTCATTTTGAAAATTTGATGAGTTTTCTTTTCTATTGGACATAATGATAAAATTATTAGTAGTGTAAAACTACAAAGTAATTAGAACATACTGAAACCTAATAAAATTATTAGTGATAAAACAACATCTGAAAATTTAATTTTCAAATATTTTTAAATCTTCAAAAATTAAACAGGTAACTTTTTAGATAAAATGATCCTTAATACAAACCAATTTATAAATAAAAAAATCTTTATAATTATTTTTTTTCTAATTAAAAATTTATGTTCTCAGAACAGTGATTTTTCTGTATTACAAATTAATGATGGCACGGTTAAAATAGACGGTGAATTAGATGAGACAGCTTGGAGGAAAGCTTTTTCTATTAATCAATTTTTTAACCATTTTCCTAAGGATACTGGTAGTGTAGAAAAACCAATTTCAATTAGAATTTTTCATGATAGTACAACCATATACTTTGGGATAACTGTTGAAGAAAATACTGATAAATACATAGTAAGTTCATTAAAACGAGATGAGATTTATGATGATTTTATAAAGGGAGACGGTTTTGCAATTATTTGCGATCCTACAGGTGAACAAAATTCTGGTTTTTTCTTTGGAGTAAATGTTAAGGGAGTTCAATCAGATGGTATAATATCAATTGTGAACGATAATTATTCTATCGATTCTAGTTGGAATACAAAGTGGAAAACTCAAACCAAAATTAAAGATTCTCTGAGAATATACGAAATAGCAATTCCAATTAATGCTATACCACATAGCTTATATAAATCAACCTGGAATTTTAATTTTCTTAATGTAGATGCCAAAGTTCCTCAACATGGAACACTTACGTCATTCCCGAGAAATTATAATTCATATGATCTTAGATTCACTAAAAAGATGATTTTAAAAGATTTATCTAAAAACAAATCGAAGCGTTTTACAGCAATACCATATATGGTTTATAATTATGGTAAGACTTTTGAAGTTAATGAACAAAATAAAAAGTTTGATGTTGGAGGGGATTTAAAATATAATCTTTCCCCTTCATTAAAATTAGAAGCTACTATAAACCCTGATTTCTCTACAATTGAACTTGATAACCAAATAACAAATCTTACAAGATTTGATATAAGCTATGAAGAAAGAAGAAATTTTTTTCTTGAAAATGGAGATTTATATAACAATCTTGGAACTAGAGGTGTAAACCCATTTTATTCTAGAATAATTGGCAGTGAGTCATTAATACAGTATGGGGTTAAGTTTTCAGGAAATCTTTCTACTAATTTAAGAGTAGGGGCACTTAGTGCAACAACTGGAACAGAAGATGACAAAAATGGGCAAAATTATAGTGTTTTAGTAGGCAGACAAAAATTGTCTAAGAGTCTTACAACTACTGCTTATTTGGTAAATCGTCAAGAACTTGGCAAAACGAAAATTCAAAATAACTACAATAGAGTTTCTGGTTTAAATATAAACTACATTTCGTCTAATAATAAATGGTTAGGACAAATTGGTTATGGAAAAAGTTTTTCACCAGATATAAAGAAAAAAAATAATCATTTAAATGCGGCCTTATCTTATTCAACCCGTTCATGGTTGGGGTCAACAACCACATCTTATACACAGAAAAATTATATTACTGATGTAGGTTTTGTGCCTCGATTAAACAATTTTGATGCTGCTCTAGACGAAACAATTAGAGAAGATTATATCGAAAACTATACAGAAATCATTTATAATAATTATAAACCAAGTAATTTGATTCGTGATAAAAATGAACATAAAATTCGCTTTACAACTTTTCTTGATTCAAATTTGAAAATGAGTGAAGAAGAAATAGAATTAGTTAATATTTGGAGATATAAAGATCTTGGTTATTTCTTTTTTAATGTTTTTTTCAATCACAATAACCTTAAATATAGTACACAAATTCTTAACAATGATAAAATTTTGCCCCCAGCTATATATAATTCTGTCTTTGCAAGAGGTGGATATATATCTTCACCTAATAAAGTTTTTTCTTTTCAAAACAGATATTTATATGGGAATTTCTACAATGGCACTCGTTTTAATATTGAATTAATTACAGCTCTTAGGCTTCAACCTTGGGCAAAAATAAACGCTGATTATAATTTAAATTTAATAGATCTCAAGGAATATGGAGAAGAAACTTTTCACACCTTGAATTTTTCAAGTAGTGTTTTTTTTAATAAGAAATTATCATGGACTACTTTAATGCAATTAAATACGCAAAAAAACAATATAGGATTTAATGCACGATTGCAATGGGAATTTGGCCCTCTTTCTTTTTTGTACATCGTATTTTCTAATAATTATAATCCAGAAGATTTTAATACTAAAAACTATGGGTTTTCAATTAAAGCTAACCATTGGTTAGACTTCTAAATTAAACAATTGGTCATAATATGATTTATATAAGTAAAATTATTTCTAGAAGAAGTTTGAACTTAAAAATTAACAACACTATCCAAAGCCTCATCTCCATCTCTATGAATAAAATTGGCTTGATAATTAAGTACGGTTTTTAAATCACTATGCCTGTATAGTTTTTGAAGCATTAGTGGGTGAATGGAATCTCCAGCAATATTTCCAAAACTATGACGAGCAATATGATTTGATAGGTTTTTCATTTTTTTCATTATATAGTAAAGTCTATCGTTTTTAAAATCAGACCACTTTAATCTGACAACATCAGAAATTCTAATTCCAGCAAAATAAAAAGCAATAAGCCAAACATTACGAGTATGCCAAATTGATGATAATTCAGGAAGATTTAATTGCTCAATTCTTTCAATTTCTTTTTTTGTTAATCCTATTTTATGATTAGAACTTTTAATGCGTATTCTTTCTTTTTCATTAGCAAAAGGATAAATTGTATTATCGATAAAATTATTTCTTATGGCAATATTAAAAATAGTTCTAATAAAAATTAGCTGATTAGTAATGGGTCTTAAAAAAGGTTTAATTTTTTTAAACAAATCAAAATGTTTTAAAGTTAAAATGAATTTTGAAGCAATTTTAAATTGCCCAAAAGAAGCTATTTTTAGAGAATTATAGGTGGTTTTAGTGGGATAAAAAATATATTTTACGCCTAATCTAACGAGAGTTCAATAATGTTGTGATTGCATCGAACTCACGTTAATTCTAGATAAAAACTAATGAAATATGAAAACATTCAGCAAGCACAATTTTATTTGGGTTTAGCTTTAATGCTTATTTGCTGTTTTTTTTAACATATTTTGAGAGGCCACAGTTCTAAATCCAATATGGTCAGAACTAGAGTCAGGGCCCATGCCCATTTTGGCAGAAATCCTGAAACTGGCGCAATACGAGGCATTGCATAAAAAAGAACCACCTTTCATAACATGTTCTTGTTGGTAAGGATTGTCTGGGCTATACCCTTTTTCTGCACCTTTAGGGTTTGATAAAATTTTTGAGGTGTCTAATTCTTTGTAATAGTTTACATTAAATAAATCGCTTGTTATTTCCCATACATTGCCCATCATGTCGTATAATCCTATACTATTTGGTTCATATGATTTAACAGGAGCAATAAATGCAAAACCATCTTTAGGCTCATTTTTTATAGGAAAGACACCTTGCCATGTATTGGCTTTTTGATTTAAAGCTCCAGAGTCGTTTCCCCATGTGTAAATTTGATTTGTTCCTGTACCTTGAGCTGCTGCTTCCCATTCGGCTTCGGTTGGTAATCTTCTGTTAGCCCATTTGCAATAGGCCAAGGCATCTTCGTAAGCAATGTGAACAACAGGATAATTGTCTTTGCCCTCAATGGTGCTTTCAGGTCCTTCGGGATGCTTCCAGTTGGCACCAATTTTCCATGTCCACCATTGCGAATAATCCCCCATAGTAGCAACTTTATTAATACTTTTGTTGAAGATTAAACTTCCTGGTTGTAAAATGGAATCGTGTGGTTTTGGAGTGCCTTCTGGTAAGTCTTTCTTCATTTCTTCCCATTCAATGGGTCTTTCAGCAACTGTTACATAGTTGGTTTCATCAACAAAAGCTTTAAACTGTTTGTTTGTAACTTCAGTAATATCAATATAAAAACCATCAACATACACTTGGTGCAGTGGTTTTTCTCTGGCCATGGCATATTTATCGCTAGATTTGGCGCCTTGTGTAAAGGTTTTACTTTCTACCCAAATCATGCCCTTAGGAACCTGGATTTTTGAGTTATTATCAATTTTACTTTTACATGCAAAAATTACTGAAAATGATAAAAATATAATTCTAATGTATGGCTTCATATTGATTCGATCATGTTTAAATAATTTTTATTCCCCTAGCTAATAGTCAAGACTCTTTAGATTCAGTTTTTCTTTCCATTTTAAATCATATTTGCCTTTAAAAATACCCCATAAGTTCTCAATACCTAACCTTCATCTACTAATTTCCACGGTGCACAATTCTTGATTGTCTACCGCAATTTTAATGGATTTATACATTTGGCCTACGGTAAACTGTAATAGCTCTGGATTGATTCCAGGAGCGGTTACAGAATATGAAGGATAGTAGTATAATCCCGCAGGTGCACAATGGGTATGCGTAGCCGAGATAATCAAGTTCGATGGATTGAACTCTGGAAACAAGTTTTCTCGAATTTTTTTAGTCACCAAGTGATGTATAGGGTTTGAAATTGCTCCTAAATCAGCATGTACAATAATCACTTTTTCATTGCTGTTTTCCAATCCCCAAATCATGGCGCGACTATAAATCCTAGATGAAAAGACATTAGGTAGTGTCGTTCTATGACTATAATCACCATATCCGAACATACCAACGGATTCACGATCATAAGTTATATCCGTTTTTCCAAATCCCACAGAATAGTAAGCACTTTCTTGAGCTATGCCTGAAACAGACATTACAATTAGTATTACAAATAGTATTGAATTAACTTTCATTGAACATTACTTTTTTTCTTAAATACTCCGCTTCTTTTCCAAAATTTCCAATTGTTGAATAATTTGAGCTTCGGTAACTGGATAGGGCTTGCCATAGCGAATAGTTTGGTAAACATCCTCTAGTACCTGTAGATAAGAAGAGGTCGTGGCTGAGAGTTTTTCTTGGATATTCTCATCGTTTTCATTAATAACAGTAAGAACGCCTTTGTCTTTAGAGGCTTCCACTCCAAAAAGGGGGTCTTCTAGATTTAAACCACTAAGTAACTGATTTTCTTGCACATTTGTACGTATTTTTTGATAAGAGCCTCTAGTACCGTGGATCACAAATGCAGGACCAGGATCTGCTACCAATAAGCTTGTAGTAATGAATACCTGAAGCCCATCGGCATAACTTAAATGAACTTGGGCATAATCATCAACCTTCGTGTCTGGTCTAAATTTACCATATGTTTTTGTCCATTTTTGTGGAATTCCAAAAAGCGAAAGAGCACCATCAATGAGATGTGAACCTAGATCATAGAGAACCCCGCCGCCAGGTCTAGTATCTTCTTTGAAGATTTTGTGACTTGGTTCAACTTTATAACGATCAAACCTAAAGTGTACCTCAATTGGTTTACCTAACTTTCCAGAATTCAACACTTCCTTTACCGATAGGAAATCACTATCGTAACGGCGGTTTTGATAGGGAAGAACATATAGATTTTGATTTTTAGCTTCATTAAATAATGCCTTTGCTTCAAAAGAAGTAACCGTGAAAGGTTTTTCTATAAGTACATGTTTACCAGCATGGAGGGCCTGCATTGCAAACTCAAAATGTGTGTTGTTGGGGGTATTGACGACTATGAGCTCTAGCTCGTCATCATGTATTAATGCTTCAACAGAATCGTAACTCTTAATACCCTCATATTGCAGCTGTGCATTTTTTTTTGTTCGTTCAGTAACAGCATGTAAACCAAATCCCTCATGTTTTTTTAAAAAGGGGAGATGGAATACCTGTCCAGACATACCGAAGGATAAAACTCCTGTGGATATTTTATTTTTTATCATTATGGCTTCTAGTTATATGCTTTGGTATTAAAAATTTATGATTAATGATAGTACGTTCTCATTTTTAAACTTGCTGGGAGGTTCACTTCAATTGTATTGTTGGTGTTCGATAATAGCCCTGTTTTTAAATCTCTTTTAAACACAACAACTGTTCCTGATTCCATATTTCCAGCCAACAGAAACTTTCCCGTAGGGTCTATAACAAAACCTCTAGGTTTTACACCCATGGTTTTTTGGTGTCCAACTAATGCGAGTTTTCCCATTTCTTGATCTACGCAAAAAATAGCAATAGTATTTTCATCTTTTAAGCGGTTAGATGCATATACAAATTTTCCATCTGGGGAAACATGAATATCCGCAGCACCATAGATTCCTTCTGATGTTTTACTATATGAAAGATCAGAATCAATCCATGTAAATCGGCCATTATCATAGCTGTAGGAAGTAACCGTGCCACTCAATTCCTCTAGACAATAGGCAAATTTGTCATTAGGATGAAAGGTAAAATGTCTTGGACCTGCTCCTTTTGTAGTATTCACAGTTAAATCTTCCTCAATATGCAATTGCCCTTTTTCTGCATCAAATGTAAAGACACGAATTTTATCGGACCCCAAATCCATTGAGAATAAATATTTGTTATTTGAACTAAAGTAGCTTGAGTGCATATGGGCTGCTTTTTGATTTGGTATGACAATGCTACTTCCCTCGAATCTAAAAGTTTGTGTCGCTGGTACTAAACTACCGTCTTCTTCGCATTTGTATAAATTAACCACAGGATCTGTATAATTGGATGTTACCACATACTTGCCAAAATTGTCGACGGTAACATGTACGGGATTCTTACCAAAGGTTGTTTGTTTATTCAAGTATTTGAGTTTGCCGCTTAAACTATCAATTTCAAAAGAAGCAACAGAACCAGGTGTTTGCAACCTTGCCTCCGTACAAGCATACAAATATCTGCCATTAGGGGACAATGCCAAAAAGGATACATTAACAAGATTATTTTTGGTCTCTACTAGTTTAAGTGCCCCAGAATCTTTATCAAAGGAATATACATGAATGCCTTGAGAAGGTTCTCCATCTGTATAAGATCCTACAAATAGAAACGTGGAAGCATCTTGGGCAAAAGAAAACTTAATAAGAACTAAAAAAATGGTTACTAAGCAGTAATATGTTTTTTTTAATCTATGAGTTTTCATTTGATTAATTTAAGATTAATTTTTTTGAAATTTTAATCTAATTTTTATTTACTGCATTTATGGAACTTGTGGAGACATACCTAGTTTAAGGATACCTCCGTTTACTAATTGTGCATGACCCAAATTAAAGTTTTCTATGGCTTGGTCATTGAAGGTTGCTGTTTTAATATAGCAGTTTTCCTTGCTATTGTTTTCGGTTTCAATAACGATTTTTTGCCCTTTGTAATAATCTTTGTTCAATTCAATTTCTACTCGGTCAAAAGTTGGACCCGTAATCTGATAAACTGGATTTATTTCTGTACCACCAGTCATTTGGAATAATCCTATTTTCATTAAAACTGCTAGAGAACCCATTAATCCCTGATCTTCATCACCATTGTAACCTCGACTAGTAGTCAATCCTTTATATATGGTGTTAACCACTTCTTTTGACCAGTATTGTGTAAGGTCTGGTCTTCCTAGGTTTTGAAAAATAAATGCTGTTTGTATGGAAGGCTGATTTCCATAGTTAATAGGAATACGTGAATATTCTGGATGTTGTTCTTGAGCGTGGGAGGTACCAGAGGTAAAGCCTAATTTTTTGGCTTCTTCAAACTGACGATTAAGTTTGGCGATGGCCTCATCTTTGCCCCCCATAAGTTCAGCAAGACCTTCTAGGTCATGTGGTACGAACCAGGTGTTTTGTGCTCCGCTTGCTTCGGTAAACCACACGTTATATTTGTATGGATCGTATGGCTCAAGCCATTCGCCTGTAACGTTTTTAGGGCGCATCCAGCCAGAACTTGGGTCAAACACATTTTGATAATTTTTAGACCGAGCCATAAAATAGTCATAATCTTCTATTTTATCTAACGATTTGGCAAATTGTGCAAGACACCAATCCTGATAGGCATACTCCAAAGTTAGGGTCGATCCATTTTGGTGATAACCAAAATGACCTTCTGGTATAGGATAAGGCACATATCCTTCTTTAATATAGTAGTTTAAGCCACCACCCAACGTAGTTTTGTGTTCATATCCAGCTTTGGTCATAATGCCTCCTGGCATATGGTTTTTCTTAAGCGCTTCATAGGTTGTCTCTAAATTAAACCTACTAATACCTTTCTGGTAAGCTCCAATTATAAACGGTGTGCTACTCGCTCCCGTCATCACATACGTGTAATTTCCTCCTGCAGGACCTCTTGGAACAAGTCCGCCATCTTGATAATACTGAAGAAGCGAGTTTGTAAAGGACTCTGCTATCTCTGGATAAACCAATTGCCACAGTGTGTTAATCGTCCATTGTGCACCCCAAAATGAATCGGAATTGTAGTGATCAAAAAGCGGCTCTCCATTTTCAGAAAGAGGAAGTTGTTTAATCTTGAAGCTATCACCAGTGTTGTCAGGATAATAGCCATTGGCATCATTTATAATTCGCCGACCTTGAAGTGCATGCCAAAGATCTGTATAAAACCTCTGTTGTTCCTCGTCCGTACCGCCTTCTACTTTTATTCTCCCTAATAGTCCATTCCATTCGGTTTGTGAATCTTCCACAATTTGGTCAAAATCCCAGTGAGGTAATTCATGATCAAGGTTAAATTTTGCATTTTCTAGCGAAGTATAAGAAAGGGCCACTTTCATCTTTACTTTTTCTTTCCCTTCATCAAGTTTTAGCAAGAACTTACCATTGTCTTCCGAATTTAAAACTTCCTTGACATCCCTGTCCAGCTCTATTCTAAAGAAGACCTTTGTTGGTTTTGGTCTCCTCCTGGTTGGCGCATTGGTAAGTTCACCTTCTATAATCTTCGATTCGATTTGCTTTATCGATCCGTCTGTAATTTTTGATGGTCCCAATTGACCACTTAAATTAATAAGGATTGCAGGGGCTTTTCCATTGAAATGATATTGATGAAATCCGACCCTTTTTGTACTGGTCAATTCCACACCAATGTTATACCTTTCTAGGTGTAGTTTATGATACCCTGGAGCAACCTCTTCTCTACCATGATCAAACTTCGAGAAATAGTCTTCATAAATTACTTTTTCAGAGGTTTTTCCCAAATCGACAGGCATCATTGAAAGCCCAGAAAGTTGCCATGCATGAATATGACTGAATCCTTTTATGGTATCTACTTTGTAACGATAGCCACTTCCCCAAGCCCCATCAATTTCCGTATCTGGACTTAAGTTGACCAACCCAAAAGGACGACATGCTGAAGAGAAGAAAAACCATCTCGAGTTTTCTGTATCGAGTTGTGGGTATACAAGACCTGCATAGTTTATGTCTTTCTTCACTGTTTCCTGCTTTTGCTGTTGGCAACTTATAGTAAGCATTAAAAAAAAGCATAGGGAAAATGTCATGAAATGAGATTTTATAGAGGAAGAAGCTATCATTATAGTATAAGTTTATTTTGTATTTAAATTGGGTATGGATGAGATGGTTGGCTTTAGACCATTATCCAGTGGTTGTCAAAGTACTTATTAGGGTAAATTCTGTTTTCTTATCCTTATAATTTTGGTTCCCAACCTGGCTCGTAAGCCCTAGTCCAGAGCTTCATTGCTTCTCTGTCGAATATTTTACCTGTATTCCCATCCACATTAAAACCTTTATTAATTCTATAGGATATATTAGCATAATGCGTTAACATTTGGGAAATGGCTCCCACTTCGATATGTGAAGTTAACTCACCTTTTCCTCTAATGGCATCAAGGAAATTCACAGTGTGTAAAGTGGACAAATCACCTCCACCGCCTAAAGCTGTACCTCCTTCGCTTCCGCCAGATTTACTTTCTTTAATTAATTTTCCTTTAAGATCGTAAAGCTCGTAGCCTTCTCGGTCTACCATCACAGAACCTTTGGAACCATAAATAATAGTACCACGACCACGACCATATTTAGAATAGCCATTTCTACTACTGCCATCCCATTGAATCACTTTATCATTAGTAAATTTATAAGTGGCCTCCATAGTATCGTACATTTCCCATCCGTCATTTATAAACTGGTGCTTACCAGCAACTACATCAACATATTCTGGATATTTTACCTCTAATGCCCATCGTGCTATATCCAATTCATGTGTTGCGTTATTGCCCATTTCGGCGGTTCCATAATCCCATCCATACCAGTGCCAGTTATAGTCCCATGTATCGTGGGTATAATCTTTTCTTGGAGCTGGACCTTGGAACAATTCCCAATCTAACCCTTTTGGTGGCGCGGCCTTAACAGGAACAGGAACTTCACCTCTTCCATTGGTATAGAAAGCAATTGCTTTATAAGCTTTACCGATGATACCATTATGGATCTCATTGATTATTTCGATACTTTGAGGAGATGACCGTTGCTGATTTCCCATTTGAACCACCTTATTGTATTTCTTTTGAAAAGCCACTACAATGTCATTTTCATGAGGATTATGACTGCATGGCTTTTCAAGATATACGTGTTTACCAGCTTCCATAGCCATACAGGCCCCTGGTGTATGCCAGTGGTCTGGTGTAGACATAAAAACCGCATCGACATCCTTATCTTCAAGAATCTTTCTAATATCCTTTTCTTGCCGAAGTTTATAGTCTATTTTCTCGCTCACTTTTTGTGACGCTTTATCAAGTTGGCTATCTAAAACATCACATAAGTATTTAAGGCGTACATTGTTTTCCTTATTTACTATAGCCGGAATATAAGCACCGTATCGTCTACCTAAACCTTGTATGGCAACATTAACTCTATCGTTTGCTCCTAAAATATTGTTATAGCTTTTAGCAGTCATAGCATTTATACTACTAGGTAAACTCATACCAATGGCAGCAACCGTAGTTTTTTTGATGAAATTTCTTCTTGACCCCATAATGTCTATATTTAATCTATTGGTTTTATTTTTATATTTTTAAAACTTACATGGTCTCCATGGTCTTGTAATAGTATATGACCTCTATCGGCTTCTCCAAAATGGGGCCATTTCACATACTTACTTTCAGAGACGAGTTTGCGATATGCCTCATTTTTTCGCTCGTATTCCAATACTTTTGTGCCATTTAACCAGTGTTCTACGTGGTTGTTTTTTGAAATGATATGGGCCGTATTCCACTCTCCAATAGGATTAATGGGTTTATTAACATCCGCTTTTATAAGGTCGTACAAAGAAGCAACAGTACGGCTACCTTCATGGTTTCCCAGTTTGGCATCAGGATGCCTTTCATCGTCCAAAATTTGGAACTCTAACCCAATAGAGGAACCAGGGCCTTTGTTCAAATCAGTATCTACATAGTATTTAATACCACTATTGGCGCCTTCTGTTAATTTGAAATCAACCTTTAATTCAAAATCACCATAGAGGTTAGTTGTTACAATATCGCCTCCTGCTCTTGATTCTGCTCCACCAGAAGAAAGTACACTTAGTACCCCATCCTTAATTTCCCAACCTTTATCTGGAAAATTATCCAATCGAGCACCTCTCCAACCATTAGTAGTTTTTCCGTCCCATAAAAGTTGCCATCCATCCTCGACTTCACTTTCGGTGAGTCGATTTTTGGGAGCTTCTGTACAAGCCCAGAATAATAATAGAATGGCCAATGCTCCGCATGTCAGTTTGTTCATTTTATGTGTCATATTTAAAGTTTTAGTTTATAAATCAATTACAGTCCAAACAATCTAGGTAGCCAAAGTGTAAGCTCTGGCAGATAGGTTATCAAAAACAGGGCAACGATCATGGCTATGAACATGGGCAGCAGTGGCTTCACCACTTTCTCGATGGTAGTCTGCGCTACACCAACCCCCACAAAGAGCACCGAGCCTACCGGTGGCGTGCAAAGTCCAATGCACAAGTTCAATACCATGATAATCCCGAACTGAATGGGGTCCATGCCCAACTCTGTTACAACGGGCAAAAATATGGGGGTGAAGATTAGGACCGCTGGGGTCATGTCCATAAAAATTCCAATGAACAGCAATATCAAGTTTATAATCAACAGAATAACAATCTTGTTATTGCTGATGGCCAATAAGGTTGAACTGATATTTTGGGGAATGTTCTCGTAAGACATCACCCAGGACATACTCATGGACGCCCCAATTAAAAGCATAACAACCGCTGTGGTAGCTGATGACTCCAATAGAATTTCCGGTAATGACTTAAAGGATATTTCCTTATAAACAAACCCCAAAACCAAAGTATATAGTACGGCAATTGCCGATGCTTCGGTTGCGGTAAAAATTCCTGTTATGATGCCCCCGATAACTATGACCAACAAAAACAGACTTGGTACAGCATCAATAAACGTTTTAAAAACATCTTTAATAGAACTTCGTTTTCCTAACTTATACTTTTTCTTTTTAGCCCAAAAAGAGGCTACAAGCATTAAAAATAATCCCGTTAGGATTCCTGGAATATAGCCTGCTAAAAACAATGCAGCGATGGAAACACCTCCACTGGCCAGGGAATAAACTATTAAGATATTACTAGGAGGAATAACCAACCCAGTGGTTGCCGATGTAATGTTTACCGCTGCCCCAAATTCTTTTGAATAGCCTTCTTTTTCCATCTCTGGCCCTAAAATACTGCCCATTGCTGAAGCGGATGCCATAGCAGAACCCGCAATGGCCCCCATTAACATGGCCCCAATGATATTAATTAATGCCAACCCACCTGGTAAGGAGCCCACTAAGGTTTTGGCGAACGCAATCAAACGATGGGCTATCCCACCTTTGTTCATCAACTGGCCCGAGAGCACAAAGAACGGAATGGCAAGTAATGCAAAACTGTCCAATCCTGTTCCCATACGCTGCGAAACGGTGGTAAACGCAGGTAGAGCAGGAATGCTTACCAACATGGTCAATACTGAAGATATCGCAATACTCCACGCTACTGGCATACCTATGGACAACAAACCTATAAAACTTAAAACTAAAACAATTATTGGGATGTATTCCATAGTTATTTAATGTTTAAAATATCTGAAACTTTATAAAAAATAATCAATGCCCCGCTTAAAGGAATGGCTAAATACACTGCCGCTAAAGGCAGTTGTAAAGCTGGGGAATACTGGTCTAAAATGTACGTGATGTAAACCAACCTTAAGCCACCAATTACCATGGCAATAAATGCAAACAGAATAATTAAGGTATACACCATTAGTTTCAATCTTTTTTGGGTCTTTGTACTTGACCTCAATGGCAGTACATCAATGGCCACGTGCATGTTTCTGCCGGAAACATATGCAGCTCCCAATATGCCCAACCAAATCATTAAATATCGTGCCAATTCATCTGTAAAGGAACTTGGTGTACCTATAATAAATCTAGTGAAAACCTGCCATAATACATTAACAACCATTACTCCCATAATGACTATCAATGCATTCGCCAGTATGTTGTCTATTTTTTTTCGAAGTGCCATATTACTTGGTATTACGTATTCTCTCTATTAAGTTGTTCATGTCTTTATCCTGTTTGACATCGATATAGACACTTTTAACTTTATCGGCAAACAAACTTTTATCTGGGTGTATAATTTCTACACCAGCTTTTTGGACTTCATCCAAAGCTTCTTTTTCGGCATCAGCCCAAAGTTTCCTTTGATATACAACCGATTTATCTACAGCCTCTTTCATCCATTTTTTTTCTTCTTCAGAAAGATCATTCCAAATATGTGTTCCAATTATTAAAACATCTGGCAAAACGGTATGCTCATCCAAAGAATAATATTTACAAACCTCATAGTGTCTGGAAAGGTAAAAACTTGGTGGGTTGTTTTCTGCGCCATCAACCACACCTTGTTGTAATGACGTGTATAGCTCTCCCCATGAAATTGGGGTTGCAGAACCGCCCAAACTGTTTACCATGTCCATAGCAGTAACGCTTTCCATTACCCTAATCTTTAGGCCTTTTAAATCTTCTGGGGAGTTAACGGGCTTGTCCTTTGTATAAAAACTACGGCTTCCTGCGTCGTAATAGGCCAAACCTTTAATCCAATACATGGTACCTTCATCCAATAGTTCTTGGCCAATGGGTCCATCTAAAACACGAAACGAATGTTCTCTACCCTTAAACAGGAAAGGTAGCCCAAAAATTTTCATTCTTGGCGCAAAATTTTCCATAACACCAACTGAAACTTTGGTCATGTCCAAACTGCCTATCTGGAGCAGTTCGATACACTCGCGCTCGGTTCCCAATTGTTGGCTGGGATAAATTTCTATTTTCATTTTGCCCCCTGATATTTCTGCTAAATCTTCGCCCATTTTAACCATGGCCTTATGTACGGAATGGTTAACATCCAATCCATGGGCCAATTTTATAGTTCTAGTATCACTTAATCGGTTACAGCTAGTTAATACTAATAGTGCGGAAATAAGAATTATCAGGTGACGCATTATTACTGTTTTTTTATGTTCTTAATGATGTTTAAGGCATTTGCTACATCTTCTTTTAGCTTATCGAAATCTTTATTGGCTATAATGTCTTTTGATATCAATTGGGAGCCCACGCCCACGCAGGTCACTCCAGCGTCAAACCAACTTTTTAGGTTCTCTTCTGTTGGGGAAACCCCTCCTGTTGGCATAATGCTCGTCCACGGTTGTGGGCCTTTTATGCCTTTTACAAATTGAGGTCCATAGATGTCTCCTGGAAACAGTTTTACAATTTCACAGCCCAGTTCTTCTGCTCTTGCTATTTCGGTTAAACTACCGCATCCTGGTGACCATAATACTTTTCGCCTGTTACAGACTATGGCTATATCTTCCCTTAATACAGGGGTTACTACAAAGTTAGCACCCAATGCCATGTAGTGTGAAGCTGCTGCTGCATCGGTTACCGAACCAACACCCATAATCATGCCTGGGAGTTCTGTAATGGCATATTTGGTTAATTCGCCAAAGACTTCATGAGCAAAATCCCCTCGTGCCGTAAACTCCATCAATCTGGCGCCGCCATCGTAGCAGGCCTTTAATACGTTTTTGCTTAATTCTACATTACTATTGAAAAATAAAGGCACCATACCTGTATCTTTCATTACTTGCGCTACTTCTAATCTTGAATATTGAGCCATTTTTTAAAGTCGGAAGACCGTAGTAGGTAGTCCGAAGGTTTTAAATTATTAATATTGATAGACGTTGGAAGAATTACTTCTAGCTCCCAACCCCTATCTTCAAACTATATTATCGTGCTACACGCCCGGAAGCATCACCTCCCATTAATTTTTCTACTTCATCGACCGTTACCAAATTGGCATCCCCTTTTATGGTGTGTTTTAAACAGGATGCCGCTACGGCAAAGTCCAGTGCGTTCTGGTCGTCTTCTGGGTATTTTAATAACCCGTAGATCAATCCGCCCATAAACGAATCGCCGCCACCAACTCGATCTACGATATCGGTGATCTGGTACTGGCGGGTCTCGTACATTTTCTTGCCATCAAATAGAACGCCCGCCCATGTATTGTGCGACGCAGATATAGAACCTCGCAGCGTCGTGATTACCTTTTTTGCCTTTGGAAATTTTTTCATCATTTGTTTACAAACCGACAAAAAGGCTTCGGCTTTTACATCGTGCCCATGTTTATGGACATCCAGACCTTCTGGGTGGATACCAAAATGTTTTTCGGCATCTTCTTCGTTTCCTAAAATAATATCGCAATAGGATGTCAGTTCGGTCATCACTTTTTCACGGTGTGCATCATTACAGTATTTCCAAAGTTTTGCACGATAGTTTAAATCGGTTGATATGGTTATGCCTTTTGCACTTGCTGTTTTTACAGCTTCCAAGCACACATTGGCCGCTCCTTGTGATATGGCTGGTGTTATGCCAGTCCAGTGGAACCACTCAACACCCTCAAATACAGCATCCCAATCGATCATGCCCGACTCAATTTCTGCCATTGCAGAATGGGCCCTATCGTAAACCACTTTACTACCTCTACTTACAGCTCCAGTTTCCAAAAAATAAATGCCCAATCGGTCTCCTCCCCATACTATTTTATCTACACCAACACCACGTTTGCGCATTTCCATCATGGCACATTCACCTATATCATTTTTTGGCAATCGGGTTACAAAGTCCACAGGCACACCGTAGTTTGCCAGTGACACCGCTACATTAGATTCTCCTCCACCATACACCACATCAAAACTGCTCGCCTGTGAAAACCTCAAAAACCCTTCCGGGGCCAACCGCAACATGATCTCCCCAAATGTGACTACTTTACTCATTCTGTTATTTCTCTTTTTTAAATTATACACTAAAATTAAAATAGGCTTTGGCATTTCGGTAACAAATGTCCTGTACTAAACCGCCTACGTAGGATAGGTCATTCGGTACTAAGCCTTTTTTTATGTCATTTCCTAATATATTACACAATAACCTTCTAAAATATTCATGTCTTGGAAAGGAAAGAAAGCTCCTAGAATCAGTGAGCATCCCTACAAAACAGCTTAGTAAGCCCATATTGGATACAGCATTCAGCTGCCTTTCCATGCCGTCTAATTGATCCATATACCACCATCCTGAACCAAATTGCATTTTCCCTTTTAGGCCCCCTTCATTAAAGTTGCCTACCATAGTGGCAAATACTTCATTGTGAGTTGGGTTTAAATTGTAGAGTATGGTTTTGGTTAGTTGTTCAGTCTGTTCTAGTGTATCTAAAAATTTAGCAAGGTTTACAGCCTGTGGGAAATCGCCCATGGAATCAAAACCTGCATCAGGACCTATTTGGGCCAACATTCTTTTGTTTGTATTGCGAAGAGCCCCTAAATGAAATTGTTGTGTCCATCCCAATTTATGGTATTCACGGCAAAGGTGAACTAAGGTTTCAAACTTAAAGTATTGTATTTCATCACTATTTAGGGTAATACCATCTGTTATTTTTTTAAAAATGACCTCTATATTAAAAGTGTTCATTTCAAAATAATACAAATGATTCAAACCATGATCAGAAAGTCGGCAACCATTTTCATGGAAATAGGCTACCCTGTTTTTAAGAGCCATGATTAAATCCTGATAGGACTTTATTTGGATTCCAGCTGCTTCACCCAATGTTTCCAGATAAGTCCTGTAGGTCGTATTGTTTTCAATGGCATACACCTTATCGGGTCTAAACGTTGGCAACATTTTAGGAGAAGTCCCTTTTTTGGTCGCATTACGATGATGCTCTAAATTATCAACGGGGTCATCCGTGGTGCAGATTACTTCTACGTTGAGCTGTTTCAAAAGTCCAACAGCACTATGGCTTTTCTTTTGTAATTGTTCTTTGGTATCCTGAAAAATCTGCGCAGCATTTTTTCCTGTAAGCAAATTTTCAATCCCAAAATAGCGTTGCAATTCTAAGTGCGTCCAGTGATATAAAGGGTTTCTAAGCGTATAAGGCACTGTTTCTGCCCATTTTTGGAACTTTTCTTCATCTGGTGCATGACCTGTAATATAAGCTTCATCAACACCAAAAGCCCTCATGGCCCTCCATTTATAATGGTCTCCTGCTAACCAAGCTTCAGCTAGGTTTTTGAATTGATGATTGTTTGCAACATGTTCTGGCGACAAATGGTTATGGTAATCAATAATGGGCATGTCCTTCGCGTAGCCATGGTACAGTTCCTCGGCTTGTGGTGTCTCCAGTAAAAAGTTGTCTTTTATAAATGTCATCACATTAAAGATTTTTCAATACCGTACATGAGTCCCCTTAATTCCGCAAGGCCCCGTAAACGACCAATGGCCGAATACCCTGGGTTTGTTTTTTTATTGATATCGTCCAGCATTTGGTGGCCATGGTCTGGACGCATAGGCATACGCAGGTTTTTCGCATTTTGCCCACTACGTTGTTTTTGTTCTTCAAGTAGCGCAGACATTACGGCATACATGTCTACATCTCCATCTAAATGATCTGCTTCGTGGAAATTTCCGTTTTCATCTCTTTTTGTACTTCTAAGATGGATGAAATTGATTCTGTTCGCTAGCCGTTTGGCCATACCTGCCAAATCATTATCGGCACGAACCCCATAGGATCCTGTACAAAAACATAATCCATTGTTAGGACTATTAAAAGCTAATAATAAATGCTGTGCATCACGTTCTGTGCTAACCACTCTTGGTAATCCAAGTATGGGAAAAGGCGGGTCGTCTGGGTGAATAGCCATAAAAACCCCTGATGCTTCTGCAACAGGACCAATAGCCTTAATGAACGCATAAAGATTTTGACTTAAATCATCAGCTGTAATTCCTTTGTAAGCGTTCAATATGTCTTGAAATTCTTCAAGCGAATAGCCTTCTTCCGATCCTGGCAAACCAGCTATGATATTTTTAACAAGTTTACTTCGCTTACTTTCGTCCATCTTATCATAGGTAGACTTTGCTATAGCGAATTCTTCGCTACTGTAAAGTTCTTTAGCACCTGGACGTTTTAGGATAAAAAGTTCAAATGCAGCAAATTCTGCAGCATCAAATCGTAATGCCAAAGACCCATCTTCCATTTTATAGGACAAATCCGTTCGTGTCCAATCCAATACGGGCATAAAGTTATAACATACTGTATCTATACCACATTCACCAAGATTTTGGATACTTGTTTTGTAGTTTTCAATAAATTTTAGGTAGTTGCCAGTTCGTTTTTTTATATCTTCATGTACTGGAATACTTTCAACTACAGACCAAGTGAGCCCAACCTCTTCAATTTGTTGCTTTCTTTTTAAAATTTCACCTTTAGGCCAAATCTCGCCGTTAGGTATATTATGAAGAGCAGTAACCACACCTGTAGCCCCCGCTTGTTTAATGTCGGAAAGGGAAACAGGGTCGTTTGGACCGTACCACCGCCACGTTTGTTCTAAACTCATAAAAAACAGAAGTTTTAAATGCTAATTATTAATATTTATACGCCACTAAATGCACTGAATCCACCATCTATAGGAACGACAATGCCTGTGACAAATTTTGATTGATTGCTACTTAGCCATAAGGTTGCCCCTATAAGGTCTTCTGGTTCGCCAAAGCGTTCCATTGGTGTTTGACCAATAATGGTCATGCCCCGTTGGGTCAGTCCACCGTCTTCATTGGTCAATAAAGACCTGTTTTGGTCAGTTAAGAAAAACCCTGGAGCTAAGGCATTTACCCTTACGCCTACTTTTGAAAAATGTACAGCAAGCCATTGGGTAAAATTAGATACTGCGGCTTTTGCGCCACTATATGCTGGTATTTTAGTAAGTGGAGTAAAAGCATTCATTGAAGAAATATTCAATATACTGCAATCTTTTCTGCCAATCATGTCTTTTGAGAAAATTTGGGTCGGTAAGAGGGTGCCAATAAAATTGAGGTTGAACACAAATTGGATGCCATTCACATCCAAATCAAAAAAAGTCTTAAAACCTTCTGTTGTTTTATGAAGGTCTTCCTCAAGCAAAAACGGGTTAGTTGTGGTTCCTAGGGGATGGTTGCCTCCAGCACCATTAACAAGGATGTCGCATAAGCCAACCTTTTCTGCAATCTCATTTTTGGCTTTCTGTAAGCTTTCTCGATCAAGTACGTTGGCTTGAACAGCAAGAGCCTTTCCCCCAGCTTTAGTAATTTGTTCTGAAACTTCTTGAGCTGTTTCAATATTCAAATCAAGAATGCAAACTGTGGCGCCTTGACTAGCAAAAGCATTGGCTATGGTACTGCATAAAATACCGCCACCACCAGTTACCACTACAATTTTGTTTTTTAATTCTTTATATTTGGGATTTTCCATTTAAAACTTATTTAGTTTGGCTAGTTTAGTTAGGGAAAAAATGGGTATACGTTAAAAATATTTTTCTGTGTACTTTTTACACAGTTGCAAATATATAATTTTTTGCCATATCTATGGAGAAAAAATCAAAATATCTATTAAAAAAATGACAAAACAGGAAAAACTCCATAGTATTCAGGTGAAACCAGATTCTTATGAATGTTCGGTTACAGCTGATATTACGGTATTCGGTTATGTTGACGGTAAACTTAAAATTCTTTTGATAAAGAAGTCATTTGGACATTTTGAAAACCATTGGCAAGTTCCAGGTGGGATTATGGAGGCTGACGAAACCATTGAGGATTGTGCGGAGAAAGTACTATTTTCACTTACTGGGTTTCGAGATATTCATTTTGAACAGGTAAAAACCTATACTGCATTGAATAGGCATCCTATAAAAAGAGTCATAACTGTGTGTTTTTATGCTTTAGTAAAACCAGAAAACCATCCTTTGACATTAAGGAACAGTGTTACAAGTATAGAATGGTTTGATGTTGATAAAAGACCTGAAGAGATTGGATATGACCACGGAAAACTGATCAGTGAAGCCTACTCGTTTGTGCAGAACAACCTAAGACATAAACTTATTGTTGGTGAGCTTTTGCCAAAAGAGTTTACTTTGCAAGAACTACAGAATTTATATGAAGATATTTTAAATGTAGAACTCGACAGGAGAAATTTTAGGAAAAGTATCTTTCAAATGGACGTTTTGGAAAATACAGGAAAAAAGAAGCAAGGAGTAAAAGGTGGTCCGTTTTTGTACAGATTAAAATAAAAGGATGGGCTTTAATTATTGTCACATTTACAATGAAATATCTTTTTTGGTGTATGCCTATTTGCTACTAGATTTGCTTTATTAATTTGGTGTCTAACAGTAGGAACAACATGGCTCTGTAGTTGTTACCCAACTTTTTTCTAAGAATACTGAAAGCTTTTGATATTTGAGCTTCTACTGTTTTAATTGAAATGTTCAGATATTCGGATATTTCAAGATTAGTAAGACCTTCCTTTCTGCTTAAAAGGAAAACCTCTTGGCACTTAGGAGGTAGTTTTTGTATTTCATCCATAATTCTGGATAAAACCTTTTCCCAAGAAGCCTCATCGTTCATGGCCACGGTTTTTTCCAGAGCTTTGAAATACTTCTGTTCCAATATCATGGTGGACCTTTTCTTTTTGTATTGATTGATGAACTCATTATAGACAGACTTAAATAAATAATTCTGAAGTGAAGACTCAATATGAAGCTTCTTGCGTTTTACCCATGTTTTCAAAAAAACATTCTGAAGCACATCTTCAGCCATTTCGTGGTTGTTTGTCAAGGTAAGGGCGTAACCGAACAATCGTTGGCTATAATGGTCTACTAAATACACGAATGAATCTTCGTGTCCTTCTTTAAGGCGAGAGATTAAAGTTATTTCATCCATGTTTATGAATAATTACGACAAATAAAAAAAATAGGCATGAATAATGCAAATATGAAAAAAAAAAATACAAAAAAGTTAGGGTATTTAAAATTTGTATTGTCAATATATTAAAGAGCAATGCGCAAAATCAACTTGAAAATAGAGAACATTATACACAAATATTTACTGAATGAAGCTTCTTCAGAAGATCTTGATCTTTTGTCCAATTGGATTATCAAAGAAGATAATGAGGCTATTTTTGAGAATCAAGTAAAAACCCATCTTGAAATTACAATGGCAATGAACGAACCAAATACGGACAAAATTAAAAAAGAACTTTTTAAACGTATAAAGCGGGACAAAAACAAACGTGTGGTCAATCTGATGATGAAATACGCTGCTGTACTAGTGCTACTTTTATCTTTTGGATATTTTTATGACCAACATGATCAAATTGATTACCACACTACTGAGTCAAACAAACTTGTTCCCAAGGTGGAACAAATTACAATAACCTTGGATGATGGTACTGTTGAGGAATTATCTCCTGCCGAAAATAAAGAAATAAGAAAAGCGGATGGGACCTTAATAGGATCGCAGGACCATTCCAAGCTAACCTATTCTAAAACTGCAAAAGCAGAAGAATTAGTCTATAACACATTAAATGTGCCATATGGAAAAAGGTTTGATGTCGTATTATCGGATGGCACACATATATATTTGAATTCGGGAACCACTCTGCGTTACCCTGTGAACTTTGTTAAGAAAGAAAACCGTACAGTTTTTTTGAAAGGAGAAGCCTATTTTGATGTTGCTAAAGATGCTGGACGTCCTTTTGTAGTGAATACCAATGGAGTAGATGTCAAGGTGTTGGGGACAAAATTCAACGTGTCCAATTATGCTGAGGATACAAGTATTAATACCGTGTTGGTTGAAGGATCGGTGGAATTGTACAAAAATAGTGAGCAATATGGAAAAGATAGAAATCCCTTACTGCTTAAACCTGGATTTAAAGCCCGCTGGGATAGATCCAACAACGAAATAGGTACTGAGAACGTAGATACAAGATTGTACACTGCATGGATAGAAGGAAAGCTGATTTTTAGAAACACATCATTTCTTAAAATTAGACGAACACTGGAACGAAAGTATAATGTAACTATTAAAAACAGTAACAGTGTACTTGATGAGCAGCTGTTTGATGCTACATTTGATATAGAGACCATTGGTGAAGTATTGGAATCTTTCAACAAAAGTTTTGCTATTGATTATTCCATAATAAACAATGAGGTAATTATAGAATGAACTATCTAAAAAAAAAGCATAACTAACTTAAAAACAGAAAAATATGATATAAAAAAATGACTAAACTAAATGAAAACTAATTAAATCAATCATGTACAAAAAAAATCGGAAAATGCGGACACATTCCCCGATTTAGGTACACAATGATTTAAATGAATTTAAATCAAAAAATCCAACTTTAAAGATATGAAAAAAAAACTAAGTAATTTAAGAGGTACTGAACGTTCTCTTATTAAACTAACATTAAAAATGAAACTAACTGTAATTTTAACACTGGTTTCCCTTTTTCAAATCCAAGCCAATACCTACTCACAAACCAAAAAGGTTTCGCTTAACATGTCAAATGCTACCATAGCGGCCGTAATTCATGAAATTGAATCACTTTCTGACTTCAAATTCTTATTGAATAGAAACGATGTTGATATTGACAGGCGGGTGTCCGTAAAATTTAAGAAAAAGCCCATTGCATTCATCTTGAATAAAATTTTTAAAGGTACAGATGTTGAATACGAAGTATTGCAAAAACAAATTATTTTAAGAAGTAAAACGGGCAATCTGGACTCCCTTGAGGATAATCAAAATAATTTGCCTAAGGACATACCCCAATTCCAAGTGACGGGAACCGTGCTTGACGGAGCAGGAATACCACTTGCGGGGGCTAATGTTATCGAAAAAGGAACCGTGAACGGAACACAAACCGATTTTGATGGGAATTTCACATTAAGTGTTAGTGGTTCCAATGCGGTATTATCAATTTCTT
Organism: Flavivirga sp. 57AJ16; assembly: GCF_028736925.1. Taxonomy (GTDB): domain Bacteria; phylum Bacteroidota; class Bacteroidia; order Flavobacteriales; family Flavobacteriaceae; genus Flavivirga. Next base: position 67,825 of record NZ_JAQZAT010000004.1, on the reverse strand, counting down.
ATGTAGGTTTTGCTTCTAAAGAGCTTTCTTTGAATGGACAAACCCAGGTTAACGTTTCTTTGCAAGAAGACGTTTCCAGCCTAGATGAAGTTGTCGTTGTTGGATATGGAACACAGAAGAAAATAAACCAAACGGGGTCTGTTTCTTCTGTCAGCTTTGAAGAAATGAGTGAAACTAGACCGATTACTGATGTTGGACAAGGGTTGGCAGGTCAAGCTGCTGGGGTAACCGTTACCCAAGGCGCTGGAAAACCTGGTAGTGAAGAGAACAATATTCTTATTAGAGGTGTCGGGACATTAAATAACTCATCTCCATTGGTAGTTATAGATGGTTTAGTGGGGAGTTTGAGTGATGTTGTTGCAGAAAATATACAAAGTATATCGATACTAAAAGATGCCGCTTCTGCGTCTATATATGGTAGCCGTGCTGCTAATGGGGTTGTTTTGGTAACGACCAAAAAAGGTACCAATGGAAAAACAAAATTTTCTTATAACGGCTACACGGGGATTCAAGATCCTACATTTGAAGTAGACATGGTTTGGGATTATCCAACACACATGGAGATAATCAACCAAGCACAAGCTAATGACGGGAAGCCAGAAATATTCAGTCAGGCAACCATTGACGATTACCGTGCAGGTACAGACCCTCTTTTATACCCTAATACCAATTGGTTTAAACATGTATTTAGACAATCGTTTATACAGCGACATAACCTTTCTGCGAGTGGTGGATCTGACAATGTGCGCTACATGTTTTCGACCAATATTTTGGATAACAGAGGAAGTATTAAGAAATCAGACTATAAAAGATATTCCTTTAGATCAAATGTTGAAGCAGACTTTAATAATTGGTTAACAGCAGGCGCCAATGTTTTTGGTTATTGGTCAGATCAAGAATCACCTGATGATGCAAGTGAACAGGCAATTAGAACTATAGGGCATTCGGTGCCAGGAATATTGCCGCTTAGTCCAGATGGTAGAGTTGGAGGGCCTTGGGTTCCAGGAGAAAATGCCTCTACGAATAATGTAGAAGCAAGGTTTGCTGGTTCCGACTTTTCACGAAACATTACCAAGATATTGGCAAAAGTTTATGCCACTATTAAATTCAAGGATAAGATTCAATGGACGACCAGTTTTTCGCCTACCATACAGTATGATTATACCTTTCAGCATACTTTTGGTGCAGATATCTGGAACTTCCAAGATAACTCAATCATAGCAAATACTGCTGCTACTGGTACCTCATTGTCAGAAGAGTACAGGAAGTATTACCGATTGATATTCGATTCTTTTATAACGTACAATACGTCAATTGCAGATACCCATAACATCGGAGTGTTGGCGGGATACAATCAGGAATATGAGACAGCTAGAAATATGAGAGCTTCTAAAACAGATCTTCTGGCTGATGAAACACCTGTTTTTGATGCCGCTTCTGGCGAAGACCCAGTTGTTAGAGGTAATTTTAACGACAGGGCGTTACGCTCTTTCTTTGGTCGTATCAATTACGACTACAAAGAGAAATACTTGTTAGAAGGTAATTTAAGATATGATGGTTCTTCAAAGTTTTCCATAGATGAGCGTTGGGGAATTTTCCCTTCGGTATCTGCTGGATGGGTAATTTCAAAAGAAGGATTTCTACAAGATGTGGATCCAATAAGCTTTTTTAAACTTAAGGCTTCATGGGGGCAATTGGGAAATAATAGGGTTACAGACTATGGTACCCAGCCATTATACAACTTAACGAGTTATGTGTTTGGAGGTAATATTGTTCCTGGAGCCGCTCCAAGTGCTATTCCCAATGATATATTGAAATGGGAAACTACAACTCAAACTGATATTGGATTTGAAAGTTCGTTTTTAAGTAGAAGATTAGGTGTGGAGTTCGATTGGTTTAATAGAAGAACCGAAGATATCTTAATTAATCTACCAATTCCATTAGTTAATGGAGGCTTAACGGCTCCACCTCAAAATGCTGGAATTGTAGATAATAAAGGTTTTGAATTGACATTAAGTTGGAGAGATAATATTGGTGACTTTAAGTATGGAATTAGTGGAAACGTTACCCATATAAAGAATGAAGTTATTAAATACCTTGGAGGAGCAGGTACCCGTAGTGGGCAGCGTATCATTCAAGAAGGTTTGCCAATTAATTCATGGTATGTAAGAGAAGTAGAAGGCATTGCAACACAAGAAAGAATTGATGAGTTGGTGGCAGATGGTTATACTATGAATCCTATGCCATCCCCTGGTGATTTTATTTACAAAGACCAACAACAAGAAGGAGAAGATGGCTATAAAGTAATTGATGAAGGTGACCGTGTTGCTAAAGGATCCTCTATTCCAGAGTATGTTTATGGTTTTAGTCTTGATTTCGGGTACAAGAATTTTGATTTAAATATTTTGGGTCAAGGTGTGGCAGGAATTGATAACTACTTCGAAAACGAATGGTATACATCAGATTTAGCAAATGGTGATATTGTACCTGCGGAAGCATTAAATGCTTGGAGGCCTGATAACCAAAATGCAACATTTCCTCGTTTAACTACTGGTGGAAATCCTAACAATACGGCAACGAACGATTTTTGGTTAAGGGATGCTTCGTTCTTACGTATTAAAAACATAACACTAGGGTATTCATTACCTAGCGATGTTATACAAAAAGTTGGTATGCAGCGACTTAGATTGTATATGAGTGCAGAAAATTATTTTACGTTTAAGTCTTCAGAATACGTAGGGTTTGACCCTGAGATAACAACAGGTCAAAATAATGGACTGAACTACCCAATAATGAAACGGCTAACATTTGGAATAAACATTAACTTTTAAAATTAATTACTATGAAAACGTGCAGAAAATTATTATTAGTAATTGTTACCCTAACACTATGTGTTGGGTGTGATGAGAACTTTTTGGAAACAGCACCAAAAGATTCCATAGCTGGTAATGAGTTTTGGAAAACGGTGGAACATGCTGAACTTGGTGTAACAGCAATCTACAATGTCTTGAGAGAGCAGGCCTATATCAATGAGTTGGGTATGGATGATGCCATGACCCCTATAGCATACCGCTATGGAGGAAATAGAAACTGGGATACTATGCAATTGTATGCCATTGTCTCAGGTAACGCCACTACTAGAACAAGGATGTACAATCAGCGTTGGACGGCACTATATCTTGGAATTTATAGAGCTAATGAAGCCATTGCTAATATTCCTAATATGGAAACAAATCTTGGTGCTCAAAAAGACCAGTTTTTAGGGGAGGCTTTGTTTTTAAGAGGGTTGTTCTATTTTGATTTGTTAAACTATTATGGCGGGCAAGATGACGCTAGACATGACGGTGTACCACTATATACAGAACCGACTTCGTTTACTCAAACGTACAAGCCAAGAAGTAAGCCTTCTGAAGTTAGAGCTCTTATCATAGACGATTTAGCCCAGGCCATAGATTTTCTTCCAAGTACTGGCGGATCTGTTTCTGATGGTAGAGCATCCAAAGGTGCAGCAATGGCACTATTAGGAAAAGTATATCTGTATAATAAACAGTACACCGAAGCCGCAAATATGTTTAAGCAGGTTATCGATTTAGGTGACTATCAATTGGGTAATGATTATGGAGCCTTATTTTCACTGGCCGGTGAGAAAAACACTGAAGTAATTTTTGCGCTTCAAAATGAAGGCATTCAGGATTTTGGTGGCTGGCGTGATTTACGCTATGGACCAGCATCTAGTCAAGCAAGTGCTAAAAACAGCTCTATTCCTACCAATTACTTTGTAGATTCTTATAGAAAGATTGATGGTTCGAAGTTCGATAGAGCACAGTTTTTAGCCGATTTTGAAACTAATAATGGAAGAGCTTTTGACTGGGAAAATAGAGATGATGTCAATCAATATTTTGCAGATAGAGATCCTCGATTAGAAGCGAGTATCATTCGTCCATTTTCTTTATTCGTAGGAAGGAACAATACAACTTATGAATTTCGTTATCCAAGAGATACAGGTAATGACCCGTATCCATGTATGAGAACAGTAAATAACACGAACAACCATTATGGCTGGCGTAAATTTGTTAATGTTGGTGATGAAAGTGCGGTTCGTAGACACTCGGGGATTGATTATCCAGTAATACGATATGCAGATGTTTTGTTAATGTATGCTGAAGCACGAAATGAAGCCAGTGCTGCTAATGCAGGTAATGCGTCTGATGATTTATATTGGGCAGTTAACCAAGTAAGGGACAGAGTAGATATGCCGGATATTCCTGTAGGTACCCAGGCTGAAGTAAGAGATTTGATTAGGGAAGAACGAATGATAGAACTTGCTGCTGAGGGTATGTTTTACTCAGATTTTAGAAGATGGTATGAGAATGATCCTAGTTTTAATTTAAGTTCTTTGGATGAGGATATATTTGATTTTACGGGTACCGTGAAACTTGATACTAGAAGATCTTTTCCAGGCTATTTCTTATACCCTATTCCTGAAGCAGAAAGAGATTTAAATCCAGATTTAACTCAAAACCCAGGGTGGTAAAGAGAGCTTTGATTTAGTGTAAAGTGCTTTCAGAATGATAACCTTTACCTGCTGCAGTTTTATTATTAAAATAGCAGCAGGTAATATTATGGGCTTGTGTGACTAGAATAAAGTTAGGTTAGAATTAGTTTATGCACTTTATGGTTCTTCCATACGGATGAATTTTGTGAAATATGATTGAAATTTAAACAATCAAAGCTATTTAAATTATTCTTCCTGTTATAATGGCTAATGATAAAATCGAGTCATTATTTAAAAACTTATTTCACTGCGATAGTGGAGTTGCGCAAACAAGTTATCGACATATACTAACTAATTTTTATAACCTAAATTAAATACATTGAAAATAAGCAATCAGGGCATGTGGTCGTTTACGGCCTCATTGGCAGGGTTTTTATTCGGATTTGATACCGTAGTAATATCCGGGGCCAACTTACCAATTAAAGAACTATGGGATACCAGTCCCTGGTTCCATGGCACCTTTATCATGTCCATGGCACTGTGGGGCACAGTAGTAGGATCGTTGTTGGGGGGCATACCAAGCCAACACCTTGGACGAAAAAAAACACTCATCTGGATTGGAGCACTATACTTCATTTCGGCCGTTGGTTCAGGGCTTGCACCAGACCCGTATTCTTTCTCCTTTTTTAGGTTTGTCGGGGGACTGGGGGTAGGAGCGTCCACTGTAGCAGGACCGATGTACATATCAGAGATATCCACGGCAAAAAACAGGGGAAGATTGGTGGCACTGTATCAGTTCAACCTTGTTCTTGGTATTTTAATAGCCTTCTTTTCAAACTACCTGCTCAAAGGCTTTGATGGGGCCAATGATTGGCGCTGGATGATGGGCATAGAAGGGCTTCCGGCGGCTATTTACTTTGTTTCGGTCTTTTTTATACCCAAAAGCCCAAGATGGCTGGTTACCGAGAGGCATGACAAAGATGGCGCACGTGACGTATTGGAAAAGATGGGAGTGGATGATGTGGAAGCAGAACTCCAGCAGATAGAAAATGCAGAGAAAATAGAGGAAAAACATGAAGGGTCTATTTTCACTAGGTACAGGAAGCCGCTTCTGTTGGCCTTTCTTATCGCTTTTTTCAACCAACTGTCGGGAATCAATTTTGTATTGTACTACGCACCAGAGATTCTGGAGATAGCGGGACTTGCAGTAAAGGAATCGCTCTTCAATTCGATAGCAATTGGAGGGATCAACCTGATTTTCACCTTCGTGGGCATGTACCTCATAGACCGGATTGGAAGACGGCAGTTATTAATTATTGGATCTATAGGTTATATTTCTAGTTTGCTAATGATAGCCCTGTCGTTCTATGCCGATCTTGGTGCAGGGGTACTCCTAGCCTCAATTATGGCTTTTATTGCCTCGCATGCAGTTGGTCAGGGTGCCATCATTTGGGTATTTATAGCTGAAATATTTCCAAACCATGCCCGGGCTTTTGGAGCTTCCTGGGGTACAGGAACGCATTGGGTGTTTGCGGCCCTAATTACACTATTGGGACCGGTGGTCATCAATGTTTTCAAGGATAACCCTTGGCCAATTTTTGTGATTTTTGCAGGCATGATGGTATTCCAGTTGCTATTTGCCTTATTTATAATGCCAGAGACTAAGGGTGTTTCACTAGAAGATATTCAAAAAAAACTGGGTGTTTAAGAGTCATACCCGTAAAAAAATTAATTAAAGCAATAATAAAATGAAGGGTGATGAGCAGAAGATATTTTAGATTTAACAAACTAACGGTTAAAAACAAGCGCCCATTAATCCTGTTTTTGGCATTATTGGTTATATCGTGTGGTTATAAAAAATCAGGCTCTGGTAATGCAAGTGCTGATGAAGTTGGTTTTGATAACGTTCCCATTTCATTGTTCAATGGAAAAGATTTGAGTGGTTGGTACAGTTATTTAAGACCTCCAGAGCCTACTTCAAAGGTCGAAGGGCTAAAAATGGAAGATGGTAAATATGTTGAGCCCTTGGGGTTGAACAACGACCCTCTTAACGTATTTTCAGTAGTGCAAAAGGATGGAGCACCGGCCATTCGTGTTTCGGGCGAAGTTCTTGGTGTTTTGATTTCTGAAAAACCGTATGAAAACTTTCATTTAAGCTTGGAGTTTAAATGGGGAGAGAGAAAATACCCTCCAAGAGAGGACCACAAACGAGATAGTGGCATAATGTACTATGCTGTAGGCAAAGAAGGCGCTAGGGCTGGAGCATGGATGCGTTCATTGGAACTTCAGGTTCAAGAAGGGGATACAGGAGATGTATGGTGCGTCGATTCCACTTCTACTCGGGTAAGGGCCATAAAAATGGATGGGAATGAAAACTTCACATACCATTCACAAGCACCATGCAACACCTTTAATATGCGAGGAGAAAGATATTGCCAAAAATCAGGGGATTTCGAAAAGGAATATGGAGCATGGAATCGGCTTGATATTTATGCATACGGCAGAGAAAGCATACATGTGGTGAACGGGCATAAGAATATGCACTTGACCGATATAGGTCAGGTTATTAATGGGGAAATTGTGCCTTTAACAAAAGGTAAGATACAACTCCAATCAGAAGCAGCAGAAATTTTTTTTAGAGACATAACTGTTGAGTATATCGAATCTATACCAGATTTTGATATAAAATAACCACATGGAATAAAAGAAATAATATAATTAATTTGAAATTTAAAAAAACTTAATGAAACGTGTACTATTTGTATCGATATTATCTTTACTCATAAACTATAATGCCAGTAGCCAATCGTTAACAGAAAAGTCTGAAACCCAAAAAGTAAAGGTTATCGGCCATGCGCATATGGATCCCGTGTACCGTTGGAGGTGGAATGAGATCGAGAGGCGCGAGATATATAATACCTTTTCCAATGTGCTCCAGGTCATGGACGAGCGTCCTAATGTGCACTTTGCCCAGAGTTCCCTGGTGTACTATGATGTAGTACAAAAGAATTTTCCGGACCTGTTCGAACAAATCAAACAAAGTATTAAAGACAAAAGATGGAGTTTAGTAGGTGGACAGTGGGTAGAGACCGATGAAACTATGCCCTCAGGTGAGAGCTTGATCCGACAGTTTCTTGTGGGTCGGGATTACTACTCCAAAAACCTGGGGATTGAAAACATCCATATTGCTTGGTCTCCCGATGCCTTTACCGGCCATATTGTTACCCTGCCAAAAATCTATAGCGGATGTGGAATAGACACCTATGTATTCAGCAGGAACGCACCGGAAGGCAAAAAAGTCTTTTGGTGGGAATCCAAAGATGGCTCTAGGTTGTTGGCCTATAAAATACCGGACCACTATAATCCTGATTTTAAAAGGATGCCCGATTATATAAAAGATTGGGTGGACGTAAGTGGATACGATTCACCAATGGTGACCATCGGAGAAGGAGACCATGGAGGCGGGCCGAAGGAAAACGATTTTTTAGCGATGCAAAGGTTGTCGGACAAGGCCAATCTAGAGTTCGAATTTGTATCCCCGGAAAATTACTTCAATGAATTGCGCCAAGTGGATAAGGAATGGCCCGTTCTAAAAACGGAATTCAGTATCCAGCCCAGGGGCGGACAATGGCAAGGTTGCTATACCTCGCAAGCACGAATTAAAAAACTGAACCGCTATCATGAAAATAAGCTGTTAACAACCGAAAAGTTTTCGGTAATCGGTTGCTTAAACCAAGCCAAACCTTTTTATCCACGTGAAGATTTTAAAGATGCATGGCGGATATTATTGTTCAATCAATTCCATGATGTTATTCCTGGAACCCTAGCTGGACTTGGTGTCAACGATGTTTATAAGGATTATGAAAAACTGGACAAGATTACCTCAGAGCAATTAACGGCGGGACTTGAAATTATTGGAAGCCGAATCAATACCGAGAATATAAAAGGCACGTCTTTGGTGGTTTATAATCCACATTCGTGGTCGGTAAGCCAATACATAGAAGCAGATTTTACTTTACCGAAAAAAGTACCATCTTTCAGGTTGAAAGATAGCACGGGAAAGAACGTACCATATTCAATTCTTAAAGAATCGGAAGATGGGTTACAATTTAAAATTGCTGTCCAAGCGGAAAATGTTCCTGCCTTAGGATACAAGGTATATGAAATTGTAGAGGAAAACCCTGGAAAAGCAATCTCCGATATAAAAGTAGGAACTAATCAGATTGAAAATAGCCACTATATCATTAAGTGGGACAACAGTGGGGTTTCCAGCATATTCAGTAAAAAGCTGAAGGGAGAAGTACTCGAAGGTACAGGAAATAAAATGGAACTATTGGAGGACCATGGGAATGCATGGGGTACGAAATTGACAGGGAAGGAATTTAAGATTGAGCCATTGAAAAAACCCGAAATAATATTTCAATCCCCATTGCAAGTTGTTTTGAAGTGGGAGGACAATTTTCAATCTTCCAATTTCACGCGGTATATGACATTGAATGCAGACTCCAACCAAATAGATTTTAAGATGGAGGTGGATTGGCATAGTCACAATAAGATATTGCAGGTTGTGTTTCCTACTGGTGTTGAAAAAGGCGATGCATTTTATTCACAACCTTATGGCTATATCCAAAGAGCAGAAACCGGAAAATATTTCCCGGCACATAAATGGATAGATTGTTCGAACAATAACTGGGGTGTTTCCTTATTGAACGATGGCAAATATGGTTTCACCATTACAGAAGGCAAGCTTGTGATGTCCGTGGTTCGAGGTGCTCGGGGTATGGACCCCAGAACGGATGAGGGCATGCATTCATTTAAATACGCCTTAATAGCGCACGAAGGTGATTGGAAGGATGCAGATATTCCATTAAGAGCTCTGGAGCACAACCAAACGCTCATTGCCAATCGGGAAAATCACCACCCTGGACAAATATCCGGTTGGTTTTATAATGAAAATTCCTATCCTTTGGAAAAATCATTTTTTGGTATCGATAGTGACCATGTAATCATTTCGAGCCTTAAGACCAGGCAGGATGCCTATCACCCAGATGATATTATATTAAGAATTGTTGAAACTGAAGGAAGGGAAGAAGATGTGACGGTGCAACTGCCCTACAATGTTTCATCGGTCATCGAGTGCAATCACTTAGAACAGCCTATTGAACCTCGGAGTACAATTGAAGCTGAAGGGAAGGAGATTCGATTCAAAATAGGGCGAGACCAGATTCGAACCTTTATGATAAACTTTAATTATAAGAAAATCTCCGAATAATATTTTTAATAAAACGCTTAAAATAAATACACATTAATTATGCAATACTTTAAAAGCACCAAACTAATATTTATACTGTTAATAATAGTTGGGTACAATTTACAAGCACAGACCCCAAAAGATAGACCAAACATTCTCATCATTTTTAGTGACGACCAACGAGCCGATGCTGTGGGATATGAAAATGAATATGTCAAAACGCCAAATATTGACCGATTGGCCGCTTCGGGCATGAAGTTTACCAATATGTATTGCATGGGCGCAGATGGAGGTGCAGTATGTGTACCAAGTAGGGCGATGCTAATGACCGGAAAATATGTACATAAGGTAAGAAATGATATGAAAGGTGTAGAAACCATGCCCCAAATGTTGGGCAAAAACGGCTATGTGACTTTTGGCACTGGTAAATGGCATAACAAAAGGCCTTCATTCAACAAATCTTTTCAGCAGGGTAACACTATACTTTTTGCAGGGATGAGCGACCATTTCAATGTGCCTGTAGTGGACAAAATAGGGGATGGTAAGTTTTCAGAAGAGAGGACGGTAGGCCACTCTTCGGAAGTATTTGCAGATGCGGCGATAGACTTTCTGAACGATTATGCGAAAGGGGACCGTTCCAAACCGTTTTTTACGTATGTTGCTTTTACCGCATCCCACGACCCTAGAACCCCTCCCAAAGAATATCTGGACATGTATAACGAAGAAGGCATGCCCTTACCACCAAATTACCTTCCCGTTCATCTCTTCAACAATGGGGAAATGAACCATAGGGACGAAAGGCTCGCAGCTTATCCTAGAAGTACTAAAGACATTAAGTCATCCATTGCAGAATATTATGGACTTATATCTCATATGGATGCCCAGATTGGTAGAATACTTGAGACCCTAAGGACACAAGGTCTTCTGGAGAACACCATTATTGTATATACCTCAGATCATGGTCTGGCACTTGGCAGTCATGGTTTGTTGGGAAAACAAAGTTTGTATGAGCACAGTATGAAATCCCCTTTTGTGATTACGGGACCGGGCATACCTGTTAATAAGCAATCCGACGCCATGGTCTATCTATTGGACATTTACCCAACATTGCTCGATTTGATTGGAATGCCTGCTATGGATAGTGTGGACGGTGCTGATTTTGCTCCCATCATAAGGGGAGAAAAAGCCGAAACACGCAATTCACTGTATACAACATTTACCAAAAACATGCGCGCCGTAAGGGGTAACAGATGGAAGTTGATTAGATACCCGGCGTTGCGCCATACGCAGCTTTTTGACCTAGCCAGTGATCCATATGAGTTAAATAACGTGGCTGCACTACCTGAAAACCAGGAGCGGGTAGAGCAAATGATGGATCTTCTAAAAGAATGGCAACAGGAAACCGGTGATACATTGCCATTGACCGCTTCCGAGAAGCAATCCATGGCATTCGATGTGATGGCTGCTGAAAAACGTAGAAAACCAGATGGACACCAACCGGAATACATCCTGAAGAAGTATTTTAATGGAAAGTGAGTGCGAAACTTACAGGTTCGATTCCTGTTCAAATAAGCAATCGCATGGCATTGTTGACCAATATTTGCTTGTGGAATAGGAAAGCCTTTTTGATATGGGTTTACCAGTTAAGAGAACCCACTACTAGGTAACATAGCACTTTTGGGTGCAAGTACAAATCAGGTTGGGAACCTGAATTTTAAAAGTTTTAAAAACAATTATTAGTAAAATAGATGAATGATAATTCAAAATATATTCTAAGTGTAGAAATAGGAGGAAGTCACGTAACAAGTGCTCTGGTAAGTAAGGATGGGGCCATACTGGACCGCTCTCTTGAACATATGGAAGTGGACTCCAGTGAAGACCAAAATTTTATCTTCGATAAGTGGGCATTAGCAATAAGGCGCTCAATGATGAATCTGGGGCTCAATAATTTGCAAGGAATTTCTTTTGCTATACCGGGACCTTTCGATTATAGTGACGGCACTGCACTATTTAAAGGCAATAATAAATACGAATCGTTGTATGGACTTAATGTTATCGAAGAATTAAGAAAGCGACTAAAATTACCTGAATATATTGATTTTCGGTTTCTTAATGACGCAACCTCCTTTGCCGTGGGAGCTTCTTGGACAGGTAAGACGAGTGCTTATGATAGGTCCATAGTAGTAACACTGGGTACAGGTTTTGGTTCAGCATTTGTTGATAAAGGAGTACCCATTTTTGAAGGGACTGCAGTTCCTGAACATGGATGCTTATGGCATTTACCATATAAAAACGGAATCATTGATGATTATTTTTCAACACGATGGTTTGAAGCTGAGAGCTTTAAAAAATATGGGGTAAAAATTAATGGGGTTAAATCTCTCGTGCAAGCAGGAAAACATAAATATGTTGAAGAAATATTCACTCAGTTTGGTACAAACCTGGGGGAAATCCTTTCACCTTGGATTAAAAAATTTGAAGCTCAAGCTGTTCTGCTTGGAGGTAATATTTCAAAAGCATTCGGTCTTTTTTCACAGGCTATGAACGAATCTCTGGAAGTCAATGGATTAAGTACTAAGATTTTCGCCTCAGAAGAAGCAGAAAATGAAGCATTGGTCGGGGCCGCACGCTTATTTGATGAACAGCTTTGGCCAATTCTTAACAAGAACCACTCAGTGATGTGATAATTTGATTTCCAGCAAAAAGTTAAATATTGAAAAAACAATAAAAATTTAGAGTTCAATAAAAGATAAAATCATGAATGGTATAAAAAAGCTTAAATCGCGATGGCTTCTTATGTTAATTGCCTTGTCATTTCCAGCTTCAGCTGAAATAAAGCTTCCCACAATCTTTGGAAATAATATGGTGCTCCAGCGAAATAGCAAAGAGTCCATCTGGGGAACAGTTCGTCAGTATCCAGTAAATACCATGGAAGTTGGGCGCCATCATTTAGTCTCTATTGTGTGGCGTTATGCTAGCGATATTATAAATATTAAATAAATTATTAATCGAAATGAGAAAGAAAGTAATAGGTCGAATGATCATAGTAATTTTACTGTTGGTTAGCAATTTAGACCTTGGTGCACAAGACAAACGCCCCAATATTGTTTTAATACTGGCTGATGATTTAGGGGTTGAGACGATCACAGCAAATGGAGGAACATCTTACCAGACCCCAAACATAGATAGGCTTGCATCGCAAGGGATGTTGTTTCAGAATTGTCATGCTCAGCCATTATGTACGCCTTCACGGGTTCAAATCATGACAGGGCAATATAATGTTAGGAATTACACAGAATTTGGCAAACTTGACAGAAGTCAGATAAGTTTTGGTAACATCTTCAAAAATGCAGGTTACAAGACAGCTATTGCAGGAAAATGGCAATTGGGTGGAGAGAATGATTCACCACAGCATTTTGGTTTTGATGAGTCTTGTCTCTGGCAACAATCACAACCAAGAAAAGATTCAGAAGGACATGATACCCGGTTTTCAAATCCAACTTTGGAATTCAATGGAAAAGTGAAACACTTTAACAATGGAGAGTATGGTCCGGATATAACCAGTAACTTTATATGTGATTTCATTGAGGAGAATAAAAACGAACCGTTTTTTGCCTACTATCCTATGATACTTACTCACTGTCCTTTTGTTACTACTCCAGATTCAAATGATTGGGATTCCCAAAGTAAGGGATCGCTCACGTATAAAGGGGAACCTGTATATTATGCCGATATGGTGTCTTACATGGACAAACTGGTTGGTAAAATTGTGTCAAAAATAGACGAATTGGGGCTTGGTGAAAACACGCTGATTGTGTTTACAGGAGATAATGGAACAGATCAACCCATAGTTTCTATGTTTAAGGGGGGAGAGTACCCCGGCGGCAAAGGTAAAACAACAGATAATGGAACCCACGTGCCACTTGTAGCTCGATGGACCGGTACCATAGATGGTAACAAAGAATGTCTTGACATGGTTGATTTTAGTGACTTTTTACCAACTATTTGTGATGCAGCCAGTATAAAAGCGCCATCAAACATTCCTATTGATGGAATCAGCTTCATGCCTCAACTTCTTGGAAAAAAAGGAAACCCTAGAGAATGGATTTATAGCTGGTATGACCCCAGAGGAAAAAAGCTAAAGGAATTTGCAAGAAATACGGAGTACAAATTATATAAAACAGGAGAGTTTTATAATGTAACAGATGATTTTTTTGAAAAAGCACCAATACCATTGGATAACCTAAAGGAAAAGGATAAAAAAGCGTATAAATCATTATCAAAGGCTCTGAATAGCTATGATAACGTACAAAAAATAAAATAACATATGAAAAATTATTTAACAAAAAGTGTATTGGGATTATCTATTTTAATCACGGTATTCCTTTTATTGTCCTGCCAACAAAAAAAAACAGAAGGAAATGCGAAAGGAAATAAGACACCTAATATCATTTTAATAATGTGCGACGACCTTGGTTGGGGAGACACAGGTTTTAATGGAAACGAAATAATAAAAACCCCTAACCTGGACGCGCTTGCCGCCAAAGGAATCACTTTTGGCCGTTTTTACTCAGCGTCTGCTGTTTGCTCGCCAACACGGGCTAGTTGCTTAACCGGTAGAAATCCGCAAAGGTTGGGCATTCCTAGTGCCAATACGGGGCATTTAAAAGAACAAGAAATCACTTTGCCAGAATTGCTCAAACAAAAAGGTTATGCCACAGGGCATTTTGGAAAATGGCACCTCGGGACATTAACGACAAAAGTAAAAGATGCTAACCGTGGGAAACCTGGTGATTCTACACATTATAGTATTCCAAGTATGCATGGCTATGATGAATATTTTGTAACCGAATCGAAAGTGCCTACTTACGATCCCATGTTAAAACCCGCAGTTTTTGATGAAGAAAATGGAGAAAGTTTACATTACGGCTGGAAAGCCATGACCGATAAAAGTGAAGCACAGAATTATGGAACTTACTATTGGAAAGGTGAAGAACAGCCTGCTTCTGAAAATTTAGATAGTGATGATGCGAAGGTGATTTTAGACAGGGTTATCCCATTTATTGAAAAGTCCGTTCAGGATGAGAACCCGTTCTTTTCAGCTGTTTGGATTCATACACCACATTTACCAGTTGTAGCTACCGAAGAAATGATGGCAGACTACAGTGAATATTCTTACAAAGAACAGCTTTATTATGCTGCCATTTCAGGAATGGATAAACAAATAGGCAGACTATGGAAAAAACTGGAAGAGCTTGGAGAAGCCGACAATACAATGATTTGGTTTTGCAGCGATAATGGGCCTGAACGCGATACACCTGGAACCGCAGGAATTTACCGCGAAAGAAAACGTTCGTTATACGAAGGAGGGGTTCGGGTACCTGCATTTTGTGTTTATCCAAATGCAGTTAAACCCGGACAGAAAACGGCATTCCCTTCTTTTACAAGTGATTATTTACCAACCATTGTTGATATGTTAAAACTTGATTTCCCGGATGAACGCCCCATTGATGGTGTGAGTTTAACTTCAGTTTTAAATGGAAAGGCTGATGTTAGGGAAAAGCCAATGGGATTTCAATTTGGAGGAAAAATGTCATGGGTAACACAGGAATATAAATTAATAAGTACCGATAAAGCTAAAACGTTTGAGCTGTATAACCTTTTAAGCGATCCAGGTGAATCAAAAAATATTATTGCGGAAAACCCTGAATTAGCAGAAAAAATGAAAGTGGATTTATTGGCTTGGGTGGAGTCTTGCAAGCAATCGGAAAAGGGCAATGATTATTAACCAATTGATAGGAAACTACTACGCTATATGCCACTACTCATAGCCGAACCATTAAACCTTTATTAAAGATGAATTGTTTTAAATCCATTATCGTATTCATACTCATTGGAACAGTGTTGGCATCATGCCAATCCACAGAAGAAGCATTCTTTACATCGGGATTCAGATCCATGGAAGTTAAGGATTCGTCAGTAGTAATTTGGACCCGGCTTTACGCTCAGGAAACACCTAATGCTATTACCCACACCCGCAAATCTAAAGTGTTCAGACATCCTATTGATTTTAATGAAGACATGCCTGTTTCCCAAATGGATGGAGGCGTGCAAGGTAAGCAAGGGAAGGTGAAAATCACACTTATTGGTGAGGACGAAAAGTATAGCTCGCCATGGTTATTGGCCCTGGAGGAAAACGATTTTACGGTAAGTCATTTATTTGACAACCTGAAACCAGGAACAGAATATAAAGTTATTCTGGAGTCGAAAAAGGGCCCTAAAAAGGAAGGTGCTTTTAGCACTGCTTTATCACCTCAGGACATTGCGCCTATCACGTTCACAACCTCTACGTGCCAGTATTTCTGGAGTTATGACGATAGCATAAGGGGGTTCAAAACTTATGATAAGATGAGTGAAATGGATCCGGACTTTTTTGTGCAGACAGGTGATTATGTATACTACGATAAGCCAGGGCCACTTGCAAAAACATTGGAATCGGCCCGTCACAAATGGCATGCCATGGATTCCAAACTTTCACTGGTGGATTTTCACCTTAAAGTACCTATGTACATGATCAAAGATGATCACGATCTACTCAAAGATGATGTCAGCGATCAGGCGGAAACATACGGTACAATTAGTTGGGAGGATGGCTTAAAGTTGTGGAAGGAAAATGTACCGCTAAAAGGAGCACCTTACCGAACATTTCGTTGGGGAAAGGATCTGCAGATCTGGCTATTGGAAGGTCGGGAATTCAGGTCCGTTAATAACATGGAAGACGGACCAGATAAGACGATTCTTGGATCGGTTCAGAAATTGTGGTTGGAGCGAACACTAAAAGAATCAGATGCCACTTTTAAAATTCTGTTTTCCGCTACTCCGATTGTAGGCCCCGATAGAGATGGTAAGACGGACAACCATGCAAACAAAAGTTTTCAAACCGAAGGTGACTGGATGCGGCATATGCTCTCAAAAATCGAAAACCTCTACATCATCAATGGAGATCGTCACTGGCAGTATCATTCGGTTGATTCAGTAGCCCAGGTTAATGAATTTGGCTCTGGGCCAGTCAGTGACTATCACGTACAGGGATGGAAACAAGAAGATCTGAGGTCTGAACATCGTTTTTTAAGAGTGAGCGGTGGCTTCATGGGCGTTAAAATATCAAGGCAGTCAGGTCAACCACAGGTTGAGTTTACACATTATGATGTGAATGGTAATGAGGTCTATTCCTCTAAATTCCAGGCAAAAATTAAATGATAGATAGATCATTTAGGAAGGAAAACAAGGTTTACATTAAAATTAATTGGTAACAGGAATAACAATAGTAGAAGAGATTTTATCAAAAAAATCAACACTAGCTACGGCAGGGCTCTCGCTGGCGAGTAGTTTATCAACGGCTAGTTATAACTGCATTATAGGAGCCAATAATTTTGTAAATGAAGCTTTTATAAAATTAGGTAGATTTGTAGAGCCGAGAATATGAAGCTTATTTGTTCAATTCAAATGTCAACAGATAATTTCAATTATTATAGTTTAAAAAGAGAAACCAAAATGAAAAAGAGTATTCAATTATTAATTCGTGCAATAATTCTATTTGCATTTATTTCTTTGGGAAATACAGTTTTTGCCACAATCAAATTACCTTCCATTTTTGGGAGTAATATGGTATTGCAACGCAATAGTGAAGTGTCCATCTGGGGAACTGCTAACTCTAAAAGCAACGTATCTGTGACTACATCATGGAATAATCAAACTTATGAGGTAAAATCAGATAAAAAAGGAAACTGGAAAATAAAAGTAAGCACTCCAGAGGCTGGAGGGCCCTATACTATCAAAATTTCAGATGGTCAGGAATTGGTGCTGGACAATGTATTAATTGGGGAAGTTTGGGTTTGTTCAGGCCAGTCCAATATGGAATGGAGCCTGAAAAGGACAGGACACCCGATAGAAGATCCCACCAACAATACGATACTCAAATCTGCTAACCCCGACATTCGGTTATTTACAGTAGAAAAAAGCAGGAGCCTTAATCCGGAAAATGATTTGAAAGGAAACTGGAATGTATGTGGACCCGCCACATCGACAAATTTTAGTGCTACAGCTTATTACTTCGGCAAAATGTTGCAAGAAACTATTGGTGTCCCCATAGGATTGATTTCCTCTAATTGGGGGGGTACAAGAGTTGAGGCATGGATAGATGAAGAAGGCTTAAGGGAATATGATGTCGGGGTGTTAGAAGATCAAGCTAAAGGTCCTGAACACAATGTTTCCACTACCCTCTTCAATGCCATGATCAACCCGATGCTGGGCTTCAATATAGCGGGCGTTATTTGGTATCAAGGTGAATCTAATATAACAGAAGCAGATGTCTATGCCGAGCGTCTTGAGCTTATGGTCAGGAGGTGGAGAGAACTATGGGGAGTGGGTGAATTTCCATTTTACTATTGTCAAATTGCCCCTTATGAATATGGTGGGCAGAGATATGGTGGGGCCAATTCCGCTTTTCTTAGAGAAGCACAATTAGAAGCCTATAAAAAAATCCCGAATTCGGGAATGGTATCGCTGATGGATACCGGAGAGGAATTAGATATTCACCCAAATAACAAGAGAACCGCTGGTGAGCGGTTGGCTTATTTTGCCTTGAGTGAAGTTTATGGAGTGGAAGGAATATATCCTTATGCACCAGAGCTAGATAAAATAGATTTTCAAGACTCTAAGGCTATTTTGACTTTTAAGAATATACCTACTGGTTTAACATCTTATACGAAGAACATTGAGCATTTTGAAATCGCAGGTGAGGACAGAATCTTTTACCCCGCACATGCGAGAGTTATTGGAAGAGGAAGAAACAGGAAGCAAATAGAGGTTTCTGTAGAAAAAGTACCAAATCCCGTAGCTGTGAGATACGCATTCAAAAATTTTGTAATGGGAAGCTTCTATAATTGGTATGGAATACCAGCTTCTTCATTCAGAACGGATGATTGGGACGATGCAAAAACAGTGAATACAAAAGAATAATTACTTAACTTAAATACAGATTCTAAATGCGATATTTTACAAAATTCAAACTAGCAAAAAGATGTTTGGTTTCAATGGTTTTATTAATTGTTACCTTACCATTATCCGTTTTTTCCCAAAGCGAAGGCATTAAGAAACCCAACGTCATAGTGATCCTTACAGATGACCAAGGATCCATAGATTTGAACAGTTATGGAGCGACAGACCTGTACACGCCAAATATGGACCGGTTGGCCAGGGAAGGGGTGAGGTTTACGCAGTTCTATGCGGGGGCACCGATCTGCTCCCCCTCACGAGCGGCGCTTATGACGGGCAAGACCAATTTGAGGGCCGGATTGCCCAATAACGTACCCGTTCCCGAAAAAGTAAAAAGAGCAGACCAACATGGGCTGCCCACCGAACAAGTGACCATGGCAGAAATGCTGAAGGACAATGGGTAC
The DNA here is from genome assembly GCF_028736925.1 of Flavivirga sp. 57AJ16. Taxonomy (GTDB): domain Bacteria; phylum Bacteroidota; class Bacteroidia; order Flavobacteriales; family Flavobacteriaceae; genus Flavivirga. The sequence goes on along the minus strand of NZ_JAQZAT010000004.1, from coordinate 48,618 downwards.
AATACAGCATTAATTGGGAAATGGCATTTGGGTCATAGAGAACAAAACCTACCCAATGCTCAAGGGTTCGACTACTTCTTTGGACACCAACGAGGTTGTATAGACAATTATTCGCACACCTTTTACTGGAACGGTCCCAACAAGCATGATCTGTACAGGAACTCAGAGGAGGTTTATTACATGGGAAGGCACTTTTCAGATTTGATGGTAGAAGAAATCAAACAGGTGATCAACCATAGAGGAGGCACTCCCTTCTTTATCTATTGGGCCTTCAATGCGCCACATTACCCGTACCAAGGCACCACAAAATGGTTAGATCATTATAAGGATTTGCCCACACCAAGAAAGGAATATGCCGCTTTTGTATCGAATACCGATGAAAAGATAGGAGAGGTCCTTGACTATTTGGATCAAGAAGGCCTAACGGACAACACGATGGTGATCTTTCAATCGGACCATGGGCATTCCAAAGAAGAACGTGCCTTTTGGGGAGGTGGCAATGCCGGCCCATACCGTGGCAGTAAGTTCAGTTTGTTTGAAGGCGGAATAAGAGTCCCCGCCATTATCAGATACCCAGGAGTCGTTCCCGCTAACGAGGTTAGGGACCAGATGAGCATGGAAATGGACTGGTTCAGTACAGTGGCCGAGTTGACCAATTCTAAAATAACCGAGCGAGTGGATGGAAAAAGCCTAATGCCAGTTATTAAGAATGGAAGCAAATCATCGCCCCATGATGTGGTATACTGGCAGTATGGGAACTATAGTGACGAACGTTCCCAATGGGCGGTTCGAAAAGGGCCATGGAAATTGATAGGGAACGCCAATGAGCCCTCGGGCTCCGAAGAAAATATCAAACTGGCTCCGCTTTTTTTGGTAAACCTAGAAAAGGACATTTCGGAACAGGAAAATATGGCCAAGTCAAACCCGGAGAAACTGGATGAGCTTTTAAAGTTGCACAAAAAGTGGTTGAAATCTGTTCAGAAAGAAATGAAGCCTTAGGGAGATTTGGTTGAAAACTGAATTTAATTAATAAAATTGAGAATATGTCCCAGTAATAAAAAAAAAGCAAAAAGCTACTTTTAGAAAACTTAAATTCAAAAAACATGAAACTTCTGAACAATTTTGTGTATCTGGTTTACATTGCCATTATTCTTTCTAGTACTTCGTGCCAAAATAAAGAGAAAAAAACTGAGCGAAATGGAAAAGTACTGGCCGAACAATATTGCATAAGCTGTCATATTTTTCCAGAGCCCGATGAGCTAAACAAGAAAATATGGAAAGAAAAAATTCTACCTAAAATGGGATATATGTTAGGGTTAAGAGGACTGTCCCCAGAAGAAGAGAACTCATTCCAAGACATCCCAAGTGGAAAAATAGAACAGGAAAACTCTCCGTATTTAGCGGCCAAAGAACCTTTGCTTAGTATGGAAGATTATCAGAAAATCATGGATTATTATTTGGATAATGCTCCTGCAGAATTAGTATTTAAGAATCCGTTCGAAAACCTTCCGGTTACCAATTTTTTTGAGCCTAAAGAGATTTTTTTAAATGTACCTTACCCTTCTACTACTATAGCTTCCTTTTTGTCTCCTGGCAAATTGATAGTAGGTGATTTTCATTCTGGTCAACTCATGCAATTAAATGATCGATTTGAGATTACTGTTAGGCTTAATGTTAAAAAAGCTGTGCTACAATTTCAAGAAGTAGATGATTCTTACTGGGCGACTGTTTTTGGAGATTTTATTGAGGGAACCGATGCACCAACAGGAATGATGATTCGATACCCAAAAGATACATCTAAGCCTGCTGAAATCCCTATTGATAACCTAAAAAGACCCTGCCACGCAGATTTTGTTGACCTTGATGGAGATGGTCAGGACGATGTAGTAATTTCTGAATTCGGTAAGTACACTGGAGGGCTTTCGTGGTGGAAAAATGAAAATGGGAAGTATACCAAAAATAACATATTAGACCTGCCAGGTGCCATTATAACCGAAATATTAGATTGGGATAATGATGGTGACCAAGACATTGTTTCTTTGTTTGCCCAAGCGAAAGAGGCCATATACCTTTTTTTAAATGATGGAACAGGTAAGTTTAAAACACTTACGTTGAAACAATTTCCGGCTACCTATGGCTCCACACACATGATGTTGGCAGATTACAATGAGGATGGTCTAATGGATATTATTTATAGCCATGGTGACAATGGAGATTATAACCCGCTTCATAAGCCATATCATGGCATACGAATATTTATCAATAAAGGCAATAATGAATTTGATGAAGAAAAATTTATTCCTGTGCCAGGGATTTATAATACCATTTTTATGGACGTTGACAATGATGGCGATAAGGACTTTTTGACCATTTCGTTTTTTCCTTCTGAGAATCAACCTAGCTTCGTTTATCTGGAAAACAAAGGAAACAATGACTACATGCCCTATCGTTTAGATCCTGGGATTGCCAGCAGATGGATTACAATGGACCATATGGATTTTGATAAAGATGGAGACCAAGATTTGGTTTTAGGGGGCTTTCATTGGGGGGACGAGAATTACCCTAAAAAGATTAGTGCCGTTTATTTAGAAAACACGACCAATTGAATAAATTTTTTATATGCATAGGAAGAGGCTGCAATGACAATAAGAAATTATGAGACTATACTAAATTGGGATTAAAACAACATGAATGCATGGAGAAATAACCATTGTAGAGTTCGTAGTACTTTTCAATTCATTATTAAACTAACACTTGTAAAATGAGTAAAATCAGAAATAAATTATTATTGATCGGAGTTTTTATTTGCTTGGGCATCTTTTCAATTTCGTATTTATCGAATAAGGGAAATAATGCATCGGAAAAAGCGAACACTTTGACGAAAAAAGAGATAAAAGAAGGGTGGATACTTCTATGGGACGGAAAGACTTTTGATGGATGGAGAGGCATATATAAAAAAGATTTTCCATCTAACGGATGGACTATTGAAGATGGACAACTTATCTGTCTGGGTAATGAAATGCCGGACTCGTTGAAGGGGGGTGATATAATAACGGATAAAAAATATGAAAGCTTTGAAATAAAGTGTGAATTTAAAATCCAAGAGAAGGCAAATAGCGGAATTAAATATGTCGTAAACGAATCTCTCAAAGCATCTCCCGGACATGGCCTTGGATTGGAATTTGCAATATTAGACAATAATAACTGGCCTTATGATAAGCCCGATTATAAAAGGACCTGTGGCTCATTGTACGATTTAATCCGGGCACCAGATAATACCAAGACAAAGCCAATTGGAGAGTGGAATGAAGCCCGTATTATAGTTAATGGGAATCACATTGAACACTGGTTAAATGGAACAAAAACGGTTGAAATTGAAAAGGGCAGCAAGGAATATTACGAGCTTTTGGCAAAAAGTAAGTATGCAAATATTAAAAATTGGGGTGAATTTAATGAAGGGAATATTTTATTACAGGACGAAGGTCCAAGAACAGCTTTCCGCAATATCAAGTTAAGAGTAATTAATAAAGATTATGAATTGCTACCGTCCATGCTAAACAGATTTAACCAGTTGTTTTGAAGTTTATTTGGTATTAGAAAAGTTAGAAGAAGAAATAATACCAAATAAACATCAAAACAACCTATAATGTTTGTTTAGTTCACTATCTTTCATTTTAAAAATAGGTGTTCATGAATCTTCGATTTCTTTTTAGCACATATTTCAATATAAAACATGTGCTCAGCTTGACTGGGTATATAACCGTAACGATACACAATGTCATCAAGTTAAGGGAATTTGTTCTTTATTTGTCACATTGAGTACTTCGGCTACAGTTTATCTTGAGCGCAGCCGAAGTGCTCAGTATAAACTAAAAGCCGAAAGGCTCAGACTGACATTACGGCCTTAACTTAATGACATTGAACGAATGCTATGCTTAGATTTTCTATTTTATCAGAACTAAAAATAATTCAAAATAAATACGGTTATTTTGAAATTCATTTGGTATAAACTAGAAATTCAATCCAAACCCAAAAGAAAATCGGAGGCCTTCAACGCTATTAAAAAAGTTAAAGGTACCTTGAACAGAATCTGCTGCTGCAATCCAAAACCCGCCACCGTAATCGTTATGCCATTGTCTGGAGTTGTCATTTTTAATCCAGACCCTACCCACATCACCACCTACAAATACCCCTATTTGTAGAGGTAAGGTTTTTGTTTTAAATGAGTTAAAGGCATACCTCAAATCGGCACTTCCAACTAAAGCATTTTGTCCGGTAAATCGTTCGGTTCTAAACCCTCTTAGCCCATTTTTTCCACCAATGTTAGCCGCTTGGTGAAATACAAGGTCGTCTCCAAACCTGAGCTGTGCTCTAAGATCGGTTTTTAAAACCAATTTTCTATTCGTCGAAATAGCATTGTAAAACCCTAAATCAGCATTTAAATAAGCAAATGTATTTTCGGTCATTTCAGGTTCTGTTTTTAATCCGGTAAAGGCTTTGAAAACCATAGCCCGTGTAGGTATAATTTTGTTATCAAAGCTTTCGTACTTAAAATTAGCCTCCAGTCCTAGAAAATAACGTCTATTATAAAAATTGGGTATCGTGCTTGATGGCATAAATGTCTCGATAAAACGATCTGTTGCTTCTGCTATTTCAATGCCTTCTGCGATTAACTTAAAGCCATAATCGCTTCCAAACCCCCCTCTTTTAAGCAGTCCAATACTAGTGGCATAAATACTGGTACGTACTCTATTGTAATCCAAACCAAAAACAGCATCATTATTAACCGTTTCATTACCGTAACCAAAGAAATTATTCGAAAAATTTTCACTTGTTAACCTTCCAGACACATGAAGGTTCCAATCTCCAAATAAATTTGCAAATTCACCATGATAGTCTAAGCTAAAACCACTGGTCGCAAAATAATAGCCCCCTTTAATCTTGTGCTGGGTTGTAAATGGGTTGCGGTGAAATCCTTTTGTTGTAGAGACTTTGCTAATACCCAGTAAAAACCCATCATCTGGATTATAACCAAGACTCGGTGTTATGGTACCGGATTTAACGATATTCTTATTAAAGTCGAAGAGATTGTTGTTATAAGTATCTGCAAAATCCAGTTTGGCACCTTTATTTTCCTCAACAGTGTTTTTTTTCGATTTATGGTCATAAATCCTAATACGCCTCCCATTTTTTATTCGGTATATGTCATGGTTCTGTCCGCCAATTATCCGAATGAAAATAAGTTCATCTGCCTCTCCATCTACTTCAAAAATGTCATCATCATCCAAACCATAAATCCAGATTTCCTTGGTGGTTTTTTTGTTGAACGTTCGGTCTAAAATAACTTCGCCTTTTTCTCCATCCTTAATCCTGGAAATAGTTATATGGGTTTCGTTTTTTCCAATTCTATTTATTTCGATGAGGTCATCTTTGTCGGTTCCTGTAAGAACAGCTAGCTTATTAAGATGATTATAATAGCGTTCTGCGATGTCCATTAAATTTCCGCGCCTTCCTTTTAAATGTTTTTGAATGCCTTCAAGTGATTCATCCCTGACTTCTTTTGGGATTTTGGAAAATGCTTTTGAGATAACCGCATCGGTGATATGGTCTTGAAGGAACTTTGCTTGTTTTAACCAGGCTTCTTTTTCCGATTTTTGTATCAGCACTTTATCTAGTTTAATTCCGGCACTGTTCATCCACTTTATGTCCTTTAATTCGGAATCGTAAACCTGAAGCTGGTTAGTAGAACCAGAGAGTGTACGCATGAGATCCAATAAGGCGCCATCAAAATTAGAGAATACCTGATCACGGTCCCTCGGTATGGGCTTATATAGTTTATCACCGTTTTCTTGATCGAACTGGGCCCAGCGCCATTGGTCTTGATGCCTGTCCCAATCGCCTAAAAGCATATCGAAAAGTCTGGCCCTGATAAAGGTATTTTCGTCAATTTTATATTTTTCGTCCTTTCGTATTTTGGAAATAATATCATGGGTGCTTTCTATGTCGTCTGCATAACCAAAGTTCTTTTCATCAGAATAATTTTCTTCAGGGCGTTCTTCGATCATGTACAATTCACCTCCATAGGAGGTATTATAATCTCCTAGATATTTATGTTTCGGAATATAGAACAAACGAGGGTTGGTATGGTAAACCTTGGCCGCGTGCGCTAGATCGGGAACCACGGAAAAGGCATAAGGGTGGGATGCGGTATAAAAATCTAGAATAAGATCTTCTATATACGTTTTATCAAAATCATTTTCTATATAGGTGTCTTTAAATAAAACAGTTTGTAAATATTGTGTCGCACTTTTACGAAGCGCTCTCATATTAAGCTCACGACCATCCTTGGTTTTTAATCGTAATGAACGGGTTTGATGGCCACCTCCGGGACGTACAATTTCCAGACCACCATATAAAGTATCCAAAGTAGCCACTGTGGCCTTGATTTTTGTACTGTAAATGTCACGATATCGGTTACCTAACAAGACCTCATGGAATCCAGATTTTTCAGTTTCTTCTTTACTGTAAATGGAGGCTTCTATAGTGTTGGGGAACGAATCGGGAAGTTTTGACGTATCGAAAACCTCACGTGTTTTGGGGAGTACTTCTTTTGCAAATAATAGTGTGGGGTCTCCATTTTTTTCTCCATAAAAACCTACCCAGGCACTGCCGTCTTTATAGATAATTAATTCTGCAAATCCCTGTTTTCCATAAGCGAACAATCCATTGTGGCTTAGGGAAACGACTGCCTCTTTTGCGCCCGAGCCCGATACAATTTGTTTAATGCCATTATTCTCTATGTATTGCAATGTGTGCTCATGGCCAGATGTGAATACGATATTGTCATACTCTAAGGCTAAGGTCTCTAAGCGTTTCATTAATTCATTATAACGTTCGTTATAACGATCTTGAATAGAAACACCTCCCTGGGTTCTAATTTGGGTAACAAGAGACCCTAGAAGAGGTAAAGGAATTTTAGTTTGTGTTGGATATAGGTGTTTTTTTGCCGAATAAAACCCGCCGTGTAGACCATTGGTATACATGGGATGGTGCATGGCAAGAACCACTCTTTTGTGTTGGGCCTTTTTTAGTTCGCCCTCTAATTCTTCAAAAAAGCGTTTGCGGGTCTTTATTTGACAATTATCGTTAATGGTAGGACTTTTATTCCAATTTTCTAAATACCATTGTGTGTCTATAATAATAAGTTGTATTTTTTCGCTAATCTCAATACGTTCCAAGGGACAGCCATTTTCGGGCTTGAATGTATTTTTGCCCAAAGCATCTTCAATATACTTTTCTTGGCGCTTTACACCTTGAACACCGTCTGCATACCAGTCATGGTTACCAGGAATAAAAATAGACGCCCCTTTAAAGTTGTTTACAGATTTTATTTGAGCATTTAAATGGTTTTCGGCATCATTTCGAGTCTCACTATTTTTTTTAGGAAGTCCGGCAGGATAAACATTATCACCAAGGAATAAGGCATAATCTTTTTCGGTACTTCTTTTAGAGATATGTTGTTGGAAAACCCCCAAAGCTGTTGACAAGCCGTTGTTAGGCGATTTACCAGCGTCTCCAATAAGATAGAAAGTTCGGTCAACTTCCTTTGATGGTAATTGAGGTTGTGTGTATTCCTTAGTTTTATATTGCGCTTTATGGGATGCACAATTTGTGAAAAGAGCACATATATAAATGATTAGAGTTATCCTATTCTTGAACATATTATATATCTTAGAGCTAAGTTTAGATTATTTACTAATTAACTAATATTCATTATTATGTCTACAATAATTGAAATTACTGATCAATTTGTATTCGATTTATTTTCAGAAAATTTACCGAATACAAATACTTATCATAATTACGAACATACGAAACGCGTATGGGAAAGTACAAAAGAAATCATAGAAAATATTGAAATTAATGCTTTTGAGTCAGAAATCTTATGTTTAGCATCACTATTACATGATATAGGCTATATTAAAACCAGAAAAGGGCACGAAGCGGAGAGTGTTAAAATGTCTACTGAGTTTCTCAAAGCCCAAAATGTTGATCAGAAAACGATTGATGCTGTTAACGCCTGTATTATGGCTACTAAATTCGACGTTGAGCCAAAAAATAAATTGGAAGAAATCATAAAGGACGCAGATGCTTCTCATTTTGGTAAAAAATATTTTTCAAAAGTTAGTGAATTGTTAAGAACAGAATTGGAATTACAAGGAATAAAAACCTATTCTGCCGAAGAGTGGCGTATCGAAAATATAAAAATACTTAGTGAGAAACACAGATATTATACCGATTATGCGAAGAAAAAATGGGGCAAGCGCAAAAAAAAGAACTTGGCCAAATTAATGGAGGTCAAACAAAAGCAACGTTCTAAAGAGCGTAAAGAAAAGTTAAAGGCCAAGTATAAAATGAAATACAAGAATGAGAGTTCCGAAAGAGGCGTACAAACCCTCTTTCGGGTGGCTTTAAGAAACCATATTAAGTTGAGCGATATTGCAGACACTAAAGCTAATATTTTACTATCTGTAAATGCTATTATTATCTCTTTGGTGTTATCCAATTTAATATCTAAGTTGGATAATCCATCAAACGACTATATGATCGTTCCTACTACTATTTTTGTCGTTTTTAGTGTGATCTCTGTGGTGTTATCGATCATAGCAACACAGCCTAATGTTACAAGGGGGCAATTCACGAGAGATGATGTAAAGAACAAAAAAGTAAACCTTCTCTTTTTTGGGAATTTTCATAAAATGGAACTTGGGGAATTTGAATGGGCCATAGGAGAAATGCTAAAAGACAAGGATTACATTTATAGCAGCCTTAGTAAAGACCTTTATTTTTTGGGCGTTGTATTGAGTAGAAAATACAAAATATTAAGAATTACATATGCTATTTTTATGGCAGGTATTGTGATTTCTGTCTTGGCTTTTGCCATTTCATTTAGAGCACACGGATTGTAACCTGTACTAAATTGACAGGATTTCAAGCCTATATAGTCTAGGGATTCATATTCATGCTGTGTCCAATCAATACCATAAAGTATTGGATTCGTGTGAATTTGTACTATTCGTGTCTTTTTTATAGAGGTATACTCACAGTAGCTTCTGAAGAAGGGAAGCGGTTCAAATTATAATGCCTGTCTATTGTGAAAGCTATTAGCATATCCATTTAAGTGAACTGCGAACAAAATAAAGGTCCTTAAAAAATGTGGGTTATAATTTGATTTGTCAGGAGCCTGTCGGAATATTTTTAATTTACCGATAATTAACATCGGTGTGTCGACAGGCTCCTTTAGATTTGTTTGTAAATATCACGTCACACATTTACTTTTTTGGGGAGGTACTAAAATTTGTTAAATTCATCAACTAAGAAATAGTCACTGTCTTTATTATTAGTGACATAAGTGCCTTCTCCAACAAGATATTCCAAAGTTTTGCCATTCACTATGATTGCAAACCCTTTCTTTGTTTCGACAAGTTTAAAAGTCTCTTCAGGCATTTTTTTATAACGTAACACAAGATATTTATCATAAGAGTTATCGGTATCGTTATCAATACTTATAAGTTTGGCGACATGTTCTAAATTGGGATCTACCGTTTCACTGCCCATAGTAGCAGATTTACGCTTTTCAATAACTTTTACTTTATAAGTAATCTTTTCATCTCCATTGTCAAAGTGAAATGTATTGACTTTGGTTGTTTTCATTTTGTCTTCTATTTCTTGTCCATAAGAATAAGAAATAGAGAAGGTCATTATTAAGAGTGTAAATAAAATTAATTTCAAATGTTTCATTATATAAATTTTAAGTTAACATATTCGAAGTATCATTTTTAGATACTTTATATAGCTTCAAAAAAAGCCTTGTACAAAGGTAATAGTTAAGTAAAATGGACTTTTGCTCATATAAATTTAATCTTGATGCATTCCGTTTTCCTGATTTAACTTTATATGAAGTTTTAAATACCATTATTCATACTAATTAAATGTAGTTTATAAAGAAAATGGACGTTTTTTTAGATAGCATATATACAGGATTCTTGTTTTTAAAAACTGTTATTGGAATGGCGTAAATATAAATTACTGATGATTTACAGTATAGGTGTAATCCATCGGGATAAACCTAAGGCTTAATCATTTGCGACAGTATTTAAATGAATACAGACAATAGAAAAGACATCTTTTTAAGTCCTTTGAATAAAAATAGAAAGCTATGTGTTATAAAATATCAAATACAGCTTCGGTAAATACCATTGAAAAGGCATTTAATGTGTCGTTTAGGTTTCCTAAAATTCATAAGTCAAATCCCATAATTGACGGTATGAAAGAATCAACAGTATCTCTTATCACCATGAATAAGCCAAAGGAAGTGTCCCCAGCTATTTGGGGCATTTTACCAGAGTCTTTTCAGAATGAATGGCAATATTTTCAAAATGTGAAGAACACTCTAAATCTAAAAATTAATGATCTGAATGAAGACCCTAAATATCAAGAAGCTATAAAAAATAGACGTTGTCTAATTATAGCAACAGGATTCTTTACTTATTATTTGTACGATGGGGATTTATATCCTTACTACGTACATTTAAAATCTGAGGAACCATTTGTAATGGCTGGGATCTATAACCAATTGGACGATGGTTTTAAAACTTGCTCCATGATTGTATCCAAAGCTAATTCATATATACAGAAGATTCATAATTCAGATATGCTAATGCCAGTAGTGCTTGACAAGTTACAGCAAGAGAAATGGTTAGGTATTAAAACGAATACTCAATCGATAGCCTTGATTTTAGATACTGTTTCTCAATTAGAGTTTAACGCTTACCCTATAGCAAAAGAGTTTCATAAAAGAGACGTGGTCTATGACTCTATTTTGGAACCCGTTTTTTATAGCGATATACCAAAACCTAACTAATTTTTTAAACTAGCGCGATACTCTTTTGGAAGAATGCCATAGCGCTTAAAAAAAATCTTACTAAAGTAACTCCTACTCTTAAAACCTACACTATACACTATTTCTGAGACTGTTAAGTCTGAATTTTTTAATTGGTCTCTCGATAATTCTAGTTTTAAATCCCTTATGTACGCATTTACAGATTTAGAATACAGGAGTTTAAAACCTATTTGTAGTTTTTTTTGTCCAATACCGGATAATTTTGATAAGTGAGTAACGGGTAATGGTTCTGAGATATTATTTAAGATATAAGTCGATAGTTCCTGAATCTTTTTGATATGTGATCTTGAAAGAGAATCTGTTAATATTTTGTTATTCAGAGCATTTTGATGTTCCAATATTTGCATAGCCATTATTAAATTAAGCCGACCTTCTATTGATAAAGACCTTATAATACCACTGCTATCATATGTATTGTTTAATTGTTTGATTTGATCGGCAATCTTAAGATTATAGTTTCCAATATGTTGATATGATTCCTCTTTATTTTGATAATCAAAAACATGGCGTAAAACATCATCTAAATAATGCAGATTGCTATGTTTCTTTTTAGCATATTTTGAAGGATCTAACCGGATGATATTTACTTTAACTTTAATGGAACTTGGAAAGACAAATGTTTTTTTTGATGGTACCCTATTAGAGAGTATAATGTTTTGGTAACGATCCAAGTTTATGAAATCTGAGGTATTTTCTTCTTTGAATTCCAAGTTCCCATCAGAGATGAATATAAATTCAACGAGTTTGTTTTTTTTGTTTTCGAAGGTGATTTTTGTAATCTCTGTAAGTATGACATCAAAATCTATCAAGGATACGCCCCAATTAAAATCAATGCCTCTAATAGTGCCTTTGCCATACTTGTTACTAAACGTTAAGGTATGTTCACCAGGGATATCTTTTAGTTCACCGTTTAGACTTTGTTGTAATTTAATGAACACATCTTTAGTGTCCGTATTTTCAATATATATATTGTACATTCTTGATATGCCTTTGATTAAGGGCTTTTATAGAATGCAAAGAACTTAGGAATTAAAGTAATGGATTAACACTTATGAAATTTAAAATAACACTTTTCAGTTCTATTTTTGACTCATTTAAACCGTTAGAAGTTTTACATTAATACCTTTTAGGCAGATTTATTGTATCTGGATTTATCCAAATAGGCCTTGGGAGTGATCCCGAAGCGGTTTTTAAATATTTTGGAAAAATAACTTCTGGAACTAATACCTATCTTATAGGTTATTTCAGTAACGTTCAGGTCTGAATTTTCTAGAAGTTCTTTTGCCTTTTCAAGACGATAATTTTTAATAAATTCTTTTACCGAAGATTTGTACAAATGGCGGAACCCTTGTTGTAGTGTGTTTTGATTGAGGCCTACGCGTTTTGAAAGTACTGTAATACTATCAATATTGGCAATCTCATTTTTTATGATTTTTACAGCCTTTTCTATACTTTCTATGGTAGACTGCCGTAGAATTTTTTGCTTTTCAGGAGTGTTTAAATTGTCAAGGTACTCTTGTAAATAAAGAGTAAGTATTTCATAAGTCTTGCCTTCGAGAAAAACAGATTTCATGAAATCTTCTTCTAGGTCACATTGTGTAAACTCTTCTATGAATTTTGCTATTTCCAGACTATAATGGTCTTGGTGATAAAAGGTGTTAATACCATTTAAATCCCTAAAAACATTAACCAGCTCATCATTCATGTTAGAAACAAAAGCTTCTATTTTTTCTTCAAACAGTTTTCTGTTTATTTGAAGACTAAAAATACAAATTTGTGTATTTGCTGGGATTTTAAAAAGATGATTGTTTGTAGGGGCACTAGATAGCATGACACTTTCCAATCTTTTGATCGTATGAACTTTGTCTCCCTCTTTGAATTCATGTAAAAAATCAGATTTCCTATTGAACATTATTTTTAGAGGGTGTACGGCTCCTTTTTTAAGTTCAATATGTAACGCTTTCTTTAAAAGATAATCAGATTCTATAACCCCTATACCATGATCGAAGCAAGTGGCTTTTATAAAACCGGATCCCATTGTTTTGGGAATTTTTAGGCAATATTCATTATGATCAACATCGTAATCAATATTTAATGCATCTGCCATATCTTTTATAACATCACTGGCCTCTAAATCACCTATTTTTATTTTTTTGCTCACTTTTTTAAAGTCTTAAGTAGTAAAGGTAGCTTATTTTATGCTAGATTTTTATATGATAATTAGAAATACGTATATGAGCTAATATTAAAATCATACGGGTTAATATAGTATGTGTTATTTGTGGACATTTGTCTTGATAGCATTCATAAAAAGCTTATTAATGCTTAATTTAAATTAACTAATAAAACAAAAATTATGTTACGTTGGACCATTATATTTATCGTTATAGCAATAATTGCAGGAGTATTGGGATTTGGAGGTATAGCAGGGACATCTGCTGGAATTGCAAAAATATTCTTCTTTATATTTTTAATACTATTTGTTTTTTCTCTTTTAAAAGGACTGATTAAAAAATAACTTCTTTGCATAAAAAATAATTTTAAATATAAATAACAATGAAAAAATTAGCATATACATTCGTATTATTATTTGCCGCATCCATAATCTTTACAGGCTGTAGAGAAAATAAGTCGACGGGAGAAAAGGTTGAAGATGCCGTAGAAGAAACGGCAGATGATGTTGAGGATGCCGTAGAAGACGTGGAAGATGAATTAGAGAAATAAATTTACAACTTTAACCTAAGGCAATAGGGGCAGAACGATAAAATTCGTTACTGCCCTTATTTTATTAATTTAGCATATATGATAAGTATTTTAGTAATAGGCTATATAATTACTTCTGGACTAGCGTTTTTAGGAATTATTTTTTATGGAGCCAGACCAAGCCGTTCTTTAAGCTGGCTTTTTACAATTGTTTTTATGCCATATATAGGCGTTGTTTTTTATGTGCTTTTTGGAATGAACAAAAGGAAAATAAAAATCTTTAAACTCAAAGAAACCCACAGACGTAGATTATATGATGGTCAATATGATACGTTTGATGACCAAAAGCCTTTTGAGAATTTTAAATCAAAGAAAAAAAAGAAATTAGTAAAGCTCCTAATTAATAATAATAAGTACCTGCCATATAAAGGAAACCGAGTGGAGGTCCTACAGGATGGGCAGTCTACTTTTTCATCCATTTTCCATGCTATAAAACATGCTAAGCATTTTATACATGTTCAATATTATATTTTAGAAGAGGGTGAATTGATGGATACCATGTTTGATTTATTTAAAGAAAAAATAAAAGAAGGTGTGGAGGTACGTATTATGTATGATGCTATTGGTAGTTTTGATTGGCGAAGAAAATCGATTAAACGATTTAGAAGTATTGGTGTAAATATCTGTGCTTCAATGCCTTTGCGTTTTGGGAGTCTTTTGTTCTCTTTTAATTACCGCAATCACAGAAAGATTGTGATTATAGATGGCCATATAGGATTTACTGGAGGCTTTAATTTAACAGATAAATATATTAAACCACTTTCCGATATGGGGATCTGGAAAGATACCCATTTAAAAATAGAAGGCCCTTCGGTAGATAGTTTGCATAAAGTATTTATAAAGGATTATTATTTTGCAAGTAAAGAAGATATTTTAACAGATAAGAAATATTTACCCAAGCAAGATATAAAAGGGGACAGTATTGTTCAAATTGTTGCCGGTGGCCCGGATTCGGATTACGCAGCTATTATGCAGCAATATATCATGCTTATAAACTTGGCCGAAGATTACATTTGTATCGTCAACCCCTATTTTATTCCCAGCCCACAAGTATTGACCGCTTTGAAAATAGCGGCATTAAGTGGTGTGAAGGTTAAATTGCTGCTGCCAGAGCAGTCAGATTCAATAACAGCCAAATATAGTATGCGCTCTTATTTTCAAGAAATTATGCGGGCAGGGGTTGAAGTTTATCTTAAAAAAGATGGTTTTTTGCATAGTAAATTGGTCTTAATGGATGATGAAATTCTTTCTGTTGGCTCGGGGAATTTTGATAACAGGAGTTTTGATCATAATTTTGAGACCAATGTGCTGATTTATGATAGTATTATTACAAAAGATATGTATAAGGTATTTAAAAAAGAATGTGATGAAAGTATCCGACTGGATTACGATCAATTTTTGGATCGCCCATTACAAGATAAGTTTTTTGAAGGTTTGGCGCGATTTTTAAGCCCTTTGCTATAGCTTCACAACTAGTTTCTATTTCTAAAGAAAGCCTCGCTTTAATCGAAAAGAATGTCTCGATGCTCTACGTCGGACCTGCCCGGCAAAGGCAGGGTTTCCGTTGAACCTGCCTGCCGGCAATTACGGTGTACCCACAAATAACACAAATAATCACACCAAGTTAATTAGTATCTATTTTGCATCAAAGGCTTGTTCGAAACGGATTCCTCCCTTTTTAGCAAAAAAGGGAGGTGGCTGTATGTGGTAACATACAGACGGAGGGTTTGTTTTTTTAGGTGTTCTTTACATGTTTAATTTGTCAAACGCCCCTTACTTTTCCTCCTGGCGTCGAAAATTCATCCCCGCTTCTGCTGAACTACCGTGAGTACACATCTTTAAAAAAGACACGAATGGCACAAATTCACACGAATCCAATCCTTTATAGAATAGATTGGACACAGCATGAATAAGAATCCCTAGACTATATAGGCTTGAAAACCAGTCAATAGACAGAATAAATAACGAGAGTCAGATGTAAGCATAA
Organism: Flavivirga sp. 57AJ16; assembly: GCF_028736925.1. GTDB lineage: Bacteria > Bacteroidota > Bacteroidia > Flavobacteriales > Flavobacteriaceae > Flavivirga. The sequence goes on along the minus strand of NZ_JAQZAT010000004.1, from coordinate 32,905 downwards.
TATTATTGAGCTGACTATCAGTAATTTAATCTTGGTTGTCAGGTTGAGTACTTCGGTAAACTCAGCACAGGCTCTGTCGAAACCCATTTAAATAACAGGTTTTAAATCGAACTCACGTTAATTAGTGAAAATTTGTGCCATTCGTGTCCCATCTTTTTATTGTGCTTTATTTGTGTACACACAGTAGTTCAGCTGAAGCGGGGAGGTGGTTCAATTATACCAAATGAATTTCAAAATAACCGTAAATATTTTGAATTATTTTTAGTTCAGATAAAATAGAAAATCTAAGCATAGCATCGTTCAATGTCATTAAGTTAAGGAAATTTGTTCTTTATTTGTCACATTGAGCGCAGTCCGAAATGCTAATAAAAACTAGAAATCCAATTGGTCTTCGACTGCGCTCAGACTGACATTACGGCCTTAACTTAATGACATTGAGCATCGTTACGGTTATATACCCAGTCAAGCTGAGCACATGTTTTATATAGAAATATGAGCTAAAAAGAAATCGAAGATTCATGAACACCTATTTTTAAAATGAAAGATAGTGAACTAAACAAACATTATAGGTTGTTTTGATGTTTATTTGGTATTAGCTATATATAGACTCAGCCCCTTATTTTATTGGTAAAATGTGCTCTATAAAAGGAGCCTAAAAAGACTTTGTAATTTTTTAAACGCCCTATTTTTATTTGATCAGGTAATCAAGATGCTGGTTTTTAGAGATGGCCTACGCATTTGAGTTCATCTTTGTTGTATTTGAATTAAACCCTAAGAGTGAGAACCTTTAATTTGGCAACACACTATTTTGAAAAAATTAATGATGTTAAACAAATCAATTCCAAAATATTTAAAGCATGAAGCAGAAATAGCTTTATCTTTTTATCCAGAACTCAAAGAAGTGCCCATAGAATTTAAGCTAACGAGAAAAATGAGTTCATCGGTTATGAAAGCACAGCCTAAGCTTGGTAGTTTATTCAAAAAACGGAACAAACGCAACTATGTGATTTTAATAAGCAGGCATTTTGATATTCAAAATAGAAAGTTCCATACCCGTTCCATTCCACAAAATGTATTAATAGGCTGGTTGGGCCATGAATTGGGGCATGTTATGGATTATCAGAACAGATCAGGGCTAAACTTAATAAGGTTTGGTTTATGTTATCTGTTTTCTGAATCATTTGTAATCAAAGCGGAACAAACAGCAGACCATTATGCGATTAGGCACCATATGAAGGATTACATACTGGAAACTAAAAACTATATCTTAAGCCATACAGGGCTATCAGATAGATACAAAGAAAAAATAAAACGCTTGTATACATCACCAGAACAGGTTTTGGAGTTTGTAAACGAGAAAATGAATTAGTTTTAATAATTGTTATGGCGGTAAAAGGATCAATAATAAAAAGTATAATTAATCTTAAGGATGCATTAACGCCGTCTAAAGATCATTTGGAAGCTCAGGAAGCTGTTTTGAACGGTTTATTGGAGAAAGCAAAAAATACGGCATTTGGTAAAGCATATAATTTTGAAACCATATTGAGCAGCAATGAGAAGTCTAAGGTATTTGCAGACAACATGCCGTATTTTGATTATAACAAAATAAAAGATGAATGGTGGCATCGGGTCATTGCAGGGGAAGAGAACGTGACCTGGCCAGGAAACCCCGATTATTTTGCATTAAGTTCTGGTACTACAGGAAAGGAAAGTAAGCGTATCCCGGTAACAAACGATATGATCGAGGCCATAAAAAAGGCAGGAGTCAAGCAAGTTGAAGCATTATCCAATTTTGATTTACCAGCAACATTTTTTGAAAAAGACATCATGATGCTGGGCAGTTCTACAAACCTTAATGAGCACAACGGCCATTTAGAAGGCGAGATTAGTGGTATTAGTGCCAGTAAAATACCATTTTGGTTTGAAGGCTATTATAAGCCCGGGAAAGCCATTGCAAAAATAGATGACTGGGATGAACGTGTAGCGCTTATCGCCAAAAAAGCCAAGGATTTTGATATTGGAGCGCTAAGTGGCATCCCCTCATGGATCGAGCTCATGCTTGAAAAAGTAATCAGGTATAACAATGTGGACACGATCCATGATATATGGCCAAACCTTCAGGTTTATACCTCTGGAGGTATTGCTTTTGCCCCCTACGAGAAGAGCTTTAATAAATTATTAAGGCATCCCATAACGGTTATAGACACCTATCTGGCTTCAGAGGGTTTTATTGCTTTTCAGGACAGACCAGATACAGGCGCTATGCGTTTAATTACAGATAATGGTATTTATTTTGAATTTGTTCCGTTTAAACCAGAGTATGTCAATGAAGATGGTTCTCTAAAACAGGATGCCCCATCAATAACATTATCTCAGGTAGAACGCGATCAGGATTATGTGCTATTAATTAGTACGGTTGCTGGCGCCTGGCGTTATATTATTGGAGATACCATAGCGTTTACGGATATTGAACGTGCCGAAATTAAAATTACCGGGCGTACTAAATTCTTTTTGAACGTCGTAGGATCCCAGTTGTCAGTAAATAAAATGAATGACGCCTTACTGGAAATGGAAACCCAATTTAATATTGAGATTCCTGAATTTACCCTTTCAGCAGTGAAAATAGACCATGCGTTTTATCACCATTGGTATTTGGGAACTTCGTCAACCGTAGATAATAAAAAAATGGCCGATGTTTTAGATAGGCTATTACAGAAAGCCAATAAAAATTATAAGGTAGCTAGATCCAAGGCCCTTAAAGGTGTTAAAGTCACAACCGTTTCCCCCGAGGTCTTTTCAGATTGGAATGGTCATCAAAAGAAAAAAGGAGGCCAGGTAAAAATGGAACGGGTTATGGGCGAATCACGATTTAAGGAGTGGGAAGCCTTTGTGTCCAGATCAAGATAAAAAATTAGCTTTTATATTTTTTTATACCAAATGAATTTTAAAATGATTGGAAATAGAAATCGAAGATTCACGAACACCAATTATAAAAATAAAAGATAGTGAGCTAAACGGATTTAACCAGTTATTTTGAAGTTTATTTGGTATTATTGTAATATTGAAGTGTTATTAGGCAAATGAAATATACATGGAGCAAAAACCAAAACCTATGCTAATTTGTATTCCGGATATTAGCGGATTTACAGAATTTATGAGTGCTGCGGATATTGAGATAAGTTCGCAAGTAATCCCGTCCCTTTTAAATAAAGTCATATACTCTAACAACTTGGGTTTTAGGGTTTCTGAAATAGAAGGTGATGCTATTCTATTTTATAAAACAGGTGACCTGCCCACATTCAGGGAGTTAGTAGAGCAATGCAGGTTATTTTATACCAAATTTTATAAACAATTAAGGACGCTCGAGATATTATACAAATACGAGGTGCAAGGCATTAACATCCCAGAGGTTTTGGGCTTAAAGATCATTTTACATTATGGAGAAAAGATCAGTGCCGTTCAAATAGGGAAAAATATCAAGCTCATGGGAGAAGATGTTATTGTAGCACATCGCCTTTTAAAGAATAAAGTGCCCTATGATGAGTATATTTTGTTATCAGAAAGTGTTCTGGACCAATATAAAGAGGAAGAAATAGAGCATAATTTTGGATGGGGCCGACTTCAAGAAAAGGATACATCTTATAAGCATATAGGTGACATAAGCTATCGTTATATTAATTTGGAACCATTGGCCGAATAAGGGCAACCTTGAATAAAAATATAACCAGAGTTCAATTTAACAGTGATTTCAATTGCTAAATGGTATTATAATGGATATATTATGCGGCATTATCAGAGGAGCTTTTAACTTTGGTTTATGCTGAGGTTTTAATTGTGATCAAACAGGTTAAGGACAAAGTGCCTGGCAGACCTATTAATAACCTGTCTGCCGACCAGCTACGGTATGTATACCCACAAATAATACAAATAATCACACCAAATTAATTAGTATCTACTTTGTACCAACGGCTTGTCCGAGACGGGTACCGCACCATTTTTAGCAAAAAAGGGAGGAGCGGGTTTGTTTTTTTAGTGCGGTTTGGTCTCTCTGCCCATTGTTGGGAAAAGGCCATTGGGCAGTCCCCGACCTTTCGGAAGGGGACCGAGCGTTTAAAAATAGTCCAGTGGACTATTTTAGTGTAGGTGCCAGACTGCGCGAAGGACTAAAAAGCTTCGGAGCACAGGAGCATTGGCGTTGGTCATGGTGGTGGGGCGACGCGAAGTTTTGGGCTTGGTCCTTCTCAAGCGATAGCGTGAGAAGGAATACCTCTCGAAAGGGCGTCTTTTCTCCTGCCTGCCGGCAGGCAGGTTTGTTACTTTTCTTTGGACGAGCAAAGAAATCGAAGATTCACGAACTCCTATTTATCAAATTAGATCTGTGAGCTAAAAGTAAGTAAAAAAACTTTTAGTTTATATACCGAAAAAGATGTAGGTACACCGTACCTACCGACCAGGCAGGCAAGGTTTAGGGCTTTAAAATCCTTCTCTATACACCACGCCTTCGTGTGGCGCAGGACATCATATCATGTAGCTTAAACTTTTATGAATATCTTTTTCCTATACAATAAATAACCCAAAAGCACATAAAATGAAACCACGGTAAGGCCGTATAACAACGAGGAAAATTTAGGACTTAAAAATTCATGCACAAAAATAATTTCGTAAAGCCAGGCATGCACATTGCTATCTTCCCCTACTTTTATTAAATACATGGATTTAGATATAAAACTAGATAAAAAGTAAATGGTAATGGCATTCATGCCTACATATTTAAATACGGTTCCGAATCTATATTTTTTGACGTCCCTTAAATAATAAATAATGGCGAGGATTAACGTGCCCCAACCACTAGTCACTAAAACAAAACTACTACTCCAAAGTGCCTTGTTTATTGGAAAGTATATATGAAACAAATAACCGGAAAGTAATAAGCCGAGTCCAACAAAAAATAAATACCTCACTTTGGTAAGTCCATCTAACAATTTTCCAATTAAAATGCCCGAGACACATGTTACAACCGCTGGTAATGTACTAATCATCCCTTCTGGATCATAATCCGGTTGCCACATATGTTTGCCCAAAAGGTTTAAGTCCAGATAATTGGCCCAGTTATTTGGGGCCCTGTCAAATGTTGGCGACACACCATGCAGGTTTGGAAACGGCATAAAACCAAGAAACAACCAATAGCCTACTAAAATAAGTGCTGAAATAGTTACCAAACTTTTCCAATTACAATTAAGGTACAATACAGACGAAATAAAAAATACGATCCCTATTCTTTGAAGTACCCCTGGGAACCGTAAGGTCTCAAAATCAGAAACAAAAGGGAAATAGGGTAAAAACAAGTTGAGAAATAACCCTAGCCCAATCAATTTTAGGCTTCTAACCGTTATTTTTTTGTAGACGGATTTACTGTTCGGTTTATTTTTGTAAGCGAAATAGATCGAAATACCAACAATGAATAAAAAAAAGGGAAAAATTAAATCTGTTGGCGTTAGCCCATGCCATTCGGCATGTAATAAAAGAGGATAAACATGGCCCCAATCCCCAGGTGTATTGACCAAAATCATAGCGACAATGGTAATCCCTCTTAAAATATCGACAGATTCTATCCTTTTCTTTTCCAATGTGATCTATATTTTTAAGTTTTATCAAATATAAATAATATCCCCATTCTTTTCTAAGCCCTATTTTATAAACTTTTCCAATTGGCTGCAACCTGCTTTGCCGGCAGCTACGGTGTACCCACAAATAACACAAATAATCACTCCATGTTAATTAGTTTCTACTTTGTGCCAACGGCTTGTTCGAGACGTGTTCCTCCCTTTTTGGCTAAAAAGGGAGGAGAGGGTTTGTTTTTTTAGTGTTCTTTTCTTTTTTTAGTGCGGTCTGGTCTCTCTGCCCATTGTTGGGAAAAGGCCATTAGGCTGTCCCCGACCTTTCGGAAGGATAGAGCACAAAAGCTTCGGAGCGCAGGAGCATTGGCGTTGGCCATGGTGGTGGGGCGACGCGAAGTTTTGGGCTCGGTTCTTCTCAAGCGATAGCGTGAGAAGGAATCCCTCTCGAAAGGGCGTCTTTTCTTTTGTTACTTTTCTTTGGACGGGCAAAGAAATCGAAGATTCACGAACTCCTATTTATCAAATTAGATCTGTGAGCTAAAAGTAAGTAAAAAAACTTTTAGCTTATATACCGAAAAAGATGTGGGTACACCGTAGCTCGCTGGCAGGCAGGAATGTTCCTTTTCATCCTTTTTTCGTCTTTTTGTTATACCAATTATTACTTCGTAACGCTACTATGCAGTGCAAAAAAACCTTCATTTGGAAATGAAACCTGTTTTTTGACAGGTTAATTAACGTAAAACCCGTTTAAAAGTTAATTAGACATTCAAATCACTTTAATATTTAAGATAGTTTGTATCTTTGCTTTAATGAAATGTATCGTACTTATATTGGCTGCATTAATTATTACATCCCCCATGCGGGAGCATGTAGATGTTGTCGTTGTTGGTACACATTGCGATAGTTTTGAGCGTTTTGATAACCTAGGACTAGAGGAACAACATCAAGATGATAATGAGGATGAAAAGAATTCAAGCCATCACCATCATTGTGTAGATATGAGTATTACCAATGTGTTCACGCCTACTAAGTTCGAGTTTCAACTTGATTTTTCACCTGAATTCAAAAAACCAATATTTTCATATAAAAAGGGTCACTCTTATAACTTTTTAGACCGCCTTTTTCAACCCCCTCGGGTATAATTCAATTTTTTTTGAGGATACCTATATCCTGATACGTTTTAATAAAATAACGTGAATAATGTTTAAGTCATGTAGTGCTATTTCAAGACTCGTGTTAAAATTTTAACTAGCGTATGGAAATGATAACGCTACTGTCTCCCTGAGCGCAGTCGAAGGGCTGTTGAATAATACTTCAAAGCTAGTGCTACGCCAAGGTGTATCGAGAGTATATCAAATCACAGGTTTAATACTCTAGCTAAACGTGAATTAGAAATAAATTTCAACAAACAAGACACATTTGTGTTTCTGATGAACAGTGCTTTGTTATGTATAGCGTAGCCCAATGTCATTAAGTTAAGGGAATTTGGTCTTTATTTGTCACATTGAGCGCAGTCGAAATGCTAATAAAAACTAGAACTCCAATTGGTCTTCGACTGCGCTCAGACTGACATTCCGGCCTTAACTTAATGACATTGAGCGTAGCCGAAGTATTCTAAAAGCTCAAAATTCTTACCCATTATTCACATAAAACATATTTATAATTGAATTAATAAAATTTTTATGATAAATAAACTTATCAAGTTTTCGATCCATAACAAATTTGTTATTGGATTGTTTACACTCGCATTAATCATTGGAGGCATTTACAGTGTTAAACAAGTGCCTGTAGATGCTGTTCCGGACATTACCAATAATCAAGTACAGATTATTACCCAGGCACCTAATCTAGGGACAGAAGACATCGAACAATTTATTACCTACCCCGTAGAAATTGCCGTAGCAAACCTTCCGCAAGTGACAGAAATAAGATCCATTTCACGATTTGGGCTTTCGGTAGTAACGGTTGTTTTTAGTGACGATTTAGATACCTATTTGCCACGGCAATTAGTATCTGAAAAGTTAAACGAAATTAAGGCCAATATTCCAGAAGGCTTTGGTGACCCTTTTATGGGCCCCATCTCAACAGGCTTAGGAGAGATTTATCAATATACCCTAGAAGTGGCCCCAGGGTTTAAAGATCAATATGATGCCATAGAACTGCGTACCATACAAGATTGGATCATTCGCAGGCAAATGGCCATGGTTCCTGGCGTTGTAGAAGTGAACGCCTTTGGCGGACGTGTTAAACAGTATGAAGTCACTATAGACCCGAATGAGTTGAATGCCATTGGGTTGACTATTAGTGATGTGTATAGTGCACTGGAAAATAATAACCAAAACACGGGCGGTGCCTATATTGAGAAGAACCATCAAGCGAATTTTATTAGGGGAGAAGGTCTAGCTCGCACTTTGGATGATATTAAAAATATGGTAGTGACCAATAGAGAAGGGATCCCCATTACTGTTAAAGATATAGGAACGGTGCAATTTGGCAAAGCGACCCGATATGGGGCGTTAACCAAAAATGGAGAAGGAGAAGCTGTTGGAGGTATGATTTTAATGCTAAAAGGCGCTAGTACAAATGCTGTTATTAAAAGTGTTACCAGTAGAATGGCCGATATTCAAAAATCTTTACCAGAAGGCGTAACCATTAAACCCTTTTTAGATAGAAGTAATCTTATAGAAAATACAACGTCTACTGTGAAGAATAACCTGATAGAAGGAGCGCTTATCGTCATTTTTATTTTGGTGTTTTTCTTAGGAAACTGGAGGGGCGGATTAATAGTGGCTTCAACCATTCCATTATCATTACTCTTTGCTTTTATCCTCATGAATGTTTTTGATGTTTGGGCAAACTTAATGAGTTTGGGAGCCATTGATTTTGGAATTATTGTTGACGGTGCCGTAATTATTGTGGAAAGCACCGTTTTTCTTATCTACCAACGGATTAAAAAAACGGGGGCTATGACGGCAAAAGATAGGGATGACATGGCATACAGTGCGTCATCAAAAATGATGAATACGGCTTTCTTTGGGCAATTCATTATTCTTATCGTCTTCTTGCCTATTCTAGCTTTAGAAGGCGTAGAAGGAAAAATGTTTATACCTATGGCCTTGACTTTTAGTTTTGCTATGATTGGAGCCATGGTATTGTGTTTAACATATGTGCCAATGATGACGGCGGTATTTTTAAAAGTGCCCAAAACAGAAAAAAGATATTGGGGAGACCGCCTCGTACATGGGTTGGAGGACAAGTATGAAAACTTATTGGTAAAGGCTTTGGGAAAAGGAAAAATGGTCATGGTTTCATCTGTTGTATTACTTGCATTGGCCGTGTTTGCCTTTACTAGAATGGGCGGGGAGTTTATGCCGCAATTGGATGAGGGCGACTTGGCCTTTCACGCTATCTTAAAACCAGGAAGTTCATTAACGGAAACGATAGAAACAACCACAAAAATTGAAAAGATAATAAAACAGCATTTTCCAGAAGTTATCGATGTGATAAGTAGGATAGGTGTTGCAGAAGTGCCAACAGACCCTATGCCTATGGATATTGCAGATGTCTTTGTCATTCTGAAACCTCAAAATGAATGGACTGGCCATATGACCAAAGAAGCACTTATTGATAAAATAAAAGCCATGATAGAGCAGGTTCCTGGCGTAAATTATGAATTTACACAGCCTATCGAAATGCGTTTTAATGAATTGATTACAGGCGTTCGTGAAGATATAGCCGTGAAGCTTTATGGCGACGATTTGGATATGCTGGCAAAAAAAGCCGAAGAGATTGGTAAAATAGTAGCCACTGTCGATGGTGTTGCAGATATGAAAGTAGAAGCGACTTCTGGCCAACCACAAATTACCATTCGTTACAATAGAAGTAAAATAGCCCAATACGGTTTACAAATAAATGAACTGAATAAGCTTATAGAAACGGCATTTGCTGGAGGTGTTGCCGGAACCATTTTTGAAGGCGAAAAACGTTTTGATTTAGTGGTTCGTCTTAAAGAGGAATTACGACAGGACCTGAATAATGTTAAAAACCTGTTTGTGACGCTGCCCAGTGGCGCTCAAATACCATTGAAGGAAGTCGCGAGTATCAGCTACAAACCAGGCCCCATGCAAATAAGTCGCGATAATACCAACCGTAGGACCTATGTAGGTATTAATGTTAGGGGGCGTGATATAAAATCGTTGGTAGAAGAAATTCAGCAAAAAATTGAAGACGAAGTAAGCTTGCCAGCAGGATATTATGTGAGATATGGTGGCGCTTTCGAAAATTTAGAGCGCGCTACCAGTAAACTAAAAATGGTTGTTCCCATGGCATTAGGGCTCATATTTGTCCTCATTTTCATGGCATTAAAATCATTTAAACAGACCATGATGATTTATATGGCTATCCCTTTGGCAGCCATTGGAGGTGTTTTTTCATTAATGCTTCGGGGTATGCCTTTCAGTATCTCGGCAGGCGTTGGTTTTATTGTGCTTTTTGGAGTGGCCGTATTAAATGGTCTGGTATTGATTAGTGGGTTTAACGAACTCAAGGAAACAGGGGTTATGGATCTTGACGAACGTATTAGAGTAGGCACAAGACGGCGTATACGTCCCATATTATTAACGGCCTTAACCGATATGCTGGGGTTTTTGCCCATGGCATTATCAACATCCTCAGGGGCCGAGGTGCAACAGCCTTTAGCAACCGTGGTTATTGGTGGTCTGTTAACATCTACGTTATTGACCTTATTTGTTATCCCCGTTTTATATAAATGGATTGCACGTAAAAATGATGAACAGGGGTTTTCAAAATCAAGGACCTTTGGGAATAAAAAAGCCATTATAGCAAGTTTTATATTAATATTTAGTTTTGGAATGGCCCAAGCGCAGCAATCAACCATTTCTATGGAGGAAGCTGTTACCATGGCATCCAAAAACTATCCGTCTTTAAAAGCAGCCCTGCTTTCTGTGGAAAAGGAGAAAGCATTAAAAACTACTGCCTGGGATTTTGGTGAGACCACTATTTTTACATCGGGAGAAGACATAGGAAATAATAACCCTGCTACGTATACCACTTTAGGCATTGGACAAAGTGATATTGCCGTTTTCGGAATGCCTTCAAAAAATAAATTAGCGAATGCCTATATTAAACTTGCCAAAACGAACGTGGAATTAAGCACTTTAAGCCTAAAGCAAAAAGTTCAAACAGCTTGGGCAAAGGCTTATACCACTAAGAAAATAGTTGAGTCTTATAAGGAGATACTTGCTATGTTTTCTGGATTGAATAAAGCCATAGACTTGCGTTTTGAAACAGAAGCCATTTCAAAACTGGAATACAGTGCCACCAAGAATCAAGGAAAATGGATCGCGCTTAAAAAGGAACAAGCGCTAGTGTCTTATAAAACGGCATTACAGGAATTGAATCAGTGGTTATTTACAGATACATGGTATGAGGTGCCATCAACATCATTTGATGCCATGGATAGTACCCTCTTGATTAATGAAACAAGCTTGAAAGACCATGCCCTTTTTAAATTATGGGAAAATCAATTGGATGTTGCAAAAGCCCAGCAAAAAGTGGCTAATGCCCAATTTTTACCGAAGTTATCTGCCCAATATGGATTTCAAAAAATAGCAGGTCAATCCGGATTTAATAGTTTTCAAATGGGTATAAAAATGCCATTGGTATTTAACAAGGCAAAAGGAACATCTAAAGCTTCAAAAATTAATAAGGCCATTATAGAACAAGAAAATAGGGTCAAACAAGCACAGTTTGAAAGTACTTTTTATGCGATGCTTTCAAAATATGAACAGTTAGAGGCCAGTTGGCAATATTATAAAAATGAAGCCCTGCCATTGGCTATAGAGCAACGGCATGGAGCGAGCTTATCCTATAAGGAAGGCGCTTTGGATTATATAGGTTTTCTTCAGAATATGAAAGCAGCCATTCAATTGGAAATTAATACTTGGAAGATACTCCAGGATTATTTGGAAAGTAAAATCCAGTTGGAATATTTTTTAACCTTTTAACTGTTTAATCGTTTAATCGTTTAATTGTTTAACCGTTTAGCTGTTTAATTGTTTAACTGTTTAGCTGTTTAATTGTTTAACCGTTTAGCTGTTTAACCTTTTAACCACATAACCACAAAAAAATGAAAAAAATAAACATATATATCTCGGCAATTTTGATGGCTCTTGTAACACTCACAAGTTGTAAAAATCACTCAGAAAAAGATGGGCATGGCCACGATGCCTCAGGGAATCATGTGTCCCCAATAACAAACCCAAACACTCTGGACCCTGTCGATGCTCATGAAGAACATCCAGAAGAAGTTGTCTTGAATCAAGCACAAATGGCTGTTTTAAACATTAAAATCGATACACTTGTAAAACGAAACATGAAGGGGTTTATTCAGGTAAATGGTCAATTAGGAGTGCCACCTCAAAATGAGGCGGTCGTGACGGCAACCCTAGGAGCCAATGTGAATAGCATTAAAACAATTGAAGGCGATAAGGTAAGAAAAGGACAAACCTTGGCCTATATTAGCCACCCGGATATCATTACTGTTCAGACCGATTATTTGCAAACGTATCATGAACTTACTTTTTTGGAACAAGATTATAAGCGTCAAAAAAAATTATATGACGCTCAAGTCGGATCCGGTCGCGATTACCAGCAAGCACAATCAAAATATGTGAGCGCTAAAGGTCTGGTAAAAGGTCTTGAGGGTCAGTTGCGCTTGTTGGGCCTCTCGCCAAAAAACATAAGAGCAGGTAATATCTCTCAAGTGGCGCCCATAAAGAGCCCTATAGATGGTTTTATTGAAAAAGTACAAATAAAGTCCGGACAATATGTGCAGCCTCAGACACCTATGTTTGAAATTGTGAATACAGAGCATATTCATGCAGATTTAATGGTGTTTGAAAAAGATGTGAATAAAGTAAAGCATGGCCAATTGGTGAAATTTAATATGGAAGCCATAGGAAATAAAGAAATGACCGCTAAAATTTACTCAGTTGGAAAATCTTTTGAAGAAGGCCCCAAAGCCTTACATATTCATGCAGAAATAGAAAATAAAGATAAAAACTTGATCCCAGGGATGTACGTCAGCGCACGTATTATTACCGATGAGAACTTAGAACAGGCCTTGCCGGAAGATGCTGTTTTTCAAGAAGGCGAAACATTTTATGTGTTTACTGCAGAAAAGAAAGCGGATGACAGTTGGGGGTTTGCTCCCCAAGAAGTGATTATAAAATCTATGAGTAACGGATTTATCGCTTTCGATTTTATTGAGAATATCGATAAGAATACATTAGTTGCCCAAAGTGGTGCCTACTATTTAATGGCAGAGATGAAGAAAAGCGAAGCAGAACATACACATTGAAGCCATAAGAAACATCGAAATATATCTCTGCTAGGAGAACAAGAACCATTAAATTATAAAACGAATAGAAAAGCAAAGGTCGTTAGGAATAAGCATGTAACTGAGGCAGTCAGAAAAGTGTCAATCAGAATATTACCGAGAAACAAAATATATTTTGTTAAGAAGGTAGCAGCGAAGCTGTGAAGCATCTCTTAAAAACAAAATATATAGATTTACAAAACAATAAGATTCTTCGCTATAGCCTGTACTGAGCCTAGTCGAAGTACTCAGAATGACAAAATATATTACTTTTCAGAAAGCCTTCGTCTGATTTATATTTTTGTTTGAAGCTATTAAGCGAAGCTTCCAAGGTGAAATTTCATCATATTGAGAGGCCCCAAGTGCTTCGGCTGCCTGCCCGTCCGGCAGCTACGGTGTACCCACAAATAATGACACCAAGTTAATTAGTATCTACTTTGTACCAACGGCTTTTCCGAGACGTGTTCCTCCCTTTTTAGCTAAAAAGGGAGGTGGCTGTATGTGGTAACATACAGACGGAGGGTTTGTTTTTTTGAGTGTTCTTTACATGTTTAATTTGTCAAACGCCCCTTTCTTTTCCTCCTGGCGTCGAAAAATTCATCCCCTCTTCAGCTGAACTACCGTGAGTACACATCAATAAAAAAGACACGAAAGGCACAAAATCACACGAATCCAATACATTATGGAATAGATTGGACACAGCATGAATAAGAATCCCTAGACAATATAGGTTTGAAATCCTGTCAATAGTCTGAATAAATAACGAGAGTTAGATGTAAGCATAACACAAATCATGATCTTCTGTCGCAGCCACAGATAAAAAGAACTCGCTCTATGTCCTTTGCTTTCTGTATAGGTTTGCCGTACCAGCCTCGCAGACCGTTTTTATAGAGCGCTCAGGTCTCTCTGCTAGCTGTTGGAAAATACCATAGGGCTGTCCCCGACCTTTCGGAAGGATAGGGCACAAAAGCTTCGAGGAACAGGAGCATTGGCGTTGGGCATGGCGGTGGGGCGACGCGAAGTTTTGGGCCCGGTTCTTCTCTGGCGACAGCATGAGAAGAAATACCTCTCGAAAGGGCGTCTTTTCTTTTGTTACTTTTCTTTGGACGAGCAAAGAAAAGTAAGTAAAAAAGGAAATAAGCTTTTGTTCTTTATATTGAAAAAAGATGTGGGTACACCGTAGCCGTCCGGCAGGCGGGCGCTCAGCATAAACTCTAGCCTAAAGGCTCGCTTCACTCTAGCAATCTAGCAGCAAAACAGTCTTACGTCTTAAGTCAAATATCAATAGCCTCAAAAATATTCCAGTTCATCAGTTAGTTACAGCCAAGACTATATTCTTAATTCTAACAGCAAAGCGATCTTACATCTTAAGTCAAACATCAATAGCTTTAAAAGTATTCCAATCCATCAGTTAGTTACAATCATGTCTATATTCTTAATTCTAATAGCAAAACAGTCTTACGTCTTACGTCTTAAGTCAAACATCAATAGCTTTAAAAGTATTCCAATCCATCAGTTAGTTACAACCAAGATTATGTTCTTAATTCTAGCAGCAAAGTAATCTTAATATTTCAAATAAAATTTATTTATTTTTAAAATTGTACGATAAAATTTACAAATAATTATATTTTTTTATGCAAACTAAAAAATAAAATATAATGACATGGAGCCTTTTGAGTTTATTTTCTTACAAACATATATTTGTCTGATATTGAATTGGTTAAATGCATGCTGATTTTTTTATAGGTTCAATGGGCTTATTTTTCGTTAAAAAAAATGACCCTTTTTGGAATAAGTTTGTGGTGTTTTTTTTATGAAATTAATAAATAATTACGTACATTTTTACGGGAATAATAAATAATTATTTAGTTTTACCCAATATTTATTTAGTTTTACTCAATATTTCTAAATCTCTAACTGAAGCCATGAGGGGAGGCGATCACGAATTTACATTAGAAAGTTACAAAAAGCTTTTTGAGAGCTTATATCCGCAACTATGTGTATTCGCGTATAAGTATCTTAACGATTTAGAAATCTCAAAAGATTTTGTTCAGGAGGTGTTTGTTAAGGTTTGGGAAGATAAAATAACCTTTCAAAACGAAAATCATGCCACGGGATTTTTTTATAAAGCCGTCAAGAATAAATGTCTCAATTATTTAAAAAGTAAACAGTATAAGGCTACGGAACGTTATGAGCTTGCAAACATAGAGGCTTATGAAACCGAAGAATTCTATATGTCTGAAGCCGTTGTTATAGAAACGACTGCCGTTATAAATAAAGCCATTAGTCAATTACCGGAAAAAGCGGCTCAGGTGATTCGGTTGAGTATCGAAGACTACACAAATAATCAGATCGCAGAAGAATTATCCATATCCGTCAATACGGTCAAGGACCATAAAAAAGTGGCCTATCGTAAATTAAGGGACTTTCTTAGCTTTTTAACAGTTAAATGAACTAACTTTTTATATAATATACCACCCGATTTTTCTTTTTTTTGTATTAATCATATAACCTAAAATATTATAATGGGTCATTCCAATAAAATAAAACCACTTTCAAAAACGTTAGCAGCCTCAATAATAAAGAATGAAATTCCTGGCGATTTAGAAAAACTTGAGATTTTCGATGAGAAAATTAAAGGTCAGATGCTCACAGATATAAAAGCAAGTGAGCGCTTGAAACTTTTAAAAGAAATTGATGCAGAAAAAGATTGGAAGACTGTAAAGGAAAAAATTCAAGGATCTAGAAATCCATATAGGTTTTGGGCTTATGGTGTCGCTGCCTCTGTGGTGCTATTAGTATCCATATCCATAGCTTTTGTTTTTAATAATATAAATGAGACCCCAAGTTTTGAAGCTCCTATCATTGTCAACAATAACATAGAAGTAGGAACGAATAAGGCCACTTTAACACTTGAAGATGGTTCTGCGGTTACTTTAGAAAAAGGGACCGATTATCAAACGGCTAATATTACCAGTAACGGCGAAGAGATCATATACCGTAATAACCAAAAAGCAGTCACCAATAACTATAACACCCTAACCATTCCAAGAGGGGGGCAATTTTATATCTTATTATCCGACGGAACCAAAGTATGGTTGAATTCTGAATCCCAGTTAAAATACCCAGTGGCATTTAAGGACGGGGAAACGCGCCAGGTAGAGCTCGTTTACGGAGAAGCCTATTTCGATGTGTCGCCAAGCACCGATCATAAGGGAGCGAAGTTTAAGGTGCTCAATCAATCCCAGGAAGTCGAAGTGCTAGGTACCGAGTTCAATATAAAAGCCTATAAAGATGAGGCAAACGTTTATACCACCTTGGTAGAAGGGAAAGTAGCGGTGAGTACAGCAGATAAAAATCAGATATTGGTACCTAACCAACAATCGAATCTTAACCTGGAAACACATACCATAAGCTTAGCTATGGTAGATGTTTATAATGAAACCACATGGAAAGATGGCATTTTTAGTTTTGAAAATAAATCCCTAAAGGATATTTTAAAAGTACTGTCACGTTGGTACGATATGGATGTGGTTATTGAAAATATGGTGCAAACAGAAGAGCGGTTTATTGGGACATTCAATAAAAGCAATAGCATCGAAGATATTCTAATAGCAATTAAGAGTACGAATTTCATCAATAACTATGAAATAAACGATAAAACATTAACAATTAAGTAAAGAACTCATTTTTATCTTTTTCTTCTTCCGTAGCTCAGCTCAATCAATGTCATTAAGTTAAGGCCGTAATGTCAGTCTGAGCGCAATCGAAGACCAATTGGAGTTCTAGTTTTTATTAGCTATGCAACTCGAAAAAGCCTTTAAATGGAAAATACCTGCCGGGAGGCAGAAAATTATTTATTTAGCTATAACGCCCTAAAAGTTTAAATTGTTATAGGCCCGTGAAGACGGAAATGTATTAAATAAAGAATTTCGATCTTAAAACAGGAAAACCAAACCCTGTGTGTTGACTAATTCATTTCGATAAAATCTTCTTTTTTAACAGATATTAAAAAAGGAATGAATAAAACTAAAAAATGAACGTATCTAGTTTTTATATTTAGAAGAAAATTCATACTTTTGTTTACATATGTAATCTTTTTTACACGAAGTAGCATCTATAAAAAATAAAGATAAGTGCTCTTAATGTAAAGATTCTGATAGACTCCCTCTCTAACTCTTAATAGAAAATAAAAGGCTTCGTTAGGCTTTAATAAAATTTAATGAACGAGCCAGCTGGCGTACGGACGTTTAAAAAGAAAACTAAAAAATTTAAATATAATAATGCCATATCAAAAAGGGAAATAGACTGGTTTTAAGATTAATTAGGTTAGAGTAGTTAAGAATTAAAAACCATCTTTTCCCTTTTAATATATTGAACGCTAAAAATGCCCACAGGATCATTTTAATAAACCTGCATATATACAGCTATGGTGTGCCTGCAAATATTGATCTGTTTATAAAATTGTTAAAACATGAATCGGAGGAAAATGCCCTAGGATCTGCAGGCGAGTGTCAAATGTTTGAAGATGTCGTTAAAAAAGAAATGCTGTTCGAGCATGGTCAAAAGAAAACAAGTAGTCAAATAGCTAGTTTAGAAGATAAGTTAGTAAATGGAAAAAGAACATAATGCGAAATCGGAAGATTCGTGAGTACCAATAAAAAACAATAAGAAGGAGACGAACAATTCATTTCTTTTAGACATTAAAAACTAATTTGACCGCCGAAGATCTAAGGCTAGACTTTTTTGTTTCTTTTTTGGGCAATGCAAAAAAGATATAGATAAAAAAGTAGTGATTCAATCAATGTCTAGAAAGTCAAATAAGGCCTGACATGTTAGCATTATAAGAAAAAAACAAAAAAGCCATAAAAATTAAATAAAACCATAGTTGTTTTTTGAATTAGTCTCTCTAGAAGCAACGTTTTAGGTAAAATACGGGCAACCGTTATCATAGTACGGTTGTCCATATTTTTTTAGTCCACGCATATTGCGTGGCAGGAAAACGCTGTTTTGAAAAGTAGCGAAGCCATATTTTCAAAATTGGTTGTTGAACTACGCCTTTGTCGTGGCAGGCTAATCCCGCCTCCTGTGCTGAACTTGTTTCAGTATCAAGTGGGATCTTTGGTTCTAATAACAAAGCGGTCTTATATCTTTTTAAACCAGCTATTAATATTCAGATGTATCGATCAGTTCATCAGTTAGTTACAACCAAGACTATATTCTTAATTTTAGCAGCAAAACAGTCTTAGGTCTTAAGTCAACCATCATAAATCAAAAACATTCCAGCTTATCAGTTAGTTCCAATCAAGTCTTTGCTCTTGGTTCTAACAGCAAAGCAGTCTTAGGTCTTAAGTCAACCATCATAAATCAAAAACATTCCAGCTCATCAGTTAGTTCCAACCAAGTCTTTGTTCTAACCGCAAAGCGGTCTTATATCTTTTTCAAATTAACCATTAAAAAACCAAAAAAATGAAAAACATACCACCCACTATTTTATTAACGATTAACGTGTTATTATTTTCTATAAATAGCCATGCCCAATCCTTAGATCTAAAGGACTCTCTCCAAACGGAGCAAAGCCTGAAAAAAGGAATTTTAAACAATGTAAAAAAAATGGAAGGCGATACCGCTTTCATGCCATACAAGGAGGCTGCTATAGAGAAAACGCTTATGTCTGGTCTTACTATCAAGGAAGGTCATATCATATCCGAAAATATGCTACAATCCATGGGATCTACCACCTTTACCCTAAGTAATGGTATCAAAGTGCATTACAAGTATACAAACAAAAATAAGAACGATGTACAGCTCAAGGCCATAAGTTATGGCGGTTTGTCTTTAGTAAAAGATGAAGACCTCCCCTCAGCACAAGTGCTGGGAGATGTCATGGCGGTATCGGGATTGGGGGATTATTCGGCCGCCGATTTAACAAAAAAGCTAGAAGGCAAAAAAGCCAGTACACAAATACGTCTTTCCAATATAACAGAAGATATTAGTGGCACTTCAACAACAAAAGATGTGGAAACCTTGTTGCAAATGATCCATTTACGTTTTGTAAAACCACGATTTGATGTGGATGCATACCAAGTATTTATGGGAAACTTGAATAATGTTATGGGGCGGAGCCAGATCATAAATGACAGGATAAAAGATAGTATGACGGTGGCGCTATACGGAAATAACCACCCCAGGAAACGTTTGTTTAATAACGACTTTCTCAAGGATGTGTCTTTCGATAAAATAAAGGCGGTATACAAAGAGCGTTTTAAGAATGTAGCCGATTTTGAGTTTTTTATCGTAGGGGATATCCAAAAGGGACGATTAAGACCCTTATTGGAAAAATATATGGCAAGTATACCAACCAGTCATGTTAAGGAAACGTGGCAGGACCATTCGGTGCCCTGGTTGCAAGATACTATAGATAAGGAGATTCTTTTAGCCACAGCCCCTCCCAAAAGCATCGTAAAAATGGGCTATCAGAACGTTATGCCGTATAGTTTAAAAAATGAATTCATAGCAAGGGTACTGGGTGAGATCTTACAATTAAGATTTTCGGAAACCTTGCAGAAAGAGACAGGAGAGTCCCATCATGCGAGTGTAAAAGTTAATGTATCAAAACGCCCTATCGAACAGGTTTCCTTGTTATTAGCTTTCGATTGTGACCCGAATCAAACAGAGCAGCTTACAACCATGGTGCTGCAGGAGATAGAAAAGGTCATCAAGGGTGATATAGTTCAAACAGATCTGGATCAAACAAAGGCAAATTATCTAAAAGAAAGAAAGAAACAAAAGGATAATAATAGCTATGATATGCGTTTGTTGATAAATTACTTTCGTGAAGGCTATCATATGAATGACCCCAAAAAATTTGAAGATCTATTAAAAACAATCACAACTAAAGATGTAGAAGTATTTACAAAAACATTCATAAAAGATGTTCAATTTTATAAGGTTGTTTTTAAGTAGTACCGAGCATCAAAAAACTTGTCATTCCTGCGAACAGTACTGAATTCCTGCTTGCCGCAGGCACGGTGTACTCACAATAACACAAATAATCACTCCAAGTTAATTAGTGTCTATTTTGTACCAATGGCTTGTTCGAGACGTGCTCCTCCCTTTTTAGCAAAAAAAGGAGGTGGCTGTATGTGGTAACATACAGACGGCGGGTTTGTTTTTTAAGAGTATTTTGTCATTTCGAACGCAGAGAGAAATCACATCATAAAATTAAAATTATAAGATTCCTCGTCGCTTTGCTCTGTCGGAATGACACTATACCAAAAATAGAATTTCATTCTTGTTTAAAAACTATGGATTTCCAATCCGTAGAGGTTTATTTAACTGAATGTCCGTAATCATACATAATGATTTTTTTGTCATCCAGAACGAAGTGAACCTGCCGGCAGGCAGGGAATCTGTCGATAATCAATGAGATCCCCCGTTGCCTCGGGATGACAAAAACAATATATTTTTAGGTTTATGACATATTACGGTCAATCAAATTATTTAAACATAAATTATAAATAAACAATCAAAAACATAAAGATTTTTTAACATATAGTTTACTGATAATTAAATAATTGTATATTTTTTTTAAAATCTTACTACCCATTTTTATTCTTTTATTGTATTAAATACAATAGCACTCATCTTACTCTCTAAATTTCCGAAGTATAAATGTAGGGCTCTCCCGAATTTTACCTTGTTATGACATTATGGTACGGTCACGTTATGAAATAAAGCCTAATGATAGTATACAGGTTAACCATATGTTTGAATCATAAAAGGTTATATAACTTAAAATATTTAAATGGGTCATTCTAATAAAATAAAATCGCTTTCAGAAAAAATGGCTCATGCATTAATAAAGAATGGGATCCCCAGTGATTTAGAAAAATTGGAGATTTTCAAAACTGAATCAAAAGGACAAATGCTTTCAGATATTAAAGAAGGTAAATGCTTAAAGTTTTTAAACTAACTAACAATTAAATAATCCAATTATGAAAAAAATTACAATTTTATTTACAGTATTATCATTAGCTTTTAATGCGGTTAGTGGTCAAACTATTTTTGATTGGGATACAGCCGCGGTAGATAATGGGGACAATGTGAGCGAAACGATAGACGGCGTTACATTAACTGTTACCCATTCAGGCGCCACTTTTGCCACTCCCGTTCCTAGTGGATCTTGGGGGACCACAGATAATGTATTTGTTACTGGCGGAGTCTTTGGCTTTAATGGAGTCTTAGATGCCACAAGTGTCACTTTTACCTTTAGTGAACCTGTAGATGTAGTTTCAATGTTGTCTATCGATTGGAATAACCCAGAAACAGATATAGATTATACCTTTACCCCAACAGGGGGTAGTAATACAGAAGTAATACAGACTTTAACCGGTGGAGCAACATTTGCTACAGTAGACTTAAATTGGACAGGCGTGACGTCCTTTACGGTAACCTCATCAGGATCTTGGATGATGTTTGATCATTTGGAGATTAGGCCCAGAACATTTCCGATGACTTTTGATTGGGATACAGCCGCGGTAGATAATGGGGACAATGTGAGCGAAACGATAGACGGCGTTACACTAACTGTTACCCATTCAGGCGCCACTTTTGCCACTCCCGTTCCTAGTGGATCTTGGGGGACCACAGATAATGTATTTGTTACTGGCGGAGTCTTTGGCTTTAATGGAGTCTTAGATGCCACAAGTGTCACCTTTACCTTTAGTGAACCCGTAAATGTAGTTTCAATGTTGTCTATCGATTGGAATAACCCAGAAACAGATATAGATTACACCTTTACCCCAACAGGGGGTAGTAATACAGAAGTAATACAGACTTTAACCGGTGGAGCAACATTTGCTACAGTAGACTTAAATTGGACAGGCGTGACGTCCTTTACGGTAACCTCATCAGGATCTTGGATGATGTTTGATCATTTGCAAATTAGACGCACAACCGTTCCTGTAACTTTTGATTGGGATACAGCCGCGGTAGATAATGGGGACAATGTGAGCGAAACGATAGACGGCGTTACACTAACTGTTACCCATTCAGGCGCCACTTTTGCCACTCCCGTTCCTAGTGGATCTTGGGGGACCACAGATAATGTATTTGTTACCGGCGGAGTCTTTGGCTTTAATGGAGTCTTAGATGCCACAAGTGTCACCTTTACCTTTAGTGAACCCGTAAATGTAGTTTCAATGTTGTCTATCGATTGGAATAACCCAGAAACAGATATAGATTACACCTTTACCCCAACAGGGGGTAGTAATGCAGAAGTAATACAGACTTTAACCGGTGGAGCAACATTTGCTACAGTAGACTTAAATTGGACAGGCGTGACGTCCTTTACGGTAACCTCATCAGGATCTTGGATGATGTTTGATCATTTATCAATAATAGTTGATAAAGCAGTCTTATCTACCGAAGATGTAATAATTATATCTCAAAGAGCCAAAGTACATCCAAATCCGGTAGGAGATATGGTATATATCAAAAATGTTTCAGATTTAAAATCAATTAATATATATAATAGTTTAGGACAATTGATATTACAAACTAAACAAGAACGTATTGATGTGAGTAATCTATCAAGAGGTCTGTATTTTTTACAAATACGTAGCAGTTTAGGTACAGAAACCAAAAGAATTATTAAAAAATAGGATAGGATCGAGCGTTAAAAAAAAAGACCCTCTGGGTCTTTTTTGTCAAGTAGCCAGCTTACGTGTTGTTGTAGTGATGATATAGTCATGCAGTACATGATAACAATTATTAGAACTTGAAAAAAATGTATAAACAAGAGTATAAAGAATAGAAAAATGAGATCCCGCCAAAAGGACGGGATTAGTTCGACTAACTATTTTGAGTGCTCACGCCTATGGCGTAATTCTCAAAACGGAGTCTCACTAAAAAGGAGGAAAACAGTTCGCACCTTGGTAAGTTAACAAACTGCATATCCCCCTAAGATATTAATTAATTAATTAAAAAGATTTAACCAATCAATGATCTATAAATTTAAAGAAATTAAATTAACTAACGGTCTTTTTTTTCATAGAAAAGATCTGATGAAGCTCATGATGCGCGCCTTTATATTCTTGTTTTGTATGACACTGTTCGGTTTAGCGCCAAGGTATGTCGTATCTCAGAATGACAAAATTGTTATAGATTCAGATCAGGTGCTATCCGTTGACGAGATATTCCAGATAGTTAAACTACAAACCGATTATATGTTTGTGTACCATCGTGATTTGTTTAAAGATTTTCCAAAAGTAGCGTTGAAGAAAGGCGTTATTCGACTTCATAAACTGTTAAACCAAAGCCTTTCAGAAGAAGATGTTAGTATAATAGTAGCTAAAAACAACACGATTCTCATCAAAAAGAAAACGAGTAAACCCATAGATCAAGGGCTTATTGTCTCTGGCAGAGTAACGGATCAGGCAGGTCTTGGAGTCCCTGACGCAACAGTTTTAATAAAGGGCACAAGAAGAGGTACGGTCACCGATTTAGATGGTTATTATAAAATTAGTGTACCCGACCCAGCTCATGTACTCGTTTTTTCGTCTTTAGGTTTTAAGTCGCAAGAGATAACAGTGGGTAATCAAACCACGATAAACATAAGTCTTAAAGAAGATATTGACGTATTAGGGGCGGTAACCATCGAGGCTGGGTATTATAAAACCTCCCAAAGAAAATCTACCGGAAGCATCAGCAAGATCGAAGCAAAAACTATAGAAAAACAACCTGTCAACAATCCCTTAGCAGCTATGCAGGGGCATCTCCCTGGGGTAAATATTCAACCGTTGGGCGGACTTTCAGGCGGGGCGTATCGCATCCAGATTCGGGGAACAAATTTTATAGATGGGGGTATAGCTGGTACTGCTAACGATCCCTTATATATAGTCAACGGGGTTCCTTACGATACTGGATCATTAGAAGGTTTAACTTCGGTAGTTGATTTTGGCCTTTCTCAAGCAGGAGTAAGCCCCTTGAACACCATAAATCCGGCAAATATTAAAAGTATCGAAGTGCTCAAGGATGCCGATGCCACGGCCATTTACGGTTCCCGTGGAGCCAATGGCGTGGTGCTTATTACCACAAAAAAAGGTAGGGCAGGAAAAACCCAGGTCAGGCTCAATGTCAGTAGCAGTTTAGGTGAAGTCACTAGTTTTGTAAACCTGTTAAATACCGAACAATATTTAGAAATGCGTCATGAAGCATTAGCAAACGATGGTTATACTTTGGAAACGGCACCTGTCTCTATCGTCAATAATTCACCCGACCTATACCTATGGGATCAGGATCGTTATACCGACTGGCAAGAGGTGCTTATTGGAGGTACGGCCTACAGGCAGAATGCCCAACTCTCTTTTTCAGGAGGTAGTGAACAGACCCAGTTTTTGTTAAGTGGGAGCTACGTTAATGAAACCACGGTATTCCCAGGTGATTCTAAATATAGTAAGGCAACAGTGAGTTTTAATATAAACCACCAATCGGAAGATGGACGTTTTAAGATCAATGCCTCCGCAAATTACGGATCGGATACCAATAATTTACCCGGTGCAAATTTAGTGGATCAAGCTCGAAAATTAGCGCCTAATGCTCCAGCTCTTTATGACGAGCAGGGGAACCTAAATTGGGAAAATTCTACTTGGAAAAATCCCCTAGCTATTTTAGAAACAACATACAATGGGGTAACTCGTAACCTTATTGCAAATACGGTACTGTCGTATCGCCCAGTTCCGTCTTTAGAATTTAAAACAAACTTGGGTTATACTGATTACCGCTTGGCATCTCAATGGGCACAGCCGCATACTGCGTTTGATCCAAATACAGCAGGTCGTCTAGGTAGTAGTATTTCTCAGCTTACCACGAATATAGGAACCCGTCAATCCTGGATCATAGAGCCACAGATTAATTGGCAGCAGGATTGGGACGGTGCTCGTTTAAAACTATTGGCAGGCGCTACCTTTCAACAAAACAAGGATCAACAATTGGGTATATTTGCAAGAGGCTTTGCCAGCAATAGCTTAATATTGGATATAACTGCAGCAGAAAGTACACGAATTCTACAAGATGATGCCTCCGAATATAAATACCAGTCCTTTTTTGGTAGGATCAATCTGGACTGGCAAGATAGGTATATCCTAAACCTCACCGGGCGTCGCGATGGGTCTTCCCGCTTTGGTCCCGGTAAGCGCTTTGGTTATTTTGGAGCCATCGGGACGGCATGGTTATTTTCAGAGGAGAATCTCTTTAAAGATACCACCGTTTTAAGTCTTGGTAAACTGCGTGCTAGTTATGGTATTACAGGTAGCGACAATGTAGGGAATTACAAATTTTATGATGCCTTTGAGGTTTCGGGTATCTACAACAGCTCGGGTTTATCCACTACATCGCTGTTTAACCCAGATTATGCTTGGGAAGAAACCAAGAAACTGGAAGTCGCTTTAGAGCTTGGTTTTATAAAGAATCGTATCTTTTTGTCGGCGGCTTGGTACCGTAATAGGTCTTCCAACCAACTTATCGATGCCCCTATTCCCGGAACTACAGGTTTTATCAGTGTCAATAAAAATCTGGAGGCTATCGTAGAGAATTCCGGTTTAGAGATTGAACTGCGTACAATAAATATTAAAAACGAGCATTTTAAATGGAGTACGACCTTCAATATCTCGACCAATAGAAATAAATTGGTTGCATATCCTGGACTCGAAGGCTCATTCGATGCCACGAGGTATGTCTTGGGAGAGTCTTTACAAGGTGTAAAACAATACCGTTTTACTGGTATTGACCCAGATACAGGGATCTATCAGGTTGAAGATTTTAATAATGATGGCCTTATAGATTTTAAAGACCGGCAGCACTTTACAGATTATACACCTAAGTACTTCGGAGGTATGGGCAATACCATCCGTTATAAAAACTTGCAACTGGATCTATTCTTCGAGTTTAAAAAACAAATTAAGCGTAAAGACCAAGTTTTTTACGGAGCTCCTGGAAGGTACGCTCAAAATATGCCTGTAACGGTACTGGACCGTTGGCAGCAGCCAGGTGATGAGAACCCTATTCAAGCCTATTCTATATCTAACAATGCGGTATTAACGGCTCAAAGTTGGTATGGAACAAGTGATGGAGCAACAACTGATGCTTCTTTTATCCGATTGCGCAATATCTCGTTAAGCTATACAGTTCCTAAAACTGTTACAAAGGGGCTGGATTTAAACATCTATTTGCATGGGCAGAACCTGTTTATTATAACGAAATATGATGGGGTAGACCCCGATAGATTATTCAGTCAATATCTCCCGCCATTACGGCAGTTTACTTTTGGGTTAAATTTAGGATTTTAATTAAGGTTCAGTTTGCGTAAGAGCAGATAAGGCTAGTTGGCGGAAAGAGAATAAATATAAAAAGAATAAAGTATAATATATGAACCACCCATGATTGAAAATTTAATACCTAACGAGAAGAATAATATGGATGCAGCATCTGACTATTAAAAAACAATAAAATATAACAGATGAAACATTTATAACTAAATTTTAGATCAATATTTAAATTTTTAAATGAATGTTACATGTGACCAAAAATGAATAATAAAAATATACTCATGAAAAATACATATAGAAAGCAACACCAGTGGATTTCCATAATAAGTTTCAGAATGTGGAAGTCATTATATGTGATCATGTTAATTAGTTGTTTAACGAGCTGTGATGATTTTGTAGATGTAGACCTGCCAAAAAGCCAATTAACCTCCGAAGCTGTTTTTGAAGATGCTGCAACGGCTACGGCCGTTTTAAAAAGCATCTATTCAAAAATGCGGAATAGCGGTTTAACATTTAATCTGAGCCAGTATATGGGTTTATATGCCGATGAGCTGGATGAATACAACAGTCCTATTTCGAGCCCCCTGTACGACCATACCCTGCTGGCTTCCGATGTTTTTGTAGAGAGTTGGTGGAATGGCACTTATAATTTAATCTATGAGGCCAATGGGGTCATAGAGGGTGCCCAGAATTCCACTGCTTTAAGTCAGGAAGATAAAAATCAGTTAATTGGCGAGGCTTTATTTATAAGAGCCTATATGCATTTCTTGCTAGTAGAGCTTTGGGGGGCTATTCCCTATATCAGTACTACAAATTATATCGAAAACTCGAAGGTATCTCGTATGGCTGTATCAGAAGTATATAATCAAATTATAAACGATTTAATAGTGGCTTCCGATTTGTTAGGCGAGGATATTTCAGCAGAGCGTGTGCGGCCATACGATGCAGTTGCAGATGCCTTATTGGCAAGAGTCTATCTATACAACGGGCAATGGGAACTTGCAGAAGAGATGGCTTCTTTGGCCATTGACAGATTTGTATGGGAGCCAGACCTAAACAAGGTGTTTCTAAAGAATTCATCAGGATCTATATGGCAGTTCAAGCCAGAATTAGCAGGCAATAACACGAAAGAGGGTGCCCTTTTTATTTTTACAGCCAGTCCTGGGCTTTCCCCTGTATTGTCCACTTCCCTTTTAAATGCATTTGAAACTACCAGACCAGGAGACCAGCGTAGATACAATACCAATACCAATTGGGTAAAAAGCGTCACTAGTGGTACCAATATCTGGTATCATGCTTTTAAATATAAAGAGCAAACCAATACAGGAAGTACATCATTAGAATACTCGATTATATTTCGATTGGCAGAACAATATTTAATCCGAGCCGAGGCCAGGGCACAACTTGGAGATATCCCGGGAGCCCAAACAGATTTAAATGTCATTAGAAATCGAGCATCGCTACCAAATACCACAGCTACCACTCAAAACGATCTGCTAGAAGCCATTCTACAAGAGCGGCGGGTAGAGCTGTTTACGGAACAAGGCCATCGCTGGTTCGATTTAAAAAGAACAGGTAAAGCTGCCGAGGTATTAGCACCCATAAAAACAGGTTGGAAGGATACAGACATTTTATTACCCATCCCGGAATCAGAGATTTTGAAAAACCAAAATTTATTGCCACAAAATGATGGGTACAATTAATCCCTGCGACTAGTGCTGAACTTGTTTTAGTAAGGCAGGAATCTTATGAAGAGAATCTAATAACCTAAAAACAAATTACAAAGATACTTTACAAACTACCGTTCTTTCCTTTGAAAAGTGTTAGAGATGGAATAAAAGTATAAATAGAATTATTAATAAAGATTCCCGCCGGAGTTTATCTTGAGCGATAGTCGAAAGGCGGGAATGACAAAAAAGAATTTTCAATGAGAAAAGCAATCACAATAATCACCCTAATACTTTGTACCATAAGCGCACAAATCTACGCCCAGTCAGTTACAAAAAGCAAACCTAACAATACTTTAGGACCCAACGATTTCCCCGAACTCATCCATACCAATATCCCAGGAGCTCCCAAACTGGGGAATCCCCAACTGATTATGGGCGATACGATTCCGGTGAGAGGTGAAGGTTGGGGTTGGGCGGCTCCTGCCGTATATGACTGGAATGATGATGGAAAAAAAGATTTATTGATCGGAGAATTTATGAGTGGTTTTGAAAATGGGGGCATTAGTGTAGGGAACTTTGTTCGGGTTTACCAAAACAAAGTAACCGATGAAGCCCCCGCATTTAATGATGATTTTAGTTACGGCAAAGGAGCAGGAGCTTGGAGGGTAAAAGAAAGCACTGGAACCCCTTTGTCCATCTATACCTATTGTTGTTTTCCTTTCATCCCTCGTTTTGCAGATTTGGATAATGATGGTTTTACCGATTTGTTATCAGGACAGTACACTCCGGGTTATATTAGCTGGTTTAGGGGGAGTGAAGAAGGGTTTTTACCAGCAATAAAACTGGAGGAAGCTTACGACCCTATAATGGCTAACAAAAATAGAGGTAGCGATTATTTTTCGCTTCCAGTTACAGATCCTAAAGGATTTAATTATTGGGTTTATTCATCCGCAGATTTTGGTGATTTTGATAACGATGGAGATCAGGATATGATCGTTGGAGGAATTGCTTTACGCATTTGTGAAAATATAGGAACAAAATCAGCTCCTAAATTTGGAAAAAGAGAGCTGCTATTTGATGCTCAAGGTAAGCCTCTTGAATCAGCATCAGCTGTTAAAGAATATTCTGCGATACCTTATGTGGTAGATTGGGACGGGGATGGTGTACTCGATATTCTAATGACAAATAAGTATATAAAAGAAGGAAGTGTAGCTGTAACATACTTCCGAGGTCTAAAAACATCTGCCAGTTCATCACACAAGCCTGTCCATCAAGTAGACAGACCTGTTGCCAGTCGGATAGGTGGTAAAGAATGGCCACAATTTGAAGCGGGGGTTCCTTTATTTACAGCAAAAAATGGTGAGAAGGCACTTCCTGGCAGTTGGCTTAATATCTGTGTGACCGACTGGAACAATGATGGTGTCAATGACCTGTTAATAGGTAGCAGTGTAGCAATATTAAACGGCACGTTTAATCATGAACTTTCCTGGCGTTGGGAACATGATACGGGGATTTATAAAAAGAATCCGGGAAACTTGAGTGCTAGTGCGAAAAGACAGATAGCGTCAAATATTAAGAGTATAGAAAGAAAACGAAAGAAATCAGGACAAAGCGATGAAGCCTTGAGAAAGAAAATTAATAAAGCAAAAGAAGACTTTTTAAAAGGGTGGTATGGAAATGGAGGAGCTAAAAATAGAACATTGGTACATCAAGGTTATATCTATGTAATGTTAGGGAAAAAATAGGACCGAACGTTAAAAAATGACCCAGTGGATCATTTTAGTGAAGTGCTCAAACGACGCAGAGCGTATTAAGAATAAAACGCAATAATTATGAACCCATGAAATCAATAATTACAAACAGTATGTTTTATAAAGCACAAATAATATTTACCGTTTGCTTGCTATTAAATATAATGAGCTTAAAGGTAGTGGCACAAACAGGATCCAGCGATCCGGTAAGTTATACCATCGAAGCTCCAGAAACGGTAAAGGCAGGAGACAAATTTACTATATCTGTAGTATTTAATATAAAACCGGGGTGGTTTCTATATGCCCCTATTGAAAAGAATACGGTGCTAGGCAAGATACCAACAGAAGTAACTTTTAAAGTGCCAGAAGACATAAAAAAGTTAGGCGAGATGGAATTACTGGATGAAACTCTATTTTTTGATACCTATAGAGGGGACGGCATAAGCATGTTCCAAAAGTTTCAAGTAGATAAAAGTGTGTTTTCTGGTAAGTATATTATCAAGGCCAATGTGGTGTATCAGACCTGTAATGAAGATATCTGTTATCCACCAGTTAGAAAAAAAATAGATCTGGTCATTGTGGTTGTTAACTAATGAATGGAATATGAGAACCAAAACCGCTTCGCTGTTAGATGCTAGAAAAAAGAGATAAGAGAATATAGAAAAGACAAAAGCTCGTTAGTATGTCATTCCGAACGAGGAGAGGTTTCATTATTTAGTACTCCCATCATGAGATTCCTCCACGTTCGGAATGACAATTCGTGAAATTCGTAACAAAACTTGAATATTGAATCTAAAACCAAAGTAAACATATTAACAAAAATGAATAGAATAATAAAATATAAGAAAGTAAGAGCATCGACAATAATAGCAGGTCTCCTATATACGTGCCTAATTACCAATATACAAGCACAAGAACCAATTACCAAGACATCAATTATAGAATCGCAAGCCGATTTAGATTGGAAAAAATTAAATAAAAACATGTCAAGTTTGGGGTCAAGCGAGCAATACCAGAAGGTTAAAGATGGAGGCTCCTTGGTCTATTGGAAGTATATGGATTCCATTTTTAAAAAAAGATCACTGCTAGCCAAAACATTTTGGGACAACTACCCGGAAGATCCCCGTCGTGATGATGCCTTAATGACCTTTTTCAGTGCCTATGCAGAGCCACGTTTCATTCCCAGAATCACAAATGGATTAATAGAACTTTGGGCTAGTAAAACAAATGAAAATTATAAGCAGATCGAACGCTTAAAACCTATAGATGATGTGGCATGGAACCAATGGCGAAAAGTGGGTGATGTGATGGTGGCAAGCGTACTTAATTCCGATGCGTCCTTGGAGCGTAAAGAAGCTGCCGCATTTCAATTGATTGCTCGAGAGATTCGTTATGGTATCACGTTGAATCGCGGTTTAACAAAAGAAATACAAGAAGCCAATTATTGGAATCGTTTTGAGATTCAGTATTGGCAACACATCCGTTTACGTTTAGAAAATCACGTGAATAAATACGCTGCATTAAACATAGTATCCGATCGTGTACAAAATATTTTGAATTTACTTAAAAACTTTTCTACAGCTGCGTCAGATAGCTATTGGCAATATTTTTTAGAGACAACAAGTAACGATAATCCACAGGCAGAACAACTAGGAATTAAAGCCTTACACAAACTAGCTGCGGATAATGTAGCCGCCATAGAAGCATTAAAAGTCGTAGACAATACCAAGCCATTAGAGATGGCGTTTACAGCCATGGATGGCACCAAAGTTAATCTTGCCGATATGCGAGGTAACGTCGTACTGATCGATTTTTGGGCGACCTATTGCAGTCCCTGCATCAAAGAAATGCCACATGTTAGAGAGATGTATGATAAGTACCGTGATCAGGGCTTTGAAGTGATAGGGATCGCAGCAGATGGCGATGCAAATAAAGAAAGAATATTAAGTATTCTTAAAAAAACTAATGCCAATTGGCCACAGCGTTTAGATAAGGGGTCGAATTCCTCTGTAAGCCTTCATACCCTGTATGAAATCACAGCATTACCTACTGTATGGTTATTAAACAAAGAAGGGGTGATCGTAGATAGGAGTGCACGAAGAGAAAGGTTGGAACCACTCATCCGTAGGCATTTGGGCTTAGAAAAATGATCCAATCCGTTTTTTGCACCATGAATAAAATTGATCAATTCTAGACCCGTGTCAAGGTTTTTAACTAATAGTGTAGATATGACGTATAATAAAGCTTGTTGTCATGTCTGTTCGAGCATAGTAGAGAACTATTAATGAATTGTAATATATATAAATGATTATAGGAATGCGCTAATGTTAGTGAATTTTACAAATAAAAAACAGGCAAAATGGGTTGCCTTGACCATTTGGCAAGCTCATCAGAGCTGTCGAAAATCGTTCGAACTGGCGTCTAAATTAAACTGAAAGAATAATTGTTGCCGAGATGTAGAAAGTTGGGATAGGATGAAAAGAGGGGAGAGCGTTAAAAAATGATCCACTGAACCCTTTTAATAAACGAGCCAAGCTCATGCATGGAGTGGACATTTTTTTAGTGAATAGGTCAGCCGGCACAAGGACATTCGTTAGAGGAAAAAAGATCAAAATTGGCACTTTCAGAAAATAGTCTATAAATTTTAATCAATCAAGAAGAACACTAAAAATCCAACCTGGATTTTTAGTGTTCTTTGTTTTTTCAAGTTTTTTGTTGGATTATGTCACGGACGGACGCACTTATCCCATTAAGGGTGATATTTTTTTGTCTTATGCCGCCTGTTTTTGTTCGGCTTTTTGCATGCGCCTACCAATTTCCAGGGCATTGGCAGTGTGGATCCCAAAAAATATCCACAGTGTCTCGTTGGCCTTGGTCCTTGCCTTTACCTTTTTGAGGAGGTAATGCTCCTTTTCCTTGCCAAAACTCCCCTCCAATCTAGTGGCATGTTCTTTTGTTATCAGGGCCTTAAGCGCCCAGCTATTGTTTTTAATTTTCGATCTGCTTTTAATGCTTTCTTCGTAAGCCTTCGGGCTTGAGCATATAAAATTCAAAAGCCGGGATAAAATTTCTCGGCTTTATTATTGTCGGGGATTCCAGTTTTCGGGAAGAAGTTCATCTAGCTGGCTGACCTTGCATT
>NZ_JAQZAT010000039.1 GCF_028736925.1 Flavivirga sp. 57AJ16 | reverse complement strand
TATCACTGGTATGTTGGATATTCCAATTAAGTGCATAGATTTGTATAAGAAGAGCCGTATGATGGGAGACTATCACGTACGGTTCTGTGAGAGGCTCGGGGTGAAATCCCCCTTGTCTACTCGACACAAACCGTTGTATGCCATTACGGAGAAACCAACTGCATTAGATTTATGATTTTGACTTCCTTCTAGTTGGATACATAACTTGTTGTTTTTTGAATTGACCGATTTCTTCTCTTAACGTTTGATTGATATTGTGAATCAAATCATTTTGGAATTTCATAATTCCCAATAAATCGTGCATTGCGTTTAGATTTTCTAGTTGCTTGTAGACAAGTTCCTCTAAATCGGCTTTGGTATATCTTTTGCTCATACTAATGTGTTTTTAATATTCAAAAAAAATCTTAATAGGTTTATTTAATGCTTTTAAAGCATAACAAAGATATTATAAATATTTAATTGAACACAATAAAGCATAAAATAATGCTAATAACGTTTAAAATGAAGTCACTACATTTGACTTTCAATGATATTAATTCATTATGGACAAGGAAGTTTACAACCGTATAAAAGCTGTTTTAGCTGAACAAGGAAAAACTAACAATTGGTTGGCTGACCAATTAGAAATGAATAGAACTACTGTTTCTAAATGGTGTAGGAATGAGATGCAACCAAGAGTAGAAACCCTATTTCAAATTGCTAGAGTACTGGAAGTTGAAGTGAGAGAGTTGTTAATTTCAACTAAAGGATAATTAATTATACGTATTCGTAAAAAATAATCTAATTTAATGATACAGAATATTCCAAAGCCTAAAGATTATGAAAATGTCGGATTTGAATGTCTGGTTCAAGCTTATAAGAATATCAATCAAATAGATAATGGACAACTAATTCCAGATGTTCCAAGAGAAGAAATTTGGCAATACAACACCATAGTTTTAAAAACATCAATTGTTCTAATTCATCAGGGAATTGAAGCCTTACTTAAATCAAAAATTTCAAGAAAATCTCCGTTACTTCTGTTAGAACAAAAAAGAAGCGATTGGAAAACCTTACCTAATAGTGACGACATAGATTTTACTGATATGTATACTATTTCAGGAGAAGATTTAATAAGGACATTCTTTGCAACTTTAAATGAAGATGAAATTGATAATAATTTTAGAACGCACTTTGAGAATGTAAGAGTTATTAGAAATAAGATAGTTCATGGTATTGGTAATGATGAAATAGAACCTGAAGAAGTATTGAAACTCATACTATGGACATTTACATACCTTAATGGTAAAGGAAGTTTTTGGAGAGCATTACAAGATAAATTTTATGATCATCCAGGACATTTAGTCGGAGATTCTGAATTAGAATTTGAAGAAGTACAACAATATATTCATCTTGACTATCTCGAAGCACTTTTAGGTAAAGGGGAACTAAACAATCACTTTGAAATCGACTTGAAGTCAAGGAGGTATTATTGTCCAGAATGTACTGGGCAAGATGGAATTCTTGTTCAAAAAGACCAAGAAGGAAACGTGGTTAATGTTGATCCTCATCCCACAAGTAAATGGGCCTTTCTTCAACCAAACAAATCTGATTCAACTAATGTTTTTTGTTTAGTGTGTCAAAACACTTTTGAAGTTGAAAGAATTGACTGTAAAGGTGAAGAGAAAAAAGCATGTAAAGGGAATGTCCTTTATCTTGAAGAAGAAGCTGACATAGATGAAGATACAGGAGAAGTTTTCGAAGAAGAAGTCAAATTGTGTTTGACATGTATGGACATTCAAAAAAAAAAGTAAAACGGCATACAACAATGTGTAAATCGATAATAGCCTCCATTCGTCGGCTACTACGTTTACACTAACCGTTGTGCAACATATGACAAAGCAACCGAAATTTAAAATAGAATGGATAATTGACTTGATTAAAGAGCAGGAACCTGAACGGACTGACTTAATTGAACAATTAGAAAATTCGGAAATGAAAGAATGGTTTAAGCAAGCTTATGTTCGATTTGTAAGCGGATTTAGACCTAATCAACCTGGTTCTGAATGGCAATTCGAAGAAAATATTGAACTAAACCATCCGACTGAAGGAATAATTGTTTTGGATATTTTAAAGGACGGTAGAATTGGCGGAATTGAATTTTTAAAATATATACCACATTATTAGACCATAAATTATGAGAGAAAAAATGCTAACTAATTTGAATAATGCTTTGAATCAATATAACGAGCTTCAACAATATTCAAATGTCCTTCCCGCAAACCTTATGGATGGTGCAAAATCAGCAATGGAACAAAGTATTCCGAATGCAGGTAATGAAATTTTATCCTTATTAAATTCAGTTTCTGGTAAGCAATTATTTGAAAATCAAAATTCAGTTTCAGATTTAATTACTATTCTAACTGACAGAGCAGACGAAATTGATACTGCTTTTGAACTTGTTCCTGAAAACAAAAATATAATGGGATTTGATGGGGGCAAAACATATACAGCAAAAGACATTTTAGATTATCAAAGTTTTTGGTTTAACGCTCATTGCGATACTATTAATACGACTTTGACTGCAGGAAGAATAACGGCTGAACATTATAAAAAATAAATACGTTGCACAATAACTAAGCATATGGCGTGCCGATAGGCCAACGCTATATGCCTTGTTGACTGATCCATTACTTAGAATAAGGGGGAAAACGTTTTTTTGAGGTGTTTTTATAAAAGATTATCTATAAAAAGA
>NZ_JAQZAT010000038.1 GCF_028736925.1 Flavivirga sp. 57AJ16 | reverse complement strand
TTCTCGACACTTCATCAGAGGTTCATTTGCATTCATCTCCTTTATTCATACCTGACCACGCTCATGGCGCGGCCGTTTCCATAACGCTCAATACCTTGACTCTTTACCAAAGCACCTTATGGGGGTTGACACTCTTCCCTGTAGAACAGCACCGGTGGGTCGGTTCCACCATCTTATAAACAGTTGCGTAACGAATTTCAGCCGTTCGTTACTCTCGGCACACATATGAAAAGTAGGCGATTACGAAGCACTAAACTTTCGGTTAAGCACAAAGTTTTATACGAGCTAAAAGCCTTGATTACACTACTGTCTCGCCTATTTTTTATATATATTGTTGTGTTTTCGTGCTTTTTTTCATTCATCTGTCAGCGTTGGCAAAGCCATACTCTTTTGCAATTTTTGGCTTGAGTTCGGCTGGTGCGAATTGCAAATGTGTATGGCTTTTTGCGTTGGCATTAGGCTATGAAAATATGATTTGTAAATAACGTATGAGGCGCACTCACAAGATTAATATCAAATTTCAAGGACGGTTCTACTCTCGAACTTGCATTATGAATTCTGAACGAGATTTGCCAACCTTCATTTAATGAAACCAATAATGTCGTTGTCGAATTATCTTGGTAAACGATTTCGATTAGTCTTGATGGTAATTTTAATTTAGGGATTCTAGCTTTTGGTTTAATGCTTTCAAAAGGTAAATTCAATGTACCGCTTAAATTGTAGGCTTGAATTTCTACTTTTTTATTTCCCTTGATTACTTTGTAAAAATCTTCGTTTCCAATAAGATACTGCACGAGGTTCTCTGCAACAATACTTGAATTTTCTTTATCAAGCCTTAAGAGTTCTTTTCTAAAAGCGTTTAAAATTGGGATGTAAACGACTTGATGCATATTTTCAATCGAAGTCCATTTTGTTGATTTGTCAGAAGCTTTAAGATTTGCTAACATATCAAAAATTGGTTTTATTTCATCAAAATAGTTTTGTGAGCAAGGAACTCCTAACCATTTCTCTCCAAAATCAATGTTTAACGATAACCTTGAATGCTTTACAGCTCTATGATTGTTTTTTGCGGAAATTCCAATTTCCCATTTTTGCAAAGAACGAATAATGAGAACATCACGAACATCTCCTGTTTGTCCTGCTTGGTCACTTACGATTTCAAGCACCAAAACATCTTCTTTACTGATGCCATTTGACAATCTTGGCTCAATGTCAATTAAGAAATTTATAGCCGCACTTGCCGTAATTCTAAAAGTGTCTTGTTCATTCTCAACGAAACTATCGAAGCATCCTTTTGCGCTGTGATAAGGTTCATTTTCTTTAATAGAAACGCTCGTAATCTTGTTTAAGCGTTCGTAAAATTCTAAAAGCAAAGCATATTCAAACGCTTTTCCGTTTACTGTTTGAGTTGCCATACTTTATGATAATGTGTTTTCTAATTCCAATTGTTTCTTTCTGGTTTTAGTGGCTTGTTTTTCTGCATTTTCAATTTGAGCTTTTATGCTCATAGCCATATGTTTTGCGAGGTTAACTGGAACAGCATTTCCAATCATTTTGTAACCTGCTGCTATGTGAGTGAAATGAAAAATAAAACTATCAGGGAAGGTTTGTATTCTTGCACATTCACGCACACTCAATCTTCTATATAAATCTTCCTTGCCCTTTACAAACTCACGAACATTCTGTTCAATAAATTTCATTTTAGGTGCTTGCGGATGAATAGGTGCGTGTCTTCCACCTGCTTGAATTGTAAATGATTGCTCGTCCCAAGACCTAACTCTATTTCTAGACATAAACATTGACGAAAACCCACCAATCATATATTCGTGGTTTGGTATTTTACAGTTTTCTTTATTTGTTTTGTTTCCTTCTTTAGCTGGAACAACACTGTTTTTTAAATCTGAAATCGCTTGTTCAAGCGTAATTTTTTCTTTTGCGGGTTTTGGAAATTGAAACTTAAAATTTAAGTCTTTGCGAATGCCAACAAAAAACACTCTTTTTCTATCCTGGGGAACATCAAAATCTGAAGCGTTAAGCATCTGGAATGACAATTCATAACCAACACCTGCATTCTGAAACATTTCCTTTATATTTTTTAAAGCTTCGCTATGTCTTCCTAATAGCATTCCGCTCACATTTTCAGCAAGAAAGAATTTTGGTTGTTTTGCTTCTAATATTCGTATAAAATCAAAAAAGAGTTGTCCTCGTTTGTCGTTTATTCCACGCAAAGAACCCGCTTCGCTCCAACTTTGACAAGGTGGTCCGCCAATTATTCCGTCACACTCTGGAACTTCGTCAGCAGGAATATCTACTATACTCCTTTTATCTAAAACTGTATGAGGATGGTTTTTTTCGTAAGTCTCCCAAATATCTTTATCATATTCATTAGCCCAAATAACATCAAAACCTGCCTTTTGGAATCCTAAATCAAGTCCGCCTGCTCCCGCAAAAAATGATACTATTTTCATATTACTTTTTCTTTTAATGTTCTTCTATATTCTGCTTTTTCCTCCGCAACTTGTAATAGTTGTTTGGTGCAGTTTGTTTCGTAAATCTGTTTCCCGATTTGGTCGGTAACATATTCATTCCTTAATTCAGTGAGGTCGAGTTTGAAGATTTTAGCAAGTTTTGGTAATCGCTTTTCGTCAAAATCTCGTTTTCCGTTCTCAATTTTGCTCAAGTTTGCAGAGTCCAAATTCAATTTAGCAGCAAGTTGAGTTAGAGTTAGTTCGTTTTCGTTTCGTAAAAGTCGGATGTATTCTCCAAATGTGGTTTTCATAAGACTTGTCATTTTTTGACAAATTTATAAAATTTATTTAGAATATTCAATTCGAGCGTTGGGAAATTTTAGCTCTTTTGGTTTTTTAGCGTTGGATTTGTGTGTTGGGAAAAACCGAAAGTGCTAAAATGTGCGGCTGGTCAATATGAAACACAACGTCTCGGCTATAATTAGTACGGGAATTAAAAGTAGTGAACTTTCGATTAAGCACTTAGCCAAAACTTTTTATTTTGTTTTATCTTTTTCTTTATAAAGCCTAATCAAAAAGATTTGGCGGACCTTATAAAAATACACTAAACTTTGGATTAAAGACCAACCCCCGTATTAATTATAGCCATTGTTGAACTAATCCTCGTTACCTCGGAAGCTTTCCAACGCTTATAAAAATAGCTTAAATTTAGATACTAAATAAAAAAGTAAAAAAATATGTATCAAAAAAAAGTAAAACGCTCCTTGAAACGG
>NZ_JAQZAT010000037.1 GCF_028736925.1 Flavivirga sp. 57AJ16 | reverse complement strand
TATCACTGGTATGTTGGATATTCCAATTAAGTGCATAGATTTGTATAAGAAGAGCCGTATGATGGGAGACTATCACGTACGGTTCTGTGAGAGGCTCGGGGTGAAATCCCCCTTGTCTACTCGACACCAAACGTTGGCGTGCATGCAAAAACCGACAGCATAATACATTAATCGAAATAGGAAATAATGGACATAGAGAAATTTAAAAATACAATTCAAGACTGCAATTTGAATTTCCTTGTTGGGTCAGGTCTTTCTGTTCCTTACTTTTCGACACTTGGTAACATTGAAGTTCTTTTAACTGAATTGGAACGAAACAAAACTCTTAGCGAAAACGAAAAAACTATTGTTAGAGCTTCAATTTTGGGGAAATACTTCAAAACTGTTATTAGCAAAAACCCTCAAATTATTGATGAAACTATTACAGATGTAAAGAGAGACGAGGTTCTATCAAACTACAAAAATTTCTTAGTTTATCTAAATACAATTGTTCTAAAAAGAAAAAGTACCATTCTTAACAAACAAGTCAACATTTTCACGACAAATATCGATGTGTTTTTCGAAAAGGCTTTGGAGACCTCTCAACTTGAATACAACGATGGATTTTACGGGCGATTTAACCCTATTTTTAACCTAACAAATTTCAAGAATTCTTTATTCAAAAAAAGCCTTCATTACGATAACACCTCGGAAATCCCTGTTTTCAACTTATTGAAAGTCCATGGCTCGTTGACTTGGGAAACAGATAGAGATAATATTATTTATTCAGGTTTAAGAGCTATCAATTCTGTCCAAGTTAAATTTGACAATGTTGAATCGGATTTGATTGATTTTGATACATCAGCAACTATCGACACTCATTTTACTACAGAAGTTAAAGGAAAAACTATTTTACCAACCTATGGAGAGTTTTTAGAAGAATATAAAAAATTTGCAGTTGTAAACCCAACCAAGGAAAAGTTTCAAGACACAATTCTTAATCTTCAGTATTATGAGCTTCTAAGATTATTTTCAAACGAGTTAGAAAAAGAAAATACGATACTCATCGTATTCGGATTTTCTATGGCGGATGAACACATTAGGGAGATTGTTACAAGAGCAGCAAACTCGAATCCTACTCTAACAATCAAAGTTTTCGCTTATGACAATAGTGCAAAACTTGATATAGAGGCAAATCTAAAAAAAGGAAGTGCCACTATTCGCTATAATAACATTGAAGTTATAGAGATTGACGATACATCTAAACATTTCGACTTTAAAACTTTTAATGAAGAATTCTTAAAAGCAATCTTAGACAAAATTGATTAGGATATGTCAAACGAAATAATAGTCGAAGATTCAATATTTAGAGTAGGTAGAGTAATTTCTGTTGATGGTCGGTCAATTAGAGTTTCAGTTGACAAAGCAAAAAACTCATCTCATTTAGTGTATAAAGGTGACCTAATTAAAAATGTATCTGTTGGTAGCTATATTAAAATTATAAAAGGTTTCACAATAATCATAGGTAAGGTAGAAGGAGAGTTCACATATGAAGATAAAATTGTTTCTACAAAAGAATATAGTAGCGATAAGGAAAAAATAAATAGGTCGCTTAGTGTAAGTCTACTTGGTTTTTTTAATAAAAAGGAATTTGAACGTGGAATAAAAGAAATGCCTTTAGTTGATAACGAATGTTATCTTTTAGATAGACAAGAGTTTAACCAAGTTCATGATTTCATTCGAAAAACCGATGAACCATTAGTTATTGGAACTCTAACTTTAGAAAAGGGTCAAACTATCACAGTTGGAATTGATAGTCTTTTTGCCAGCCACATCGGTATTTTTGGTAATACAGGGAGTGGAAAGTCATACACTTTAGCCAAACTCTACTTTGAGCTATTTAAAATCTACAAGGATAATAAGAAATTCAAGCAAAAATCAAATTTCTTTTTGTTAGACTTTAATGGAGAATATGTAACCGAATCAGATAATGTAATTATACCCATTGAATACAAGAATATTTATCGGTTAAGCACAAAAAATTATGATGGTCAAAAATATCCTATCTCAAAAGAAACTCTGTATGACCATAATTTTTGGGCGATTGTATTGGAAGCAACCGAGAAAACTCAAACACCCTTCCTAAGACGAGCTATAAACAATGATTTCCTCGCTGAAAGAATCAAGCAACCTGATAACCTAAAAGAACTTATAATAAGAGAATTTTCACTAGGGATTGCCAAAAACGATAAAGAACTAGGACTAAAGATTATTGTTGAATTTTTATCTGAATTACACTTTTCTATTCCGCACTCTAACCTTTTAGAAGTCCGTGATAATCTTAGAGAAAGGGTGCAATATCATAATACCACCTATCAGTTCATGTTTGTGACCACAGGAGGAACTAGATATTACGATGAGGATATGGTTGCCCGAATCACAGATGAACTCGATGAAATTGTTATACCGCAAGATGATTTGAATGATTTAGATGTTTTAAAGCTTCAAATCATATTTCAATATTATGATGAAATAATTAAAGGGTTTGCAAACATTGAACATTTAGCACCCCTAATAAAAAGACTAGCTAAGAATTTCACTGATATTAGAAAGGTTATTGAAGCTAAAGAAGATGTTTCAACTTCTAAAAACTTCACAATAGTTTCATTAAAAGATGTCAATATTCATATGCGTAAAATATTGCCATTGTTGTTGTGCAAACAACTTTATGAAGGAGAGAAGGCAAAAAATGATGAAACAACTCACTTAAATATTATAATAGATGAGGCACACAATATCCTTTCAAGAGATTCAAATAGAGAAAGTGAACAATGGAAAGATTATAGACTTGAAACATTTGAAGAAATTATAAAAGAGGGTCGGAAATTTGGTGTTTTCCTAACATTGGCTAGCCAAAGACCTTCTGATATATCGCCAACAATAATATCACAATTGCACAACTATTTTCTACACAGACTAATAAACAACAATGACATTATTGCTGTAGAGAAAACCATATCATATCTTGACAAACTATCTTTTGAGTATTTACCAATTCTGCCGACAGGTACATGTATTTTAGCAGGTCTTTCGGCTCAAGTTCCAGTAGTTATAGACATTGGAGCAATTGAAAAAGAATTTGAACCAAATAATAAAACAAGAAGCTTGATTGAAAATTGGAAAGATTAAAATTGAAAATAATAAAGCACGACACGCCAACATTGGCTATACGTAATGCGGGCGAAAGTGCTGATATGAAAGTAATTACATTAAATAAACTAACTGCTAAAAGGAAAGTGATGTGCCTTAAATTCCCGCACTACGCATAGCCGAGACCGTTCTACGCAATTTGAAAAACATCGAGTTAAAAAATATAATTGAGGAAGTTTTTAAAAAAGAGAATAAGAATAAATTCACTTTTTTGACTGGAGCTGGAATATCATCTGATAGCGGAATTCCTACTTACAGAGGTTCTGATGGAATTTGGGTTAAAGGAACAAAGTTTTATAAACCCGAAAAATTTGGAACTTTTGAATATTTCTATAAAAATCCTGAAGAAGTTTGGCAATACACACTTTTTAGAAAACGAATGTTAGAAAGCGCCGAACCAAATCAAAGTCACGAAATAATAGCAGATATTGAAAATGAACTAAAAGATAGGTTTCAGCTAATAACTCAAAATGTTGATAATCTTCACAGACGTGCAGGAAACGAAAGATTATTCGAAATACACGGAAATTATCGTGAAGTAAAATGTTCTAGAGCCTGCAGAGAAATAAGACCAATTCCAACCGAATTAAAAGGCAAAGAACTTACAGAAGATTTAACGCAAGAGGAAATTGACGCTTTAAAATGTCCGAATTGCGGAGCTTGGATGCGAGCAAATATTTTATGGTTCGATGAATATTATGATGAAAAAACCAATAAAGCTGATAGCTCATTAAGAATTGCTAAAAATACTGGAGTATTATTTGTAATCGGAACTTCCGGAGCTACCAATCTGCCAATGCGTATTGCGGAAACAACTATACAATTTGGAGGATATGTTGTTGATATTAATTTAGAAGACAATTCCTTTTCTGATTACTTGTCAACCAAAAAGAATAAACTGATTTTACGTGGAAAAAGTATTGATTTTTTGCCTGAAATTAAAAATCTGATAAAAAACTGCGTAGAACACCGTGTATAATTAATTGCTTTGGCAAGTGATTATTTGGAAAATTCCGAAGGAATTTTCTCTGGCAAGTATTTGTTTACTAAATTAGTTGCTGAACCACGCAACTAACCATACGTGTGCCGAGAGTAACGAACGGCTGAAATTCGTTACGCAACTGTTTATAAGATGGTGGAACCGACCCACCGGTGCTGTTCTACAGGGAAGAGTGTCAAACCCCCATAAGGTGCTTTGGTAAAGAGTCAAGGTATTGAGCGTTATGGAAACGGCCGCGCCATGAGCGTGGTCAGGTATGAATAAAGGAGATGAATGCAAATGAACCTCTGATGAAGTGTCGAGAA
>NZ_JAQZAT010000036.1 GCF_028736925.1 Flavivirga sp. 57AJ16 | reverse complement strand
GAGATTATACCCTGACAGTGCGTAGTATCACCGATACCAGTTGTACTTCCAGTAGTCCTGTTAGTATAGCGGCTTCCCCAGGCGCTCCCGAAGCCCCGACCTTTATCATTCCAAGAGAAGCAAGCTGCGAAGACAATACCGCTGATATAGAAGTCACCGCCCCACTG
Source organism: Flavivirga sp. 57AJ16 (assembly GCF_028736925.1). Taxonomy (GTDB): domain Bacteria; phylum Bacteroidota; class Bacteroidia; order Flavobacteriales; family Flavobacteriaceae; genus Flavivirga. The sequence goes on along the minus strand of NZ_JAQZAT010000036.1, from coordinate 4,435 downwards.
GGAAGCGCGTATGAATACAGTTTAGATGGTACGAACTTTCAAAGCGAAGTTGATTTTCCAAATATTCCCCCAGACGATTATACCCTAAAAGTGCGCAGTATAAACGATACCAGTTGTACTTCCAGTATACCTGTTAGTATAGCCGCTTCACCGGGCGCTCCCGAAGTTCCGACCTTTATCATACCACGCGCGGCAAGCTGTACCGATAATACAGCCGATATAGAAGTTACCGCCCCATTGGGAAGCGCGTATGAATACAGTTTAGATGGCACCAATTTCCAGAGCGAAGTCGATTTTATAAACCTAACACCTGGAGATTATACCCTGACAGTGCGTAGTATCACCGATACCAGTTGTACTTCCAGTACACCTGTTAGTATAGCGGCTTCCCCAGGCGCTCCCGAAGCCCCGACCTTTATTATTTCAAGAGCCACAAGCTGCGAAGACAATACCGCCGATATAGAAGTCACCGCCCCATTGGGAAGCGATTATGAATACAGTTTAGATGGTACAAATTTCCAGAGCGAGGTCGATTTTATAAACCTAACTCCTGGAGATTATACCCTGACAGTGCGCAGCGTTAGCGATACCAGTTGTACTTCCAGTACACCTGTTAGTATAGCCGCTTCACCGGGCGCTCCCGAAGTTCCGACCTTTATTATTTCAAGAGCCGCAAGCTGCGAAGATAATACCGCCGATATAGAAGTTACCGCGCCACTGGGAAGCGCGTATGAATACAGTTTAGATGGTACAAATTTCCAGAGTGACATCACTTTTACAAATCAGCCTCCTGATGATTATACCCTGACAGTGCGCAGCGTTAGCGATACCAGTTGTACATCCAGTACCGCTGTTAGTATAGCGGCTTCACCAGGCGCCCCCGAAGTGCCTACTTTTATCATCCCGCGCGCCGCAAGCTGCGAAGACAATACCGCCGATATAGAAGTCACCGCGCCATTGGGAAGCGCGTATGAATACAGTTTAGATGGTACAAACTTCCAGAGCGAAGTCGATTTTACAGACCAGACACCAGGCGATTATACCCTGACAGTGCGCAGCGTTAGCGATACCAGTTGTACTTCCAGTAGTCCTGTTAGTATAGCGGCTTCCCCAGGTGCTCCCGAAGTTCCGACCTTTATCATCCCGCGCGCCGCAAGCTGCGAAGACAATACCGCCGATATAGAAGTTACCGCGCCACTGGGAAGCGCGTATGAATACAGTTTAGATGGTACAAACTTCCAGAGCGAGGTCGATTTTATAAACCTAACTCCTGGAGATTATACCCTGACAGTGCGTAGTATCACCGATACCAGTTGTACTTCCAGTAGTCCTGTTAGTATAGCGGCTTCCCCAGGCGCTCCCGAAGCCCCGACCTTTATCATTCCAAGAGAAGCAAGCTGTACCGATAATACAGCCGATATAGAAGTTACCGCCCCATTGGGAAGCGCGTATGAATACAGTTTAGATGGCACCAATTTCCAGAGTGTCATCACTTTTACAAATCAGCCTCCAGGCGATTATACCCTAAAAGTGCGCAGTATAAACGATACCAGTTGTACTTCCAGTATACCTGTTAGTATAGCGGCTTCCCCAGGCGCTCCCGAAGTTCCTGTGTTTATCATACCACGCGCCGCAAGCTGCGAAGACAATACTGCCGATATAGAAGTTACCGCGCCACTGGGAAGCGCGTATGAATACAGTTTAGATGGCATAAACTTCCAAAGCGAAGTCGATTTTCCAAATCAGACTCCTGGCGATTATACCCTGACAGTGCGAAGCGTTAGCGATATCAGTTGTACTTCCAGTACACCTGTTAGTATAGCCGCTTCACCAGGTGCCCCCGAAGTTCCGACCTTTATCATCCCACGCGCCGCAAGCTGCGAAGACAATACCGCCGATATAGAAGTCACCGCCCCACTGGGAAGCGCGTATGAATACAGTTTAGATGGCACCAATTTCCAGAGTGAAGTCGATTTTCCAAATCTGACTCCAGGCGATTATACCCTAAAAGTACGTAGTATTAACGATACCAGTTGTACTTCCAGTATACCTGTTAGTATAGTGGCTTCACCAGGCGCTCCCGAAGTTCCGACCTTTATCATACCACGCGCGGCAAGCTGTACCGATAATACAGCCGATATAGAAGTTACCGCCCCACTGGGAAGCGCGTATGAATACAGTTTAGATGGTACCAATTTCCAGAGCGAAGTCGATTTTACAAATCTAGCTCCTGGTGATTATACCCTGACAGTGCGAAGCGTTAGCGATACCAGTTGTACTTCCAGTAGTCCTGTTAGTATAGCCGATTCGCCGGGCGCCCCCGAAGTTCCGACCTTTATTGTCCCACGCGCCGCAAGCTGCGAAGACAATACCGCCGATATAGAAGTCACCGCGCCACTGGGAAGTGAGTATGAATACAGTTTAGATGGCACCAATTTCCAGAGCGAAGTCGGTTTTATAAACCTGACTCCTGGAGATTATACCCTGAAAGTCCGTAGTATTAGCGATACCAGTTGTGTTTCCAGTAGCCCTGTTAGTATAGCCGCTTCATCAGGCGCCCCCGAAGTTCCGACCTTTATTACTCCAAGAGCCACAAGCTGCGAAGACAATACCACCGATATAGAAGTCACCGCGCCACTGGGAAGCGCGTATGAATACAGTTTAGATGGCACCAATTTCCAGAGCGAGGTCGATTTTACAGACCAGACACCTGGCGATTATACCCTGACAGTGCGTAGTATTAGCGATACCAGTTGTACATCCAGTATACCTGTTAGTATAGCCGCTTCACCGGGCGCTCCCGAAGTTCCGACCTTTATTATTTCAAGAGCCGCAAGCTGCGAAGACAATACCGCCGATATAGAAGTCACCGCCCCACTGGGAAGCGCGTATGAATACAGTTTAGATGGCACCAATTTCCAGAGCGAAGTCGATTTTCCAAATCTAGCTCCTGGTGATTATACCCTGACAGTGCGAAGCGTTAGCGATACCAGTTGTACTTCCAGTACCGCTGTTAGTATAGCCGCTTCACCAGGCGCTCCCGAAGTTCCCGCGTTTATTATCCCACGCGCCGCAAGCTGTACAGACAATACCGCCGATATAGAAGTCACCGCCCCACTGGGAAGCGCGTATGAATACAGTTTAGATGGTACAAACTTTCAAAGCGAAGTTGATTTTCCAAATATTCCCCCGGGCGATTATACCCTAAAAGTGCGTAGTATTAACGATACCAGTTGTACTTCCGGTACCGCTGTTAGTATAGCGGCTTCCCCAGGTGCTCCCGAATCGCCGACTTTTATCATGCCACGCGACACAAGCTGCGAAGACAATACCGCGGATATAGAAGTTACCGCGCCACTGGGAAGTGAGTATGAATACAGTTTAGATGGTACAAACTTTCAAAGCGAAGTTGATTTTCCAAATATTCCCCCTGGCAATTATACCCTAAAAGTCCGTAGTATTAACGATACCAGTTGTACTTCCAGTATACCTGTTAGTATAGCGGCTTCACCAGGTGCCCCCGAAGTTCCGACCTTTATTATTTCAAGAGCCGCAAGCTGCGAAGACAATACCGCCGATATAGAAGTTACCGCCCCACTGGGAAGTGAGTATGAATACAGTTTAGATGGCACCAATTTCCAGAGTGTCATCACTTTTACAAATCAGCCTCCAGGCGATTATACCCTAAAAGTGCGCAGTATTAACGATACCAGTTGTACTTCCAGTAGTCCTGTTAGTATAGCGGCTTCCCCAGGTGCTCCCGAAGTGCCTACTTTTATTATTCCAAGAGCCGCAAGCTGCGAAGATAATACCGCCGATATAGAAGTCACGGCCCCACTGGGAAGCGCGTATGAATACAGTTTAGATGGCACCAATTTCCAGAGTGTCATCACTTTTACAAATCAGCCTCCAGGCGATTATACCCTAAAAGTGCGCAGCGTTAGCGATACCAGTTGTACTTCCAGTAGTCCTGTTAGTATAGCGGCTTCCCCAGACGCTCCCGAAGTTCCGACCTTTATCATCCCGCGCGCGGCAAGCTGTACCGATAATACAGCCGATATAGAAGTCACCGCCCCGCTGGGAAGCGCGTATGAATACAGTTTAGATGGCACCAATTTCCAGAGTGACATCACTTTTACAAATCAGCCACCAGGCGATTATACCCTAAAAGTGCGCAGCGTTAGCGATACCAGTTGTACTTCCAGTACACCTGTTAGTATAGCGGCTTCCCCAGACGCTCCCGAAGTTCCGACCTTTATCATCCCGCGCGCCGCAAGCTGCGAAGACAATACTGCCGATATAGAAGTCACCGCCCCACTGGGAAGTGAGTATGAATACAGTTTAGATGGCACCAATTTCCAGAGTGTCATCACTTTTACAAATCAGCCTCCAGGCGATTATACCCTAAAAGTGCGCAGTATTAACGATACCAGTT
>NZ_JAQZAT010000035.1 GCF_028736925.1 Flavivirga sp. 57AJ16 | reverse complement strand
TACGGGCAGTGCCCTTGCAGGGCGGCATGAAAGTAAGGTAAGGAACGAACGGGACGGCCGTTAGGACGGGCCCGTTTTAAAAAATATACAAGGAGGAACGCAGCCCGTGCCGGGACGGTACGGGACTGCGCTCCCCCTTTTTGCCGTTTATCGCCCGGCCAAAAAAACATCCGGGCAAGGGCGGCCAGATCACGGAAATTAAACTAACTTGTTCTTCTTTAAGAACACTCTCTAAGTTATATGAAGAATCCCATATTCCTGCTTTGCATAGCGCTCTCCGGCCTGCTGCCGAACTGTTCGTGCGCCCAGGGCGCAAAGGTCTCCATAGATTCGACCAGGACCGTGCCCGTCGGCGAGATGTTCGATATCATCAACCGACAGACCGGCTACTCGTTCATCTACAACAGGGAGCTGTTCGCGGGCCGTCCCGGGGTAGTGCTCGAAAAGGGCGTCTTCAGCATCAGGGAGCTATTGGCCCTGGGCCTCCCGGCCGGGGAGCTTGACATCATCGTAACAGAGAACAACACCATTGTCATCAAGGGCAAGGAGGGCGCCGTCAGGGGCGGCGGTCTCAGGCTTTCCGGTACCGTCCGTGACGGGGAGGGCCGGCCCGTACCGGGCGCCGCCGTTCTGGTAAAGGGCTCGGGCAGGGGGACCGCGACCGACCTGGAGGGCCGTTTCGCCATCACCGTGGCCCGCCACGGGGCCGTCCTGGAGCTCTCCTCACTGGGCTTCAGGCCCCGGGAGGTCGCCGTGGGCGGCCGGGCGCACATCGACGTGTCCCTCGAGGGGACCGTCGAGGAACTGGGCGCCGTGGAGATCGTGGGGAACTATTACAAGAGGTCCCGGCAGGAGAACCCGGGGAACGTCTACAGGCTGGGCGCCGGCGCCATAGCGGGGCAGCCCGTATCCAACCCACTGGCGGCCATGAACGGCCGTGTCCCCGGTGTCAACATCGTCCAGGATACCGGGCTCCCCGGCGGCGGCTTCAGGATAGAGGTGCGCGGCAAGAACTTTATAAATGCCGGCGAACCGCTGTATGTCGTGGACGGCGTGCCCTATAGCGCCGAGTCGCTGTCCTTCCCCCTGGTCAATACCGTCCTGCCCGGGGAGAGCCCGCTGAACCTGATCGCCCCTTCCGATATCGAGAGCATAGAGGTGCTCAAGGATGCGGACGCCACGGCCATCTACGGTTCCCGCGGTGCCAACGGGGTGGTGCTCATCGCCACCAGGAGGGGGCGGCCGGGGAAGGCGCGCCTGGAGGTCGGTGCCTCCACGGGCGTGGCGGCCGTGCCGCGCTTTGTGGACCTGTTGGGCACGGGGCAGTACCTGGAGATGCGGCTGGAGGCACTCGCCAACGACGGGCTCACGCCCGGGACGGTGCCCCCCGCCCTGAGGCCCGCCATGCCCGACCTGTTCGAGTGGGCCCCGGACCGCTATACGGACTGGCAGGAGGTGCTCATCGGGGGGACCGCCCACCGCAGCACGGGGCGGCTGTCCCTTTCGGGCGGCAGCGAGCGGACGCGGTTCCTGATCGGGGGCAGCTACCATGGCGAGACCACGGTGCTCCCCGGGGACTCCAGGTACGGGAGGGCCTCCCTGCAGGGCAGCATCAGCCACCGCTCGCCGGACGGGCGCCTCCGGGCGGACCTCCTGGCGAACTATGCCGCGGACGACAACCGCCTCCCCCTGGGGCGGCTCACCCAGCAGGCCTATGGGCTCCCTCCCAACGCCCCGGCGCTCCGCGGCGCGGACGGCGGCCTGAACTGGGACGGGTGGACCGTGGCCGACAACCCGCTGGCGCTGCTCGAGGGCGGCTACCGGGCAAGGAGCAGGAACCTCCTGCTGAGCACATCGGTCTCCTACCGGCCCGTGCCGGCCCTGGAGCTCAGGGCGGGCCTGGGCCTTGTGGACTACCGCAAGAGGGAGCACAGGGCCACCCCGCACACAAGGTTCAACCCGGCCTACGGGCTCACCAGCGCCACCGGGTCCTCCCTCCTTACGGGCGAGGCCGGGCGCCTCTCCTGGAACGTGGAGCCGCAGCTCGAGTGGCGGAAGGGCTGGGGCAACGTGGAGCTCGGCGTCCTGGCCGGGGCCACCTTCCAGCGGCGCCTGACCCACCGGGCCAGTGCGCACGGGGAGGGCTTCCCCGACAACGGCCGGATCCTGGACATGTCCGCGGCCGACAGGGTCACGCAGGTGGCGGACCAGGGGTCCAGGTACAGCTACCAGGCCGTGTTCGGAAGGCTGAACATCAAGTGGGCGGGAAGGTACATCGTGAACTTCACCGGGCGGCGCGACGGCTCCAGCCGGTTCGGGCCGGGCAGGCAGTTCGGCGATTTCGGGGCCATAGGGGCCGCCTGGATCTTTTCCAGGGCCGCCTTCCTGGGGGACCGGGGGCCCTTGAGCCACGGCAAGCTCCGTGCCAGCTACGGGGTCACGGGCAGCGACAATATAGGGGACCACGGGTTCTACCGCTCCTATACGGCCCCGGGCAGCGCGGACTACGGCGGGCCGGTGCTCCTGCCCACCAGCCCGTTCAACCCGGCCTTTGGCTGGGAGGAGACCAAGAAGTTCGAGGCCGCCCTGGAACTGGGCCTTTTCGGGGACCGCGTGCTGCTCGAGGTCGCCTGGTACCGCAACCGCTCCTCGGACCAGCTGCTGGAGGTCCCCCTGCCAGGGACCACGGGATTCGGTTCGGTGACCGCCAATTTTGGCGCCACGGTGGAGAATACCGGGATCGAGATCGACCTGCGGTCCGTAAACGTCCGGGGCGCCCGCTTCAAGTGGACCACGGCCCTCAACATCTCGGCCCCCAGGAACAGGCTCGCAAGGTTCGACGGGCTGGAGCGCTCCCCCCTTGCGGACCGGTACGAGGTGGGGCGGTCCCTGGACATCAGGAAGCTCTACCACATGACCGGCGTCGACCCCGCCACGGGCACCTACACGTTCGAGGACTACAGCGGGGACGGCGGGATCGGCCCGGAGGACCGCCAATGGATAGAGGATACCGCCCCAGGGCTCCATGGCGGGCTGGGCAACAGCCTCGAGTACGGGCCCCTGAGCCTGGAGGTCTTCCTCCAGTTCAAGAAACAGCGGGGCGCCCGTGTCTCCCACGGCCCGGACTACCCGGGGATCCTTTCCAACCAGCACGTGTCCGTACTGGGGCGCTGGCAGCGGCCCGGCGACGGGGGGCCGGCACAGCGCTATACCATGGGCCTCGGGCCCCAGGGCCCTGGGGCGGTCGCCGCCTTCCGGAACTATGCCGATAGCAGCGCGCGGTACACCGATACCTCCTTCGTCCGGCTAAGGAACCTCTTCCTGGGGTACGCCCTGCCCAAGGGGGCCGTTCCCGGGATCGAGGCCAGTATCTACCTGCAGGGGCAGAACCTGCTCACCCTCACCAGGTCCCGGGGTGCGGACCCCGAACATTTTACGGCCTCGGCGCTCCCCGTACTGAGGAGCCTTGCCCTGGGGGTACGGCTGGGCCTTTGACATTGATCCTGATTGAAAACGATTGAAAAACGTATGCCTATGAGATTTACAGACAGAGAGAAGATATCGCGCCGATGGGCCCCTGCACCGGCCCTCGGGAAATGGAGGCCGCTGTGCCTGGCCCTCGTGGCGGGGTGCCTGGCGGCCTGTACGGACTTTGTGGAGGCCCGCCCGCCCGGGGACCGGCCCTCGGCGGGGCCGATCTTCGAGGACTCGGCCATGGCCGAGTCCGCCCTCAACGGCGTCTATTACCGGATGCGCACCTCCGGGATGCTCTCCGGAGACGGGCTGAGCGTCGCCATGGGGCTGTACGCCGACGAGCTGGACCACTACCCCCAGGGCGGGGGGAGCGCCCTGGGGGACTACCACGGCCATACGGTGGGGCCGGACGACCCCATCGCGGAGGGCTTCTGGAACGGCGCCTATGCCCAGGTCTATACGGCCAATGCCGTCATCGAGGGCGTCGGGGGATCGGCGGCCCTGGCCCAGGGGGACCGGGACCGGTTTACGGGGGAGGCCCTCTTCGCAAGGGCCTACCTGCACCTGCTGCTCGCGGGGCTCTTCGGGGACGTCCCCTATGTTACGGGCACGGACTATGCGGACAACAGGGCCGTCGGGCGCATGCCGCGGGCACAGGTATACGGCCGCGCCATAGCCGACCTGGAACGGGCCGAGGGCCTCCTGCCGGGCGGTGCACCGCCCGGGGAGCGCATACGCCCCAGTGCCGCCGCAGCCGCAGCGGTACTGGCACGGGCCCACCTGTACGCCGAGCAGTGGGCACTGGCGGGGGCCGCGGCGGACCGGGCCATCTCGGCGTTCGGGCCCCTGGACCCCGACCTGGAGGGCGCCTTCCTGAAGGACGCCCCCGGCACCATCTGGCAGTTCGCGCCGAACGCCCGGGGCGAGAACACCAGGGAGGGGGCACAGTTCATATTCAACGCCGTGCCCCCGCTGAACATAGCACTGGCCGGCGCCCTGCTGGACGCGTTCGAGCCCGGCGACCGGCGACGGGACGCCTGGGTAAGGGAGGTCGCGGGCGCCGCGGGCACCTGGTACCACGCCTTCAAGTACAGGCAGGCGGGAAGTACCGGTGCCTCAGTGGAATATTCGGTGCAGCTCCGACTGGCGGAGATGTACCTGGTCCGCGCGGAGGCGCGGGCGCGGACGGGGGACCTCCAAGGGGCAAGGGCCGATATTGACGCCGTCAGGGCCCGGGCCGGACTGGGGGGCACACCGGCCCTTGCCTTCGACGGGCTGCTGGGGGCCATCCTGAGGGAGCGACGCGTGGAGCTCTTTACCGAGCAGGGGCAACGGTGGTTCGACCTAAGGCGCACGGGAAGGGCCGCCGGGGCGCTCGGGCCCATCAAGCCCAATTGGAGGGACCACCACATACTGCTGCCGCTGCCCCGTACAGAGCTCGAACTCAACCCCAACCTCTTGCCCCAGAATCCTGGGTATTGAATGCTG
>NZ_JAQZAT010000034.1 GCF_028736925.1 Flavivirga sp. 57AJ16 | reverse complement strand
TCTTCAATAGCAGTGACACGACATGGTATGCCTTGAAAGGGTACTTCTTTGAGTATCTCAATAGCGCCTGTTGCATTTGGAGACTTTATTACTATAGCACTTGTTTCTCCTGTTTTTACATAATTTACATTATCTTGCGTAAACGTTTCTACTGGCCGATCTTGAAAACCGGTCCAACCTGAGTTTATATAATCTTGTTTAAAGCTTTCCGGAACATTTAGATATACAATAGCGCGATTCCCAAAACTGGTGTCTTCAATACTTGCAGGAGTCTCACTTTGAACAATAACTTCTATTAAGGGATTACCACTAAAAGCATAATCGCCAATAGCAGTAACACTCTCTGGAATGGTGACACTTCTTAACCCATTAACACCAAAAGCACCTCGACCAATAGCAGTAACACTCTCTGGAATGGTGACACTTGTTATGCTATTATTTGCAAAAGCCCAGGCACCAATATTCGTGACACTATCCGGAATGGTAACACTTGTTAAAGCATTACCTTGAAAGGTGCCATAATCAATAGCCGTAATATTATCTGAAATGGTAACACTTGTTAAATCATTATTTTCAAAAGCATAAAAACCAATAACAGTGACACTATCTGGAATGGTGACACTTATTAAATTATTATATGCAAAAGCATGACTACCAATTACAGTGACACTATCTGGAATGGTGACACTTGTTAGATTATTATTTTCAAAAGCAAAATAACCAATAGTAGAGACACTATCTGGAATGGTGACACTTGTTAAGTTATTACCTCCAAAAGCAGCATCGCCAATTGCCGTGACACGATATGTTATGCCTTGATAGGTTACTGTTTCTGGTATTGTAATAGCGCCTGTTGCATTTGGCGAATCTTTGATTTCTACAGTGGGTATATCTCCTGTGGAAGTTACCTGGTAGTTTATGTGCTCTATTTCGAAACTGGTTTGCGAAATACTAAAAAGAGGTAACATTAAAAATATTAATACTTGTTAAATGTTTTTTCATGTTTTTAACATTTTAAATTGTATTTCAAATAAATCATAAATATGGCTTGATTTAATAAAAACATGGTAAACAAAAAGTCACCGTTTTATTATTTCTTATGCACACAGGTCATTAGAGCACATCAATAACAATTCGTATAAATGAGCTAAAAAGACATCCTGCAACGGTTCAAGCTTTTTTTGTTAGAAAAAACAAGGGTTGCTATGCTGTTGTTTTTAACCTTATACCATTTCTCATTTAAAACAACCGTAATAAAATGCCCTTTTTTCCTTTCTACTTCAGCACAAAAAGAAACCGTAACTAAGGCTATGCTTTATTTTTCTGTTTCGTTTAAAGAAAAAAATCATCATTTTCTTTTTACAGTAATTTTAAACAAGAACTGGTATTAACAGGTAAAACTTTTTCAATAAAAAAACCGCTTTTAATCATAAAAAAGCGGCTTTTAAAACTAAGTTAATTAGCCACCTACTCAATAATAAACTTCTTGCTCATTGTACCTTTATCGAAACTTAAAACAGCAATATACATCCCGCTGGAGAGCCTATCTATAGCCACTTTATTTGCTGTGCCTTTAAGGATGTTAACACCTAGGATATTATAAATCGCATAGGCTTTTAAATTTGCCTGAGTGCTTTGTATCTTTAAATAAGAATCTTTAAGAATTAAGTGTACAGATGTATTTAAGTCCTTATCTATTGTACCTAACACCTCATCATCTTCAGTTATTGATTTAAAACCTGTCCAACCTGCTGCCTCATAGGCTTCTTTAGTCCCCTCTGGTATTATTAATGCGATTTTTGATCGACTTGAAAATATGTTTGAATAAATTGGGGGTGTTGTGCTTTTTGCGATGACCTTGTCTAAGAAGTCATTATAATAAAAAGCATATTCACCAATAGTAGTAACACTATCTGAAATGACAACACTTGTTAAGGCATTATTAGAAAAAGCAGAATCACCAATAGCAGTAACACTATCTGGAATGACAACACTTGTTAGGGCTGCATTATTTGCAAAAGCAGATTTTCCAATAGAAATAACACTATTGCCAATGGTTACACTTGTTAAGGCATTACCATAAAAAGCCTCATCAGCAATAGAAATGACACTATCTGGAATGACAACACTTGTTAAGGCATTACCATAAAAAGCCTCATCAGCAATAGAAATGACACTATCTGGAATGACAACACTTGTTAAGGCTTTATAAACAAAAGCAGAATCATCAATGGCCTTGACACTACATGATATGCCTTGAAAGGGTACTTCTTTTAGTATTTCGATAGCACCTGTTGCATTTGGTGATATTATTACTATAGCACTTGCTTCTCCTGTTTTTACATAATTTACATTATCTTGCGTAAACATTTCTACAGGCTGATCTTGAAAACCAGTCCAACCCGAGTTTATATAATCCTCTTTTAAGCTTTCCGGAACATTTAGATATACAATAGCGCGATTTCCAAAACTAGTGTCTTCTATACTTGCAGGAGTCTCACTTTGAACAATAACTTCTGTTAAGGGATTTTCTCCAAAAGCGCTACTTCCAATTGCCGTGACACTATCTGGAATGGTGACACTTGTTAAGGCATTACCAAAAAAAGCCCCATAACCAATAGCAGTAACACTATTGCCAATGGTTACACTTGTTAAATCATTATTATAAAAAGCATAATTACCAATAGCAGTGACACTATCTGGAATGGTGACACTTGTTAAATCATTACTATAAAAAACATAATTACCAATAGCAGTGACACTATCCGGAATGGTGACACTTGTTAACCCATTACCAAAAAAAGCCCCATCACCAATAGCCGTGACACGATATGTTGTGCCTTCATGGGTTACTGTTTCTGGTATTGCAATAGCGCCTGTTGCATTTGGTGATGCTTTGATTTTTACTGTGGGGATGTCTCCTGTGGAAGTCACCTGGTAGTTTATATCATCTATTTCAAAGGCAATTATACCTAAGGTAATTGATTTAAAACCTGTCCAACCTGCAGCCTCATAAGCCACTTTAGTCCCCTCTGGTATTATTAATGCGATATCGGATCGATTTGAAAATATGTTTGAATAAATTGGGGGTGTTGTGCTTTTTGCAATGACCTTTTCTAAGGCATTTTCTGCAAAAGCATAATCACCAATAGCAGTAACACTACCTGGAATGGTGACACTTGTTAAGGCATTACTAATAAAAGCTCCATTTCCAATAGCAGTGATACTATTTGGAATGACAACACTTGTTAAGTCATTACCTGCAAAAGCAGAATCATCAATCGCCTTAACACTACACAGTATGCCTTGAAAAGATACTTCTTTTAGTATTTCGATAGCACCTGTTGCTTTTGGTGACCTTATTACCATAGCACTTGTTTCTCCTGTTTTTACATAATTCACATTATCTTGAGTAAACGTTTCTATAGAATGGTCTTGAAAACCAGTCCAACCCGAGTTTATATAATCCTGTTTTAAGCTTTCCGGAACATGTAGATATACAATAGCGCGATTGCCAAAACTAGTGTCTTCTATACTTGCTGGAATAGCACTTTGAACAATAACTTCTGTTAAGGGATTACGACTAAAAGCGCTACCTCCAATTGCCGTGACACTATCTGGAATGGTGACACTTGTTAAGGCATTATCATAAAAAGCATAAGCACCAATTGTCGTGACACTATCTAGAATGGTAACACTTGTTAAGCCATTATAATAAAAAGCCCAATCACCAATAGCAGTAACACTATCTGGAATGGTGACACTTGTTAAGTCATTATAATAAAAAGCATAAGCACCAATTGTCGTGACACTATCTGGAATGATAACACTTGTTAAGGCATTATAATAAAAAGCCCAATCACCAATAGCCGTGACACGATATGTTATGCCTTGATGGGTTACTGTCTCTGGTATTACAATAGCACCTGTTGCAGTTGGTGATGCTTTGATTTCTACAGTGGATATATCTCCTGTGGAAGTCACCTGGTAGTTTATATGCTCTATTTCGAAACTGGTTTGCGAAATACTAAAAAGAGGTAGCATTAAACATAATAATACTTGTAAATGTTTTTTCATGTTTTTAAAATTTTAAATTGTATGTCAAATAAATCATAATATGGTTTGATTTCATACAAAATAGGGCGAACAAAAAGACACGGTTTTATTATTTCTTATGTGTACAGGTAATCAAGGCCTATCAACAACATGGTATAAATGAGCTAAAAAGACATCCTGACGGTTCATGCTTTTTTGTTAAAAAATCAGAGGTTGCTGTATTGTCGGTTTTTAACCATAACAGGTAATGAAGTGATTCAAACTTTTTTAATAAAAAAACCGCTTTTAATCATAAAAAAGCGGTTTTTAAAACTAAGTTAATTAGTCACCTACTCAATAATAAACTTCTTGCTTATTGTACCTTTATCGAAACTTAAAACGGTAATATACATCCCGCTGGAGAGCCTGTCTACAGCGACTTTATCTGCTGTACCCTTAAGCACATTAACGCCTTGCATATTATAAACCGTATAGGCTTTTAAATTTGCCTGAGTGCTTTGTATCTTTAAATAAGAATCTTTAAGAATTAAGTGTACAGATGTATTTAAGTCCTTATCGGTTATACTTAACGTCTCATCATCTTCGGTGATCGATTTAAAACCTGTCCAACCTGCTGCTTCATAGGCTTCTTTAGTGCCCTCTGGTATCATTAATGCGATTTCTGCTCGATTTTCAAATGTTTTTGAATAAATCATGGCTGGTGTTGTACCTTTTGCGATGACCTTGTCTAAGGCATTACCCAAAAAAGCATAAAAACCAATAGTAGTAACACTATCTGGAATGACAACACTTGTTAAAGTATTATTTGCAAAAGCATAATCACCAATAGCAGTAACACTATCTGGAATGGTAACACTTGTTAAGCCATTACCAACAAAAGCCTCATCTCCAATAGAAGTGACACGATATGTTATGCTTTGATGGGTTACTGTTTCTGGTATATCAATAGCGCCTGTTGCAGTTGGTGATTCTTTGATTTCCACAGTAGGCACCCCTTCTGAGGACGTTACCAGATAGTTTATATCATCTATTTCGAAAGTTATTATACCTAACTCCTCATTATCTTCGGTAATTGATTTAAAACCTGTCCAACCTGCTGCTTCATAGGCTTCTTTAGTGCCCTCTGGTATAATTAATTCAATGTTTTCTCGATAAAAAAATACATTTGAATAAATCGTTGCTGGCGTCATGCCTTTTGCCATAACCTTTTCTAATAAGGGATTATATGAAAAAGCATAATTCCCAATAGCAGTAACACTATTGCCAATGGTAACACTTGTTAATTCATTAATACCAAAAGCACCATAACCAATAGCCGTGACACTATCTGGAATGGTGATATTTGTTAAGGTATTTCTACTAAAAGCTTCATCTCCAATAGATGTGATATTATATGGAATGGTAACACTGGTTAAGCCATTATTTCTAAAAGCATAATCAACAATTGCAGTGACATTATATGGTATGCCTTGAAAATGGACTTCTTTGAGTATTTCAATAGCGCCTGTTGCATGTGGTGACATTATTACTATAGCACTTCTTTCTCCTGTTTTTACATAATTCACATTATCTTGAGTAAACATTTCTACAGGCTGATCTTGAAAACCAGTCCAACCCGAGTTTATATAATCCTCTTTTAAGCTTTCCGGAACATTTAGATATACAATAGCACGATTTCCAAAACTAGTATCTTCTATACTTGCAGGAATAGCACTTTGAACAACAACCTCTGTTAAGGGATTTTTTTCAAAAGCAGCAGCACCAATAGCAGTGACACTATTTGGAATGGTGACACTTGTTAAGGCATTATTATAAAAAGCGGTACCGCCAATAGCTGTGACACTATCCGGAATGGTGATACTTGTTAACTCATTATCTTCAAAAGCTCTACTACCAATAGTAGCAACACTATTACCAATGGTAACACTTGTTAAGGCATTTTCTTTAAAAGCAGCAACACCAATTACAGTAACACTATCTGGAATGGTGACACTTGTTAAATTATTATTAGAAAAAGCACCATTACCAATAGCTGTGACACTATTACCAATGGTAACACTTGTTAAGGCATTTTCTTCAAAAGCATACGCTCCAATATAAGTGACACTATCTGGAATGGTGATACTTATTAAATTATTATTAGAAAAAGCATAATTATTAATAGCTGTGACACTATCTGGAATAGTGATACTTGTTAAATCATTATTAGCAAAAGCATTACTACCAATTACAGTGACATTATCTGGAATGGCGACACTTGTTAAAGCATTACCTATAAAAGCAGCTTCTCCAATAGAAATAACACTGTATGTTACGCCTTCATAAGTTACTGTTTCCGGTATATCTATAGCACCTGTTGCTTTTGGTGATTCTTTGATTTCTACTGTGGGTATCCCTCCTGTGGAAGTCACCTGGTAGTTTATATGCTCTATTTCGAATGTTTGCGAAATACTAAAAAGAGGTAGCATTAAAAATATTAATACTTGTAAATGTTTTTTCATGTTTTTAAAATTTTAAATTGTACTTCAAATAAACTATAACATGGTTTGATTTCATACAAAATAGGATGAACAAAAAGACACGGTTTTATTATTTCTTGTGTGTACAGATAATTAAAGCCTATCAACAACATGGTACAAATGCACCCAAAAGACATCCTGCAACGGTTCAGGCTTTTTTGTAAAAAACAAGGGTTGTTGCGTTGTCGGTTTTTAACCTTAACAGGTAATGAAGTGATTTAAACTTTTTCAATAAAAAAACCGCTTTTAATCATAAAAAAGCGGCTTTTAAAACTAAGTTAATTAGTCACCTACTCAATAATAAACTTCTTGCTTATTGTACCTTTATCGAAACTTAAAACTGCAATATACATCCCGCTGGAGAGCCTATCTACAGCGACTTTATCTGCTGTGCCTTTAAGCACATTAATTCCTTGAATATTATAAATCGTATAGGCTTTTAAATTTGCCTGAGTGCTTTGTATCTTTAAATAAGAATCGTTAAGAATTAAGTGTACAGATGTATTTAAGTCCTTATTGGTTATACTTAACGTCTCATCACCTTCGGTAATTGATTTAAAACCTGTCCAACCTGCTGTCTCATACGCTTCTTTAGTACCCTCTGGTATTATTAATGCGATTTCTGCTCGATTTGAAAATATGTTTGAATAAATTGTGGGTGTTGTGCTTTTTGCAATGACCTTGTCTAAGGCATCATTACCTCTAAAAGCATCATCACCAATAGCAGTAACACTATTGCCAATGGTGACACTTGTTAAGGCATTATTAAAAAAAGCAGAATCACCAATAGCAGTAACACTATCTGGAATAACAACACTTGTTAAGTCATTATAAGAAAAAGCATAATCACCAATAGCAGTAACACTATCTGGAATGGTTACACTTGTTAAGTCATTATCTCTAAAAGCAGAATAACCAATAGCAGTAACACCATCTGGAATGGTGACACTTGTTAAATCATTACTATAAAAAACATAATCACCAATAGCAGTAACACTATCTGGAATGACAACACTTGTTAACCCATTACCACCAAAAGCATAATTACCAATAGCCGTGACACTATCTGGAATGGTTACACTTGTTAAGGCATTATCTGCAAAAGCATAATTGCCAATAGCAGTAACACTATCTGGAATGGTTACACTTGTTAAAGCGTTTCTAAAAAAAGCAGAATCACCAATAGCAGTGACACGATATGTTATGTCTTCATGGGTTTCTGTTTCTGGTATTGCAATAGCACCTGTCGCTTTTGGTGACATTATTACTATAGCACTTGTTTCTCCTGTTTTTACATAATTCACATTATCTTGCGTAAACGTTTCTACAGGGTGGTCTTGAAAACCAGTCCAACCCGAGTTTATATAAACCTGTTTTAAGCTTTCCGGAACATTTAGATATATAATATTGCGATTGTCAAAACTAGTGTCCTCTATACTTGCTGGAATAGCACTTTGAACAATAACTTCTGTTAAGGGATTACGACCAAAAGCGTTACCTCCAATTGTCGTGACACTATTGCCAATGGCTACACTTGTTAAGGCATTTTTTTCAAAAGCAAAAGCACCAACTGTCGTGACACTATCCGGAATGGTGACACTTGTTAAGTCATTATAATAAAAAGCAAAAGCACCAATTGTCGTGACACTATCTGGAATGGTGACACTTGTTAAGGCATTACCCATAAAAGCACCATTAAAAGCACCATTACCAATTGCAGTAACACGATATGTTACGCCTTGATGGGTTACTGTTTCTGGTATATCTATAGCACCTGTTGCTTTTGGTGATTCTTTGATTTCTACTGTGGGTATCCCTCCTGTGGAAGTCACCTGGTAGTTTATATGCTCTATTTCGAATGTTTGCGAAATACTAAAAAGAGGTAGCATTAAAAATATTAATACTTGTAAATGTTTTTTCATGTTTTTAGAATTTTAAATTGTATTTCAAATAAACCATAATACGGCCTGATTTAACACAAAATAGGGTGAACAAAAAGACACGGTTTTATTATTTATTATCTGTGCAGAACATTAGAGCACATCAACAACATCGTATAAATGAGCTAAAAAGACATTCTGACGGTTCATGCTTTTTTGTTAAAAAATCAGAGGTTGCTGTATTGTCGGTTTTTAACCATAACAGGTAATGACGTGATTTAAACTTTTTCAATAAAAAAACCGCTTTTAATCATAAAAAAGCGG
>NZ_JAQZAT010000033.1 GCF_028736925.1 Flavivirga sp. 57AJ16 | reverse complement strand
AAGTAGGCACTTCGGGAGCACCTGGGGAAGCCGCTATACTAACAGGTGTACTGGAAGTACAACTGGTATCGCTAACGCTGCGCACTGTCAGGGTATAATCGCCTGGTGTCTGGTCTGTAAAATCGACCTCGCTCTGGAAATTGGTGCCATCTAAACTGTATTCATAATCGCTTCCCAGTGGCGCGGTGACTTCTATATCGGCGGTATTGTCTTCGCAGCTTGCGGCGCGCGGGATGATAAAGGTCGGAACTTCGGGAGCGCCTGGGGAAGCCGCTATACTAACAGGACTACTGGAAGTACAACTGGTATCGTTAATACTACGCACTTTTAGGGTATAATCGCCTGGTGTCTGGTCTGTAAAATCGACCTCGCTCTGGAAATTGGTGCCATCTAAACTGTATTCATACGCGCTTCCCAGTGGCGCGGTAACTTCTATATCGGCGGTATTGTCTTCGCAGCTTGCTTCTCTTGGAATGATAAAGGTCGGGGCTTCGGGAGCGCCCGGTGAAGCGGCTATACTAACAGGACTACTGGAAGTACAACTGGTATCGTTTATACTGCGCACTGTCAGGGTATAATCGCCAGGTGTCTGGTCTGTAAAATCGACCTCGCTCTGGAAATTGGTACCATCTAAACTGTATTCATACGCGCTTCCCAGTGGGGCGGTAACTTCTATATCGGCTGTATTATCGGTACAGCTTGCCGCGCGTGGAATGATAAAAGTAGGCACTTCGGGAGCACCTGGGGAAGCCGCTATACTAACAGGTGTACTGGAAGTACAACTGGTATCGCTAACGCTGCGCACTGTCAGGGTATAATCGCCTGGTGTCTGGTCTGTAAAATCGACTTCGCTCTGGAAATTGGTGCCATCTAAACTGTATTCATAATCGCTTCCCAGTGGCGCGGTGACTTCTATATCGGCAGTATTGTCTTCGCAGCTTGCGGCTCTTGGAATAATAAAGGTGGGGGCAGAAATTGATACTATTTCTACAATAAATTCTGTGAAATTAACCGTGTAACAATCGTATTTGGTATCATGGAATGCCGCAAAATATGTTCCTGAGGGAACTGATGAGGGGTCGGGAATTTCATTTGATGCATCTATTGGGGTATCACTGTGCCAGGATAAAACTACTCTTGGTTCTCCTGCTTCTGGTATGTTATTAACTATTATTTCTGTTAAATCTGCTGTTGCAGAATTATTGCTACACAATTGAAGTGTTGTATCTGCAAACTCGGGAGCAGGTATTGTACTACTTCCACAATCTATAAAGACTTCATAATCTTCTACTTCTCCATCATACGCCGATCCAATAGAACGCTCATCTATACCGCTTGTAGACATATCATCATTTAACTTATCTGTGGTAATTCGCAAACGCATATATGTAGGGTCTTCTCCTATTACTAATACGTCTTTCTTTGGTAATGTCCATGTTAAATCATTCACACTACTATTTCCTGTTGCTTTTGGAACTGATTTTTCTATAAATTCTTCTAAACCATTTTCAAAAACACCATTTAAATTAAAATCTAACCAAGCATATATATTCGCTTTTCCAGGTACTGATTTATAAGAAAAAGGGGGAAGTGTTAATGTACTTGATCCAAAAACATCAAAAGACAAACTATTATCAGAGAACGCATCCTCATCGTCAATATCATCCAGATCATCTCCATGTCCGTTATAATTGCCTTTGTCTAAAACAGCATCTTCTTCGTCGTCAACATGATCTCCAAACACAACTAAAGGGGAACCACCTTGAAATTCCAAAAAATGCCTTGGTCCTGAATTCTCTAAGCGCGTTCCATAAGACTCCGGAGCATCTCCAAAATCTAATACAATATTAATATTATTGCCTATTCCATCGTTATTAGTGGCTGCTTCTGATTCTAAAAAAAATACGGCTTCTGGATGAGCTGCTTCTAAATCTACTCTATAAATATTCCCATCATTATTATTGATACCATATAAAAATCTACTTGTATCCATAAATTGAGCTCCAAATGTTGGATTACCACTTCCTGCTCCATCGGGATATGTTAAAGTAGACAACTCACTTACTTTTCCATTTTCTAAATTAATTCGATAGAGTACTTTTGTATTTGAAACTGTGTATAAAAACCCCGAATCAATATCTATAACAAAATCTGACAATCTAAGATCCTGATCTAAAGGAATTTCTTTTTCTAACGTTAAGAACCCTGTTGAGTCCGGGTCTATATTAATGACATAAATACTTTCAACTTCCCCTCCAGAACTTATATATAAGCGATTGTTATAAACATCTCCTGAAATGCAATTTAAATTCCTTGGTAAGTCTTTAATAGGTCCAACAACATGGTTTAAATAAGTATAACCGGAAATCAAATCAAAATCAATCTCGGTTATGACCATAAAATTACAATCATTTCGATCTTCCCATGGAAGCGACAGGTCACCTCTTCGCATTGAATATATAATATTGTCTTCCTCATTTAGTCCTCCTGCATTAAAAAACAATGAGGTGCCCAGTAAAGGGTCTTTTACCCCATCGTTTGGCAGTTTTGTAGTAACTTCTTTAGCAAAATTTATAGTGACCCATTCGCCATCGACACTTTGAAAGGCATCTGCTCCATTTACTGGTTTTGAGCTAAACCTATTTCCCGACAAACATTGTACATATTTTAAAAGCGCTCCTCCTGAAACGTTATTATAACTGTAAAAAGCTTCATCTATTCTTCCTTGAAATCCTGAGGATAAAGATTCTAAAGCTTCTATATTGTCTTCAAAAACATTTCCGAACCCTCCCGGATCTTTATGCTTTTCTATTTTAAAGTCTACTCTTGTAATTGACTTTACAATACCATCCAGATAAACTATTAAAAACTCATTTTCTTCATAGGTAAATGCTATATGATGCCAATCTCCATCTTCTGGAAAAGGAAATACTTGTGAATTAACTTTAGAACCACTTCCTTTTATTATCACCTCAATTACGCCATCTTTAGATAGCATAACCATAATCCCATCGTCTTCATTTCCTTCTTCAAACAGGGTTTGATCTTTAGAGATTGCGTTATCTTGTTGTATCCAAAAACCAACAGAAAGTTCGTCGATACTCTGAGTCATAAAATTACCGCCTGTATCTGAATACAAAACGCCTCCACTACCATCTAAAACAAGCGCTCCTGTTCCTGCTATTTTGTTTGTTTTATCAAAATCGATAACACCTTCTGTATCCACTGCATCGTTATTACCAAGACTATCATCGGTGGAAGTATCAAAACTCCAAATCGATTCAAAGGAAGTAATTTCTAAATGATCGTTAGCACAGTTACTGTTTACCAGAAACGCCTTCGATTTTTTTTCTTCTTTCCCTGATATCTCTTCATAAAAAGGGAGCATATCCTCAGAAACATTCAAATTCCTCTTATCTATTAAAACATCAGAATTCAATGCGCTTGAAAAGTCTGCCTTTAAATCTTTAGCATATGAAGTAACTACAACTGATACATAGATGGCAAACATTGACAAAACTGTCCATATAGTTATCTGTACTATTAATCGAAATGAGAAATATCTTTTCATTAGTTTATATATTTTTATACCTCATTAACAGATTTAAAAGACTATTTCTTAAACGTGTTATAATGCCATAACAAACAAATTGTTATACTGAGGCTATTTCATGTTTTTTAGAGGTAATACATAAAAGTTAACACGATTTTCTTCTAAAAAATATAGTGTTCTAAAGAACTTATGTCTACAAACTCATTTTTAGACTTTTAACTTGTTAAATGCTTTGATAGTCATTGTGATGAATCGTGATCGTTTAATTCTTTTTAGCATCTTATTAAAACTCCAAATCTATTGAACAATACCATAAACAATATGCTGGTACGTTCTGCAATACTTTGATCCTATAATTTTGATAGGACACTATTTGTTATAATATGCATCTTAAAACGAATACCAATAATTTTAGAAAGAATAACGCCAGTTTTTTTTTAGTCTTTACTGTATAGAAAATTTTATAATTATTTCTAAACAAATTTATGTTTCCATCGAAAAAAAATAAAAAAATAACGATCAACAAAAAGACTCCTTTTTATTAAAAAAGTGAACAAAAGGACAACAAAACTTCACAAAAACATGCTTTGCTAAATATTTAAGACATAAAAATTCAAAACTTCAAATGCTTAGAGCATAAAAACACATCGGGCATTTTAATTTATCTTCCTGCATGCCTTTTTAAAGCACAGAAGTTAAAATGTATATTGAAGCACTATGCTTCTTAGTGTGTTTATACGTTTTCCGGAGTAGTAGATTAATCATATTGCCTACAAATCATTTTAATCACCCAATATTGGTACTAATTAAGGTCGTATTATCCCTTAATAGCTTTAATAGCATCTAATAAACAATAGCTATTGTTGATTTATTATTCTAAATAAACGATTTAGACATACACCGCTACAACACACTACAAAACAAAAATATAGCAACCGTGTTATCCTTTTGATGACTCATAATAACTTTTTGCTCCCCTAAAAAGTCGTTATAAGAATGTGTATATCCCTAATTTTATTTCAAAAATCGCTGCAGACATAGAGTTTGCAGAATTCATTAAGAAAGTAAAACGATTTTTATTTAAATCCATTTTATGATTACAAATATTTTTAAGCGCATAGAGTGTATGCAAATAAGTACGATAACAACCGAAAAAGATATTATTGAATTGTGTAATAAGGCAAAATACTATGATTTCTATTCGGTTTGCGTAAATAGTTCTTATGTATTACTTGCTAAGGAACTGTTAAAAGAAACAAATATTAAAATTTGTTGCATTGTAGGCTTTCCTTTTGGTGCTATGTCTACTGCTTCGAAAGTATACGAGGCAAAAAAAGCTATTGAAGATGGGGCTGACGAAATAGATATGGTTTTAAATATTGGATTTCTTAAAAGCAAAAACTACGTGTCTGTTTTAAGAGACATTGTTAATGTTAAATCCTCTATTGGAAAAATACCATTAAAAGTAACACTGGAGATTTCGGAATTAAAAATTGAAGAAATTGTTTCTGCTTGTGAAATTATTCAAGATGCTAACGTTAACTTTATAAAAACTTCTAATGGCATAACTCAAAAAGGAGATACTTTTATTGCAGTGAGAACGATAAAAAAAACACTACGGGGAAGCTTGATTAGAATAAATTCTTTTGGTGAAGTAAATGACCTTGAAACTGCCATAAAATATATTAATTCTGGTGTAGACAGAATTAGCGTTTCATCAAAATTTCGAATAGCAAAAAAAAGGTATCAAATTGTTGAAAAAAGTAAAAAAAACAATGAACTGATTTAAACCAGTTTTTTTTACTAGGAACACAGTATTTGTTCAAACAAAAAATACAGCTTAATAGTATAACATCTTTAAAGCCCTAATGTTACCAAGTGGTCTTAATAAAAACAGAAATTCAAGGCTTTTAAAAGAAGGTATTTATCTTATTGTATTATAAATCATGTCATATCAAACACTTGATTTGTAAATCCTTTTTTTAGATTTTCGGTTAACAAGTTTACAGTTATATATAGAACGCATAAAAAAGAGGCTGTCTTGACTTTTCAGACAGCCTCTTTAAAACTAAGTTAACGATTAGCCACCTACTCAATAATAAACTTCTTGCTTATTGTTCCTTTATCGAAACTTAAAACAGCTATATACATCCCGCTGGAGAGCCTGTCTATAGCGACTTTATTTGCTGTGCCTTTAAGGATGTTAACACCTAGGATATTATAAATCGCATAGGCTTTTAAATTTGCCTGAGTGCTTTGTATCTTTAAATAAGAATCGTTAAGAATTAAGTGTACAGATGTATTTAAGTCCTTATCTATTGTACCTAACACCTCATCATCTTCAGTGATTGATTTAAAACCTGTCCAACCTGCTGCTTCATAAGCCGCTTTAGTCCCCTCTGGTATTATTAATGCGATTTCTGCTCGATTTAAAAATGTATTTGAATAAATTGTTGCTGGTGCGGTGCCTTTTACGATGACCTTTTCTAAGGTACTAGTAGCAAAAGCATAAGCACCAATAACAGTCACCTTATCTGGAATAGTGACACTTGTTAAGGTATTTTCCTCAAAAGCCCTACGGTCAATAGCTGTAACACTATCCGGAATGGTAACACTTGTTAAGGCATTTTTATTAAAAGCATAACCACTAATAGCAGTGACACGATATGTTACGCCTTGATGGGTTACTGTTTCTGGTATGTTAATAGCACCTGTTGCATTTGGTGAATCTTTAATTTCTACTATGGGTATATCTCCTGTGGAAGTTACCAAATAGTTTATATCATCTATTTCGAAGGTAATTATATCTACTTCGGCAATTGATTTAAAACCTGTCCAACCTGCTGTTTCATAAGCCGCTTTAGTTCCCACTGGTATCATTAATGCGATTTCTGCTCGATTTAAAAATGTATTTGAGTAAATCGTTGCTGGTGTCATGTCTTTTACGATGACCTTTTCTAAGGCATTACTACCAAAAGCATATTCACCAATAACAGTGACCTTATCTGGAATGGTAACACTTGTTAAGGCTTTATCATAAAAAGCATAACCACTAATAGCTGTGACACGATATGCTATGCCTTGATGGGTTACTACTTCTGGTATATCAATAGCGCCTACTGCATTTGGTGATACTGTGGTTTCTACAGTGAGTATCCCTTCTGTGGAAGTTACCAAATAGTTTATATCATCTACTTCGAAGGTTATTATACCTAACACCTCATTATCTTCGGTAATTGATTTAAAACCTGTCCAACCTGCTGCCTCATAGGCTTCTTTAGTCCCTTCTGGTATTATTAATGCGATTTCTGCTCGATTTGGAAATGTATTTACGTAAATCGTTGCTGGTGTCATGCCTTTTGCCATGACCTTTTCTAATAAGTAATTATCAGTAAAAACAAAAGCACCTATTGCAGTGACATTATCTGGAATAGTGACACTTGTTAATCCATTATTATAAAAAGCATAATCACCAATTGCCGTGACACTATCCGGAATGGTAACACTTGTTAAGGCATTACTACCAAAAGCAGCTTCTTCAATAGCAGTGACACGACATGGTATGCCTTGAAAGGGTACTTCTTTGAGTATCTCAATAGCGCCTGTTGCATTTGGAGACTTTATTACTATAGCACTTGTTTCTCCTGTTTTTACATAATTCACATTATCTTGCGTAAACGTTTCTACTGGCCGATCTTGAAAACCGGTCCAACCCAAGTTTATATAATTTTGTTTAAAGCTTTCCGGAACATTTAGATATACAATAGCGCGATTGCCAAAACTAGTGTCTTCTATACTTGCAGGAATAGCACTTTGAACAATAACTTCTATTAAGGGATTTCCACTAAAAGCATAATCGCCAATAGCAGTAACACTCTCTGGAATGGTGACACTTCTTAACCCATTAACACCAAAAGCGCCACGACCAATAGCAGTAACACTCTCTGGAATGACAACACTTGTTACCCCATTATCTCTAAAAGCAAAATCATCAATGGCAGTAACCCGATATGTTATGCCTTGATGGGTTACTTCTTTTGGTATTGTAATAGCGCCTGCTGCATTTGGTGACGCTTTGATTTCTACTGCAGGGATATCTTCTGTAGACGTTACCAGATAGTTTATATGATTTATCTCGAATATATTTAACAGCTCATCATCTTCGATAATCGATTTAAAACCTGTCCAACCTGCTGCCTCATAAGCCTCTTTAGTCCCCTCTGGTATTATTAATGCGATTTTTGATCGATTTGAAAATGTTTTTGAAACAATCGAAGCTGGTGTTGTGCCTTTTGCGAAGACCTTGTCTAAGGAATTATTAGCAAAAGCATAACCACCAATTGCCGTGACACTATCTGGAATGGTGACACTTGTTAAGGCATTATAAGCAAAAGCTCCATCTCCAATTGCCGTGACACTATCTGGAATAATTACACTTGTTAACCCATTATAATAAAAAGCAAAATTACCAATTGCCGTGACACTATCTGGAATGGTGACACTTGTTAACCCTTTTTTATAAAAAGCATAATGACCAATAGCCGTGACACGATATGTTATGCCTTGATGGGTTACTGTTTCTGGTATATCAATAGCGCCTGTTGCATTTGGTGATTCTTTGATTTCTACTGTGGGGCTAATACCTTCTAAGGAAGTTACCCGGTAATTTATATGATCTATTTCGAAGGTGATTATACCTAGCTCATCATCATCTTCGGTAATTGATTTAAAGCCTGTCCAACCTGCTGCCTCATAATCCGCTTTAGTGCCCTCTGGTATTATTAATTCAATGTTTTCTCGTTTTATAAATGTTGTTGCTAAGATGGTTGCTGGTGTTGTGCCTTTTGCAAAGACCTTTTCTAAGGCATTATTACCATAAAACGCATAAGCACCAATAGCAGTGACACTATGACCAATGGTAACTCTTGTTAACGCATTATTTTCAAAAACATAATCCCCAATTGTAGTGACACTATTACCAATGATAACACTTGTTAACGCATTATTTTTAAAAGCAAAATGATCAATAGCCGTAACACTATCAGGAATAGTTACACTTGTTAAAGTACCATATTGAAAAGCTCTACGACCAATAGTAGTGACACTATTTGGAATGGTTACGCTTGTTAAAGCATTATGGGAAAAAGCATAATCCCCAATAGTCGTGACACTATCCGGAATGGTGACACTTGTTACCCCATTATTAAAAAAAGCATTAGCACCAATAGCAGTGACACGATATGTTATGCCTTGATGGGTTACTGTTTCTGGTATATCAATAGCGCCTGTTGCAGTTGGTGATTCTTTGATTTCTACTGTGGGTATCTCTTTAGAGGACGTTACCCTATAGTTTATAGCATCTATTTCGAAGGTAATTATACCTAACACCTCATCATCTTCGGTAATTGATTTAAAACCTGTCCAACCTGCTGCCTCATAGGCTTCTTTAGTCCCTTCTGGTATTATTAATGCGATTTCTGCTCGATTTGGAAATGTATTTACGTAAATCGTTGCTGGTGTCATGCCTTTTGCCATGACCTTTTCTAATAAGTAATTATCAGTAAAAACAAAAGCACCTATTGCAGTGACATTATCTGGAATAGTGACACTTGTTAATCCATTATTATAAAAAGCATAATCACCAATTGCCGTGACACTATCCGGAATGGTAACACTTGTTAAGGCATTACTACCAAAAGCAGCTTCTTCAATAGCAGTGACACGACATGGTATGCCTTGAAAGGGTACTTCTTTGAGTATCTCAATAGCGCCTGTTGCATTTGGAGACTTTATTACTATAGCACTTGTTTCTCCTGTTTTTACATAATT
>NZ_JAQZAT010000032.1 GCF_028736925.1 Flavivirga sp. 57AJ16 | reverse complement strand
AACACCTATTTATCAAATAAGATCAGTGAGCTAAATCGAAGATTCACGAACACCTATTTATCAAATAAGATCAGTGAGCAAAATCGAAGATTCACGAACACCTATTTATCAAATAAGATCAGTGAGCAAAATCGAAGATTCACGAACACCTATTTATCAAATAAGATCAGTGAGCTAAAAGTAAGTAAAAAGAGAAATAAGCTTTTGTTCTTTATATTGAAAAAAAATGTGGGTACACCGTAGGTCCGGTAGGCGGGCGCTCAGCATAAACTAAAGTCGAAATGCTAATAAAAACTAGAACTCCAATAGGTCTTCGACTGCGCTCAGACTGACATTACGGCCTTAACTTAATGACATTGAGCTTAGGCTATGCAAATAACACGTAGCAGGCAAAAACAAAAAAGCAATATCGTTTTCTGTAGCTCATTTTAATTCATAATTGGTATAAAAGGAAAATATAAATACCAGTACAGTACAATAAATCTAAGGTCAAAAGTTGCCAAATCTAAAATTTCTTCTGAAGCATTAAAAGTTTAATTGCTTATCTCCAAAGCTTCATTTTTAGGCATATTAGGATGATCTTCCTTTTCACAGGAAATAATAAATAGAGCAAAACTTATAATGAATAAGTGTAGGTAATGATTTTAAAACAGCAAAGGTTAGCGTATATCCAAATCCTGCAAAAAACGGAATTAGTATAAAAACTTTAGAATAATCTCTAAAGATTTAGTCATTGTTTTTTAAAAATTGTGTGACTAACTATATTACTAAAAAGAATTATTATATATTCAAAACAGAACAAATACAGGTAGTAGTGTTTAGGAAATATAATAATTTATCATTAGTGTCCGACTAAAGACGAAAGACCGCTTCGCTATTAGAACCAAGAACAAAGACATGATTTTAACTAATACCAATTATGAATTAAAATACGCAATTCAAACTCATTCATTAATTCGTTTTATCACTTTACTCATCATTTCCATAGCTTAGGCTATGCAAATAACACGTAGCAGGCAAAAACAAAAAAGCAATGTCGTTTTCTGTAGCTCATTTTAATTCATAATTGGTATAACAGACAAACAGAGACACCACTATAGTATTACATCCAGAAACCTAAATATTTTTTGATAGATTTACTGGTATTAAAAGCAAGGCGTCTAATCTGTAATGCTTTTACATATACTATTATTGATGGGCTTCAAATAATAGTCAATAGTTTTAATCGGACAACAATAAATAAAATTATTAAAGAATTATTTATTTTTAATTAGATTAGTTTTGCTGTAATCCTTAATTTAAAGAGTTTGATAACATTAAATAAAATAGAATTTAGAGCTTTTATTATTTTATTGATTTTATTAGTTGAGGCACCATTTGTTTTTGCTCAATATACACCGTTTTTTCAAAATTATGCTTTAACAGAATTTAATGCTGGTAATCAAAACTGGGGGGTTTCTTTTGCCGAAAATGGAAAACTATATGTTGCCAATGATAAAGGTTTATTGGAGTTTGATGGTGTTAAATGGGATTTTTATCAACTACCAAACAAAACAATTATCAGATCTGTATTAGCTATTAATAATCGCATTTATACTGGATCATATGAAGAATTTGGATATTGGGAAAAAACCAAAAAAGGTGTTTTAGAATATACATCATTGAGTAACTTTAATGAAGATAATGATGCTGTTGATGAGGAATTTTGGCAAATATTAAGTGTAGAAGACAACATTCTTTTTAGGTCATTTTCTAATTTGTATATATATAAAGAAGGTAGAACTGTTAAAGTCAGACCAAAATCTACAATCATTTCATGTAGTAAAATAAATGACACAATTTATGTTTCAACATTAGAGCACGGTATTTTTTCACTGCAAGAAGAAACTTTAATTCAATTAAAAAATACTGAAAGATTAACGAATACCAAGATTATATCCATATCCGAATCGAACCAGAAATTTTTAATAACTACGGCGTTAAAAGGGTGCTTTTTGTATAGTAATAATAAGCTAGAAGTTTGGGAATCTCCAATTACTAACATAATTCGAGAACATCAACTTAATAAATTCCTAGTCTTAAAAAACGGCAATATGGTTTTTGGTACCATTAAGAATGGAGTCTATATAACAAATAAATCTGGAGACATACTATTTCATATTAGTAAAGAAAACGGCCTTCAAAACAGTACAGTTTTAAGTTTGTGTTTAGGTGCGAATAACAATCTTTGGGTTGGTTTAGATAATGGTGTGACTGTTATAGACTTAAACTACAATTATTTACTTTACAATGATAATTCTGGTGAATTAGGTGCCGTTTATGATATTATTAACTACGATAACAAAACATATATTGGAAGTAATACGGGGCTGTTTTATCTAAAAGAAAATGATAATAAATTAAACTTTGTTGAAGAGTCACAAGGGCAAGTTTGGGACTTGATTCAGATAAACAACCAGCTATTTTGTGGGCATAACAATGGTACTTTTTTAGTAGAAAACAATAAACTTAATAAAATATCAGGCTTTACCGGAGGTTGGGTTATGAAAAAAGTTCCTGAGCAAGACAATATATTTATTCAAGGTACTTATGCTGGTTTGGTAAGGTATAAATATATTAACGGAAAATGGGATGTAAAGCATTTAGATTTAAAAACGACAACGAATCCAATAAATTACTTTACCATACCCATAAAATATTTAGTGTTTGAGAATAAATATACGGCTTGGGTGGCACACGCTTATAAAGGCGTATACAAGATTAAATTTGATAGCGAGTATGAAAAAATTATTGATATTGTAGATTACAAAGATAAAGGGCTCCTATCTGAGTATAATGTAAAGGTATTTAATATTAAAAATGACATTTGTTTTAAAACAAACGAAGGATGGCAAAAGTATGAAGCTTTAATTGATAGTATTGTTCCAAACAATCTGTTGAATAAAACATTTGGAAAAGAAACCGATATAATCTCACAACCCAATACAGATGGCATAGTTACAAAAAATAAAAATGATAAAATAAGCTTCATTTTTTCATTAACCAATAAAGAAACCAACTTAAGTCTACCAAACAAGCTGTTCCAAAAGAGACTTGTGGTCGATGCCGAAAGCGTTTCGCAAATAAAAGATTCTGTTTACGCCCTAAATTTATATGGAGGTTTTATGATAATCAATAAAACCGAACAGGTTAAACAGGCCCCGCTACAAAAACCAATTATTGAACGTGTTGAGATTGATAAAAATCTGGTTGAAATTAGTAATTCAAATAGCTATCAACTTCCTTTTAATATGAGTATAAGTATCTCTATTTCATCACCAAGTTCCAACAATCATTTTTTTGAATACTCCATATCTAATTCAGATTCGTTGAATTGGAGCCGAATGGAAAATGAAAAACTGGAACTTTCACGTTTAGGGAACGATGATTATGCTATTAATTTTAGGTCGGTAAATATTTCTGGTAACACGTCTCCTATTAATACAATTCATTTAAAGGTTTTGCCTCCATGGTACAAAAACACATATTCTTATTTAATTACCGCCATTTTGATAACTATAATTATGTATTGGCTCCATAAAAGGAAAATAGCTAAAGAACAGAGACTACTTCATCAAAAGCTTAAAAAAGAGCAAGAAATTATACTAAAAGAAAAAGCTATTGAGAACGATAAGAAAATTGTTCAGTTAAAAAATGAATCATTGAAAAGTGAAGTTAAATTAAAAAGTAAGCAGTTAGCTAATACTGCTATGGCATTAGTAAAGAAGAACGAATCCATGTTAGAGATTAAAAACGAGCTTATTAAAAGTAGGCCTGGGTTTCAAAATACGCTTGCTTACAAAAAACTATTAAAAAAGATCGATAATTCGATAGGTCATGAAGACGAATGGCAAATTTTTGAATACAACTTTAACCAAGTCCATGAAGAATTTTTTAATAAATTAAAGAGTAAACATCCAAAGCTTACACATAAAGATTTAAAAATTTGTGCTTACATCAAAATGAATTTGCTTACTAAAGAAATTGCACCACTAATGAACGTGTCAATTAGAGGGTTGGAAACCCAAAGATATCGTTTAAAGCGCAAGTTAAATTTAGAAAATGATAAATCTTTGACCGATTATTTGAAGAATTTCACATAAAACACCTCTTTTATTGTTGAAATCTACATGTGATTAGTACGTCATTAATACGCCATTTTAACTTATAAAGCTTTATTTTTTGCAATATTGCAATGGTTTGTTATACGTCAACATGTATTTTTGGCGTTTTTGTGTTTATGACGTATTTTATGTGTAGGTCATTTTTCGACTTGCACTCATATAGTCTTTAAATTAGTAAAAACTAACTTTTTAAACTAAGATTATATGAAAACAAAATTTACTTTACTGTTAATTTTTCTATTTTCATTTCACGTTTTCGCACAAGATATATCAGTAAAAGGTATTGTAACAAATACTGAAGATAACATGCCTGTGCCTGGTGTAAGCATAATAGTAAAAGGAACAGCGAGAGGCGTAAGTACAGACTTTGATGGTAATTATACAATCAATGTGAATAAAGGAGAAACTTTAGAGTTTATTTCTTTAGGTTTTAAAACTGTTCTTATTACCATTCAAAACCAAACGACTGTTAATGTGTCATTAGAGCCAGATATAGCTTCTCTAGACGAAGTTGTGGTTGTAGGATATGGTACAGCAAAAAAACGTGATTTAACGGGTTCTATTGTGAGTGTTAAAGGTGATGAAGTTGCCGATAAACCAGCAACAAATCCTATTGCCTCCATACAAGGTAAGGTTTCTGGCCTATCAGTTGTAAACTCTGGTCGTGTTGGTCAAAATCCAGATATCAGAATAAGAGGGACTAGCAGTAGATATAACGTAAGTCCATTATTTGTTGTGAACGGTATTTTTGCTGATAACATTGACTTTGTCAATCCTAACGATATTGAATCAATAGAAGTACTAAAAGACGCTTCATCATTGGCTATTTTTGGAGTAAGAGGTGCAAATGGTGTTATTATTGTTACCACAAAAAAAGCTAAAGAAGGAAAGTTTACAGTAAATTTCAACTCTTCAATTGGTGTTAAAAACATTACAGACAAGCCAGATTTGGCTAATGCCGCACTTTTTAGCCAGCTTTACGATGAGAAATTGATAAATGAAGGAGCTGCCCCTTTTTCCTATTATAATCAATTTACTGGAGATACAGATTGGGTGGATAGAATCGCAAATAAGTCAGCCCTAATTCAAACCAACAATTTAAGTATACAAAACGCCACCGAAAGAAATAAACTTTCTTTTGGTTTGGGGTACAGACAAGAAGAAGGCTTGGTTAAAAAAGAGGAATTACAAAGACTTACCTTTAATTTAACTAATGAATATAAATTAACCGATGATTTTAGAATGGGGCTGACTATTAATGGCCTTCAAGATAAACTTCCAAACGAAGGTGGCTTTGGTTCGGCATTAAATGCCACACCGATAGTGGATCCTGTTCATTTTGACACACGGCCAGAATTCAATGGTCTTTATAACCAATTGCCAGTAGAAATTGGTGGCCCACAAATAGGAAATCCCTCTTTAGTAGCAGAGTTGACCAAAAATAAACGTATTGCAGAGCGATATCGTTTTGTAGGTAGCCTGTTTGCCGAAGTGGATTTTTTACAACACTTTACATTTAAAGCTAGTATTTATGGAGATTATAACAACTTTAGGTCTAGGTCTTATACGCCTATTGTTGGAATTTATGTATCTGAAACAGATGAAATTGCAAACTTTAATGGAAATCAAATAACACGGGTAAATCAATCCAGTAGCACAGGGTTTAATTTTCAACAAGACTATCTGCTTTCGTTTAGAAGAGAATTTGGTAAGCACGATATAAATGCTGTTGCAGGTTTTACAACGACACAGGTTTATGTTGAAAGTATTTCTGGTAGTGTGGAACATGATCCAAATTCTACTGTAGGTATCATTCCTGATAACCCAAGGTTTTGGTATTTAAATGTATATCCTTATGGAGACCCTTCTACCAGAACTTCAGATTCAAGTCAATTCGATAGAGCTACATCTTCTTTTTTAGCTAGGGCATTGTACAATTATGATGATAAATATTTATTAAATACGTCTTATCGTAGAGATGCCACATCACAATTAGCGCCAGGTAGCAGAGCACAAAATTTTTGGTCGGTCGGGGCCGGTTGGGTGGTTACCCAAGAGGGTTTTATGGACCATGTTAATAGTTTAAACTACTTAAAGTTGAAGGGGTCCATTGGAGAATTAGGAAACCAAGCCTTACCAGACTCTACTAACTACCCATATTATCCAGGTGTTAATCAAGATGCCACAGCGGTTTTTGGAAATAATGTTATTGCAGGTTTTATCCAAAAATTTGAAGAGAACCCTAATTTAAAATGGGAAACTGTAAAGATGTGGGAAGTCGGCTTGGAATCGAGATGGCTTGATAACAGATTAACTTTTAATGTTAACTACTACAATAGAAAAACTGAGGATTTATTGGTTTTTGTTGACACAGGTGTACAAACGTTTTTTGATAATTTTGGAGAGATTGAAAATAAAGGTTTTGAGTTTGAAGCCTCATGGGATGGGAACTTTAATGATCATTTCAGTTATTCTATAGGTGGTAACATTACCACTATCAATAATGAGGTTTTATCTACTTTTGAAGATGCGGCAATTTTCGCCAATGGTACTGCCTCAAGAACAATTACTGGCGAGCCTATTGGGCACTTTTATGGCTATATTGTAGATGGAATATATCAATCTAATGCAGATATCGCAGCATTACCGCCAAGTACTTTAGGTAGTTATGCACCAGGTGACTTTAAATATAGGGATGTTAATGGAGATGGAGAAATCACTCCAGATGATAGAACCGTTATTGGTAATCCAACACCAGACTTTACTTATGGTTTTTATGCAAACTTAAAATATAAGAACTTTACTTTTAATGTGGATTTTCAAGGCGTATACGGCAATGAAATATACCGTAATTGGGGAAATGGAAGTTCTTTTGCCCAATTTAATTTTAGGTCAGACAGAGCTAATAGATGGCATGGTTCAGGAACATCAAATTGGGAGCCCAGACTGTTTTCTACAGATTATAATAGACAACCATCTACCTATATGGTTGAAGACGGTAGCTACTTTAGAATACGAAATGTTCAATTGGGTTATAGTATTGAAAGTAAAATTCTTGAAAAGTTGAAATTACAGCAATTGAGATTATTTGCTAACATTCAGAATTTATACACATGGAAGGAAACTTCTGGTTTCACGCCAGAAGCTGGTGGCTCTCCAACATCTTTTGGTGTTGATGGTGGCGGTTATCCAGTGCCTGTAATATCTACAATTGGATTGAGTTTAACATTTTAAAAAAAAATAGCATGAAAAATATAAAACTTATTGATAAATTAAAAATATTTTCCTTGACATGTTTGTTTATGGCACCTATGTCTTGCCATGACGACTTCTTGGATCGATTGCCATTAGGTGAAGTGGCAAACAATGAAGAGTTAGGAGTTGGTGGTCAAGAAGCTGCTGTATTTGGCATTTATTCTTTAACAAGAACCACAAACATAGGAACTTGGAACAGATACTGGTTTGGTAGCATAAGGTCTGATGATTCGCAAAAAGGAAGCACATCTGCAGATTCGGCAGCTAACGGAACCGCATTCAATGATTTCCAGTACATTGCCACCAATGGCTTAAGTACTGGATGGTGGAACTCTCATTATGAAGTTATTTTTGCATGTAATGAAGTCATAAACAACATAGCAGAAGCTGGAGCTACAGATGAAGGCAGTCTTATTAACGATGCTGAAGCAAGAGCAATAAGAGCATTAATGTATTTTGAGTTGCGTAGGGATTATGGTGAAGTTCCAATTATTACAGTGACTATAGATGTGCCATCTGATGCCTTTGCACCAAAATCTTCAATTGCAGACGTGGACAATTTTATCAAAGAAGATTTAGAGATTGCTGAAGACAACCTACCACTTACATGGGCAAGTTTCCCGGGAAGAGCTACTTCTGGGTTTGCTAAATCGCTATTGGCCAAGTTATATCTTTATCAACAAGACTGGGCTGCGGCTTATAATAAGTGCAATGAAGTTATTGATTCTGGAGCTTATATGCTAGACCCCAATTTGGTTAATTTGTTTGAAAGAGGTGGAAATAATGGTGTTGAATCTATTTTCGAAATTCAACAGACTGTAACCGAAAACGGCGAACAATTTAGTAATAATTACTTTATTTCGCAGGGTGTTAGAGGAACAGGAGAATGGAATTTGGGCTGGGGTTTTAATACACCTACTCAAGATCTAGTTGACGCTTTTGAGCCTGGAGATTTAAGAAAAGCTAATACGATATTGGAATCTGGTCAAGACGATGGCGGTTTTGGAAGTGGCACCTTACCTGGTTTCCCTCCTTTGGCACAAATGTATTGGAATAAAAAAGCCTACACTATGGATAATATCCGTACAGACTTGGGGGTAAATGGTAACAGGTGGGAGAACATTAAAATCATTAGATATGCAGATGTCATTCTTATGGCTGCCGAAGCTGGTAATGAGTCAGGTCTAGCCTCTCCATCTGAAGTAGCCGATTTAATAAATCAAATTCGCTCAAGAGCTGGCCTTGCAAATACAAGTGCCGCTTCACAAAGTGCACTAAGAGACGCTATCAAGCAGGAAAGACGAGTAGAATTAGCTTTAGAAGAGTATAGGTTTTACGATTTGGTACGTTGGGGAGATGCCGTTTCGGTATTAGGAAGTTTAGGCTATGAATCTAAGCATGCACTTTACCCGATCCCACAAGAAGCAATCGACCAATCAGGAGGAATTATTGTTCAAAATCCAGATTATTAAAATAAACTTAAAGTACAGAAATGATGAAAAATATAAATTTAAAATATTTCAGTATACTAATAATAGGGATCCTATTTTTTAGTTGTCAAGACTTAGAAAGACCTGAGTTTAGTGATTTTCCTTATGACGGGCCTGTAATCACGCTTTCAAGTCCTAAAGCATCAAGTGTTGTTCGTTCAACAGAGGCAATAGCGACTATCACGATTCAATTTCAGGTAGAAGATGATTTGGGGATTGCGAATATTACCGTAAAAATGGATGATGTTGAGATTGCAAATATTAATGAGTTTGCAGACAGTAAACTTGTTAACGTTGATGATTTAATATATGATAACCTAACCACAGGAAGTCATACATTAACAATTACGGCTACCGATACCAATGATGTTGTCGTTATTGAAACGGCAGTTTTTGAAAAAATAGATACACCTCCTTACACCCCTTTGTTTGATGGTGAAATATTTTATATGTCTTTTAACGGAGACTATACAGAAGCAGTAAGTGGAAGCAGTGCCACAGAGCTGGGGAGCCCAAGTTTCATTACTGATGCACGTGCCGGCACAAATGCCTATGCAGGAGCTGCCGATTCCTATTTAACGTTCCCAACAGATGGATTGTTAGGTTCCGAATTTAGTGCCACCATGTGGTATAAGATAAATGCTGTTCCAGATCGCGCAGGTATTCTTGTCATTGGACCGGAAGATACGGGTAATGCCAATTATCCTGATGTACAGAACAAACGTTCCAATGGATTCAGGTTTTTCCGTGAAGGAGGCGCCACCAATCAAACGTTCAAGTTGAATGTGGGCAATGGAAGTGGCGATTCTTGGTTCGATGGTGGAGCGGCAGCAACTATAGACCCTACCATAACGACGGATTGGGTACACTTGGCATTTACCATTTCTGGTTCAGAATGTGTGGTCTATATCAATGGTGAAGTCGTTAGGCAAGGTGCATTTTCAGGAGTTGATTGGACTGGTTGTGATGTGCTTTCAATCATGTCTGGGGCACCACGTTTTACCGAATGGGGACACCACTCCGATTCGAGTTACATGGACGAATTAAGGCTGTTTAACCGTGCTATAACACAAAGTGATGTTACAAATATAATGGCTCAAACTGACAAAATTTTTAATCTGTCGTTTGATGGGGATTTTACAGATTCTATTAGTCTAACCGATGCCGTTCAAGTAGGGACTCCTGAGTTTGCTGGTGAGGCCAAAGTCGGCACAAATGCCTATGCAGGAGCTGCCGATTCCTATTTAACGTTCCCAACAGATGGATTGTTAGGA
Source organism: Flavivirga sp. 57AJ16 (assembly GCF_028736925.1). GTDB lineage: Bacteria > Bacteroidota > Bacteroidia > Flavobacteriales > Flavobacteriaceae > Flavivirga. The sequence continues at coordinate 353 of NZ_JAQZAT010000032.1, read as the reverse complement.
TCTGAATTTAGTGCCACCATGTGGTATAAGATAAATGCCGTTCCAGATCGCGCAGGTATTCTTGTCATTGGACCGGAAGATACGGGTAATGCCAATTACCCTGATGTACAGAACAAACGTTCCAATGGATTCAGGTTTTTCCGTGAAGGAGGCGCCACCAATCAAACGTTCAAGTTGAATGTGGGCAATGGAAGTGGCGATTCTTGGTTCGATGGTGGAGCGGCAGCAACTATAGACCCTACCATAACGACGGATTGGGTACACTTGGCATTTACCATTTCTGGTTCAGAATGTGTGGTCTATATCAATGGTGAAGTCGTTAGGCAAGGTGCATTTTCAGGAGTTGATTGGAC
>NZ_JAQZAT010000031.1 GCF_028736925.1 Flavivirga sp. 57AJ16 | reverse complement strand
ACGCATGTCTTTTGTGTTTTTAATTCTCTTTTTCCTCGCTAATCAAATGAAAATTATCAAATGGAAGAATTAAAAACAAAAAATAGCATCAAAATTTAATTAAGGATGCTATTTTCTGAATGCGCCTTCCATAGCTTAGGCTATGCAAATAACTCGTAGCAGGCTAAAACAAATAAGCAATGTCGTTTTCTGTAGCTCATTTTAATTCATAATTGGTATAAGAGATTCCCATCTTCATGGGAATGGTATACTATAATATATAAAACATCAAACCTACTTTTACGGCATTCATATCCATTTTGTTTCCATTTAAACTAGCATCACTGGAAAAAATGGGATTCAAAGCATAATACAAAAATACATTCCATGTATTATAGCCCGCACTAAGCGTTAAACCATATTGGAAATTATTGAAGTCCTTGATATTACCATATCTAATCTTTCCTAGTTCACCCCTATACTTTGTGGTATGTGCAAATACATAACCAAGCTTAAAACCAGTATAGATACGCCAAAAATTATAGTCTGTCGCCGTAGATGTACGCCATCTAAACTCTATAGGGAGTTCAATTAAATGGCTTGAGAATTTGTTTTTAGTGAACGTATTACTATCCAAAACACTATAAATAATACTCCCCGTGTTATCTTTATTTATGAGTAAGTTTTGATTAAATGAATTAGCGGAATATCCAAGACCTAAACCTATGGCTACATTTCTGTTTTTATTGATAGGCATATCTTTGATAAAACCTAGATGAAACCCCAAAGAAAAACCACTTTGCGAAACATCTGTTGGCATTTTACCAAGTAAGTTATACGTAATACCTGCATAAAATTGATCCTCCTTATAAAGTGAGTCAATAGCCTTATCATTAGTTTCCTGAGCAAAGCAGCACACAAAACCCGCTAAAAAAAATATGGAAATAAATAGTTGTTTCATCAATAAATCTATTATACCAATTTGGATATAAAATATCGTATTAAAGCCGATGTTTTTTTAAAATATAAAAACGCTGTGATTGTGATTAGATTGCATAGTATCACTCAATGTCATTAAGTTAAGGCCGTAATGTCAGTCTGAGCCTTTCGTCTCCGCTCAAGATAAACTGTAACCGAAGTACTCAATGTGACAAAAAAGAACAAATCACCTTCACTTAATGACATTGAGCATCGCTACGGAATTTATGACCAAGGATTTTAAATTTAAAAAGCCTGTACTCAACTTCCTGCCTGCCGGCGAGGCAGGGATTGCATAAACGAGTCGACATGCGACATTTTATACTCAAACTGGTATCATTACACTAACATATAGCTAAATCAATATAATACCATTTTCACTTTAACGTTTTTTAAAAATAAAAAAGCGTTTTGAATTATCAAAACGCCTTTTTTATAAAATATAAGAGCATAAAACTATTCTCTTCCCAATACCGAACCTTTTTTAGTGGTATAGTTAATTTTAAGCGCATTTACTTTTCTTAACTCTTGCTTAATATCACCAATTAAACCCATGTTAGCATCGCTATCAACTTTTAAAGCTGTCGTTAAAAATGGGATTAATTCTTCACGTTTAGAAGCTCTCTCTGCAGCTATAAAAGCAGCTATCTCTTTTACACTGGCAAAATCATCATTCAACTGTATTCTTGTTTCTTTACCATACTGTTTATAATTAGCACTTGGTTTACCGGCATATATATACATCACCAAATCCTTTTTATCCAACTTTTCCACTTGATCTGCAAACGGTAAGTTATTCTCTATTTTTAAAGTGTTTTGCCTCATTACTGTTGCCACCATAAAAAAGAACAATAACATAAATACAATATCTGGTAAAGATGCTGTATTAACCGCTGGCATGTCACCACTTTTTTTCTTTTTAAATTTAGACATATCTATAAATGTTAAATTATTGTTGTACTTCAGAAAGCTTCTGAGGGTAATCAATTTTTATTTGATCTATCCTCTCTTTTAACCTTTCCTTATTCCCTGGCCAATTTACATCTTTATAGTTTTCCTCCATTTCATCAAAAGGCTTTCCATATAGCGATTGAGCTCTGGCATTCCTTAATTCGTTATAAGCTGCCACCAATTCATTTTGAACAGCTATATAAGTCTTATAAGTCGTTTCGCGCTCATTCTTTAAAGATATAATTGCTTTATCCGGGTTATCGGAAGAAGACTTATCTTTTTTTCCATTACAGTAATCACATGATCCGTCGCCGCCATTATCTAAAAACTCTTTGGCTGCTTGTCTTAAATCCTTAAGTTCCATTAATTCATCTTCTACAAGCAGTTGATCTTTACCGTTTAATAAAACGGTAAATATGTTTTTTTGCTTGATGACCACATCTTCTTCAGATTCTTCCATAGGTGGAAGTTTTCGGTTAATCCCGGAATCTGTTTCAATGGTAGTCGTTACTAAGAAAAATATTAATAGTAAGAACGCAATATCGGCCATGGAGCCTGCATTTACTTCTGGTGCTGCTCTTTTTGCCATAATTTATTTATTAAATATTTTTTTTGCTCCTGAAAACACCATAGCTCCTACCGCTAAAATAGCTAATACGTAAAATGTATATAATCCTGCTCCAACTTTTTTAGATGTCGCTTCTGTAACATCTTGTCCTTTATCTGTAAAAGGTGTTAAATCTAAATCTGTACCCGAAGATATAGAATAAGAAATAAAGACGATGACCAAAAAGGCACCAACGGTCATTAATGTTTTTTTAATATTTCCAGCAAAGAGCCCTTTTATAACGAATATAAAAACCATTACTAATATTAATCCAAGTACAGCGTATGCAATGTATAACATGTTTCCACTCATACTAAGCACACTTTCAAGCTCTTTTTTTTCATCAGTTGCTATTATCATTAGCGCAAAAATCGCGCCAATAATAGCAAGTGCAAAAGCTATTATTTTTAAAACTTTATGTAATTTCATAATTTTTTATATTTAATTATTACTTTTTATTTCTAATCAATAGATCCATTAACGTGATAGAAGCATCTTCCATATCGTTAACAATACTATCGATTTTAGCAATAATATAATTGTAAAAAATTTGAAGTATAATAGCCACTATCAAACCAAATACGGTTGTTAAAAGTGCTACTTTAATACCTCCAGCAACAAGAGATGGTTGCATATCTCCAGCCGCTTCAATTTTATCGAATGCTTGAATCATACCAATTACCGTACCCATGAAACCAAGCATTGGTGCTAAGGCGATAAATAACGATATCCAAGATACATTTTTTTCTAATTGTCCCATTTGAACACCTCCGTAAGCTACAACAGCTTTTTCAGCAGCTTCAATACCTTCATCTGTTCTATCCAGTCCTTGATAATAAATAGATGCAATAGGCCCTTTTGTATTTCTGCATACTTCTTTTGCAGCTTCAACACCACCTGAAGATAAGGCATCCTCTACATTTTGTGTTAACTTTTTTGTATTTGTAGTTGAAAGGTTTAAAAAGATAATTCTTTCTATAGCAATTGCTAAACCAAGAATTAAACATAATAATACAATGCCCATAAAACCTGCACCACCTTCAATAAAACGTTTTTTCAATTCTTGATGAAATCCAAGATTTTCACCTTCAGCAGCAGCTGCTTCTGGCTCTTCTTGAATAGTGTTAACAGTAGTTGTTACAGCTGTATTTGTGTTTGCAATTGTCGTTGCATTAGTAGTTCCGAATGCCATCATTCCTGTTATGGCAAGGAGAGAAAATAATCTTTTCATGTTCTAGATCTTAAATATTAGTTAAAGTTGTTAAAGATATTAAAAAAAAAGCAATTAGAGACAAAATAACAGCAGAGAGGAAGGGATTCGAACCCTCGATACGCTTTTGGCGTATACACACTTTCCAGGCGTGCGCCTTCGACCACTCGGCCACCTCTCTGTAATTTTAATTGAACATTAATTACGGGGGCTCAAATAACAAAAAAAACTTTGAACGTTAAAATTTTGAGAGTTAATTTTAAGACATTTCACCTCTTAATGGTGATTCATAGGTGGTTTTTAGGTAATTACCAGAAATATTTTGCCCCAATAAATACATTAATTTACTTATTGCAGCCTCTGTTGTAATATCTTTTCCAGAAATAACCCCTATATTTTTTAGCGCATTGCTCGTTTCATAATGTCCCATCATAACACTTCCGCCAGAACATTGAGTAATATTTACAATGTGTATCCCTTTTGAAATACTCTCCTTTAACATATTGATAAACCATTTTTCGGTGGTACAATTTCCAGCACCATAAGTCTCTATTATAACAGCTTTTAAGTTTGACGTATTAAAAATACTTTGCAAAACGTTTTCCGTAATTCCGGGAAAAAGCTTTATCAATGCAATATTATTGTCTAAATTTTTATGGACCTTTAAAGCTTTTTTTAAATTGGGCTTAAACAAATATTCCTCGTTAACCTTTAAATGCACCCCAGACTCTGCTAATTCTGAATAGTTCAAAGATGCAAAGGCTTCAAAATGTTCCGCATTTATTTTTGTGGTCCTGTTAGCCCTATATAGTTTATATTCAAAATACAAACACACCTCTTTAATTAATGGCCTACCATTACTTTGCAACGAAGCTACTTGTATAGAGGTAATTAAATTTTCTTTTGCATCTGTTCTTAAATCACCTATGGGTAATTGAGATCCGGTAAATATGACTGGTTTTGCTAAATTTTCCAACATAAAGCTTAATGATGAAGCAGTATAACTCATGGTATCACTTCCATGTAAAACCACAAAACCATCAAATGCTTCATAACTAGTTTCTATTATTTCAGCAATTTGAACCCAATATTTTGGATTCATATTACTTGAATCTATAGGTTCTTTAAAGGATATGGTATCAATATAACAGTCTAAAAGTTGTAATTCTGGGATTTTTTCCAACAGCGTTTTAAAATCGAATGCACGAAGTGATCCTGTTTTAAAATCTTTAACCATACCTATGGTTCCTCCAGTATATATTAGTAATATTTTTGGTTTCATCTCGCTCATATTTTAAACTTTAAAAACATCTTTAGAATTTTTAGTGGTAATGGCTGCTATATCTTCTAAAGGCATACCATATACATCTACCAATTTTTCTAATACTTTTATAACATAAGCACTTTCATTTCGTTTTCCTCTATATGGTACCGGGGCCAAATAAGGGGCATCTGTTTCTAAAACAATATGTTTTATATCTATTTGGTTTAAAAACGTATCAATCTTTCCGTTCTTAAAAGTAACAACGCCTCCTATCCCTAATTTCATATTATAGGACATCGCTTGATACGCCTGTTTTAATGTTCCCGTAAAACAGTGAAAAACACCAAATAAATCGTCTCCTTTTTCTGTTTCTAAAACTTCAAATATTTCATCAAATGCTTCTCTGCAATGTATAACTATTGGTAATTTATATTGCTTTGCAAGCCTAATTTGATGCTTAAATGCTTCTTGTTGAATTCCTAATGTTGATTTATCCCAGTATAAATCAATTCCAATTTCGCCTACAGCATAAAAATGCCGTTTTGCAAGCATCTCTTCTACATGCTTTAACTCTTCTTTATAATTGCCCTTTACGTGTGTGGGATGCAAGCCCATCATTAAAAATATATTATTGGGATACTCTTTTTCAAGTTGAAGCATAGCTTCTGTATACCCAGAATCTATTGCTGGAATGAAAAATCGTGAAACCCCTTGATTTATGGCAAGGTCAATAATCGCGTTTCTATCTTCATCAAAAGCTTCGCTATATAAATGGGTATGCGTATCTGTAATAATCATTTGGTAAAAATAAAAAAGTCATCATTAAATTGATGACTTTCTTTAAGCTTATTTAAACCCTATTAATTATAGTTCAAATTTAATGCAAATTCAAACCGTAAGTTATATGACCTTCAAAATAAATCCCGTATCCCGTCTGCACTCAATGAGACAACTCTAGCAGACATACATCCCCTATTCCAATTTCTTAATTAATTTTTGTGCTTGTTCATAATCTTCTGCATCTTCTGGGATGCTTCTTAATATCTTTAAACAAGCATTATAATCTTTCTGTTTTAATTTACTTAAAGCCAAATACCATGCTGCTTTGTTTTTATAAACAGACGCCTCGTTAGAAAGTTTATTAAATAGACCCTCTGCTTCATCAAACTCATCTAATTCCAACAGGGCAACACCTCTATATAATTGCCATTCTTTATTGGAACCATCGAGAGCTAATAACTGTCCAAAAACGATCTCAGCTTTAGCAAAATCTTTATCATTAAAAGCGTTCTCAGCTGTTTTTAAAAGTTCATCTTGTCCTCCCCTAACCGTTAAACTAATGACTTCATAATTATTGTAATCGTTGAAAGTCGGGTTGGAAAAATTGTTAAACGTAAAGATTCCCATTAATAATACCACACTTGCTGCTATAGCATAGTGCCAAGGTTTAAAATGTAGGGCTTCTTTAGTTGTTTCTTGTTTTTCAAAATATGTGTTGGAAATGGCCTTTAAATTATTCTGAAATCCAGTAGAAGCCGCTTCATTTTCAAATTTATGCTCTAAAAAAGCAGATAGTTCTTTATATGTATTAAATGCTTGATTAAAATCTGATTCATTTTTTAATCGTGCTTCAAAGGCGGCTATTTCATCTCGGGATAATTCCTTAGATAAATAGGATTCGAATAATATATAATCTTGATCTTCCATGATAATTAGTTATTAAGTTGGTTAAACTTTGGTGATTTTTGAACCAGCTCAGTCAATTTACCAATACATAAAGATTTCTTTTTTCTAGCATAAGCATACGTTACGCCTAAACTTTTTGCTACTTCTTCCATAGACTTAATTTTAAAGGTAGCTGTTAATAAATCTTTACAAGCGGTTCCTAGTTTTTGAAACATTTCTGTAAATAAAGCTTGCTTTTCACCAAATACAGATGTTTCAAAAGCTAGTTCTTGAGCCTCGTCACCTTTAGATAAAACGTCTTCATTAATTGTTACCTCTTTATTAGAAGATTTTTTTAATTCGTTTAACCATTTACGTTTACATAACAGAAAGAAATACGCATCAAATGGGCAAGTAAGTTGTAATTTATTTTCACTTGCTTGATTATAAATCGTTATTAAAGTATCCTGAATGACGTCTTGGGCCTTATCACTATCGCCACTGTTTTTTCTTATATAGTTAATAACCTTAGGAGCAAACCTATCATATATAGCTTGTATAATAAACGAATTGTTTTTAAGCAGCCCGTCTATATATTTCTGATCCTCGTGTATTTTTTTTTTACTCATTACCCCTTGTATTTGCTACTAAAGTAAAAAAACTTTGAAATAAAAGGGTAACAATTTTTAAATGGTTCTTATATAAGGGTGTGACAGTAAAAAATACTGAAACAGTTAATTAATCCATTAAAATTTAGAAATCATGAAAATCACAAAGAAATTTCACGAACACTTAAATAATATTAATGACGTGAGCAAAAAATCAATTTTAATTATAGGTACTGTGGTATTATCAATACTAAACGCTCATGCTACGACCTTAATATCGAACCTTAACACCACAACTATTGGTGCAACTATTACAAATGAAAACATACTTAAGGTGTATGACTGGAAAGTGGAAACCGATAAAGGGCTTTATTCTGGAACATCATTTTCTATAGAAGACGCAAAACAGATGATTCTTTTAACAAGCTCGGGAGACATTGTAAGAGCATTCAAAATTGAAAGTTATTTTGTTTTGAGAACGGAAGCAAAAAACAACTCTAAAAGAAATTATTTCTGGGAAGTCGAAACCGTAACAGGACATGCAAAAGGATATGCTTCAACTGAAGCTTATGCACATAAAATGATGCAATTAGTTGCCTCTGGTGATGCTATTGTCTCTAAAAAAATAATCAGTCAACCTCAACAATAAAAAATAATTACCAAAACAGGGTAACAAAATACTTGCCCTGTTTATATAAACTTGAATAATAAATTTTAAACCCAATTAATCATGAGAAATTTTAAACACATTTTAGGAACTATTTTAATGTCAGCTTTATTATTAACTAGCTGTTCAAAAAATGACGATGGCGATGGTGATATTTTAATTCGCCCAACTGCTGAAGATTTCAATAATCTAAAAGACGCAGCCTTAGAAAACTTAACACAAACATTTCAATTTAATGCCGATGATGGAAATGTAACGCTAACATCTGAAAAAGGGGTGCAGATTCACATTAACGGTGCTTGTTTGACTTTAAACGGAGACGCTGTAACTGGAACTGTAGATATAGAATTTGTTGAGCTTTTTGACAAAGGAAGTATGCTTACAACGAACAAACCTACTATGGGAACTTTACCAAATGGCGATAAAGCATTGCTTATTTCTGGAGGGGAATTCTTTGTAAATGCAACCCAAAACGGTGCCGCCTTAGAAACTACCTGTGGATTTCAAATGCAAATTCCAGCAGATTTAACAGGAGGTGTAGATAATGATATGATACTGTGGGAAGGTAAAATAGACCAAGACGGAAACCTTGTTTGGGATGAAGTTAGAGAAGATAATGCAGGGGGACAAGGCGGTGTGTTTGGAGAAGGAAACCAATACTACGGCTTTTTTCAATCGTTTGGATGGTCTAACGTAGATCGTTTTTATAATGATCCTCGTCCAAAGACAACCATTCTAGTTGGTGTCCCTGAAGGGTATGATAATACGAACAGCTCTGTTTATATATCTTATGATGGAGAAGACACTGGCTTAGCAAACTTAGACACTTACGATGCTCAAACTGGTTTATTTAGTGAGCATTACGGACAAATCCCTATTGGATTAGAATGTCATATCATTTTTGCTACCGAAGATGGAGATAACTGGAAATATGCTATAAAAGCGGTAACTATCACAGAAAATGGTGTTATAACATTTACCGACGGTGAAACGTCTGTAGCTACAGAAGCGCAATTAACAACCATAATTAATGGCTTACCATAAACGTCTACTCATTTTGATTATCTACTTATGGGGTTGACTTCAATGGTTGACCCGGGTATTAAACCAGAAACTTCAAGTTTCTGGTTTTTTTTTGAGAACTATCTTCCTTTCAAGATGAGCTTACAGCCGCTTACTTTTTTAACTCAGAACTTATTTTTTAATAGAAGATCAATATCAGGCTATTGTTTGCTTATTAGAAACTTATCAAATTCCTGTTTTGTGCTTAGAAATTTCAGCATACCTCTAAAGGTATACATTTTATCAGGAGCTGGCACATAATCATACAGAAATTTGATAATTTCCAGCCTATCTTTATCAAAATTGAATATGGCTACGATTTCCTTTAGCTGCTCCATTGATAAACATTTTTTTTCTATATGTATTTTTGCCATGTCCTTTTGTTTATTTGAAAACTTTTGATCCTCAATCGATATAAGGACTTGTGAAAACTCCCCATTACCAACATGGCAGTCATTATCGGGATAAGGAACCGTATCTGGGCCTCCAAATGCCAAACCATCCTCTATATACATTTTTAGATCATCTTTATAATAGGTATGGCTTATAAGTTGCAAGCTTTTCATGAAATTTTCCATATCAAAACATTTATCAAATGCAAATTTTAGAAAAGCCAATCGGTTTTTTTCCAATTGCAGCTCCAAACCTAATTTCATTATTTGAGCAGTCGAAAAGCAATGTGTGGTCACTTGTTGTTTTAAAAACTCCAGTTGTTGATTGTCATTTTTGTCAAACAATAAATGGCTAAAAAAATAATCAAAGTCATTTTGTGCCATAGGCAAACCACAATTAACTCCCGTCTGGCCTACATAGCCATCTGAATTTGGAAAATCAATAGCCGAATAATCCCTGTTGGGATCAGGGTAATTATCTGGTTCTAAACTCCCATCGGTGGCCTGGGTATTATGGTATAGCCTGATGGCATAAGAAAGTGTAGAGAATGTGTCATAAATATTGAAAAAATTATTCTTATCAATGATTTTGGGATATGCCATTAAACAAAGGCGATATTTAATTTTATCATTGGGCATATAGTAACATACATCCAATAACTGCAAGGTAGTACGCCATTCGGTCGTAAAATATTGTCTGGCATGGTCATAACGAACGCCCCTATTGGGACTTGCCTGGATAGAAGCAATGAATTCCTTAAATACCTTATCTGAGTTTGCATTATTGTTCTGGGCCCATACTTGTTTATGCATTAATAATACTAATATCAATGCGAATACGATAATTGTTGTTCTTTTCATTCTTTTTTATAAATTAATAACTAAAAATCAACCCTACTCAAAATTAATGCCATTATTTCTATTTTTAATTAGCCCCCATGTTAAGCTTCGACATTGTGCCTGTTGCACAACCGGCTCGAAAGCTGAATTACCTAAGCCAGCTTACGGTAGATACGGCACATCATGTAATTACAGATATCAAGGCCTACTATACAGACGGCAAGGACAACCAGCAGTTACAGGATATCGTGGTCCGCGTACAGCACCGCCTACACCGCGAGGGGCTGGCCTGGGAAAACTGCGCGGCAGATACGGGTTACGGCAGTGGCGAGAACTACGCCTTTCTGGAAGATAGAAATCTCAAGAGCTTTACCCCGCCTCATGGCACCTACAAGGGCTGCCCGGATGGCTTTGCCCATAACGAGACCGAAGATCATTATGTGTGTTCCCAAGGCAAAATCATTCCGTTTAAAAAGGTATTTTATGAAACGAAAAACCAGACCAAAAGAAGGAATACCGCGCCTCGAAGAAAGTCTGTATCGACTGCCCGATATGCAGCGCGTGTTTAGGCAGGAGCGGACAGGAAAAGAAGTTTACCGTAACCTATTACCGCGCCGAGTACGAGCGTAACATAGCCCGAGTGAACAGCCCCCTCAGGGGCGCTACATGAAAGCCAAGCGGCAAAGCACGGTGGAACCCGTTTTTGGAACGCCCACCCAGTTTATGGGACTCAGAAAAATCAATACCATTGGCATCAAACAGGCAAACAAGCGCATGCAGCTCTCGGCCATTGCCTACAACCTTAAAAAATACCTGTAGTTCATTGAAAAACACTGTAAGAGCGGGGCGGCAGGCCTGTCCAATGTCCGTTTTGCCTTTAAAGCTGCCCTACGATGCTTTTTACTTCTTTTTAAGCCCCATGGTTTTAGGGTGCAGGGAATTTACACGGCAAAATAAAAGCCCTTAAAAGGGCTTATCCGTATCCTGTTTTTGGAACATCAAGGGCTTGTGCAACGGTTACCATTGTTGTAGGTAGTTATTTTTTATAAAATTGAAGGCGATTATTAAATAGAAAATTAATCGTGTCTGAATTTATCTCAAAGGTTACTTTATTACCATTTTCTAAATCAAAAAACTCATAGTCATTCAGCGGTATAAACTCAGCAGGTCGTGGAATATTTTCACCAGTAAAAACCAGCAAACCATTTTCACGCTTGATATTAACCGTTAATTCTCTCCCTGTTCTTAATAATTTATATTGACCTTCAAATCTGCTTAATTCTTGTTCAGACAATCTTTCCATATGAAAAGGGTTCGGAGAATCTATAAAATCTAATTCATAATACCTGCACACAGCTCTTACAATTTCATCAATAAGCTTTTTACCATTATCCGCATTGGTCATAACTACCACGGCATCACCTGTATGAACATTTGCGTAAAAATTATTAGTAAATCCAGCATTCTTACCTCCATGTTGAAATATTAAAGAATCTACATCTCCTTTCAACGAAGGTCCCAATCCCCAATCGTTCTGATGTTTGGTCAGCATCATGTCCACAGTTTGTTTTGTGAGTATACCGTCAGATTTTCCCTTTGCGATTTCCTGAATTTCAATGCAATACTTAGCGAGGTCAGTAGAGGTAGTCCATAACCCAGCCGCTGCTTGTTCGGGATAATTGTGATATAGTCCATCAATTAATTTACCCGCACTATCATATGCTGCACTTACATTGGAATAATTTAGGGGTTTTAACGGCTGATCAAACGTACTGTTGTCCATTCCTATGGGTTCTAGTACTTTTTTCAACATATATTCTTCAAAGGGCAATCCGCTCATATCTTCCACCGCTGTTTCCATTATAGTATATCCTCCACCAGAGTAGCGCCAAATAGAACCTGGAATAGTGTCTATTGTAACTTTATTAGAATTTCCTTCCCCATTCAAGACTTGTTCATTGGTAGGAAATATTTCATTAGGTTTATATCCACGAAACCCATGTACAGTTACTCCAGCTGTATGCGACATCAACTTTCTTAAAGTAACCCTTTCTTTTTCTGTAAATTTATTTTCAGGTACTTTCCAACTGGTCAAATATGTATTAACATCCTCATCTATATCTATGTTTTTATCTTCAACCAATTTCAATACGGCAAGTGCAGCGATTGGTTTGCTTATTGAACCAGCTTGAAAAAGGGTCTTTGAATTAACCAAGGTGCTATCATTGGTATTAGCTATACCATAGCCTTTTGCCCATCTAATTTTACCATCCCGCACAATAGCAATACTTACACCTGGTACATTATGAAATTGCATTCTTTCAAATATTGAAAATGATTTTGGTTCCCGCCCCTTAATTACATTTCCTCTTATCAGGCTATTTTCAATTATACTAATTTCTTCATCTATACTAGTTGAATGCTGCGGGTTACAACCTAAAATGACAACACACAAAGTAATATAGAAGATTGTATTTTTAATTTTCATCTATTTAAGTTTTTTGATAATTACCTACAACTGTCTCGTATAACCGTCAGTTACGGGATTAAAGTTAATGATTTTTGGTTAAGCACTGACGTTAGCAATTCCGAGTGGATTCGGACGTAGTCGAATCCGCCGTAATTGCGGTTATACATTGTTGTGCTTTCGTACTTTTTATCCATTGTAATAAATTGATTTGTCCAATTGATGAAAAAGAAACGAAATCATACTTAAAAAATCCAAACATTCTTGTTTGTTAATCGGCCAATCTAATGCAGGTTCATGAGCTGTAGGATTTCTAACAGCTCTCATTAGTCCGCCAGAGAGAAATTTAACTCCGTCTTGAACATTTCTTTCCGTTTCAGTCATTCCAAAGTTTAGTTTCAGTACTCCATTTAAACTAAAAGCTGACATCATTAAATCCTGTCCATCTTTGTCGGATTGAGCTTTTTGTTTTACAGAATAATTAAACGCTTTTGCAGATTCAAAAACTGAATGAAAATAGTTTTGTTGTAAAAACAATTTTTTTGAATGTCTGATTATTTCAGGATGATAATTTCGAGAGTAAAATTCGTTCAAGTGGTCTTTGTTGACAGCATTGTAATCACATCCATTTGCAATCAAAAATTCCGAAATGCTACCTTTCTGTTCATCGGGTGCAAGTTCCATACAGAATTTCACAAGTCTTTTGTTTCTCTCTTCCTTTGTCAGACTTGTTTTTCCCAAAGTCATAATCCAGTTATAAACTTCTTGGGCACGAACAGATGTTATTGAATCATTTGCAAAACTTTCTTTTCTTACTTTCAAAATTGATTGTCCAACACGATTAATTTCGTTTACAGATGTATCATATTTCAATCTGTCTCCAATTTGTGTTGCAATTAACCTTATTTCCATTCTTTATCTGCGGTTTGTCAGTATGAAGCACAACGCTTATGTGTCGAGTAGACAAGGGGAATCTCACCCCGAGCCTCTCACAGAACCGTACGTGATAGGCTCCCATCATACGGCTCTTCTTATACAAATCTACATTTAATTTGAATAACCTAGACTCCAATGATAAAATAGGTTAGGAAATTGTTCCCTAACTCTGTTCAACCATTTATAGGCTTTGATCAAATTATGTCGGTATCTCTTGTACCGATACCTTGCCCATCTTACCAGTTTGATACGAAGCACATAAAATACTTTGGACAAATTATATCCGCGATATTTACCAAAGTAACGTATCCATCCCCTGAGCTTAGGGTTCAAATGGTGTGCAGTACCAACAATGCTATCACACCGCATCCTGGGGATTCCCGTTTTCCTGATGTTCTCAAACATCCGTGATCTTGATTGGATGCTCATCGCACAATCGTAGCCCAGATAAAAGTCATGCCTCCTAAATGACGCCTGCCGCTTAGCCAGTAAACAGGTGACCGCTAAACTTATCATGTTTGTCATACTTCAAACATTTTTGACAGAAGGTTGCACTTTCTCGACACTTCATCAGAGGTTCATTTGCATTCATCTCCTTTATTCATACCTGACCACGCTCATGGCGCGGCCGTTTCCATAACGCTCAATACCTTGACTCTTTACCAAAGCACCTTATGGGGGTTTGACACTCTTCCCTGTAGAACAGCACCGGTGGGTCGGTTCCACCATCTTATAAACAGTTGCGTAACGAATTTCAGCCGTTCGTTACTCTCGGCACACATATGAAAAGTAGCCGACTGCGTGGCACTTTCCTGTCAAGTTACTAGTAAGTTGATGCGGGCTAAAGCCCTAGAAAAAACTACTATCTCGGCTATTATTTTTATACATTGTTAGCGGTATGGGCTTTTAATATTTTACCTTTTTTCTTCTTTTCCAATAAACTAAAATCCCGACCAAAAGCAAAAGAAAGAGAAGGCTTGCCACAACTCTGACCACAACATATTCAGGGTTTCTATAGGAATCTGGAGTAAGCGAATTAGGTTTCAAGTAAATATGACCGTTTCGATTGTCGAGTATAAAGTTGAACCGTTTGAGCAAGTCATTTCCCAATATCAGATGGAGCCCATTACCATCCATCTTTTGGGCAACATAATTAAACCCTGAAAATTCATAACTGCCAATACTTAGCTTTGGAATAAACGCTTTATTGTCAATCCCGATCATTTTCTTTAATTCACCTAGCATTTTGTTGGTTGTGGAGACATCACTGCTGTTCAGGATAGAAGTGTAAGCCCCCGTATCGAACATCATCCAGCCTTTTTGGGTTTTTCCTTGAAATGTGAGACTACCTTCTATAAATGGAATAGTACCCCCATCACGAATAATGTTGTGTTTTGAATAACTTGAATTCAGATGAGGCAGAGTGTCGTGAATCACCAAAATTTTTTGATCATAGTCTATTTCTATTATTTTGTTTTTGAATAGTGAATTCCCTACAATTAGGTCTTCTCGGTAGGTCATATTATCGGCTACCGCAATTTTAACACTATCCCAAACCAGATTTCCTATTTCCAGAGAGTTTGTGCTCGCGGCAGGGACTTGGTTTGTACCATCTGAATTGTGAAGGGTAATGGTTTCGTCAAATTCCATTTTCACCTTCTCAACGGATGATTTTTTGATAATTGTTCCACCATTACCTAAATCAAACTGGATATCCAGTAGCTGAGAATCGTTTATCCTTCCTTTCAGGTATATCTTATCATTGTCACCCAAAATAAAGGAAAGAGTGTCCGGATCTGGTGAAATCCTTTTTCGAGTGTACGAGTCAAGGTTTTTGTATGTAGCAGAAATGCGGGTAAAGCAACTGTCTTTCCCGTTCAGTAAAACGATAAAATCGTAATTTTCTCTATATTTTACATCGAATGAAATGGAATCCAAATCAGTGATGAAGGTAACTTGGTGTGGTTTTTCGGGGATTTCTACATAGTAAAAGTCAGGCTTCCTATCTGGAAATATGTACCAATACCCTTTCTTGAAGTGATTTCCATCCCTGATGTCAACATTTTTAGTAGAAGCTCTTGTAGTGGGCAAGTCACTTTGGGCAAGAGTCAATTGTCCCACCATTCCAAGAAGAGATGTTAAAATTAATTTATGTATCATAGTCCTTGTTATTTTATATTCTCTCAGCCTTACCGCTAACGTTCTGTGTCGAGTAGACAAGGGGGATTTCACCCCGAGCCTCTCACAGAACCGTACGTGATAGTCTCCCATCATACGGCTCTTCTTATACAAATCTATGCACTTAATTGGAATATCCAACATACCAGTGATA
>NZ_JAQZAT010000030.1 GCF_028736925.1 Flavivirga sp. 57AJ16 | reverse complement strand
CCTTTAATGCCAAAATTAAAGCCTTTAGGGCACAGTTTAGAGGAGTTAGAAATGTAGAATTCTTCTTATTTAGACTAACTAATATTTTTGCTTAATTCTAAAATCCCACAACTTTTTGACTTGATCCGTTTTTTCTTACTCGGTACGCCACTAGTTTTTAAAACTAGCGGTAGCGGGGGGAGCGGGGTTTGATTTTTATTTACTGCTTTATTATGGGTATTTCGGGAAGTTAATTATTGGATTAAAATCAACTCTCCAAATATCTAATTCAAATAAATTTCCGTCAGTATCTATATTTATACTAACCGATATAGGCACATCATCAACATCGTAAAATTGTTTTTCTATAATCGCCTTATTCATCTTTCTTTCTTCCCGTGTTTTTAGAGCATTAACTATATAAAGACTTCCCATACCTCCGTCAAGCATATCAACAACTTTCAATTCATTAAGATTAAAATCATACTCTTTTAACTCCTTGAGCATGTTTTCTAATAACTGGTATTCCTCTATTTTTAAATCTCTTTTTGCTTCCATATTCTATTTTGGTATAACAATCCTTCCTACATTAATTAAACCGCTAGGTAATTTATATGCCGTATATTGAATTTGTTGCCCTCCCACTGTAATTATTTTATTAAAAGGCTTCCCTTTTACTATTAGTTTAGATGATTGTTTGACGCTTTCTTGAACTGCTTTCTGTACTGCTTGTCTACTCAAACCTGCTTGTTCTATGTGCCTAAAAGTATGAAAAATCTGATTAGCTCCTTGACCAAAAGTAATTCTTGCCGCCCCACCAGTGAAAATAGATTTTAGAAGAGGGCCTGCATAAATCAATGTGACTATTGCTGATAACCATGTAACGTTATCATTTATTTTATCACTAACAAAATCATCGTTTACCATGGCATCATAATAGTCCTGAGCATTACCTCCTGCATGTTTTGCCATCATGATTGCAGATTGCCTCAATTTTTTATCTGGACATTTAGGACAAGGGTCTTGAGCAGATAAACTTATAGTACTTACTGCGTTAGTAGTTGTGTTATTATTTCCTTCATTACCACTTTCCGTAACCGAAGTTGAAGTCTCATTTTCAGAGTTATCACTTTCATCACTATCAGAACTCGAACTATTACTACTACTATTTTGCAATGCCCTAAACAGATCTTGAGCATCTTGACCCGTAAATTTGTATCCTCCTTCTATCTCTATTACATCAGCGCCACTAGGGTCAGAACCAACAACAGGATTATTATCCATTCCATTATATGGAGAAAAATTATAATGTATTACTGGGTCAATAGAAGTCCATCTTGCAATTGCAGGGTCATAGTTCCTAAAGTCCATCTCATACAAATCTAATCCTAAAGCCTCTTCATACTCCACACCATTGTATTTCCAATCCAGAGCTTTGCTTGAGCTATTCACCGCATTATTGTACCCCTTATGTTTCAGCCCAAAGAGGTAGTAGTTTATGCGTTTTTTTTAACTACGGTCACCTTTTACAGCCTATTACTCCAAAGAGCAGCTACAAAATTTTTCTTTTTAAGAACGTATACTAAAACCACACTTTATCGCTAAAGCATGGCTTCTTATTTTTATTTATTGCCTACTCGACACGGCACTCGTCAAAGACGAAGCGCTAGCGCATACGAGGACTAGCAGGGTTATAAACAAGAACCACGCTACAACTATCTAATGTGGCTTGTTTTTTTTCTTACTCGGTACGCCACTAGTTTTTAAAACTAGCGGTAGCGGGGATACCTATTTTTAACAACTTGAATGTATTTTTTTTGTTGATTTTTAGCTAGTTAAATCAAAATATCCAGCTATCCACTAATTTGAGCTACTACCGTCTAAACTATCTTTAATGTAGATTGGAATTTCAAAATACTTTTTATGTTCTTCTTTTGATATTCCATTAGAATCGGGCTCCTGTTCATAATATTCAAGAATATAACCTCTAACTATTTTTTTTCCACTAGTTTCAAATTTTCTTCCAAATGCTACAGTATAAGGATAGCTTTCCTTTAAAAACCACTTTTGGTTTTTAATATCTTTTGTTAAATTATGAAAAGTGTCCACTTCAATTTCCTTTTCATTTGAAAAATCACTATTGAAATTAAAGCCTTCTTTTGCTACTATAACAGAAATTTGAGATTTTTTATTTTTAAATAACGGAGCTTTTGTGGTAGCTATAGCCCTAAAAGGATAGTTAAAAGAAAAAGTATCCCTATTCCGTAATATATCAAAGTAATGTGATGGGTAAAATAAAGTATCTCCTTTATTATTAAAATACCATTCTTGATTTAAATAACCTTTTCCATCAATGTTTTTATATTCACTAATTGATTTTAATTTACCATTTTTATCAAAATATTTCCACTTATCTACAGCTATTAAATCATTCTCATTTTTCTTTAACAAAAAACCTTCATTTGTTTTCAAACCATTTATATCATATCCTATCTGTAATACTGTATCACTGGAATTATTCCAATAATTAATGAACATAATTTTTTCTACAGGAATCTTGTAATAATATATAGAAGAATCAATTTTTATATTGTCCTTGTAATTATGAACTAACTTTAATTTACCATTTGTAAAGTACTCTTTAAAAACACCATTATATTGATTATTTTCCCTATGATATTCTTTCCATTTTTGACCATTATCATGATATTCTGTTTTTAATTTATTACATGAATAAATCAACATTAGTATTGGTAATATTAATAATGTTTTTAATCTATTTTTCATAATATATTAATATTGTATCGTAACTGAATCTACTACAATAGAACTATCTTCTCTTCTTGGAGTAGGCCAACTATTATTTACTGTTAATGTAGAATCAGCTTTTGCATCTAAAGTTCTATAGCTTTCTGTTTGAGTAGTAAAATTAGTATCGGTACCTGAAATTGAAAAATATTTAGTTACTATAATGGGATTATCTCCTCTTTCATTACTTTTAGATGTACTCGTTGCAAATGAGCCATCCCACTTTTCTACGCTATTTTCACTTTTATTACTGTCAACTATATCATTTCCCCTTTCAAAAAAAGATTCAACTTTTTGAGTATCTTTCAAACCTCCTTTTAAAGCTGTTACAGGGGTTTTTCCTGTTCCCTTATGTCCACCAGGAGCAGAAGGAATGTCCTTAGTTTCTAAACTACCTTTGCTATCCCCATTATCAGCAGTAGAACCTTCATTAGTTTTGTTATTACCCCAAATTCTAATCCCTTCTCCTTCTACATCTAAACGTTCACTTGTTCTGTTTGAAGGACTAGAGTTATCACTAGTAAACCAACTCCCAATAGTCTCAAGTCCATCCGTAACTGCTTCGCCTATAGCTATAATAGCATTTTGAAGTTTTTTCTTAGGCGGATCTCCAGGACCAGTAGGCATCATTCCATCATAATCAATAAAGTAAATCGGATTATCAAAAGCATAATTATATGGAGAGTGCCTTCTCATCTTTTCAGCCAACGGGTCTAGGTTCATCCATCTACCAAGTGCAGGGTCATAATTCCTAGCAGATACATCATACCAATCTAAACCAAGTTCATCTTGGTACTCTTTCCCACCAAACTTATACTTTAACGCTAAATTAGTAGAAGTTACATTCGTATTGTACCCCTTGTGTTTCAGCCCAAAGGGGTAGTAGTTGTTCTCCTCCAAGATCTCAACAGCTAATAGGTCATTGACCTTACGAATGCTTACATTGTCCCACCATACCGTACCGTTAACATTGCTGCTGTTAGCTTCAATACGTAAATTTATCAAAACCATATTGGCTGGCACTATAACCCGCTTTTCTACATATACCCAAGTGTTTTTAGTCCCTACATATATATCATCAAACAACGTTAAATACCCCGTTTCTCCCGCTTCCTTCATAGCCAGACCTAATCTTATGGTTGGCCCGTTGCTATATGCCCATCCCGAATAAATATACTCGGTATCCGAACTATTGTTTATTGGCACCCAAGTTAGGCTATGTACTGCAACACTACTTGATCCTGTTCTATCTATCCTACCTGCATAATTCCCTTGAAGCTTAAAGTTGCTATCAAATGACGATATAGGGTGCCCCCAACTAGCTCCGGTTCCATCCCATCCACTGGCTGTTTCAAAATCATCAAAAAATATTTGGGTTGAACCTCCGGTTATACTCCCGTCTTCATTACTATCCTTGTAACTTAATCGAATGTTCCCCAAATGGTCCCTGTACCGGTAGACATAATCAAAACCCTGAGATAGATCGAGTTCATTCTTTGGCTCTATATAGCCTTCTGGCTGATTGATGAACTTTAACCAAATAGGGGTGGGTGGCGGTGGCGGTGGACACCCCGAACAGCCTCCCGACATAAAATTGCCTTGGTAAACATAGTTACCGGCATAATATGTGGTAGTTAATGAGTTGTATGTTCCTATATGCATTACTCCTTTTGTTTGCTTGTTCCCTAGCGCATCGTAAATATAGGTAATATTTCCCACGTTATCGTTTCCGTCATTAATTTCAATATATGTGGGCAGGTTCAAATGGTTATAGGTTATCCCGTCGGCCATGACGGTCCCTATCCCCTTGTTCAGGTCCACCAGCATGTTCCCGTTGGCGTCGTAGCGGTAATCGTCGCCAACAATATTGCTGTCCATAAAACCTTCTGCTCCCATTCCGGACAAACCGTAAGAGTCGGTCACGCTCAAGAGCTGGTTCCCTGTATAATCGTACTCTAGGTTATCGATATAGGAATAGCCATTCGTGGCACTGTCATCCTGCATGGTACGGTAAAGGCTTTCTATGTTGCCGTTCTTGTCGTAACCGTAGATATGCTCCCTGAACTTTAGGTCGATCGCATAATTGGTGGCCGAATAAGAGGACTCCATCCTGTTGAGGGCATCATAGATAAGGGTATAGTGCCTTATACTCCTATCGGTATTTTCGGACCTCCAGCGCAACTGGCTGATATTACCGTTGTAGAGCGGCGTATCGTAGTTTGCATATTGGCTTTTCAGGTCGGTTTCGTTATAGCTTATTCCAAAGGCGAACAGGTCGTTGTTCTCTGAAAGGCTGTAAGGGTTGTTGATCGTTTTTAGCCAGCCCCTAACGGTATAACTATAGTCCACATCCTGCAAAGGGCTTGCTTCGGTATTCCCCACTTCTTTTCCTATGAGCTGCCCCAGCTCGTCGTACCTGTTCTTGGCGATAAGTTCCTGGCCCTGACCGTTGATGTTCTGTTTCTGTGTTATCAAACGGTTCATATGGTCGTAGGTAAAAAGGTCTTCGGTACTAATGGTAGTCCCGTCCTTGGTATGGGCCGTTTCTGTTTTTTCCACATTGCCCGTAAAGTCCAGCCTGCTCCTTGCTATATCGATGGTTCCCAGGTAAGCATTGTTGCTGGCAACGTATATGGGGCGCCCTTTTTTATCGTACCCTGTTACATTGGTTATCCAATCTGTTGTTTCCAGTACTTTTACCTTACTGCCCGTGGCCAGGCCCTTGGTACCTTTTTTGGTACCGCTGGCGTTGTTGTAGTTTATGATGTCCTGCCCTTCGTAAGAGGCGGGCAAGCTCAGGGTTGCCATATCGAAGGTATAATCGTCGTAATAATTGACGGTCAGTACCTCTATTGACGAAGTCGGGAAATTGTCATTGGTATAGTACGTCCCGTCGTACCCGCTGCCCAATGCTACCTTGGTCTCATAGTTTTGCGGGGCGGTATTATTTTTGAATATGTTCCTTATAATGGATATTGGGAGATCCGAACGGTACAGCCCCGTATAGGCCGGCCGGCCTAGGGCATCGTACTTGGTAAAGCTCCACTCCTTTGGGGATTTGGCTCGTTGGTTGGCGTCCTGGGTCATGACCGGCCGGTCCAGATTGTCATAGACGATATATTCCCAGTCCTTGCCCGGTATTTTCTTCTCTGTAAGGCGGTTCCTGTCATCGTACTTGTACTGGTAGGCAAACCCGTCAAAATTTGCTGGGCCGATCCCGGGCGGTGTTATCGTATTCTGCAGGTTACTAATATCGACACTGTAGGTATAAACGAAGCCCGTGCCCTGTAACTGTTCCCCTGTGGACGTAAAGTACAGGTCGCCGTTTTCTATCCTTGCCGTGGCTCCTACCACCGATTGCCCGGAAGTATTGGTGATCGTGATGTTGCCCAGGGACAGGTCGGGCAACTCCGTGGGCATGTCCATTGTCTGCACCAGACCGTTCTTTAAGATCAGCCCAGTGGTATCCGTCATGGCGAACATGGTAAAGCTCAACAGCCCGTCGTCCACGCTAATCCTGAACCAAGCCAGAGTGTTCTGGTAAGTGCCCTGGTAAAAGTCCACATCCTGTCTATGATAGGGGTCATCGTGCCATATCTGCTTGATCGACTGGTATGTCCTGACCATTGGGGGCAGTACATAAGTCAAGTTTCCATAATCGTCGTACACGTAATAGGTATCGTGCCAGCCACCCGATTCGAAAGTTCGTTTTAAAATAACCCTGCCTTGTTTGTTCTTGTATTCCTCGGTGGTATGGTCCATTGGAT
The DNA here is from genome assembly GCF_028736925.1 of Flavivirga sp. 57AJ16. Classification (GTDB taxonomy): domain Bacteria; phylum Bacteroidota; class Bacteroidia; order Flavobacteriales; family Flavobacteriaceae; genus Flavivirga. Next base: position 11,672 of record NZ_JAQZAT010000030.1, on the reverse strand, counting down.
AGGCCTGGCCGGGCTGCCAGTTTTCGTCTCTGGTCACCGTTTTGTACAATATACCGGCCTGATAGAGGCCGTCGTCCTGTAGCTGAGGGGCTTCTGTATTGCCCCCTATAAAGGACACGCCGAACTGGCGCACGAAGTCGGCATCGGTATTGGATCCGTACCCGAACTTGATGGTATGGTCGGTATCGATTGTCGAGTTTACGATCCAATCGGTTCCGGGAGCGCCCAGCTCCAGTACCCTGTTTAAAGGCGAATCCTCGAAATGCTTCTCGGAGTATGGATTTAGGGTATTTTCATATTTTGTGGTATTGTAAAAGCTCCCCGTGGCATTTAGGGCATCAATCCTGTAAAGGCCACCGTTCGTGGCAGTGGCATAGGGCAGATAATCCTTGTCCTGCCTTCCGTAAGCATCATAGCCTATGTGAGTGACGATGTCCTCGTGTAGTCCGCCCGCCCTTACGTCCACGTGCTGCACGGGCCTTCCCAGGCCGTCGTAATAGGTAACGGTCTCCATCTTGTCGTCGTTCACCACGGCGCCCGTGGCAGTCTCCACACGGTAGGACGTGGTCTTTATGTAATTCTCCGTTGGGGTCTGTCCTGCGGCCGTTAACGCCACAAGGACAAGGGCCAGTCTTAATAGTAATGGTCTCATAGTGCTGGTCGCTTATTGGTAGTTTATTGTGTTGATGTCAAAAACGTAATCCCCCTCTGCCATATCGACGCCTCCAAAGGTGAGCTTGACGGTCATGCCCTGGTCGGTTCCCGTTAGCCTGAAGATGGAGGTATGGCCCTGGAGCGTCATCGTACAGACAACTTCCCCAAGCCCGGTGTTTTCGTCCCACTGCCCGGTAATGTCCTCTACGGCAAAGCTGGTCGTTGTCTTTTGGCCGCCTATAATCTGTTCCAACGTTAGCGCACCTCCTGTTTTGTTAATTTTGGACTGGGCAGGGATGGTGCTGCCCAATAAGCTGAAACTGTCACTGGTGAGTGAAAAATCCATCTCGATGGCCTGTGCTTGTATTTGTAGACCACTCAATAGCAGGGCAATGCCCATCAGGGTCTTGTATAGGGTTCTCATATTGTCGTAATATTTAGTTCTTATAGTTGTACTTGTTCTCGCTCAATAGGTTGCCATCGGCATCTTTTACAAATTCCAGTCTGTTAAAGACGTCATACTCATAATAGGTGGTATAGCCCTTGGGGTCCGTTACACTGGTGACACCTACCAGGGGATCGTAGGTATAGGTAGTGATCATAGCATCGGGCAGCCCAGTCCTGATCTTATTCAAAGTAGTTATCATGGTACTTTGATTATAAGTACCACCTTTAATGGCTGTCAGTTCTGATACCGTTAATGTTGCCGTAGCTGCTGCATAGGTCGCATTCTCTATCTTGGCTACGGGGTACTGCTGGTTATAGCCCCAGATAATACTTGTTGTGGCGCCATTTTCAATATGATATTGCGTAATTTTTCCATGCTCATAACTATCAAAAACATACTTACGGTCATCACTATTGTTAGTATCAACCAACGCTCCTTTCTTGTTAAATATTTCGCTAGTTAGGTAGGTCCCGTTAAAATCGGCATATGTTGTTTTGCTGTGGTTAATAATTTCTGTGCCTTCCAAAACTTTTATTTCTAACGGCATTGAAATTCTATTGTCTGTAATCAATCGGGTATCGTTTAAATCCTGGGCATATTTGTAACTGGTTTCCAATACATCGTTTTCCGAATCTGTAGTCACTGTTTTTTGAATTTCTTGGTTCGAGTCGTTATACGTAAAGTCTGTTGTTGTTAGGACTTGATTGACCAGTGTACCAGTAGCATCATAGAAATATTGTGTTACATCCGTTTTGTCTTTCTTGTACCAAAAAATCTGTAATGCTGTATTAAAATATGACTTTGTATTACTTAATGTCATTCCAATTTCAGACCTTGTTAGACATAAATCATCAGAATGCGCGGGAAAATCAGAATATCCATGATCATAAACCTTAAAATCATTTCTTATACTATTGATCGCTGTATTTTCAGAAAATTCATTTTCTTCTTTGATTAAAATCTTGCCTTGTTCGTTATAGGTCTCTTTTTTCAACAATTGTCCTCTTTTATGCCCCAAATTCACCCAAATTGAACCATTAGCTGCATCAGCTACTTCATTAGGAAAAGTAGTATATTTATACACTGTTTTTCCATTAGTATTACCTAAAGAATCTTTTTCCAATTCGGTAACATACTCATATGTTATACTATTGTTTTCAAAACCTGTTCTAGAAGATGAAGAGTACGTATAGGTATTTGTTTCGCTGTAATTAGGGTGTGGATTACATGAAGAAAAATTAAAATTTGTATACTCTGAGAGGCGATCATATTTAGGATCACTATTAATTAATTTACCGCTTGAATTAGCTGTGTTAGGTATTGTGTATTGATATGCTTTTTGACTTATAAACTCGTCATTAGCATCATAATTTGTAATAGATTTTACCCGTAAACCAAAACCTTGGACATTCTCATCGGGAAGGTTTCCTAGCCTATTCCAATAAGAAGTCTCTATACCAGCATGGACACGATCTCCATAAACTTCAAATATAATCGATACAGTTCCTGGACTTACAGCTATCAATTTTTCTATTTCACCAATATCTCCATAAAAATTATATGAATAAATAGTACTATTATTATTTTTGACTTGATATTTTGCAAAGGAATATTTGGAATTTATATTATTACAAAAGTCACATGTAAAATTACTTCTTATTGATAAGGTCGTACTTGTATCTGTGTTAAAATTAATTGTTTTTGTTTGAACGTCACACTCTTCTGGAAGCTCTTCGGCACATAAACCAGGAAGTTGAGAACCATCACCCCTTCCATCTATATAAGATGTTTGAGTTATATATTCATCCTTTAAAAACAAATTTTTACCATAAAAAGCATTGGATTCAAATTCAAATTGGGTATACCCTTTAGTAGGGTATTTTATTTTTGTAAGCATTCCTGCTTGCATCGTCATAGTATTAATAGACCTGTCCGCTTGCCCAATTCTTTCAGTACGTTCACCTCCATAAGCAGTAGGTTTATATGCTATATAACGTTCAGGTATTAAATTGGCGTTATTTTTCCCATTATATAGCCCAAAATAATCTATACTATAAGATTCAGATTTTGGTAACTGAACATTAGAATATTCAAATGAAGCAATTTCTTTTACTTCTAATAATGGATTAACTTCTGTTACTTTGTCTAATTTGAATCTGTATTTATTACTATTCGAGCTTGTGTAAAAGTTTGGATCTCCGGTTATGGAATAATAAAATCGAAATGTTTTTAATACAGTATAACCAGCTATTGCATCCCCTGTTTCTATTATTATTCTATCCAAAAATGTTCCTGAGGCTCCATCAACACCATCAAATTGAGGGTTCGTTGCCATTATAAAACGAGCTCGACCATTAGGGAATTTAATCTCTTGTAACTTATTAGCAAAAGTAGAAGAGCTAGATTGAGATATTTTCCAAGGCTGTATGTTAGCGATATATTCATATAAACCGTTGTTTCTACCTGTGGAGTATGAATAACTTTTAGAATGACTTTGTCCTTCATTAACGGTCGTATATTTATTTCCATAAAAATATTCTATACTATCTCCTTTTGTGTTTTTAATTTTAGAAAGCAACCAAGCCGATTTATATTTTGTATTGTAAAGATGCAAGTCATCTCCTGGTTGGGACGATGTTTTATTTAATCGGCTTTCTTCGTAATCATTAAATTCATATTGAACACCTTGTTTATCAATAACTTTATATAAATAACTAATTGGATTACTTTTATATATCTTGAATTCATCTGGCGGGAATTTTGTGGTTACTTCACCATCGTTATTTGAATCTAAGAAAAATGTGCCACTTACTGTTGGCAGACTAATGTGATAAGCATCTTTTACCCATGAATTTTTAATTACATTTTGTATATCTGGGTGGTCAAAATTATATGGATCTGTGCTTATAATGTTTTGTAAATAATTCCAGTTTGGAATAGTATATGGATTAGGTTCAAGTTCATCAGGAGAATCACGTGTTTCTAAACTAATAATACCTCCTGTATCTAGCGCCCAGCCCAATCCGACCCAAGATGGCATTTGGTTTACTTTTATGCCCGAAGCATGATATTTTAATGTAATAGGTATTTTGATATCTCCTGAGGTAACCGTATAAAGCGGGATTTCTATTCGGGGCAACCCAGATGCCAGATCAACGGGATAGCTCCCAAACTTCCCTAACTCGCTGGCCGTGGGAGCTGGCGGGAATATTTCGGGAGGCTTTTCTTGGCTTAAAACGCTACTAATGGAAAATAAGGCTAAAACTAAAAACGACAAAAATGTTTTCATTTGGTATGAAGGCTTAATAAAAGTTTGTATTAAAAAACTTTCCAAAAGTAAGAATGTCTTACAGATAAAAAGTAAGGTTTTTTATTTTTTTCATTTATAAATTAAAAAATAGACTTCCAACATAAATCGTCTTATCTAAAAATCTTCTTAAAGTTTATTGTAGCTTATTTTTTTAAAGTATCTGTAGAAAGAATATCACAAATAGCAATCTGTACTTTAGCAAAACCTCTCAAAAATGTTCCGTTTAATATTCACATACCGCTACGGTGCCTATCACTTGCCAGAAATTAGTGATAATGTCGCTTTTAAGTTTACATTTAACGTCTCTTTATAAGGTATTACACTCCTTTTTTCTACCTTTGCGCTTCGTTTTTATATAAGACATGTTTAAATTATTCAGCACAGATTTTTGGGACATTATTGCAAGACTGATTCTACGCAATAAAATTATCATACTTATTGGTATCATAATAGTCACGATATTCTTCGGTACAAAGTGGGAAAACATGCGTTTCACTTATACCGAGGCTAATTTGTTGCCAGATGAGCATGCCGTAAATGTAACTTACAATAATTTTTTAAAAATCTTTGGAGAAGAAGGCAACCTTATTGTGCTTGGTGTAAAGGATAGCACCCTGTTTACAGTTGAAAAGTTAAACGCCTGGAATAAGCTTTCTGAAAGTTTAAAAAAATATAAGGAAGTTGAAACAGTTGTTTCTATTAAAGACCTTCAAAAGCTTATAAAAGACACTAAAAATGAAAAATTTAATTTAGAACCTTTTATAAAAGATTCCATTTCTTCTATGGCACAAGTTGAAAAGCTCCAAGAAGAACTCTTTAAAAAATATCCTTTTTACGATAATTTCTTATTTAATAATAAAACAAAAACTATTCGAACGGCTATTTATTTAAAAAAGGATATTGTAAATACCTCAGCCAGAAAAGATTTTGTAGTTAATACATTAATACCAAATATAGATGCCTTTCAGGAATCGAATAATTTAGATGTTAGAATATCGGGGATGCCCTATATTAGGACTTTAAATTCCCAAAACATTGTCGATGAAATTAGTCTGTTTATAGCAGCCGCGCTATTAGTAACATCGCTTATCTTCTTTTTCTTTTTTAGATCGTTTAGAGCCACTATAATTTCCCTCATTGTAGTATGTATTGGGGTTATGTGGACCTTGGGGATTCTTGGCTTGTTAAACTACGAAATAACCGTTTTAACAGCCCTTATCCCGCCGCTAATTATTGTTATTGGAATCCCTAATTGTATTTTTTTAATTAATAAATACCAGCATGAGGTTAAATTACATGGCAATAAAGTAAAATCATTGCAACGGGTTATCACCAAAATTGGCAATGCCACTTTAATGACCAATGTTACCACTGCTTCTGGGTTTGCAACCTTTATCTTAACAGAGAGTAAACTATTAAAAGAATTTGGTATTGTAGCATCATTAAGCATCTTGGCCATTTTTATTTTATGTTTACTTATTATTCCTATCATATATACCTTTTTACCTTACCCGAAAGAAAGACATTTAGAACACTTGAACAAGCGTTGGATTGGTGGTTTTGTAAATTGGATGGAGCACATGGTAAGACAAAAACGGATTACTATTTATGCAACTTCTGTCGTATTGCTTATTATAAGCATGATCGGTATTAACCAAATAAAAATATCTGGCAGTCTCATTGAGGACATGCCTAAAAAAACAGAGTTTTTTAAAGACATCCGCTTTTTTGAAGAAGAGTTTAACGGTATCATGCCTTTAGAAATTATGATTGACACCAAGCATAAAAAAGGTGTTATGAAACTTTCTACTTTGAAACGTATGGATCAATTAGAGGATTTAATTATTGAAACCCCAGAATTGTCCAAACCAATCTCTGTAGTAGGCTTGGTTAAGTATTCTAAACAGGCTTATTATAATGGCAACACTAAATTCTATCAATTACCAACATCCCAAGAAAATAGTTTCATCCTATCGTATGCTAAAAACTCGTCTTCAAATGTAGACTTGCTTAAGAACTTTGTTGATAGCACGGGTCAATATGCCCGCATTACAACATTTATGAAAGATGTAGGAACCGATAAAATGGAACGTATCGAAGAAAACCTTAATACCAAAATAAATAAAGTTTTTCCAAAGGAAAAATACGATGTTACCATGACGGGTAAAGCCTTGGTCTTTCAAAAAGGCACCAAATACCTTGTTAAAAATTTAGCCATATCATTATCGCTTGCCATCTTTTTAATATCCTTATTTATGGCCTATATGTTTAGGTCGGGAAGAATGATTATTGTATCCTTAATACCAAACTTACTACCATTGCTAATAACTGCGGGTTTAATGGGCTATTTAGGAGTTCCCATAAAACCTTCAACCATATTGGTATTTAGTATCGCTTTTGGTATTTCTGTAGACGATACTATTCACTTTTTAGCAAAATACCGTCAAGAACTTCAAGCGAACCATTGGAAAATCAAAACTTCTGTTTATGGCGCTTTACGTGAAACCGGCGTGAGTATGTTTTACACTTCTATCGTATTATTCTTTGGATTTTCGGTATTTACTATTTCAAGTTTTGGTGGTACTGTAGCGTTAGGAGCCTTAGTCTCTGCCACCTTGCTATTTGCCATGCTATCAAACCTCCTTTTATTACCTTCTCTATTACTATCGCTAGAACGTAGTATCGCAAATAAAGAAGTTCTAAGGGAACCAGCTATTAACATTATCCCTGAAGAAGACGAAGATGAATAAAAGGAATTAAAGCTTGGGATCCGCTAGATACCGAAGTTGTTCCCACAGGCAAGGTCACTACATGAAGCGGGATTGGCCTGCCACGCAATAAGCATGGCTAATAAATTCTAAGGCAAAACGGATCTTGTTTTTTAAGTATTTGATGCTCGACTTTTTTATCTTTACATTTTAAATTTTAACACCTATGAAATTACGAACTGTTTCAGAATTATTATCCCAGAATATCATTTTCCCAGAAGTGGAAATTAAAGGCTGGGTTAGAACCTTTAGAGCAAATCGTTTTATTGCCTTAAACGATGGTTCTACTCTAAATAATATTCAATGTGTTGTTGATTTTGAAAATTTCGATGAAGCGCTTTTAAGGCGAGTTACAACTGGAGCAGCTATACATATTATAGGCGAATTAGTTGAAAGCCAAGGAAAAGGACAAAAAGTCGAGATTCAAGTAAAAGAATTAAAGGTTTTAGGAGATTCTGATCCTGATAGCTACCCCATTCAACCAAAAAAACATTCGTTTGAGTTTTTAAGGGAACATGCACATCTGCGTACGCGCACAAACACATTTAGTGCCGTGATGCGCTTACGCTCGGCATTATCGTTTGCCATCCATAAATATTTTAACGAACACGGCTTTTACTACATGCACACGCCTATTATAACAGGAAGTGATGCTGAAGGAGCGGGAGAAATGTTCAAGGTTTCCAATCTAGATGCTAAAAACCCACCTTTAAATGATGAAGGCCATATAGATTACTCAAAAGACTTCTTTGGAAAAGAAACCAATTTAACGGTTTCTGGTCAACTTGAAGCTGAGACCTATGCGATGTCTTTAGGCAAAGTATATACATTTGGACCTACTTTTAGAGCCGAAAATTCGAATACATCACGTCATTTGGCTGAATTCTGGATGATCGAACCTGAAGTTGCTTTTATGGATTTGGCCGGGAATATGGATTTGGCCGAAGACTTTATGAAGTCTGTTATAAAATATATTTTAGATAATAATCGTGAGGATTTAGAATTTCTGGACAAGCGTTTACAAGATGAGGACAAAACAAAACCTCAAGCTGAAAGAAATGACATGACTTTAATAGAAAAGTTGAATTTTATAACAGAAAACCATTTTAAGCGTGTTAGCTACACAGAGGCTATTGATATTTTACGTAACTGCAAACCCAATAAGAAAAAGAAATTTAAGTATCTAATTAATGAATGGGGGACAGATTTGCAAAGTGAACATGAACGTTTTCTTGTAGAAAAACACTTTAAGTGCCCAGTCATCTTATTCGATTATCCAGCAAATATTAAAGCCTTTTACATGCGTTTAAATGAAGACGGGAAAACGGTTCGTGCTATGGATATATTATTCCCTGGCATAGGTGAAATAGTTGGCGGGGCACAACGTGAAGAACGGTTAGATGTACTAAAACAAAAAATGGCTGCCATAAATATTCCAGAAGAAGACCTTTGGTGGTATCTAGATTTACGAAAATTTGGTACAGCAGTCCATTCTGGATTTGGTCTAGGTTTTGAACGTTTGGTTATGTTTGCAACTGGAATGAATAATATTAGAGATGTGATTCCTTTTCCAAGAACACCTCAAAATGCAGAATTTTAAAAACAATCGTTCTCTAACTATTTATAGATAAAAGTTTTTTTTACTTTTATCTTAAACCAAATCAATATGCTTAAGCAGTATTTACAATTTAAATTATCTCAAAAGCTATCGCCGCAGCAAATTCAATTAATGAAATTGATACAGTTGCCCACGCAAGCTTTTGAACAACGTTTAAAGCAGGAATTGGAAGAAAACCCAGCTCTTGAAGGTGGTAAGGAAAATAATGAAAACGAATACGATTCTGAGTTCGAAAATACTGACGATTTTAATGATAATGAAACTATAAATGCTGATGATATTAATGTTGATGAATATTTAAGTGATGATGAAATTCCAGATTATCGTACACAAGCAAATAATTACAGCAGTGATGATGATGAAAAAACGATTCCCTATGCCGCTGGAACCTCCTTTACGCAACATTTAATAAATCAATTGAACACCTACCGACTTAATGATGAAGAACATGAAATTGCAGAGTTTTTAGTAGGAAGTGTTGATGAAAGCGGGTACATAAGAAGGGAAATAAGCGATATTATGGACGATTTGGCCTTTACTCAAAACGTTTATACTACAGAAGAAAAAATTGAAAGTGTTCTAAAGATCGTACATCAATTAGATCCTGCCGGGGTTGGAGCTAGAAGCTTACAAGAGTGTTTAAGTATCCAACTGCACAGAAAAGAAAAAACACAATCATGTGAATTGGCAATTGATATTATTGACAATGCTTTCGACAAGTTTACAAAAAAACATTATAAGAAATTAATTCAAAAATTTGATATCTCCGAGACACAATTAAAAGAGGCTATTTCAGAAATTGAACATTTAAACCCAAAACCGGGAGGTTCTTATGCCGGAAATAATAGAATTGTTGAACATGTCGTTCCAGATTTCGCTATTAAAATTATAGACGGCGAGTTAGAGCTCACGCTTAATGGAAGAAATGCTCCAGAACTTCATGTATCAAGAGAGTACAACAACATGCTTAAAGGCTATAAAGACACCAAAGACAAGTCTAAGTCGCAAAAAGATGCTGTTATTTTTATCAAGCAAAAATTAGATGCTGCAAAATGGTTTATTGAGGCTATAAAACAACGTCAGCAAACTTTATTTGTAACCATGAGTGCTATCATGCATTACCAAAAAGACTATTTTTTAACAGGTGATGAGCGTAATTTAAGGCCTATGATCCTTAAAGACATTGCCGATGAAATCTCCATGGATGTTTCAACAGTGTCAAGAGTTGCAAATAGTAAATATGTTGATACGCCTTACGGAACAAAATTGATTAAGGAGTTCTTCTCTGAATCTATGAAAAATGACCAAGGAGAGGATGTTTCTACAAGAGAAATTAAAAAAATCCTAGAAACGGTCATAGAAGAAGAAAATAAGAAGAAGCCTTTAACCGATGAAACCTTAGCAACTATTCTAAAAGAAAAAGGCTACCCTATAGCGCGTCGTACAGTCGCAAAATACAGAGAACAACTAGATATTCCAGTTGCCCGATTACGTAAAAAGATATAATGGATAAAATATTAAAAAGTATCTCATACATTTTTCATCCATTGTTCATGCCAATACTTGGTGTTATTTTCTATTTTTATAAATCACCTCGATTCGTCCCAGAAGAAATAATAAAAGCCAAGTTGGTATCTCTTTTTATACTAACCATTATTTTACCCATTCTCCTTTATTTTTTATTAAAGACCTTGGGTAAGGTAAAATCAGTATACCTGGAAACTACAAACGAACGTATTATGCCTTTACTACTAAACTGTTTTGTAATTATAATAGTGTTACAGCGTATTTTAACCCCTTCTCAAATTATAGAACTTTATTTTTTCTTTGTTGGTATGCTAATCTCTAATATGACATGTCTAATTCTTGCTCTTTTTAAATTTAAAGCGAGCATACATATGATCGCTGTTTCTGGACTGTTCATGTTTTTAGTGATCTTAAGCATACATTTTAGCATAAATATTAATGGTACATTAGCTTTAATGGCAATAATAATAGGTGCAGTCGCTACCTCCAGATTACATTTAAAAGCACATACTCATAAAGAACTTATAATGGGCTTGTTTATTGGGGTGATTCCGCAGTTGATTCTAGTGAATTATTGGTTATAATACCAATTATGAATTAAAATACGCAATTCAAACTCATTCATTAATTCGTTTTTTCTCTTTACTCGTCATTTCCATGGCACATTCAGAAAACACGAAAGCCTTGTAAAACCGAAGGTTTTGTAGTATATTGAGGTATAAATAAACCCCAAAAAAGGCCAAAAAGGCACAAAAACGGGGTTTTAGTTTCGATTATTATGAAAATACAAAGAATTTCTGACTTACAAGGTCGTCTTTCACTTTTTTCCCCTCTCGGAAGATTATGACCTATTTTACGCTCGTTTTCTAGAGAGTCATCTTGGAAAAATCTATCAAGCCATTCCTTGGGATGATTTAGTGACACAATTTGAGATTAAAGAACAAAAATCAGGTAACAACATGTTGTTTAGTCCGCGTGGCCGTTTGGCCCTGATGTTCTTAAAGCACTACGCCTGCTGTTCAGATGAAAAACTCATAGACCAACTCAATGGCAATTTAGATTATCAGTTTTTCTGTGATATTTCTTTGGGCTACAAACGCATTACCAACTTTAAGATTGTAAGCCAGATACGCTGCGAACTAGCATCTGGTTTGAACATCGAAGCAACAGAGGCTTTATTTTACAAGCACTGGAAGGATTACATCAGTAGCCCCAACCAAGTCACGGTAGATGCCACCTGTTACGAAAGCGAGGTACGTTATCCAACAAATCAGAAGCTACTTTGGGAAGCCGTAAACTGGCTCTATGGCCAGTTAAGAAAAACCTGCAGGGCCTTAGGGGTAAAAA
>NZ_JAQZAT010000003.1 GCF_028736925.1 Flavivirga sp. 57AJ16 | reverse complement strand
AACTATTGGCAAGGGTTTTTGCTGTAGTGAACAGAGGGGTACCATATGTTGATACAATGGGATATGCCGCTTAAGACAATAGAGAAAATTTATGATAAAAAATTTGCTAAAGTCATAGGATACGAAATGCTAATAAAAACTAGAACTCCAATAGGTCTTCGACTTTAGCCTGTCTTGAGCGGAGCCGAAAGGCTCAGACTGACATTACGGCCTTAACTTAATGACATTGAGCCTAGTTACGGCGAGTATTTTTAACGAAGAAATTCGGTTTTTTACTCTGAAGATTCATGTTATTTTATATTGATTTAGCTATATGTGCTCTATTTGAAAATGATGATACATCTAAGAGCACCTTGAAGCAGAGAAAAAGTTAAAGCGATATAATGAATATGTTGAGGAGTCGTGAAAAAGAAAAGTGAATAGAAACAAGGCTGATCACTGTAATTGCCTAATCCCCTCATAAACCACAATACTAACCGCATTAGCGATATTCAAACTTCTAACCTGTTCACTGTACAAAGGAATCTTAAAGAGTTTATTTTGGTTAGCTTTAATAAGAGGTTTTGGCAGACCAACGGATTCTTTTCCAAAGATTAAAAATAGATGGTCTTCAAAAGGAATATCCCAATGGTTTTTAGTTCCATGACTAGAAAGAAAAACCATTTTTTCATTTTTGTTTTTTAAGAAGAAATCATCTGTGTTATCATAATAAGTCACCGATAGATGCTGCCAATAGTCAAGTCCGGCTCTTTTTAATCGCGTATCATCAATCTCGAAGCCAAAAGGTTTTACCAAGTGTAAATGAGAACCTGATGCTAATGCCAACCGACCTATATTGCCAGTGTTATTAGGTATTTCGGGTTCTATTAAAACGATGTTTAAAGGCATATTTCTTCATTCCTGCGTAGGCAGGAATCTTATTAATTGAAACTTAATTTTTAATTCCAGTTATAAACTTCTTAATAGAGCCTACCCCTTCGTTTGTAACATATTTTACAAAAGCACTACCAATAATCGCTCCTTTAGCGTATTGTGTTGCCTGTGTAAAGGTTTGGTTGTTACTAATGCCAAACCCAACAATTTGAGGATTGTTAAGATTCATATTCCCAATGCGTTCAAAGTATTGGGTTTGTTGGTCCCCAAAACCAACTTTGGCCCCCGTTGTACTGGCACTGCTAACCATATAAATAAAGCCATTTGAAATGGAGTCTATATAACGAATACGTTCATCGCTGGTCTGCGGTGTTATTAAAAACACATTTATTAAGCCATAGTTCTCAAAAATGGCTTGGTATTTTTCATGATATACATCTACAGGCAGATCGGGGATTATTAAGCCATCAATACCGATTTCCTGGCATTTTTTACAAAAAGTTTCAACACCATATTGAAATATTGGATTGAAATAGCCCATAATGATTAAAGGAATGTCAACGGATTGTCTTATACCTTTTAATTGACCGAACAGGACTTCGGTGGTCATACCGTTTTTTAAAGCTTGTGTGGAACTTGCTTGAATGGTTGGCCCATCTGCCAAGGGGTCACTAAAAGGTAAGCCAATTTCGATCATGTCAACACCATTTTTTTCTAAATCCTGAATGATGGAAACGGTGTCATTAATATTTGGATAACCTGCTGTGAAGTATATTGAAAGTAACTTCTTGTCTTCTTGTAGTTTTTGGTTTATTCTGTTCATTACAAATGAATTTTTTCATTCCCTCGGAGGAGGGAATCTTTTAAATTTTAAATATATTCCGAAAGATCTTTCCAATTAGGGTTTAAACTATTTATTAGATTGATTTTCCATTCTCGATGCCATTTTTTTATTTGTCGTTCTCGTTTTATAGAATTATTTACATATTTGGTTGTCTCAAAATAAATCAACTTGTTTACATTGTATTTTCCCGTAAAACTTTTTAAACTATTATTTTTATGCTGTGCTAAACGTTGTTTTAATTGTTTTGATCTGCCTACGTATAAAACCGTATGATTTTTATTGGTTAATATGTAAACATAATGAATATCCATAGTTAGATGATAAGATTTCCGTCTTCACGGAAATACAAAAAATCATAAATTAAAATAATTTATGTATGTATTCAAGTCTTTATCACCCCGACCAGATAGACTTACTACAACGACATCGTCGGGCTTAAATGTTTTTTGTTCGAAAATAGCTAGTGCATGAGAGCTTTCTATGGCGGGAATGATACCTTCTAATTTACATAATTCTAATCCGGATTTCATGGCTTCATCATCTGTGATTGCCATAAATTCTGCGCGCCCTGTTTTACACAAGTGGGCATGCATAGGCCCAACACCAGGATAATCTAAACCTGCCGAAATAGAGTAGGGCTCGGTTATTTGACCATCGTTTGTTTGCATTAACAGGGTTTTACAACCATGTATAATCCCTTCTTTTCCTAAAACAGATGTTGCAGCACTTTCACCAGAATCAACTCCTAAACCGGCAGCTTCTACAGCAATAATATTAACATCGTCTTCATGTAAATAGTGATAATACGTTCCGGCTGCATTACTTCCGCCTCCAATACAAGCAACTACATAATCGGGATTTTCCCTGCCTTCATGTTCTTTTAATTGCCATTTGATCTCTTCTGAAATAACCGATTGAAATTTGGTTACCATATCCGGATAGGGATGTGGGCCGATAGCAGAACCTATAATATAATGGGTGTCTACGGGATTGTTTATCCAATCTCGAATGGCTTCGTTGGTGGCATCTTTTAAAGTACGGCTTCCAGAAAGAGCGGGTACCACGGTAGCTCCTAACATTTTCATTCTGGCAACGTTTGGTGCTTGTCTTTTAATATCGATTTCGCCCATATAAACAATGCACTCCAAGCCCATTAAAGCACAAACGGTAGCCGTTGCAACACCATGCTGCCCAGCACCAGTTTCGGCAATAATACGATGTTTGCCTAAGCGCTTGGCCATGAGTATTTGACCAATGGTATTATTTATTTTATGAGCTCCCGTATGGTTTAAATCCTCACGTTTTAAATAAATTTTGGTGTTGTATTTTTCTGAAAGGCGTTTTGCAAAATAGAGCGGGGAAGGACGTCCCACATAATCTTTTAAAAGTTGATCGAATTCTTTTTGAAAGCTAGGATCTGCCATTACTTTAAGATAGTTTTGGCGTAACTCTTCTACATTAGGATATAGCATTTCTGGAATGTACGCCCCTCCAAATTCACCATAATACCCTTTTTCGTTTACGTTGTAATTCATAATTTTATCATTCCTGCGAAGGCAGGAATCTGTTTGATTTTATTTCATTTATAATCGATTCCACTTTACACTTCAACTCCATTTAGTGCATAAGCATGGATAACAAGTTTTGTTTAAACTTTTTTAATTTTTCAATATTCTTTAACCCGGGTTCTATTTCAAATTGGCTATTTACGTCCAATGCATAACAATATTTTGAAGCTTTACTCTGTATGAATTTTTTAATGTCCTCAATTTGATCCAAACCAATGCCGCCACTTAAAAAAAAAGGTTTGGTTGATGAATAATTATTTAATAGGCTCCAATCGAAAGTGTAACCATTGCCTCCTGGTAATTTTCCTTTGGTATCGAATAAAAAGTAATCGCAAACGTCTTCATAAGGTTTTAAAACTTCAAAATTGAATTCGTCTTTGATTGAGAATACTTTGATTATTTCTACAAAATTAATGGCTGAATCTGTGACTATTCGAGCTAAATCTTTACAATATTCTGGCGATTCTTTCCCGTGCAATTGAACCGCCTGAAGTTGATGTGTATTTATTTGTTCGATAACGTCTTCTAAATTTTCATCTACAAAAACGCCTACTTTTTTAACAGGTTCTGGTAATTCTGGAATGCTACTGTTAAAATGTCTTGCAGATTTTTTATAAAAAATAAACCCGAGATAGTCCGGTTGCAAATCTGCAACTTGACTCATGTTATCTTTATATTTCATGCCGCAAACTTTTAGCCTCACCCCAGCCCTCCCCGAAGGAGCGGGAGCTTTGTTTGTGTGCGATATGTTTTTTATGTCATCTTTCATTTGGGTAAGTATTCTCCTCCTTTGGAGGAGCTAGAGAAGGTTTTTTATAAATTGTTTGGCACTTTCTCCGGCATTATCCGTTTTCATAAAGTTTTCCCCTATTAAAAAGCCTTGATAGCCATAAGGTTTTAATGTTTTAATGGCTTCAATATGACTAATGCCACTTTCTGAAACTTTTACAAAATCATTTGGAATAAGGGCACTTAATGTTTTACTGGTTTCTAAGCTAACCTCAAACGTTTTTAAATTTCTGTTATTCACCCCTAACATATCTAATGAGGGCATAACGGATTTATGAAGCTCTTCTTCGTTATGAACTTCTAATAAAACGTCTAAATTCAAGCGTTTTGCAAATTCCGAAAATTGCTTTATTTCTTCTCTGGTCAAAATAGCTGCTATTAATAAAATAACATCGGCTCCATATGCTTTGGCTTCTAATAATTGATATTCGTCTACGATAAACTCTTTACGGAGTAATGGTAAATTGCAACTGGCTCTGGCTATTAATAAATCATCTAAAGAGCCTCCAAAATATTTACCATCGGTTAAGACCGACATACCACAAACACCAGCATCTTCATAGCCTTTTGCTACATCTTGAACGTTTAAACTTTGATTTATTACAGATTTTGATGGCGAACGCCTTTTGTGTTCTGCAATAATTCCCGATTCGCTATGTCGTAAATTGTTTGAGAGAGAGATGGTTTCTCTTTCAAATAAAACGGATTGTTCTAACTGCCTTACCGGAATAAGACCTTTACGAAGTACAACTTCTTCACGTTTATCTTTTACTATTTTATCTAATATGGTCATTTTTCAGTGTTCGGTGTTCGGTGTTCAGTGTTCAGTTTCGGTTTCAATTTCAATTTCGATTTCAATTTCGATTTCAGTGTTCGGTTTCAACTTCAACTTCAACTTCAATTTCAGTTTCGGCTTCGGCTTCGGCTTCAATTTCGATATACTGCAAACTATTTTTTACTCATTTCTATTAATGTATCTAAACTCGCCTTAGCTTTTCCCGATAGCAGCGACTCTTTTGCTTGCTCAAACCCTTCTTTATGGCTAATCTGTTTTGTGGTAGCGATGGCTAATCCGGCATTGGCACAAACCACATTATTTTGGGGTTCGGTTCCTTTTCCTTGAATGACATTCATAAATATTTTGGCAGCATCTTCTACAGTATTTCCTCCAAAAATAGATTCTTGGGTGATGGCCGATATCCCTAAATCCTCTGGTGAAAACATAGTTTCTGAATTATTGGAAATGACTTTTGTGTTTCCAGTCAAAGAAATTTCATCATAACCATCTAAAGCATGAACAATACTATAATTTTTGTCTGTATTTTGATATAAATAGCCGTATAAGCGTAACAATTCCAAATTAAAGACCCCTACCATTTGGTTTTTAGGAAATGACGGATTTACCATAGGCCCCAGCATATTAAAAAATGTTTTGACTCCCAATTCACGACGAATAGGTGCTACATTTTTCATGGCTGGATGGAATAAAGGGGCATGTAAAACACAGATGCCAGCCTTGTCGATAGATCGTTTTAAGAAATCTTCATCATTTGAAAACTTAATACCTAAATATTCCATAACGTTTGAAGATCCACAAGCAGAAGACACGCCATAATTACCATGTTTAGAGACTTTAATACCAGCTCCAGCCGCTACAAATGATGAAAGGGTTGAAATGTTAAAGGTGTCTTTTCCATCGCCACCAGTACCACATAAATCAATAGCATTAAAGTCTTTTAAATCTATGGCAATACATAACTCTAACAAGGCGTCCCTAAAACCTCGTAACTCTTCCAGGGTGATACTTCGCATCATAAAGACCGTAAGGAAAGAAGCAATCTGACTTTGGTTGTACATCCCATTGGATATGTTTACCAATACTTGTTTTGCCTCTTCACTCGAGATGCTTTCGTGGTTTATAAGTCTGTTTAATAAGTTTTTCATAGCACTCTCTGTCGCTTTGCGACATCTCTCCTAAAGGGAGAGAATTGTTTTAATTAATATATGTTTCGTTTAAGCAAGCATTGCTTTCCTGAGTAGGCAGGAACCTTTTTAATTTTACTTCTATTTTGCTTTACTTCTATTTTGCTTTACTTCATTTTGATACAAAACCCTTCGACTGCACTCGGGATAAATCAAGCCAAAAAATCATATCAAAATCAGGAAATTGCTAAAGCACCGTTCGCTTTCTCCAAGTGCCTTCTGGTACGTTCCCTAAAAATGTATTCAATACATTGTTTAATTTTTAATGATCGTTTTTTTACAACTGAGTAAGCACTGCTTACTGCCACTGTATACTGCTAACTGTTTAACCAGTTCTCTAATATTTTTTTACCATCTGGTGTTAATACCGATTCGGGGTGGTATTGTACGCCTTTTACATCATAAACTTTATGGCGTAGCGACATGACTTGTCCGTTTTCATCAAACGAAGTGGCTTCCAAACTATCTGGTAAATTGGGGTTGACAACCCAGGAATGGTAACGCCCTACTTCTATGTTTTTATCTAAACCTTTAAAAATGGGCTCATCATCAACACTAATGGTTACATGCGTAGCAACCCCATGATATACCTCGTCAAGGTTAATTAACGAACCGCCAAATACTTCACCAATAGCTTGCTGCCCTAAACAAACGCCTAAAATGCTTTTAGTAGGAGCGAATCTTTTAATGATTGGTTTTAATAAACCCGCCTCTTCTGGAATACCGGGTCCTGGTGATAATACAATCTTATCGAAAGGCTCTACATCATCTAAAACCAATTTATCATTTCTCACAACGGTAACCTCACAGTTTAAATCTTCTAGATAGTGAACTAAATTGTATGTAAAACTGTCGTAATTATCTATAACTAATACTTTTATGCTCATATTTTTTCTATTTGTTCATTTTTTTTTGATACAAAACGAACCAAAAAATCAAATCAATCTGAGGAAATTCCTGTGGAACATTCGCTTTCGGAATTTCGTGCTTAAAGCTTCGCTTTGCATCTACATTCCTTCGCTCATTATTTCTGCAAATTGATGCTCCCGACTGTGTCGGAACTTGGGACTTGACTTTTTGTTAAATTGTTTTCTCTGTTCAAAATTCTTTTCAACTTTCCAGCTTCCAACTCCTCATATCTCCTCAGCCAACTTAATAGCCTTCGTTAATGCTCCTAATTTGTTATACACTTCTTGTAATTCGTTTTCTGAATTAGATTTTGAAACTAACCCTGCTCCAGCTTGCCAATGTAATTTGTGGTTTTTACTTAAAAAGGTTCTAATCATAATAGCATGATTAAAATTACCTTCAAAGTCCATAAAACCAATGGCTCCGCCATAAAAAGAACGACTCGTTTTTTCGTATTGTTCAATGAGTTGCATCGCTCTATGTTTTGGCGCACCACTTAACGTCCCTGCGGGAAATGTATCTGCAACTACTTGCATAGTGGAGGTGCCTTTATGTTTCTCACCAGTAACTTTGCTTACGAGATGAATAACGTGTGAGAAAAACTGAACTTCTCTATAAGTATCGACGGTAACATGGCTACCATGTCGGCTTAAATCATTTCTAGCTAGGTCCACTAACATGACATGTTCTGCATTTTCTTTATCGTCCTTTACCAACTGTTTTGCTAATTCGGCATCTTGGGAATCGTTTCCAGTCCTTTTAAATGTTCCGGCGATGGGATGAATCTCAGCTTTATTATCACTTACAATAAGTTGGGCTTCTGGCGAACTTCCAAAAATCTTAAAGTTTCCGTAATCAAAATAGAATAGGTACGGAGATGGGTTTATGCTTCTTAATGCTCGATATACATTAAACTCATCACCTTTAAATTCTTGTGCAAAGTTTTTAGATAATACTAATTGAAATACATCACCTCGTGCGCAGTGTTTTTTTGCCAATTCCACATGTGTTTTATATTCATCATCTGTTAAATTAGATGTGATATCTCCTTTTGAATAGAAACTATATGATGCAAAGTTTTTAACTTTTATTAAATGGTCTATTTCATCAATATTACTTTCCGTATTATGGCAATGTGCAAAAATATAGGCTTCATTTTTATAATGATTTATAGCAATGATGTTCTGATAAACCGCATAATAAGCATCTGGAATATTTATTGAATTATCTTTTTTGGATATTTTAATGTCTTCAAAATAACGTACGGCATCATAGGCTAAATAACCAAAAATACCATTGTTTATAAATTTAAAATCGGTATCTGAATTAATCTCAAATCGTTTTGTGAATTGATGTATTTCTTCAGAGACATTCATACGATCTGTTATTTTGCTCTCTAATGAACTTCCGTCTGGAAACGTTTGACTAATAAGATCATTTTCAACTTTAATTGAAGCTATTGGATTAAAACAGATATAGGAAAAACTGTTATCGTTAGCATGATAGTCACTACTCTCAAGTAATATACTATTAGGGTACTTGTCTCTAATTTTAAGGTATATACTTACAGGCGTGATGGTGTCTGCCAGTATTTTTTTGTAGTGTGTGTATAAGTTATATTTTGTCATAAATAATTCTATGTCTTTTCCGCGAAGGCGGAAATTTTATTAATCAGTTTTGTTATTGAACTCATTTAGGCTTTTTCAATTTGCTAAAAAATGGCTGTTTTCAACTCTGCTTTTGTCTTTTTTTTCTTCCGTAGCTCTGCTATGCAACTCAAAAAAGTCTTCAACAGAGCCAAAAACTTCTAATTTTCGCTTAAATCCAAAAAGTCTAAATGAGTTCATTAAAAAAAAACTTAAATCGTTCCAATCTGGATTAAAATCATTAATTAAATTAATCTTCCAGTCTCTATGCCATTTTTTTATCTGTTTTTCTCTTTTAATAGCATCACTCGGTAATTTGAATTTTTCATAGTAAACGAGTTTGTCTAATCCATATTTACTTGTGAAGCCTTTACTATATTTATTTCTATGTTGATAAATTCTATTTTTTAAATTTCCAGACATACCAATGTATATAATGAAGTGGTTTAAACTTTTTATAATTGGCTGCAAAATGTCCTTTTATCCCCATATTTTATCTTTTTATTACTCCGTAGCGATGCTATGCAGTGCAAAAAAGCATTCATTTGGGAATAAAATCACTATTTTTCGCTTCAATCAAAAAAGTTTAAACCACTTCAATGCCATTTTTTTTATTCGACATGATATAGATATAATATATTTTTTCACTAGACATTCATTTTTCCATTTAATACGATTTTCGCCTTCGCGGAAATGACCAAAAATAAGCATTAAAAAAGGCTTGTCGTGAATGACAAGCCTTTTTTGATATTTTAAGTTTTAAATATACTAGGTTTCCTTCACGAACATAAGTTTCTGAAGCTCCACCACCAAGTATTATTTAAAATTTGATACATTTTTACTTTTTTGTTGGTTCAAATATAGAAATGAAAATATAAATACGCAATAGTTTAAAACATTTTTTATATAAAAGTTTGTTAAACTATAATATAGACATCAAAGTATTAATTAAATTTAAAGTTATGAAATTAAAACTATTAATTGTTGCAATATTGATAATAACAGGTTGCAAGCATGAGAAAAAAAGGGTTGCAGATAACCACGACATGACTAAGCATGAAGTTAACGATAAAATGAATTCGAGCGATGTTGTATTAGAGGTTTACAATTATAACGGCTTTGAAAAATTTTTGAATAAGAAAGATGATAAAATTTATGTCATTAATTTTTGGGCTACATGGTGCGCACCTTGTGTGAAAGAGCTGCCGTATTTTGAGAAATTAAATTCACAATATAGAGATAAAAATGTCGAGGTTATTCTGGTAAGTTTAGATTTTCCGCATTTATATGAATCCAAACTAAAGCCGTTTATAAAAAAAAGAAAATTAAAATCTAAAGTAATCGCCTTGGATGATGTGGATATGAATTCATGGATACCAAAAGTAAATAAAGATTGGTCGGGATCTATACCGGCAACTATTATATATAAAAATGATAGCAAAAAATTTTTTGAAAAATCATTTACTTATGAGGGTTTAGAAGCAGAAGTTAAACATTTTTTAAATTAAATATAATGAAAGCCCACAATGGGCATATGACGGACAAACGTTTAGAACAACCGAGACAAAAGGTATAACCAGAACGTTAGCTGAAAAATTAATTACAAATTTTAAATAAATGAAACGCCCAAGAGAATTGCTTTCGCACACGATGATGATTATCAAGGCGTTCCATATGACCTCTAAAACAATAAAAATAAACCTATGAAAAAAACAGTTCGAATAATTTTAGTAGCATTCATAGCGCTTTTTGTTAGTGCTTTTGCGATGCATGAAAAAAATACTATAAAGGACGGATATAAAATTGGTGATGTTGCAGAAGACTTTTCGCTTAAAAATATAGATGGTAAAATGGTGTCGTTATCAGATTATAAAGATGCAAAGGGGTTTATTGTGATATTTACTTGTAACACCTGTCCATATGCCGTTATGTATGAAGATAGAATTATGGCTTTAAATGAAAAGTACGCTTCTAAAGGTTATCCGGTAATAGCTATTATGCCAAACAATACGGATGCTAAACCAGGGGATAATATGGAAGCTATGAAAACTCGAGCAAAAAGTAAAGGGTTTACTTTTCCTTATTTAATCGATAAAGAACAAAAAGTATATCCTAAATATGGCGCTACAAAAACACCACATGTATTTTTATTACAAAAAGCAGATGGCGGTAATGTTGTAAAATACATTGGAGCCATAGATGATAATTATAAAGATGCTTCAGCGGTAAAGACGAAGTATGTAGAGCATGCTGTTGACGCTCTTTTAGCAGGAAAGGAAGTTAAACAAACAGAAACCAAGGCTATTGGTTGCGCGATTAAAGCATGATACAAAAAGTTTAAATACGTTAAAAAGAAGATGTTTATATAAAAATCTGAAGTGTAATATTTCGGATTTTTTTTCGTCTATAGTTTTAGATGTATTAATTTTGTATACACACATTATATTATACAAAAAATGGAAGATTTAACACAAGAAGAATGGGCGTCACAATTGGCAGATGATAGTAATGCCGTAGTATTAGATGTAAGGACTGATGCAGAAGTTGCTGATGGGATTATACCTAATGCCATACACATTGATATATACCAAGGACAAGCGTTTATTTCAGAAATAGAAGCCTTGGACAAAAGTAAAAATTATTATGTTTACTGCCGTTCTGGTAATAGAAGTGGACAGGCATGTGCTATCATGGATGAGTTGGGATTTGAGAATGCTTATAATCTTGAAGGAGGTATTTTGGAGTGGGAAGGTGATTTAGTCGATTTAAGTTAATAGTACATAGATGAAGCGATTCATACTGCTTTTATGCTCCGTTTTTAACTTAGGCATGATTTGTTGCAAACAGGCTCCGTCTAAAGGCGTGGTAAAAACCGTTTCTCCCAAAGAGGTACAAGCACTTTTAATTGAAAACGCCATGCTGCTTATAGATGTTAGAACTCCTAAAGAGTTTAAAGGCGGTCATATAGAGGGGGCACAGAATATAGATTTGTTTTCTGCTACTTTCGATTCAGATATCGAAAAATTAGACAAAACGAAACCTGTTATTTTGTACTGTAAATCGGGAGGGCGTAGTGCAAAAAGTGGTAGAAAATTACTTAACGCTGGCTTTACGGAAATATACGATTTGAGAGGAGGCATTACAAGATGGGAAAAAGAAGGGTTTGAAATAAAGCTTCATTAAAAGGTATCTAATACCAATTATGACTCAAAACAACCCCTATAATTTGTTTAGCTCACCATCATTTATTTTAAAAATAGGTGTTCATGAATCTTCGATTACTATTTCCATTAAATTTCAATAAAAAAGCATAACCATAACTAGGCTATGCATATGTTTTTTATCACATCTAAAGAAAATATAATTCAAATTTATTACCTGTCATTTTAAAATTCATTTGGTATTATTAGATCATTCAACTACTTTTTGAGTACTTTACCTTTTTTATTTTTAAGAGAGGAACCATTTTATTTATATTTATATAAGATTTTGATGTTTCATTAAGAAAAATAGCTTTTTTTTAAGGTTTCAACTATTTTATAAGGTTTTATTGTTTATTTAAAAAAAATGGAAAACGGTTACGTAATATTAGGTATAGTTGCATTATTGTTTTTAAGTATGTATGGTTACTCATACTTATCTGTAGCTATGGAGAAAATAAAGTTTAACAAAGAGAAGAAAAGAGAAGCTCGTAAAGAAGAATTAAGACGTCAAGAAAAGATTAAAAATCAAGAAGAGCGCGATGAGAAGTTTCGAAAGTATAATAAGCGAAGCGAAGAAATTAAACATGAGCTTATGTTGTTGGAAAAAATGAAGGAGAAGCAAAAAGTAAGTTAATTAAAAATAACACCTAACAAGTGCTAATTAAGTAGGCTGTATAAATTATTTAGAGTTAAAATTATTTGAGCCTGAACAGTAATACCACTGTTCAGGCTTTTTTATTGGTATAACTATTTATTAGTTCACACTTTGTTTTCTATTTTCTTTTTAAGCAAAACCAGCATGATAAATTTGTGGAATCTTCAATGGTGGCATCATTTGGATAATGATCAATTTACGAATCGTCCAATCACTTTCCAGTTTTGTATCCTGGATTCCTAAATCTTATTTTTTCAAGGCCCTGCCATTTAAAGAATCATTTAAAAATAGACAATGGGCCCATCGGTTCAGCAATAATATAATGCCTAGACCTGTACCAATTTAGTAGTTTAACCGTTTGAATTAATGTGCTTAAATTATTAGATTTGGTGGTATATAAAAATAAGGAATTTATCAATTCAGATTTATTCGCTGTTTTAAGGGGTTCGCAGATAAGATCGAATGGGCTTACTATATAGACAAAAAAGGATGGCCCATTTTTTGTTTACTTTTGGAACCCCTATACCTGCTTCAAAAGTGTGAAACACTTTTTGTGCAATAAGAAATATAAAATATGGAAAACATCAGTCCTAAGGCGATTGGTCTGTTATTAACTTATATAATAATCACTTTTTCGTGTAAGGAAAAATTAAAGGCTGGGTATATTGACCATAATGATACTGCTTTTATATCTGCCAATGAAATTCCGGATGCGCATTTTTTAGGTGATGCAGTTTGTAAAAAATGCCATGCGGACCAGTTTAAATCATGGGAAGGGTCTCACCATGATAAAGCGATGCAAACAGTTTCTGACTCTACGGTTTTGGCGAACTTTAATACCACATTTAAAAGTCAGGGCGTTATATCAAAATTCTTTAAAAAAGACGGGGAGTACTATGTTAATACTGAAGGACCAGATGGAAAAAAACACGATTATAAAATTGAATACACTTTTGGAATAACACCACTACAACAGTACATAGTTAAATTTCCTAATGGGCATTACCAGTGTTTAAGAACTGCTTGGGATTCTGAAAAGAATAAATGGTTTGACTTATATCCAGACTTTAAAGTAGTACATTCCGAATGGTTGCATTGGTCACGAGGCGGATTAAATTGGAACAATATGTGTTCTGATTGCCATTCGACCAACGTAAGGGAAAATTACAACGAAGCAACACATAGCTACGATACTAAGTTTTCAATAATTAATGTGAGTTGCGAAGCCTGTCATGGCCCAGGGAAAGATCATGTAACCGATGTTAATAGGCTAGGGGACGCTTACAGAAATTCCGGGAAAATGAAAATGACTTTGGATACACCTCCAAAGGAATTGGTTGATCAATGTGCTAGATGCCACATGAGAAGGGAACAGTTTTCTGGAAATTACAACTTCGAAGGGACTGTGCTCGACCATTATTACCCGCAATTAATTACTGAAGGCATCTACCATCCTGATGGTCAAATTTTGGATGAGGATTATGTGTATGGGTCGTTTGTACAAAGTAAGATGTATCACAATGATGTCACCTGTACAAATTGTCATGATGCACATTCTCTTGAACTTAAATTTAAAGGCAATAATTTGTGTGCTCAATGTCATGTTCCAGAGGTTTACGATACACCAAAACATCACTTTCATAATTCAGGTTCGGAAGGAGCACAATGTATTAATTGCCATATGTCAGGGAAATATTATATGGGTAATGATTTTAGGCGCGATCATAGTTTTAGAATTCCACGCCCAGATTTAAGCCTTAAATATGATGTGCCAAATGCATGTACTCAATGCCATAAGGATAAAAGTGACGATTGGGCTTGGGAAAATTTTAAAGCCCAATATGGTGTCCCCGATTATAAACATTTTTCAGAGCTATTAGCCCCAGGGCTCACTGGAGCAGAAAATGGAATGACTGCTTTACAAACACTGGCCAAAGACACTATATACCCTGAAATAGCAAGAGCTTCGGCGGTAAGAGCTATGAGTAATTATTTAACTTCGGAGTCTATGGATACTCTTTTAAGTTTTTTAAATGATGAATCTTCATTAGTTAAAGGGGCTTCCATTGATGTGTTGAGTGAAATTAACGCGAGCGATTATGTGAACTACTTTTTGCCTTTATTAAAGGATAATAAACGATCGGTTAGAGTGAAGGCTTTTTTCGCTATAAGTGCTTTGGACGAACTTCAAATCCCTACAGAATACAAAGATGCTTATCATAACGTTAAAAGAGAGTTTGAAGCTTATTTGAATATCAATGCCGATTTTGTTGGTGGACGTGTAAAACGTGCCAATCATTTTTTTAAAAAAGGCGATCTGCAAAAGGCTATTCAAGGTTATGAAAGTGCTTTGGCTATAGACAATATCAATAATAATGTGAGAATCAATTTAGCCAATCTTTATTATACGAACCAACAGTATGCAGAAGCCGAAGAGGCTTTTAAAACGATTATTGAACAAGAACCGGAATATGGTCCAACCTATTACTCTTATGCTTTATTGCTAGCAGAATTAAATAGAACCGAAGATGCTATTGAGAACCTCAAAAAAGCCATATTATACATGCCTCAAAATATGAGGTGCTACTATAATTTAAGTTTGTTATATGATAAAATGAATAATTTTAAAGAGGCAGAAAAAGCATTGGTTAATGGTTTAAAAATAGACCATCGAAATGAAAGTTTGTTATACACGCTGGCATATTTATATTCAAAGCATAAAGATATAGAGAAGGCGAAAAATATGGCCGCAAGGTTATTGGAAATGAATCCTCAGAATCCCCAATATATTAATTTTTATAGGCAATTAAGCGGTACTGATTTATGATATGACAATTATTGACATTGCCATACCGGTATTTGATTATTATAAATGGCAAATTCTAAATCACTCTACTTTGGTTGCCGCCTTTGATAGCTTGATGGGTTTTCTTTTGATATTTTTTTAACATTTCCGATATTCTTTCGTAATTTGCACTCAAGTTGTTCATTGTTAATGTTTTGCGATTAAACAATTTACTGATTATCAGTAAGATGAACAATTTTTTTCTTTTAAATCATAATGCACAACGGTTATAATACTATATTAACTACCATCTCATTTTAGCTAGACTTAGTAAATTAGGGACAGATTAAGGCCTAAGTATGATTTATGGAAAATTAAAATCCAACACATGAAGAAAAAGTTATTAGCGTTATTGATTTTAGGGGTCGTATTATCCTTGCCATTGAATGGGCAAAACAAACGTCCAAATGTTTTATTGTTATTGGTTGACGATCTTAAGCCAACTTTAGGAAGCTATGGAGATGATGTTGCAGTAAGCCCAAATATAGATAATTTGGCAAGTCAGGGAATGCGTTTTGATATGGCATATTGTAACCAAGCCGTTTGTATGGCTTCTAGGTATAACCTCATGTTGGGTGCACGTTCAACAAGTACAGGGATCTATAATTTTGGGACTCAGTTTAGAGATGTATATCCAGATGCAGTTACAATGCCTCAGTACTTTAAAAATGCTGGCTATCATGTTGAATCTATGGGAAAAGTATTTCACATAGGTCATGGTAATACCAATGACGAAGCTTCTTGGAGTATTCCACACCATAAAGAAAAAGTTATAGAATATCTGCTTCCTGAGAGTACCAATGGAAAATTAACACGTGAAGAAGCCTATTTCGAGAATTCACATATGTTTATAGAAGATCTTCCAAGAAACAAAGCGCTTCCCCGTGGGGCAGCATGGGAAAGTCCTGATGTACTGGATGAGGCTTATGCCGATGGACGGGTGGCAGCTCATGCTATAGATAGGTTAAGGCAACTAAGAAAGAACAAGGAGAAGCCTTTCTTTATGGCGGTAGGATTTGCGCGTCCGCATTTGCCCTTTTGCGCTCCAAAGAAGTACTGGGATTTATATAGCCCAGATAAGTTACCTATGCCAGAATTTGAAGGTTTTCCTGAAAATGCACCAGGTTTTGCGGGAAAACGTAGGGGTGAAATCTCACAGTTTAAACCTATTCCCGAAAATGAAAGCGGTATTTATGATGCCGATTTAAAACAAAAATTAATCCATGGGTATTATGCTAGTATGAGTTATATGGATGCTCAATTGGGGCGTGTAATTAATGAGCTGAAAAGACTTAAAATGGATAAAAACACGATCATCGTTTTATGGGGCGATCACGGATGGCATTTGGG
The DNA here is from genome assembly GCF_028736925.1 of Flavivirga sp. 57AJ16. Taxonomy (GTDB): domain Bacteria; phylum Bacteroidota; class Bacteroidia; order Flavobacteriales; family Flavobacteriaceae; genus Flavivirga. The sequence goes on along the minus strand of NZ_JAQZAT010000003.1, from coordinate 302,562 downwards.
AGATCATGGCACATGGACTAAACATACAAATTATGAACAGGCCAATCATATACCCATTTTAATCGTGGCCCCAGGAGTAACCAAACCAGGAAGTTCAACACAGCACCTTATTGAAACCGTTGATATTTATCCAACACTTGCAGACCTTGCAGGCTTGCCAAAGCCAAATGTGTCTCAACCTATTGACGGTATGAGTTTAATGCCTGTTTTAAAAAATGGAAGAGAAAGAATTAAAAATCATGCCTACCATGCTTACCAAAAAGAGGGGTATTTAGGCGAAGCTATAAGAACAGCACAATACAGAATGGTTAGATGGAGCAAAAAAGAAAATTCCAATTTAAAAACTGTTTATGAATTGTATGATTATAAAAATGATTTTTTGGAAACAAAAAACATTGCAGGGGATAACCCTCAGTTAGTTAAGAAAATGGAAAAACTCCTTAATTCTCATCCAGAAGCACGTAGATAGCCTAAGGAAAGAGAGTTTTAGTACTGTGTGAAGCAGATTAACAATGCCTTCTTCATTTCTAGTCAAATATAGTAAGTCCAATATTCATAAGACTTCCAAAAGCAACAGATTTTGTAGGTACCCGAAAGGGATCTCGATTTAACAAAATTTAATATTTTGTTTTCAGATTTGAAATCAAGTGGACTTATAATGGTTCAAAATTTTATTTTAAAATAGAAATCATGTGCTCGTTTTAATTGATTTCAAAGAAAAGCTTTTATAATAAACCTTAATTGCTGTATTTTTACCAAATTGGGGTGTTATATATCTTCTACAAAAAATTAAATGTAACGAATGTACTTACAAATTAAGTAAATTTTGTATGGGATACAGCCTGTATTTGCCTATATGGGAAGAGGATTCAAAATAAAATGAGTTTTCCCCTATTTAAAATAGAGCTAAATATTAATTTGGTGATTACTGAATTAGAGATAGTCCATTAAAAAAAACTCTTTTAAAATATTTTTAGTTAATTTGCTGCCACAATGGTGATTAAGCCCGAAATAAAACAAATTGAAGATTTAGCTGGTAAAGTACGAGAATCTGATAAAAGAGCTTTTAATAAGTTGTTCAATTTATTATGGGAGCAGTTATTTGTTTTTGCACAATCTATCATAATGGATGAAAGTAAAGCAAAAGATATCGTCCAGGAAATATGGATTGATTACTGGAATAGAAGACACAACATTGAAAACAAACATATTAGGGCCTATTTATATCAAGCAGTTCGCTATAAAATATATAATCACTTAAGGGATTCTAAATATAATAATGTTCAGTTAGCTGTTATTAATGAACTTCCAATAAATTCAAAAATTGAAGAACATTATAATTTAGAAGACACCCTTTTTCTTGTAAATGACTCAATAAAAAATTTACCATTAAGGTGTAAGGAAATATTCACCTTAAGTAGATTAGAGGGAATACCTAATAGTGAGATAGCAGAGCGTCTGGGAATATCTAAGCGTACTGTTGAAAATCAAATTTCCATTGCACTAAAAGCAGTAAATAAAAATTTAAAAAAGACATTTAAATTAGTCCTTTTTTTTATTTAGATCCTTAATTTATTGTCAATATCTATAAAAAAAGCAATAAAAATTGTTAAATACGAAATAATTATGTGAGTTCAAGGTGACTTTTGGTATCTATAAGTAGATAACAATATTATGAATGAACAGCAATTCAAAAACTTATTAGAAAAACAAAAACAAAATAAGTTGTCTGATAAAGAAAAGAAGCTCTTTGATGAGTTTGAAAATAATCTTTTATCAAGAAATAGAGAAACTGTGTTTGCCAATGAGGCACATAAAAAAGAGGTTAAAAAAGCGATACACAAAAAAGTCAATTATAAAATAAAGATCAAGAAGGGTTATAATTGGCTAAATATTGCAGCCTCAATCACTTTGCTAATTTCTCTAGCATTAGGATTTTCATATTATAAGGGGGGAGTTAACCATGAGCCTGCACTGGTCCTAGATTCAGAAAATGTCATACTACAGTTAGAAAACGGAAATATACAAATCATTAATGAAGATGCGGAATTAGAGTTAGTTGATGCTGATAAAAATGTTATTGGTAAACAAACAGGTAACCAATTAGTGTATTCTAATGAATCAAAAACAGAAACTTTAGTGTACAATACTTTAAAGGTACCCTATGGAAAACGATTTGAAATTCGTTTGTCTGATGGTACAACTGTACACTTAAATTCAGGTACTTCTTTAAAATACCCTGTAAAGTTTATTAAAGGAAAAAATCGACAAGTTTATTTGTTAGAAGGGGAAGCTTATTTTTCAGTAACTAAAGATACAGGTCACCCATTTTTAGTAAACGCAAACGAGATTAACGTTAGGGTTTTAGGCACAGAATTTAATATATCTTCTTATCATGAAGATAATCAGATTAATACAGTACTGGTAGAAGGTTCAGTAAATATTTATCCAAAAGATGATACTTACAATACTGAAACGGCAACCAAACTAAAGCCGGGGTTTATGGCTGTATTGCAGAAAGCCAATAATCAAATTACTATTGATAAAGCTGATATAGAAATGCATATAGCGTGGATTGACGGTAGAATTGTTTTCAGACACATGCCTTTTAAAAATGTTATAAAAAAGCTAGAGCGTCACTATAATGTTGTTATTAATAATAGCAATAAGGAATTAGGTGAAAAATTTCTTACAGCAAGTTTTGATATTGAAACTATTCAAGAAGTGCTAGAAACCTTAAATACCAGTTATAATATAAAATATTCAATTAATAATAACCAAATAACAATAAACTAAACTAAACAAAACTAAACAACCATTTGCCTATGATGAAATAGAAACACCATCCATCGCTGGAATTCTTGAAAAAATTAAATTCAAGATAAGTTCTTCAGCAGTAAAATCAAAAATCATTATTGATAAATAAGGTGATAAGACCTTGGTAGTCATATGAATTAACTTGCTTCTATTATAACAGGTTGGTTTGTTACGCTCTTTTATTACCCCATAAAAAAACCGGAAAATGCGACAACATTTTCCGATTATAAATTAATAGTGATTAAAATAAGTATTAACCACAACATTCTAAACAAAAATATGAAAAAAGTTCTTAAGTTAAAGAAGCTGCCTTCTTTTCCACTAAAATTTGACTTAAAAATGAAACTAACCACCTTTTTATTTATAGTTACTTTGTTTCAAATTCAAGCTAATGAGTCTTATGCCCAAAGAAAAAAGATTACTCTAAATCTTGAAAATGTAAGTGTAGAAAACGTTTTAAACAAAATAGAATCCCTTACAGAATTTAAATTTTTCTATTTTGATCACGAGATAGATTACACAAAAGTAGTTACCATAAAAGCTAAAAATGAAAAAGTTTCATCTATTTTAGAAAGGCTGTTTGCAAATTCCAATATCAAGATTGAAATTTATGAGAAACAAATTGTTCTAAAAAAGGAAGATAAAGCCCCTATAGATAACATAGGGAATACGCCATTACAAAAGCAGGAGCATACCATAACAGGGACAATTGAAGACATCAATGGACAGCCGTTACCTGGTGCCAGTATTTTAGAAAAAGGAACATCAAATGGAACACAGTCCGATTTTGATGGTAACTTTTCAATTACTGTTTCAGATAAAAACGCAGTTTTAATAATAACATATCTGGGTTATTCAACTAAGGAAATTGAAGTCAACGGAAAAAGCATAATAAATGTTTTATTAAGTGAAAATGCTGCTGACCTTGATGAAGTTGTAATTGTTGGGTATGGTACCCAAAAAAAGGAGTCAGTTGTAGGAGCCATAAGTACTATAAAGCCTAGTTTAGTACAAGTAGGTACTGCTAGAACAATAGGGAATAACCTTGGTGGACAGATTACAGGTGTCATTGCCGTACAGAGATCCGGTGAGCCGGGATATGATGCTTCAGATATTAAAATTCGTGGTATTTCTACTTTCGCAGGCGGGACCAACCCCTTGGTTTTGGTAGATGGTATTGAAAGAAACTTAAACGATGTTGACCCAGCATCCATTGAATCTTTTTCTGTTCTGAAAGATGCAGCCGCAAGTGCAGTGTACGGAGTAAGAGGCGCAAATGGTGTCATCTTAGTCAATACTAAAAGAGGTTTTGTTGGAAAACCAGTCATACAAATTAGAACAGAACATGCTATTCAAGAACCTACAAAATTACCAAATTTTATTAGTGCTGTTCCATATATGAACTTAATAAACGAATTGGCTGCTGATTCGGGCATTCCGCATCCATTTAGTGAAGATCGCATTACAAAAACAGAAAACAAGTACGATTTAGATTTGTATCCAGATATAAATTGGATAGATGCAATTACCAAGGACTACGCATCTACTACAAGAACTAGCTTAAATGTAGCAGGTGGTTCAGATGTTTTAAGATATGCATTGACTACTTCTTATTACAATGAAAGAGGAATTCTCGATTCAGATCCAAATCAATCGTATAACTCAGAAACACGTTTGAACAGAGTTACTGTTCGTACAAACGTAGATATTAACTTATCTAAAACGACTCTACTAAGGGTTAATATTGGAGGGTTTTTACAACAACTTCAAAAGGGAGACAGTAGTACTGATAATTTGTTTAATACTGCTTTCGAAACGACTCCATATGTGCATCCAGCCATTTATTCAGATGGTACCATTCCTAAAGTGCCTGCACGACCAAACCCATGGGCTATTTCAACTCAACAAGGGTATTACAGACAAGGAAATAGTAAAATAGAAAGTTTTGTGGCGTTAGAACAAGACTTTAGTAATCTTATTACGCCAGGTTTAAAAGGGAAATTAGTGTATTCGTTTGATAATTATTCTGAAAATAGAGTTACTCGTAGTAAAAGTCCAGACTATTATAACGTTGCACTTGCTAGAGATGTTGAAGGGAATTTAATTCATGATATTCAACAATATGGTCAAGAGTTTCTTGGACTAAGTAATAGTGCAGGGTTTGGAGATAAACGTATTTATTTAGAGGCGAGTACAACTTATAAACGTGTTTTTGGTAAACATGACTTTAACGGCTTGTTGTTATATAATCAAAATAGTTATGATAATGGAGGCGTACAGCCATACAGGCATCAAGGATTGGCAGGAAGAATTTCTTATGGTTTTGATAAAAAATATATAGGAGAGTTTAACTTTGGTTATAATGGTTCTGAAAATTTTGAAAAGGGAAAACGTTTTGGATTTTTTCCATCTGTTGCTTTAGGTTGGATTGCAAGCGAAGAAAAGTTTATGGAGCCTTATAGAGATGTTGTTAATAAACTTAAATTACGTGCTTCATACGGTTTAGTAGGGAATGATAACATTGGAAGTGATAGGAGATTTGCCTATCAAACAACCATAAATGGTAATTCATCAGGTTATAATTGGGGTACTGGGGTAGGTAACTATATTGAAGGTATTCAAGAAGGAGAAGTTGGAGTCGCTGGATTGACTTGGGAAAAAGTTGCAAAAACTGATATAGGTCTAGAATTAGGTTTATGGAACATGGTTGACTTAATAGTAGATGTATTTTCAGAAAAAAGATCGGATATCTTTATTAGAAGAAATACAGTTCCTACTCAGGCAGGTTTTATTAACACACCTTTTGCCAATTTCGGAAAAATGAATAATAAAGGGGTGGAGGTTTCATTGAATCTTAGAAAGCAAATAACTCCTAATTTTTACATGAGTTGGCGTGGAAACTTTACTTATGTAAAAAATGAAATAATAGAAAGAGATGAGCCTGCAGGTGTTAGAGAGCAGTATCCTTATAAATCTGGCGTAGGCATTCAAAATAACACATTGTGGGGACAAACAGCATTGGGTCTATATAGTGAATCTGACTTTGATCCTAATACTGGTTTGCTCAATTCAGACTTACCTACACCACAGTTAAGTAGTGTGGCAGTTCGTCCTGGAGATATTAAATATCAAGATAAAAATGAAGATGGTGTCATAAATGCTTTAGACGAAGGATTTATAGGAGGAACAAGAGATCCTCAAATTATTTTTGGTTTTGGTAGTACGTCTAAATACAAACAATTTGATTTGAGTTTTTTCTTTCAGGGAATAGCAAAAACATATGAAGTTATAGGTCAAGGTGGAGAGGATGCTAATCGTTTTATTCCTGGAAGTGGATCTGGTACTTTAGGTAATATTTACTCTAATTATAATGATCGCTGGACAGAATCAAATCCAAGTCAAGATGTTTTTTGGCCTAGATTAACTTATACAACTAATACTAATAATAATGTTTCTTCTACTTGGTGGAAAAAAGACATGAGTTTTGTTCGTTTAAAATCTCTTGAAATAGGGTATTCATTAACAAAATCGGCTGCTGAAAAGATTAAATTAGGAGGGTTGAGAATGTATGTAAGCGGAAATAATTTGTTTTACATTTCAAAATTCAAACTTTGGGATCCGGAATTAGATACAAGAACGGGATTGAGATACCCGTCAACGAAATCAATTCTTTTTGGTTTAGATATAAGTTTATAATTTAAAAAAAATAAAAATGAAAAAATCATATATTAAGACAGTCTTTCTTTTTTTAGGAATGACATTATTCTTTTATTCATGCTCTGATTATTTAGATAAAGAGAGCGATACCGAACTTACTTTGGATGGTGTTTTTAGTAGTAAGGCTAAAGCAGAGCAGTGGTTAGCTGGTTGCTATTCTATGATTCCAGACCCTGTTTGGGGATACCAACGTCATTTAGGTTGGGAAGTTTTAGCAGATGATATGACTCCATCGGAAAGATGGCGTAATTATGGTTGGGAAATGATACCAATAGCTCTTGGTAACTGGTCAACAGATACAAACTGGAGCCCAAGTTATTGGTCACTATTGCCTCAAAAAATTAGAGAGTGTAACATCCTTATGAATACCATATATCCAATACCTGATCAAAATTTGACACAGGAAGATGTAAAATTGATGATTGGTGAAGCCCGTTTTTTGAGAGCATATTATTACTCGTTATTGCTTAATACTTATGGTCCAATTCCTTTTAATCCTGAAGAAATTACGCCTGTTGACTACAACCTTTCAGATTTATTGGTTGGACAAACGCCTTATGATGAAGTTGTATCTTGGGTTGAGAAAGAATTGGATGATGTTTCTGAAATTTTGCCAGCATCTTATGATAATGGTAGAAAATACGGTCGTGCTACCTCTATTATGTGTAAAGCAGTAAGAGCTAGAATGTTACTCTTTGCTGCGAGTCCATTAGTTAATGGTAATCCAGAATATTCAAATCATGTTGATAAGGAAGGAATAAATTTATTTAGTACGACCTATGATCCTAATAAATGGAAGATAGCTGCAGATGCTAGTAAAGATTTAATTCAAAGTGCTGAAGCTGTAGGTCATAAATTATATGTAGAGTTGAATGACGCAGGTGAAATTGATCCTTTTATGTCTTGTCAAAATCTATTTTTAACAGAAGCAAACAAAGGAAATACAGAAGTATTGTTTGCTAGACCTAGTGTAGAGTATGTAGAAATTGATAGACATACAGCGCCCCGAGGTAGTGGTGGATTTGGAGGTTATGGTGTTACGCAATCTTTAGTAGATGCTTTTTTTACAACTAATGGGTTACCAATAACCGACCCAAGTTCAGGTTATGTTGAAAATGGTTTTTCTGGTGAAGATGGTTATTGGACCTCAAATGGAGGTACAAAATGGAATGAAGGACAAAATGAAGGACAAGTTACTTTGGCCGGTACCTATAATATGTATTGTAATCGTGAACCACGTTTTTATCTATCGGTTAACTTTAATGGACAGTGGCATGCTAAGGATTCCAGAAAACTTGATTTTTTTAATGGTGGAAGAGATAATAACAATACACATGATGCGCCTCAAAACGGCTATTTGTCAAGAAAGCAAACAGATCCGTCACGTGATTTAATAAATGGTTACTTTACACCACGTCCAGGTATTGTATATCGATTGGGGGAAGTGTATCTAAATTATGCAGAAGCGCTTAATGAATCGAATCCAGGCGATCCCGATATTTTGGTTTATTTGAACAAGATCAGGGAGAGAGCTGGTGTTAGAACATATACTACAGGGGCAACAGATGCTCAAAATATACATGTAGAACTTAATGATCAAGTAGAAATAAGAAAACTAATACATATGGAGCGCAGAGTTGAGCTTTGTACCGAAGGTATTCGTTATGACGATTTAAGAAGATGGAAAGAAGCAGAGCAAGCATTGGATAGAGATTTCTATGGTATGAATTTCTATGGTACTAACAGTACTGATTTTTACCAAAGAACGCCCTATCAAAAAAGAGTATATAGAAAATCTTTTTACTGGTTTCCTGTGCATTTGTCTGAAATTGTAAAAAATCCAAACTTGATCCAAGCTCCTTTTTGGTAGCATGTGATTTTAAAACATAAATAAACAAATAAGCTTAAATAAAATGAAAAACATAAATAAACTAATTTCATTTATACTAATGAGTATCGTTATTTCCTCTTGTGAGGATAACGGACTTGAAAATATTGGGTGGCTTACAGATCCAGTATTTGAAAACCCGATGACTTTAACACCGTCTAGCGAAGATGTTGTTATGACAGCTGGTAATGATGATGCAGAAGCCATAACATTTGCCTGGACTCCAGGTAATGAAAGAGGGGCTGAAACTACTTTGCAATATATTTTCCGCATGGATATTGTAGGTAACAATTTTTCTGAAGAAACAGCCTTGCAAGAAGAAATTCCAACGGGTGTTTTGACTAAAACCTATACCGTAGGTGAGTTAAATTCTTTATTATTGAAAAAATTTGGACGTGCTGGAAATGTTGTCACCAACCTTGAAGTACAAATAATAGCAAGAGTAGATAATAGTGCGCAGTTTCAAAAACCAGAAATAGCTACAGCTGGTTTTTCGGCAACAAGTTTTAGCCCAGGACCATTACCCTTGTTTATGGTTGGTGATGCTATAAGTGGAAGCTGGGATTACAGTTTAGGTATAAGTTTTCCTGAAATAACTGAGAGAACAATATATAATTTTGTTGGAGATTTTTCAGTTGGGTCGTTCAAAGTTATAGAAAGCCCAGGTAACGAGTTACCTTCTTATGATCCAGCTGCTGGAAATACTATTGTTTATAACGAAACAGATCCAAGAACAGATGATAATGTTTTTAAAGTAGAGGAAGTAGGTCGTCATTCCCTCTACATGGATATTGATGAAGGAACCTATGTTTTTGGATATGTGCCTTATGAAAATGTTTATATGGTTGGACAGGCAATATCTGGTATAGGCTGGGATATTGGAAATGCTAAGCAAATGAATTGGGACCCTAAGAACCCTGAAGAGTTTACATTTGCAGGACAATTTGATGCAGGCGAATTCAAACTTTATACACAGCAAGGTGATTGGAACGGTAGAGCTTTAATGCCTCCAGTAAATGGCACCATACTTGTGCCTGATGCCGAACCTATAGAAATGTCGTTAATGCCTAATGCTCAACCAGATAATAAATGGGTTATTGAAGAGACTGGCCAATATGAACTCATAGTTAATCCAGCGAACATGACAATTATGCTAAAAAAGATATAATAGTAGAATAGAAGACATTTTAGAAAATGTATATTTTTTAAGGTGATTTAAACTACCAATAAAAAAAAGATAGAAAACAAAACTTTTCAACCTAATTGGTCTTGGAAAGTTTTGGATTCTTTCTAAAAACTTTTTTTAGTAATTAATAAGGTTTGCTTTATGCTTTAATGTGTTTTATCCAATAGTTTTTTTCTATTTTTTGGTCACTTTTCCACCAATTATCTAATAAACTTTGGTATTACAATACTTTAACATATTTGTTGTGGTGCATTTAATAAAAAAATTCTTGATTATGATTAAAAAACTAACATTACTACTGACAATGACTCTGCTTCTTTGTTTTTCTTGTCAAAATGGGAAAATAACATTAGAAGGGGAATATGAAATTATAGGTTGTAAAAATCAACCTGAATACACACCTGAAAGCATAATTTTTTTAGGTGCTACTGACTTTGGTGAAGTCCCTTTCGAATTTACAGGTAATACACTGAAATTAAGTTCTGAAATGAGAAAACATTTTGGGAATACTGAGTTTGAGTATAAATTGACAGATAGGAAATTAATTTTATTTAATCAAAATAAAAAAATTGAGATGACCTATGTTGGTAGTGCTAATGTTTTAAGGCTATTTATTGACGGAAAATACCTAAAAAGAATGGATTTGGTACGTAAAATGAATTGAAAACGACACCACAATAACTAAGCATATAAAAAATCTCTAGTTTTAGCTAAACCAAAGTTAGTTGCCCGTTTGTTAGCTTCTGATTTCTCTTCGGAAAATCCTCGCTCACAAAACACGTAGCTTCCCATATATATGAACGTTATGTTAGTTAAAAAGCTATGCTAATATCTCTTTTTTAATTATTTCTCTGATATGATTTTTGAGTACTGTTGGTTCTCAATCAACTGCTTATATATTGTATTTTGATTAATAAATCATTAAAAAGTAAAGAAAACACTATTAACGTATAATAGATGCAACATGAATAGAATTATAATTACAAGTTTATTTTGTATATCTCTTTTTAATTCAATTAATGCTCAACAAAGTGTTGTGATTGATGGCAACGCCAAATTTACAGTGTTAAGCCCCATTTTAATTAGAACGGAATATTCTGGGGATGGGATTTTTGAAACGAAAAAAAGTTTCAATATTACCAATCTTGATTTACCAGTTCCCGCTTATACTTCTCAAGTTAATAATGGTTGGCTTGAGATTCAAACAGAAAAACTTTTTTTGCGCTACAAGCAAAATTCTGGAAGTTTTGATCCATCTAATCTCATAATCAACCTAAATGTCAAAGGCCAATCTGTAGAAGCCAAACCATGGCCTTTAAATGTTTCTGGATACAAAATCGAAGCCGAAAACACCTCTCTTTTTGGAGGCGCACATCAGGCTACTGATCATAGTGGTAATACAGGTCCAGGATTTGTAGCAGGGCTTACCACTATTGGAGCAGGAATGGAATGGAATTTGAACACTAAATCGGTAAGAGATTATGCTTTATCCATAAAATATGCCAACGGGATGGGTAATGATCGGACTATCAGTTTGTATATTGATAACGTAAAAACTCAAATTACTTTAGCACAAACAGCGAATTGGGATTCATGGCATGTTTTTAGAAAAAATATTTCATTAACAGAAGGTCATCATGTGGTTAAAATTGTTTGCGAAACAAATGACAGCTATAACATAAATGTTGACTGGTTGGAATTGAATCCTGTTTCTAAATTTAAAGAAATTTGCGAGGCTGAAAATACAACCTTATTAGGATCAACTAAATCTACAGACCATAATGATTATTCAGGATCTGGTTTCATTGCAGGTCTTGATAAATTAGGTTCAAGTATAATTTGGGGTATTAATAATGAATTATCTTCAGGGAACTATACTATTTCATTACGATATGCGAATGGTCAGGGTGGAGATGGTCAACACGTTACACGTACCATAAGTTTATATGTCAACGGCGTTAAAACTCAAATATCGTTACCAAAAACCGCTAATTGGGACACTTGGGCGGTTTTTCAAAAAGATGTTTCATTTAATACGGGAATTAACACCGTTAAAATTTCATGTGATCCTGGAGACACCTATAATGTAAATGTAGATTGGCTAGCAGTAAGTGCCATAGGTGATCCATTGCCAAGCCCCCAACCCATAACACAAAAAACTAATTTGGGAGGAGGCGCACGTTCGCTTGATGTAAAAGGCGGTGAAATCCCTTTATGGGATGGACTTATGAGTCAGGATGGATGGTATTTAATTGATGATAGTAAAACAGCGTTGATAGACCCTGATGGATGGGTTTCTAATAGATCATTTCATCCAGGAGGATCTCAAGATGGATACTTTTTTGGATATGGGACAGATTATCAAACAGCTTTAAAGGATTTTTACAAAATAACGGGAAATCCTCCATTGTTGCCTAAATGGGCTTTTGGCGTTTGGTATTCTAAATACGAACCCTATACTAGTTCCTTTTATGAAACCACTTTATTACCTAAATTTCGTGCGGAGAAAGTTCCTTTAGACGCTTTGGTTGTCGATACAGATTGGAAATCTCCTCACCAATGGAATGGTTGGAGTTGGAATGGTAGCTTATTTCCAGACCCACAAAGTTTTATTAATTGGGGACAACAAGAAGGTCTTGCTATCGGCCTTAATATACATCCTTCAATTCAAAATGATGATCCCATGTTTGGGCTAGCAAATGCTACAGCAGGCGGACTAACTGGTAATGGTAGATATCATTTTGACTTTAGCAATAAAAACCATGCAAAGGCATATTTTGATTTGCATAAATCGTTTAATGAACAAGGAATTGATTTTTGGTGGTTGGATTGGGTCGATGGGGAAATCAGTATGGAAGTTAAAGGATTGCCTCAAGAAGCTTGGTTGAGTCATCTTTATACACAAAATAGGACCGCTCGTGGGATGAGAGGTTTTGCTTTCTCGCGTATTGGCAACGGCTTTAATGGTTATGGAGATAGCGGCGTACCAGATATGGCATGGTCCGACCATCGTTATTCACTTCATTTTACAGGAGATACATTTGATGAATGGAATCTACTTAAATTTGCTTCAACCTTTACAATTTCTGAAGGAAACTTAGGCATACCTTATATATCACATGACATTGGAAGTTTTAAAGGTAGAACATTAACTGACGACAAATATATACGTTGGTTACAATTTGGAACATTTCAACCTATTTTCCGTTTACATTCTGATGACCATGATGATAGTTATCGTTTGCCCTGGCAGTATCCTAATGTAGAAGAACAAGCAAAAGACTTTATTCGCTTGCGTCATGCATTAGTACCTTATACTTATTCCTTAGCCTACGAGTCTTCTACAGGTGGTTTACCTATAGTGAGAGGGATGTATTTTTATTATCCTGAAATGCCTCAAGCATACGCGTTTGATAAACAATATTTTTATGGAGAACATATATTGGTTTCACCCATTGTTACAGCAGGAGAAGTCGCCTCTACAGAGGTTTGGTTTCCTGAAGGTAAATGGACTCATTTTTTTACAAACGAAATTATAACTGGTCCTACTACTAAAACGATATCAGCTAACTATAGTACAATGCCTGTATTTGTTAAAGCTGGTGGAATTATTCCTCTAAAATCATATTCTGACTTTGTTAGGCAAAAAGTAGATAATGAGCTTACTTTAAAAGTATATGCTGGTGCTGATGGCGATTTTACACTTTATGAAGATGAAGGAGATAATTTAAATTACAAAGTCAATCAGTTTGCTCTGACAAATATTAATTATAATAATTCACAAAAGAAACTTACAATAGGAGCCCAACAAGGCAATTATGTTGGATCGGTTCAAAATCGTAGTTATGATATTGTATTGTATAATGCAACAACCCCTACTAAGATTTTTTTAAACAATAACGTTTTGAATAACATTGAACCCAATTCAGGAGAAGGTTGGTGGGTTGATAATGAGATAATTTATATTCATCTAGATGAGTCCTCTGTTTTAGAAGATAAAATAATTTCTTTAGATGAATCCCTTTCTTTACAGGATGAAATTAATAAGCAAAAAGTAAAGTTATTTCCTAATCCTGTAATCAAATCCTTTTTCTTTAATACTGATATATCTGGGGCTAATGTTCGTGTTTTCTCTCCAACAGGAATATTGGTTTTAGAACAAAAAGTAGATAGCAACAATAGTGTTGATATGTCGAAATTAAGCACAGGGATTTATTTTGTTATAGCAAACAAAAACCATGAAAATTTCACAATAAAAGTTATAAAAGAATAAACAATGAGAATCTTTCAAAGGTTCCTTTATCTAAACGATTTAATTTATGGAACTAATTTTAATTAAAGTAAGACCAAAATTACGTACGACGAATAAATTAATTATGATATTATTCTTTGTACTAAATATTTTATTTGCATCTGCACAAACAGCAGATCAAAGAGCAGAAAATATACAGGATGGTACTAATACTATCTTTATGTCTTCTGATGGAAGTTATTATAAACATAATAGCGCTTCGGACAATAACCCGTACGGTTATGGTTATTGGACACAGGCACATACTCTTGAAACATTGGCAGATGCGTATCAAAGGACTCGTAATACTATCTATGTAGATCGAATGAAAAATATTATAGCTGGAATTCGAAACTACAACAACTATGGTGTAGGGACGTATCACAACGATTATTATGATGACTTGGAGTGGCTGTGTTTAGCAAGTTTCAATTGCTATAATGCTACCAAAGATTCAGAGTTTCTAGATGCGGTACATCAAATGTGGACTGAAATTAAAACAGGGTATACAGATGGTGCCATGTCATGGAGAAAAGGTTGTACTACGCCTTGTAAAAACTCTATAGCCAACAGTCCCGCTATTGTTATTGCTGTTAAATTATATCAATTGGAAGGAGATAATGCCAACTTGCAAATGGCAAAAGATATCTATGCCTGGATGAAGACAAATGTATTTAATTCAGATGGGGGTATTTGGGACAGTCCAACTAATTTTGATCCTGATTGGCTATTCTCTTATAACTCAGGTATGTTTATCGCCGCATGTTTGGAACTCAACCTTGTTACAGGAGAACAGTCTTATATCGATGATGGTATCAAGGCCAGTGATTTTATGATGAACTTTAAAAGGAACGGTGGCGGAGCTTTTTACTTAAATGAAACAGGACAAGGGGATGGTGGTTTATTTAAGGGGATTTTTGCAAAATGGTTTATTGAGTTTGTTCGTATTGCCAATTTACCTCAAGCCAAAAAAGAACATTACTTACAAACAATTAATTATACAGCCGATTATGTATGGAGCCATGCCGTAAATAAGTCAAATTTTTTGACCAACTCTGATTGGAAAAAATTACCAACGGGATCGATAGATTTGTCGACTCAAACAGCGAGCCTTCATTTATTTGAATCGGTTGCTAGTTTAAACAAGGTGCATATTTATCAAGATATTAATTATGCTGGATTTTATTCACAACTATCTGCTGGTGACTATACATCAGCACAGCTTTTGTCGAGAGGAACTCCTGATAACTTTATCACTTCATTGACTATTCCTCAAGGCTATGAAGTTACCGTTTACGAAAATGATAATTTTACAGGAGCTTCTAAAATATTTACAGCAAATTCGGCTTGGCTTGATGATTGGAATGATCGAATTTCTTCTATAAAAATTGTAGATAACAATGATCCGATTGAAGGGCCTATTCCTGTAGATACGACTGTGATGAATGTTTTTCAAGAAGAAAATTATACTGGATATAATGTTGCTTTGGATCTTGGTGATTATATACTATCGCAATTGCAAGAAAAAGGGGTGTTAGATAATGATATTAGCTCTTTAAAAATCTCAAAAGGATTTAAAGTGACACTATATGATGGCGATAATTTTACAGGAAACTCAAAAGATTTCACTTCAGATAATGATGGGCTTATCGATTGGAATAACAAAACAAGTTCCTTACGTGTTCGTGCCAATGGTGACACTACTTTGGGAAGCGTAGTCTATAATTTACAAAATAAACATAGTAATTTAAATATGGCTGTCTTAGGTTCTAGTCAATCTGATGGAGGCAATATAGTACAAGACATGATTGGCGCAGGCGATAATCAAAAATTTATTTTTACCCATCTAGGGGATGGTTTGTATAAAATTATTGCAAAACACAGCAATAAGGCAATAACCATTGAGGACTATAACTCAGATAATGGCGTTAATGTAAGTCAATCTGATTACAGTGGAGCTCCAAACCAACAGTTTGTACTGGTATCAACAGGTGATGGATATTACAAAATTATACCTAGAGTAAGCGGGAAATTAGTTGAGGTTTCTGGTTTTAGTACTACCAATGGTGCAAATGTACAGCAATGGGAAGATGTGAATAGCCAAGGTAGTGGACAATGGAAATTAATAACCTTAGAGGCGTTGAGTACTAAAAATCAAAATGATGGAATAGCATCTTCTAAAAAGATAATTCCAAATCCGGTAGAAAACACACTTTACTTTAGCACAGAAATGGAAGGAGCAAATATTAGTGTTTTTTCTCTAACAGGAAGTTTGCTAATGAATCAAAAAGTAGACCCCAAAAACAGTCTTGATGTTTCCAATTTAAAAACGGGTATCTATATCATTATTGCAAATAAAGAAGGAAAACAAATAGTAAATAAAATCGTAAAGAAATAAATTTTTAATTATGAAAAAAGGTTTTAAACTTTTTCTATTAGCTTCAATACTAACACTAAATGCGTTCATATCTTTGGGACAAACTTCCAATTTGGTTGGTGATAATATAGTAGCTTTTTATCCTAGCAATTTTGATTTCGCAGAAAATTCACCTTCTTTTATTTTCAAAAATGATTTAAATACAGTAGGAACAGTTCCTTCAACATGGTCTGTAAAGCCTGAGTTTAGTATTGAAAATGGAAAAAATGTAGTAAGGATTCCCTATACAGGAAGTATTGATTTTTATGGTAATGGAGAAGTTTCAGGTGCTTTAAGGCGTAATGGCACCGAGGTAACATTATGGAATACAGACAATCCAGCATTTGGGGTTGATAATGGCAAACGACTTTATCAATCGCATCCATGGATTATGGGTGTTCGTCCTAATGGTACTGCTTTCGGGATTATCGCTGATAATACTTGGAAACAATCTTTCGAAATAATAAATCCAATAACAATCACTTCTGATGGGCCTGGATTTAGAGTCATTGTGATTGAAAGAGATAGTCCGCAAGAATTACTGAAAGTTTTAACTGATTTAACAGGGAAAATAGAACTACCTGCATTGTGGACACTCGGATTTCAGCAGAGTCGATTTTCATATACACCAGACACCAAGGTAAAGAGTATAGCAGATGAATTTAGAAATAGAAAAATCCCATGTGATGTCATTTGGATGGATATTGACTATATGGACAAATACAAAGTATTTACTTTTAATCCTGTTGAATTTAGTGATCCAAAAGGACTGAATGACTATTTGCACAGTAAAAACTTCAAAGCAGTTTACATGATCGATCCAGGCGTAAAAACGGAACCTGGTTATTTTGTGTACGATCAGGGAACAGATGGAAATCATTGGATAAAAAATGCAGATGGATCAGAATTCAATGGTCAAGTTTGGCCTCCTGTTGTTTCATTTCCTGACTTTACTCGACCACAAACAAGAACATGGTGGAGTGGATTGTACAAAAATTTTATGGCAACAGGTATGGACGGAGTTTGGAATGATATGAACGAACCGTCAGTGTTTAATACACCAAATAAGACTCTACCAGAAAATGCTCTTCATTCTGGAGGAGGAGATTTACCAGCAGGTCCCCATTTGCGTTATCACAATGTATATGGTTATTTAATGGTAAAAGCGAGCCGAGAAGGTATATTGGCAGCTAACCCTTCTAAACGTCCGTTTGTTTTATCCCGATCTAATTTCCTTGGGGGGCAACAATATGCCGCAACTTGGACAGGAGACAACTCATCTACTTGGGAACATTTAAAGCTGTCTATTCCAATGTCTATTACATTAGGACTTTCTGGTCAGCCTATTTCTGGGCCGGACATAGGTGGTTTTACGGGTAATTGCACAGCAGACCTGTTAGGGCATTGGATGGCTATTGGTGCTTATTATCCTTTTTCAAGAAATCATACCATTTCAGGATCATTACCTCAAGAACCTTGGGCTTTTGGAACTCAAATTGAAAATGTTTCCCGCACAGCAATCAATCGTCGTTATCGCCTTTTGCCTTATATGTATACCCTATTGCGAGAAGCCTCAGAAACAGGGATGCCTTTGATGCGACCTGTTTTCTTTGCTGACAATACAGACTTGAATTTAAGAAATGAACAACAAGCTTTTATGCTTGGAAAAGATTTGTTGGTCGTTCCAAGATGGGCTAAAAATCCTAATTTGCCAAAAGGTAATTGGAACAAAATAACACTTGAAAGTACAGAAGACGATAGGTATCAATCACTACTGTTTGTAAGACCAGGGGCCGTTATTCCTGTTGGAGAAGTAATTCAAAGCACGGTCGATTATAAAAGTGATAAAATCACTTATCTGATAAACCCACTAGAAGACGGAACAGCAGCAGGTGAATTGTATCATGATGACGGCGATGGATTTGGTTACAAAACTAATGATTACGCGACGCATGGAATCTATGTGACGAAACACAATGCAGATTCATTAAAAGTAGTTATCAACCAAATTGGAGGGAGCAAAAACATGAATCGTACAAGTAGAATTGGATATGTTACTGATAACGGCATTGTATTTTCAGCTTGGTCAACAAGTATGGTTCGTTATATACCAATTATAAAAGATAATAAACCAAACATTGATTTGAGTATGGTAAACTCAATGTTTATTAAAGGAAGTTTTAATGCAGATGCAGCTCCAATGATAAATGTTGGGGTAAAGAAATGGAAGCTTGATTCGTTAAATTTGACTGGAGGTCAAACCTATACATTCAAGTTTATACAAAGCAAAGATCTACCGGGATTGGAATGGGGAGATGCAGCAGGATTAACGGGAACTGCCATAGAGACTACTGATGGTCATGCTACTATTTCTTTTAAAGTGCCTACAACCGACAACTATAGTATAACATTTGATCAAGTAACATTAAAATATACAATTCAAAAAACACCAGTACTTAATTCATTAGTAATAGTTGGAGATGCAACCGAAATAGGATGGGATTCAAAAGGATTACAGATGCAACAATCCATCGATAATTTGAATGTTTTCACATGGATGGGAACACTAGCTACTAGCAACGGGAGCACTGAAGGAAAATTCAAATTTCATTCTGGTTCAGGTGGCTTCTGTGATGATGTATGGTTATATGCAACTACTGCAGACCAGTTTTTGTCGGGTACTAGCTTTGTAAAAGCAAATGGATGTTCAGTTCCTGATAACAAATGGAAAGTACCGACAGGAGAAACAGGAACCTACAAAATAATTATCAATCTTGAAACGAATTCCATAAACATAGAGAAACTCCCTAGTGCTTTGGCCATAGTGGGAGATGCTACAACTATTGGTTGGGATGCAAAAGGGTTGCCCATGCAACAATCTGCAGATCAAGCCAACATTTATACATGGACAGGAACATTAACACCAAGTGACGGTACTACCGAAGGAAAATTTAAAATTCATGCGGGTGGTGGTAGCGGTTGGTGCGACGGAATGTGGTTGCATTCTACTGTAGCTGATCAAGCTTTATCTGAAATATCATTTGTGACAGATACTTGCACCGATCCTGATAATAAATGGAAAGTTCAATCAGACGAAAAAGGCACCTATAAAATCATTGTAGATGTTGATGCTAAAAAAATCAAAATAGAAAAAATAATCACCACTTTGGCAATAGTTGGAGATGCGACAACCATTGGCTGGGATCCAAAAGGACTTTTGATGCAACAATCGGATGACAACAATAGTGTTTTCACATGGACAGGGGTATTGACCGAGAATGGAAGTTTTAAATTTCATTCAGGCAACAATGGTCTCTGCGACGACATTTGGTTATATGCAACTGTTCCAGACCAATCAATATCTGACAAGACTCTTACAATAGAAAACGGATGTACTATTGCAGATAATAAATGGAAAGTACAACCTGGCGAAACAGGTACTTATAAGATAACAGTTGATGTTGTAACAAAGCAAATAAATATCCAAAAAGTAATATTAGAGTCCTTGGCTATTGTAGGCGATGCCACATCTATCGGTTGGGACACCAAAGGATTATTGATGGAACAATCTTTTGATAACTTAAACCTCTTTACCTGGATAGGCATATTATCTGCCACTAATGGTACTACTGAAGGTAAATTCAAATTCCATTCTGGTTCAGGTGGCTTCTGTGACGATGTATGGTTGACTGCATCGGTAGCCGACCAATCACTATCGGATACTGAATTTGTAAAAGCAGATGGATGTACTGCTCCCGATAATAAATGGAAAGTGAAAGCTGAAGAAACAGGAATATACAAAGTAACGGTTAACCTTGAAACGAACAAAATAGTTTTTCAAAACATCACTAAAAACTTGGGGTTAACTAGTTCAACAAAAGAAATTTTTTTTCTCTACCCAAATCCAGTAGGGAACACTCTTTTTTTTTCTACAGAAATTGAAGTAACTAAAGTTAGTATTTTTTCTCCAACAGGAAGCTTGGTTTTAGAACAAGAAGTAAGTAACAATAATAGTGTTGATGTTTCTAAATTAAATACAGGTGTTTATTTTATCATCGCAAACATAAAAGGAAAACAAATTGTAAAAAAATTTATAAAGGAATAAGTAACACTTGATAAACAATGCGAATTTTTCAATACTCTCTATACTTAAACGATTTAATTATGAAACTAATTTTTATTAATACAAAAGCAAGACTACTTGGGACGCATAGATTAATTATACCATTATTCTTTGGATTAAATGTTTTAATAGTTTCAGCTCAAACTATAAAGCCACCAATCATGGGATGGGCAAGTTGGAATGAATTTCGAGCGAACATTAATGAATCTATAATTAAAGGACAAGCCGATGCTATGGTATCATCTGGATTGATTGATGCTGGGTACAAATACATAAACATTGACGATGGTTTTTTTGATGGTCGTAATGCAGATGGTTCCTTACGAATAGACGCTGTTAAATTTCCAAGTGGGATGAAATTTTTAGCAGACTATATACATAGCAAAGGGCTAAAAGCTGGATTTTATTCAGAAGCAGGCTCAGATACCTGTGGCTCTATGTATGATGGGCAGACAGGAGGCGTTGGTGTTGGTTTGTATAATCACGACCAACAAGATGTTGATTTAATATTCAAAACATGGGGATATGATTTCCTGAAAGTGGATTATTGTGGAGGGAAAGCACTAAAGCTGGATGAGAAAACGCGCTACACTGCAATTAAACAGGCTATTGACAATACAGGTAGAACAGACATTAACTTTAATGTTTGCAGATGGAGATTTCCAGGAGCTTGGGTTACATCTGTAGCAGACTCTTGGAGGGTTTCAGATGACATTGGAGCAAATTGGAATAGCGTTGTTCATAATTTTGATAAAAATGCATTTCTGGCTGCTTACTCCAGTCCAGGCCATTATAATGATATGGATATGCTACAAGTAGGAAGAGGATTGACAGCCGAAGAAGATAAAAGTCATTTTAGCTTGTGGTGTATTATGTCTTCTCCACTGCTTTTAGGTAATAACTTAACAACAATGACCGCATCGACCAAAGAAATATTAACAAATTTAGAGTTGATTGCCATAAATCAAGATGTTACAGGCGGTCAGGCACATCGTGTTTCTGATGATGGTGCAGGTTTGCAGGTATGGGCAAAAAATATTAATGGAAAACAAAGTAAAGAGCGAGCTGTTCTTCTTTTTAATAGAAGCGATAAGGCGGCCTCTATATCTGTCAAGTGGTCAGATCTCAATTTGGTTGGTCCAGCTACCGTTCGTGACCTATGGGCGCACACCAATCTGGGTAGTCAAGACACTATGTATACGACTACTGTTCCTTCACATGGTGTCGTGGTATTAAAAGTTGTAGGAAGTGGCGCTAAGTTACAAGACGTTTTTGAAGCAGAGTATGCCTGGATTAATAATTTTAATGTATATCAATCCAGTACATACCCAAATCAGGCAGAAGAACTCATTCCCGATCAAGGCCGTGCTATTAATGACGGCACTTGTTCTGGGCGGGCAAAAGCAGGTTGGTTAGGTAATGGTCTAGACAACTATATTGAGTTTCGAGATGTTTTTACACCGGTAGCAGGCAACTATATGCTTACGATGTCATATTTAAGTGGTCAAGACAGGGACGCTACAATTATTGTAAACGGTGTAGATACAGTGCTTACAAATTTAAACTCGGGCTCATTTAGTGCACTAAAGGATGTGACATTGAATGTCGCTTTAAATGAAGGTTATAATACAATACGTGTTTCGAATGCAACAGGCTGGTTGCCTGATATTGATAAAATTCAGCTTTCAAATCTGAATGTTTTAGGAAATTAAAAACAAAACGAATTAGATGCTTTTATAGATATACTGGAAGACGTACAACAAGATGCCATCTTAACTGGCAAACGATTTAGCATTGATAAATAAAAGCATGTTAACTACTTAAAAGATCTACTATGAAAAACAAAACAAAATACATCTTATTACTATGTTTGCTTATTGGATTTGGAAACTCCATGCAAGCCCAATTAACAGGGAATCCTTTATTTACAGGAGCAGACCCGGAAATTCATTACTTTAATAATAAATATTACATTTATACTACAGCTATTTATGGGACTCAGTTTCATGCTTATTCCTCTAATGATTTGACAAACTGGCAGGATGAAGGACTTATTTTTGATCTTTTTCCCGATAGTCCTTGGGCACAATATAACGGCTGGGCACCAGCTGTAGTTTTTCGAAATAATAAATACTATTTCTATTATACTGCAGAAACCAAAATAGGTGTGGCTGTGGGTGATACACCTACTGGTCCTTTTGAAGATATAGGCGAACCACTTATAGGAGTAGATCCATATACGGATGATATTATTGATGCTAATGTTTTTATTGACGATGATGGCGAAGCTTATATTTATTATGGGGGATCAGGGAAAAGTAGGATGGTAGTACGAAAATTAAATGCCGATATGGTTACTTTGGCTACAGGTCCAACAGATATAACTCCGCAAGATTACACAGAAGCTCCGTTTATGGTAAAAAGAAATGGTGTTTATTATATGATGTATTCCAATGGTTATTGGGGGAATGAAACTTATAATGTTCGTTATTCAACATCTAATTCTCCAATGGGACCTTGGACCTACCAAGGTGTTATACTTAGTTCTAATGTAGAAGACAAAGGGCCAGGTCATCACTCTGTTATAAAAATGGGCGATTGTGATGAGTACTATATTGTATATCATCGTTATGAAAATGAATCAAGTGGAGAAAGACAAATTGCTATCGATCATATGTATTTCAACGCATCAGGACTTATTGATCCTGTAAATATGACTAATTATGGGGTACAACCAAGAGTGCCCGATAATTCATGTTTATCTTTACCTGTAAGTCCGATTGTTTCAGGAGGTGTTTATAAATTAAGGCACAAAGACACTAATCAATATTTGGAGGTCGCAGGTAATAGCACTCAGTCTGGCGCTAATGTTCGCCAAAATACAGAAAACGATACCGATGCACAGCGCTGGATAATCACTCTTGAATCAGATGGTTTTTATAAATTAACGCATAAAAGCACAGATCAATGTTTAGAAGTAGCTGATAATAATAATTTACCAGAGATTAATGTACAACAAAGTACAGACAATGGGAATGATGAACAACGTTGGAAATTAGAATCTATGACAGATGGATATTTTAAATTGACGCATAAAGGAACCAACCAATGTTTAAATGTAGATCAAAATAGTAGTACTCCTTTAACCAATGTAAACCAATTTACAGATAATGGTGATGATGGGCAACGATGGGAATTAAAATTAATTGAAATTCCGATTGTTTCTGGTGGATTATACAAGTTGACCCATAAAGGCACCAATCAGGTTTTAAGCGTAGATCGAGATAGAACGACACCAGGAACCAATATACATCAATGGACAGATAATGGAAATGTTAATGCTCAGCGTTGGTATATTACACTTGAAAGTGACGGTTTTTATAAGTTGAACCATAAGGGAACCAACCAAGTTTTAGATGTTCAAGATAATAGCAGTGATAGTGGGGCCAATGTACAACAATGGGATGATACTAATAATGATGCGCAACGCTGGAAACTTGAGTTGATGCCAGACGGTTATTTTAAACTAACACATAAAGGCACAACTAAATGTCTTGATGTTGATAATAATCTCTCACAACCAGGTACAAATGTACAACAGTGGGAAGATTATAATAATGATGCACAACGTTGGAAACTTGATTTAATGCCAGATTTAAATCCCACAATTGGCAGTGGAACTGGTTTATTGGGAAATTATTTCAACGGAATGAATTTTGAAACACTTGTGTTTAGCAGAACAGATACTACTATTGATTTTGACTGGGCATTTAATTCTCCAGACGGGAGTGTTTATCAAGATCAATTTTCAGTACGTTGGTCTGGTCTAGTACAACCAAAGTATAGTGGCGTGTATACGTTTTATGTGACCAGTAATAACGGTAGAAGATTATGGGTAAATGATGAGTTGATTATTGATAAATGGACTGAGGATGTAGGCCAATATACAGGTGAAATTTATCTTACAGCTGGTCAAAAATACAATCTAAAATTAGAATATTATGAAAACGGTAGTGCAGCTAATTGCAAGCTGGAATGGTCAAATTTTATGCAAGGAAGAGAAGTCATACCAATGTCACAATTTTATCAAAGTGCTTTAGGTGTTCATGATCAAGAACCGAAACATAAAACCATAATATTAAATCCTGTCGATCAACTCTTGCATATTATTTCAGATATTAATTTGTCAGCTGCAGATATTCAAATTTACAATATTCAAGGTAGATTAATGAATACCCCTAAAAAACATGGAGACGATTTGTATGTGGGGAATTTATCCCAGGGCATTTATTTTCTGAAAATTCAAATAAATGGAGTTGAAAAAATTCAAAAATTCATAAAGAAATAAACCAAAAAAAGAAATACTTCAAACAAAATCTTTGAAATGTAAAAAGGCATTCCTTTTGATGAATAGATTTAAAGATTAACTATTAAAGCACAATATGAAAACAAAACAATTTTTAATTACATTTTTTTTACTTGCTTCGGCAACTCTATTTGCCCAAGAATATAACCCTAAAGCAAATCCATTGGCAGTGGTATTGTCTGAGAATACGAGATTTACAGTGCTCTCTCCACGTGTCATCCGTATGGAATGGAGCGCAGACGGCAAGTTTGTAGACAATGCTTCATTAACTTTTGTTAATAGAAACGTTACAGTACCAACGTTTACTAAAAAAGAAACTAATGGTGTATTACAAATTGTTACCGATTTAGTAAAACTAAACTATAAAATAGGTTCGGGTAAGTTTAACGACAAAAATTTGAGTGTTGAGTTTACCGTTAATGGTAAAACGACTATATGGAAACCAGGGATGCCCAACAATGGCAATCTTATGGGTACAACACGTACTTTAGATGGAGTCGATGGGGAGTCTAAAGAGCTTGAAAAAGGTATAATTTCACGTGATGGATGGTACTTAATAGATGATAGCGAACGTCCGATTTTTGATAACTCAGATTGGGCTTGGGTAAAAGCACGCCCTGAGAATAAATCTCAAGATTTATACTTATTTGCTTATGATTCAGATTATAAAATGGCCTTAAAAGACTACACGGATATTGCTGGTAAAATAGCAATGCCTCCTAGATTTGCTTTTGGTTCTTGGTGGTCAAGATATAGAGAATATTCCGATACCGAATTTCGTGACCTTGTTGGAGAGTTCAAAATGCACGATGTTCCTCTTGATGTATTTGTAATTGATATGGACTGGCACGTAAAATCATTACCTGAATTTTTCAAAGATGGACAGCGACAAAAAGATCAAGCTGGTGAAGATTCAGGGTGGACAGGTTTTACATGGAATAAAAATTTGTTTCCTTCTCCAGAAAAGTTTTTAAAATGGACGGACGACCAGCACCTTAAAACGTGTCTTAATCTACATCCAGCTTCTGGAATACAACCTTATGAAGAAGTATATCCTGAAATGGCAAAAGCCATGGGGATTGATCCAGCTACAAAAAAATATGTCCCTTTTGATATTACAGATAAAAAGTTTGCCACTAATTATATGAATCTGGTGTTACATCCTATTGAAAAAGCTGGTGTTGACTTTTGGTGGTTAGACTGGCAACAATGGGGAAGTACAGATATTCCTGGAGTTAACCCAACCTTTTATTTAAATTATGTGCATTATAGTGATATGGAACGTCAGAACAAAGTACGTCCGCTTATATTCCATCGCTGGGGCGGATTAGGAAATCACAGGTATCAAATTGGGTTTTCTGGAGATACACATGTAACTTGGGAATCTTTAAATTATCAACCTTATTTTACCTCAACAGCTGCCAATGTAGGGTTTGGTTATTGGAGTCATGATATTGGCGGACATCAAGGAGATGCAGGTACTGCAGAACTATATACAAGATGGATTCAATGGGGTATTTTTAGCCCAATATTTAGAACCCATGCTACCGCAGCACCACAGCACGAAAGAAGAATATGGGCATATCCACTCGATAATTTCCTTATTATGCGAGATGCTTATTTACTAAGATATTCTTTAGTGCCTTATTTGTATAATGAAGCGCATAACACTTATGAAACTGGTGTTTCTACGGTACACCCAATGTATTACGATTATCCAAAGGACGAAAATGCCTATTCTATAGCTAACCAATATATGTTTGGCCGTGATATGATTGTGAATCCAATTACTAAACCTTTGGAAGGGAACAACGTAGCTGTACAACAAGAAACCTGGCTTCCAGAAGGGAAATGGTATGAATACAGTACAGGAAGCATCATTGAAGGTGGTAAAAAAGTGGCAATGCCATTTACTTTAAGTGACATTCCCGTTTTTGTAAAAGAAGGCGCCATTATTCCAATGCAGACAAAAGTGGAAAGGACAGACGAAAAACCCCTTAATCCTCTTATTCTTTCTTTTTACCCTGGAAAAAAAGGTGCCTTGAAACTCTATGAAGATGAGGGTAATAATAATAATTTTAAAAAGGGAAATTTCACCTATACACCGGTAACTTCAGAACATGAAAAGAATACAATGAACATTGTTATTGCACCTGTGGAAGGTTCATTTCCAGGAATGTTGACATCGAGAGGATATGAACTCCGTTTCCCCGGTTCTTTTCCTCCAAAAACGGTAACAGTGAATGGCGAAAACATGCCATATAGTGCCGATGCCAAAGTAGGTCATTGGTCTTACGTTGGAGATGATTTAGAAACACGTGTTTATGTTCCAGAATTCCCAACTAATAAAAAAGTTTCGGTAGAGTTACAATTTCCAGATTATGATCAACAGCTTCTTTCAGGTAAAAAAGGACAAATTAAGTACATGAAAAAATTCGAAGCATTTCGTTTAATGAATTATTGGAATGATGGATTATACAGTCCTTTCGAAATCATGTCGCTTTCTCAATTTGGTCAAAATCTAGAATACAACCTTTCAGATATCAAAAAAGAAATTGATGGATTTGGAGACCGTTGGAACAATGTGCTTTTAACCATTCAATCTATTAGCGAAACAAATAAAGTTTATAAACCTTATTACGAGCTACTTAAAGCTTATGGAAGTATTGCTGAAAGACCTGAATTCAAAAACAACGAAAGTGAATTGGTGTCTGATACCAAAGTAAAGGTCGAGTTTGTTCAAAAAGGCACGGATAAAATATATTACACAACAGATGGTTCTGTGCCTACACGTAACTCTAAGCTTTACAAAAAACCTTTTGATGTGCGCGTTCCTGCGCGTGTAAAAGCTATTGCTTGCCCTTTGGATAACGGTTCTTGCAGCTCGGTTACTTCAAAAATATTTTTCAATAAAAAGACAGGATTAAGCTATAGTTTGTACAAAGGAGCTTGGAATAAAATGCCTGATTTTAATCATCTTACCCCAATAGATAAAGGATATGTTCCTGATTTTGATTTGAAAAAAATCAAACATGATTCCAATAATTATGGTTTGGTTTATAATGGATTCATAAATATTCCTTCGGATGGGAAGTACACTTTTTATATAGCTTCTGATGATGGAAGTAAGTTTTATATCAACAACCAATTACTTATTAATAATGATGGATTGCATGCTTTTGAAGAAAAAAGTGCTGAAATAACCTTAAAGAAAGGACTTTTACCAATACGTGTAGAATATTTTCAAGGCAATTATGGACAAGAGCTTTCTGTTGATTTTTCATCAGATAAAATTGCTAAAACCAGTCTTTTCCCATCTTTTTAATTGTGGTATTTAATTGATATATAGAATATTGGATAAACGAATAGGCTTCTTGCCGTCCTTGACAAAATAGTATATCAGTCTATATAAAAGAGGGTGTCTAAAAAGTAAGTTCGATGTCATATTGAGCTTGTCGAAATATTTTTAACTTACTGATAATCAATATCGGTTTCGACAGGCTCAACCTGACAAATCAAATTATAAAGACTTTTTAGACACCCTCTTTGAATTTTTAACAATTTTATAAGAAAGCAAAAAATACGGTTGAAAAAGTCAACAAATGGTATAACAAATTAGTTTTTTAAAAAGTGTTGACCGAATTGTTAAAAGGGTTAAAAGTGGCGAAAAAGTAGAAATAGAAATTTAAAAAATTAGTTATTAAAATTTTATTATTAATATATAAAAATCTGTAGCTATATTTTAGGACTAGACGGTTCTGCAGTCTAGTAATAATGCATTATTTGTTATTGATTAGGTAAATGTATTTAACGTCTATAATACGCTCAATGGTTGGTTTAAAAAACCTTTTCAATTTGAATGGCATTCAAAATGCTTTCACCTTTAAAGGAATTGAAATTTATGGTTATCCCTTGATTGTCTTGAACAAAAGTTCGTGTTTTTAAACGATAGGCTTTAAAAGGTTTTAAGTAGTTATTGTTTGAAATGTTTTTCAAAATAATTTGGTCATTTATCAAAATATCAAAATCCCTTACTGCTAATGTTGATTTGCTTTTATCCGTACCATCTTCTAAATTATAAATCAAGTTTTTTAATTGATCACTGGATAGTAATTCGGCCAAATGTATAGTAATATCATAGACGCCATTTGGTACATCAGCTTTAAAGGCTGTTATTCCAGTTCGTTGTGTTTCATAAAGGGAATTGCTTTCTGTTCCGAAAATATTATTAAAAGAGCCGTAACGGTCATCAGAAGGGTTTGTTCTAAAAACTTTGCCACCTACATAGCCCCAGTTGCCAGTAGTGTATTCTTTTTCTGGAACCCAGGCTGTTTTAGTTTGAGCATCAAAATACATACGTTGGTCACCTAGACTGACATTAAGAGAGGCGAATGCATTTTCTTTGGATTTTAGATTGTTAGGTATAACTTGGAATTCTATTATTAAAAAATCTTCAGTATCTTCTCCTTTAGCTCTCAGTATATTTTGGCCATTTTTGAAAGGGACCTGAAAGGTAGCCATACCGAGATTAGGCGTTTCAGTACCAATCTTTTTTCCATTTAAAAACAGTTGAACAGCTTCAGAGTTACTAAAAACGATAACAGGTTGAGTTGCTATTAATTCACTGCCACTATTAGCTTGTTGAGATCTTTTTGTCCAATTTTCAGCTCCTATTTTAACAAAAGGCTTTGTGATTAAATTCGCTTTATAGAACCAATAGGTGTCTTTGGGTTTTCTGTCAGTTGTTAAAATACCTTTGCTATTAATATGGGGAACAACATCTTCCCTATACTCGTTGTTGAATTCCACTAAGTTCCAAATGATCCCCCCAGATATATAAGATCTATCCAGAATGGCTCTTAAATAAGCAGTATGATAAGCCACATTATACTCTTCGGTAAAATCGAAACGGTTAGGAGTGAAATCATGCAGACTCTGGTCAGACCCAGCACCATATTCAGTTATTAATGTGGGTGTATTGGGGTAGTCCTCATGGAATCTGTCCATGAAGGCTCCAAAACCAGAAAACTCACCTACATACCAACCATGATATAAATTCCATCCAGCAATTTTGGGTATATTAATTAAACCTACTTTTTTATAGCGTTCGTAATCTCCATGAAATGCTATTATTGTATAACGGTTTGGATCCTCTTGCCGGGTAAGGGTTTCAATTTTTTGTGCAAGTTCTCTAAGAAAAGTATAATATTTTTCTCGTTCTAAGGTGTCATTATCATATCTAGGGTGAATCAATACTTCATTCATATAGCCCCACATCATAACACTTGGGTGATTATAACCTTGTCTAATCATTTCCTTTTGCATTTCCAAAGAGTTATGTGTAAATGCATTGGTTTCAGTAACACGATTATTACCTGGGGTTTCTACAGCGGCCAATATACCAAGTCGGTCACAAGTTTCTAAAATAGTTGGGTCCTGAGGGTAATGTGCAACTCTAATAAAATTACCTCCCATATCTTTTAATAGTTCTACATCATTTTTGTGCAATGCATCAACTAAGGCATTCCCCATATTTTTATAATCCTGATGTCTGCTGGCTCCTATGAGTTTTAAAGGTTTGCCATTTAAAGAGAAACCAGTAACAGCGTCAAAGTTGAACCAACGAAACCCTAAAGGTTGCACAATTTTATCTAAGGTTGTTTTATTGGTTTTATCTATTAGCGTAGCTACTACTTTGTAGAGGTATGGTGAGTCTGGGGACCATAATTTTGGAGATTCTATATTTTTGAAACCAACTTCGAAGGCACTATTTTTGTTTATTTGGCTTTGTTTTTCATCTATTAATAACCCTTCGGTATCTAAGATTTCTATTTGTAATACTATATTTTTGGTTGGTCCCGAAATACTTCCCTTAACAAGGACAGAAGCTTTTTCATCTGTTACCGTTGGAGTTGTTATAAAAACACCAGGAGAAGTGTACTTATCTATTTTAAAATGGGTACGATTTACCGCTTTAAGATAAACGTCTCTATAGATGCCACCATAATATGAAAAATCTCCACTTAGTGGGGGAATATCTTCATTATGTGCGTTATCTACCTTAACTAGAATCTCATTGTTGGTTGGTTGTAGATATGCTGTGATGTTAAAATTAAATGCAGTGTAACCACCAATATGATGGCCTACCAAGGTTCCGTTTACATAAACTTCTGTCTCTTGGTTTGCACCCTCAAAAAAAATAAAAATATCTTTATCTTTCCAGTTTTGTGAAATGTAAATGTTTTTTTTGTACCAACCAATCCCTCTGTAGTACCCTGGTGTCTCGTCTAAGGTGTCGTCTGTGTTCCAGCTATGGGGAATGTTGATTGCTTGCCAGTCTAGATCTGTTGAATTATTGATGTCTCCCTTAAAAAAACTCCAACCTGTGTTGATGCTCTGAATGGTGGTTTGTTGTGCTCTAATTGTATTTAAAGAAATAAAAAACAGAAAATTAATGAAAAGAGATCTTGTGCTAAACATGAGGTGTTTTTTGATTAGGGTGTTACGGTTGTTTGAGTGATGATATTTGTGCTTTAATGGATAATTATAAAGCTAAAAAATTTGGCGGGCTACTTTAAGCCAACCAAATTTTTTACCGCTATTAATCTTTAGTGTTTAGTTTTTTATGAGTTTTACGGTTTGAACTATGTTGTCTGTTGAGGTTATTTTAGCAAAATAAATGCCTTTAGTTAAGTTGGAGGCATCTACATTCGCTTTGTTTGATGGATTACTTTTTGTAAGTACTGTTTTACCCATTAAGTCAATAATTTGAATTGAAGAAATACTGCTGTTATTCTTGGTGGCAAAAGTCCAAAAATCTTTAGTTGGATTAGGGTATGCTCTGAACGTATTGTTTTTTTCTAAATCATTAACTCCCAAAATTGGAGAAGAACTATCGCTAACGATAATTTCGTCAAGATAAAGAGAAATAGAATCTGTATCACCTAATTGATTTCCTACATCTGTTAAAAATATTAGTTTAAGGGGAGTTATTCCTCCAGACCCACCATCTACTTGGAACACTAAGTCTTCCCATAAACCTGACCCAGTATATGCAGTCATGGGATCTATAAAGTCCGTACCGTCATTTCCAGCGGTAGCATCAACATTGGCCCGGAAATCAGGAACAACAGTGCATAGAACTCTTACATGGATGTATTTAGTAGTATTGGCAGGCACCGTAAAATTACCTACAAATTCTATAAGTTCATACCAATTACCTGAAGTACTCCCAATTCTTGCACAATTGGCAGTTGAGTTTCCCGTTGGTGAAGGATTAGTAACATTTACATAAGTTGCTCCATATTTGGTTATGAAAGAATCGGAACCTGGTTCAAAATCGTTGACGTAGGTAGTTTGCCCATACGTCAAAGTTGACAGGGAAAAGAAGATGTTTAAAATTGCTAAATAGTGTAGTTTTGTTTTCATAATAATAAAATTTTAATGGTTAATATGTTTAGTCATAGCTATTTATTAAACATGTGATGTAATATTTACATAATGGTTTTATGATTCCACATCAAATGCATATGTTATAGTTTCGTTATAAATTTCACTTGGCTTTAGTAAAGTGTTTGGAAAATGTGAATGATTTGGGCTATCAGGATAATATTGGCATTCTAAGCAAAGACCATCAAAAGGTTTGTAGGTCCTGTTTTTTGTTCCCTTATGTTTGCTTCTTAAAAATTGTCCCGTATATAACTGAAGTCCAGGGTAGGTAGTGTAAATGTTTAAGGTTCTTCCAGATACGTCATCGTATAGTGTGCATGCTGGCGATTCTTTTTTTCTGTCACTATTAAAAATGAAGTATTTATTGTACTCACCCCTGATTATCATTTTAATAATTGCCAGATTTGTAGACTTTAAATTACCGATAAAGGAGGTTGCTCCAGTTGGAATATCATCACTATGGCATTCTAGCACAGTATTTGAAGCAATGTCAAGTTTATGATTATGAATTTGTTCCTTTCCAGCTGTGAGATTAAAATATGTATGGTTGGTGAAATTTACAGGTGTAAGTAAATCTGTTGTTGCAAAATATTCAATATTTAGCTTGTTTTCATCGGACCATTTGTAGATGACTTTTGCTTCAAGATTACCTGGGAACCCACCTTCACAATGGGGGCTTTTTAATGTGAAAATTATTGAATCATCATCAATCAAAAAATCAAAAACCTTAGTGTTGAAGCCAGCACTTCCACTATGATTATTATTTGCCCCATCATTTTTATCCAAGTAATAAGTATTATGTCCAATCTTAAACTTAGCATTAGCAATTCTGTTAGCAAAAGGACCAACAGTACTACCAATATAGCATGGGTCGGATTCATACCCTAGGAATGTCGGGTATCCTAGTGCCACATTCTCTTTATTTCCGAATTTATCAGGCACTACTATGGATTTTACTGCGGCTCCATAATTAGTTAATTCAACATAATTGCCATTGGAATTAATAAGTCTAAAAACATAAATTTTTTTATTGTCTTTGTAGCCAAAAACGTTTTTTTTTATTTTGTTAAATACTTGATTCACTGATTGTTTTTCTTTAAACTTAAAGTTGATTTTAACTTAGATAATTAAAAAATATTTTTATTTAAATTAAGAAAGAGGTGTAAATTAATTCCAAATTTAGAATCATTTATTGATAAAAAAATGGATTTTATTTTTATATTTATGGATTATATTCTGCATTTTCATTTTGATTTCTCAAAATTACATGAAAGCAAATAATGCTATGAAAGAAAAAACCACATTAGTTGAAGAAGGCTTTTTAGGGCAGCGCATGATTGTGTTGCCTAAAAAAATTATTAACGGTGTTCAGAAAAACCCGCTTATTAACACATTGTATTTTACGGATATTGGTTTTTTTCCTAGGGCTAACCATCATTCTGTAAAAAGATTAAAAGGTAGTAAGGAGTTTATTTTAATTTATTGCTGTGAGGGAGAAGGTGTGATAAGGGTAGATAATAAGAATAAAATTATCAAGTCGAATTCTTTCTATATTATAGCCCCGGGCGAACCACACGAATACTACGCCAAGGATAATAACCCTTGGAGTATTTACTGGGTTCATTTTACGGGAAATATGGCTGGACATTTTTATAATAAGTTTATTTCTGAATATTTAGATAGCCCTGTTCAAATTGCCTTGAAAGAACGTCGAATAAATCTTTTTGAAAATCTTATTGGCGTTATGGAAGATGGTTATAGTACTGTAAATTTAGAATATGTAAACTTGTCCTTATGGCAATTATTAAACACCTTTCTTTACAAACATTTTTATGTTGAGGATAGAAAAAAATTTTCAGAGAATAATACAGTTGAATCTATAATTGGCCATATGAAGGAAAATCTTAATATGGCATTAAAAATTGATGACATAGCTGCTAAATTTAATTATTCTTCATCTCATTTGTTTACTTTGTTTAAGCAGAAAACAGGGTATTCCCCAATCCATTATTTTAACTATTTAAAAATACAAAAGGCTTGTCAATACCTTATTTTTACTACTAAAAGTGTTAAAGAGATTAGTTTTGCATTAGGGTATAATGATCCCTTGTATTTTTCAAGGTTGTTTAAAAAAATTATGAGTAGCTCCCCCCTTCAATATCGTAAAAAATATGGTCATTAAGTCTATGGTATAGTCATTTGAAAACAACAAATGTAATCATACGATAATCCATAAATACAAAAAAAATATCCATATATCTACGTGTAAATTGTATTAGTTTTACAATCTACTAAACTAAATATATTTTAATGAAAAATACCAAGTATACATTTCTTTTATGTATAAGTCTTGTTGCTGCACTTGGCGGTCTGCTTTTTGGGTATGATTGGGTTGTAATAGGAGGAGCTAAACCATTTTATGAACTTTATTTTGGTATAGCTGATTCTCCAGCTTTACAAGGATGGGCCATGAGTAGCGCGCTTGTCGGTTGTGTACTTGGAGCTATGTTATCTGGAAAATTTGCCGATGCATATGGCAGACGATTGCTTTTGATTATTGCCGCTATACTTTTTAGTCTTTCTGCCTTGGGTACAGGTTTATCAGAAACATTTAAGGTGTTTATTATATGGCGTATTATTGGAGGTGTGGGTATCGGAATTGCCTCAACAATATCACCGCTTTATATAGCTGAAATTGCTCCCCAGCAAACTAGAGGCTTATTTGTTTCTTTAAATCAGTTAACTGTAGTTATAGGTATATTGGCGGCGCAAATTGTAAATATGGTAATCTCCAATGATGTGCCCAGTGAGTACACTTCTATTGATATTTTAAATTCATGGAATGGACAAAGTGGTTGGAGGTATATGTTTTGGGCTGAATTAGTTCCAGCAATTTTGTTTTTTGGACTGATGTTTCTTATACCAGAAAGTCCAAGGTATCTTATAAAAAGAGATAAGTATAATTCTGCTGAAAAGACCCTTGTTAAAATAGGTGGTATCAAATATGCACACAACACCATTAAGAAGATCAAAGAATCATTTATAGGGGAGGATTTTTCAGGGACTCCAGTGAAAGCACTTCTTAACAAAAAAGCAATACGAATAATATCTTTAGGTGTTGTTCTTGCAGTTTTGCAGCAATGGTGTGGCATCAATATCATTTTTAACTATGCTCAAGAAGTATTTGTATCTGCGGGATATAGTATCAATGACCTGTTTGTGAATATTGTAATTACAGGCTCAATCAACTTGATATTTACACTAGTTGCTATGGGAACTGTAGATAAATTAGGACGTAAAAAACTAATACTTATTGGATATGGTGCACTAACTGTAATTTACGCATTGCTGGGATATTTTTACTATGTAAACATCACGGGCTTCCCACTACTCTTATTGGTCATGCTGGCCATAGCTGTTTATGCTATGACCATGGCGCCAATTACATGGGTGATACTTTCGGAAATTTTTCCTAACCGTATTCGGGGAGTAGCCATGTCAATTTCAACTTTTGCTTTATGGGTAGCCTCTGCGTTATTAGTTCAAACATTCCCTATGCTTAATGAGTTTTTTGGTGAATCTGGAATTTTTTGGCTGTACGGAATTATTTGTGCATTAGGGTTTGTGTATATCCTTAAACTATTGCCAGAAACAAAAAGCAAAAGCCTTGAAGAGATAGAACAACAATTTCTAAAAGAAGAATAACATTAATATAATTAATCATATAAATATGCAAAAAGTAAATGTTTGGAAAGAAAAAATAATCTTACCTACATATGAAGTTGGCAAACCAGAAAAAAATCCTGTATTCATTGAAAAAAGAGTTTATCAGGGTAGTAGTGGTTCGGTTTATCCTTATCCAGTTATTGAAAAAATAGCAAATGAAAAGACAGATAAAGAATATCAAGCAGTTTTTTTGGAAAATGATTTCATTAAAATAATGATTTTGCCAGAATTAGGTGGTCGTGTGCATATGGCTTATGATAAAATAAAAGAGCGCCATTTTGTATATTATAATCAAGTAGTAAAACCAGCATTAGTTGGTTTGACCGGTCCATGGATATCAGGAGGCATTGAATTTAACTGGCCACAACACCATAGGCCAACAACATTTGATCCAGTTGATTTTACAATTGAAGAACATGCAGATGGCAGTGCCACTATTTGGTGTAGTGAATTGGAACGCATGTTCCGTACTAAAGGAATGGCCGGTTTTACACTACATCCAGATAAAGCATATTTAGAGATAAAGGCCAAACTGTATAATCGTACGCCATTTCCGCAAACGTTTTTATGGTGGGCAAATCCGGCAGTAAAGGTGAATGATGATTATCAATCAGTTTTTCCGCCTGATGTCAATGCCGTTTTTGACCATGGTAAGCGGGATGTGTCGTCTTTTCCTATTGCAAAAGGAACTTACTATAAAATTGATTATTCGCCAGGTACTGATATTTCCAAATATAAAAATATTCCAGTGCCAACATCATATATGGCTATAACTTCTAAATATGATTTTGTTGGAGGCTATGAAAATGATACAAAAGGAGGGTTGCTACATGTAGCCAATCACCATGTGTCTCCAGGTAAAAAACAATGGACATGGGGGCATGGGGATTTTGGTGTGGCATGGGATCGGAATTTAACAGATGAAGATGGTCCATATATTGAATTAATGTGTGGGGTTTATACAGACAATCAACCTGATTTTACATGGTTAATGCCTGGTGAACAAAAAGATTTTGTACAGTATTTTATGCCTTACAGAGATCTTGGTGTCGTTAAAAATGCGACAAAAAATGCTATGGTCAATTTAGAGAAAATAGATAATAAACTGATAGCCAAGGTTTACACAACAGGAACTTATCCTAAAATGAAAATTGTGGTTAAAGATGGAAATACTGCTTTAATTCAAGATGAAATAAATGCCTCACCAAAGAATTCTTATGAAAAAGTAATTGATTTCAACAATGAAACATTAGAGAACCTATCTATATATGTTTTTGATGCCGATGATAACGTGTTAGTAGATTGGGAGTATGAAGGAGATAATGAAAGTGATATCCCAGACCCGGCACAACCAGCTTTGGCACCAGAAGATATTAAGCATAATGAGCAGTTGTTCCTCACGGGTCAACATTTGGAACAATACCGCCACGCTACTTATAGTCCGATTCCATATTATGAAGAAGCATTAAGAAGAGATCCTAATGATATTCGTTGTAACAATGCTTTAGGACTTTGGTTAATGCGAAGAGCAAAATTTTCTAAAGCAGAGAACTATTTCAGAACAGCTATTAAGACTTTAACCAAAAGGAACCCTAACCCGTATGATGGAGAGCCCTATTTTAATCTAGGTCTATGCCTTAAGTATCAGGGTAAAAATGAAAAAGCTTATACTGCCTTCTACAAATCGGCTTGGAATGCTGCATGGCAAAATCAAGCCTATTTACATATAGCTCAATTGGATGCATTAAAAGGAAACTATAATGAAGCCTTGACTCATATAAAAAAATCCATTTCAAAAAATACTCAAGACCATAGGGCGCTTCACCTGCAGCTAGGCATATTAAGAAAGCTTGGTGAAAATGAAAAAGCATTAGAACTTAATGAGGAATACCAAATGGAAGACCATTTTAATTTCGGAGTGCTTTATGAGAAGTATTTAATCAGTAACAATCTTGCAGATTTGGACAACATGAAATGTCTCTTAAGAGGCAATATCCACAATTATATAGAGTATGCGTTAGATTATGCAAGTGCTGGTTTTTACAAAGAAGCCATTGAATTAATCAATTTAGGTATAGAGATCAATGCCAACTATCCAATGGCATGGTATTATCTGGGATGGTTTTATCAAAAATCAAATGATATTGCCAAGGCAACTGAAGCTAGCAAAAAAGCCTCAATTGTAAGTCCGGATTATTGTTTTCCCAATCAAATTGAATCGGTCCAAGCATTGAATTCAGCAATAAGTTTAAACCCTTCTGATGCTAAAGCACATTACTATATTGGAAACTTCTGGTACGCGGCTAAGCAATATAAAGATGCTATTTCAAATTGGGAAAAATCTGTTCAAATAGACAATGGCTTTCCAACAGTTTACCGTAATCTATCCTTGGGGTATTTTAATAAATCAGGAGAAGAAATTAAAGCGATGGAGTATTTGGAAAGTGCTTTCGCCTTAGACTCAACGGATGCTAGAATTTTTATGGAACTTGACCAGTTGTATAAGCGCCTTAATAAGGGCTTGGAATTTAGACTTGATTTTTTAGAAAATCATTTAGAGTTGGTTGAACAGCGTGATGATGTATACTTGGAACGTATCACGATATATAATTTATTGGGTGAGCATAAGAAAGCATATGCCTTATTGCAAAACCGTATGTTCCATCCTTGGGAAGGTGGTGAAGGTAAAGTTTCTGGACAATATCTGTATAGCCTTATTGAAATGTCAAAAAACTGTATTAGAGAAGGTGAATATGATACTGCCATTGATTATTTAATTCAGGCAGGTCAATACCCTGAGAATCTTGGTGAAGGAAAACTCCATGGTACTCAAGAAAATGATATTCATTATTGGTTGGGTGTCGCTTATAAAAAGAAAGGTTTAGAAGCAGAAGCAAAAAAACACTATCAGTTGGCCAGTGAAGGCCTGAGTGAGCCTGCAGCCGCTATTTTCTATAATGATCAACAACCAGATAAGATTTTCTATCAAGGTCTTGCGCTGTTGAGTTTAAAGAATAAAGACGCTGCAAACAATCGCTTTCAAAGACTTATAGATTATGGGAAAAGTCATGAAAATGATGCTATTATCATTGATTATTTTGCTGTTTCACTCCCCGATTTAATGATTTGGGAAGATGATTTAGATAAGCGAAACTACATTCATTGTCTATATATGCAAGGACTTGGCTATATGGGTTTAAACAAACATGTTGAAGCAAAAGAAGCCTTTAGCAAAGTTCTTAAACTAGAGAAGAGTCATTTAGGTGTCAATCTGCATTTAAAAATGCTTAAAGGTGACCATAAAAAAGAGGTTGTTTAAAAATAAATAAATTTTAAATGATTTATAATTATTACATCTTTTGTTAATGATTAAAATACTAAATATATGAGGGGTTAACCCATTTTAACTAAAATCAAACTAAAAACTATCTAAATATTAATAACATAAAACTAAAATTATGAAAAAAAGAATAAGCTATTTGTGCTTGTTAATTGCTATCATGTATCTGGGAGAAGCATACTCTCAAACCATTACAGGAAGTGTTACTGATGATCAAAATTTACCGCTGCCAGGAGTCAGTATCATAATTAAAGGCACACAAAGAGGAGTGGTCACAGATTTTGATGGTGGTTATACCTTAGACAATGTTTCAGCTAACTCATTACTGGAATTCAGCTATATTGGTTTTATTACACAAACCATTACGGTAGGTTCACAAACAACAATAAATGTCAGTTTACAAACGGACTTGAACGTACTGGATGAAATTGTTGTAGTTGGTGCTGTTGTGAAAAGGAATGATTTAACAGGAGCCGTAGGCAATATTTCTGGTGGTGAGCTGACTGAAACCCCTTCTTCAAATGTCATACAGTCTTTACAAGGACGCCTTTCAGGGGTTTATATTCAGCAAAGTGCATACCCTGGAGCAACGCCTTCTATACAAATAAGGGGTAATAACTCAATGAAATTTGGAAATAATCCAATATTTGTTGTAGATGGGTTGGTTATGGAGAATGCTTTTGAAGCTATAAACCCTAATGATGTTGCCAGTGTAGATGTTTTAAAAGATGCATCGGCTACTGCCATATATGGGTCTAAAGCGTCTAACGGTGTTATAGTTATAACGACTAAAAAGGGTTCAAGAACAGGTTCTGATACTATAGAGTATGGTTCATGGCTAGGTGTTTCTGAATTCAGTAATTCTATTCCTCTAATGAATGCCAACCAATTATTTGACCTGAGAGTGGATGCCTTTTCCAATGCCTATATAGAGGCTAACCCAGGAGCAGATAGAAATGCTTATATTACTCAAATAACATCAGATGGTTCAGATGTGTTTGCACAATATGAATTGGATGCTTATAGAAATGGCGAAAGTTATAATTGGCTAGATCAAGTTACCCGTACAGGAATTCAAAGTAATCACAATTTGAGTTTTTCTGGAGGAGGAGATAAAGGTACTTACTTTATAAGTTTTAACTACGCAGACCAAAAGGGGTTATTAAAAAATTCTTCTTTTAAAAGGTATAATGCGAAAATTAATTTAACGCGGGATGTTAAACCATGGCTTCAGGTAGGTACCAATACGACCTTTTCAAGAAATACCACAACCTATATTGAAGGTAGTGCTTTTAGAAATGCGCTTAATGCCAATCCATTTTTAGCAATAAATGGTGAAGATCCCTATTTAAAATATGCAGATATTGAGAATCAGGATCATTATAACCCAATTTTGAGTTTAACAATTGATAATACCAGTACTAAAAACCATTTGACGAGTAGTAATTTTATAAATATTAAGCCGATGGATGGTTTAAATTTAAGAACTACATTATCTGTAGATGTCATAGACCAAGCAAATTTCGAATATATACCGTCTACAACAGGGCAATCTATAAGAAATTCAAAGGATGGTCAAGCACATCACTACCGATACGCAGCATTTAATTACCAATGGGATAATACCATTAATTATAGAACATTAATCAGTGATAAGCATGATATAAATGTTTTAGGAGGGTTTACAGTATCTAAAAGCAGTAATAACAATACGGATGTTTATGGTGTAGGTTTTGAATCTGATGATTTAACCTATCATTATCTTCAAGCTGCAGAGCAAGAGGCAAATAATTATCTTGGTTCTGGTTTTAATGATAACTCACTGGTATCGTTTCTGGGTAGAGTGGTTTAT
The DNA here is from genome assembly GCF_028736925.1 of Flavivirga sp. 57AJ16. Lineage (GTDB taxonomy): Bacteria > Bacteroidota > Bacteroidia > Flavobacteriales > Flavobacteriaceae > Flavivirga. The sequence continues at coordinate 261,391 of NZ_JAQZAT010000003.1, read as the reverse complement.
ACCTACGATAGAAAATATGCCATTACAGCAACCACGCGTTTTGATGCATCTTCGAAGTTTCCTCCAAAGAATAGATGGGGTGCTTTTCCTTCATTATCAGTAAGCTGGGATATTGCTAGAGAGAATTTCCTAAAAGATGCCTCCAACATAAATCAGTTGAAACTTCGTGTGGGTTATGGATTGGTTGGTAACCAAAATATTCCGAGTTTTGGAAATTTGTCATTGTATCGCCCATCTGTTTCGAACGGAGAAACGACATATCAACCTTATGGATATTTTACAAACCCCAATTTGCGTTGGGAAAAGCAAAAACAATTCAATGTTGGTGTTGATATGTCTTTATTCAATAGTAAGTTAGGATTAAGTGTTGACTATTTTGATATAGTAAATTCCGATTTACTTATAGAAAAAGCTCTATCCCCAGCTATAGGTTTTGGGTATACTCAACAAATATTTAACGTTGGTGAAACGACTAATAAAGGTATTGAAATTACTACCAATGTAAAAGTTCTGGATAATAAAGATTTTTCATGGGGGGTGACAGCAAATATATCCTCTGCTGTAAATAAAGTAACCAAACTTTTTGATGGAGTTCCTTTTTTACCAAACCTGGGAGGGTCTACAGGAGCTGAAATACAAAGAACTGGTAACCTGTTTGTTGGTGAGTCCATTAATTCTATTTACGTTTATGAGTTTAACAAAATCGCACAAGAATCGGATATGGATTATGTTAATACCTTAGATTTAGGTGGTAGAACAGTTATGCCTGGTGATATTTTACCAGTGGATCGTAATGGAGATGGTAGAATTAGTCCAGATGATAGATATGTAGTTGGTAAAACAGATCCCGATCTGTATGGTGGGTTTAGTTCTAATTTTAATTATAAAGGGTTTAGCCTTAATACTGTGTTTGCCTACTCCATAGGAGGTAAAAAAATAAGTGGTATTTATGAAAGTTTTGTAAATTCCAATGGTTTGGGAGCTGCCCATATTGATTTGCTAAACCGCTGGACGCCAACTAATACAGATACAGATATTCCAAGAGCTTTCAATGGAGGTGGACGATTTAGTATGTTTCAAACGGATAAAGCCATACAAAATGCATCGTTTCTACGATTGAACGCATTGACACTCTCTTATAGTCTTCCCAATACAATTACTGAAAAATTGAATCTAAAGAAATGTCGCGTATACGTAACGGGTTCTAATTTATTTACTATAACTAAATATAAAGGATATGACCCAGAAGGTGGCGATAATTATCCTAATTCAAGAATGTTTGTATTTGGAACCCAAATTTCCTTGTAAGAAAAGTATAAATAAAATATAAAAATATTATTATGAAGACAAAATTTTTAGCTATAGTGGCATCAGTACTATTGTTTGTTTCTTGTTCTGATTTTTTAGAAATAGATCCAGAAACGGCATTAACAGACGAACAAATATTTGGTTCTCTTGATAAAATGGAACCTTTGGTTTTAGGAAGTTTAACTTCATGGAGAAATCTTCAAAAAGACAGAGGAGGTCTAATTGTACAGCTTGGTACAGACGAATCAAAACAAGGAGCATATCAAGTAACTACTAATGCAGAACAAGCTAGTTTTGATTACTATAACGGTTTCTTATCTGCAGAAAACAGTGTTGTTAGCACACAATGGGATTCACGTGTGAAAGTTATTGGACCGATGGCACAAGCAATTTATTTCCTAAATCTTAATGAAGAAGAAGATGAAGCGCGTAAATCTAATTTATTAGGTCAAGCTAGCTTTGTTAGAGCAGTCATGATGTTTGAACTTGCCATGTACTGGGGCGAAATTCAAATTATTGATTATGGTCGAGTAGCTGAATTGGGAGGTGGGCGTCAACCTCTTGAAGATGTGTTTACCTATATAATTAACGATTTAACAGTTGCAGAGGCTAATCTTCCTGCGACACAGGATAATCCGGCATTACCAACTAAAGGATTAGCGCAAGCCATGCTAGGAAAAGTCTATTTGTCTGCGCCAGAGGCTTCTACTTTTCGCAATTACGAACTTTCAAAAAGTTGGTTTGAAAAGTTAATAAATTCTGGTGCTTACAATCTTGTACCATCTTATGCTAGTTTATTTTCTCCTTTTAGTCCAAATTCACAAGAATCTATTTATGAATTCCAATTTAATAATGTTTGGCCAGACAATAACCAAATACAATGGCAAACAGGTTCGAGAGCCGTAGCTAACAGGGATCAATACGCTTACTTTGGCGGCTATGATTTACTTTTGCCAACAGAATATTGCTATGAAGATAAGGCTAATGGGGGTATATGGGAACCAGGCGATTTGCGTAAAAATGCCAGTATTCGCTATGACTTTACATATCAAGGAACAGTTCCACCAATACCTGCTGGAGTAGGAGGCGATGAACTAGATCCACATATTAAAAAATATGAAGATTTAAGAACTCAAGGTGCCTTATCATTTTGGTACTCGGGTAAAAATAAGCCATATTTAAGGTATGCAGATGTTTTACTATGCTATGCTGAATGTCTAAATGAACTAGGTAATACAGCCGAGGCTGAAGATTATGTAAACCAGGTTAGAGCCAGAGGTTTTGGTGGTACTTTACCACCTGGAATGGCTTGGAGTGGCTTGTCACAATCAGATTTTAGAACAAATATTATGGATGAGCGTATGCGAGAATTAGCATTTGAAGGCTGGAGAAGAATGGATCTTATTCGAACTGGGAAATTAGTTGATTTAGTAAGTGCTCATAACCCATGGGCAAATGAAGGCGGAACGATCGCAAATTTCCATAACAGATATCCAATACCAGAAACTGAAATTGTCTTAAATCTTGATATAGATGAAACGGATCAAAATGAAGGCTATTAAAAATAGTTTTTTCACACTTAGTTAGTTGTGAGTTTAGTTGCTGTTGCTTTGAGTAAAATAGCTTTCTCAAAGCAACATTTTAATCATGTTAGTTTTAAGATTTTTGATAAAATTAAAAAAACGTGTACTTATTATACATATAAATTATAATGAAAATTAATATGTTTTTTCAAGGCACTAACATAAATAAAAGGAAAAAATTGAATATGAAGAAAAATCGACAATTTGTTATAATAGTAATTCTGTTTTTTATTACATATGTTACACCAATAGTTGCGCAGCAACATATTCTAATTAACACGAAAAGTAACACGTTAGCTTTACATGTGAATTCAAGTAAAGAGTTAAGTACCATTTATTATGGAAATAATCTTAATAGTGAGCAAGATTATACATTGATTTCAAATGAATATAATCAAGGAACAGATTATACAGGTATTTATAATGCAACGTATACGTCTTCGGGATCAAAGAATTTGTTAGAACCCGCAATTACAGTAACACATGCTGATGGTAATACCTCATTGGATTTACTTTTTGTTAGCAAAAGCACGACCGAAATAAGTAAAGGAATCACTCAAACGGATATTTTGTTAAAAGACCCAGTATATCCTTTTGAAGTACATTTGTTTTTTCTTGCTTATTTTGAAAATGATGTTATTGAACAATGGTCTACTATTAAACATTCAGAAAAAGGTTCTGTCATTTTAAATAAATATGCTTCTGCAAATTTATATCTACAAGGTCATAAAGCGTTTTGGTTGAATCATTATCATGGAGATTGGGCTAAAGAGATGCGTTCAGAAGAAACAAAACTAACGCATGGCATTAAAGTTTTAGATTCTAAATTAGGAGCTAGAGCTAATTTGTTTCAACCTTCAGTTTTCATGGTGTCTTTAGAAAAACCGGCCACAGAAGATGAAGGGGAAGTATTGTTTGCTGGTCTTGAATGGTCAGGTAATTTTCGTACTGATTTAGAATTAGATCCATTAAATAATTTAAGAATTATCTCAGGAATTAATAATGCTGCTTCGAATTATAAATTGCAAAAAAATAAAACGTTTACGACTCCAAAGTTTTGGTATACTTTCTCATCAAAGGGCAAAGGACTTGCTAGTAGAAATTTACATGATTGGGCACGTCAATATAAAATATTAGATGGAAAAGGACCTCGTTATACATTACTTAATAACTGGGAAGCGACTTATTTTGATTTTGATGAATCCAAACTAAAGCAATTAATTGTAGACAGTAAAAAACTAGGCGTGGATCTCTTTTTACTTGATGATGGGTGGTTTGGTAATGAATATCCAAGAAATAGCGATAATGCTGCATTAGGTGATTGGGAAGTAAATAAGAAGAAGCTCCCCAATGGGATTGGTACATTGGTAAAAACTGCCAAAAAGAACAACGTAGGGTTTGGCATTTGGATAGAGCCAGAAATGGTTAGCCCTGAAAGTAATCTTTATAAAAAGCACCCAGATTGGGTTATTAAACAACTAGGTAGGAAAGAACACTATTTTAGAAATCAATTGGTTTTAGATTTATCCAATCCAAATGTTCAAGATTTTGTTTTTGACGTAGTGGATCAACTTTTTACAGAAAACCCTGAATTAGCCTATATTAAATGGGATTGTAATGCAGTGATTTATAACGCGTATTCAAAATATTTAGGTGAAAATCAGTCGCATCTTTATGTTGATTATGTTCAGGGACTTTATAAAGTGTTAGAACGTATACGGGCGAAATATCCTAAAAAGCCTATGATGCTTTGCTCTGGTGGTGGTGGTAGAGTAGATTATGCCGCTTTAAAATATTTTACTGAGTTTTGGCCAAGTGATAACACAGACCCAATAGAGCGTATTTTTATGCAATGGGAATACTCTTATTTTTATCCTGCAATAGCTACGGCAAATCATGTTACCGATTGGGGTAAACAACCCATAAAGTTTCGTACTGATGTTGCTATGATGGGTAAATTGGGCTTTGATATTGTTGTTGAAGAATTAAATGCAAACGATCTTTTGTTTTGTCAAAGTGCCATAAAAAACTATGGAGCATTGGGGAATACTATTTTGCATGGTACACAATATCGGCTACAAAGTCCCGAGGACAATGATGTGGCTTCTTTAATGTATGTAAACCATACTGGAAATGAAGCAGTAATGTTTAATTATTTAGTTAATAATCGTTATGGAAGCGGGTCATTTAATCCAATAAAAATGAAAGGCTTAGCTGCAGGTCAAAATTATAAAGTAGAAGAAATAAATGTTTATCCAAATAAAACTCCTGTAGTTAACACAAAGATATATAGCGGAGACTTTTTAATGAAAATAGGTATTAACCCCCGTGTTAGTTTGTATCACACTAGTGTTGTCTTAAGAATAACTAAAATTTAATATTATACAAAAACATTTTCAACTATGTTATGTGATGGTATTTAACAAAAATAATTTTAAAAAAATAGTCATGAAATTAAAAATATTTAAAAATGAGTCTTTTTTAAAGGTCTTTTTTAGCCTTATGTTGATATCATGCTCTGCTTTAGGGTTTGCCCAAACTTATGAATTTGAATCAGGCACTCTAACTGGTTTTGCATATGTTGATAGCTGCCCTTCTTGTTCGGGTAATATGGTTAGTTATGTTGGTTTTGAAAGTACAGCCTCGTTCGCTGTCAATGTGGCTACTGAAGGCTGGTATAATTTAGATTTAACGTATTGTACGGCAGATCCTAGAATTGTGCGATTAAAACCTGGTTCAGGTTCCACCATTGTTATTCCATGTGAGCCTAGTGGTGGCTGGACGACCCCTGCATCCAAAAATATACAGGTTTATCTTAATGCAGGTAGTACCAATTTGGTGTGGGAAAATGAAAATGGTTTCGCACCTAATTTAGATAAATTTGAGCTTACAGTAGTTGGTGCCCCAAGTCTGCAAACAATTAATTTTGGAGCTAACAATTCGGTAGTTTATGATCTTACTAATAAAACATATGATGTATTATTTGATGGCGAAATCGTTGTGAACAATGCATCGGCTTACGCTTTTAGTAACCAAGAGTATTACAGTACAAACTATGCATCAAGTACTTATACATCAGAAGCCTTTACAGATAATTTAGGCTCTGGAACCAAGCATATTTTTACGCTTAGCGGAAATTATAGCTTGGGGATGCAGCAAGTTTTTTATGTATACGATAGTGAAGATTATTTGGTAACCCAAGTTATCCTTACCGGTACAGGTTCGAACTGTTATAAAATGTCTCCGTTGACAAGTAATCAAGTCACTCCAAATTTTGGAACAGGGGATACTAGAGCTGTATTTGTGCCTTATGATAATGATGAATGGATTACTTACAATGCTTATGTATTGCAATATGCGGATTTTACGGCCTCAGAAGTTACAAATATTTATAACAACACCAATCGTAATGGGTTGGTAATAGGGTCTTTAGATCGTTCGCAATGGAAAACAGGTATAGACGTTTACGGAGGCGATGCTACTTCTGCATATGTGTCAGTAATTGCTGGATGGACAGATTCTAATATAACCCATGATGGTAGAGGGCATGGGTGGGTCAATGTTGGGCAAACCAGTTGTCCATCGCCTAAAGTTATAATTAATAGCAATGACGATTGGCGCACAGCCTTTGAGGAATTTGGTAGCGCCAGTGCTGCTATACAGCCAAAATATGTTTTTGATTGGGTAGATCCAAAACCATTTGGATGGAATAGTTGGGCCGCTTATGGTACAACACTTGATTATGCAAAATCAACAGCAGTGGTAGATTTCTTTTCTGATGATTGTTCTAGTTTCAGAAGTGAAGATAATACCTTGTTCATAGATCTTGATTCTTATTGGGATAATATGACTGATGCCCAATTGGCCCAATTCGTAACCTATGCAAATAGTAAAGGGTTTAAAGCAGGTATTTATTGGGCGCCATTGGTAGATTGGGGTAAGTGGGATCGTCAAGTAGAAGGAAGTTTTTATAGCTATGCCGCTATTTGGACCAAAATTAACGGGCAACCTTTTGAGCGCTCAGGTGCTTATGCTGTTGATCCTACCCATCCAGGTACAAAAGATAGAATGAAGTTCTATATTGACCGTTTTAAAGCGGCTGGTTTTGAAATGCTGAAAATAGATTTTTTAACTCACGGTAGCTTAGAAGCAGATAGTTATTATAATACGAGTATCCATACTGGAATGGAGGCATATCATGAAGGGATGCAATACTTGATAGATGAGATTGGTAATTCCATGCTAGTAGAGGCCGCAATCTGTCCAAATCTTTCAACAGGACCATATGCACATATGCGCCGCATAGCATGCGATACCTATAGACAGGGGAATTATCAAGATACGGAATATCAACTAAACAGTGCCACTTATGGTTGGTGGCAAAATCAGATTTATGACTATTTAGATTCCGATGCTGTTTTTTTTGGAAACACATCAATTGAAGAAAATAGAGCCAGATTATTGGCAAGTGTAGTGATTGGAACTGTTACGGCTGGAGATGATTATTATACCAATGGGGTTTGGCACACAAAATCCATAGATCTTTATCAGAATGATGATGTTTTGGATGTCGCTCGTGCTGAAGTAAATTTTATTCCAGCTGAAGGAAATACCAGTATAAGTGCATCAAACATATTTTATGGTACAAAAGATAATACTACCTATGTGGCTGTGTTTAACTACGGAAGTACTTCTATGAACAATGATATAGAATTAAGCCGCTTAGGGCTCAATTCTGGAGATTACACGGTTAAGGAACTGTTTTCAGGAACTACTGGTAATGCGCAAGGAACATTAAGTGTGTCCATTGCACCCAGAGATGCCGTTTTTTATGCCGTTACTTCTGAATCTTTGAGTGTTTCTGATCAGGATGAAGCATTAAATAATAGCTATGTTTTTCCTAGCCCAGCAACAACAAATGTTAGAATAAAATTTTCAAATGAAATTCAAGGACCAATAAAGCTTTCAATGTATGATTTAAGTGGTAAAGAAATAATGAATACAATTTTTAATGCTGAGGGTCTTTTAAGTCCAGAAATACCTGTAAATAAATTGCAAACAGGCATTTATTTTATAAAGGTATTGACATCAGAAAATATATCCCAAAATTTTAAATATATCAAACAGTAAATTACTTACGTTTTAGGATGATATTTTTAACTGCTGTCGGGGTAAAAAAATGCTAAATCTAAATATAAAATTAAAGTTTTGTTTAAGTCGTGTTTTAATCATTGTTGGTCATTTCAAAACAATAAGGATAGCGTAAAGCAACAAACTGAATTAATAAACCAAAAGAATGAATTTATTTTTCCCAAACTTAAAAATCCAGCTGCTAATTGGTCTTTCATTTTTTCTGTTAAATTGTGAACAGCATGATTACAGATCGGAATTATTTTTAGCTTCCAAAAACGGTGTTAATGAAATAGGATTAATGTTGAATGACAGGGGAGAGCTTGAATTTGAAGTAAGCCATAATAATGGAAATATTTTAGAGAAATCTCCATTGGGACTGGTCTGTAATAATCAGGATTTTAGTAAAGGATTGGAAATAGTTGAAGTATCTGATGTTAAAGAACAACGGGAATCATATACGCTCAAAGTGGGGCATGTAAAGAAAGTAGATCAACTTTTTACAAGTAAAAGTGTGACTTTTAAAAACCCAAATGGAGCATTGATGATTTTAGATTTGATTGCAGGGAATGAAGGTATTGCATTTAGGTATAGGCTACCAAAATTGGAAGATTCAATATGTGTGGTTGAAAAGGAAATTACAGGATTTCAAATAAACAAAGAAGCAAAAGCATGGTTACAACCCTACAATAAAGCAGGAGACTACACACCAGCTTATGAAGATTTTTATTTTAAAATGAGTGCCGGAGACTCCATTACTGATTCGAGAAATCCGTCGGAAGGTTTTTGTATGCCAGCACTCTTTAACGTTAACAATGAAAAAAATTGGATTCTTATTGCTGAATCAGGTACCGATGGCTCATATAGTGGATGTCATTTAGAATTAAAATCCAATGAAGGTTTGTATAATATTGCTTTCGCAAAGAAAGATGAAATGTTCAACCTTCCTTTAGATGGCAACAAATTTAAACCGGAATCCCATTATCCTTATGTCTTGCCTTGGAGAGTTGTAATTATTGGAGATAAGGCTGGAGATATATTGTTGTCAACGTTAATCACAGATCTGGCCCCTGGGTCAAAAATTGAAGATACTTCATGGATTTCTCCTGGTAAGGCGTCTTGGTCCTGGTGGTCGCATCCTGATGATAAAAGTGCTCAAACGTATAATGATTTTACCGATTTGGCTGTTGACTTCGGTTGGGAATATACGCTTTTTGACGCTGGATGGGAAAAAGCCAATCAATCAGGAGCCATTATTGAGAAAGCCATTTCAAAGGGTGTAAAACCATTAGTTTGGGGTTGGGCAGGGAGTTTTTTTGATGCACAAAAAAGAAGAGAGCGATTTAAAGAACTTAGCGGCATGGGGATCTCAGGAGTTAAAATTGATTTTTGGTGTTCAGATAGGCAGGAAGTTATGAAAACCATACACGGAGTGTTTGAAGATGCAGCAAATGAAAAATTATTGGTTAATCTACATGGCATAACAATGCCAAGAGGTTGGCATAGAACATGGCCCAATTTTGTGACTGCGGAGGCTGTTCTGGGGACTGAGTCCTATTTTTATGATGATAGATTTCCTTCCAAAGCAGCAGAACAAAATACAGTCTTGCCTTTTACCAGAAATGTTGCTGGTCCGACGGATTACACTCCAGTAGCCCTTACTTCAAGAAGGTTTCCTCGTTTGAATTCAGCAGTACATGAGTTGGCAACTTCAATGATTTATACCTCAGGAATAATACATTTTGCAGACTCAAAAGAAACATTTGAGTCACTTCCCAATGATATTAAAAACTTATTAATAGAACTACCAGCAACTTGGGACAAAACAGAATGTTTAATAGGAAATCCAGGTAAAGCGATTGTCCTTTTGCGAAAAAAAGATTCACTTACTTATATTGTTGGAATTAATGGAACAACTGATAATCTTCCCATTAAATTAGATTTAAAAGAATATACAAATACTTTTACTAATATTAGATTGATTTGCGAAGGTGAAGATCCGTTAATAGATTTTCAAAGTAATATAATTCCAATAGAGCCAGAATGGAATTATACATTACGGCCAAGAGGTGGTTTTATTCTTCAATTTATTAAGTGAAATATTAATTATTAGTAATAGACCTTTTTTATCAATTGCAGATTGTTCTAGAAAATTTTCTAAATGCCCAAAACTATGATAGGGATAATGCAATAGTCTATCTGATTTGCGTATCAACCTAAATATACTCACAGTATTTTGAAAATCTTTGTGAATAATTGGAGGGAAGGGTTTATAGTTTAAATCTGGGTTTTTTAGAGGGTTGTAAAAATTAAAGAAATCTCTAAAATTGTGGTGCTTGCCTCCTGATACCGTATCTGCTGGACCTAATTTCAATAAACCCTGGACCTTGTTCAATGCAACATCAGACATATTTTCTTCGTGGAGAAGCCTTGTAGGGTGCCCTTGCTCTCTTTTTGGCAAAGCATCATAAATTTGTTGTATCCATTCACCTTCATATTCATCTTCAAGGAACCCGATACCTATGATCCTTAGGTGAAACGTCAACAAACCGACCTATGGTTTTTGTGGGAATAGATATAAATGATATGTCTTGACTATTTTTAAGACTTAATACCAAGTATATTTCCCCATCCTCAAAGGAATTATTTTTCAATGTCATGCTGAGGCATTAATTGAATTTCTGGTTTGATTTTTTTGTGAAAAGCATCCTTAAGAAAATTAATGTCATTTGGAGTATAATCCGACAGCTCTAAAATAGTAATCCCAAATTTAGTGAGTTCCGGTTTTATTTCATTATAAAATATCCTTCCAAATTCTTCTTGTTGTCTAGAGACTTCTTTGAGAACAATTTTTAGGGTTTTGTTCGGTTTTAAGACTAAAGGTTTTCGGATAGTTTTTTTAATAGTTTTTATCTGCCTTCACTTAGATACTCTAACCTTAAAAAACTCATCAAGGTTTGATGAAAATATTGGGAGAAACTTAATACGTTCATACAAAGGATTGGTTTTGTAGGTAGCCTCTTTTAAAGCTCTCTCGTTAAAGGGTAACCAATTAATTTCAAGATTCTTAAAAAGTTGCTTTTTAGTTTTCTCTTTTGTTTTCATGTCTAACTAATTTAGTTGTAAGAGATAAAACAAGGATTAAATAGATGTTGGTTTAATAACAGGTTTATTATCAATACGTTAAAAAAAGAGGAGTATGATAGAGTCTATAAATAGACCTATTTGAAGAACGATAGAATACATAATCATTAACACGTATATATCCTTCTTGAAATAACAAAATAATCATCTTTATCTGTACCTGTAATTAATATGGAAGCTTTAAGAATGCCACATCTACAATGTCTTTAGTTAAGTTTTTCTTTATAAATGTGACTTCCCAAAACTAGTATTATTAAGTCAACCACTTCAAATTTAAGATTGAAAGAATAATTAGTGTCATGATTTTTAGCATTTTTAATCTTGACCGGCTTCATATTTATATTTTTCGATTACTCTAAAAATTAGACGAAAATATATGGCTATTGGGTTGCTCTATGAAAAAGTATTATCAATTAAGATGTAAAACAAAGGACTTCTATTTTTACCAAATAAAATGGAATGTAAATTCCAGAATGCTTGTCCAATTTTTTAATAAGACAAATATTTTGATTTATTAGATTTTGGTCATTACATACATTTTTTGGGTTATTCTAAGCTTTCTTTTGCTAATATCTTTGTAATATCAAATTGTATAATCAAAAACTCATATTATGAAAGCACTATATTATTACCCCGAACAGATGTTTATAATAATTGTTTTAAGCATATTTACGATTAACCTAAATGCTCAGCAAAACAATAAAGGAGCAACATCTAGCCACATTCTGTTAGACACAATTCCTGAAAGTTCTAAACAGCCTTATAAGACCATGGTTTCTAAAATTGTATTAAACGAAGATTTTAATTATAGAAAATCACTAAAAAGATCAGTAGCTTCAAAAAGAGTGTATGTTTTTTCTAATAAATCTCTGTCTGAGGACGAAATATTAAAACAACTTAAAATAGCCGCTAGAAAGTCAGATTCCGTATCTGAATTTATAAGCTACTTAAATAAGAAAGAAATATCATTTATAAATAGACTTGACATCTCTACATTATCCATTTTGTATAATAAAATTAGAAGTACAACTTTTAATGGCTACCTAGATGATTTAGAAAAAGCCTTCGGTTCAAATTTTTAGAAAGGTCGAGGCACTATCTTATCAATATTAGATTTTGGTCATTTATGTAATTATTATGGTTATAAGTAAGCAAGGATCTACTAATAAATTTGTCCCAGCAAAACAAATCATTGAATATTAAAAACAAATCAAAATGAGAAAAGGTAAATTAAACATTAAAAAAAATAAAAGGGCAACCTTCATTATTATTGGTCTTTTAGCAATAACAATTATTGTGTCAGCATTTTCAGCAGCAGACACATCTGAGCCAGAACAAACAGCAAAAGCACAACCATTGCCAGTTGAAGTAGCTCATCCCGTTTACGAGAAAATCACAGAATGGGACGAATACACGGGACGCTTTGAAGCAAGCAACAAAGCAGACGTTAGAGCACGTGTAAGTGGCTTTTTAGAAAGTGTAAACTTTAAAGACGGTCAAGTGGTAAATAAAGGCGATGTGCTTTTCACTATAGATAATCGACCTTTTAAAATAGCGCTGAATCAAGCAAACGCCAATTATGCACAAGCTAAGGCTAATTTAAAAACAGCCCAAGACAATTTTGAAAGAGTTGCTGACTTACGTGAGTCTGGGGCTGTATCCATAGAAGAATATGACCGCAGGAAACAAGCTTTAGAATTTGCAAAAGCCAGCATTCAACTATCACAAGCCCGTGTAGATGAAGCTAAACTTAACTTAGAATTTACCAGAGTGAAAGCACCAATTTCAGGTTTGGTTAGTAGGGACAAAGTAAATGAAGGCAACTTAATTGATGGAGGGTCTTCTAACTCAACATTATTAACAACAATTGTAGCTACAAGCCCAATTCACTTTTACTTTACAGGTAGCGAATCTGACTATTTACGCTATGCGCGTTTAGCCAGAAAAGGGGAAAGAGATGACGTACGTACAAATGGCATTCCTGTGTATATTAAACTTCAAGATGAAGATGACTTTCTTCATGAAGCAAAAATGGATTTCGTAGATAACCAAATAGATAGCAGGACTGGAACTATAGAAAGTAGAGCTGTTTTACCAAATACAGACCATTTACTGGAACCGGGTATGTTTGGTAAGGCCAAAATTAGTGGTAGTGCAGAGCACGATGCTATTATGATACCTGATGAAATCATTGGTACAAACCAATCCATTCGTTTTGTATACGTATTAGGTAACGACAATACTATAACAAGTAAGAATATCATATTAGGCCCTTTACACTCTAATGGCTTAAGAATTGTTAGGGAAGGCCTGTCCAAAAACGACAAGGTTGTTGTCAATAACATTCAAAAAATACAATCTGGTTTGGCAGTTGCCCCCATTGAATCTTCTTTGGAGGTAGATAAAACCAAAGAGCTTGCTACTAATTCTGGCAAGTAGTCAAAATTATCAACCCTGATTTATAGCAGTCCTTTTAACTGTTCTTCCTACACACCTTAGGGCAAAGTAGGAAGAGCATAAGGGGATACTATTTCTCAAATTTAAACAATAATATTATGAAATTTAGTCACATTTTTATAAAAAGGCCCATTTTCGCCGCCGTGCTAAGTGTACTGATACTTATAGTAGGAGGCTTATCATATTTTTCCCTACCTGTATCACAGTTCCCTGATGTAGCTCCACCAACAGTAGAAGTTGTAGCAGTGTATCCAGGAGCCAATGCGAAAACATTATCAGAAACTGTAGCGGCACCTCTTGAGAAAGAAATTAACGGTGTAGAAAACATGATCTATATGACATCTCAATCATCCGCAGATGGTAGGGTAACATTACAAGTCGCTTTTGAGCTTGGGACAGATTTAGACAAAGCACAGGTACAGGTCCAAAACCGTGTTGCCATCGCAGAACCTAGGTTGCCAGAATCTGTAAAACGATTGGGAATAACTACCAAAAAAATCTCACCAGATATTCTATTAGTAGTTAATCTAATCTCACCAGACGAAACCTATGATCAAATTTACATGGGAAATTATGCTACGCTTCAGTTAAAAGATGAATTGGCCCGTATTAAAGGTATTGGGGACATTCAAATATTTGGAGCTGCTGAATACGCAATGCGAATTTGGCTGGACCCTGATAAAATATCCAATTTGGACATGACTGCAGGAGAAGTTGTTGCAGCACTCAGGGCACAAAACGTGCAAATAGCGAGTGGCACATTAAATACATTACCATCAGGAAGTCAGTCAGCATTTGAAATTAATATTCAAACACAAGGTAAGCTTGTAACAACTGAAGAGTTTGAAAATGTAATTATTAAGTCTGGTGAAGATGGCAGAATTGTTCAGCTTAAAGATATAGGACGCGTAGAATTAGGCGCACAAAATTATGCAACAAAAGGGTATTTAGGAAAAAACCCAGCGATAGCTATGCCTGTATTCCAACAACCAGGAGGTAACGCATTACAAACTGCAACAGATGTTAAAGAAACCATGGAGCGGTTATCAAAAAATTTCCCTGTCGATTTAGAATATGAAATAGCTTATAACTCAACGGAGTTTATTCAGAAATCCGTAGATCAAGTCTATACTACCATTTTTGAAGCTGTTATCCTTGTTGTATTGGTTATCCTATTGTTTCTACAGTCATGGCGAGCAGCTATTATACCAATCTTAGCCATTCCAGTTTCGCTCATTGGTACGTTTGCTGTAATGCAGGGAATAGGTTTTTCTTTAAATAACCTAACCTTATTTGGATTAGTGCTAGCTATTGGTATTGTGGTAGATGACGCTATTGTAGTAGTTGAAAATATGGAGCGCTACTTAGCTAAAGGCATGTCGCCAAGAGAAGCAGCCTTTAAGACTATGGATGAAGTTGGAGGCGCTTTAGTTGCTATTGGTTTGGTATTAATAGCCGTATTTATCCCAACCGCTTTTTTAGAAGGTTTTTCAGGGCAATTTTACAAACAATTTGGAATGACTATAGCGGTAGCCACTGCCATCTCAGTATTTGTGTCTTTAACTTTAAGTCCTGCTATGGCAGCTTTGCTAATGAAGCATGAAGAAAAAGATGAGAATAAGAAGACACCATTAATCTTAAAACCACTTGTGTTTATTGGTAACACATTTAACGGATTTATGGATAAACTTTCAGACAGTTATGGTAAAAGTGTCCAAAAATTGGTAAGAACAGCTATTATAGTACTCGTTATTTATGGTGGGTTGATAGGATTAACAGGCATTGAGTTTAATAGAGTCTCTAAAGGTTTTGTTCCTGCAATGGACCAACAGTACTTAGTTACTTTAATTCAATTGCCACCAGGTTCTTCATTAACAAGAACTGATGAGACTGTTAGAAATGTATTGGATATAACATTAGATACAGAAGGTGTGGAAACAGCGGTATCATTTACGGGCTTTGATCCAACATCTTTTACCAATGCTTCAAATTCCGCTGCAATATTCTTGGTCTTAGAGGATTTTGATGTAAGAACTAAAAAAGGCATTGATTATCAAGAACTTTTAAATACTCTTAGAGGAAAAGTAGCACAGGTGGATGATGCTATCGTATTTGTTGTTCCACCACCATCAGTAAGTGGTATTGGTAACGCGGGAGGATTCAGAATGATGGTTCAAGACCGTTCAAACTTAGGTACAGAAACATTAATGGAAGCTACCTATGCCTTGGCAGGAGCAGCTAATGCCGACCCTATACTAAACAATGTATTTACCTTTTTTAACAATCAAACACCTCAATTGTATTTGGATATTGATCGTGTGAAAGCACAACAGCTTGGAGTTAATGTGGGTGACATATTTCAGTCATTGGAAATTTATATGGGCTCAGCCTTTGTTAATGACTTCAACTATCTAGGCAGAACATTTCAGGTTACTGCACAAGCAGACTCACCTAACCGGTTAACACCGGATGATATAACACGTATAGAGGTAAGAAACAACAAAGGAGAAATGGTGCCATTGGGGACAATTGCTACACAACAGGATATTTCAGGACCAGCGAGAATCCCAAGGTTTAATTTATACCCTTCTATTTCATTGAATGGTGATGTGGCACCAGGCTATAGTTCGGGACAGGCCTTGGATAGAATGGAAGAATTAGCTGATGAAATTTTACCACAAGGCGTTTCCTTTCAGTGGACTGAAATGGCCTACCAAGAAAAACAAACAGGTAATACCGCTGGTATAGCCTTCTTATTGGCTGTAGTATTTGTATTTCTGTTATTGGCTGCACAGTTTGAGAGTCTTGTACTTCCGCTCGCAGTAATCTTCATTGTGCCCATGGTACTATTGTCTGCAATTGTAGGTATTGATCTAGCAGGCTTGGACAATAACATAATGGTACAGATAGGCCTTATTGTATTGGTAGGTTTAGCGAGTAAAAATGCTATTCTTATTGTAGAGTTTGCCAAACAATTAGAAGACCAAGGCAAAGATTTAAAAACAGCCGTAATTGAAGCGTCCAAGTTGCGTCTACGTCCTATTTTAATGACCGCGATGGCATTCATTCTAGGTGTGGTTCCACTGGCTATAGCTACTGGTGCAGGGGCAGAATTGCGCGTGTCTTTAGGTATTGCAGTATTTAGTGGTATGCTTGGAGTTACCTTGTTCGGTATCTTTTTAACACCTGTGTTTTACTATCTAGGTCGCAAATGGCTGACTAAAAATAAAAAACAAGCGAATTAAAAATCTTATAAAAACAAATTAAAATGAAACATCTAACCCTTATGGCACTAGCTTTATTCTTAATCTCTTGTGGGATTACAAAAAGAAGTTTTGAAGTAAAGTCAAATGCTAACGTAGAAAATAGTTTTCTGGAAGAAAACTTAGAAGAAGACATCTATTCAAATCTAGATATAACACAAAATTGGTGGTCAGAGTTTAACGATCCTGTGTTGGATTCATTAATTGAAAAAGTAGGACAACATAATTTGGATATTAATACTGCAGTCGCAAATTTTTATGCTTCACGTGCCTTTTTGAAGGGAACAAAGTTAGATAGACTTCCCACAGTAACGGCTAAAGGTGATTATACCAGAACGCGTCTAGGGGAAAACGTTTTTGTTTCTGGTAGCAACCCTACCTTTAATACTTACAGTGCAAGTTTTGATGCTTTTTGGGAAGCAGATGTATTTGGTAGAGTATCTAACCGTATAAAAGGCGCTTATGCCAACAGCCAATTAGCATTGGCAGATGTGCAAAGTGTGTATGTAAGTATATTTGCAGAAACAGCTAAAAACTACATGGAATTAAGAGGTACTCAATATCTACTTAATATTGCAGAACGTAATTTAGAGGGGCAGCAAAACACTTACGATTTAACCGTAAAACTATCTGAAGCAGGCACAAGCAACAGTTTAGACGTTTCTAGAGCCTTAGCACAATTAGAAAATACACGAGCTACTGTTTACCCGCTAAGAACACGTGTTGAGGCATTAAAAAATAGCTTAAGCGTACTTATTGGTGAAATACCCGGTAATTTGGATGAGACGCTTTTAAACGACAAACCGTTACCTAGTTTACCGTCTTCTGTGGCATTGGGAGATATAAACGAGCTTTTGCGTCGTCGACCTGATGTGCGCCGAGCGGAGGCTACGCTACAAGTGCAAATTGCTAAGTATAATATTTCTGTAGCAGAATTGTACCCTAAAGTTCAGTTTGGAGGGGCCATAGGATTTTCGGCAGTAGACTTTTCTAACTTCGGAAAGAAAGAGTCATTTACTTGGAGTATTATGCCCAATATTAGTTGGGCAGCATTCAATTTAGGTCGCGTAAAACAACAAATTAAACAAAATGATGCGTTAACACTGGCAGCTTTAAATCAGTATGAGAAAACCATATTAAAAGCGCTTGAAGAAATTAAAACAGCATTGACAAATTATTCAAACGAATTGCAACGGCGAGAAATTTTAAGAACTTCTTCTAAAGCAAGTTCACGGGCGGCAGCTATTGCAAAACAAAGGTTTAATGCAGGATTAGATAATTTTATCGATTATTTGAGTGCGGAAAACACAATGTTGCTTTCGGAAAATTTATTGGCCACAAGCGAAATTTCTGCGACTACATCTTTAATTGCAATATATAAAGCTCTAGGCGGCGGATGGCAAATAATTTCAGAAGAAGAACTTAATACAAAATTTGAACAATTAAGTATGTCTGAATAGAATATTAGGGAGATATCAAGTTCTAGAATTAATAATAATCTTTATTTGTTTGATGTAACGGATATTTCACTCATTATTTTATATTTTTATAGGATAATGAAATCAGAAATACCAATATATAATTCTAGTAATGAAATCCACAAAGTCATCGGGTTTCCACACAGAAGCCACATACCAGGTTTTGATATTTTTACCATCGAGAGTATGGAGCCTTCTTCAAGACGTTGTATGCCGCCATATAGACAAAGTTTTTTTCATATTGGGCTATTAAGCTCTGTGGGGAATAGTAAGTTAAATATAAACACAGAATTACTTAATGTAGAGGAATACCCATTATGGTTTGTGGTACCTGGACAAGTATTTTCTTGGGTTAGGGATGAAAAAATGACAGGATACAACATAATGTTCAAAAAAGATTTTTTGATGAATGTGGTCCAGAATTATATCGAAGTTTTTCCTTTTCTAAAAATGTCGGAAAGTAAGCCGTTGATTTTGTCAAAAGAAGAGCATAAAACTTTACTATTGGATGCGGAAAGAATGCATTCTGTTTTTAAAAATCCGCATCCTTATCAAGAAAAGATGTTGGAAGGCATGTTGGTATCATTTTTATATTATTGCAAGGCAATTTATGATAGATTAAGTATAACTGAAAATCATTTACCAAGAGCCCAAATGATCACGCAAAAGTTTGAAACATTAGTTGATAAAATGTATATAGAAACTAAAAGTGTAGGAGATTATGCTAATGAGCTGAACATTACTCCAAATTATCTCACTACAACTGTGAAAAAATTTACTGGAAAAAGTGCCAAAGATATTATTCAAGAACGACTTTTAGTTGAAAGCAAAAGCTTATTAAGATTTTCTGGGCTAGATATCGCTGAAATTGCTTATAGATTGAATTTTCAAGAACCAACTCATTTTACAAGATTTTTTAAAAAATTTAGTGGTACTACACCTAATAAATTTAGACATAAAGAATAAAAAAGTTAAATCAAGACAATACTTTAAATTGAATAAAGTGTTTATTAAATAGTTATAGTTATGAAAACTAAAAATATAGCCTTAGTTACAGAATCTGGGAACGGATTTGGGAAAACCTTTGCTAATATTATATTAAATAATAAATACGATGTGATACTTGCCGCAAGTAGTGAAAGTTATAGGCTTTTGTCGGTGGAGGGAAAATATTTACAAAATTATGATTTAGTAAAAGTAGATTTTACATCAGAAAAGAGTTTGATAGAATTGAAGGAATACCTTGAATTAAATTATGGGAAATTAGATTTATTAATTAATAATGCTGAAGTCGCTAATGGTTTTGGTCAAAAGATAGAACATATTAATATTAAAGAAGTTAAACAAACTTATGAGATTAATGTGTTTACAGTAATAAGATTGGTTCAACTTTTTAAACCTTTATTAGAGAATAGTGAAAATCCAAATATCATTAATGTTACTAGTTCAATTGGTTGTATAGACAATATGAGAGATGATCAGTTTTGTTATTCAGATTATTCCATGATAGCCTATGCAACTTCTAAAGCGGCTTTGAATATGTATACTCATCTACAGCGTAAAGAATTTAAAGCTTCAAAAATCGACATTAATAATTTTGACCCTATTCTGCCTGGTAACTGTACTCATAATTCAGTAACCATTTCCGATGGCAAAGAAGATGAATTTATTTCACTTATTAATAAAAACTCTTTAGTGTAAATAAAAGGACAAGTTTTTAAGTAGTTTAGAAATCGTTTTTTTAAACACGTCTCTTCTTTTCTAAAGTTTAGAAAAATGCTTTGGACTTATTCCAAACTGTTTTTTAAAGGCACATTCATAATTGGTATTACTAAGAATTAGTGAGTTTCAGCATAGTTTTTCATTTTTATCTGCTACAGAAAGTTTTGATGCCTATTACGCCCGTTTTCTACAGAGTGATTTGGGTAAAATTCATCTAGCGATTCCTTGGAAGTCTTTAGTTGAGAAAATGAGGATTTCAGAAAAAGCAACGGGTTCAAAAATGCTATTTAGCCCAAAAGGACGCATCGCCTTAATGCTATTAAAGCATTATGCTTGTTGTTCAGACAAGAAGCCTATAGAACAACTTAACAGTAATATTGATTATCAATTTTTCTGTGACATCCATTTGGGTTGCACCGCTTAACCAACTTTAAAATAGTGAGTCAAGTTCGGTGTGAATTGGCAGATAAACGTAGTATTGATTCATTAAAGAACGTTTTATATAACCACTGGAGCCCTTATATAGATAGCAAAAGTGAAATTACGGTAGATGCTACTTGTTATGAGAGCGAAATACGCTATCCCACTCCCCAAAAATTATTGAGGGAAGCCGTGGATTGATTGTATAAACAACTACGAATAAACTGCAAAATTTTGGGAATAAAAATGATGCGAACCAAGTACTTAAAATGGAAGAAACGCTATTTTTGGATTTAGTAAAATGCGCAGAAAAACAAACAAAAAAAGAAAACCTCTAACAAGAGCTTTATTGCACTTACTAAGAAAGCCTATAGCCTTTGAAAAAGAACTTCGTGATACAAACAAGTTGAACTTTACGGTAACTTGTTACAGACGGGTGGCTACCATTAAAAAAGAGCATACACAACAGCAAGAGTACTTCGATACAGGTATATCACCCAAAAATAGAATTGTGAGTATTGCTAAAGATTACCTTAGGCCCATTGTAAGGGGAAAAGAGGTAAAACCTGTAGAATTCGGAGCGAAAGTAAACAAACTTCATAATAGGTGGTATCAATTTTATAGAGCATCTAAGCTTTAATGTCTTTAATGAAGGCACAAGGCTTAAAAGTACTGTTTATAAAGCGCAATCATTGACTCAAGTGAAAACAAAAATAGTGGGTGCCGATGCTATCTGTGTCACTAACAAGAACTGGAATTTTGTTACAAAAAACAACATCAGGACCGACTTTAAGCGCAAAGGTAAGCTTCCTAAAAATTACCGAGAAGAAAAGAAGCTAAAAGCATTAATAACCAAGGAACGAGCAACAAGATCGGAAGGTAGTTTTGGAAAAGAAAAAGAACACTATCACCCTAAAAAGATTAAAGCCAAAACAAAACTCACAGAAAAACTCTGGATATTTTTTGGAAAACATACTGCCAATGCCTTGGATATTGGACGTAGAATACAAGACATCAAAAATCTGATAGTTGCCTGAAAATTATTGATATTGTCAAAAAAAAATATAGGATAAGTGCGTTCAATCCTCATTTAAAACCCAGCTATACCTTCAAATTCTTGAAAAAGAAAAATCCAAGACTTGAAAATCAATCAAATCTTGATTTTTTTTGATGCGGATTCTAAACTTTGTAAATTCTGAATGCGCCTCTCAAGTCACCTTTTAGATGGTTTTATATTGTATGGTATCATATAAAATGTAAAACCCTGTAAATTATATATTTACAGGGTTTTTGATGAGTTTTGATACTCTAAAAGTGGAGTCGGAGAGAATCGAACTCTCGTCCAAACAAGTAACCAAAGAGCTTTCTACACGTTTATTCTTTTCTTGGTTTTTCGATTATAAGCTGGTTAAAGACAACCCACTAATAACTTATCTTTTTTAGTTTCAAAAAGGCATCAAAGCGCTACCTAATCTATGTTAACATTTACGATGCCTCAAAATGGAACGCCGTTAACAAAGGCTTTCCGGAGACATAAAGCTTTCCCGCCTTGCGGGACTAGGCAAATCTTACTATAAATTCAGATTATGCAGCTAAAGCGTAGTTATTCTCGCCGTTTAAAAGTTGACCTAGCCTTTAACGTGTTTCAATGTCATTACACGACGTGCTTACCGTTCAATTAATCTCGCTGTCAAAACCAGTCGACCCCATAATTAATTTATCACTTCTAGTGATTTTCTGTAATATAACTCTTAATGTAGACAGCAAAGGTATCAAAAAGTTTGTATAACCATGCAAATCCTCTTATTTTCGTGCAAAAATTGTTCCAGTATTCAAGTAACAGTTTGCCATAGATACTGTTAGCATTTATAGAACCGTTAAATGGCCAAATAAATAAACAAATAAATATGCAGTTTGCTATTATAAAAGAGCGCAAAAACCCACCAGACAGACGCGTGGTATTTTCTCCAGTAAAACTAACCGAAGTACAAAAAGAATTTCCTGAAGCGGCTTTTAAAGTAGAATCTAGTGATATTCGTGTGTTTTCTGATGAACAATATAAGACGGAAGGGTTTGAAACTGTAAGTAATATAGATGATTGTGATGTGATGCTTGGTGTAAAGGAAGTACCAGTTGAAAATTTAATACCGAATAAAAAATACTTTTTCTTTTCACACACTATAAAAAAGCAACCCTATAATAGAAAACTCTTAAAGGCCATTTTAAATAAAAATATCGAACTATATGATCATGAAACCATAACAGGTAGT
The DNA here is from genome assembly GCF_028736925.1 of Flavivirga sp. 57AJ16. GTDB lineage: Bacteria > Bacteroidota > Bacteroidia > Flavobacteriales > Flavobacteriaceae > Flavivirga. Next base: position 238,616 of record NZ_JAQZAT010000003.1, on the reverse strand, counting down.
CATGGGTTCCGTTTAATAGGGTTTGGTTATTATGCAGGATTGGTAGGTGCTTATAATGGTTTTAGAGCATTAGGATTACGAGATGGACTATTTGATTTACCAAAAGTAGAAAGTCTTGCAGATTTAAAAGCGGTTAAGGCAGCGTTAGATAAAATACAATTACCGAATATTAAGATATTACTTTCTGGAACAGGGAAAGTTGCGCGTGGGGCAAAAGAAATTCTAGATCATTTAAAAATAAAGCAAGTTAGTGATGCCCTGTATTTAACGGCTAAATTTACCGAGCCCGTTTATTGTTTGGTAGATGTCATGGAATATAATAAGCGCAAGGATGGCAAAGTTGGCAATGCAGAAGAATTTTATAAAGATGCCACAGGTTATGAAAGTAATTTTATGCCTTATGCTAAAGAAACCGATTTTTTTATAGCGGGACATTTTTATGGCACAGGAGCGCCTTATTTGTTTACGAGGGAAGATGCTAAATCACCAAATTTCAATATAAATTTAGTGGCAGATATTAGCTGTGATGTAGATGGCCCTGTGGCTTCTACATTAAGGGCATCGACCATCGCAAAACCATTTTATGGTTACGACCCGCAATCTGAAAAAGAAGTTGCATTTAATGCAAAAGGCGCGATTACAGTGATGGCAGTGGATAATTTGCCGTGCGAGCTTCCAAAAGATGCTAGCGAAGGTTTTGGCGAACAATTTCTCCAATATGTTATCCCAGCTTTTTTTAATAACGATGCAGATGGTATTTTAGAGCGTGCCAGAATAACAAAAAATGGAAAACTAACAGAGCGTTTCTTGTATTTACAAGATTATGTGGATGGTAAAGAGTGATTTTGAATTACTAAAATAAAATGATGACGAAAACAGCGTTAGTTACAGGAGCTGCTTCGGGACTAGGATATGAATTGGCGTTTTTACTTATAAAAGATGGTTATGATCTTGTTTTGGTTGATATTGATGCACCTAAATTAAAAGAAGTAAAGCAGTTTTTTAATAAAAAGTTTAAAAGCGAGGTTAATTTATTGATCAAGGATTTAAGTAAACCAGATGCGGCCCAGGATATTTATAATGAAGTTGAGCACTTGCCCAGAATGGATGTATTGGTAAATAATGCAGGTTTTGGGTTGTTCGGCACATTTGCAAAAACAGATTGGAAGCGGGAGTCTGAGATGCTTCATCTTCATGTTTTAACGACCACACATTTAACAAAACTTATTTTGCCTGCAATGATTTCTAGAAAATCTGGTAAAATTTTAAATATCTCATCTTTAGCAGCATTTCAGCCAGGACCGTTGATGTCGATGTATTACGCATCAAAATCTTATATTTTATCTTTTTCGGAAGCTATAGCCAATGAGCTAAAAGGTACGGGGGTGACCGTTACGGTTTTGTGTCCAGGACCCACAAAAACATTATTTCAGGAAACCGTTTCCAACGATTGCTCGGAAAATAAAATTAGCTTTAACATGGCTTGCCCAACTGATGTGGCATTGTATGGTTATAATGCTATGATTAAAGGAAAAACAGTTGCCATTCCTGGTGCTTTTAACAAGTTTTTATCCACGATACCACGTTTTATTTCAAGAAATATGGTAACAAGAATTGTTAGAAATATTCAAGAAAAGAATCGAGCGTAGTAATCGTTTTATACATCTTTACGGTTTATATAATGTTTTAAACATCCAAAACCCAATACTTAAAAAAGCTCCAAAAAGAAAAGTGAACAACCAAGCTTCTAAATGTTGATTTGGTTGTAAAATAATATTGAAAATATCGCTGAACAAATTTGAAGGGTATTGAAGGATTTCCCAGGAGTTATAGCGTAAAAACCGTCCTAGATAAACACCAAAACCACAAAGAAAAAGAATAAATATTACAACAAAATTTGTTGTTTTTCTTTTCAAATATTGGTTTAGTAATGTCTCCATATCTAGTAGAGACAACGAAAATATTAGCAGCCCGTTTAAAGCAAAAGAGGTGACAACAAGGACATCCAGCCATAATAAATGATTAGAACCTATTTTTAAATGTAGTAAATCTGTAATAATATAAGGGGCATTAGGTAAAAAAAGGAGCCATATGCTACACCATATTATCAAACCTATTTTATTAAGGCTAGGAATGCTTACCAAATAGGTTGTAATGGCAAAGGGAACCACCGCTAAAAACAAATTCCAAACTAAAAATAAGTAGAAAAAGGAATGTGTTAATTTCATCCTTATCATAAGTAATACCATGCTTAATGCTATTGAAATACTTAACAGGGAAAAGATTTTAAACCGATTGATTATGAGTGTTTTTATAGTGTTCATATGTTTTTTGTTTTTTCAAGCCCCAACCAAGTTGGAAAATATTCGATAATTAAGACAGAAAGAATGCCCAGGGAATAAGCAACCAAATCTGTAATTTGAAATGTACTGCCAAAAATAAGTTTCAATAAGTGGTTGTTATTCAAGTTTAATATGTCCAAGATGTTTATTAATTGTAATAATTCTATGAGGAATGAGAATATTAAAACAGGGATCGCAATGATAAAGGGAGTTGTTTTGATAAAACTTTTAATAAAATAATAAAGAAGTATAACAACCAAATAATCTCCAAAGGTGTGGCGAACAAAACCATATTTTAAATAGATGGCTATTAAAATTTCGATGGCTAATAGGATTAGCGTGATTATAAGATATTTTTTGTTGAATTTTAGTATCATAAGTTTTTAATTAACGAAGTGATTTAAACTTTTTTGATTGAAGCGAAAAATAGCTTGTTTTTATTCGTTTTGAAGCCTTTTTTGCACTTCATAGTAGCGTTACGAAGTAATAAAAAGACAAAAAAAGGATGAAAAGGAGCATTTTGCAGCCAATTGAAAAAAGTTTAAATCACTTCAACACATAGAAATATAGTGCGGCTATTGGAATATTTAAGATGATAATTCCGCAGGTTTTAGCTAACTCTAATTTGTTTTTTGAACTATTTAACATTGAACTCATCTTGACTTTTACTATTTCCTAAAAAATGGCTAAAATCCGTCCATATTTTGTTACTTTTCTTAACCGTAGCGATGCTATGCTTTTCTAAAAGTGCCTCATCTGGACAAATTTTATCTCATTTTCGGTAAAACACAAAAAGTCAAGATGAGTTCATTGTAACTATGAGAGCAATAAATAATATAGTATTAATTATAGTAGCAACAATAACAAATACAACTCCAATATAAATTAATTGAGTACTCCCAAAGTATAATTGAATGGCAAATAGTATAGTGCCAATAACAAAACTCAAAAGAGCTATTGATTTACTGGTTGTTATTAAACTATGCATGATACCCTTTTTGTATTAGTGATTGAAATGTGAGCCTTTTAAGGTATTCGCATAAACTTGACATAAAAAAGGTGTTAAGGAAAGCGTGTCCCCAAATTTCTTTGAGGAAACGCTCAATAGTATCATAAAATGGTAGACTAACCTTGATTCCAGTCTATTTTTCTGGATACAAACATGACTACAGCCAATATTAAGAAAAGACCAAGGCTACCTACCAAGAGGGCATAGTTTTCTAATTGAATAATAACATAGATAAATGTATATAGGGCTGTTAAGGAAAGGCCTATAAATAATGGGAATTTAAGGGTCTTTAATATAGATTTTGAATATAGGGTTATTAAAGCTATTACAGAAATGCCAGCTATTAAGTATGCCTTTAGGAAGTTACTATGCTCGGAAATGGAAACCAAGAGGGTATAAAACATGGTAAGCGCTAACCCAATCATTAAATATTGGAAAGGGTGGATGTTTATTTTGCTTAAAGTTTGAATTAAAAAGAAAATAAGAAAAGTTAAACCTATAACAAGAAAGCCATACTTCGCCGAGCGTTCACTTTTTTGATATTCATCTATGGGGATCATAAAGTTTACCCCAAAAGCAAATTCTTTTAAGTCCGGGATACCATTGTAATGTTGTTGCGAGAAGGGCCTGTTAAGATCTAAAATCTTCCATTGTGCATGGAAACCATCGTCGTTTATCTTATTGTCGTTAAAAGGTAAAAAACCTCCAAAAAAGTTTGCCGTTTTCCAGTTAGAAGTTATTTGAGCCTCAGTTTGCCTGCCCGTAGGCACAAAACGGATCTGCTCACTTCCTTTAATGTTAAAATCAATGTTAAAACTTAAAGGTTTTCGAAACAATAATGGCTCTTTGTTTATGTTTTTAGTTTCTAACGTATGAAGTGTTATTTCATTATAATTGTGACTTTTCCGATCATTATATCTAGATGAAAGCTCATAGTTGGTTTGATTCAACTTTAATTTAGCTTCATTCACACCTTTTACATTAGAGGATTGTATAATAATTTTAGCCTTGTCCCAAATAATGTTTTGGTCATTAATTTCGATTTCACTAAAATTGGGCTTAATAAAGGCGCCAGTTATATTTATCTTGCTATTGTAAACAGCTGTAGTATAAATGCCTCGTTTTTTTGTTTCGGGATTGATATTCGAATCAATATTTAGTTTTTCAGGAAAGAAGTAAGCATTATGAATTTCTTCAATAGTTTCTGTATAAACCTTTTTTGTTTTTTTATCAGTAACCGTCTTTTCTTTATAGATTTTATAAGGGATTTTTAAAATAGGGCCGTAGATAAGTACTTCGTTTCCCCATTGTTGGTTAATTTCGTTTACTACCTCAGTTTGCCTATTTGCCCGTTCTCTAATGACATCTTCTATGAAGAAAAGGGGGATTAATAAAACAAGTGTTAAAAAACCAACCATGAGCATTCTTGCCGTAATTGAAGTTTTTATCCAATGTCCGAATTTGTTTTGTTGCTGTTTGTTTGTATGTTCCATAATGATGTTTTAAAAGTACTTTGAATTTCAAAGCTTGTAAATAAAAAATTTTAAGTGTCGTTTTTTGTTATTCCTGCCTACGCAGGAATCATTGTTTATTAATTAATTTTTCGAGGGCGTTAATATGTTTTTTAAATGCTGCTTCTCCTAATTTGGTGGTGCTGTAGCGTGTGTTAGGTTTCCTTCCTATAAATTGCTTTTCAACTTTTATATATTCAGCTTTTTCAAGAGCTTTTGTATGGCTTGCTAAGTTGCCATCTGTAGCTCCCAATAACTCCTTTAACATATTAAAATCTGCATATTCATTCACCATTAAAATAGACATAATGCCCAATCTAATTCTGTGATCAAATACTTTATTTATGTTGGTAATAATACTCAAACTAATGTTTATTTGTTGATGTGTTTTTATAAAATTAATGTAAAGTCAACTATTATTTTTTAAATTCTAAGTGACTGAAAACTGGGACAGATAGACTGTTTACTTTTTAACATCATACTTAAAATACATCCAAGTCCCATAAACAATATGCATAACCCCAAAGCCCAGAACCCAAAGCCAAAATCCATATCCAGGAAACCAAGCGCAGATTAAGCCTAAAATAATTTGTATAAAACCTAAATAACGAATATCACCAATACTATATTTAGAAGCATTTACTAAAGCTAGCCCATAAAACAAAAGCATTAAAGCACCGGTTTGCCCATATTTTTGCCTTCCTAGTATAATTAATATATAAATACCACCAACTACTAAGGGAATTAAAAAGTTTATTACTAGGCGACGCGATGAGCTGTCCCAAATATTGGCCCCATTTTTTTTAGCCTTTCTTGTCGTTAAAATGATTCCGGTAATGGCACTTAAAAGTGCGATCAAGAACAAGTCTAGCATAACCAATCTAAATATTTTGCCATCTAATATTAAAGTGCCGTTACTATATTCCATAACCAACCAATAGGCTATGGCTGCGCCTACTAGGGCATAAATACCTGCTAATATTCCAGATAAACCACTAAGCGAAATAAAGCGAGAGGATTTATTCATTAAATCCTTTATCTCGCTTATGTCTTTTAAATAATCTTTTGGTTCCATGTAAAAGTACTTTGAAATACAAAGTAAGTAAATTATTTTTAAACGGGCATCATAAATTTTTGTTAAGTTTGAATTTGTAATTGTATTCGGTTAAACTTTTTTGCTAATTGATAAAGTTTGAGTGAGTTCAACAAAATAATTTCTTGAAACGAACGATCCTCGGCAGCATCTCGAGGAATTTTTTTCGATTAAAACCTATTAAAATATTGAAACCTGTAGACGCGTATTTTTTAAATCAAAAAGAACCTTATCAATCTATCATGCTTTATGTTAGAAGTGTTATACTAAATACACTTCCCGAAGTAGAAGAGCGGTACAGTTATAAAATTCCGTTTTATAATATTGGGAAAAAACCTATGGTTTATCTAAATATCCTAAAAGGTAAAGATTATGTCGATGTTGCTTTTGTACAAGGTGTGTTGTTGGAAAAACAATTCCCTATTTTAAAGAACAATAATAAACGAAAACAGGTACGTTCTATTCAGTTGAAAACCCTCGAAGATTTAGATCATGAAAATTTCATTGAGTTATTGCATGAAGCTTCAAACTTATTAAGCAAAAGCAAAAAGGCTTGGTTTATTTAGCTAAACTAAATAGTTAAACTTAGATTATACAAACGAAAATCTATTATATTCAGAAACCACTGAAAATACTATCGCTTCGTTGTATTTTTGAATTTCTCCATAAGGATATGTACTATAGCTAAATCTATATAAAATAACATGACCTTCAGACTAAAAAACCGAATTTCTTCGTTAAAAATACTCACCGTAACTAGGCTATGCCTACGCTTTTTGCCTTGAACTTCAATTTTTTATTTCTAAATATTCTATGCCATTTTATATAGATTTAGCTATATGTTAAAATTAAGAAAGTGCCAGTATTTATTTAGGTTTCGGGGCTCATAACGACGTTCTATCGCATAATCTGAGTTAAAAGCTATATAAGTAAATTTAGCTATCTCGACCAATAAGATTATTTAAATTTTAAAAATACCGCCAATAGAAATGACCCGCTGTAAATAAAGGAAATGCTGCGATGCACTTTCTGTGGTATTACTGGTCGTTCTTATATCTGGCATATCAATATAACCACCTCTTAAATCTAATTCCATGAAAAGGTGCTTAAAAAATATAAGGTTTAGGCCAGCATTGAACGATACACCATAACCGGCTAAATGAAACTCGTCATACCTGTCTTTTTGAAGCAGTGTTGTATTCGTTTTTGGATACAAAATACCTGCTCCGATACCTTCGGTAATGTTAAGCTGAAACTTATCGGTATTATGAACATTAAATATTGAAGAAATGTCGTCAAATCTCGAAAATTCTGCGTAAACATAGTTTAAACCATTTGTGTGTTCAAATACTAAGAAATCTTTTGATACAAAAAAATCTTCATTATCATAATTTCCATTATATATACTTCCTGTTTCAGTATTTGGTAAATTAATATAACCATCAAGAACTTTATTTCTATTGTCATTCATTACATACTTCATATGGTCTACAGCAAGAGAAATAATGTATTTGTCTGAGATAAAATAACCAATCTTTATATTGGTTTGAGGAATTGTAATTTTTGTCGGGTTGATGTAATCTATATGCCAACCTTTGGGTTTGTCTTTGGCAGAAACATCCTTTATAGTAAAATCGTAATTTTCACCTTTAAATCTAATATCAGATTTTGAATAAGATTCTCTATTACCTCCCCAACTAATAAATATTTTACCTTTATTAGATGCTGTGTATTTTTGAGTATCATTTTTTTGAGCGAATCCATTTTGGGACAGAATACTTAAAATAAAAAATATTATAAGTTTGATTGGGGTAACTTTCATTAATGTTTTTTAATTGATTTATAAAAAAAACCTTTTGAAGAAATAAAAGTCTATTCCTTAAAAAGTTTTTACTTTTTTTTGATTGTAAAAAATTAGAGTGATTGAATGGTTTTTCTAATGGCGACTAAATTAGTAAGTAATTTTTCTAAATTATCTAAGTGTAACATGTTGGCGCCATCACTTTTTGCATTTGCAGGATCGAAATGGGTTTCAATAAATAAACCATCTACATTATTAACTATGCCAGCTCTGGCAATAGTTTCAATCATGTCTGGTCTACCACCTGTTACACCAGCATTTTGGTTAGGTTGTTGTAAAGAATGTGTAACATCTAAAACAGTTGGAGCATATTGACGCATAGTAGGAATACCGCGAAAATCAACGATCATATCTTGATAACCAAACATAGTGCCTCGGTCTGTTATCCACACTTTATCGCTACCTGCATCCTTAACTTTTTGTACGGCATGTTTCATAGCCTCCGGGCTCATAAATTGTCCCTTTTTTAAGTTGACAACTTTACCGGTTTTAGCGGCAGCCACTACCAAATCTGTTTGGCGTACTAAAAAGGCTGGGATTTGTAATACATCAACATATTGGGCTGCAAAGGCAGCGTCTGAAACTTCATGTATATCGGTAACGGTAGGGACATTAAATGTCTCGGAAACTTTCCGAAGTATTTTAAGCGCTTTTTCATCGCCTATCCCTGTAAAACTATCAATTCTGCTTCGGTTGGCTTTTTTAAAGCTACCTTTAAAAACATAGGGGATTTCTAGCTTATTAGTAATTGTAATTACTTTTTCGGCAATACGAAGTGCCATATCTTCGCCTTCGATAGCACATGGACCACAAAGCAAGAAAAAATTGTTTGAATTAGTATGTTTTATTTTAGGGATATCTAGAAGCGTCATATGCCTTTGTTTCAAAAAAAAATATGATGCAAAGATACTATTAATGCCGAATTAATGTGTACATCTTTTAAATTGAGGTAAAAATATTTTTAAGTGTATATATTAGAAATTGAGACAGTGCTTTTTCTTGTTTTTAACAAATTAAAAATAAGAAAGATACAGTGAATCATACTGTATTTTTGTATTTTACAAAGAAGGAACATCCAAAAAAAAATTATTAGATAATTTATCCGTTATTTATAATTACATTTGCACGCTTAAAATAAGGCACCATTATGGCTAATATTAAAAACATTGCAATTATTGCTCACGTAGATCATGGTAAAACGACCTTGGTTGATAAGATTATGTATCATTGTCAGTTGTTTCGCGAGAACGAAAACACAGGTGATTTAATTCTTGATAATAATGATTTGGAGCGTGAAAGAGGTATTACAATTACTTCTAAAAACGTTTCCGTAATTTATAAAGACACAAAGATTAATATTATTGATACACCTGGTCACGCCGATTTTGGAGGTGAAGTAGAGCGTGTATTAAATATGGCAGATGGTGTTTTACTATTAGTCGATGCTTTTGAGGGGCCCATGCCACAAACACGTTTTGTATTACAAAAAGCGATTGACCTAGGTTTAAAACCTTGTGTAGTTGTAAATAAAGTTGATAAAGAAAACTGTACGCCCGATGAGGTACATGAAAAAGTTTTTGACCTGATGTTTGAGTTGGGAGCAGAAGAGTGGCAGTTGGATTTTCCTACAGTTTATGGCTCTGCAAAGAACAATTGGATGAGCGATGATTGGCAAAATGAAACGGAAAATATAGAGCCATTATTGGATATGGTTATAAACCACATTCCTGAACCTAAAATTGAAGAAGGCACTACTCAAATGTTAATTACATCTTTAGATTTTTCTTCTTTCACAGGAAGAATTGCTATAGGACGTTTAACCCGTGGTGAATTAAAAGTTGGACAAAATATATCTTTGGTCAAGCGCGATGGAAGTATTGTTAAATCTAAAATAAAAGAACTACATACTTTTGAAGGTCTAGGACGTAAGAAGGTAGAAGAAGTACAAGCGGGAGATATTTGTGCTATTGTTGGATTAGAAGGTTTTGAGATTGGTGATACGGTTGCGGACTGGGAAGCACCTGAGGGCTTAAAAACCATTGCTATTGACGAGCCTACCATGAGTATGTTATTTACTATTAACGATTCGCCTTTCTTTGGTAAAGATGGGAAATATGTTACTTCTCGTCATATAAAAGATCGTTTAACAAAAGAGTTGGAAAAGAATTTGGCATTACGTGTTGAAGAAACTGATAGTGCAGATAAATTTATGGTATTTGGTCGTGGTGTATTGCACTTATCCGTTTTAATAGAAACGATGCGCCGCGAAGGTTACGAATTGCAAATTGGCCAACCACAAGTCATTATAAAAGAGATTGATGGTGTAAAATGCGAACCCGTAGAAGAGATGACTATTGATTTGCCAGAAGAGGTTTCTGGAAAAGCTATTGAAATGGTTACCTTAAGAAAAGGTGAAATGCTTAGCATGGAAGCAAAAGGAGATCGCATGGTCTGTGAATTTATAGTGCCTTCCAGAGGTATCATAGGTTTACGAAATCAATTATTAACTGCTACCGCAGGTGAAGCCATTATGGCACACCGTTTTAAAGAATACCAACCGTTAAAAGGAGGTATCCCTGAGCGTCAAAACGGTTCTTTGGTATCTATGGAAAAAGGACAAGCTATTCCTTATTCTATTGATAAACTACAAGATAGAGGTAAGTTTTTTATAGACCCGGGTGAAGATATTTATGAAGGGCAGGTTATTGGAGAAAATTCTCGTGGCGATGATATGACGGTAAACGTAACAAAAACCAAAAAGCTTAGTAATGTACGTTCATCTGGAGCAGATGATAAAGCTAAAATTGTACCCGCGATTAAGTTTTCGCTAGAAGAGGCCTTAGAATATATTCAAAAAGATGAATACGTTGAGGTGACACCAAATCATTTAAGGTTGCGTAAAGTCTATTTAACAGAAGTAGAGCGTAAACGAAATAAAATGGTGTAAGATGGCATTCTTTGGAATTTCTGGTGTAGAATGGATGGGATATGCTGCTATGGCGACTGTTTTAATTTCATTCTTAATGAAATCTGTTAATCAATTACGAATAGTAAACTCCTTGGGATGTTTACTATTTGTGTTTTATGGCATACTGTTAGATCCTACTTCCATGCCAATTATAATAACGAATATAGCTATATTTTGTATTAATTTATATTATTTATTGACGAAGAAAAAAACATAGCTTTATAGCTACATACTATTTCTTACATTTTCAAGCAACTAATACCAATTATGAATTAAAATACGCAATTCAAACACATTCATTAATTCGTTTTATCACTTTACTCCTCATTTCCATAGCTTAGGCTATGCAAATAACACGCAGCAGGCAAAAACAAATAAGCAATGTCGTTTTCTGTAGCTCATTTTAATTCATAATTGGTATAAGACAGAAAAGCTAAATGATTTCGTATATTTGATTCTTTCTATAAACATATAAGAATAATGTGTTTTTTAGCGTTTATAGCTCATGTACTCAATTTAAAGCAATTTTTATTTAGTAAAAAAACCTTAATTAATTGAAAAAATTAATTGATTATATAAATAGTAAGGTCTTAGTTAGGATTACTTCGTTACAAACAGCTTCAGTATTAACACGAATAATAGCAGGTATATTAACATCAAAGGCTATCGCTGTTTTTATTGGTCCTGTGGGTTTGGCGTTAATTGGAAATTTACAGAATTTTGTTAGTTCTTTCCAAACGGTTGCTATACTTGGTTTTTATAATGGCGCTGTAAAATATGTTTCAGAATTCAAAGACGATGTCATAGCCCTTAGTAAAGTCATATCAACCATATTTTACGCTGCTTTTGTATCTACTATTTTAGTGTCGTTTTTCTGTTATTTTAATGCAGAGTTAATAAATGACCTCATTTTTCCTATTTATAATGATTATACGTATGTTATTCAAATATTTGCTATAGTACTCCCTTTTTATGCTTTAAATATGTTTTCATTTTCTATAATGAATGGTTTTTCTAAGTATAAAATACTAATTGTCATTAATATAATCGGGCAAATACTAAGTGTTTCTATTGCTTTACTTTTAATTTACCAAAAAAAGCTCGATGGAGCTTTAGTGTCGGTAGTTATTGCTGAGGCTCTCATCTTTTTAATTACCTTAGTGGGTATTATTAATAGGCGTAGTTTAGCACCGCTTATAAGAGTCGATAGGATAAATTATAGGTTTTTTAAAGATATGGGTTCTTACTCGTTAATGGCTCTTTTTACCGCTGTTTTCATGCCTTTGGTTACTATTGCCATTAGATCGTACATTAGGGACAATGTTGGTTATAAAGATGCTGGTTTTTGGGAAGCTATGATAAGGATATCTAAGTATTGTTTAATGCTCGTTAGTTCTCTTATAGCCTTGTATATTTTACCTCGATTTTCAGAGATTAATGATGCCAAGGAATTTAAAAAGGAGGTTTTTAGTTTTTATAAAACCGTCGTACCTATTTTAGCTGTTGGTTTGTTTATTGTATATTTATTGAGATCCATCATAGTGCCTATCGTTTTTTCCAGCGAGTTTGAACCTGTTAAAGACTTGTTTTTATGGCAGCTTTTAGGTGATTTTATTAAGATTTTATCTATTGTTATTGCCTACCAGTTTTTAGCAAAAAAAATGTTTTGGCACTATATTTTAACAGAAGCTTTTTTAATAATAACTTTGTATACCACTAGTATTTATTTTATCGACTTATTTGATGGTGTAAAAGGAGCAGTGGTTGCCCATTTTGTGAGTTATGTTATGTACTACGGTATTATTTTGCTCATATTTGGGAGTTCGCTTTTTGGAGTGGATACGGAGAAGAACGTATAGATGTACAATTGTTTTTTATAACTTTTCAAATAAATTTATCAATTAAAAGCATAGCCTAAATGGGAAATTATAAGGTAGTTAAATATTCTTCTTTGTACTATGAGGAATGGAATGCTTTTGTGTTGAACGCAAAAAATGCCACTTTTTTATTTCATAGGGATTTTATGGAATACCATCAAGATAGATTTGAGGATTTTTCGTTAATGGTTTTTAAAAATGATCATCTAATAGCAGTTTTACCAGCTAATAAATTAGACAATCGATTATTTTCACATCAAGGTCTAACTTATGGGGGATTTGTAGTTGGGAAAAAGTTGAAATTTCAAGATTTTATAAAAAGTTTTAAGGTACTTCTGGAAACTTTGGATGATTATGGTTTTTTGACTCTGGAAATAAAAGTAATACCTTATATCTATACTGAGTTACCAAGTGATGATATAAATTGTTTAATGTTTATATTGGAAGCAAAATTAATTCAAACCAATATATTATCGGTTGTTGATTTAGGAAAACAAATTAAATTTACTAAAAGTAGAATTGAAGGTTGTAATAGAGGAAAAAAAAATAATTTAGAAATTAGAGAAGTAGATAGCTTAAAAGAGTTTTGGGATGATATTCTTATTCCGAACTTAAAATCAAAATATAAAACGGATCCAGTTCATAGTTTAACAGAAATCACTTTGCTTAAGAATAGGTTTCCAGAAAATATAAGACAATTTAATGTGTATCATGATGATGATATAGTTGCTGGTGTAACTATTTTTGAAACGAAGAAAGTTGCACATGCTCAGTATATATCAGCTAATAGTTATAAAAATACATTGGGAAGCTTAGATTTTTTGCATGAGTATTTAATCAAAAAGAAATTTAAAAATAAAGCATATTTTGACTTTGGTACTTCTAATGAAAATCAGGGAAGAAATATTAATAAAGGATTGTTGTTTTGGAAAGAAGGTTTTGGAGCTAAAGTCATAACACAAAATTTTTACAGAATTAACGTTAATGGTTATAATAAGTTAAATCATATCATGTTATGATAAAGTTTTTGGATTTAAGGTCAATTAATAAGAGGTTTGATGAAGTGTTTAGAAAAAAGTTTAACGATTTTTTGAATTCTGGCAAATATATTTTAGATGAACAGGTTTTAGCTTTTGAAAAGGAATATGCTGCTTATTGTGGAGTGAAATACTGTATTGGTGTTGGTAATGGGTTAGATGCAATTAAATTAATATTAAAGGCATATAAAATGCTTGGTGTTCTTAATGATGGTGACGAAATTATTGTTCCAGCTAATACATATATTGCTTCTGTTTTGGCAGTTAGCAATTTGGGCTTTAGACCAGTTTTGGTAGAACCTGATATGACTACATATAATATTAATTCAGAGGAAGTTGTTAAGGCCATTACTTCTAAAACAAAGGCAATTTTGGGAGTTCATTTATATGGGCGGTTATATAATATTGAACAATTGGAAAAAATATCTAAAAAATATAACTTACTGTTAGTAGAAGATGCTGCTCAAGCACATGGAGCCACTTTTTCTGATGGACGAAAATCCGGGAATGTTTCAGATGCTGCAGCATTTAGTTTTTATCCGACTAAAAACTTAGGTGCCTTGGGTGATGCGGGAGCGATAACTACCAATAATAAAGTATTGGCAGATGTTGTTTTTAAATTAAGAAATTACGGAAGAGTATCTACTTATAAAAATGACTTGAAGGGGTATAATTGCCGATTAGATGAATTGCAAGCCACTTTTTTAAGAATAAAATTGAAGTATTTAGATTCTGACAACAATAAAAGAAGGACTATAGCTCAATGCTATTTTGATAATATTGATTCAAGTAATGTTATATTGCCATTTCTTGAAGATATAAATCAACATGTTTTTCATCTTTTTGTTATTAGAAGTAAAAAAAGAGACCAACTTAAAGATTATTTACATAAAAAAGGGGTTGAAACTTTTATTCATTATCCAATCCCTATACATAAACAACCAGCTTATAAAGAATATAAAGATTGTAGGTTTTCTGTTACAGAACAGATTCATAAAGAAATATTGAGTTTACCTAATAACCCAATACTGACCCAAGAAGAAGTTAAAAGCATTATAAGCATTATAAATCAGTACTAAAATTTAGAGTATCGCAAGTTCAGGTTGATCAGATTTTGAAAGATTTAAAAAGTATATTGCAAAGTAATCTTCTTTTAAAGATAACATCTTTAAATGTTATTGTAATATCTATAAGATTAACAGTTTCTTTAGTTATTCAAAGAGTATTGTCAACAACTGTTGGTGAAATAGGAATTGCTCAAATTGGACAACTCAGAAATTTAATCCAAATCCTAATGAGCACCGCTTCGTTAGGTATATTTAACGGTGTTATAAAATATGTTTCTGAATTTCGAGACGATAACCAACGCCTTAAAGATTTATTTAAGACAACTTTTACATTCGTTTTTATAGGGTCTATTGTAACATCTTTAACCGTTTTTTTTTATGCTTCTTGGATCACTATCGAGTTGTTTGGAAGTTTGGAATTTGTAAATATTATAAAGCTTCTGGCTTTATTACCTTTGGTTATAGGGATTAATAGGGCTTTTCAAGGTATATTAAATGGACTTTCAGATTATAAAAAATATGCAAAAATTGATTTATTAAGTTATATTTTGTCTGCTACAATACTTTTAGTTTGCCTTTATTTTTATAAACTAGAAGGTGTTCTATTTTCAATTGTAATAACACCAATAATTCAATTAGTTATTATTCTCTATATTTTTGGATCAACTCTCAAGAAACTAATAAAAGTTAAAGACTTAGCATTTAAAATTCCTTTTGCAAAAGAATTATTGGCATTTGCTTTAATGTCTTTTGTATCAACAGCATTGCTAAATTATATTGAATTGGATATTAGAACAATGATAACTAAAAAAATACATATAAATGAAGCAGGTTATTGGACGGCTATGAGTTTTATTTCTAAAAATTATATGACATTTTCTTCTGGTCTGTTTTCGCTATATGTTGTGCCTAAATTCGCTAGAATATACAGTAAGCATGCTTTTATATATGAAGTTTTTTATATTTATAAAACCTTGCTTCCTCTTTTTGGAATAGGAATGTTGGTGGTTTATACTTTAAGAGAACAAATAATTGCAATTATTTATCCTAATTTTGCAGGGCTAGAACCATTATTTAAATGGCAATTATTAGGGGACTTTATTAGTTTGGCAACTTTAGTAGTTGCTCATCAGTTCTTAGCAAAAAAAATGGTTAAGAGTTTTATAATAACAGAATTAATATCATTAGGATTATTTTACTTTTTATCTAAAAACTTTATAGTTTTATATGGGGCAGAAGGAGTGGTAATTGCACATTTTATAAGAAGTATTATTATTTTGGTTATTGTTTGTTTTTTAGTTGCCAGAAGTTTTGATAACCAAAGTAAGATTTCTTAAATTTAAGTATTGGTATAGACAAAATGGTTAAGAGATTATTTGCTAAAATATTCTTGTATTGTAGAAAAGTGAAATATTCTTTTTATACAACTAATATGGCTGTAAGTGGAACTTATCTGTCTTATCAACCTGTGGTTTTAAGAGGTTGTGGGAATATTAGTTTTGGCGATAATGTGAGTATTGGTGTGATAAATTCTCCTTATTTTTATAATAGCTATGCTTATATTGAGGCAAGAACAAAAAAATCATACATTAAGTTTGGTAATAATATTCATATTAATAATGGTTTTTCTATAATTTCAGAAAAAAGCATTACTATTGAAGATAATACTTTGATAGGGTTTAATTGTCATATAATTGACAGTGCATTTCATAATTTGCAAATTGATAAAAGAAAGGAAATTGATTTGAATCCACAAGATGTCATCATAGAAAAAAATGTTTTTATAGGCAACAATGTTACTATTTTGAAAGGAATAACTATAGGAGAAAACTCTGTAATAGCAAGTGGTTCGGTCGTAACTAAATCATGTCCAAAAAATGTCATAATTGCTGGAGTACCAGCTAACATTATACGAGAGTTGTAAAGTTATTACAAACCGACTTTCCAGGTATTTAAATATTTTGTTGCAATTTTGGAATGGTTATGTTCTTTCTCTATAAAATTTCTGGCATTTTTAGAAATTTCAATAATCTTTTCAGGATTTAAAATCAGCCATTCAAGCTTTTCGGCTATTTTATCCGCATTGGGTAAAGCATTAATAGCAATGGAGTTTTCCTCTAAGTTATAATACTCTAACCATTCTTTTTCGGCACCTGTAAAAACCACTTTGCCTTTGGCCATAGCTTCAAGAGCATTATATCCTTGATCATAAGCATATACCTGATCTAGAAATATATGGGCGTTGTTATATGATTTTATATAATCATTATAGGGGGTGTTTTCAATACTAGTAATGTTTATTTTATTTGGATATTTTTTTTGAATGATAGCTAGAGCGTCTTCAAAAAAAACATTTCCTTTTTTTATATAATTCATACTATTAATGCCATGAAAAATATTAATCTTATTTAAACTATTAATTATAGTGTTATTTAATTGTTCAGTATTAACAGGGTTAGGTATTAAACCTAAATATTTTGGATGGTTTTTTAAAGGAATATGATAATCTAAATCAGAGCTAATGACTCCTTCGATATTTTCAAAAAGAAAAGTATGTAGCTTAAAAAAAGGTTTCGTTATATACTTTAAAATAGGTTTATAATGCTTTTTTAGTGTTGAATTATTGTGAAGTGGCGTTAATATTGAATATCTTAATTTTTTATCGAAAGCGTATTTAACACTTGTGTAATCAGTTCCACAAGATAGAAGAAATAGTTTCTTATTTTGGTTTATAAGTTTTTTTAAAAGCCATATTTCTAGTGTTGGGTTAGTTTTTATGCTATTTTCATTAATAAGTTGCACAATGTCAAACTCTTTAAGTTTATGTAAAATAGCATAAAAACGAAGGGCAATTTCTAGATGTATTAAATTTATTCCTGAAATTTTATTAATGGATTTTGTAATAAATAATAAAAGTTTATTGTTCAATATTTGTGAACCAATATTAATATCGACAGGGTAATTTTTAAAACCATCACCAGATCCTACTAAAACAACCTTATGGCCATTTTTTATCAAACCTTCTTTTAATGAATTATGTAACCTACTATATTCACCAATCAATAATATTTTCATTAATAATATATATATTTGTTATCAAAGATAGCTGTTAATGATTAAGATAGGGAAAAAAGAATATGATTTTGAAATATTACTATCCACAATGTATAGAACGTCATTGTCTTTTTTGGCTGAAATGTTTCCAGAAGATAATTTTTTAAATTACAATATTCTTATAGTAAATCAAACCTCTAATGATAAGCTCTTAAAATCTGGATACACTAATATAAGAATTATAAATTCTTTCGAAAAGGGGTTATCAAAAAGTAGGAATTTGGCTATTAAAAATGCTATAGGAGAAGTTTGCTTAATAGCAGATGATGATGTCAAATATCAAAAGAATTTTAAAGAAATAATTTTAGATACCTATACAAAGAGAAGTGAAGCCGATGTTGTTACATTTCAAATGATTGATGATGCAGGTAAGTTATTTAAAGCTTATCCTAATATAACCATACATAATAAAAAGACAATTAAAACGGTTAATTCTGTTACTTTAACATTTAGAACAGAGCGTTTAAAATTTCATAAGGTAGGGTTTAATCAACATTTTGGATTAGGAGCTATATTTCAGAATGCAGATGAATATGTTTTTTTAAGAAATGCTCTTAAAGCTAATTTGAATGTGTATTTCGAACCAAAAGTAATTTTGTCCCATAACTTATATAGTTCGGGAAAGGCTGTTGGAAGTGATAGGGTTATATACGCTTTAAGCGCTATATTTTATAAATACTCAGGTGTTTTAGCCTACCCAAGACTACTGAAACATTTACTTTTTATTTGTAAAAGAAAACGGATTGCTTTTAGAGAGATAATACCTAAATATCGTGTTGGCTTAAAAGGAATAAAAGAATATAAAAGGTTAGTGAAATTAGGCTCGGAAAAACGTTAAAATAAACCTATGAATAAAGAAGTCAATAATTTTTACATAATTGATATCCCAAAAATTATAGATAAAAAAGGACGTGGGAATTTGTCTGTAATAGAAAAACAATTCTTGCCTTTCAAATTTAATCGGGTATATTATTTATATGATGTTCCAAGTACATCTTATAGAGGAGGTCATGCTCATAAAGAGCAACAAGAATTCTTGATAGCGTTGAGTGGAAGTTTTGACGTTATTGTAGATAATGGAAAGACAAAGAAAAAGATAACACTTAACAAGCCAGATAGAGGATTGTTAATTAAAACAAGAGTTTGGAGAGAATTAGAAAATTTTTCTTCTGGAGCCATCTGTTTAGTATTTGCATCGGATACTTTTAAAGAAGAAGATTATATTAGAGATTACGAAGATTTTCTATTATTTGTAAGATGAAATATAAATATGGTTTTTAATTAATGCTAAATGAACTTTTTTTATTAAAATCACTAATTGATAAGGGGTGATTAAAAGCAATTTTTGTTTTAAATTAAGAAGTGATTTATCAATTTCTGGATATAATTTTTTAAAGGTTCTTTTATTTTTAACAAGCTTACATTGAATAGCAAGAGAATAGCGATTAAGATTTAAATACTTTTTTAAAGATTTATTGGTGTTTTCTTCTGTTTTAAAACTGTTAAACAAAGCTCGTTTGCTTTCTTGGTGATTTTCTTTAGATAAACTCCACATCACAGTTTTATCATAACAGGAAGTGATAGTTGGATTGAAAATAATCATCTTTTTCAGTCCAAACCTAATTAATAAGTCAAGGTCTTGACCTGAAGTAAATTCTGGGTTAAATACTCCGATATCATAAAAATCATTTTTGTTAAAGACAATTGCAGAAGTCCATCCTATTGGATGAATAGTGCTTGCTTCAAAATAATTATTAATAACATGTGGAGTATCTTTTTTTTCAGTATTGTAAATAGCTTTTATAATACATGTTTTAGATAATTTAAGTTCATAAGCATTGCAAAATAAACTTCCAAAAGGAAATTTTTTAATATTGTTAAAATGTTCCTGTAAATGGTTTGGCTTCCAAATATCATCAGCATCCAATAATGAGATATATTTGCTTTTTGCTTTTTCTATTCCTAGATTTCTTGCTCTGGAAACACCTAAGTTATTTTGAGTATAGATGGTAATTCTCCTATCAGAAATTTGTTTAACTTTCTCTAGGCTTTTATCCGTTGAGCCATCATCGATGATTATAACTTCAAAATTCTCGAAACTTTGATTTAAAACACTGTTTAAAGTGTTCCCAATAAATTTTTCTTTATTATATAGAGGTATAATGACTGAGAAAAAAGGCATAAAGTGTTCGGTTTTTATTTAATAATATCTATTGGGTATGTATAAAGAGGTTAGTTAATTTTATTTGAAATTTTTTCAGAAATAATTTTAGCAGCTATTAATTCTTTGTCAGAAATAAAGCCAGGTATTAAGTGATTAAAAATAAATTCGTATAGAAAAGCATCAATATTTTTATTCTTAGGTATAAAATCTAAAGCATTACTAAGTATTTGTTTTAAGTTACCTTGTTGATTGTATTTGGTACATATTTTAGGGTTGTCATAATAAGAATTCCCTAAAACTACAACTGACTTTTTCATTGCGATGGCTTCAATACCTACTGTAGAATTATTTACAATAATAATATCTGCAAGTTTTAAACTGTTTTTCAAAGAGGTAATTGTATCAAAGGAGATATTATGGTTTTTACTATATTCATATAATTCCTCTTCATATTTACCTTTATAAACTGGATGCTCTCGTAAAATAAGTCTTGAGTTTTCAGGAAGGTTTTTGTGAATTGTTTTAACAATGCTAAGATGGCTTTTAAAATAAGGGCTATGATATATCATATTAACATCCATTGGTACTTGTAAAATTAATAAACATATTTTAATATTTTTATCGGTTTTTATCATAAAATTAGTTTTTGAAGTTTTTGAAAAATTGAATGAAGGAAATGTATCAATAAATTTTAAATCAGGTGGGTATAGGTAACTTTTATTTAATAATACATGCAAGGTAAAGTCTAAGCCTCTGTAAATAGGAGACCTTTTATATTTTAGAGGTATGGGTCTGTCAATAAAATTATAAACATCGTTTTTTTGTCGTTTAGTAAGAGTTATACCATTTTTTAATTTAAACTTTCTAATAGAACAATTGGCATTAACACCTTCTGAATCAAAAATAGTGGTATTAAAAGGGCCTTGTTCAATAAAATAAGTTTTTATATGATGCTTTTTTGCCAAGGCTGTGCAAGCTTCTATACTAAGCTTAGAATCACCTGTTAAAATAATTATATCTGGAGATTTTTTTAGAATTGTTAATTCAAAAATATCAATATAAGCTAAAGCCTGTAGTAATAAATTTTGTACTGATGTGGACTTGTTTAAATTTGAATGATATTTAATAATCTTTTTGAAGTTTATACCTTTATAAGTTGTTTCATTCTTTATGATTTGAACATATCTTTTTTTATTTTTAATAGCAAAAAACCAAGATTTTATAGAAATCCAGGAACTGAATTTTAATCGAATAAAGGGATATAGAAATCCACTAAAGTGAAGACTATAAATATAAAGTTTTGTTGGACTATTAGAATTTAATACTTCACCTAATTTTAAAAAAAAGCGAGAAAATTTGTCTAAGGCGCTAATACATATAATTTTCATGTGGTGTATATGATATAGAGATTATTTTAATGAAGTGATTTAAACTTTTATTAATTAGCTGCAAAATACGCTTTTATACCTTATTGCTTCATAGGGATACTACGAAACTCTAAAACTTTTCTTATAAGGATAAAATCCCAATTTTTTCTCAAAAAGTCAAGATAACTTCTATATTATTGTTTTAATCATGAGATATATTATTTTTATAAATACCAAAAATATAGTCACTTGGATATAGTTATTAGATAATCACCTTCTATTTCAAACAATTTTTTAAGAACACTCTCTTTTTCTTCGTTTAATTCAATAAGATGATGTGAAAGACCTTTTAATGCAGTCATAAGTATATTGCCATCTAGATTTACTTGATGCTCGGTCTTATAATATTTATGAATAGAGGTATAATATTTTCAGATTCAATACATTCTGAGGGGGCTGCAATAATCATTCTTAAAAGCCCAGATCCATAAACTTTATTTTTATAAAGAGTTTAGTTTAAATCGTTGTCTATATTCTTTAGTAATAATATTTAAAGTTTTATTGATATATATTATTTGATGTTTGGGAATAGGGATTGATCAATTGGCAGATTTAATATTGTCATCATTAAAGGCACTTACTGTTCTTTTAATAGAGCTAAAGTTTAGTTTAGATATGATAAAATTAAGACCTCTTTGATGTATTTTGGTATAAGTCTCTATAAAGTCATCCCAAGTTATTATTCGCATTTTTAGTCTTTTTAACCTTTCCGCTGCACCACCTCAAAAACCGCATTTTCATCACACATAATTTTCTGTTAAAAAGGTGATTAACATTAAAAATCTACGGTTATTTACGTTTCCCAAAAATAAAGAATTAATTGAATAATGGTCTTTTTTTTCTTAGATTTAAGTTAATAGCGTTTATTTAGGTTACGGATTTACCACAGCAATATTTTTTTAAAAAACAGTATTTACCAATAAAATGGTGTTTTATTTATTTGTATGAATAAATTATTTTATAGTTTAATTCTTCCTAATTTTAAACTTTAAATATCATGAAAAAATTATTCTTATTAAGTATTTTAATAACTACATTTTCTTACTCACAAGTTACAGATGAAAACGGTACAATGGCAGATGGTTCAGGTAATACAGATTTATCTGGCAATATAGGTATTGGTATTACTCCTGCAGCCAACTCACCTTTTAAATTTGAAGTAAATGGTTCTATAAAAGGAAAGCAAGGTTGGTTTATAAATACATTGCCTAACGGACATGTGTTTCCAAATAATGATTGGGGAGAGGGAACAGCTCTAATTAGGGCTGGAGTTGATAGCACAGGAGGAGATCTTTTTGGTTTTTATGATGTTCCCCAATCCAACCTCAATTCAAAGCCTTTTGTTTGGTTTCATATTGAAGATAGAAACGACAAGGCTAGATTCAGATTACATGCATATGAAGGTGGGGCAACATCTTTTAAGATATTTGGAAAAGAACAAAATGATGTTTTTCAAATTTATGACCCAGGAGATCAGTATACATTTGCCAGTTTAGATAAGCCAGATAGTTATTTTGTTATTGGTGGAGTAAACGTATGGCCAGTAGAACATAAATTAATAGTGAAACAAGGTAGTGCCCTAATAGAAGGCAATATTTTAACAAACAGTAATATAGGAATTGGAACAACTTCTTTCATTGACGGTTCAGATACATACAGGCTATCTGTTGAAGGCAAAGTAAGAGCGCATGAGGTTAAAGTTTATACAACTTGGGCAGATTTTGTCTTTGCAAAAAATTACAACTTACCAACTTTAAAAGAAGTAGAAAGCTATATTAAGGAAAATGGCCATTTAAAAGACATACCAAGTGCCGAAGAGGTAAAAGAAAATGGTGTTAAATTAGGAGAAATGAATAAGCTATTATTACAAAAAATAGAGGAACTTACTTTATACGTGATAGATCTTAAAAAAGAAATAGAAGTATTAAAAACTAAAAAATGAGGTAACTAAAAAACTGCTTGATTAACTTCAGGCAGTTTTACCCTTTCCGCTGCACCACCTCATAAACCGCATTCTCATCACACTTTAAAGTCTTACTAGGATACTTAAGTAATAAAGCATAATCATGAGTGGCCATTAAAATGGTATTGCCATTTTTATTAATGTCTTGCAGTACTTCCATAACCTCTACACTGGTTTGTGGGTCTAAATTCCCTGTAGGCTCATCGGCAAGAATAAGCTCAGGGTTATTAAGCAAAGCCCTGGCTATGGCCACACGTTGCTGTTCACCACCAGAGAGTTCATGTGGAAATTTAAAACCCTTAGTTTTCATATCTACCTTAGCTAAAACTTCTTCAACCCGGGTATCCATTTTTGTTTTGTCTTTCCAACCCGTAGCCTTTAAAACAAACAATAAATTGTCATTAATAGTTCTATCGGTTAGTAATTTAAAGTCTTGAAAAACAACCCCTAATTTTCGTCTTAAAAAAGGGATGTCTTTTTCTTTAAGGTGCTTTAGATCATAATCTACAATATGACCTTCTCCTTCGGTTAAAGGTAAGTCACCATAAAGCGTTTTCATAAAACTACTTTTGCCCGTTCCAGTTTTTCCAATTAAGTATACAAAATCTCCTTTGTTAATTTCAACATTAACGTTTGAAAGTACTAGATTGTCTCCTTGGTAAATGGATGCATTTTTTAATTGTAGAATAGGAAATGACATAGAGCATTATTTTTTAAGAATTGAACAAAGAAAATGAAAAAATATTATAGATGAATATTATTTCGTTTTTTTTGATATTAAAACAGTATTTTTATTCATTCTTTCGTTAACATTAATTTTATGAGGTTCCCAAAAGGGTATTTAATGATAAATTCAACAATCTATGTGTTATTTGGCTTAGTTGTTGCTTTAAAAGGTCCTATTTATTTGCCAGATAGTTATGCGCATATGGATATGCTGATTAATAGGTCTCCAGTATATTCTCTTTTTTTAAAAGTCTTTACGAGTACATTTAAAGCACATTATGTGCTGCCTTTATTACTTGCCCAATATTCGTTTCTGGTTTTATCAATAAGGTTTTTGTTAAGAATTTTATACAAAAATTTGAGAATATCATTAGTTGCAATTTTAATTTTGCAATTAATATTTTTAGCAAATGGTGTATATTGGTACCCATCAGTAAACAGGGTTTTATCCGAATCCTTGACATTTCCCATGCTTTTGTTTTTCATTGGGTGTTTGTTTAATTCTTTAATGAAGAATGATTTTGGTTGGTTGTTAAGGGCAATAATATTACTGGGTATTTTGCAGTTTACTAGAGGACAGTTTGTTGCTTTTCTTCCAGTTTTGCTTCTCGCTTTAGTATATATGATCTACACAACAAAAAACTATAAAATAGGAGGTCTACTAATAATAGTGCTTGCTTTAGTTCCAGTTATAGTTAGCTGTTCGGAAAGAGTTTATTATAAATTAGTATTTGACCAAAATAAAAACTATGCAATGACTTATGTACATTGCATTTCTGCACCATTTTATATTGCTAAAAGTAGTGACATTGAAATTTTTGAGACAGAGGAGCAGAAATCGTTTTTTTCTAGAACATTTCAAATACTAGAATCTAAAGAAATAACTAGAGACTTTGCAATTTCAAACCGTAAAGATGATTATGATTTTTTTGATGAAAATTTCACAAAAATTTGTAACGCTTCAATACA
The DNA here is from genome assembly GCF_028736925.1 of Flavivirga sp. 57AJ16. Classification (GTDB taxonomy): domain Bacteria; phylum Bacteroidota; class Bacteroidia; order Flavobacteriales; family Flavobacteriaceae; genus Flavivirga. The sequence continues at coordinate 213,488 of NZ_JAQZAT010000003.1, read as the reverse complement.
TGAATCTAATATGGAATATTATAGAAAACATGGATTTAGGACTGAATATGAACAACAATATAAAGTTGACGAAGTTACCACCAAAATGTTTTTTCCTTTATTAAAGGCGAATTTCAAACTATGGTTTAGAATGTTACTTAAGAGCATTGAAAAAGGTTTAGGAGGAAGGTCAGGGGCTTTTTTAACTTTCATGATATTATGTTTTAGCTTGGTTTTTGTATTTAAGGACAACAGGTTTGCTTTTTTATCGATTGCTGTAATATTAAAACTTGCAAATAGTTTAATTGTGGCTATAGCGGTACATTCAATAATTAGATATACATTTTATTTTGATTGGATAATTGGTATGACTATAGTTTTATTATTAGATCCTATTTTAAAAAAATACTTAAATGTCAATTGAGTTGTCCATCGTTATGCCATGTTTAAATGAGGCAGAAACAATTGAAAGCTGTATTAAAAAAGCTTTTAATTTTTTAACAAGAAATAATATATCGGGAGAAGTTATTATAGGTGATAATGGTAGTGTGGATGGTTCTCAAAAAATAGCAATGGGATTAGGGGCTGAGGTTATTGACGTAAGCGTAAAAGGTTATGGAAGTGCTACTCGCGCAGCAATTGGTAATGCCAATGGAAAATATATAATTACTGCAGATACAGATGACAGTCACGATTTAGAAAATCTGATGCCTTTTGTAGATTTATTGCGTTCTGGATATCAATTTGTAATAGGTAATCGTTTTAAAGGTGATAAATTGGATAATGCTATGCCTTTTTTACATCGATACATAGGTAATCCCGTATTGACATTTATAGGGAATTTATTTTTTAGAACTAATGTAGGAGATTTTCATTGTGGACTTAGAGGTTTTACCAAGGAAGCTTATGATAGAATGGAATTGAAAACTACAGGAATGGAGTTTGCCTCAGAAATTGTTGTAAAAGCTTCGATGTTAAATTTAAAAACTATTGAAGTACCAACTACAGTTTTTCCATCAGGAAGAACACGAAAAGCTCATTTACGAACTTTTCCTGATGGCTGGAGACACTTAAGGTTTCTACTATTATATAGCCCAAAATGGCTGTTTTTAATTCCAGGTTTGATATGTATGGCAATAGGCTTGTTTTTTACAATATATATAATGGGAAATTCTCATAATCATTATTTTGTGTGGTTGCCTTGTGCTACATCTTTGTTTTTAATTAGTTTTCAGTTTGTCTTGTTTTTTGCCTTGACAAAAATTTATGCAACAAATCATAATTTAATCCCAAGAGGAAAAAATTATAACAAATTGTTTAAATATTTTACTTTAGAAAAAGGTTTGTTTGTTGGTCTTCTTATGTTTGTCGTCGGTATAACTTTTATGTTTTTGTCTTTTAATTTTTGCCAAGAAACAAGCAATATTTTAAAAATAACAATCCCGTCTTCAATAATAATTGCGATGGGCATTCAATTAATGCTTTTTAGTTTTTTCTTTAGTATTTTAGGATTGGGAGATACTGAAACATAAAGCTAAGAGAGGAGGCTGAGCTTTTACATATTTTCAAGTAAGTTTAAACATTTAATAAGCCATTATATAATTATGGCACGATTATTACGTTATAAGTTTCATATTCAATAAAAAATAATTTCTTGATGTATGGCATCGAGATTTCCATTGAATTTGCCTTTTCCGTTTAAAACGGGAATCCAAAATAAAATATTTTGTTTTTCATCTTTAAATTAAAAACAAAATCCTTTATTTATCTTTGATCTTAAATTAAAAAACGAATCGTTAATGACTAAAAAAAACTTTGTTTCCCTCTTGGTGGCTATTAGTTTTAGTTTACATATTATAGCACAGCAATCTGCCACATATACCAGCAATTTAGTTGATTATCAAAAAGCCTTATCCCTTTATAACAATCAGCAGTACCTTGCAGCTCAATCTTTATTTGGAAATGTAAAAAAAACAGCTAAAGAAGAAATTTTACAGTCTGACTGTACATACTATATCGCTAATTGCGCCGTACGTCTAAATCAGCAAAACGCCGACCAGTTGGTAGAGGATTTTGTAGAAGATTACCCAACGAGTACCAAACGAAATACGGCTTATGTAGATGTAGCCGATTATTACTTTGAGAATTCTAAATATGCACATGCAAGGAAATGGTATGATAAGGTTGATGAAAATGCTTTAAGTAGAAAAGAGAAGGAGAAATACAATTTCAATAATGGTTATTCAGCGTTTAATGCCAAACAATATAAAGAAGCAAAAAAATATTTAACACGCGTAGAAAATTCTCAGGAATTTGGATCACAAGCGAAGTATTATATAGGCTTTATGGCTTATGAAGGTGATGACTATGATAGAGCCAACGAGTATTTTGATCAAGTAAGTGACCAAGAGCGTTACAAAGAAAAGCTATCTTATTATCAGGCAGATTTGAATTTTAAATTAGGAAATTTTGAAAAAGCTATTGAATTGGCCAAAAATAGGTTAGATGATAGTGATGCAGATGAAGTATCGGAATTATCAAAAATAATAGGAGAAAGCTATTTTAATTTAGAGAAGTATGCAGAAGCCATTCCTTATTTAACCGAATATAAGGGGAAAAGAGGTAAATGGAACAATACGGACTTTTACCAATTAGGCTATGCATATTATAAACAAAAAGATTATGAAAATGCCATTTCGGAGTTTAATAAAATAATTGGTGGAAACAACTCCATTGCTCAGAATGCTTATTATCATTTAGGGGAAAGTTATATCAACCTAGATAAAAAACAAGAAGCGTTGAATGCCTTTAGATATGCTTCCCAAATGGATTTTGATTTAAAAATTCAGGAAGATGCCTGGTTAAATTATGCTAAGATTAGTTACGAAATAGGAAACCCTTATCAACCAGCCCCTCAGGTTTTAGCGGGTTATTTAGATAAATATCCAGATACAAGTTATAAGGAAGAAATAGAGACACTCTTAATAGACTCCTATATCACATCAAAAAATTATAAAGAAGCCCTTAAATTATTAGAAGGGAAAAAGAGTTTCGAAAATAAAGTAGCCTACCAAAAAGTAGCATTTTATAGAGGTTTAGAGCTTTATAATGATAATAATTATTTAGAGGCAGAATCGCTTTTTGATCAATCTTTAAAAGAACCAAGAGACCCTAAATATACCGCTCGAGCAACATTTTGGAAAGCAGAAACCGACTATAATTTAACTAATTACGATGATGCCTTGATTGGCTTTAAACAATTTCAGCAAGAGCCATCATCTTCATCAACCCCAGAAATTGAAAATATAGATTATAATTTGGCCTATACCTATTTTAAGTTGAAAAATTATGACCAATCGACTCTGCATTTTAATCAATTTATTTCCAATAAAAAAGAGGACAAGGTAAGATTGAACGATGCTTACTTACGATTGGGAGATGGGCATTTCGTGTCTAGTGAATATAAAAGTGCCATTAATGCCTATAATAATGCTATTAAGATAAATGAAATCGAATCTGATTATCCGTTTTTTCAAAAAGCAATAAGTACTGGTTATAGTGGGCAAACTTCAAAAAAAATAAAAGAACTAGAACAGTTTATTTTAGAATACCCCAAATCAAAATTGCGAGATGATGCTATGTACGAACTCGGTAACTCATATGTGAAAGTGAATGAAACGGATAAAGCCATGGCAATTTACAACCGTTTAAATTCAGAATATAAAATGAGTTCGTTTGTCCCAAAGTCTTTGCTTCGCCAAGGGCTGGTTTATTATAACGGAAGTGAAAATGAACGTGCTTTAACTAAATTTAAAAAGGTAGCAGGTGATTATCCTGGGACCCCCGAGGCAGTGCAAGGTGTTGCAACTGCCAAATTAATTTATATAGATTTAGGGCGTGTTGATGATTATGCCACTTGGGTCCGAACTTTGGATTATGTGGAGGTCACGGATACAGACTTGGATAATGCCACATACGAAGCAGCCGAAAAACAATATTTGGATAATAATACGGACAAGGCGATTAAGCAGTTTAATGGCTATTTAAACGAGTTTCCTAACGGGCTACATGCATTACAGGCGCATTTTTATATAGCACAATTATATTACAAAAAGGATTTAACAGAAAATGCTGCACCCCATTATAAATATATCGTGGAAGCTTCCCGAAACGAATATACAGAAGAAGCACTATCCCGTTTGTCCCAGCACTTTTTAGAAGCTAAAAACTGGAATAAAGCCATACCATTATTGTTAAGACTTGAAGGAGAAGCAGATTTTCCACAAAACGTCATATTTGCCCAGTCTAATTTGATGAAAGCAAATTATCAATTGGAAAATTACGACAAAGCCGTTTCTTATGCAGAAAAAGTATTGGGAAGCTCAAAAATTGATAATAAAATAAAAAGTGACGCTCATATTATTATAGCACGTTCAGCTATAAAAACTGGGGAAGAAGATAAAGCTAAAACGGCTTATGCCAAAGTAGAAAAAGTAGCTACAGGGGAAACAGCTGCAGAGGCTTTATACTATAATGCTTATTTCAAGAACAAAGAAGGCCATTATGAATCATCTAACAAATCAGTTCAAAAATTAGCAAAGGATTTTTCAGGCTATAAATATTATAGTGCTAAAGGTTTGGTGCTGATGGCCAAGAACTTTTATGCTTTAAACGATGCGTTTCAAGCGACGTATATTCTGGAAAGCGTTATTAAAAACTTTGCCGAGTTTGACGATGTGGTTTCCAAAGCAAAAGATGAGTTAAGAAAAATAAAAATAGAAGAAGCCAAAACCAATTCATCTGTTCAACCAGAAGAGGATTGAAAAGTTTGCAGTAATCAGTGACAGTGTTCAGTTTTGTTTCTATTGAAACTCATTAAATATTAATAAAAAAATCGTAAATCATCAATCGTAAATCGTAAATTCAATTAGTATGCGAAAGCACATAAAAAATATATTAATTGCGGTAATATTTTTAAGTACCACAGTTTCATTTTCACAAGATAAAATAAACGATACCATCAATACGGGGGTTATAGATGTCGTAAAACCATATACACCAACAATATCTGATGCATTTAAGGTAAAAGAGGTGCCGTCTTTAGAAGATGAGACTACCGAAACCAAAAAGGAAATTAAGTACAATATTTTTTCATTTCCAGTGGCATCAACATTTACACCAGCAAAAGGAAAAGCTGCAGTTGTTGAAAAAAGAAAACCAACCAGGCTATTCGATAATTATGCCACTTTAGGGGTCGGCACTTATACGACTATTTTAGGAGAAGTATATTTAAATCATGCCATTAGTAGAACAGAAAGTGTAGGAGGTTATATAAGTCATCACTCGTCCCAAGGAGGCATTGAAGATTTATTTTTCGACGATAATTTTTCCAATTCTAAAATCAATGTGAATTATTCGAGTCGATTAAGATATTTGGCATGGAATGTAGAAGGTGGCTTTAAACACCAAACCTATAATTGGTATGGCGTACCAGAATCTCAAATTGTAGCAGCAAGTACAAATGGTATTGATGAAGAACATTCTTTTTTTAGTGCTCATTTTGGAGGTGATATTACTTTTGAAGACACCTATATTAATTCGGGAAGTTTCTTTTTTAGACGTTTTGGGGATAATCAGGGCTCAGGAGAAAATAGATTTACGGCTAAAGCGAAGATCGATGTACCCGTTAATGATATGGAGATCTCTACAGATATTAGATTTGATTATTTAGGAGGCACATTTGATAGGAGCTATACAACAAACACAGAGTTCAACTATGGGAACTTTCAAGTGGGCATTTCTCCGACTTATCAAATGAAGCAGGATGATTTAACAGTTGATTTGGGCTTTTCTGCTTTTTATTTAAATGACAAAGAATCTGGAGAAAATAAATTTTATGTTTACCCTAATGTGACGGCAACGTACAGATTGGTGAATGATGTACTGATTGCCTATGGGGGGATTGAAGGTGATTTAATTCAAAATTCATATTATGATTTTGCTACCGAAAACCCTTTTGTGTCTCCAACTTTGTTTATTATGCCAACCGATCAATTATACAATGCTTATATAGGTTTGAAAGGAAAGCTGTCCAGTAATATGAGTTATAATATTAGTGGGCATTATTTAGCCGATAGAAATAAAGCACTCTATAAGACCAATGTTATAAGAAACCTATCACCACAGCATGATTATGATTATGGAAATTCGTTTGGAATGGTGTACGATGATGTTGATACTTTTGGAGTTGCAGGAGAAATAAATGTAGATGTCAATAGAAACTTTAAATTGGGCTTAAAAGCAGAGTACTTTAGTTACTCAACAGATGATGAGGCAGAAGCTTGGAATTTGCCAGATGTTAAAGGATCATTGTTTTTAGACTATCAGATAAACGAACATTGGTTTGCTGGTGCTAATTTATTTTATGTTGGAGAACGAAAAGATCAGTTAGTATTAGAAGGCTCTTTGGTCCCAGATCCACCATCTACCACCATTTTAGACAGTTATTTTGATGCTAATGCACATTTAGGATATCATGTCAACGACCAATTATCTGTATTTGCAAAAGCCAATAATATTGCAAACAACGCATATCAGCGTTGGCAAAATTTCCCCGTGCAGAGTATTCAGTTTTTAGCAGGGGCTACCTATAAATTCGACTTTTAGTTCCCACGAAGGCGGGAATCTCATGATGATATTTTGAACTTGTTTCAGAATCCTTTGTCGTTCTAGTGAATGACAGTAAACCATTTTATTGTATTTATAAAGAAATTACTTTTCATATCATTTTTTACCTTTATTAATATTGATAAAAAATCGAATGATGAAAAATGACATTTGATAGTTCATAACATTGGCTTAGGTCAAGTTATGGAAGATTGCTTATTTGGTTTTAAAATTATCGGACATTCTAGGTTTGAAACTACTCATTAAAGGTCTTCAAGCTGTTTTTTGAATTCTAAATCTTCAATTAATTTTCCTTCAAATTTATTTAATTCAAGTTCAACATCTTTTTTGTTTAATACCAATTATAAATTAAAATGAGCTACAGAAAACGATATTGCTTATTTGTTTTAGCCAGCTGCGAGTTATTTGCATAGCCTAAGCTATGGAAATGATGAGAAAAGAGAAAAAACGAATTAATGAATGAGTTTGAATAGCGTATTTCAATTCATAATTGGTATTACTGTTTTAAATTTAATTTGTTTGTATTAATAATATGCTTTTAAATTATAAGATTCCTGCCTTCGCAGGACTTAACCTCGCCAAATAATCAAAATGAGCTCCTTCTATAACAAGTTCACATTCTAAACCAGTAGCATTGCAAGCCAGTTTTAAAGTTTCAAAATCTAAATAGAGCCATTTCATTGGGGTTTCTTTTTTACCCTTATAACTTAAAAAATAATCAAGTTCACCATAATAACCAGCATTAGTATCTACCCAAAAGCCACCATCTTCATCTTCGTACATATATTTAATATCGGAAGAATCAATTAAAATTTGTCCGTCAGGATTTAAAAGACTTTTTAAATGCGTTAAATATTTTGAAACCTGGGATAGTTCTTGAAATATCCCCGTACCGTTCATTAAAAGTAAAATAGTATCGAAGGATTTGGTTTCATCTAAAATATTTTTTTCTTCAGCATCTACAACACCACGTTTTTTTGCGACCTCAATGCCCCCTTTGGAAATATCAATAGCCTTTACCTTCAGGCCTTTTTTTTGTAAATATAAACTATGACTACCAGCACCACAACCAACATCCAAAACAAGACCTTTGGCTAGTTTTAAAGCTTTTTGTTCCAGGCTCGGCATGTCTTTAAAATCGCGGAATAAATAGGGAAGGGGTAAAATATCCTCACCAGAAATACTTGTTGAGGTAACAATGTCTTCCGTATAGTTGCCGTTTTGATAATCTAATAAAGCTTGTCCGAAAAGGTCTTTCATAGAAATTTTTTTCATTCCCGCGAAAGCGGGAATCTATTAGTCATACCAAATGGATTTTAAAATGAGGGTAAAATAATTTAGAATATAGCGAGCACAGATGAATAATAAAATCTAAGCTACGGTTCTATACCCAGTCAAGCAGAGCACATGGTTTTATTATGAAATATGTGCGCGATAGAAATGAATTATTAGCTTCATTTTAAAGTTTATTTGGTATCATATCGAAAACAATCAATAGCATTTTAAAATTTATATCATTCACTTCTTCCAGAATGACAAGTTTGTTATTTTTACACCATGCAAGACATTATTAGCAATCTTCCAAAGCTCGCCAAAGATAAGCATAACGAGAACAAAAAATTCTTTGTAAAGCTAAAAAAGAAGCCACCAAAGAATTTAGATTATATCATGCGGGAATTGCATGACGATGAGTTTGAGCGTACCGATTGTTTAGAATGTGCTAATTGTTGTAAAACGACAGGCCCCTTATTTACAGATAAAGATATCGAACGCATATCGAAGCACTTTAAACAAAAACCACAGCAGTTTATAAGTCAGTATTTGCGTATTGATGAAGATAACGATCATGTATTACAAACCGTACCCTGTACTTTTTTAGGGACCGATAACTATTGTTCCATCTATGAGGTAAGACCAAAGGCCTGTAGGGAATTCCCTCATACAGACAGAAAGAAGTTTCAGCAAATATCAAATCTAACACTAAAAAATGTAGCGATGTGTCCAGCAGCTTTTAACATAGTTGAGAATATGAAGAAAAGAATAAAATGAACTCGTTTAAACTTTTTGGATTGAAGCAAAAATTAGTCATTATGTAACCAGTTGAAGACTTTTTTGAGTTGCATAGCATCGCTACGGAATAAAAAAAAGACAAAAAATGGGTGCAAAAGGGCAATTTTTACCCAATTATAAAAGTTTGGATGAGTTCATTAAGTATATTTAGTAAAAATATTCTATTGGAAGCTATTTTAAATTATTTTGAGACAATACCTTCGTTACATAGAGGTATTATTATAGTTGGAGGATTGACCGTCTTTTGGATTATTGAAGGTATGGTGCCTTTATTTGGGGTTAGCTATAAAAAATGGCAACATGCGATACCTAATATATTCTTTACACTAACAACCATACTCGTAAACCTTCCTTTAGCCTTTATATTTTTAAAAGCATCAGATTGGGTAATGGCCAATAATTTTGGGATACTTAATTGGCTTCCGGAAATGCCCATAGGTCTATACGGTATTTTAGGAATCTTTTTAATAGATGGTATAGGCGCGTATTTACCACATTTAATAGAACATAAAGTGAAACCATTGTGGATGGTACATTTAGTACACCATTCAGATCATCATGTTGATACAACGACTGCCAATAGGCATCATCCCTTAGAAAGCTTAATTCGTTATGTTTTTACGCTTATGGGAATATTTATTATCGGTACGCCAATTGCTCTAGTTATGCTATATCAGTCGTTGTCCGTTGTGGCTACGCAATTTAATCATGCGAATATTAAGTTACCTAAGAAGGTAGACAATTTGCTGAGCTACATTATTGTCTCTCCAGATATGCATAAAGTACACCATCACCATAAGTTGCCCTATACAGATTCTAATTACGGAAATATCTTTTCTGTTTGGGATCGGCTTTTCGGGACGTATATGAAACTGGATACCGATAAAATTATTTATGGGGTTGATGTTTTTCCAGACGAAAAAGAGAATAGTAATATTAAGGATTTATTGAAACAACCGTTTCAGAAATATAGAAAACCAACCGCTTCCATAGAAGAATAAAAGCTCCTGAGTGCTCCAAAATATATAATGATTTAATCGTATATTAAATATTTGCTTCGGGTATTTTTAAATACCTCCAGATCATCTTGCCATGAAGCTTTTATTTCAGCTTCGCTTAAACCAGCTTCAATCTGCTGTTGCAGCTTGTCCGTTCCGGCATGCTTAGTGAAATTATTTGTATTGAAGAATAGGGATTTATCTGTAGCGTTTTGATACGCTTTAATGATCCATTTAATAGTCATTGTTCCATTAATATCTTCATTTTTTAAATCTTCTCCATAGCAAACCTCATTTTTGTGTTTAGGATATTTGGCGCCAAAATTAGAGATTGGTGTATAGCTATAAGTGAGCACCTCTTTATTTAGAAAAGGAGCGCCATATCGTTGAAATTGAAATTCGGTACCGCGACCGGCATTTATGTTAGTACCCTCAAAAAGACCAAGACTAGGGTACAGTTTTATAGCTTGATCGTTTGGTAAATTTGGCGAAGGCCTAATAGGCAAACTATAAAAAGTGTCGTGCGTGTAATTTTTTATAGGGATAATGGTTATTTCGCATTGAGAGCCATCTTTCAGCCACTTTTCTCCGTTAATCATGTGTGCATATTCGCCAATAGTCATGCCGTGCACTAACGGTATGGGATGCATTCCCAAGAAACTTTTATTTTTAATTTCTAAAGTAGGACCATCTATATAATGGCCGTTAGGGTTTGGCCTATCTAATATCAAAACGGGAATGTCCTGTTCAGAACAAGCTTCCATAATATAATGCAATGTAGAAATATAAGTATAAAACCGAACACCTACATCCTGAATGTCAAAAACAACAATATCTAAACCTTCAAGTTGGTCCTTAGTGGGTTTTTTGTTTTTTCCGTAAAGAGATACAAGTGGTAAGTTGGTTTTAGCATCCATACCATCTTTAATTAATTCGCCGGCATCTACACGACCTCGAAAACCATGTTCTGGAGAAAATACTTTCTTTATGTCGATTTTTAAGGATAATAAAGAATCTACTAAATGAGTTATGGTATCTTTTTCGACAATACGGTCCAAAGATCGTTCATTGGTTTTTGGATCAACACCAATAACTTGCCTCTTTTTTTTCTTAAAAATCACAGAAGTTTGATTCGCAACAATGCCAACACGTTTTCCTTTTAATAGTGATAAATAAGTGCCCGTTTGATTGGCACCAACAATAATGATACTATCATTTTTTGCAGTATGATGTACCCTATCTTTAAGGATTATTTTGCTTTTTGCTTTAGAAGCACAAGAAATCATTACAAAAACAAATAATAAAACTGTATTTTTGAAAACATTAAACCTCATTGAATAATTTGAATTACGAGTTTTTTATAGCTAAACGCATTATTGGTAGTAAAGCGTATAAAAGTAGTATATCGGCACCAATAATAAAAATTGGTATCGCTGCAATTGTTATTGGCATTGTGGTCATGATGATTGCGATTGCTACGGGAATAGGCTTACAGCAGAAGATACGTGATAAGGTAGTAGCATTTAACGGACACGTAGTTATTATGAATTATGATAGCAATAATTCGCAAGAAAGTGTCTTTCCCATTTCAAGGGAACAAGATTTTTACCCGGAATTTAAGCAAGTAGAAGGTATTAGTCATATTCAAGCAGTGGCTACTAAATTTGGTATTATACGTACCGAAACCGATTTTGAAGGTGCTATTTTAAAAGGTGTTGGAGCAGATTATGATTGGAAGTATTTTGAAGAGTTTTTAGTAGAAGGTAGGGTGCCGACCTTTACAGAGAAATGGAGCGAAGAAGTTTTAATTTCTCAATATTTAGCTAAAAGGTTAGATTTTAAAGTGAATGAACATTTTCAAATGGTATTTGCAAAGGACGATCCAGAAAAACTGCCAAATATTATAACCTTTAATATTGTCGGTATTTATAATTCAGGATTTCAAGATCTGGACAAGCAGTACATTATAGGTAATATTCGTCATATACAGCGTATTAATAGATGGCAGGAAGATCAAATTGGAAATTTTGAAGTGTTCATTGATGATTATGATGAAATTGATAAAAAAGGTATAGAAATATATAAAAGTATCCCCTCGGTACTTAATGCGGAAACCATTACCAATAAATATGCTTCGATCTTCGATTGGATTAAAATTTTTGATACCAATATTTATGGCATTATAGGTATCATGATACTCGTAGCAGGCATTAACATGATAACAGCCTTACTTGTTTTAATATTGGAACGCACTCAAATGATAGGAATATTAAAGGCTATAGGAAGTAACAATTGGAGTATCCGAAAACTATTTTTATATAATGCCACGTACTTGATTTTTCGTGGATTATTATGGGGAAATATCATTGGGTTGGGGCTTCTTTTTACCCAAAAATATTTTAAGATTATTACATTGCCTGAGGAAACATATTATGTTGCAGAAGCGCCTGTTTATGTAAGTCTTAGTTATGTTTTAGCGTTAAATATTGGTACGTTTGTACTCTGTTTGCTTATGCTTTTAATACCATCATATATTATTACAAAAATATCTCCGGTAAAAGCTATTAGGTTCGAATAAGAATTACTAATATTTTAAATTCCCTTTCAGAAACTATTTTATGCGTGGAGCAACGCTTTATAATTAGGGAACCATTACAATCGATAACATAATAAATAATAAACTTTTTAGTAAATTTATACTATGGAATACGCTGAAAATATATTGGGCACTATTGGAAACACGCCACTGGTAAAATTAAACAAACTGGTTGAAGGTTTACCGTGCTTAGTTTTAGCAAAATATGAGACATTCAATCCTGGTAATTCCGTAAAAGATAGAATGGCTGTAAAAATGATTGAAGATGCAGAAGCGGACGGACGACTAAAACCAGGAGGCACCATTATTGAAGGCACATCCGGAAATACAGGGATGGGATTGGCATTAGCAGCCATAGTAAAAGGTTACAAAATGATTTGTGTTATAAGCGATAAACAGAGCAAGGAAAAAATGGACATCTTGAGAGCAGTAGGAAGCAAAGTTGTCGTGTGCCCGACCAATGTAGAACCTGAAGATCCAAAATCATATTATTCAACATCAAAACGACTTGCCGAAGAAACACCAAATTCCTGGTATGTAAATCAATATGATAATCTAAGTAACACCGCAGCGCATTACGAAAGTACGGGACCAGAGATCTGGAAACAAACAGATGGTAAAGTAACGCATTTTGTGGTAGGAGTTGGAACAGGAGGTACCATATCTGGAGTTGGAAAATATTTAAAAGAGCAAAACCCGAATGTAAAAGTTTGGGGTATAGATACCTATGGTTCCGTTTTTAAAAAATATCATGAAACTGGAGTGTTTGATGAAAATGAGATCTATCCATATATAACAGAAGGCATAGGAGAAGACATTCTACCCAAAAATGTCGATTTCAGTGTTATAGATGGTTTTACCAAAGTTACAGATAAAGATGCTGCCATTTATACTCAAAAATTAGCAAAAGAAGAAGGGATGTTTCTTGGCAATTCTGCTGGCGCTGCTATAAAAGGGCTCCTTCAATTAAAAGACCATTTTAAGAAAGAAGACGTGGTGGTGATCTTATTTCACGATCATGGAAGCCGTTATGTTGGTAAAATGTTTAATGATGAGTGGATGCGTGATCGTGGGTTTATTGAAGATAAGCTAACCTGTGCCCAGGACATTATTAATAATCATTTGGACAAACCTTTAATAACGGTAAAGACAGAAGAATTAGTGTCTCATGCTATTGAACGTATGAAGACCTATAAAATTTCCCAAATACCAGTTGAAGATTCGTCGGGATTTGTTGGAGCTGTTGATGAAGCAGATCTGTTACGAAAATATATTGAAAACAAGGATATTTCTGATTTGCCCATTAAGGAAGTTATGCATAAGCCATTTCCAATAGTTAGTAAAAATACACCTATTGAAGCTATTTCTAAATTAATAGACAGGGATAATAATGCCGTATTGGTAAAGTTAAATGATAATACATATCAAATTATTACAAAATATGATATTATCAGCGCCCTTTAAGTGGTGTTATAGAAATAGATTATAAAATAAAATTCTGAATAAAATATTTAGAATTTTTTTACGCTTTATTCAGTATTAGTAAGGCTTTACGTACTTTTTGTTTTGTGTTTTATGTTTTTTCTGTAAACCCTTGTAGTTAAAAACTTTATTAAAAATTTTGTTTATACCAAATTTTGTCATAATTTCGATGAAATGCACTTTTTTAACGATTAAGTGTATCTATCCTGAATTATTAATTAAATATTAGGTATGAACGTTCAACAAATATCCCTACAACAGGATAATTGGCAAGAAGGTGTTTCTGTTTTAAATATCGAGGTCAATATCTGTCTACTTTTTGTATCTCCTGATTTTAACCCTAAAAAAGAGGTGTTGGATTTCTTAAATAATAAATATCCCGATGCCACTATAATTGGATGTTCAACTGCAGGAGAAATATCAAATGTTACGGTAAAAGATGGGACTATATCTTTAACAGCAATACAACTAGACAAAGTTACTTCCAAAAAATCATCCATAGAAGTTATTGATATGGATTGTAGCTATAAATCGGGACAGTACCTAGCAGAAGATCTTTATAATGAAGATCTACGGCATATACTTGTTTTAAGTGATGGGCTTAATGTTAATGGAGCCGATTTAGTATTGGGTTTAAAATCGGCAATTCCCGATGCTATTAGCATAACAGGAGGATTAGCCGCAGATGGCTCTAACTTTAATAAAACATTTGTTATTGATAATAATAAGATAGTAGATAAAACCATTATTGCTTTAGGTTTTTATGGAGAGCATTTAAAAGTGGGCTTTAGTTCAAAAGGAGGGTGGGACAGTTTTGGTATAGATCGTTTGGTAACTAAATCAGATAAAAATGTTCTTTACGAATTAGATGGATTACCAGCGTTGGAATTATATAAATCATTTTTAGGAAAAGAGGCAGATAACTTACCAAGTTCAGGGCTATTATTCCCTTTAAGTGTGCGAACAGATAAAGATTCCTTACCAATTGTTAGAACCATTTTAGCTGTAAATGAGGAAGATCAAAGTTTAACGTTTGCTGGTAATATTCCAGAAGGGTCTTATGCACGTTTAATGAAGGCAAATATTGATAGGTTAATAAATGGTGCTGCTGATTCTGCGGTCGATGCTAATAAGGAACAGGAAGAAAAATCCGAATTGGCCATTCTTATCAGTTGTGTGGGACGCCGTTTGGTTCTAAAGCAAATGGTTGAAGAAGAAGTAGAAGCAGTAAGAGAAATAATAGGAGATAAACCAAGTATTACGGGGTTTTATTCTTATGGGGAAATTGCTCCTTTTGGAGAGTTTTCACCTTGCGAATTACATAATCAAACAATGACTATAACAACACTTTCAGAATGTTAAATAAAGACTACCATAGATTACTAAAACGTCAGCTAAAAAAAACAGGATTGGACACTTCCAAGAATCCGGATTTTATCAGTTTTTTTAATATGGTTAACGATGCTTATAAAAGCTTTGATAAAGATTTAAAACACATTGAAAATATTCTTGAAGAAAGTTCTAAGGAATTGTTTGTGGCCAATAAGGGATTAATAAAAGAAAGAGATAATGTTAACAGAAAATTAGAACGTATTGTTGACAATATTGGAGGGGTGCTTTTTAAGACAGATCTTGATGGGAATTTTACTTTTTTAAATAATGCATGGACAGAATATTCTGGAATTCCTGTTAATTATGCTTTGGGAAAAAGTTTTAGAATCTTTTTACATGGAGAAAATATAGAGGGGTTTAAACGGTTTGATGATCTGTTTTCCAAAGAAAAAGAGCATGTTAAGTTCATATTTAAGAACAAAAGAGGTAGTGAGGTCATGTGGTTTGAGGTGAAATCTAAACTTATTAAAGACCATGATGGGGTTTCAATAGGTTTTATTGGAACGATTATAGACGTAACAAATCTAAAAGAGACAGAAATAGAACTACAGAAGGCGAGTAAATCAAAAGACGAATTTTTATCTACCATGTCCCATGAAATAAGAACACCTTTAAATGCCGTTACAGGATTAGCTAATATTTTATTAATGGAAGATCATCTGCCACATCAGTTGGAAAACCTAAAAGCATTAAAATATTCTGGAGAACATTTATTGGGACTAATAAACGATTTGTTGGATTTTGATAAAATAAAATCCGGTAAATTAAAACTTGTTGAAAAGGATTTTAGCTTAAATTATTTTTTGGAAAGTGTAAAGTCCCATTTTAGTTTAAGAACAGAAAAAAAAGGTTTAATCTTCAATGTTATTAAGGAAAATGATGTGCCGGATAATATTATTGGGGATAAATTAAAATTGACTCAAATAATTAAGAATTTATTGAGTAATTCCTTAAAGTTTACCGAAAATGGGTGTATCAACCTTAGCGTTAAAAATTTGGGCATTAAAGAAAATAAAGTAAAACTTGTTTTTAAAGTCATAGATACAGGTATAGGGATCTCTAAAAACAAACAAGAATCTATTTTCGAAAGTTTCATGCAGGCAAATTCTGAAACTTCCATAAAGTATGGAGGTACTGGCCTAGGATTGTCGATAAGCAAAAAATTATTAAACCTCCAGGGTAGTGATCTGGTCGTTGAAAGCGAACTGGGTAAAGGTTCGACATTTTTCTTTGAAATTACTTATAAAGTAAGTAACAGACTGAACATTTATGAACCAGATATGATTAAAATGCAACCAGACTATGAACCTATTAACATAAACGTGCTAGTTGCCGAAGATAATAAAATGAATGTGCTCATACTTAAACGTTTCTTCAATAAATGGGGAGTTAAATACACGGTTGCAGAAAATGGAGAACAAGTATTAAAACTATTTGAAAAATTTGACTACGACCTCATACTTATGGACTTACAAATGCCAAAGATAAATGGTTATCAGGCAGCCAAAATGATTAGAGAATGGGAGGACGAAAGTAAAGCAAGTATCCCAATAATTGCTTTAACAGCTTTTGCTCAGATCGATATCAAAAAGAAAACAGAACAATATAAAATGAATGGGTTTATGGGGAAACCTTTTAATCCTGAAGAATTGTACAAATTACTAAAATCTTATGGCGAGGCTTATAACATAAAAGCCATTTAATAAAAAAGAATGCCTCGAGGCTGGCAAGGCAGGGCCCGTTTCAAGAAATTCTTTATCAAAGGCTTTTTATTAGCAAAACAACCATTTTCATTTAAGCATAAATGTTGTTAATAACAAGTTTGGAATTATTGATATTTTATCGAGCTAATATACACCCAGACTATAAATAAGACCTGTAAAGGAACCCTGAACCATAAATACCTTAAACCACTTCCACTATAAGTGGCTTTTTGATAATCCAAATGATCAATTGCAGCCTTAATGTTTACTGGAAGAATGAGAATAAAGAATAAAATTAACAGCCAAGAAGTTAACGGCCTGAGCAGAGGGGCATGCAACCCTATGGCTCCGAGAATTTCTACAATTGCAGTAAAATAAACCGTTTCTTTTTTAAAAGGAATTAATTCAGGAACCATTAAAGTCATCCCTTCAGTAAATAAAAAATGCCCCAATGCAGTAAAAAGTAGCATAACAGACATGCCAATACGTGCAGAAAGGGCAAAATCATATTTTTCACTAATGATTTTTATTGTAAATAATGAAATTGCAGAAGCGATAATAAGAATAATAAGAGGTTTCATCTTTTTTTTTACAAACCTCTTAAAAGTTGGCATTCAAAACAATGAACCTGGGTTAAGAAATCTGCTGTGTACAGATATCTTTAAAAAGACACGAATAACACAAATTTTCACTAATTAACGTGAATCTTGCTTAAGAGTTAAGTAGTCACTTCGAGTACCACGCCATGATCGTGGTGTATCGAGAAGTTTTTTAGTAGAAAATTTACTTGCTTGCCTGTTGGAAGACTGGTTTTCGATACGGTTTTCTGCAAAAATCATTCAAACTGACACAAGTTTTCTTATCCAATATTTACGTTAATTTATCTTTAAATAGATGTATTTCAGGTTTTTACATAATAGGAATTTGTCTTTAATATTGAATCCAATCCGTACCATATAGCATTGGATTCGTGTAAATTTGTGTCATTCGTGTCTAAATTTTATTATTTAATATTTGTGTGCACACGATTGGTTAAGAAATACGTTTTCGAATTCTGCTCAATGCTTGAGGAGTTATTCCAATATATGAAGCTATATATTTTAAAGGTATTTCTTTAATTAGATTAGGGCGTTCAGCAAATAAATTTAAATATCTCTTTTCTGCCGTTTCGTTTAAAAAAGATTGCTCTCTTTTAGTTTTCATCAAAAAAAGGTTCTCTGCTGTTATTCGACCAATAACATTGCCTGCTTCAGTTTCTTTATAAATGTCCTGTAAATCGTTATAAGTTAATCTCCAAAGGGTAGTACCGGTAAGCGTTTCGATTTGGTAAGTGCTAGGTTTTCTTGTTAAAAAGGAATCATAGGCACTCATGAACCCGTTATCAAAACAAAAACCAAATGTGACATCATTTTCTTGTTTTGGGATATAGAACCGAAGACTTCCTTTTTCGACAAAAGAAAGATGGTTTTCTACGTCCCCAACCTTTAGAACAGTTGCTTTTTTACTATAGACACTTTTTTTTAGTTTAGAAGAAAATATGTGTCAATCTAAGTCGTTTAATTTTACGATTTGCTCAAAGTGTTCCCTTATTTTATTCATCAATTAATTTGGATTTTTAGTAACTCGCCATAAAATATGAGACGAAGTTAGCAGTTTTTTGATAAAGCAAGCAATATGGTTTTATGTGTAATTTCTTAATATAATTTGGAATTTACGTACGGTGACTTTACTTTAGTTGCATGCAAGAAGATTTTTTACATTATATCTGGAAACACAAAAAATTTCAAATAGATCATCTTAAAACAGTAACGGGGGAAGCCATTGTAATTAATACAGTTGGACAGCATAACTTAAACTCTGGACCAGATTTTTTTAATGCACAACTCACCGTTGGTGAACAGCTTTGGGCAGGAAATGTAGAGATTCATGTAAAATCATCCGATTGGTTTTTACACCACCACGAAAAAGATAAAGCATATGATAACGTTATTTTACATGTAGTTTGGGAACATGACACAGACGTTTATAGAAAAGATCGTACTGTAATAGCTACTTTGGAGTTAAAAGATTTTATTGGTAAAGATGTTTTAAGTAATTATAAAAATCTATTTACAAAACAAAACAAATGGATTAATTGTGAGCATGATTTTGCAAGTATTGATGATTTTGTTTTAAACAATTGGCTAGAACGTTTGTATTTAGAGCGCTTAGAACGAAAAACTAAAGTGATAGAGCAGCTTTTAAAAGCATCAAAAAATGATTGGGAAGCAGTATTGTTTAAAATGGTAGCTAAAAATTTTGGACTTAAAGTAAACGGCGATTCATTTTTTAGCTTGGCAAAATCTATTGATTTTTCAATACTTAGAAAATCCCGATATAATCGGGCGAGCTTAGAAGCACTATTATTTGGCCAAGCTGGCTTGCTGGATCATGATATTGAAGAGGTTTACTGTTTAAATTTGATTAAGGAATATCAATTTTTAAAACAGAAGTTTAAATTAGAAAATGGTCACGTATTGCCCTGCCACTTTTTTAGGTTACGGCCATCGAATTTTCCAACTATTAGATTGTCTCAATTGGCAAGTTTGTATCATGAACATCAAAATTTATTTTCAAAGATCATAGAAACGAATCATTTAGATGATTTTTATAAATTATTTAAAGTATCAACATCAAAGTTTTGGGAAACCCACTATACTTTTCAAAAAGAGTCAAAAACATCCAAGAAAACACTTACAAAATCATTTATGGATTTATTGCTAATCAATACCATTCTTCCTCTTAAATTCTGTTATGCAAAACAACAAGGAGAAATGGTTAATTCAGATATTATTAAAACTGCTACCTCAATTGTTTCAGAAAAGAATAGTATTATTGAGGCGTTTAATAGCTTAAAGAAGCTATCAAAATCGGCGTTGGATTCACAAGGGCTTATTCAGCTTAAAAAAGAATATTGCGACAAAAATAAATGTTTACAATGTGCAGTTGGCAATACCTTGATCACTAGGTGATTAATAATTTGCATCCTTGAAGTTTTCTTCGAAGTTTTAACTAATGAAGTGATTTAAACTTTTTTCAATTGGCTGCAAAATGCTCCTTTTCATCCTTTTTTCGTCTTTTTATTACTTCATAACGCTACTATGAAGTGCAAAAAAGACTTCAAAACGAATAAAAATTGACTATTTTTCGCTTCAATCAAAAAAGTTTAAATCACTTCAATTAGTTCTTCTCAAGAAAGAGGGCCTCTAAAATATATAATTTTGTAAAATTTTATATTTAAATTGCGGTATGAACACTATTTACAAACCATTATTGTTTTTTCAAAAACATGGCTATTATGTTTGTCAGCGTATAGCAGACAGATTAGGGATTAGAGCTAAGGTGGTAAGAACATCCTTCATGTACCTAACATTTGTAACCCTTGGTTTTGGCTTTGCGCTATATTTGTTTCTGGCTTTTTGGATAAGAATTAAAGATTTGGTTTATACCAAACGTTCATCTGTATTCGATTTATGAATCCACTTATAAGGTTTTTTAGAACTAAAATATATACGGCTGTATTTTTGCTTGTTGTTCTCATGTTAATGGGCGTGACGGGGTATAAAATGATATCTGGTTATTCATGGATTAATGCGTTTTACATGACCGTTATTACGATGACAACTGTTGGTTTTGGTGAAGTGGTTCCACTAGATGACCAATCGAAAATTTTCACTATATTTTTAATATTGGCAAGTGTGGTTATTGTGGGGTATGCACTCTCAATAATTACGGAGTATATTTTAAGCAAAAATGATGTTGAAGAATTAATACATAAAAAGATGCAAAAAAAGATAGATAGTTTTAAGAACCATATCGTTATCTGTGGTTATGGCAGAAATGGGAAGCAGGCAGCTAGAAAACTTTTGGCATATAAAAAGGAATTTGTAGTTATAGAAAAAGATAAGGAAATGGAAGAGCGTTTACAAATGGACGATGTTTCTTATGTTATAGGCAATGCCAATGAAGATGAAACACTTGTTCAAGCAGGGATAGGTAAAGCTTCGTGTTTAATATCTGCCCTGCCCAATGATGCCGATAACTTATTTGTTGTGCTCTCAACCAGGCAATTAAATAAATCTATAAATATTATAAGCCGAGCTTCGTTAGAAACATCCTATGAAAAATTAAAACTAGCAGGAGCAAATAATGTTATTTTACCCGATAAAATAGGTGGTGACCATATGGCATCTTTGGTGGTCATTCCGGGTTTGATGGAATTTATTGATAATTTATCAATTGTAGGTAAATCGAATATTAATATAGAAGAGGTTGCTGTAGAAAAGCTTCACAACACTAGAGAAGCCAGGACAATAAAAGATCTGGACCTTCGTAAAAAAACAGGCTGTACGGTTATAGGTTATAAAAATGAAAATGGCGAATATTTGGTGAACCCAGAAGCAGAAATGGAATTAGCACCAAATTCTAAGATCATTGTTCTAGGTAGGCCAGAACAGATAGATGCACTCAATTCTGAATACAATATAAATTAACGAATACTTGATTTTAACAATCATTCTTTTAAAAAACCATTTTTTTTTAGCATCTTGCCGATTTTTAATGCGAATTTTTCAATAAAATTAAACTAATACGACTTTCTTATGAAGAAATATCTTCTTTCATTATTTACTTTAATATTACCATTTTTAACTAGTGCTCAAGAGACTGCCGAAAAAGGACTGGATCAACGAATCGATGAAGGTTTCAAGCCAATTTCAGACTTTTTTAGTAACGTTATATTTTTTGAAATACTGGGTACACCTTTTGTTTTAATATTGTTGGTAGCCAGTGCAGCATTTTTTACTATTTACTTTGGTTTCCCTAACGTAAGATATTTTTGGAAAGCAATTAGTACAGTTAGAGGAAAATATGAAGATATTGAAAAACATGGTGCTAAGGAGCTCTATGGAGAAGGAGGTGTTGCACAAGGTGTTGATTTGGCACAGGTTGATGATATAGAGGATCACCTAGTAAGTGTAGAAAACGAATTGGCCATAGATGGAGATATTGTAGATACCATTAGAGATGAAAGTTCCGATGGAGAGGTGAGCCATTTTCAGGCATTAGCAACAGCAGTTTCCGGTACGGTGGGTAATGGAAACATTGCAGGGGTCGCGTTGGCTATTGCTCTTGGAGGGCCAGGGGCCACTTTTTGGATGATTATTTGTGGTTTGTTAGGGATGTCTACAAAATTTGTAGAGTGTACTTTAGGAGTTCAATATAGAGATGTGGGGGAAGATGGTACTGTGTATGGTGGTCCCATGTATTATCTCAAAAAAGGGCTTAGTGAAAAAGGATTTAAAATATTGGGCAAAATTGCAGCCGTATTTTTTGCGATTTTTTGTATTGGCGGTTCGTTTGGGGGCGGTAATGCAGCGCAGTCAAACCAAGCAACCATTGTTTTAAAAGATCTTTTGGGATTACAAAGTACTGGTGCTGGTTTTTGGATTGGAGTAATATTAGCTATTTTGGTAGGAATTATTATTATAGGAGGTATTAAACGAATTGCTTCCGTTACAGAGAAAGTAGTGCCCTTTATGGCTTTGCTTTATATATTGTGCTGTCTTTATATCATATTCAGTAATTTTTCTTTTCTTGATGATGCTATTGCATTAATATTTAAAGAAGCTTTCACACCTACAGCTATTGGAGTAGGAGGATTTATTGGAGTTCTTTTGGTAGGTTTTAAAAGAGCCGCTTTTTCTAATGAAGCAGGGGCTGGATCTGCATCCATTGCGCATTCTGCGGTTCGAACTAAATATTCTGCAAGTGAAGGTTTGGTAGCACTTCTAGAACCGTTTATTGATACGGTTGTTATATGTACTATGACCGCATTGGTAATAATCATTTTTAACTTTGGAGGCTTTTTTGAATATGGGGATATTACAGGTCAGGGTGTTGCAATAATAGACGGCGAATCTTACGAAGGTGCAGGTATTACAGCCAAGGCATTTGCCGAATATATTCCTTATTCTAATGTATTCTTAACCATTGCAGTGGTGCTGTTTGCTGTTTCGACAATGATTTCTTGGTCTTACTACGGTTTACAATCCTGGAAATTTTTATTTGGCCGTGGGAAGGCGGCAGATTTAACATATAAATTTTTGTTTTTAACATTTGTAATAATTGGAGCCGCTGCAAGTATGGGATCTATATGGGCATTCTCTGATGCTATGATTTTTGCTATGGTTTTTCCAAATATGATAGGGCTTTATTTCCTTTTCCCAGTGGTTAAAAAACAATTAAAGCGCTATCTCGATGCTATTAAGTTAAAAAGTGATGCATTAGAAGAATAGTAGTAAATAAAAATACTTATATGACATCCCATTTTAAGTTTTCAAAAGAACAGCGAAATGGGATTTTTTTATTAATAATACTTGTAGTAGGGCTACAGTGCGTTTGCTTTTTTGTGGATTTTTCTTCCGAAGATATTATAGTTAACAAAGTAGCACTTGCTAAGTTTAACAAAGAAATTGATTCCCTTAAATTAGTGCAGCTTGAAAAAAGGAAACCAAGAATATATCCTTTCAATCCAAATTATATAACAGATTATAAAGGGGCTTCATTGGGAATGTCTAATAAGGAAATTGACAGGCTATTAGCTTTTAGAAAACAGAATAATTGGATTAATTCAACAAAACAATTTCAGGAAGTCACTAAAGTGTCAGACTCACTTTTAGGTCAGATATCCCCATATTTTAAATTTCCGGAATGGGTGACTAAACAGAATAGAGTATCTAAAAGTTATCCAGTGAATGATTTTGGTGAACAGGCCAGATGGCGAGGTGGCAATTTTAGCAATAAACCAACAGCATTTGCTAAAAAGAAAGACCTAAACAAAGCAACAGCGCAACAACTGCAAGCAATAAATGGTATAGGAGTGGTTTTGTCAGAACGTATTATAAGGTTTAGAAATAAATTTATTGGAGGCTTTATTGATGATGTGCAGCTTCAAGATGTATACGGATTAACCCCACAAGTCATAGAAAGAATAGCAAACGATTTTACGGTAAAGACCCCAAGAAAAGTTCAGAAGATAAACATACATACAGCAACCATAGATAACTTGGTTACCGTTCAACATATAGATTATGATTTGGCACATCATATAATTGAACAACGTAAATTAAAAGAAGGATATAAATCTCTAGATGAATTAAAAAAAGTTAAAGACTTTCCAGTAAATAAAATCGATATAATTAAATTATATTTGTGCCTCGATTAAAAAATAGCTGCATTTGTGAAATAAGTATTAACTTGAAAATAAACTTAATAAACGAGAGTTCGATTTAAAACCTGTCTGCCGACCAGGCAGGCAAGGGAGTTTTTAACAATAAATTCACTAATAAAGCAATTTGTTGCCTTGAGCGCAGTCGAAAGGTCATTAAAACCAGTTATTAAAATAGGTTTCGACAGAGCCTGTGCTGAGTTTACCGGAGTACTCAACCTGAGAGCAGGGTTAAATTATTGATAGTCAGTTCAATAATTTTATGCTTACATAGAAACTCACGTTAATAAGGGAAAAAGTTAATTACGAATGGCACCTGCCTGTCGGCAGACAGGTCTAATGGATAAAGAACAATAAATTTTAATAAATGAATAGCATGTACTTCACAGAAGAGCATCATCTTTTTAGAAAAAGTCTTCAGGATTTTTTAAAGAAGGAAGTAGTTCCTAATATTGAAAAATGGGAAAAAACAGGAACTATAGACCGGTTTATTTGGAAAAAGTTTGGAGATATGGGCTTTTTTGGTATAAACTACCCTGAAGCTTATGGAGGAATGAATTTAGATTTATTCTATACAGTTATACTTCTTGAAGAACTTCAAAAAATAAATTCAGGCGGTTTTGCAGCAGCCATTTGGGCACATGCTTATTTGGCAATGACACATTTAAATGCAGAGGGAGATGAATTTATTAAGCAGAACTATTTAGCGCCAAGCATTTCTGGAGATAAAATAGGATGCCTATGTGTTACAGAACCTTTTGGAGGTAGTGACGTCGCAGGTATGCGAACAACCGCTGTAAAAGAAGGAGATCATTACGTTATTAACGGATCCAAAACATTTATTACCAATGGTGTATATAGCGATTATTTAGTAATAGCAGCAAAAACAAATCCAGAGTTAGGCAATAAGGGTATTAGTATATTTGTAGTAGATAGAGACACTAAGGGAGTCTCGGCAACCAAATTGGATAAATTGGGTTGGAGGGCATCAGACACTGGAGAAATAGCCTTTGATAATGTTAAGATACCGGTAACTAATTTAATGGGAGAAGAAAATAAAGGGTTTGCTTACATAGTGCAGCATTTTTCTTTAGAGCGTTTAATTATGGGAATCAATGCCCACGCACGTGCAGAGTATGCATTGGAGTATGCTTTACAGTATATGTCAGAACGTCAAGCGTTTGGTAAATCAATTGATTCGTTTCAAGCGTTGAGACATAATGTTTCAGACTTATATACCGATATGGAAATCTGTAAAGAATTTAATTATTCAGTTGCCTATAGATTAAATAAAGGTGATTATATAGTTAAAGAGGCCTCTATGTCTAAGTTAAGGTCAACAAAAATGGCCGATGAAGTTATTTATCAATGCCTTCAATTTTTAGGCGGCTATGGCTATATGGAAGATTATCCAATGGCAAGGCTTTTAAGAGATAGCAGACTAGGGCCAATAGGAGGGGGCACTTCTGAAATCCTTCGTGAGATTATCGCCAAAATAGTAATAGACAAAAAAGAGTATAAGCCTGCTACGAATTAGCGTATTGGTATTTTGGCGAAAATGACAAAAGGATTATCGCCAAAATAGTAATAGACAAAAAAGAGTATAAGCCTGCAACATAAAATAATTGATAATTAATAATTGATAATTAACAATTGTATTATATATTTGCATCCTGAAAATTTTAAAAGAGAGGAGGTTAAGACACTATGTTAATAATACCGATTAAAGAAGGAGAAAATATAGATAGAGCGTTAAAACGCTTTAAGAGAAAGTTTGATAAAACTGGAACTAAAAGACAATTACAAACACGTAAACAGTTTAACAAGCCTTCTGTATTACGTAGGGCGCAGATTCAAAAAGCTCAGTACATACAAGGATTAAGAGATGCAGAAGATGTTTAAAGATAAATTTAATCTGTACATACCATATTAAAATCCCACTTTTAGTGGGGTTTTTTTTGTGCTCAACTTAAATAAATTCAATAAAAACTTCGTACTTTTAACTTGACACAAGTAACATTAAAATGCCTCTAAAACCATTCATAGATTATTTATTACTTGAAAAGAACTATTCTGCATTAACAGTCAACGCATATCAAAAAGACTTAGAAGCATTTTCAGAATTTATTAAAACAGTGTATGATACAAAGATTATAAAGGATGTAAATTATTCACAGATTAGAAGTTGGATAGTCCATATGGTAGAAAAAGGATTATCAAATAGAAGCATCAATAGAAAAGTATCGGCATTAAATACATACTATAAGTTTCTTTTAAAAACCAGGGATATAAATCATAACCCTTTATCAAAGCATAAAGCCTTAAAAACGAGTAAAAAAGTTCAGGTACCATTTTCAGAATCAGAAATAACAACAGTTTTGGATGACTTAAATTTTGATGATGATTTCGAAAGCATTCGTAATAAGTTAATTATAGAGATTTTCTATTCGACAGGCATTAGAAGAATAGAGTTAGTGGAGCTATCTTTGGCGAGTGTAGATATTGATAATAAAATGTTAAAGGTATTAGGAAAGAGAAATAAAGAGCGTGTCGTTCCGTTATTGGATTCTGTAGTAAGAACAATAAATAAGTATTTAATTTCAAGAAATAAATTAGAAGGTATCACAGATGTCAATAGTTTGTTTTTAACAAAAAAAGGATTTAAAATTTATGAAACGCTTGTTTACAGAATAATAAATGAGTATTTTAGTGAGGCCTCTACAAAGGTGAAAAAGAGTCCGCATATTTTGCGTCATTCTTTTGCAACACATTTGTTAAACCAAGGAGCAGATTTAAATGCCGTTAAGGAGCTTTTAGGGCATTCGAGTTTAGCTGCCACTCAAGTTTATACACACAATAGTATAGCTGAATTAAAAAAAGTGCACATACAAGCACATCCTAGGAGTAAAAAATAGTATAGTAAAAGATTATTAACCAAAAAATAGAAGGATGAAAGTAAACACCCAATCAGTTAATTTTAATGCTGACCAAAAGTTAATAGATTTTATTCAAAAGCGCATGGATAAATTAGATATGTTTTATGATAAAGTTATAAAATCGGATGTCTATTTAAAAGTAGAAAATACAAGTGAAAAGGAAAACAAGATTTTTGAAGCAAGAGTAAGTGTTCCTGGCGATAGTTTTGTGGTGAAGAAACAATGTAAAAGTTTTGAAGAAGGCGCAGATGTCGCAGTATCATCTTTAGAAAGGCAATTAAAAAAGAGAAAAGAAAAATTAAGGTCACATTTATAGTAAAATTTATCAAAAAATGTTTTGATTAAAAAAATAAATCTATACATTTGCAGTCCGTTAGAAATAGCGGGCTTTTTTTATGCGAAAAAAGTATAAAAAATGCCGATGTAGCTCAGCTGGCTAGAGCAGCTGATTTGTAATCAGCAGGTCGTGGGTTCGAGTCCCTCCATCGGCTCTAAAAATGTGAATAGCGCAAAAGGAAGTTGATTAAATGGTTTTAAAGCTGTTTTTTTTGACTTGGGACGGGAAGTTTATCCTGAGCGTAGTCGAAGGGAGTCCCTCCATCGGCTCTTCAAATTCCTGCGCAGGCAGGAATCTCAAAGTAGCAAAATGATAGCGGTTTTGAGGAAGTTCATTAAAATAATTTTTAGAGTTCAAAATTTTGAGTTCTAGATTGGTACGGGGAGATACTCAAGCGGCCAACGAGGGCAGACTGTAAATCTGCTGACTACGTCTTCGCAGGTTCGAATCCTGCTCTCCCCACAAGTGATTTTAAACAAGCAGTTGTCAAAAACTTATTTTTGTAAAACTGTATTTTGAAATTATTTGGATTGGATTTCCAATCCAGAATCAACGACCAGCGGGAGTTAATTCTTTTTTTTGAATTGAAATATTGAAAACACCTTTTGAAGATTTCCAGGTCTTTATTGCTCTTTCCTTTAAATGAATGGAATTTGGGATTTTATATTTGGAATTTTTTGAAGAATTGCGAGAGTAGCTCAGTTGGTAGAGCGTCAGCCTTCCAAGCTGAATGTCGCCGGTTCGAACCCGGTCTCTCGCTCTATAATTCCTGCGAAGGCAGGATCTCTTCTTTCAATTAATGTAGCTCTATAGTTAAGTTGTTTGAAAGGATAGGGAATAAAAACTTTACGCCGGTGTAGCTCAGGGGTAGAGCGTTTCCTTGGTAAGGAAGAGGTCACGAGTTCAAATCTCGTCATTGGCTCTATAGTAGAGATTAAAAATTAGAACACACTAATATTATTATATAACTAAGATTAAATTATTTAAAAAACATGGCAAAGGCAACTTTCGATCGTTCAAAACCACATTTAAATATTGGTACTATTGGACACGTAGATCACGGTAAAACAACTTTAACTGCTGCTATTACTAAAGTATTAGCTGATGCAGGTTATTCAGAAGCAAGATCATTTGATCAAATTGATAATGCTCCAGAAGAAAAAGAAAGAGGTATTACAATTAATACATCTCACGTTGAGTATCAAACAAAAAATCGTCACTATGCACACGTTGACTGTCCAGGTCACGCGGATTACGTAAAGAACATGGTAACGGGTGCTGCTCAAATGGACGGAGCAATATTAGTTGTTGCAGCAACAGATGGTCCGATGCCACAAACACGTGAGCACATCTTGTTAGGACGTCAGGTAGGTATTCCTCGTATCGTTGTATTCATGAATAAAGTGGACATGGTTGACGATGAAGAATTACTTGAATTAGTAGATATGGAAATTAGAGACTTATTATCTTTCTATGAGTATGATGGAGATAATGGTCCTGTTATAGCTGGTTCTGCTTTAGGAGCACTAAATGGTGAGCAAAAGTGGGTTGATACAGTAATGGAATTAATGGAAGCTTGTGATTCTTGGATCGAAGAGCCAACAAGAGAAGTTGATAAGGATTTCTTAATGCCGATTGAAGATGTATTCTCAATTACTGGTCGTGGAACTGTTGCAACAGGTCGTATCGAAACTGGTATAGCTAACACTGGTGATCCAGTAGAGATCATTGGTATGGGTGCTGAGAAATTAACATCTACTATTACAGGTATCGAAATGTTCCGTCAAATATTAGATAGAGGTGAAGCAGGAGATAATGCTGGTATCTTATTAAGAGGTATTGAGAAATCTCAAATTTCAAGAGGTATGGTGATTTGTAAGCCAGGTTCTGTAACACCACATGCTAAATTTAAAGCTGAGGTTTACATCCTTAAAAAAGAAGAAGGTGGACGTCATACACCATTCCATAATAACTACCGTCCACAGTTCTACGTTCGTACAACTGATGTAACTGGAAACATAGCACTTCCTGATGGCGTAGAAATGGTAATGCCTGGAGATAACTTAACGATTACTGTTGAGTTGATTAACACTATTGCAATGAATGTTGGTCTGCGTTTCGCGATTCGTGAAGGTGGTAGAACAGTTGGTGCAGGTCAGGTAACTGAAATTTTAGACTAATACAGTTTTAGAATAAAAATAGTGAGTTAAGGTATTTCGTTTTTCGGAATACCTTGACTTATATTTACGGGTTTAGCTCAGTTGGTAGAGCACTGGTCTCCAAAACCAGGTGTCGGGAGTTCGAGTCTCTCAACCCGTGCGAAGCAAAGGATTGTGAGCGAGAAGTTTATGCTGAGCGAAGTCGAAGTAAGTCTCTCAACCCGTGCGAAGCAAAGGATTGTGAGCGAGAAGTTTATGCCGAGCGAGTTTATCCTGAGCGTAGACGAAGGGAAGTAAGTTTCTCAATCCGTGCAATAATAGAAATAATAATAAGTAAAAAGTTTCTAAATAAAGTTTACACTGAATGTAGCCTTTACTGGACGCAGACGAAGTAAAGTGCTCAAAAATATAATAAATGGCTGGAATTGTAAATTACGTAAAAGAATCATTTGGAGAACTTAAAAATAATGTGAGTTGGCCATCATGGGCTGAAGCACAAAGTTTAACAGTTTTAGTTGCTGTATTCTCAATTATATTTTCCTTAGCAATTTGGGGAGTAGATACGGTATTTAGTAAGGTTGTTAGTTATTACTTTGAGTTAATTAATTAATGATTAATGGTGATTGTATGTCAGAAGTAAGCGAAAAAAAGTGGTACGTTGTTAGAGCGGTAAGTGGTCAGGAAAACAAGATTAAAACTTATATCGAGAATGAAATAGCTCGATTGGGTCTTCAAGATTATGTTGATCAAGTACTGGTTCCTACTGAACGAGTGATCCAAATTAGAAATGGGAAAAAAATCCATAAGGAAAAAGTGTTTTTCCCTGGGTATATAATGATTCAAGCTAATTTAACGGGAGAAGTACCTCATATAATACGTTCGGTTACCAATGTCATTGGTTTTTTAGGCGAAACTAAAGGAGGAGATCCGGTGCCACTTAGACAATCTGAAGTAAACAGGATGTTAGGTAAGGTTGATGAGTTATCTGTTGAAGAAACTGCCAATGTTGCTATCCCGTTTACTAAAGGAGAAACAGTAAAAGTTATTGATGGACCATTTAATGGATTTGATGGTACTATCGAAAAGATAAATGAAGAAAAGCGCAAGCTCGAAGTAATGGTAAAGATTTTTGGAAGAAAAACACCATTAGAGTTGAGCTATATGCAAGTAGAAAAAGTATAATAGTGTTACATTAAAGATAGGTTGTTATTTTTTCGCTTCCAATTGAAAGATAACATCAAACTAAATTATTAAAAATGGCAAAAGAATTAGGTAAAGTAGTTAAATTACAAGTTCGGGGAGGTGCTGCGAATCCGTCGCCACCGGTTGGACCCGCTTTAGGAGCTGCAGGTGTTAACATCATGGAGTTCTGTAAGCAATTCAATGCTAGAACCCAAGATAAGCCTGGTAAAGTATTACCAGTGGTTATATCTGTTTACAAAGACAAATCGTTTGACTTTGTAATCAAAACACCTCCAGCAGCAGTTCAATTATTAGAGGCAGCTAAGGTGAAGAAAGGTTCTGGAGAGCCAAACCGAAAAAAAGTAGCTAAAGTTTCGTGGGATCAGGTTAAAACCATCGCAGAAGACAAAATGGTAGATTTAAATGCATTTACTATCCAATCTGCAATGAAAATGGTAGCTGGTACTGCAAGATCAATGGGTATAACCGTAACAGGGCAATTCCCTAATTAATCTATAAAAGACATTAATAAGATGGCAAGATTAACAAAAAAGCAAAAAGAAGCTGCAGCGAAAATAGAAAAAGGAAAAATTTATTCTGTTGAAGAAGCGTCAGCATTAATAAAAGAAATTACCAATACAAAGTTTGATGCGTCAGTAGATTTAGCTGTACGTTTAGGAGTAGATCCTAGAAAGGCAAACCAAATGGTAAGAGGTGTTGTATCTCTTCCTCATGGTACTGGTAAAGATGTAAAAGTATTGGCATTAGTTACTCCTGATAAAGAAGCGGAAGCTAAAGAGGCTGGAGCAGATTACGTTGGTTTAGACGAGTACCTTGATAAAATCAAGAGTGGTTGGACAGATGTTGACGTTATTATTACTATGCCAAGTGTTATGGGTAAATTAGGACCTTTAGGACGTGTCTTAGGACCACGTGGTTTAATGCCTAATCCAAAAACTGGTACAGTAACTATGGATGTTGCTAAAGCTGTAACAGAAGTAAAAGCTGGTAAAATTGATTTTAAAGTTGATAAAACTGGTATTGTACACGCTGCGATAGGAAAAGCATCATTTAGTGCTGATAAAATTGCAGGGAATGCAAATGAATTATTACAAACATTAATGAAACTTAAGCCAACTTCGGCAAAAGGAGTTTATGTAAAGAGCATTTTTATGTCTTCTACAATGAGTCCTAGTGTTGCTGTTGATCCTAAGATAGGTTAATTAGTTAAAAACTTTTATTATGACAAGACAAGAAAAATCACAAGTAATCGAAGAGTTGACTGTACAATTAGCCGATAATGCTAACATTTATTTAGCAGATATTTCAGGATTAAATGCAGGAAACACTTCAGATTTACGTCGCGCTTGTTTTAAAGCAGGCGTAAAGTTAGCAGTAGTAAAAAACACATTACTTGAAAAAGCAATGGAAGCTTCAGATAGAGAATTTGGAGAACTTTCTACGGTTTTAAAAGGTAATACTTCAGTAATGTATTCTGAAACTGGAAATGCTCCAGCTAAAGTTATTAAAAACTTTAGAAAAAAATCAGAAAAGCCCTTATTAAAAGGAGCATTTATTGAAGAAGCAGTTTATATTGGTGATGACCAATTGGACATGTTAGTAGATATCAAGTCTAAAGAAGAGTTGATAGGAGAGATTGTTGGATTATTACAGTCGCCTGCTAAAAATGTTATTTCTGCACTTAAATCGGGTGGAGGAACTATTGCTGGTATCATTAAAACACTATCTGAAAAAGAAGGATAGAATTAAAAAGTACGCACTTATTACAATTATATTATTATTAAAAAATTATTAAAACGATAGAAAAATGGCAGATTTAAAAGATTTCGCAGAACAATTAGTTA
The DNA here is from genome assembly GCF_028736925.1 of Flavivirga sp. 57AJ16. Classification (GTDB taxonomy): domain Bacteria; phylum Bacteroidota; class Bacteroidia; order Flavobacteriales; family Flavobacteriaceae; genus Flavivirga. The sequence goes on along the minus strand of NZ_JAQZAT010000003.1, from coordinate 180,835 downwards.
ACTTAACAGTAAAAGAAGTAAATGAGTTAGCTACTATATTAAAAGATGAGTATGGTATCGAACCTGCTGCTGCAGCTGTTGCTGTTGCTGCTGGAGGTGCTGCTGCTGGTGGAGACGCTGCAGAAGAGCAAACTGAATTTGATGTTATTTTAAAAGCAGCTGGTGGTTCTAAATTAGCTGTAGTTAAATTGGTTAAGGAATTAACTGGTTTAGGATTAAAAGAAGCTAAAGGTTTAGTTGACGATGCACCAAGCGCAATTAAAGAAGGCATATCTAAAGATGAAGCAGAAAGTTTAAAAGCATCATTAGAAGAAGCAGGAGCTGAGGTTGAGCTTAAATAAGCTTACCATTTCAAAAACATTAAGGTTTAGGTCTGTCACGCTTTTAAAGGCGTGACAAGACCTAGACCATTTTGCGTATATAATTATTACTACGCTAACAACTATTTTTTTAATCATAATTCCGTCCATTGATGTTATCAACACAAGCTGAAAGATTAAATTTCTCGTCTATTGTAAATAGAACGGAATATCCAGATTTCTTGGATATTCAGATTAAATCCTTCCAGGATTTTTTCCAATTAGAAACAAAATCTGAAGAAAGAGGTGATGAAGGTCTTTATAACACCTTCATGGAAAACTTCCCTATTACAGACTCACGTAATCAATTCGTTTTAGAATTTTTAGATTACTTCGTAGATCCACCAAGATATGCTATTGATGAGTGTATTGAAAGAGGGCTAACATACAGCGTTCCGCTAAAAGCAAGGTTAAAGTTATATTGTACAGACCCTGAACATGAGGATTTCGAGACCATTGTTCAAGATGTGTACTTAGGAACGATACCTTACATGACACCTAGTGGTACATTTTGTATTAATGGTGCAGAACGTGTAGTAGTTTCTCAATTACACCGTTCACCAGGCGTATTCTTTGGTCAATCTTTCCATGCAAATGGCACAAAATTATATTCAGCTAGAGTGATACCTTTTAAAGGTTCTTGGATTGAATTTGCAACAGATATTAATCAGGTAATGTATGCTTACATTGACAGAAAGAAAAAGTTACCTGTTACAACGCTGTTTAGAGCTATTGGTTTTGAACGTGATAAAGATATCTTAGAGATTTTTGATCTTGCCGAAGAGGTTAAAGTATCTAAATCTGGATTAAAAAAGTATTTAGGAAGAAAATTAGCAGCACGTGTGTTAAACACTTGGCACGAGGATTTTGTTGATGAAGATACAGGAGAAGTAGTATCTATTGAGCGTAACGAAATTGTGCTTGACCGTGATACTATTTTAGATAAAGAAAATGTTGAAGAAATTATTGGAGCAGATGTAAAGACGATTCTTTTACATAAAGAAAGTGCAGAACAAGGCGATTACGCTATTATTCACAATACGCTTCAAAAAGATCCTACAAACTCAGAAAAAGAGGCTGTAGAGCATATCTATAGACAATTACGTAATGCAGAGCCGCCAGATGAGGAAACAGCACGTGGTATTATAGACAAATTATTCTTCAGTGACCAACGTTACTCTTTAGGAGAAGTAGGGCGTTACAGAATGAATAAAAAATTACAGTTGGATATTGGAATGGATAAGCAAGTACTTACCAAAGAAGATATCATTACTATCATAAAATATTTAATCGAGCTTATCAACTCAAAAGCAGAGATTGATGATATTGATCACTTATCTAACCGTCGTGTACGTACAGTCGGTGAGCAATTATCTCAACAATTTGGTGTTGGTTTAGCACGTATGGCACGTACCATTCGTGAGCGTATGAACGTTCGTGATAATGAAGTGTTCACGCCTATAGATTTGATTAACGCTAAGACTTTATCGTCTGTAATTAATTCATTCTTTGGTACAAACCAATTATCTCAGTTTATGGATCAAACAAATCCATTAGCTGAAATAACGCACAAACGTCGTTTATCTGCATTAGGACCAGGAGGTTTATCTCGTGAGAGAGCAGGTTTCGAGGTACGTGATGTACATTATACACACTATGGGCGTTTATGTCCTATTGAAACACCTGAAGGGCCAAATATTGGTTTAATTTCTTCACTTTCAGTATATGCTAAAGTGAACTCTATGGGATTCATTGAAACACCTTATAGAAAAGTAACAGATGGCGTTGTTGATATAAAAAATGAACCAATATATTTAAGTGCAGAGGAAGAAGAAGAGAAATTAATTGCACAGGCAACAGTTAAAGTTGATGAAAACGGTAAAATATTACACGATAAAGTCATTGCCCGTATGGAGGGTGATTTTCCGGTAATAGAGCCAACAGCTGTAAATTATACAGATGTGGCACCCAACCAGATATCATCAATTTCAGCATCTTTAATTCCATTCTTAGAGCATGATGATGCAAATAGAGCCTTGATGGGATCTAACATGATGCGTCAAGCAGTACCGTTATTATTACCTCAAGCACCAATTGTTGGTACAGGGTTAGAACGCCAAGTCGCTTCAGATTCTCGTGTATTGGTTAATGCAGAAGGTCATGGAGAAGTGCTTTATGTTGATGCAAATGAAATTAAAATAAAATACGATCGTACCGATGACGAAGCTAAAGTAAGTTTTGATAGTGATATTAAAACCTACCAGTTAGTAAAATTCAGAAAGACGAACCAAGGAACCTCTATTAACCTAAAACCAATTGTAACTAAAGGAGATAAAGTTACAAAAGGTCAGGTTTTATGTGAAGGTTATGCCACTCAAAAAGGGGAATTGGCATTAGGTAGAAATATGAAAGTAGCCTTTATGCCTTGGAAAGGGTATAACTTTGAGGATGCGATTGTAATTTCAGAAAAAGTAGTACGTGAAGACATCTTTACATCGATTCATATAGATGAGTATTCTTTAGAAGTTAGAGATACCAAGTTAGGTAACGAAGAGCTAACCAACGATATTCCTAACGTTTCAGAAGAAGCCACTAAAGATTTGGATGAAAACGGAATGATTCGAGTAGGAGCAGAAGTGAAACCTGGCGATATTCTTATAGGTAAAATTACGCCTAAAGGGGAATCGGATCCAACTCCAGAAGAAAAATTATTACGTGCCATCTTTGGTGATAAAGCAGGTGATGTAAAAGATGCTTCTTTAAAAGCTTCACCATCATTAAATGGTGTTGTGATTGAAAAGAAACTTTTTGCCAGAGCAGTAAAAGATAAGCGTAAGAGAGCTCAAGATAAAGATGATATCTTACAATTAGAAGGTATTTACGATGCTAAATTTGATGCCTTAAAAGATACTTTAATTGAAAAGCTTTTCGCTATTGTAAATGGTAAAACAGCTCAAGGTATTTTTAACGATTTAGGAGAAGAAGTATTACCAAAAGGTAAAAAATTCACACTAAAAATGTTAAATGCTGTAGATGATTACGCGCACTTAGTATCAGGTAAATGGACAACAGATGAACATACTAATCAACTGGTTGCGGATTTAATCCACAACTATAAGATTAAAGAAAACGATTTACAAGGGGCCTTAAGACGTGAGAAGTTTACAATCTCTGTAGGAGACGAATTACCAGCAGGTATTATCAAGCTAGCTAAAGTTTATATCGCTAAAAAACGTAAGCTTAAAGTAGGTGATAAAATGGCAGGACGTCACGGTAACAAAGGTATTGTAGCAAGAATCGTTCGTCAAGAGGATATGCCTTTCTTAGAAGACGGAACCCCAGTTGATATTGTATTAAATCCACTTGGAGTACCATCTCGTATGAATATCGGTCAGATATACGAAACTGTATTAGGTTGGGCTGGTCAAAAATTAGACCGCAAGTATGCCACACCAATTTTTGACGGTGCCAGTATTGACCAAATCAATGAATTTACAGATGAAGCTGGAATTCCTAGATACGGACATACCTATTTATATGACGGTGGGACTGGGCAACGTTTCGATCAACCAGCAACAGTTGGTGTGATTTACATGTTGAAACTAGGACATATGGTTGATGATAAAATGCACGCACGTTCTATAGGACCTTACTCATTAATTACGCAACAGCCATTAGGGGGTAAAGCACAATTTGGTGGTCAGCGTTTTGGAGAGATGGAAGTTTGGGCACTTGAAGCTTATGGTGCATCAAGTACGCTACGTGAAATCTTAACGGTAAAATCCGATGATGTAATTGGTAGAGCCAAAACTTACGAAAGTATTGTTAAAGGAGAACCAATGCCAGATCCAGGACTACCTGAATCCTTCAATGTACTTATGCACGAATTGAAAGGATTAGGATTAGATATTAGATTAGAAGAATAAAAAAGTATGCAGTCGCAGTGTTCAGTTTCCAGTATGTGGACTGAATACTGAGACTGAGACTGAATACTAGAAGAACATGGCAAGAAAACAAGATAAGAATACAGTAAAGAGGTTTAATAAAATCTCAATTGGTTTAGCATCACCAGAATCTATTTTAGCAGAATCTAGAGGTGAAGTTTTAAAACCAGAAACTATCAATTATCGAACTCACAAACCAGAACGAGATGGTTTGTTCTGTGAGCGTATTTTTGGTCCTGTAAAGGATTACGAATGTGCTTGTGGTAAATATAAAAGAATTCGCTACAAAGGAATCGTATGTGACCGTTGTGGAGTAGAAGTAACAGAAAAGAAAGTACGTCGTGATCGCGTAGGACACATTAATTTAGTTGTTCCTGTGGCCCATATCTGGTATTTCCGTTCGTTACCAAATAAAATAGGTTACTTATTAGGTTTACCATCTAAGAAATTAGATATGATTATTTACTACGAACGTTATGTAGTCATTCAACCTGGTAATGCCAAAAATGAGGAAGGCGAACCATTACAAAAAATGGATTTCCTAACAGAAGAAGAATATTTGAATATTCTAGAAGAACTACCTCAAGATAATCAATATTTAGACGATACAGATCCTAATAAGTTTCTTGCGAAAATGGGAGCTGAATGTCTTATTGAACTGCTAGCTAGAATTGATTTAGAAACGTTATCATACGAATTACGTCATAAAGCAAATACAGAAACGTCTAAACAGCGTAAAACTGAAGCTTTAAAACGTTTACAAGTAGTAGAATCTTTACGCGAATCTAATCTAAATAGAGAAAATCGTCCAGAATGGATGATTATGAAAGTGATTCCAATTATTCCACCAGAATTACGTCCGCTAGTACCACTAGACGGAGGTCGTTTTGCAACGTCTGATTTAAATGATTTGTACCGTCGTGTTATTATTCGTAATAACCGTCTAAAAAGACTGGTTGAAATTAAAGCACCAGAAGTTATTTTACGTAACGAAAAACGTATGCTTCAGGAGTCTGTAGATTCATTATTTGATAATACACGTAAATCTTCAGCTGTTAAGACAGATTCTAACAGACCGTTAAAATCATTGTCAGATTCATTAAAAGGTAAACAAGGACGTTTCCGTCAAAACTTACTTGGGAAACGTGTTGATTATTCTGCACGTTCTGTAATTGTTGTTGGACCGGAATTAAAATTATTTGAATGTGGACTGCCAAAAAATATGGCAGCAGAGCTTTACAAGCCTTTTGTAATTAGAAAATTAATTGAAAGAGGTATTGTAAAGACTGTAAAATCAGCTAAGAAAATTATAGATAAAAGAGAGCCTGTGGTTTGGGATATTTTGGAGAACGTTCTTAAAGGACATCCAGTATTACTTAACCGTGCGCCTACTTTACATAGATTGGGTATTCAAGCTTTTCAACCAAAATTAATTGAAGGAAAAGCAATTCAATTACACCCATTAGTATGTACGGCATTTAACGCCGATTTCGATGGTGATCAAATGGCGGTACATTTACCTTTAGGACCGGAAGCGATTTTAGAATGTCAATTATTAATGTTGGCATCTCATAATATCCTGAATCCAGCGAATGGATCTCCAGTAACCGTACCTTCTCAGGATATGGTACTTGGTTTATACTATATGACCAAGTTACGTAAGTCAACGCCCGAATTACCAATTAAAGGAGAAGGTTTAACATTCTATTCTTCAGAAGAAGTTGTTATTGCTTTTAACGAGAAAAAAGTAGATTTAAATGCAGGCATTAAGGTACGAACTATTGATATTAATGAAGAGGGTAAATTGGCGCCAGCAATTGTAGAAACTACGGTTGGTCGTGTATTGTTCAACCAACATGTACCGCAAGCAGCAGGTTATATTAATGAAGTACTTACTAAGAAATCATTAAGAGATATTATTGGAAAAATTCTTAAAGTGACATCAGTTCCGGAAACGGCCGATTTCTTAGATGCCATTAGAACTTTAGGATTTAAGTTTGCTTTCCAAGGAGGATTATCATTTAGTTTAGGTGATATTATCATTCCGCCAGAAAAGCAAGGTATGATCGATCATGCCAATGGTTTAGTGGATGGTATCATGGGTAACTACAATATGGGACTTATAACTAATAACGAACGCTACAACCAAGTTATTGATATTTGGACATCTACAAATGCTGAATTGACAGAGTTGTCAATGAAGCGTATTCGTGAAGACCAACAAGGATTTAACTCGGTGTTTATGATGCTTGACTCAGGAGCTCGTGGATCTAAAGAACAGATTCGCCAGCTTACAGGTATGCGTGGGTTAATGGCAAAACCTAAAAAATCTAATGCAGGTGGCGGGGAGATTATTGAAAATCCAATCCTTTCTAACTTTAAAGAAGGACTTTCAATTTTAGAATACTTTATCTCTACGCACGGTGCGCGTAAAGGTCTTGCGGATACGGCTCTTAAAACCGCAGATGCAGGTTATTTAACGCGTCGTTTGGTTGATGTATCTCAAGATGTTATTATAAATACAGAAGATTGTGGTACATTAAGAGGTGTAGAAGTTGAGCCATTAAAGAAAAACGATGAAGTTGTAGAAACCCTTGAAGAGAGAATCGTTGGTCGTGTTGCTTTAAATGATGTTTATAACCCTATAACAGAAGAGTTGTTGGTAGCATCAGGTCAACTAATAGAAGATGATATTGCTAAATCCATAGAAGCATCTCCTATTGAAAGTATAGAAGTACGTTCTGCCTTAACGTGTGAAGCTTTACAAGGCATTTGTGCTAAATGTTATGGACGTAATTTAGCGACAGGTAAAATGGTACAAAGAGGTGAAGCGGTTGGTGTTGTTGCGGCACAGTCAATTGGAGAGCCAGGAACACAGCTAACACTTCGTACATTCCACGTAGGAGGTATTGCTGGTAATATTTCTGAAGACAATAAATTAGCTGTCAAATTTGATGGTGTTGCCGAAATCGAAGATTTAAAAACAGTTAAGGGGCAAGATGGCGAAGGAAATGAAGTTGATATTGTTATTTCCAGAACATCAGAACTTAAACTTACAGATAAGAAAACAGGCATTGTTTTAAGTACGAACAATATTCCTTATGGTTCTAACATATATGTTAAAAATGGTGATAATTTAAGTAAAGGCGATGTTGTTTGCTCTTGGGATCCATATAACGGTGTTATTATTTCTGAATTTGCTGGTAAAGTAAAATATGAAAATATAGAACAAGGTGTTACCTATCAAGTTGAGATTGATGAACAAACAGGCTTTCAGGAAAAAGTAATTTCTGAATCCAGAAATAAGAAACTTATCCCAACGCTTCATATTGCAGATGCAAAAGGAGAAACAATACGTTCTTATAATCTACCAGTTGGAGCTCACTTAATGATAGACGATGGCGATAAGATTAAAGTTGGAAAAGTTTTAGTTAAAATACCTCGTAAATCTGCTAAAGCAGGTGATATTACAGGAGGTTTACCTCGTGTAACCGAATTGTTCGAGGCACGTAACCCTTCAAACCCAGCTGTAGTTAGTGAAATTGATGGCGTGGTTTCTTTTGGTAAGATAAAAAGAGGTAATCGTGAGATTATTGTAGAATCTAAATTAGGAGAAATTAAGAAGTACCTTGTTAAATTATCGAATCAAATTCTTGTTCAGGAAAATGATTATGTAAAAGCAGGTATGCCACTTTCCGATGGTTCTATTACACCAAACGATATCTTAAATATTAAGGGACCGTCTGCAGTTCAACAATATTTAGTGAATGAAGTACAGGAAGTATATCGTTTACAAGGTGTGAAAATTAACGATAAGCACTTTGAGGTGGTTGTAAGACAAATGATGCGTAAAGTACGTATTATAGATTCAGGAGATACTATTTTCTTAGAAGATCAATTGGCCCATAAAGCCGATTTTATTAAAGAAAATGATGATATTTTCGGAATGAAAGTGATTGAAGATGCTGGAGATTCAACAAATCTTAAAGCAGGACAAATTATCTCACCTCGTGAATTAAGAGATGAAAACTCCATTTTGCGTAGAGAGGATAAGAAACTTGTTGAGGCAAGAGAAGCAAAACCAGCAACTGCTACTCCAATATTGCAAGGTATAACAAGAGCTTCACTTCAAACTAAATCATTTATTTCAGCAGCATCGTTCCAGGAAACAACGAAGGTCCTTAACGAAGCAGCTGTGGCTGGTAAGGTAGATAGTTTGGAAGGATTGAAAGAAAACGTAATTGTTGGTCATAGAATTCCAGCAGGTACAGGTATGCGAAGGTATACAGATATCATTGTAGGCTCTAAAGAAGAGTTTGATGAAATGATGCAAGTAAAACAAGAATTGAATTATAATTAAATGAGGTTCTGATTTTGTAGCCTTGAAAAGGGAGGCAAAATCAGATAACCGAATTTATCCTGAACTTGTTTCAGGATCTCAAATAGTTTATAGCTACTGGGAACAATAAAGCAAAAGCCTTCATGTATATAAACTTGAAGGCTTTTTTTAAATTAAATAGATGTATAATAAGGCTTCCACCTACATGGAAGTAAAAAATAAAATTTTCTATGGCAAACGAAAAAGACAATCAAAAGCAAGGCCAAATAAATATTGAATTAGATGAAAAAGTAGCAGAAGGGACCTATTCTAACTTAGCTATTATCAATCATTCAGTTTCAGAGTTTGTTGTAGATTTTGTAAATATTATGCCTGGGATTCCAAAAAGTAAAGTGAAGTCTAGAATAATATTAACGCCACAACATGCTAAAAGGTTGCTTAAAGCTTTAGGTGATAATGTAGCACGATTTGAGAATGCCCATGGGGAAATTAAAGATTACGAGCAACCACCAATACCATTAAATTTTGGACCAACAGGACAAGCTTAACTTTTATGGTAAGTAAGCCTGTAAAAATAGAGCGTTGCTCGAAATTTTTTATATGGCAACCACCAATACCATTAAATTTTGCGCCAAGTATAAAATAAAGAGTTGGTTGGAAAGTATTTGTTTCGTTATTCTAGGAATAGCGAAGCATTTTATGTTTTGTAAATCTTTTATAAGATTCCCTGTCTGTGGCAGATAGATATATTGTATTTAGAGTGATACTTTTTAGAATGCTTTTTAGTGGTTTTATACCAATTATTATTTAAAAAGAGCTATAAATAATTTGAATTATATTTTGGTCAGATAAGATAGAAAATTCAATCATAGCCTTAGTTATGGTTTTATACCCAGTCAAGCTGAGCACATGTTTAATATTGAAATATGAGCAAAATAGAAATCGAAGATTCATGAACACCTATTTTTAAAATGAAAGATAGTGAACTAAACAAATTATAGGGGTTGTTTTGAGTAATAATTGGTATTATACCCTCAAAACTAGCTTCGGTTTTTCTTTTTTTGAAATTTAATACTTTGTGTGCTTGCGAAGTAGTTTGTTTTTATAGTTACTAACTATACTTAAAAAAATCTATTGATTTTAATAAATTAGTTTCTACTCTTTTTTTAGATTTCTATCTTATCGTTAGATAGTATAACTATAAAGTGGCTTAAATGGGCTCATTTTAGCCTATTGACAATTACGGCTAAAAAATCTAGGTTTTTATGCTACTTTTTTCTCTTTTTTGTTATAATGAAAACTCAAGGCTCCAGAAGGACATTTTTTAACTTGCCGTATTATTTTCTTAGTAGGAGCACCTTCAAGGTCGATCCAAGGAATAACAGAATTTTGAAATACATTTGAAAGTTCTTTTGCACAATGATCAGCATGTGTACAAGCACAGGGATTATAAGTTACAGTAATATCTGAATTACTGAAAACATTGTCTTTAGTTTTCATAAGTAGGTTCTTTTAAGGCTGTAATTCTTTTTAAATCTATGTAGAGATTAATTTAAATACTTAAATAATTGATTAAATACATTGAATAATCGATTAAAAGCAAAAAAATCGATGAAATACACGTGAGAATTAGTTGAATTCTGAGGTAAAATGAAATGTTATACTAGGATATTTTTGCTGTGTCATCTGTAATGAAAAGGGAGAATCTGCTAAAAATACCAGCTGATTTTGCTTATCTTTCGCAAGAAAACGTTGTTTAACCCTAACAAATTCTTTGTATTCCTCACTTTTAGAATCTTCTGGATCCACCCAACACGCCTTATGCACATTTAAATTTTCGTAAGAACATTTTGCTCCATATTCATGCTCTAGTCTGTACTGAATCACTTCATACTGTAGTGCGCCAACAGTTCCAATTACTTTTCTGCCATTAAGCTCTAGTGTAAATAATTGGGCAACACCTTCATCCATTAACTGGTCTATACCTTTAAAAAGTTGCTTGGATTTTAAAGGGTCTGCATTATTAATGTATCTAAAATGCTCAGGAGAAAAACTAGGAACTCCTTTATAGTTTATAGTTTCACCTTCGGTAAGCGTATCACCAATTTTAAAATTGCCCGTATCATGTAAGCCAACAATGTCACCTGGGTAAGAAATGTCTACAATTTCTTTTTTCTCTGCAAAAAATGCATTCGGGCTAGAAAATTTTAACTTTTTCTTGTTTCTTACATGTAGGTAAGGTGTATTTCTTTTAAATGTACCAGATACAATTTTAATAAAAGCTAAACGATCCCTATGATTAGGATCCATATTAGCATGTATCTTAAAAACAAATCCAGAAAATTTATTTTCATCGGGCTTCACTAAACGCTCTTCACTTTGTTTAGCTCTTGGTTTGGGAGCAATTTCAATAAAACAATCCAATAGCTCTCTAACACCAAAATTATTTAGAGCAGAACCAAAAAATACAGGTTGTAAATCACCATTAAGATAATCCTCTTTCTTAAATTTAGGATATATACCATCAACAAGTTCAATTTCATCCCTTAAAGTTTGAGCGGCCTTGTTACCAATGAGCGTATCTAACTCTAAAGATGTTAAATCTTTAATCTCAATAGTTTCTTCAATATCTTTTCTGCTATCACCACTAAATAAATTAATATTCTTTTCCCAAATATTATAAATACCTTTAAAATCATAACCCATACCAATTGGAAAACTTAAAGGTGTCACTTTTAATCCCAGCTTTTGTTCAATTTCATCTAAAAGATCGAAAGCATCTTTCCCTTCCCTATCCATTTTATTAATGAAAACGATCATTGGAATGTTCCGCATTCTACAAACTTCAACTAATTTTTCAGTTTGCTCTTCTACGCCCTTTGCCACATCAATTACTACAATAACGCTATCAACTGCAGTAAGTGTTCTAAAAGTATCTTCAGCAAAATCTTTGTGTCCAGGTGTATCAAGAATATTAATTTTTATACCATTATATTCAAAAGCCAAAACAGAAGTAGCAACAGAAATACCACGCTGGCGTTCTATTTCCATAAAATCACTGGTAGCACCTTTCTTTATTTTGTTGCTTTTTACAGCACCAGCTTCCTGAATAGCACCACCAAAAAGTAATAACTTTTCGGTTAAAGTAGTCTTACCTGCATCGGGATGTGAAATAATACCAAAGGTACGTCTGCGCTGTATTTCCTCTAAAAAACTCATAACTATTTATACAAATGGGTTGCAAATATAATATATATATAATGAACTCATCTTGGTATTAAAGTTTTTTAAAAACAGTTATGCGATACTATAAACTACTATACTTTAATATGTAGTAAAATAACGAAGGTATTCGGAACCATATGTTTTATCGATTAAGAGTATGTAAAAAATAATGATATGAAATTTTGGGTGATTAGGGCGTATAATTACAGTGCTTGCAGGACTGACTTATTTTCCAACATACATTAGCAGTATATGGGATAAAACGGGTAGTTCATTAAATGGTATTTTCATATAGTTTCTCCAAGATTTTATAACTCATTAGTTGGAGTACGCAAAAAAAACATTGCCCTACACGTCTATTAGTTAAAAATGTTTTTATCAGTATAGCTTAATTTTTAATTAATGAAAAATACTATCAGTATTGCAATTTCTATGAGTCTATCTAATAATTTGTTAGTATTATCTAGACTATGCTACCTTTTATAAAAATGTCAATTGAATTTAAAAGATTGTGAGATAATAAGAAAAGAAGAACAATGAACTTTAATATAGGAAGAAAGATGTTAAAATGACTACAAACTAAAGTTCTTGAGCCCCAAAAAAATAAATATGAAGATAAAACTTGATTTTTTAAAACTATTTATTAATAACTTTTTCTTTAAACTCGCATATGCTATATGTTGGTAAATCAGGTAGTTTTATATGACATATTGGTTGTTGTGAAAGTATTAACCACATGCGTAAGAGAGTAATAGATTACATATAGTAATAAATAGTCAAAAAAAAAATGATTTTGTTTGCAAAAGTGTATAAAAAATATATATTTGCACTTCATCGATTAAAAATGCACTTCATCGATTTTGAATTGCATTTTAATAAATGAAAGAATAATCGCTATTATAACAATGTCTACTAACATACTCTCTAAACATATGGATTTTTCTACTCAACCTCCAAACAAAAGTAAAAGCAACCTTTTAAATTGTCAAACTTTTTATAACACGACTTCTGCTTTTACAGTGTCACTTATTTATCAATAAGATATTAATAAGCAATTAACCTTATTTATTAACTATATACTCTCCAAAAATGAGACCCTACATCTATATTTCATTAAGAAATAAAATAGATTTATTTCTTAAAAGTTTCGAATTAAAAAAAGAACAATTAAAGTACTCACATTTGTTGATATGTGTAAGCTTGCTATTTTCATTTTCTGCAATATCCCAAACTAATATTAGCGGAGTCATAAATGACTATCAAGCGGTTTCAGGTATAACCTTTCCGGGATGTGGCCCATGCAATACTTCAGCAGCATGTTTAAATGCTATTACAGTTGGAGATGTCTCTGCCTTTTCAATTGGAGATAAGGTTTTAATCATTCAAATGAAAGGGGCGACTATAAATACCACAAACACATCGTCAGGAGGTACGATTACAGATATAGGTAATGCTGGTAATTATGAATTTTTTACTATTTCGAATATTATCGGGAATGATATTTATCCAAATGGTCCATTGGTAAATACTTATGATGTACCAGGACTTGTACAATTGGTTAGAGTTCCGAATTTTAGTAATAATGTCAATGTAAATGGAACGGTTTCAGGTATTCCATGGGATCCAGTTTCAGGAACAGGTGGTGTCGTAGCCATTTTTGTAGAAGATACATTAACGCTTAATGCAGATATCGATGCGGGAGAAATGGGTTATAATGGCGTTACGGTTAGTGCGAACGGTTCTTCAGATTCTTGTGCAGCTGATCCAGATACACAAATGGTTTTTCCTTCTACAAATACGGTATCTTCACCTAAAGGACAAGGAATTGTTGTAGATGATCCGAGTGCCAACCGAGGTAGAAGCCCTAGAGCAAACGGCGGCGGCGGTGGCGTTGCTGGAGATTCTGGAGGGGGAGGAGGTTCCAACTATGGGATTGGAGGTATAGGAGGTAAAAGATGGTGTGATACTGATCCAGGAGGTGCAGATGCAGGTGGATTAGGAGGTGTAAGTTTATCTACTTATTTGGCTCAAAGAAGGGTTTTTTTGGGAGGCGCAGGTGGCGCAGGTTATATCACTAATTTAAATCCAGCGATAGCTACCAATGGAGGAGGTATTGTAGTAATACGTGCCAGACACATAGTAGGTAATAACCATACTATTTTTGCGGAAGGCGCAGATTCAGTGGCACCTGGAACAGGTATTGATGGCGGAGGCGGAGGCGGTGCTGGAGGCTCTGTTGCTTTTGATATAGAATCGTATTCTGGTACTGTAAATGTTGATATATCTGGAGGAGATGGTCAGGATTTAGGTACAGATGTATTGCACGGCCCTGGAGGCGGTGGCGGTGGCGGTGTGTTTCTTCACAATTTAGCAGTACCACCAGCGAATATTATTATTGATTTACAAGGAGGCATTGCTGGAGTGCATCAAGCGCCAGAAGATACAAATACTAATGGAGCTCAGGATGGAGCTATGGGAGGTATTATATCCTATTATACTATTGTAGAAACCCAGGATAGAGATGGCGATGGTGTTGAAGATTTCTGTGATTTAGATAGTGATGGTGATGGTATTTTAGATACAGAAGAGGCGGGAGGTTCTGCATTTGATCCAAGTGGCGATGCCGATGGAGATGGTATAGCGAACTATTTGGATAGCAGTGATGCGACACCAGGATTTCCAGCATTTACAGATGCCAATGGAGATGGTGTAAATGATTTATATGATAACGATGGTGATGGTTTCCCGGATTATTTAGATTTAGACAGTGATAATGATGGGATATATGATGTTATTGAAGCGGGAGGTGTTGATGGTGATGGTGATGGATTCATTGGAACAGGTGCATTGGTCGATACGGATAATGATGGTTGGTCAGATATAGCCGATCCAGATAATGGAGGTACACCATTAACATTGATACATTCTGATGCAGATTCAATCCCGGATTTATTGGATGTAGATAGCGATGGAGATGGTTGTTATGACGCCATTGAAGGATCAGGAAGTTTTGTTGCCGGTGATTTAACAAGTAGTAATAATTTAGCAGATGATGACGAAGGTAGTGTAGATAGTAATGGAGTTCCCACAAATATTGGAAGTCCACAAGGAACTAATTCATTTGTAACTACTGCATCTACATTAGGAGGAATAACAACACAGCCGACAGCGAGTACAATTTGCGAAGGAAGTAATGCCACATTTACAGTTGTTGATTCTGGAGATGACCTGGTTTATCAATGGCAAGAAAAAATAGGAGCAGGTGCATGGAACAATTTATCGAATACAGGGATTTATTCTGGAACAGATACGGCGACTTTAACTTTAACAGCTGCTCCCATTGGTCATTCAGGACGAGAATATCGAGTGGTTATTATAAGTACGACAAATGTTTGTAAAGATGTGACTTCGGATGAGGTTGGACTTACAATACAAGCGGCCCCAGAGGCGGGATCTAGCAGCGGAGCCATAACGATCTGTTCTACGGGCAGCGTTACCCAGGCACAGCTAGAGGCTAACTTAACGGGCGAAGATGCAGGTGGCGCATGGACGACATCTGGCGGTGCAGCTGTAAGCTTCCCTATAACAACGGCCGATACCTATACTTATACCGTGACGGGAACTGGCGCATGTTCTGCGGAGACGGACACGGCAACGGTAGTTGTAAACGTTACCCCGGCCCCAGAGGCGGGATCTAGCAGCGGAGCCATAACGATCTGTTCTACGGGCAGCGTTACCCAGGCACAGCTAGAGGCTAACTTAACGGGCGAAGATGCAGGTGGCGCATGGACGACATCTGGCGGTGCAGCTGTAAGCTTCCCTATAACAACGGCCGATACCTATACTTATACCGTGACGGGAACTGGCGCATGTTCTGCGGAGACGGACACGGCAACGGTAGTTGTAATGATTAGTTCAATTGATTCTGATGGTGATGGTGTTATTGATTGTGATGAATCTACTCCTCCAAGTGGTGGAACACCAACTGATCCAAATGACTTCTGTAACTATAACCTAGATGATGTTACTGTAACACCAAGTGTCTCATGGAACGCTGTTGATTGTGATGGCGACGGTGTAACCAATGGTACTGAAGTAACTGATGGTACCGATCCATTAGATGGCTGTTCATTTATATTGACAAGTGCAAGTGTTGCGCCAAGTATAGCATGGAATACAAGTGATTGTGATGGAGACGGCGTGACTAACGGAGATGAAGTAACCGATGGTACCGATCCATTAAATAACTGTTCATTCCTGACAGCAAGTATCACTTTACCAGTAAGTGCAACTAATGATTGTGATGGTGATGGTGTAACTAACGATACAGAAGTAACCGATGGCACCGATCCTCAGGATCCATGTTCATTTGTACTGGCAAGTGCGAGCGTAATACCAGATGCGGCATGGAATGCAGCAGATTGTGACGGTGATGGCGTAACTAACGGAGATGAAGTAACCGATGGTACCGATCCGTTGGATGAATGTTCATTTAATACTCCAAGTATCACCTTACCAGTAAGCTCAACTGCAGACTGTGATGGTGACGGCGTACCAAATAATGTAGAAGACATCGATAGCACCGATCCTCAGGATCCATGTTCATTCGTACTAACAAGTGTGAGTATAGCACCAAGTGCAGCTTGGAACACAATAGATTGTGATGGAGACGGTGTAACTAACGCTACAGAAGTAACTGATGGTACTGATCCGTTAGATGACTGTTCATTCAATACAACAAGTATCACTGAAGCTGTGACATCTACAAGTGATTGTGATGGTGACGGTGTACCTAATAATGTAGAAGATACAGATGGCACCGATCCCCACGATCTATGTTCATTTGTATTGGCAAGTGCCAGTGTAGCACCAAGTGCAGCTTGGAACACAGCAGATTGTGATGGCGATGGTGTAACTAACGGAGATGAAGTAACCGATGGTACCGATCCATTAGATGAGTGTTCATTCTTAACAGCAAGTATCACTACAGCCGTAACATCAACTGCAGATTGTGACGGTGATGGTGTGACTAATGATATAGAAGTAACTGATGGTACGGATCCACAGAATCCATGTTCGTTTGTATTGGTAAGTGCCAATGTAGCCCCAAGTGCCACATGGAACGCAGCGGATTGTGACGGCGATGGCGTAACAAACGGCGATGAGTTAAGTCCGCCAGATGGTGAAGTGCCAACTGATTTCCTGGATCCATGTTCATACAGACCGGCAGATATCACCGTAGCAGTAACAGCAACAGCTAATTGTATGGGAGCGCTGGAAGTGACCAAACTTGTAGATGATTCCGATACAGGATTGGGTGATACCATTACGTATACAATCGAGGTTGAAAATACTGGAAATGTTACCATAACCAACATAACATTGGTAGATACCTTCACGGATATAAACGGTAATCCATTGACATTAACAGAAGAACCAGTATTTGATGATGCCGATCTAGGTAGTGTAGAAGGCACCTTATTAGTAGGCGAGATAGCAACCTATACTGCTACTTTTGAAATTAACCAACAAGCAATCAACGCAGGAGGTTTAAGCAATAGTGTCGAAGCATCAGGAATCACGCCAAGTTTTGAAATAATAAGTGATGTAAGTGATGATGGTGATGATGTGGATGGTAATACAGAGGACGACCCTACAGAAACTGAATTAGGCTGTTTAATAGTTATTAACGAATTTTCGCCAAATGGCGACGGTGTTAATGAACTTTTGGTCATTAACTGTATAGAAAATTACCCTAATAATAGATTAGAGATCTATAACCGTTGGGGTAACATAGTCTATAAGAAGCAGAGTTACAATAATGAGTTTGATGGGATATCAAATGGAAGATCTACTATAAATGGTACTGAAATGTTACCGGTAGGTACGTACTACTATGTATTGGACTTAGGAGATGGATCCAAACCAAAAGTAGGCTGGTTATATATAAATAGATAGAATAGAAAACAAATAACTAAAGAAATTAAAAATGATAAAACAATCGTCATTAACAAGAGACTTAATTTTAGTAGTGTTTGCATTACTATTATCTATAGAATTAAGTGCACAACAAGACCCTCAGTATACACAGTACATGTATAATACAATGAGTGTGAATTCAGCCTATGCTGGTCAGCGAGACGTGTTAAGTATAACAGGGCTGTACCGTACTCAATGGGTCGGTATTGATGGTGCTCCAAAAACAATAACTTTTGGAGCCCATTCCCCGTTAAGAAACAAACGTCTTGGATTGGGGTTAAATCTGGGGAGTGATAAATTAGGACCTTCGAGCGAAACCAATGTGGATGTTAACTTTTCATATACCATACCTATAGATGAAATTAGAGGTACAGAACTGTCATTTGGATTAAAAGGAGGCTTTCATTTATTAAATACGGATTGGAGCAAAGGTGTATATCAATATCCCGACAGAGTCTTTAATGATAATCTAAACTTGTTTTCGCCAACCGTTGGCGCTGGTTTATATTTACATTCAGAACAATGGTATTTGGGGCTGTCCGTACCGAACTTTTTTACAACAGAACATTATGATGGTGTACAAGAATCTATAGCCACCGAACGGTTACACTATTTTTTAATAGGAGGTTATGTGTTTGATATGAGTGAAAATATGAAGTTAAAACCAGCTGTTTTAGTAAAAGGTGTATCAGGAGCCCCACTAATAGCAGACCTATCTATAAATGCTTTATTCCATGAAAAACTAACGTTAGGTTTAGGCTATAGATGGGATGATTCCATTAGTGGTTTGGCAGGGTTTCAAATAAGCGAAGGCTTGTTTATAGGATATGCCTATGATTTAACGACCACAAATTTGAATAATTATAATAGTGGTTCTCATGAAATAATGTTAAGATTTGAATTGCAACAAATAGGAAGAATATTATCACCAAGATTCTTCTAAAAAGATAAAGGACATGAAAAAAAGAATATTCATATTAGTGTTATTGACATTACTACTAACTAATGTATCCTTGTCTCAAGGAAGTATAACCAAAAGAGCAAAAAAGACATACGATGACCTGTCCTATGTGCAGACTACAAAGCAATTATTGGCAGCAGTAGAGTCAGGTAATAGATCACCGGAGGTGTTAGAAAGCTTAGCAAACTCCTTTTATTATAATGGCAAGATGAAAGAAGCTTCAAAATGGTATGGTGAATTAATAGGTTTAAAAGTAGAGGGCTTAAATTCGGAAAACTATTTTAGATACTCACAAGCTTTAAAAGGAATAGGCAATTACACCAAAGCCGATGAAGCACTAAAAGAGTTTATAGCCTTAAGACCAGAAGACACCAGGGGCAAACGGTTTAAATCGGATTATTTAAGTGTTATAGATAAGCATTCTGATGATTTTGAGATGAATAACTTAGAAATCAATACACCATTCTCAGATTTTGGTACCTCCATTTATCAGGACCGTTTGGTTTTTGCATCCTCAAGAGGAAAAAGCAAGGAGTTATACAATTGGAACGAACAGCCCTTTTTAGATCTCTATGAGATGAAAACCGATGGTACAACATCGGCAATAAAAGGATCTATAAATACAAGATACCATGAATCATCTACAGCCTTTACCAAAGATGGTGAAACGGTATACTTTACAAGAAACAATTACTACAAAGGAGCGTTTAAGAAGAATTCAAAAAGACTCCACGGACTAAAAATATATAAAGCAACATTAATAGAAGGTGTATGGACAAACATTGAATCCTTGCCCTTTAATAATGATGACTACAATGTAGCGCACCCAGCGCTGAGTGTAGATAATACCAAACTTTATTTTTCATCAGATATGGACGGTGCTTTAGGAGCTTCAGATATTTATGTAGTAGAGATAAAAGAAGATGGTAACTATGGCGAACCAAAAAATTTGGGTCCAAAAATAAATACGGAAGGTAGAGAGAACTTTCCTTATGTAAGTGATAACGGGACGCTGTATTTCTCATCTGATGGTCATCCAGGATTAGGAGGCTTAGATGTATTTGCGTTTAAGGATATTGAAAACATAAGCAGCTCAAATAACAAAGTTATCAATGTAGGAAAACCAATCAATAGTCCAAAAGACGATTTTGAATACATAATAAACGAGGAAACGTTAAAGGGCTATCTGTCATCAAATAGAGAAGGCGGAAAGGGCGATGACGATATTTATAGCTTTACAAGAAACCCGCGTTTGCAGTTTATAGCAGGAACTATACTGGACAGGAATACAAACCAAACCATAACAGATGCAGATGTCGTGATTTATGATAATATAGGTAAAGTTCTTAAAACTTTAAAATCGGATGCAAGTGGTACATTTGATTTGAAATTACCAATGAGTAAGAGCTTGTTTAAAATTCAAGTAACCAAAGATAATTATAAAGAACATATTCAAGATTTTACTATTAATTCAGAAAGAGAAGAAAATATGGAATTAGTCGTAAAACTAAAACCAAGCGAAGTAGATTTATTTAAACTACTAGATTTAGAACCTATCTATTTTGATTATGATAAGTCTAATATAAGGCAAGAAGCCGAAATAGAATTAGCGAAGATTATAAATTACATGAAAGAATATCCAGAAATTAGGGTAGATGTAAGATCACATACAGATTCCAGAGGAACAAAAGCATATAATCTAGTATTGTCCAATAGAAGAAATAAATCTACTATAGACTATCTTATAAAAGTAGGCGGGATAGATGCCAGTAGATTAACGGGAAAAGGATACGGGGAAACCGAGCTTATAAATAAATGTCCGAAAGAAACCAAGTGTAGTGAAGAAGAACATCAAGCTAATAGAAGAAGTGAGTTTATATTGATTGTAGATTAAACATCTGGTATATAAAGAAGTGGCTGTCTAAAAAGTATTACTCATGAATGATACTTTTTAGACAGCTTTTTTATTTTATAGCTAAGCTTTAACTTAAAATTGGTATTAGAATATGTTTTTTAAAATTTACTTGGTATTTTTGCTGTTCTATGGAAGAGGAAAAAGTAATTCTTGTTAATGATAGGGATGAGCAAATCGGATTGATGCCAAAAATGGAGGCCCATGAAAAAGCTTTATTGCATCGTGCATTTTCAGTTTTTATTTTTAATGATAAACATGAGTTAATGCTACAGCAAAGAGCTTTAGGTAAATACCATTCTCCAGGACTTTGGACCAATACTTGTTGCAGTCATCAGCGTGATGGAGAAACTAATATTGAGGCAGGAAAAAGACGTTTAGAAGAAGAAATGGGATTTGTGGTAGACTTAGAGGAATCGATTTCATTTATCTATAAAGCACCATTTGATAATGGGCTAACCGAGCATGAGTACGATTATGTTTTACTAGGAAATTATAATAATGAGCCTATTATTAATCCAGATGAAGTAGCTAGTTGGAAATGGATGTCTTTAGAGGCTATTAAGGCAGATATTTTGTTTCAGCCAGACTTGTATACAGCATGGTTTAAGGTGATTTTTGATAAATTCTACGAACATATAAACATTTCCAAATGAAAGTAACCGTTAGTAGAAAGGCACACTTTAATGCAGCCCATCGCTTGTATCGAAAAGATTGGAGTTTTGAGAAAAATGACCATGTTTTTGGAAAATGTAATAACCCAAACTTCCATGGTCATAATTATGAACTCATTGTTAGTATTACAGGAGAGATTGATGAAGAAACAGGTTATGTTATTGACATGAAAATCTTAAAAGATATTATTAAATCTGAAGTAGAAGATGCTTTCGATCATAAAAATTTAAATGTAGAAGTGGTGGAATTTAAAGATTTGAATCCAACGGCCGAAAATATAGCCGTCGTAATTTATAACAAAGTGAAGTCAAAATTGGCGGCACATTTAGAATTGGAAATCACTCTTTTTGAAACACCTCGTAATTTTGTAACCTATTCAGGAAAATAAATGAACAATACTTTATACCCTATTAAATTTAACCCTATTTTAAAAGATAAAATCTGGGGCGGGCAAAAATTAAAAACCATTCTCAATAAAGAAAGCGACCTACCAAATATTGGTGAAAGCTGGGAAATTAGTGATGTAGAAGGAGATACGTCCATAGTGTCTAATGGCAGTTTGGCTGGACATTCGTTAAAACAACTTTTAGAAACTTTCAAGGGGCATTTGATAGGAGATAAAAACTATAGGATATTTGGAAATAAATTTCCTTTACTTATCAAGTTTATTGATGCTCGAGAAGACTTATCAATACAATTACACCCTAATGATGAGTTAGCGGCCAAAAGACATAATTCTTTTGGAAAAACCGAAATGTGGTATACACTACAAGCCGATGAAGGGGCGAATTTAATTGTTGGGTTTAATCAAGACATGACTCCAGAGAAATATTTAAGTCATCTAGAAAACAAAACACTCACCGAGATTTTAAATTTTGATGAAGTAAAAGTTGGAGACACTTATTTTATTGAAGTTGGTCGTATTCATGCTATAGGAGCAGGAGTGATGGTCGCTGAAATACAACAAACAAGTGACATCACTTACCGTGTTTACGATTGGGACCGTGTAGATGATGCTGGTAACGAAAGGGAACTACATAACGATTTAGCGATTGATGCATTCGATTTTAACATGCCCGATAATTTTAGAGTAGCATATTCTAAAACAGAAAATCAATCTAATGAAATGGTAAGCTGTCCTTATTTTACGACCAGCTATTTAAAGGTTACCGAAACATTAAAAAAGAAAAATGAATATGATTCATTTATAATATATATGTGTGTAGAAGGCGATGCAGAGATTTTGGTTGGTGGTGTTTCTGAGCCTATTAAAAAGGGAGAAACAATATTACTTCCTGCAGCAATTATTGATTATGAAATAGCCGCCAAAAATGCTACACTATTGGAAGTTTATGTTTAATTTTGCAATCATATAAAAATATAGATTATGGCAAATGTTAGAGACCTAAAAAAAGACATTAATTATGTTTTAGGTGATATTATAGAAGCAGTTTACGTATGGGAATACGCAAATACAGACAAAGACACAAAGAAGAGTGAGGCAATTATTGATGAAGCAATTGCCATTTTTGATGAATTGATAGCTAAGGTGAATGCTAAAGATGTAGATAATGCAAAAAAGCATTTTAAGGCTATTAATGCAGAGCTGGAAACTAAAGGCAGAGCCTTAATTGAAAAAATCAATAAATTAGGATAAATTTTTTCACGGACTCCTTGCAAATATTAAATTAGATATTATATTTGCAGCCGTTAAATAAGCCGATGTAGCTCAGCTGGCTAGAGCAGCTGATTTGTAATCAGCAGGTCGTGGGTTCGAGTCCCTCCATCGGCTCTGAAAAAGTGAATAGCGCAAAAGGAAGTTGATTAAATGGTTTTAAAGCATTTTTTGACTTGGGACGAGAAGTTTATCCTGAGCGTAGTCGAAGGGAGTCCCTCCATCGGCTCTTCAAATTCCTGCGAAGGCAGGAATCTCAAAGCAAACTGGACGAAGCAGTTTTAAAGCTGTTTTTAACTTGAGACGAGAAGTAGTTTATCTTGAGCGCTTGAAGAAACTAAAAAAGGCTGTCTGAAAAAGACAGTCTTTTTTTTGGATTAATCCAAAAGTTGCATGAAGTATGAAATTATATATAACAAACCATAATCAAGCGTATAACAGTCACTTTAAGGTATAATCCCTTTTCTAGGTATTTGAGAGAGGGTCGTAATAATAAAGCACCCATAAAAACACCTCTTTTTTCCAATTTTAAGATTAAAATTCATCTCTTCTTAAATTTAAGAGAAGAGCCCTATTGGATCAACATGTAGAATAAAATTTAAAACAATACCGAAAACATGAGACGATCCTGTTCCTCTCTTTTCAAAACTACCGAGAGTACACATCTATAAAAAAGATACGAATGGCACAAATTCACACGAATCCAATACATTATGGAATAGATTGGACACAGCATGAATAAGAATCCCTAGACTATATAGGCTTGAAATCTGTCGATAGACAGAATAATTAGTGAAAATTTGTGCCATTCGTGTCCAATCTTTTTATTGTGCTTTATTTGTGTACACATGGTAGTTTTGAAAAGGGAGGATCATTTCGATCTTGTCGAAATTTAGGAGGGTTAAACCAAGATAGGTTAGCGGAAGGTTATCCTAACTTTTTTGGAGTATTACTAAATTAAATATCAATATTGGATTTTAAATACTATGCTCTTACTTTTTATTAATAATAAAGCCCGTTTTTTAAAATAGAGTTTATGGCCTTTTTTTCGTGCTGTACTAGCGTATTATATACTTCTTGTTCCAAATGGCTTTTCACACCAATAAAATCCATTGTATAACCTTCTAGTATTTCGTTGAAGATTAGTTCCACTCTTTTTAAATGATAGTCAGAAGTAATTATTGTTAATTTAACTTTCCCTAATTTAGATATAATCGGTTTTATTTTTACGGCATCATCAACCGTATTCCCTGATAAAGCAAAATCCAAAAAATCTTCTTCTAAAAGCCCTTTTTTAATTAAAAATTGTTTCGCAATTGATGCGTGTGAATTTTTTGAGGTATTAAAATGTGCTCCCCATCCTCCAGTACAAAGTATAAGATTTCCTTTCTGATAACGATTGGCACAGTAATTCAATCTACTTATTGAAATAGCACTTAATTTGCCAGAAGGTGAATTAGGGCTGCCCAAAATTATTAAAACCTCTTTTTCCATAAATGTTCCATGTGTTATTCCAATATACAAAACTATGAGTATATGGGAATTATGTGCGCACGCTCTAAATGGTTCCACACACTTTTTAAATTTCCGTTTGCACACGCCATTTGATATTCGTTCAATTCAGCATCGTAATAAGGATTCAGTCCTTTTAGAATCGAAGTATAAAATTTCATATTCGTGTTATTTTTGTCCGTAAGTTATTTTAACCCCCAACGCGCACTTCTCCCAACATATTTCAGGAAGGTACATTTACTAAAAAAGCCTTAACAATAATATGCTAAGGCTTTATATTCAGTTTTTATCTATAATACCATTTCTAACTTAAAATGACCCACTAACATTTGCCCTTTTTTACCTATGTAAAAAATAGCTGTTTTATTTGAGCAATTTAAAATCAGAACTGATATAAATGTTACCCATTCATAGATATTAAAAATTCTTCGTTATTTCGTGTTTGTTTGAAACGTTCGTTAATAAATTCCATAGCTTCAACGGGGTTCATGTCTGCAAGATACTTACGCATAACCCACATACGTTGAATAGTGCTTTCGTCCAGTAATATATCATCACGACGTGTACTTGATGATGTTAGGTCTATAGCAGGGAAAATTCTACGGTTAGAAATTTTTCTATCTAACTGTAATTCCATGTTACCGGTTCCTTTAAATTCTTCAAAGATGACCTCGTCCATTTTAGAACCAGTTTCAGTTAATGCTGTTGCGATGATGGTTAAAGAACCACCATTTTCGATATTTCTGGCTGCGCCAAAGAAACGTTTTGGTTTATGGAGTGCATTGGCATCAACACCACCACTTAATATTTTACCAGAGGCAGGTTGAACCGTATTGTAGGCTCTTGCCAAACGTGTAATAGAATCTAATAGAATAACAACATCATGGCCACATTCAACTAATCGTTTTGCTTTTTCCAGTACGATGTTTGCGATTTTTACATGTTCATGTGCTTCTTTATCGAAGGTCGAAGCAATAACTTCGCCACGTACATTGCGTTGCATATCTGTTACCTCCTCAGGACGCTCATCAATTAACAAAATCATTTGATATACTTCAGGATGATTTGCTGCTATAGCATTTGCAACATCCTTTAATAACATTGTTTTTCCTGTTTTTGGTTGTGATACAATCATACCACGTTGTCCTTTTCCTATTGGAGAGAATAAATCCATTATCCTAGTAGAAATAGTACTTTGCTTTTCGGCCAAAGTGAACTTCTCTTGTGGAAATAAAGGTGTTAAGTGCTCGAAAGATACTCTATCCCTTACCACATTAGGGTTTTGCCCATTAATTCTACTTACCTTGATTAATGGAAAATATTTTTCGCCTTCTTTAGGTGGTCTTACATGGCCCAGAACGGTATCGCCGGTTTTTAAACCGAATAACCTAATTTGTGATTGTGAAACATAAATGTCATCTGGCGATGATAGATAGTTGTAATCTGATGATCGTAAAAAACCGTAACCATCTTGCATAATATCTAAAACACCCTCACTTTCTATGATGGCATCAAACTCAAAATCTGGTTCTCTGTAGCGGTTTCTGCCATCTTTATTGCCAGAATCGACATTACCATTTTTTTGATTTTTATGTTGATTTTTATCTCGTCTTTGATGCGTCTTTTGCTGATTGTCGTTTTGGTTTCTTTGTTTGTTTGGACTGTTGTCTTGTTTTTGCTCGTCTTTGTCCTGTTTGGCAATAGGGTTGGGAGTGTCAACCTTTTCTATAGCTTTGGAATTTTCTACCTTCTCTGTTACAGTTTCAACCTTTTGGTCTGTTGCGTTTTTTTCTTCTTTTTTTACAGGTGCCGCTTTAGTAGGTTTTTGCACCCGTTGTCTAGGTTTTCTTACTGCGGGCTTATTAGCTGGTTTGTCTTCTGTTGACTTAGCAGGCAAAACGGCAGCAGCTTTAACTGCTTTTGGATCGGCAGCTTGTTGATCTAGTATTTGGTAAACTAAATCTAATTTTTTTAATGAACGGTATTTAGGAACGTTCATTTTTTTCGCAATCTCTTGTAAGTCAGAGAGCTTCTTTTCTTTTAGTTGTGAAATTTCAAACATTTATGCTTTAATTGAATATATTTTGAATACAAATTTTGAGTAATTCTGAAAAATGATTTCTTGTTTCTGAAGAATTAACCGCTTGTAATAGCGATTGTTGAGAATTATATTGCAATTATACAACTTTATTTTAATTTTTAAGGGTATTTTTATAAAAGAAACTATTATTTTTGCTTTCGAGTTTTTTAAAACTATATGTTACAACGCATTCAAACGATATACCTTATAATAGCCGCAGGGGTTTCTGCTGGCCTTATTTTTGTATTTCATTTATGGATTACAGATGAAGGTATTAATGTATTTGCTAAAGATAATATGCTGTACTTGGGATTCTTTTTAGGTTCTGCAATATTATCTCTAATAGCTATTTTTATGTACAAAAACAGGAAGTCTCAATTTGTTCTGGGACGACTTAACATCATATTAAACTTTATTTTACTAGGATTTTTTGTATATCAATCTCTAAGCATATCTGGAGAAACGGCGGTTTCTGAGAAAGGTATTGGGATGCTTCTTCCTATTGTTTCTATCGTGTTTTTGGCATTAGCCAATAAGGCCATCAAAAAGGATGAAGATCTTGTAAAATCTGTAGATCGATTGCGATAAACCTAACATCTTAGTAGTATTAGTGCGTTAGAACCCAAAGTGAAAGCTTTGGGTTTTTTTAATAGGCCTCCCTTAATCCCTCCAGATGAGGGAAACACTCAATCCTAAGTTATAATAATATACAAAATACAAATGGAACGTTATATGTTGGAGTGTGAGGTGATCCTTCCCTTTGGAAGCGCTTTAGGAAAGGCTTTAACGTTTATTAAATTCAATGACTTCTAAATGGTCAATTTTACTACCATCAATAGTAAAACGGAGCATGGTACGTGTTTTATGAAAACCATGTTTACCAACGGCGCCTGGATTCATATGTAGTAAATGTAATTTTTTGTCGGGCATTACTTTTAGTATATGTGAATGGCCACAAATAAAGAGTTTAGGAGGATTTAGTTTTATTTCATCTCTAATTCTTAAGTTATAAGCATTTGGGTAGCCTCCAATATGTGTTATCCAAACATCAACATCTTCGCACATAAAACGGTTATTTTCAGGAAATTCCATTCTCACTTTATTATCGTCAATATTGCCAAAAACAGCACGTAAAGGTTTTAAGTTTTTTATAGCGTCCGTTACTTTTAAATCGCCTATATCTCCTGCATGCCAAACTTCATCTACTTGTTTTACGTATTTTAAAATGTCGTTGTCGATATAACTATGTGTATCGGATAGTAATAATATTTTTGTCATAGTATGTGTGGGAAAACAATTTGTTTTTTACAGTTGTAAAGCTTGTTTTAATATGTTTATTTCAATTAATGTTCATTTAAAGGTATAACTGACAAACGGAAAAACAAACAAATGTTACTTTCCATAAATCAGAATTATTCAGACAGTTCCACATTTTATTGAAAGTAGGGTGTCTAATCAGTAAAGCTTTTGTAAATACATTTCTTGGTTTCAAGCTAAATTCGATAATTTTACTCGAATAACTATAATCTTTTTAAAAATAATTAGAAACAAGTCTATATTCTTTTATCTTTCAGCGCAGCGTTCTTTCTTCTTAATTTTTAATATATAATTAAGATGTCTGCCTTCGCAGGAATAACAAAACTATCTATCTTTGCATACTATTGTATTGTATAAATTAGCTGTAGGGTAAATTTAAATATGATATGGTATTCATTTTACAAAAGTATTGAATCAGATTGAGGTATTTTATAGAACTTTCTTATAATGGCAGTGCATATCATGGTTGGCAAAATCAACCAAAAGACATATCTGTACAGGAAGTTGTAGAAAAAGCATTGTCCATGCTTTTAAAAGAAACTATTTCTATTACAGGAGCAGGTCGTACCGATACAGGTGTACATGCTTCTCAAATGTTTGCACATTTTGATACTCAGGCTATTTTTAATAAAACGAATTTAGTTTATAAATTGAATTCCTATTTGCCAAAAGATATTGCTATTCATAATATTTTAAAAGTAAAAGACGATGCACATGCTCGTTTTGATGCGGTGAGTAGAACTTATTTATATAGAATAACACTAAAAAAGAATGTGTTTTCGTTTGACAATAGTTTTTTTGTGAAGCAAGATTTGGATATTGAAAAAATGAATAAAGCTGTAGGGGTTTTATTTATGTATAAAGATTTTCAATGCTTTTCAAAAAGTAATACCGATGTAAAAACGTATTATTGCAATATCATGAAAGCCACATGGACCTTAAAAGATAATGAGCTCCATTTTGTGATACAAGCCGATAGATTTTTGCGTAATATGGTACGTGCCATTGTAGGCACTATGATCAATATTGGTTTAGGTAAAATAAATGTTGAAGATTTACATACCATTATAAAGTCCAAAAACAGGAGTAAAGCTGGGTTTTCAGTACCTGCACATGGGTTATATTTAACAGAAGTAGCATATCCAAACGATATAAAGATAAATGAGTAAAAAGCAAGAAAAAATATTTGACGTTACTTTATTTAAGCGTCTTTTTCAATATATAAAACCTTATAAATTTGTTTTTTTAGGGCTGGTGCTTTTGGTAATTCTATTGGCTGTTTTTAGTGCGGCAATGCCTCGGGTAACTCAATTTGCAATAGATAATAGCATTATGGGACAACAACCTAAGGAGTTTCTCTTTTATGTTATAATCATGTTTGCCATTTTAATTTTTCAAACAATATTTCAATTGGCATTTATTTATTATGCTGCGTGGTTAGGGCAAAGTTTAGTGGTGGATGTGCGTATAAAATTATTCGATCATTTATTGCGTTTTAAAATGAAGTATTATGATAATTCTTCAGTAGGGGTACTCATTACAAGAGCCGTGACCGATATGGAACGTATCGCTGATATTTTTGGTCAAGGTTTGTTCATGATCTTTAGGGATTTGCTTACCATGACAGCGGTTTTTGGGATTATGATTTATACGAATTGGCGATTGAGTTTGATTGTATTTATTATGTTGCCCTTATTGCTGTACGCAACACGTATTTTTCAAAAATATATGAAGAAAGCTTTCGAAGAGGTGAGAACCGAAGTGTCTAATTTAAATTCTTTTGTGCAGGAACGGTTAACAGGTATGAAGATTTTGCAATTATTTACCCGTGAAGCTGTTGAATATAAAAACTTTAAAAAAATAAACGAGAGACATAAAAAAGGCTGGCTTAAAACCGTTTGGTATAATTCTATTTTCTTTCCGTTAGCAGATCTATCGTCATCTGTGACCATTGGTTTAATAGCTTGGTACGGAGGATTGAATGTTGTGCTGGATGGAACGGTTACAGAAGGTGTGTTAGTGGCATTTATCATGTATGTTCCTATGTTATTTAGGCCACTGCGTCAAATAGCTGATAAGTTTAATACACTACAAATGGGAATGGTAGCAGCAACCAGGGTGTTCAAGGTTTTAGATACTACTTCACAAATTGATGATACAGGAACACATGTTGCAAAGCATTTAAAAGGCCATATAAAATTTGACAATGTCATTTTTAGCTATGTGGAAAATGAAGAAGTTTTAAAAGGCATAACGTTTGATGTAAATGCGGGCGAAACCATTGCTATTGTTGGAGCAACTGGAGCGGGTAAATCCACTATTATTAATTTGTTAAATCGTTTTTATGAAATTAAAGATGGTGTTATTTATGTTGATGGTATTGATATTAAACAAGTCACTTTAGGGTCGTTGCGTACTCAGATAGCTGTGGTATTACAGGATGTATTTTTATTTGCAGATACTATTTTAAATAATATTACATTAAATCATCCTGAAATAACAGAAGCGCAAGTTCAACAGGCAGCAAGGGATATTGGCATTCACGATTTTATAATGAGTTTGCCAAACGGTTATCACTATAATGTAAAAGAAAGAGGGGTTATGCTATCCTCTGGCCAGCGACAACTTATATCGTTTTTAAGGGCTTATGTAACCAACCCTAGTATTTTGGTGTTAGATGAGGCGACATCATCTGTCGATTCGTATTCAGAACAGCTCATTCAAAATGCCACGGATAAAATAACTAAAGGAAGAACTTCCATTGTTATTGCCCATCGATTGGCAACCGTTAAAAAAGCAGATAGAATTATAGTGATGGATACTGGTAATATAGTAGAGCAGGGAACTCATAAAGAATTGCTTGAGAAAAAGGATGGCTATTATAAAAACTTATACGAAGTTCAGTTTTTGCAGGAAGAAGTGCTTTAAGTTTTATTAGTTCACGCCTTTGTCGTGGCAGGCTAACCCCGCTTCATGTGCTGAACTTGTTGAGCTAAATTCGGTATAAATGTTTCAGTATTTCAATAGCTAGCATATTATACCAATAAATAAAATAAGCCTAATAATTCGTTTAGTTCACTATCTTTCATTTTAAAAATAGGAGTTCATGAATCTTCGATTTCTATGGCACTTATATTTCAAGATAAAATAACCCCATAACTAAGACTATGCTTTCATACCCAGTTCCTGGCTCGCCGGTAGCTACGGTGTACCTACAAATAATACAAAAATTCACACAAGTTAATTAGTATCTACTTTGTGCCAACGGCTTGTCCGAGACGGGTTCCTCCCTTTTTTGCTAAAAAGGGAGGTGACTGTATGTGGTAACATACAGCCGGAGGGTTTGTTTTTTAGTGTTCTTTTCTTTTTTAGTGCGGTCTGGTCTCTCTGCTCATTGTCGGGAAAAGGCCATAGGGCTGTCCCCGACCTTTCGGAAGGATAGGGTACAAAAGCTTCGAGGAACAGGAGCATTGGCGTTGGATATTGCGGGTGGGGCGACGCGAAGTTTTGTCCCCGGTTCTTCTCTGGCGATAGCATGAGAAGAAATCCCTCTCGAAAGGGCGTCTTTTCTTTTGTTACTTTTCTTTGGACGGGCAAAGAAAAGTAAGTAAACTTTTGTTTTTTATATTGAAAAAAGATGTGGGTACACCGTAGCTCGCCGGCAGGCAGGAAGCTTCGCACATGTTTTCTATTTTATATAAGCGTACTATAATTCAAATTATTCAAGGCACATTTTATTTGCTAATTACTACGAATTTAGGATCTATTTTCAGGATCCAGAACCTACCCTGGAGTTTGCTTTTTATTGAAATTTAAAGAAAATATAATTCAAATTTATTACCAATCATTTTAAAATTCATTTGGTATTACAACTTTTGTATAAGATTAAGAAAGGTCTTCTTTAATCATTAAGTTAAGTTGATTGATATCATCAAAAACTACAAACTCACCATCTTTAAAATAAGAGATACGTCCCGTCTCTTCACTTACAACAAGTGCCAGGGCGTCTGTTTTTTCAGTAACCCCAATGGCAGCTCTGTGACGGAGACCAAAACGTAACGGAATATTTTTTTCATTATTTACAGGAAGGATAACCCGTGTTGCTTTTACAATATTATTGTTAACTATAATGGCACCATCATGCAACGGACTATTTTTAAAAAAGATACTTTCAATAATAGGTTGGGTCACCTTTATATTCATTTCATCTCCAGACGATGATAAAAAATCTAAATTATTGTTCTTTTCAAAAACTATTAAGGCACCAGTTTTAGATATAGCCATTTTGTTGCAAGCCGAAATAATAGCATCTACATCGGTTTCGTCTTTAGTTTCGGTTTTTAGAAACTTAAGTTGTTTTAAAAATTTGCGCCGCCTATTAAAATTGGTAGAACCTACCATTAATAAAAATTTGCGAATTTCTGGCTGGAATACAACGATTAAAGCAATAATCCCCACCTTCATAAAGCCACCAAAAATACTGGTTAGCAATTCCATATCAAGGAATTCGGTAAGTTTCCAGACTAAATAAATAATAATAATACCTATAAAGATATTTATGGCCACAGTGCCTTTTACTAGCTTATAAACATAATAAAGTAAAAGGGCTACGAGAACAACATCAACATAATCGATGAGGCGTAAATCTAAGATGTCTTTAAAAATATCCAACAGTAGTGGGTTTTGGTAAATTTAAGAAAATATGGTTAATTAGAAATGAATTCGTTCTTTGATATTGATATGGATTTGCTTTTTAGTCTTGATAAAACCGATTTAAATAAAATATACTCATTAAAACTCAAATGATCATCAAAGCATAACAAGACTGAGGCATTATTTTTATTTTCTGATAGTGATGTGATGCTATGATTTAATTCTGAGATATTAGAATGGGTTATATTAATTTTGTCAAAAAAAGAATTGATTTTTATGTTTTTAGATGAATCAAAATGAATGATTAGCGTGTTATTTGGTATTGAATGATTATCAGCAAGTACATTTATAATGCTCTTTTTTATATAAACCACATCCGTAAAATCAATAAATCCTAAATTCTTTTTGCTAATGTCGTTACAGGTAAAATAGTTTTTTGCATTTTTATTTTTATGACTCGAATTTTGCTTTTTATCTTGAAGAAATTTTATATGTGGAATCGCTTGTTTAAGTGTTAAGCGTTTATCAACATTAACGAGCCAGTTTGTGGTGCTAATTAAGTTCTTTCTGTTTAATTCAACACTATCTTTTTGTGTAGTATCATAAAATAAATAAGCAGGCGATACATCATTTATTTCAGATATTTCAGAATGATCAACCTCAGGAAGATGGAGTATTTTGTCTTTTCCGCAAGAACATACCAAGCTAATAAGAACTATGAGAATAGTATTTTTCATAATTTTAGTGGCTAACAACAGATTGAACTAATTTAATACATTCCATGGCTTCTTTAACATCATGGACTCTTAAAATTGAAGCTCCTTTTTGTAAGGCAATCGTGTTTAAAACACTGGTGCCATTAAGGGATTCTTTAGCCGAAGTTTCTAAAGTTTTATAAATCATGGATTTTCTGGAAATACCAACTAATAAAGGTTTTTCTATTGTTTTAAAACGCTCAAGTTTATTTAACAATTCATAATTTTGTTCCAGAGCTTTGGCAAACCCAAACCCAGGGTCCACAATAATGTCGATGATCCCTAATTGTTTTGCAGCGGCAATGCGTTCGGAAAAATAAAAGAGCATATCCTTAATGATATCATCGTAATCGGTTTTTTGTAGCATGGTTTGTGGTGTCCCTCTCATATGCATCATAATATAAGGAACATGTAAATTGGCAATAGTTTGCAGCATGTTATCATCTAATTTTCCTGCAGAAATATCATTGATTAGTGCTGCTCCAGCTTCTATGCATTGTTTTGCAACGTTACTTCTAAACGTATCAATAGAAAGTAAAACCTTAGGGAATTCCTTTAAGATTAAATGGATGATAGGTAGGATTCTTTTTAATTCGTCGGTTTCACTAACATGGTCTGCGTTAGGGCGTGAACTGTATGCTCCAATATCTACAAAAGTGGCACCACTAGTAAGCATTAACTCGACATGCTTTAAAACATCCCTGTCATTTTTATGCTGTCCGCCATCATAGAACGAATCTGGCGTTATGTTTAGAATACCCATCACTTTTGGCGATGTTAAATCAATGAGTTTTCCTTTGCAGTTTATTGTCATTTATACCTTTTTGTATGGTGTTTGTACTAAGTTTAAAACTTTAAACCTGAAACTTTGATGGTTAAACTTTTTTATGCGAAATTTACGCAAAATACATTTTAATTCATGCAAGATACTTCAAAACAATATGATGCCGTCATCGATACGTGTAAAAGTTTATTCATAAAAAAAATGTCGGATTATGGCAGTGCGTGGCGTATATTGCGCTTATCATCGCTCACCGATCAAATTTTTATTAAAGCACAACGTATTAGAGGGCTTCAGCAAAATGATGTTAGAAAAGTAGAAGAGGGTGAGGAAAGTGAATTTATTGGTATTATAAACTACTGTATCATGGCCTTGATTCAGTTGGAAAAAGGTGTGGTTGAGCAACCCGATCTATCTACGGAAACGGCCATCAAATTATACGAAAAACAAGTAGCCATTACTAAGCAGCTCATGCAAGATAAAAATCACGATTATGGTGAAGCATGGCGTGATATGAGAGTAAGCAGTTTAACCGATTTAATTTTACAAAAATTATTGCGAGTTAAACAAATTGAAGACAATGCAGGCAAAACATTGGTGAGCGAGGGTATTGATGCCAACTATCAAGACATGATTAATTATGCCATTTTTGCATTAATACATTTAAACGAAAAATAATAATAACAAATAGTTACCTTGAGTACTTTGTCTACGTCCAGTATGAACAAAAGTCAAAAGGTCTTTTTTAAAAGGGATTTTAATGAAAATAATAGTAGCAATAAGTCGAATATTTGTGGGCGTTTTATTCATCATTTCTGGATTAATAAAGCTAAACGACCCTTTAGGGTTTTCGTATAAATTAGAAGAGTATTTTAGTGCAGATGTTTTAAACATTACTTTTTTAGAACCTTATGCATTAATGGTTTCTGTTTTGGTAGTGGTGTTTGAAGTTGTTTTAGGGGTGTTTTTGCTTATTGGTTATAAACCGAAGTTTACCATTTGGAGTTTGTTGGGAATGATTATGTTTTTTACATTTTTAACCTTCTATTCAGCGTATTTCGATAAGGTAAAAGATTGTGGTTGTTTTGGAGATGCTTTAAAGTTAACACCATGGGAAAGTTTTATAAAAGATTTGGTTTTACTGTTTTTTATATTGATTTTGTTTTTTGGAATACGGCATATTAAGCCTGTATTTAATAAGCTAATAACAACGGTTCTTGCTTTATTGGGTTTTATTTTTAGTCTTTGGTTTGGTTATTATGTACTAGAGCATTTGCCTGTTAAAGATTTTAGAGCATATAAAATTGGAGCAAATATTCAAGAGGGTATGAGCGTTCCCGAAGATGCTGTAAAGCCTATTGTAGAATATAGTTGGAAGTTTAGTGTCGATGGAGAAGAGAAGATCATTACTACCAATGGTTCTTATCCGTCTGTCAAGGGTGATTTTATTGGCGTTGATACTAAAGTGGTTCAAGAAGGATACCAACCACCTATTTATGATTTTTCAATAGAAAGCGAAGATGAAGATTTAACACAAGCATTTTTAACTGAAGAAAACCTCATAGTCGTAATCTCTTATAGTTTAGAGAAAATAGAGCAGGAAGGCGCTAAAAAATTAAAGGCTTTATCTGAAAGGGCCATTAAAAATGGCTATAAGGTAATTGGTTTGACAGCTTCTGGAGCAGATGCAAAACAACAAATTAAAGAAGCCTATGGTATTGATTTTGAATTTTATTTGTGTGATGAAAAAGCCCTTAAAACGGTGGTGCGTTCTAACCCTGGTATTATAGAATTGGATGCAGGTACCATTAAGCAAAAAGTACATTGGAACGATATTGATAATTTAGAGTTGCCAAAAGTTGAAAGAAAACAGGAGCCAAAAGTAGCTGAGGACATTATGGCTTATTTTATTAACGGAGAGTTATCGACTAAAGAAAGCATAGAGGCTTTAGAAAAAGAAAAAATTGAAAGTATTAATGTCGTAAAGGATTCTTTAGCACTAGCAGCGTTGAATACTCAAAATAACACCATTTATACTGGCATTATTGAAGTGACGTTAAAACCTAACAACCAACAACCAACAACCAACAACTGATAAGCTACTTACTAAATAAAATCTCATATGCTTTACTCACATTATTTGGAGTAGTTACTGTTATCTTCTTTTTATTTAATGTGCTTCCTGGAGATCCTGCACAAATGATGTTGGGGCAAAATGAAGATAGTAAACAACTGGACATTGTAAAACAAAAATACGGATTCGATAAACCTATAAGTACGCAGTATTTTTATTATATAAATGATTTGTTGCCTATTTCATTTCACTCAAAAAAACAAGGTGATTACACTTTTTTAAGAGCAGGAAAGTATAGTGCAACCAGGCTGTTTTCAATAGGGAACACTATTGTAGTTTTAAAGTTGCCCTATTTAAGGGAATCTTTTACAAAACAAGGAAAAAAGGTAAGTCATGTACTAGCAGAGACATTGCCTAATACTTTTGTTTTAGCGGTAACAGCTATTGTAATAGCTATGGTTTTAGGTATTTTATTAGGAATCGTTTCGGCGCTTTATAAAGATGGATTGTTGGATAAAACGATTCAGGTTTTTAGCACTTTTGGTATGAGTATTCCATCTTTTTTTAGTGCTATTTTATTTGCTTGGTTTTTTGGATATATACTGCATGAGTATACGAATTTTGAAATGACAGGGAGCTTATATGAGTTGGACGATTTTGGTGAAGCTATGCATATTAAATGGAAAAACTTGATCCTTCCGGCTATGGTACTAGGCATTCGTCCGCTGGCTGTGGTAATTCAACTCATGCGAAATTCGTTATTGGAAGTTTTTAACCAGGATTATATTCGCACGGCAAGGGCGAAAGGGTTAAGCGAATTTCAAATTATAAAAAGACATGCCGTTAAGAATGCCCTAAACCCTGTAGTTACTGCAATATCCGGTTGGTTTGCTTCTATGTTGGCAGGAGCCGTTTTTGTAGAGTATATTTTTGGTTGGAACGGATTGGGAAAAGAGATAGTATACGCCTTAAATACATTGGATTTGCCCGTTATCATGGGATCGGTTTTAGTGATAGCTACGATGTTTGTAATTATCAATATTTTTGTTGACTTAATATATGTTTGGTTAGATCCAAAAGTAAAATTGGAATGATTTTTCATTTTAATGAAAACCTTAATAACATATTAAATCATGAACAAAAAGAAATATTTAATCATCCTGTTAATTTGTTTTTTAAATTGCACTAAAGGACCCAAGCAATTTTCTGAGGAAGCATTAAATGATACCTTTACAACTCTAGAAGGGGGTTCTATAACTTTTAATGAAATATTGGAAGCCAATAAAGGAAAAACAATCGTTATAGATATTTGGGCTTCATGGTGTAGCGATTGCATAAAAAGTATGCCTAAAGTGAAGCATTTACAAAATAAGTTTAAAGAGGTCTCTTATGTGTTTTTATCTTTAGATAGGGGAGAAGACGCTTGGAAAAGGGGCATAGATAAGTACGATATTATAGGTGACCACTATTATATGCAAAACGGACAGGATTGTCCATTCGCAGATTTTGTGAATATTGGCTGGATTCCTAGATATATGGTGGTGAATAAAGCTGGCGAAATCGTTGTATTTAATGTTATTGAAGCTGATGACGATAAGTTAATAGAAGCATTGAAAAAATAACTATTTTAGCATTTCAAAATTGAAATAATTAATTAGAAATAATAAAATGTCCTTTAATAAATTGAAGGTTAGCAACAGATTATGAGAAAAAATATTGTAGCAGGTAACTGGAAGATGAATAATGATTTATCGCAAACGGAATTATTGATCAATGAGCTGAAAAACAGAACCAAAACTTCAAATGCTGAGGTTATGATAGCGCCAACATTTACTAATTTATTTCATGCTTTTGGAGTGTTGAGAAACACTAATATAGAAGTTATTGCACAAAATATGCATTTTGCGGAAAACGGTGCCTATACTGGAGAAGTAAGCGCTGGTATGCTTAAAAGTATTGGAATAAAAACAGTCATTTTAGGACATAGCGAGCGTCGTGAGTATTTTAATGAAACAGATGAATTACTTGCAAAAAAAGTAGATGCAGCATTATCAAAGGGTATGCGTGTGATTTTTTGTTTTGGAGAAGAGTTAGCCGATAGAAAATCTGGAAATGAGGAAACGGTCGTTGGAAATCAAATTAAAAATGCTTTGTTTCATTTAAATGCAGCTTCTTACCAAAATATCATATTAGCTTATGAGCCGGTTTGGGCAATTGGTACGGGTGAAACTGCCAGCCCAGAGCAAGCACAGGATATGCATGCTTTTATAAGAAAGACATTGGCCGATAAATACGGGAATGATGTTGCCGATGAGGTTTCAATTCTTTACGGAGGTAGCGTAAAGCCTGCAAATGCCGAGGAAATTTTTTCCAAGCCAGATGTCGATGGTGGCTTAATTGGAGGCGCTTCACTTAATGCAGACGATTTTTTTGCTATTGTAAATGCATTTTAAACGTAAAAAAAATAGTCTAATAGTTTTGAAATAAATTATGGACAATTTATTAAATAAGGGTGTTTCTTGATTTACAAAAAATAGGAAACACCCTTATTGTATTTTATTAAAATAGACAGAGGTGGCTGATTTATTATAGTATTACTTCTATCTTTGCAGTCGAAAAAATGGGCTATGTCTAATATGACTTATATAGGTTACGAGTTTAAAGTAAAACCCGTGCAACCGGGAGTAGAAATACTTATTGCAGAATTGGGTTATTCTGGTTTTGAAAGTTTTGTTGAAACCAAAAACGGGGTTACGGCATATATTCAAAAAGAAGATTGGAACGAAGCTATCCTTGAAGATATTCATATTTTAAATTCAGATGAATTTGAAATTAATTTTACCTTTAATGAGATTGAACAAACCAATTGGAATCAAGAGTGGGAGAAGAATTTCAATCCTATTGTTGTTGACGATGTATGTACTGTCCGTGCACCATTTCATGAAAAACCAGGTACAAAGTACGATATTATAATTGAGCCAAAAATGAGTTTTGGTACTGGACATCATGAAACGACACATATGATGATTCAACATATTTTAAAAAATGATGTTGCTAACAAGTCTGTTTTAGATATGGGATGTGGTACGGGCGTATTAGCTATTTTGGCAGAAATGAAAGGCGCAAAACCTATTGATGCTGTAGATTATGATAATTGGTGTTATTTAAACAGCATCGAAAATGTTGAACGTAACAATTGTAATCATATTACCGTTATAGAAGGAGATGCGTCGGTTTTAAAAGGTAAAAAGTATGATGTTATTATAGCCAATATTAACCGTAATATTTTATTGCAAGATATGGAGACTTACGTATCTTGTTTAAACAAAAAAGGGACCATGTTTTTAAGTGGTTTTTACAACGACGATATTCCAGTTATAAAAGAAGCATGTAATACAAACAACCTTGAACTTCGGTTCCAATTAGAAAGAAATAATTGGGTGGCTTTAGAGTTTAAGAAAAAATAAGCCTTTAGGCTATTTTCAATAAATCACTGTTTTTTGTGACAAGAAATCTTAATATATATGGTAAATCACAAAAATATTCTTCTATATCGTTGTTTATTTATAGAGCCTGTAAATTACTCATGAAATAGGGCATTCAGTTGGATCTAGGCATACAGATTGGCAAACAAGACAGAGTTGTGGTCAAAATGTGAATGAAGGGATTGGAACAATAGGTGCAAATGCCATTCGGGGGACATCTGCAGGTTATACCCGAATTCAATTATGGTCTCTTGTTTTAATTCTTCAGAGGATGGAGAGTTTGACTATGATGATATTATTGGGTTACAATATATGTACTAATATTCTTAATAAAAATAGCTTTATGTTTAGAAGGGGCATCATTTTGGTGTCCTTATTCTTTTTGTTTAAGAAAAATAAATTATTTTAGTATAAAAATTGGAAAATGAGTTCTAAAGAAAAAATATCAGAAGAATTACTACTTGAAGAAGAAGTATCAACTCAAAATGAAATTGTTTTATTTAATGACGACGTTAATACGTTCGATCATGTTATAGAGACTCTCATCTATGCTTGCGATCATACTGCAGAACAAGCAGAGCAATGCTCGCTTATAGTGCATTATAAAGGAAAATGTACGGTTAAAACGGGTTTATATGATGACCTAAAACCACGTTGTTCCATGCTTCTTGAAGCAGGATTAAGCGCAGAAATCGTATAATATTAGCCATTCATTCTACCAATGGCACAACTAACAAAAGATTTAGCTTTTGTAGCGAGCACATTTTTTTCTCCAACAATGGGATAGCCAATTTTATGTAATAATTGTTTAGCTTCTAAAAGCGTTTTATCGTTTTTATAAGAAAAAGAAACGGCATGTGCTTCATTGTTAATTGTTACATCACTAATGTTTTCTATATTCGATAACTTGCTCATAATTGTGTTGGCACAACCGCCGCATTTAAGATTTTGTATTTCTAATGTTATTTTCATTTTCATAAGGTTGACGGGCAAACGAAAGTAGTTGTTGGCAAGTCCGTATTTTTAATAGCAGCAAAACCACCGGCAATATCTATAACGTTAAAACCTCTGGCTTTTAAAATAGATGCCGCAATAACCGAACGATATCCGCCAGCACAGTGTATATGATAGGTTTTGGTTTTATCGATAGCATTCATATTATCGTTCATATAGTCTAAGGCAAAATGCTGCACAGAATCACTATCGAGGTGTTCCGACTTATATTCGCCATCTTTTCTAACATCAAGCGTATTAATAGCCTCTTTTTTAAATCGATTAGAAAACTCGTTAGCAGTTATAGACTCTATGGTTTCAATGTCTTTATTTGCATTTTTCCATGCATTAATACCGCCTTTTAGATAGCCTAGCGTATTATCGTAACCAACACGGGATAATCGAGTTACGGTCTCTTTTTCTTTTCCTTCTGGTGAAACGAGTAAGATAGGTTGCTTTAAATCGGTAATTAAAGCACCGACCCATGGAGCGAACCCACCATTGATTCCAATAAAAATGGAATTAGGAATATGCGCTTTTACGAATTCTTTTTCAGTTCTAACATCAAGCACCAAGGCGCCTTCTTGGTTTGCAATAGCTTCGAATGTTTCTGGGTCTAGTCCCGTATCTCCTTTTTGAAGAACAGTATCAAAATTATCATAACCAGATTTGTTCATCATGGCATTTTTGGCAAAATATTGTGGAGGTGGTGCAATGCCGTCTAAAACTTCTTCTACAAACTCTTCTTTTGTCATATCGGCTCTTAAAGCATAATTTGTTTTTTTCTGATCCCCTAAAAGCCCTATGGTTTCTTTACTTAGGTTTTTTCCACAAGCAGAACCAGCACCATGCGCAGGATATACAATAATGTTATCTGCTAATGGTATAATTTTATTTCTCAAGGATTCATATAACATCCCAGCTAAATCTTCTTTTGTTAAATCAGATTTTATTGCCAAATCAGGACGTCCTACATCACCCAAAAACAAGGTGTCTCCACTAAAAATAGCGTGGTTATTTCCTTTTTCATCAATTAAAAGAAATGTTGACGATTCTAAGGTGTGACCAGGTGTGTGTAATACTTTAATCGTAATATTTCCAATATTAAACACTTCATTATCCGATGCTATATGTGCATCATAGTCTGTTTCGGCTCCAGGGCCGAAAACAATGGTGGCCCCTGTCTTTTTTGCTAAATCGACATGCCCGGAAACAAAATCAGCATGAAAATGAGTTTCAAAAATATATTTGATTTTAGCATCTTCTTTCTTTGCTTTATCTACATATTGCTGCGTTTCTCGTAATGGGTCAATAATGGCAACTTCACCATTAGATTCTATATAATAAGCTCCTTGAGCTAAACATCCTGTATAAATTTGTTCTATTTTCATGATCTATTTTTTATTAACCAGAAGATGAGGTGAGGTAATCTTTTGAATTAAAGCCTTTCAAAAATACGAATCCTGAACGGTTCTTTTTGTGACTTAAGTCACATTACCATTATTTAAGTTCTTTATAAATAATATAAACAGCCATTATTAAAACAAAGAAACCAAAGCTTTTTTTAAGTTTCTTGCCACTTATAAATTTTGATATAAAGACCCCTAAAATAATTCCTATGATAGAAATTAGGGTAAAAGAAAGCAAAAATAGCCATTCAATTTCTAAAGTTTGAACGTCTCCTATAAAACCAATTAGAGAATTGATGGTTACAATAATCAAAGAAGTACCTACTGCTTTTTTCATTGGGATATTTGCCCAAACGACTAGGGCAGGCACATATAAAAAACCACCACCAGCACCAATGAGACCTGTTACAGTTCCAATAATTAAACCCTGAACAAATGTTTTGTAGTAGGGTTGGGAAGGTAAAATGACACCTTTGTTCTTCTTTTCCTTTTTTATCATGGAAAATGAAGCTAATAGCATAATAAAAGCAAAAAATATCATAATGCCCATTTCTTTGGTAAGGGCGTGGTCACCAAAACTAAAAAGCGTATCTGGAATACCTGGAACTAAATAGCGTCTCGATAAATAAACCGCAATAAAGGACGGGAATGAAAAGGCCAGACCTATTTTAAAATCGACAAAACCTTTTTTGTATTTTTGATAAGTGCCTACCATAGAGGAGGTCCCTACTACAAAAAGAGAATACGCTGTTGCAACAACTGGATTGTAACCTAGAAGATAAACTAATAAAGGGACGGTGAGTATAGAGCCTCCCCCTCCAATTAATCCTAAAACCAATCCAACAATTAACGCTCCAATATATCCTAAGAGTTGTATGAAGTCCATTAATGCGGAAGTTTATCTTTTATTGTTCCATAAATAAACGTCCCTAACATGGCAGCGGCAATTACAATAATCATGCTATATACACCTGTACCTAATAGGATATACATAGGGCCTGGGCATGCCCCGATAAGCGCCCAACCAAATCCAAAAAGTGTCCCGCCAATGATATATCTAGAAATACCTTTTTCTTTTTTAGGAACA
Source organism: Flavivirga sp. 57AJ16 (assembly GCF_028736925.1). Taxonomy (GTDB): domain Bacteria; phylum Bacteroidota; class Bacteroidia; order Flavobacteriales; family Flavobacteriaceae; genus Flavivirga. Next base: position 137,620 of record NZ_JAQZAT010000003.1, on the reverse strand, counting down.
AAAATATCGGCGCCTTTGATGCTCTTTATAATACCTCTTTTTGAAATTTGAAGAAATAAAATTCCAGAAGCAATGGCTGTACCTATAATACCGTACATATGAAATGATTGAAATCTGAACATCTCATATATTCTATACCATGAAACTGCTTCAGATTTTACTAAAACAATTCCGAAGAAAATGCCAACTAATAAAAATTTTAAATATTTCATACGTTTAAATTTATATAATTACCAGATATTAAATTAATTATAAAATTAAGAACATATGCAACCACTCGTTGCACTCGTTCTCTCATTAAACCTGCCTGCCTGCCGGCCGGCAGGAATTTTAAACATTATCTTTTATAAAGAAATTTTTAAAATTTGTTAATGTTCGTTTCATGTTTTAAAAAATTAAGGGTAAAATAAAATTGGCCATTATTAATCCCCCAATAAAAAAGCCTATGACAGCTATTAGTGATGGTTTTTGTAAGCTGCTAAGCCCAGTTATAGCATGCCCGGAAGTGCAACCGCCGGCATAGCGAGTACCAAAACCAACCAATACCCCACCTAGAACCAAAAGAAGCAGTCCTTTAGGAGAGGTTAATGCTTCAGCGCTGTACATTTCATTAGGAACTAATGTGGCTCCAGAATTTTCAAACCCCATATTTTGAAGTTCGGCAATGGTAGTCGGATTTAAATTGGTGAAGCTATCATTTGATAAATATTGCGTTGCTACAAAACCACCTATTACGGCACCAAGTACAACAGTTAGGTTCCATATTTGCTCTTTCCAATTAAATTTAAAAAAGGCTGATGTTTTTCCGGCCCCCATCATTGAGCACATGGTCCTAAGGTTAGAGGACATACCAAATGTTTTACCAAAATAGAGTAATAATGCCATAACCATGGCAATAAGTGGCCCAGATATATACCATGGCCAAGGGTTTAAAATGTATTCCATACCTGATTAATTTATCGCAAATGTAAAGTTAAACCAAAGGAGTTTTGTAATAAATGTTACCTGTCTGTATCATTATTGCCTGAATTCATCTTGACTTTTTGTTTTTAACCAATACCATTTCTACCTTAAATTTACTCAATAAAATGGCACCTTTTTGCCTAATATTTCAAAATAAAATAGAACCGTAGTCCTGCTATGCATGTATTTTATTTTTCATTTGAGTCAAAAATCTACTACTTTTCTTATGAGTGAATTTAAATCAGAATTGGTATAAAATATGTCTAGATAAGGCACTTTTTGAAAGGCATAGGGACTTGTGCTGAGCGAATCCGAGTACCGCTACGAATAATAAAAGTAACGAAATATGGACGGTTTTAACCACTCCTGCTTGCTGTAGACAGGTTTTAGAAATAGTAAAAGTCAAAACGGGTTCATTATAAAACTTCAATTTTATTTCTACTGAGCTTTATTTTATTTTCGTTTTCAAGTTGTTTTAAAAGCCTGGAAATAACAACACGAGATGTATGTAAGTCCTCTGCGATATCCTGATGTTTTGCAATAATAATTTTAGATGTGTGAAGTTTAACTTTATTGATTAAGTATTTATATAGACGTTGGTCCATTTTCATAAAAGCAAGGTTGTCTATAGCTTCTAGCATTTCATCAAAACGTATTTGGTAACTTTCTAATATGAAATTTCGCCAGCTCTCATTATTATGAAACCATTCCTGCATTTTTTGAACAGGTACCATGATAAGGCTAGAATCCTTTTCGGCAACGGCCCTGATTTTACTTTTCGAAGTCCCCATACAACAGGTTAGCGACATGGTGCAGGTTTCTCCTGCTTCTAAAAAATAAATGAGTAATTCATTACCCTCATTATCTTCTCGAAGTATTTTAATGCTTCCACTCAATAAAAGAGGTATATACAATAATGGTTGATTGATATCAATGATAATATCATCTTTTGTAAATGTACGTGTAGTACCAATTTTTTCGATCTCACTTATTAAAGTATTATCGAAAACATGATTGAATTTCTGATATAATAATTCCTTTGACATATTCAAAAGTAATGAATTACAAATTTGGAATAAAAATTTGATTAAGTTTTAATAAAAATATTTATATTTGCACCCACAAAAAAGGCCTCGTGGCGCAACTGAATAGCGCACTTGATTACGGCTCAAGAGGTTACAGGTTTGAATCCTGTCGAGGTCACATAAAGCCACATGGCGCCAAATAGTGCCATGTGGCTTTTCTTATTCATAAAACTATAATAATCAGATTCTTATCTGTTTTTGACTTTTGCTTGGATTAAAAAAGCATTTTTTAAGAGTTTGAACTTTCGAATATTATATAAAAATCTGTAAATCAATTGTTTATTATTAAATTTAAATACTTTTTATAAAAAAAGGTTCGAAAATCCTGTAAGGGTGACTTCTTAGGATTCGAACCCTTCATAGCATAAGGATTATCAGCGATTTGCTTTAATAAATACTATTGAAAATTAATAATGGAAGCCATTTTTTTGAGAAAAGCAGTTATTTCGGGGAATTTACTCCAAAATATAGAACTGGTCTTTATAGATTTAGATGCACTTTCTTTCAATAGTTCATTATAATAGTATCTGCTCTCTTCATCATAATTGGACACTGTTTTTGTATCCGCTTTTTCAATTAAATTCTTATTGATATGGACATCAATACCAAAAACAATATTAACAATATCCGATATTGTAAAATTTTGAAAAGCTTCTTCCGTTTGAATAATTTCATTTTTCAATAAAAGCCTGATTATTTTCCTTTTAATATCAACTGGCGCATCCTTGTAAAGCTGTAACATATTAAAAAGTTTGGAAGATTCTTTGTTAAGGTTATCCCGAAATTTCATCATTTCAAATGTTACTTGTTGCAATTCCTTACCCATTGTATTTATCTTTATCTCACAATCATTCTTTATAATTTTAAAATCCTCTTCGTCAATCTCTCCCGTAAGGAACAATTCTTTTGCCTTAATTGATCGATTAAATAAATGTTCTAAATTCTTTGTAACTTGGTTTTGCTTCATGGAACATTTTTTCAAACTTGAATCAAATAACTTTTTGAGGATAATCCTATATAGATCTATTACAATCTCTGGTGGATTTAAACCTTTAAGAAGTTCTAAAAACTGTTCGTCTATTTTACTTGTTCTTATCCTAAATTTACATCCGTTATAACAATGATAATAGGAATAGTATTTTTTACGTCCTTTTGAAATACTACCCGTAAGTATATGACCGCATTTTGGGCATACAAGGATGCCTCTGAAAGGGAAATGACTATTGTTAGTTTTCTTGATTATTTTTCTTGATCGGATGTTCAACATCTCTTGTACTTTTTCAAATAAGCTATCTGAAACCAGGCCTTCATGATTTCCCGAAACTATGCAACTCTTTTCATTCTCAAAATCAGGAATCTTTATCTTGCCACAATACACAGGGTTTCGTATCAGGCAATAGAAGTTACTAAAGCTACATTTGAATCCAGATTGTATTGCAATTCTATGTACTTCTCTTATGCTTATATCTCCTTGTGATATGCGATCAAAGGTATTTTTTATGATTGTTGCCTCTGGCTCAAAAGGGACAATAACTTTTTTCCCTGTTTCAATAGTCTTATTGATATAACCCTTGGGTGCTGGACCTATCCATCTCCCTTCTTTTCTGGCCTTATACAAAGCTTTTTTTACATTTAATGCTCTTCTGTCATTTTCTACTTCCGAAATAGCAAGATATAATGCCAACACGAGTTTATTTTCGGGAATATCCAAATCAAGTAACTGCTCAATTGCTTGTACTTCAATCATCTTCTTTCTCAAAAGAGCAATCATGTAATAGGCATCTCCTGTATTTCTGCTAAACCTATCCCAACGAGTAAAAAGGATTAGATTCGGTCGTTTTGCTTTTTCATGATTAAACAGCTTCAGCAAATTGTTCCATTCTGGTCTGTTGAATGTTTTAGCTGAATAATCTTCACGAATTGTTTTGAGGATTAATATATCATTCTGTTCACAGTATTTTATTAAACTTTCCTCCTGATGTCGTAAAGAGTATCCTTTAGATGCCTGTTCATCAGTGCTTACACGGATATATAGAAATGATGTACGCATAGGAATTTTTCTACTAAATTAGCTTGGCTTCCTTATTATAAAGTTAATATTCTTTTATTATTGGATTAAAAAATTAAAGAAAACATAAATTCAAACAATTGAAAACTAATGTTTTATAACACTTACTAATGTTTGAATTATGATCAAGATTCTTGATTCTGTTAAAAATTCCGTTTGTAGGATTACTTGTTAGTGACGTTGTTATTTTTCAAAATTCTTTGAAAACATTCTTTTTGAACTTGATTACCTGTGCAGACATGAATGTAGAGAATCGCTATAAAATAATTACAAGTTTAGAATTATCTTTTAAATATAAGAAAACGAGTAAATCATTTATGAATGTATAAAAAATATTACAATATTATTTTTATATTTGATATTTGTCTAAATAAGACAAGTCTTAAAAATTCAAATATGACATTTGGAAAGCGAATAAAAAAATTGAGGGAAAGCAAAGGTATATACTTGCGAGAAGTTGGAGCGGCTTTAGAATTAGATAACGCTTTTATCAGTAAAGTTGAAAATGAAGGAAGACTGTTACCTAGAAAACACTTAGGAAAACTTGCTGAGTTTTTAAATGTACCAAAAGATGAACTATTGGTTTTATGGCTTTCAGATAAAATAAAGTCAATTATTGAAGATAAAGAAATTGGGAAGAAAGCATTAAATAAGGTATTAAAAGACTTCGAAAAATGATTAACAAAATTGAATAAAATTATAAATACACATTATGAGCTTATTTAAAATAGACTGGAATTATGCTCATAATAGCAAGCTGGGTTTTATTACCAAAATAACATTGCAGCACTTAAAATTATTGAGTGCTTATTTTTCAATTCAGATATAATCCAAATTAGATTGAAAAATTATGATGAAGGTTTCTATATAGATGACATTATTGTTTGTCGAGAAGATAAAATTGATTATTACCTTAAGGTTAGCTAACTGAAGAAAAATATGGTATCGTAGCCGCAGTGAGTATAGATAGATAAAATGATTACAATATGAAAATAAAATTTTTAAAAGCATTTAATGGAGATTCCATTTGGATTTCATTTCTCGAAAACGATATCCCAAGAAATATTCTTATTGATGGAGGAATTGGTGATACTTATAAGACGACTGCAAATGTAAAAGGAGATTTACATAAAGTAATTGAAAAAATTCAAGAAGAGGAACAATTTATTGATCTTCTTGTTTTGACTCACTTTGATGATGACCATATCGGAGGAATTTTGAGATGGCTGAATAAAGACAAAGGGGCTTCTAAGCTAATTAAAAAGGTTTGGTTTAATTCTGGAAAGGAAATAGCTAAAAAGTTTGAAAGTGATGAAAACAAAGATTTAGATATTGAAATAGTTGATGGAGCAGACGATTTTCATACAAGTCTTAAGCAGGGAATTAAATTTGAAAAATATCTTAGAGATAATCATTTGTGGCAAGGGGAAATTATTGAACAAGGTTCAGAGTATGATTTATTTGGTCTAAAATTTAAAATTTTATCGCCAAATAATGAGAAACTTGATAAGTTACTAAAACTGTATGAAAAACAAAAGGATTATTTTACAAGTGGTGATGAATATGATTTTCAAACTTTATTGAAAGATTTTATAGATGAAGAAAGTCAAACTGATTTTAGATTCAAAGAAGATAATAGTGTGGCTAATGGCAGTTCTATCGCTTTTATAATGGAATACCAAGACAAAAGTTTTTTATTCTTAGCGGATGCTCATCCTTCAGTTGTAATTGAGGGACTAAACAAATTTGGATACAATAAGGATAATCCGTTGCAAGCAGTATTAATGAAAGTTGCTCATCATGGAAGTATGTACAATACCAACAAAGAACTTTTGGAAGTTGTAAAAACAAACAATTATCTAATAAGTTCAAATGCTACTAAACATGGATTACCAAATAAAAGAACAATAGCTAGAATTATCAAGAATAATCCGAATGCATTTATTTATTTTAATTATGATTTAAAAGATATAGTATTTTCAGAAAATGACTGGAATGATTTCAAAGATTTTAGATCAAAAACGCAAAATGAATTTTGATGGACGAAAATGACTTAAAAAGATATACTATAATACTTGGATCTGGTAGTGGAGTAATGTTTCAACCTTTGGACGAAACTAAAACTTATATACTTTCAGCAAAGCATGTATTTTATGAAAAAATCACAAATGATAATGGACCAGATACCTATGAATTGTTAACTACAATTAATTACTCAATTTCAGATAAACAAGATACATCCATTGAAGTTATAATTAATAAAGGAGAAAATTATTTTGAACATTCAGACGAAAACGTAGATGGAGCTATCTTAATATTAAATGAAAACTTAGGCTTTAATCAAATTTTTACAGATGAAAGAACAACTGGTTTTGAGGGATTTAATCTAACTGGCTACCCCAATATTAAACGTAATGCAGATGACAAATATGACAAACAAATAATAAATACTCTAAATAGTTATAATGATACACTAATTTCTTTAAGGTTAAATGTTAGTCATTTAGATCACGAACAAATAACTGGATTTTCAGGGGGAGGAATTATTAAAGCTAATGGCGACAGTTTATTATTAACCGGAATTCAAAGTAAAACACCAAATGGTCCTTGTAATGGAGAAATACAAGTTGTACCAATCAAAAAATTTGAAGAAATAGTTGACGGGAATAATTTATCAAAACTATTACCTAGCTATTTGTCAAATATAGAACTATTAATAAATTCAATAATCAGTTATAATGAAACTCTACCTGCTTTAAAACCCAAATTGCAAGTTGCCATTAGAAAGCAGTTCGAACAAGTAAAATGCGAACTAAATAGTATTTATTCAAATGACTATATAAAAAAATCAACTACTTCAATAACAGGTATAAAAAGTAGGCGTTTTTGGACTTCATTCCTCGAATACGCTTTAATAATTAGTCTTCTTGAAGTAGATGGTTTTGATGAAGATGTATTAGCCAAAATGAATTTAACTAAGAAATTTATATTCTCTGACTCTTCTAAAGATATATATGATTTATATAGTGAAGTACTATTGTTTGCTTCTGAAAACATTAGTGATAACTGTCAAATTTTATTAGCAACTAATCAAACTCCAAATTCTCCAAATAGGAGAAGAATGCCAGCTAGTGAAGTTAATCTAAATGTGGGTAGTGTAATAGATAACGAAACTATTGACAGGGTTCAAACAAGCTCAAAAATAAAGGAGATTATACACTTAAAAGCGATTGAGTTTGATTGTATTAATACAAATGAAAATGCTTTAAATCAATTCACAATACAACAATTTGAAGATATTTTAACCGAAATTAAACGACTTGTATATGAATTTTTCAACAATTGAAATAAATAAACCAGACTTTGTAATTGAAAATTGTAAAGTCTATCACTATAGAAACGAGAATAACTTCAGAATAAATATATTCTTTCTTGAAGCTAACAGTGGCATAATAAATGAAAATTGGAAACGATTTTCAAACATGGTCGCAGCTAATTATCAAACATCAGAATATATGTCAAATAGAGAGTTTGACAAATGGAATTTTTATATCATTTATATTTCAAAAGATAATGTTTCAAAAGAACTCAAAAACAAAATTGAGAATGATAAATTTTCAAGTAGAAAGATTGTTGAAGATGCATATGCCAATGAATTTAATAACGAAGAGGCGAATCGTTTAATTGTAAAACATATTACCAATTCAGATTTAAAAGAAATTGTAGAGGCAACTCAAGAAGTCACTATTTCAACCTACATCCCTAAAAATGAAAAACTTTGGAAGCTTTTATTAGATGAAGAAAAACTAATTGGTGACAGGAAAGCTCAAGAAGCGATCATTAAAAAAATAAATACACTATGAAAATTAAAAGCGTGAAAATTACTGGTTTCAGAGCATTTGAAAAAGAAGAAGATTCCACTTTTGATTTTACGAAAGGTGGTGAAATAATGAATTTTGCTTCAATATATGCTCCAAATGGGTTTGGTAAAACTTCATTTTATGATGCTGTTGAATGGGGGGTTACTCATAAAATCCAACGATTCGATAGGATGGTTGATTTTGAAAAAGTAAGAAAAGATAATGATGCTCCCTTGTTATTAAATAAGGCTTCGTTGTCTGGAAAAGTAATAGTTGAAACTAGTTCAAAAAATTTTGAGAATCTTATCAATAAAAAGAAAGTTTATAAATATAATGAAAAACCTGTAAACGAGTATTTTCAAAATCAAATATTAACACAAGATTTAATAGATGCTTTTCTAAAAGAAGAGAAAGCCGATAAACGCTATGAAAACTTCTTGGAAATTGATGATAATTTAAAAAAATACGATTCAGCATATAAGAAGATCATTCGTCTATTAGAGTATATAAAAGATGAAAGAAAAGATTTAGTTGATAGGAAGAATAAAGAAGAAGCCAAATATCAAGTTGAAATTGATTTTGAACAAGAATTTAAAAAGTTTGATGAAATTAATGAAGTAGTCAATTCGCTTAACAAAGAAAATGAGAACTTAAATTTAATTGATCAAATTACATTCAATCAGACCTCTTATGATAATCTATCCAGGAATATTGATGTTCGATTGTTATCACTGGAAGAAGAATTAATCAAGGTTAAGTTACGTATCGATTCAATAATTTTAGCCAGAGATGGGGCAGAATCTGAAGACAGAAAATTAAATGGCGGAGTTTTATCTTATCTTGACAATAAGAGTAAAATCGTAAAATTAGATGAGCAAGTTAAAGAACTTGATAAGATAATAAAGTGGTTTGAAGAACAAGAAAAGCTTAATAGTGAATCTAGGGTTATCGAAGAGAATTTAAAAATCCAGCAAAATAGATTGGAGCGAGCTTTTAATATTGAAAAACAATTTGAAACATTTCTTAGTATACAAAAAGAAATAGATGATTTAAATAAAGATATTGTAGGGTTTAAAGACACATTACTTAATTCCGAACGAGAGAAGTCTGATGTTGAAAAGGAGAAAAACGATACAATTATAAAGCTTAACGATTTAAAGAAGTCTCTTGAAAATAATCGATCTAAATTAAATAATATACCAACTCAGCAAAAACAGTTCGAATTAACTTCTAAGGCTATTGTTGATTTACAAAAGGTTATTGATGATTTATCAAAATCAATTACAACAGAAGAAAAGAAACTGAATGATCTAAAAATAATTTTGGATGAGTTTGGATATTATGAAAATAAAATCAACGATGATGTTGAACTTCTATTGGAATTTAAATTATTTGGCGAACATAAAGAGTTAGTTACTCATTACATAAGCGAACAACAAAATCTAGAGAAATTAAAAAAAGATATTCAGGAAATTCAATTCAAAATTGACAACCAAAACCAGTTAAATAAAGAACTTAATGACTTTATTAATTCAGGATTGGAATTGGTAAACAAGTCACAAAGTTCAGACTGTCCTTTATGTAACCACAATTATGACACATTTGAAAAACTATCTGAGAATATCTTATCTAATAAGTTATTAGATAATCAATTGAAAATATACCTTGAAGAAAAGGTTGAAACAGAGTCAAAAATAAATAAGCTAGTATTACAGCTTTCTGTTGATAAAGAAAAAATTGAGAAGTTTTTTTCTTCAATCAAACAGCCTTATTTATTGGATTATAGAAATGTACAAAATGCAATTGATAAATTAGGTTCTGAGAGAAAGATTAATTCGGAGAAATTGAATAGTAATCAATCGATCTTAAGCGACATTAATTTATCATTAGGAGATTCAAAGACCTTTGAAGAATTATCAACCAAAATACAAAATGATATATCAAAAACAGATAACCAAATATTGGAGTTATCTGGTCAAATGAATAATAATGATAAAACATTATTAGAGAAAGAAACATTAATTAAATCAACTAAAGAAAAACTAGAAATTTCAGAACACAATCTGTTAAAACATCAATCTTCAAATGAGCATAAGGAAGTCCGAAAGTATTTTATTGAAGAATTGAACTCTAATAATATTGAAAAATCTATACTATCAGAAGGCATATCTAATATTAAAGTAACTATAAATAACTTAACAGACGAAAAAAGAAATCTAAACAAATCTTTAGAAGAGTTAAAGCTAAAACTATCTAATCATACATTAGGTAAGGATGAATACATCAAAAAAACTCAAGAAATAAATGATGCAAAAAGCCTAATTTTGAGAGTTTACGAAAGTTATGAAAATTATATTCTATCAGAATTTGGTATAAAAATAAGCGATAAAGATAAATTTCAAATTGAAACAGCATTTATAGATTTGATTGAAAAGCAAAAGAAGGTTGAAAGACAAGTTGAATATAGAATTGAAAAATATAAAATTCTAAAAATTTTAAATGATGCCTGTATAAAAGCTACTGAATCTAAAAGAGTACATGATGAAGTTGAAAAAATCAATAATAGTCTTAAGGAATTAGGTAATGCTGAGAAAGAACTAAATAATGAAAAAGAAACGCTAAAAACATATCTAAAAGGTACGATTGAAGCCTATTTTTATACACCTCTCATTAACGCCATTTATAGAAAAATAGATCCTCATCCCGACTACAAAGAGATTGAATTTGAATGTGATTTTGGAGAAAATAAACCTAGATTGCAAATCTATGCGAAAGATAGTATAGGAGTAAAAAGCATTCCCTCATTATATTTCAGTACAGCGCAGGTGAATATTCTTAGTTTGAGTATATTCTTAGCAAGAGCTTTAAAAACAACAGACAATGAGGGTAATTCTGTAAATTGTATTTTTATTGATGACCCGATTCAATCAATGGATAGCATTAATATTCTCTCATTTATAGATTTATTTAGAGGTATCACTTTTTCCTTAGACAAACAATTGATAGTTTCAACTCATGAAGAGAATTTCCATCTACTATTGAAGAAAAAGATTCCTGATGATCTTTTCAAGTCAACATTTATAGAGTTTGAGACTTTTGGAATTGTAAAACCAAATTTGTGAAGACTAATAAGGGAACACCAATATAAAATTCTTGCGTAAATAATGAAAAAGCAACTACTATACGCCAAATACGATCTTCTACTTCCTTCAAAATTTGACGGCGGTTATTTGGTTATTGCTCTATATGAAAAAATCAAAGACCGTGAAATTGAAGAATACTTTACACAAAAGGAAATCAATGAAATACTGAAAGAAATTGCTGTTAATTTTAATCAAGATTCAGTCCGACAATGGAATAATATCAAAGACAAGCTCTTCCATTATTTTTTAAGAAGTCTTCCTGATGAACCGTGGAAATATTATCTGACTGATTATGCAAAAAATGTGGTGGATTTGATGATAAGTAAATTAGAAAATCCATATAAGAATCATGCCCTCAAAAAAAGCGTACAGGACTCATTTACCTTACGTCCTAATGAAATTAATACCATTGAGGATCTTGAACGGAAATTTGGAAGAATATTTATTCAAGGATCAAAGAAGATTATTCTGGATCACTTAGAGTCCTTAGAAGATGAATTACGGGAAGCTTACAAAGAGCTAAACGAGATTCTTCGCAAAGAAGACGAACAAAGTGCAACTTATTTGGTCAGAGAGTTTACCGTTGTTTTTAGGAAGTTTGGAGAAAGAGCTGAAGATATAACAGAAGCCATAATTTCCAAAGACAAATTTCTTGGTGACTTGGTAAATGTGGTGGATCATTTTTACAGAAAGATGGAAGACGATGGAAAATTCAATATAGAAAATGTAAAGGAAAGTAAGATTCATTGGGAAAAAGCTCAAGAAATATATACAGATATTAGAGAATTTTTCAATTCAGTAGACCAAAAAGTAAGCATTATCCGCAGGCAAATCAACCATGCTAGCGAGAAATTAACGGAATTACAAGAGCAATTTTCTTCTAGAGCTTTCTTTAGGATACAAATAAAAAAATTACATAGAACAGTTTTGGAAAGTTCGGCATATACCACCGAAGGGATTAGGTTTAGTAATAATTTCCCCCTAAAACAATTGGTATATGAGCCTGTTCGAATGTTATATCCAAAATATTATGAGTTTGAACTTCCAAAACCTAATATTATTGTAAACATCAAGGTTGATGAAGCATATGAACGTAATGAAAAACAGAAAATAGCAAAGGAAATCAACCGTCAGCAAAGAATAAATCAATGGGTTGACAAAGCCAAAGATATTTTAGAGAGTAAAGGACAATTATCTTTAGAAGAACTCATGAATAGTATTGTAGATGAAGAAAAAGACCTATCCATCGCTTATCAAGTAGCATCTGGGATGACGGCTTATACTTCGGAGAATAACAATGTATTCATTGATGTTGAACAAAAAATCATTTCCTTATCACAACAAAATCTATCCCTATGGAAAACGAAAATTATGAAGTAAACGATTATACTTTTCTATTAGAGGAAAGTGTAGAACAACATTTCGCAAACATCAATATTTTATTATTGTCAGGTAAACATATTGACCATAAATATTACTCTGAATATACAGTGTTGGAAAGCTATGAATCACAGTGGAAATTTTTTTACCAGAATCTATATAAGCTTAATCTAGTTGACGATATATTTGATGGAAGCCGTTATTATTACCTCGGCTTTACGGAGAACGGAAAAGGAAAATTAAGCGATGTAAGCCGTAATAAAGAGCTTACTGAATTACAAACGCTAATTGGATTGACTCTTTTGGATATGTATTATCAAAAATATTTTGATGAAGAGAAGGTCATTTACTGGAACGACATAAAAACACAAATATTAGAGAGTGATCATCAAGAAGCCTACAAACGGATTTTGTTCAATGATATAAGGGATTCTTATGACGAAAAGGAATGGAGCGAAGTACATACAAAATTTGGCAAAACGATAGATAATTTTGACCGTTTAGGCTGGGTAGAAAAACAATCAGGAAGGAATGAAGAATTGTTATTTGAAATAAGACCAGCAATTCATCGTTTAGCTAAGCTGTATAATGAAGAGCTTCAGAATTTTGAGTCATTTAGCAAGCAACTTAAAAATGATGAAACGGTATGAGGTATCCAAGAATTTACTCCTTATCTACAGTGGGCATTTTGAAACATTATATTCATGATTACCTTTTCCATCCCACACGAACCGATTTTGTTGGATCTAACGGTGTGGGAAAATCCATTATTGCGGATTTACTCCAAATGATTTTTGTGTATGATAAAGACCTTATCAAATTCGGTACTGATGGGGTAAAAAAAGAGGAAAGACAAATCAATACCCTTCCTTATAAAACTAAATGTGCTTATTGTTTCTTGAATATTGAGGTAAATACTGGTAGGTTTATTAGTATCGGAATACAGATAAATAGCCAAAAGGGAAAACGTATCACCCCTTTTGTTATTACGAAACAGGCAGATATAAACCTGAAAATAAATGAACTATCTCTTGAAAAAGAAGAGCTTATTTTCGCCAAAGATTTATTAAAGGAAAAAGAAGCTGGAAAGAAAGAAATAGTGGATATACAGGATTTAGCAATACTCCTTTACGAAAAAAAAAGACTTCGACTAAACTTTTTCAGTAATAATGAAAATGTCAGCACTTATTATAAGTTCCTTTATGATAAAAACATAATGCCTCTGAACCTCAGCCAGGACAAAAATCTAAAAGCTTTTGCTAAGGTTATACAATCCTTTTCAAAAGCTAAAACGCTAAATTTAAGCGGTAACCAGGCTTCTAGAAACTTAAAAGAATTTCTCTTTGAAGAATCCGATGAAGATATTCTTACCAATTTTCAAAAAGAGCAATCCGAACTAGAAAAGATATTGAGAGAATATGAAAGCCTAAATAAAGACATTCAAAATCTGTCCAACAAGCAAAAAAGGTTAACCAATTTACGAGAGTTGGAACAGTCTCACAAAGTGAAATTTAAATCGTTTAAAGAAGCTGAATTACAAAATGCCTACATAGAATTAAAGCAATTAGAACAAAGAGAATCAGAAGGAAAGAGACTGATAACAATCCAAGAAACTGAATTTACTGAACTAAAAACAGCTATCGAAAATCTTCCAGCGGAAGAAGAAATAATTAAAAAGAGTTACGAGGAAGCAGATGAAAATTTTAATATGTTCAACCGTTATCAAGACTTATCTAATAGCATAGAAAAGTTGGGTAAAGAAGTTGATGAACTTAAAATGTTTATTCGTCCTAAAGTAGATGATAGCTGGGCAAATGAGATACAAAGAATTGATATTTTAAATAGAAACAATGAAGGTATTAAAAAAGAAATCACTTTTGCAAAACCTTATTTGGAAAAGTACAAAACACTTGAAAAAATTATCCAAACCCGAAAAGAACAATTAGAGATTTTGGATGAATTAAAATCATCATTAAAAAATGATAAAGCAATCAAAGAAAAACTATTAGCATTATTGCAGGATAATGATGAAAGTGGACTTTTACACTGGTATATTAAAAATCTACCCTCGTTAGATAATGAACAATTACAGACGGTTTTGTATTACGCAACCAAACCTATTTCTGAAATTTCTAATCCTAACAATTCATCTCAATATATCAATCCTGATGAACTAATCAAAAATTTTGAAGCTAATCCATCTAAAGATGGTATCTGGCTAAAATTGGGCGCATTACACCAATTTATACAATTTAATCCAGATGCAAAGCTATTGGGAGACAAAGCAAATCTGGAACAATCTGTACAACAGTTAATTCAAAAATTGAATATCGAAATCAGTTCGATAAATACCAAGCTAGAAGCATTAGAGAATATCACAGATGCAAAGCCTTACAATGTTAGTCTATTTGATTATTCCTTTGATATTTCTATTGCTGTTTTTAACAATATTGAAAAATTAAAAAATGCAGTAGCTTGCATTTTACAAATTGATGAAAAGATTTCTCTACTGCAATCGCAAAAGGCAAGAGAAGAAGAAGAATTATTGGAAATCAAAAACCGGTTTAAGATTGAATATGATGAGCCGGAAGTCGTAAAAAAGGAATTGTTGGAGATTCGTAAAGAATGGAGCGATAAGAAAGATAAGTTTTATGAAGAAAAAGGAGCTAACCAAAGTAAGTTCAAATCTCTGGAAAGTAAAATAAAAGATGATAAACAAGACTTGCTGATAATCATTGGTAATCTGACTAAGAAGCAAACAGAGTTCACCACGCTCAATAGTGCTTATTACCAGCATTTCCAAGAGAACATAACTGACTTTCCATTAACACATGGAAACACTGAGGAATTGGAGCATGCCTACAATGAGTTGTGGGAAGAATATAAAACAGCATTTATTGGTATTTCCAATTTATTTGAAGAAACGAGTAATGAAAAAAACCTTGGTGTGCAATTAGCGATTAAAGACCAGAGTTTTTCATTCCGGGTTTTGGAAGAGGCGTTATTGGGGAACAAAATCAAATCTACAGATGATATTGCCACAGCCTTACAGGAAGCCAATCAAACCCGAACGACTATAGCTGATGGTATAAGGGATAACATGATTAAGATATTCAGTAAAACTACGGAACGCTATGAAAAGTATAATGAACAGATAAAAAGAATAAATGCATTCTTTGTTGACCGAAAAATTAGTAATAAGTTTTATTTCAAACTAGAATTCGATGGCAGTAAGGAAATAAAGATTGATTATATCAAACAAATCGCTTATGAGGTTCGTAATACGGCTACAAAAGGAGAATTACAATTTGGACAATCCATAGTAGATTTTATTGAAGGTTTTTTCAAAAAGCAAGCGAAGATTAAAAACAAAGTTCCAATTGATAAATTATTGAACCCTAAAACATATTTTGAGTTATCAGCTAAGCTAACGGATCAATTTGGAGCAGAAGTTCCTGGTAGTACTGGAGAAACCTATTCGGCTATCGCACTCCTTGGTGTAGCAAGACTTTCAGCAGTACAAAAAGAAAAGCGTAATGGTCTAAGATTTATTATCTTGGAGGAATTGGGAAGTCTTGATAATACTAACTTTAATACATTTCCTGCCATTGCAGAGGAGTTTCAATACCAGATTGTAACTATGGCTCCACACACGTTCAACATTGGATTGTCTGATGAATGGTATGCGCATCACCTGATTAAAGGAAAAGAAGATGATAATATCAATTATTGCCCTTCTGCATCATATTTTAAAACAAAGAACAATAATGAAGATCTAAATATTTATATAAACAGAATTTCAAAATGAATTGGATTGAATTAAAAGCATTAAATAGTCTATATATTAATGGAGAGACAAAGTTGAATGATACTTTAGACAAAAGTGGCGAAATTAATTATCTAATCAACTCGCTAAGAAAACTTGAAAAGTCATATAATAAGCTATCTACTTTAGAAGGCTTTACAGAAACATATGAAAAAGATTATTTGAAAACATATAAAAGTTATGAAATTTTCTTATCAGAAAACCAACTGTTAAAACCTCAACTTCGCTTTGAAGAGAATGATATTAAGATTTTAATGAATATCCAAGCATGGAAAAAAGAAGGAACGTTGGAGGAATTAAGAAACCAAATTATTGCTTCAGATGAGTCTTTACGTGGTGTTTCTTTGATGTTTTTTAAAAATGAAAAATATCTGGATAATAAAGCTTCTCTAGTTAATGCTCTAAAGCAAATTTTAGAGGTTGAACATTTTGCAAATGAAAAAGACCAGCAGTATATTTATAAACTAGAATGCTATAAGCCAAAGACAATTATTCTTTGTGAAAATCTTGATTTTCTTACTAAACCTAACAAACCTCGTCAGCATGGTATAGAACTTTGGTATGCTGGGGGCAAAAACATAAATAAATTAGATTTTACTGATACAAGAGGCCTGCCTATTTATTATTCGTGTGATTGGGATTACGATGGTTTGTTTATCATTTACCCATTGGTAAAAGAAAAAATACCAACGATTCAACTTCTTACCCCAAATGGTGAGCCAAGAGGAATTGAAGAAACTGAACATAGTAGTAAATGGGCTATTAAAGATAGGAATATAGATTCTCTATTAACTTTTACTCAACTAAATGTATTAAAAGGGTTAATTAAAAATAATCAATGGATCATTGAAGAGTCAAATAATTTAATTGATATGCTTAAAATATAATTTACCTATTGTTTTATCCTCTTAGTTAATGGGATTATACTAAGCATTAAAAACTACTTAACAGCTTCAAATCCTCCAAAAAATGATTCGAAAATCGTACTGGGAAGGTCACTCTAGCGGAGAATTTATTGATATCAATAGGTTCTCCGTTTTTTATTTTACATAAATTTATTGAAATCAAAGGGGTTGAAGAGAAAATAGAATGGACCCTATTGGTTTGAACTTTGCCATTTAGCTTATCGTAACTTATTCCGGAAGGAAAAACCAGGTTTTGGAATTTCTTTTTTTGAGCCAAATCATTCTTGGATTGGTACACTTGTCAATGCTCAAAATGATTCCATTAGATGAAAATTTAAAACCAGTGAAAAATTAACCTTTGTTTTTAATACTTTTATAAACTCAGAATGAAAAAGTTAAATAGAACTAATATTAGGTTAAAAGAAAAACTGCCAATCAAGGTTGTACAGTTTGGAGAAGGCAATTTTTTAAGGGCCTTTGTTGATTATGCTTTTCAAGAACTGAATAAAGCTGTAGATTTTAATGCAGGGATAGTTGTAATACAACCCATTGATAGAGGTTTGGTTAACATACTGAATGAACAAGATGGTTTGTACACATTATTTATGAAAGGCATAAAAAAAGGAAAGGAAATTCAAGATATTGAGCTTATTTCAAACCTTGTAAAAGGTATAAATCCGTATACGGATTTTAACGATTATTTAAGTTTAGCTAAAGAAGATTCTTTAGAGTTTGTAATTTCCAACACTACTGAAGCCGGTATTACTTATCTAGAGTCAGATAAATTTGAAATGCAACCTCCTAGTTCGTTTCCTGGGAAGTTAACGGTATTATTATACGAAAGGTTTAAGCATTTTAAAGGTGATACTTCAAAAGGGTTAACTATTATCCCTTGTGAGCTTATTAACCATAATTCAGAAACTTTAAAAGAAATCATTTTAAAATACGTTTCAGATTGGAATTTAGGAGACGATTTCAAAACTTGGATATTAGAAAGCAACTCGTTCCACAGCACATTAGTGGATAGAATTGTACCAGGATATCCAAAGGATAACATTGAAGCTTATAGCGCACAACTAGATTATTCAGATAATTTAATAGTTGCAGCAGAAGCATTTTTATTATGGGTTATTGAAGGTGGGGACGAGTTAAAAGCAAAATTACCATTTGATAAAACAAATTTGGATGTTAAGATTGTAGATGATATGCAACCTTATAGAACCAGGAAAGTACGTATATTGAATGGTTCACACACAACCATGGTGCCGTTTTCTATCCTTTATGGCAATAAAACCGTAAAACAATCGGTTGATGGCAACTTTACAGGGGATTTTATAAATAAAGCTATTTTTAATGAAATTATTGACACATTAGATATGGATAAAGATGAACTTATTGGTTTTGCTGAAGAGGTTTTAGACCGTTTCAGAAATCCTTTTATCATCCATAACTTATCAAGCATTGCATTAAATTCAATATCAAAATTTAAAGTAAGGGTATTACCAAGTTTATTGGAATATGTAAAGATTCATAAAAAAGTACCAACCCATTTAACATTTGCTTTTGCATGTTTGATTCGTTTTTATAAAGGTACTTGGAAAGGCGAAAAGCTGCCTGTAAATGACAGTGAAGACATTGTTGTCAACTTCAATGAGATCTGGAAGTCAAATGATTACCATCAAATAACCAACGAGGTTTTAAGTAATGAAGACTATTGGGAAGAAGATTTAACTAAAATCGAAAATTTAACAAACGCTGTAGTCCTAGCATTAAGAGAAATAGATGCATATGGCGTTGAAGAAGGGTTTGAAAATTTTAGCAAAACTTATTAAGTTTTGATGATATAACAAAACAGATTACGAGGATGCAAAATAAAATTATAAAAGTAAATTCATCAGATAACATTGCTGTTGCTTTAGTTAATTTGAACGCAGGAGATATAGTCTCTTTTGAAGGGGAGGATATTAGCATCTTATCAGATACTAAATCAAAACATAAAATAGCTTTGCAAAGATTTGAATCTGGCGATAGAATTATCATGTATGGTGTTTTGGTAGGAACTGCCAATGGCGTCATTAAAAAAGGAAGTGTGTT
Organism: Flavivirga sp. 57AJ16; assembly: GCF_028736925.1. GTDB lineage: Bacteria > Bacteroidota > Bacteroidia > Flavobacteriales > Flavobacteriaceae > Flavivirga. The sequence continues at coordinate 118,296 of NZ_JAQZAT010000003.1, read as the reverse complement.
AACCACTGGAAAGGTAAGGCACCAAAGTGAAAAAGTGTTTGGTAAAACAGCTTCTTTTAGTTGGACACCACCTAATGTTGGTAAATGGAAAGATAGCACCTTTTTAGGGTACCATAGAGAAGATGGACAAGTAGGGACAGAAAACGTCTGGCTGTTTTTTCCATTAGTGTTTTGTGAAAACAGAAATATTGAAGTTTTAAAGGAAATTTTTGAAAAAGAACTTTTAAAACAAAAAGAAAATCCATATCGCGTATTGTTGCGTTCTTTAGTTAAAGGAGAAGGAGAAGGAGAAGTAAAGCCAGCAATTTCAGAGAATGTTTTTAACAATGTTGATGTAAAATTCATAACACATCCAGGAGGCTGTGGAGGTATTAGACAGGATTCTGAAAGTTTAGCTAAATTATTGGCCGGTTATGTAAACAACCCAAATGTAGCTGGAGCAACCGTATTGAGTTTGGGTTGCCAAAACCTTCAAATCGATATTTTTAAGGAGGCATTAAAAACAATTAATCCCAAATTGAAGAAGCCAGTTCTGATTTATGAGCAACAGCAAATTGGAACCGTTGATGAGATGCTAAATATCATTATTAAAGAATCTTATGAAGGTATTAAAACAGCTAATAATATAGAACGAAAACCTGCACCTTTATCTAAACTAAAAATTGGTTTAGAGTGTGGAGGTTCCGATGGGTTTTCTGGTATATCTGCTAACCCAACTTTGGGGCATGTTTCTGATTTAATTGTTGCTCTTAAAGGAACAGCGGTTTTGGCAGAGTTTCCAGAATTATGTGGTGTTGAGCAAGAATTAGTCAATAGATGTGTAGATGATAACAAAGCCAATAAGTTTTTGGAATTGATGAAAGCTTACGAAAAATCTGTGGTCGATGCAGGTTCTGGTTTTGATATGAATCCATCACCAGGTAATATAAAAGACGGTTTAATTACTGACGCCATGAAATCGGCCGGAGCCGCTAAAAAAGGAGGCACTTCACCAGTTGTTGATGTGTTGGACTATGGAGAATATCTATCAGAGAATGGACTTAATTTGTTGTGTACTCCCGGAAATGACGTAGAAAGCACTACGGCGTTGGTCGGAGCTGGAGCTAATGTTGTTTTATTTACAACAGGTTTGGGAACACCAACAGGAAATCCAGTGGCCCCAGTAATTAAAGTGTCTTCAAATACGGAATTGGCTAAAAAGATGCCCGATATTATTGATTTTGAAACAGGACCAATAATTCGTGGTGAAAAATCAATTGAGGAAATGGCTGAAGAGCTTTTGGAATTGATTATTGATGTGGCAAGCGGTAAGGTAAAAACCAAAGCCAATCTTCTCAACCAAAACGATTTTATACCTTGGAAACGTGGAGTTTCCCTTTAATAGTCCTCATTTCTTTTTTAAAGATTCCCTTCTCAATGAGGCATGCCTAATATACAATTTTGGCTTTAGCACTATCTTTTTTTCTATTTTGGTATTACAGTTTGTTTGCCCATTTCCAAAGGAAATTGGCAATAGAAGAAATTGAAAGTTCCATAAACAGGGTATAAGGCTCGTTACTAAAACCAACACCACAGAATTCTTCAGGAATTTTTATTCCTTGATGTTTTATTCTTGAACAGCACCTAATGCACTCCAATCACTTGTAGGGCATCAGGTGGGTTTTTTAAAGCCAACAACTTTCTTATGGCAATTTTACCAGATTCAACGTTACCTCTAACTTTAATTGTTAAACTTTCATCAAATTTATATCCATTATCCAACAAAGATTGTTTGTATCCAGCAAAACGGTTTTTGTAAATTTCAAATGATTGGTTGCTGGTAAAATGGGCAATTCGTTTACACCCTTTTTTAATCTTAATAACGCTCTATTAAATTTGCCTTTTTAATATTATTTCCGACATCTGAAAATGTCATTTATTGGTGGAAGATTTTGTCACTTCTTTCAGAATTATTTCATTTCCTTTTTTGTCCAAAAGTTTAACGTCATCAAAGCCCATGTGCTTAAATTGCTGAAACTGCGTATTAGCATCGCCCACAACAAGATAAGCCATTGTAGACGTGTCAAGATATTTGTTTATAAGTTCTTTATGACGCTTAAGCGTCATCTGGTTTGTGATGGATTCTTCACGTTCAATATATTTAAAATCAAGATTATAAGTGCTAATTTCCTGTAGCATGCGAAGCAGCGCATAATTAGTCTCAAACCTTCTTGCATTTGAATTTATTAAAGCATTTTTAGTAAAGATTAGTGCTTCCTGAGAAATACCATCTTTATACCGGGAAATTTGATCTCTGAGAATTTCAACGGATTCCTTAGTGGTATTCGTTCTTACACTCGTTGAAGCCGTAAAAGTTCCGGGCATCCTGCTTTTGCTGAATCCGGTTTCAGCGTAATAAGCGTAACCCTTTTCCTCGCGAAGGATTAAATTAACACGACTGGAAAAGTTACCGCCAAGATTATAATTCATAACTTCAGCAGGATAAAAATCGGCACTGGTTCTTGACATTGCTACATAGCCTATCTTTATTACAGATTGTTTTGCATTGGGTACATCAACAAAATACAATGTAGATTTGTCTCTGGTGTTTTTCGTATTAAAAGAGGGAATATCAACTTCTTTCATCTTCCACGCTACAAATCCATCAAGAGCTGAAAACACTTCTGATTGCGAAACTGCTCCCACGATATGAAGTCTTGCCTCCGAAGGTGATAGATTTTTATTGTAAAATTCCTTAAGATCAGCCAGAGTGATGTTATCTATAGTTTCTTCAGTACCATTGATAGGACGTGCAAACGGATGATCTTTGCCATAAAGTACTTTCTTATAAACGCTGTTTGCAATAACATCCGGTTTAGAACCCGATTGTTTTATACTGTTTTTAATACGTGTAGCAATCCTGTTAAATGCTTCCCGATCCCATCGTGGCTCCATCAAAACCTCCTGTACGAGCGCCATAGTCTTTGAGAAGTTTCTTTTCAAGGTGCTTACCATCATCAAAATAGATTCGTCGTGGGTGTTCATCGTAATACTTGCACCTAAATGCTCTATTTCTTTCTCAAGTTCCTCAGGGGTTTTATTGGCGGTACCTTGCATCATCATATTACTAAAAAGATTTGCCATACCATTCTTGTCCTCTGGATCAAATAAGTGACCTCCATCCAGAACAATACTAAAATTCACGATTGGAAGTTCGTCTTTTTCTATACCATAAACCTTCATCCCATTATCTAGGCCCGCTGCCCAAATTTCAGGCATCTTCAATGGGGGAGCTTCACCTATTTCAGGAGCGTTACTCCGGTCAATCTTAGAGGGGGTCTTTTTAACCTCATTGGCACTATCCATTATAGCCGTCTGAACATTTTCAGTAATTTCTTCTTCAACTATAGCCGCTTTTTGTGAACCTGAAACAGCAAGTTCCAGTTTACCTTTTGGGACAAAACTCGTTACAACGTAAGGTTTGTCCTTTACATACTTATTATAAGCTGCCATAACGTCTTCCTTAGTTATGGCCATGGTATGTTCTAGATCTTTCTTGAAAAACCCGGGATCTCCGGTATAATCCGTATACCGGGCCAATGCATAGGCTTTACCCATAACACCCATGTAACCGGCATAAAACGCCGTTTCAAGACGGGCTTTAATCCCCTCAACTGCAGCATCTGTTATACCGGTTTCCTCAAACACCTTTAATGCATCTGTAATAGCCACCTCAACACGATCGAGATCGACGCCGTCATTCGCTGTAATTTTTATCCCGAACGTTCCCGCTATCTGGCCTGAATTACTTTGCGCACCTATAGCCGAAGTAAGCTTGCGGTTTTTGACCAAAATCTGATATAAAGGGGATTTTTTTCCATTAGAAAGTATCTCTGAAAGAAAATCAAGTGCATAGGAGTCTTTTGAATACTGCTCTACAGTGGGCCAAACCATATTAAGCTGTGGCGCTGTCGCGAAATTATCTTCGTGATAAAGTCTTTTAACCTTATTAATAGTTACATTTTGAGGTTTAAGACGCTTATTGGTACCATGTTTTTTTATTTCACCAAAATATTTCTCAATCATAACCTTAACTTGTGAGACATCAAAATCTCCGGCAATCACAAGGGTGGCATTGTTTGGTCCATAAAATTTATTGTAGAACTCCTTTACATCTTTTAAGGTGGCTTTCTTAAGATCTTCCAGTTCTCCCAATACCGGCCAACTATAAGGATGTCCTTCGGGAAAGATATTTTTGGCTATTACATAGCTTGTATGCCCATAGGGTGTATTGTCTACCCCCATGCGCTTTTCATTTTGAACAACCTCTTGTTGGTTAACAAAGCTGGACTGCGTTACCGTATTAATAAAATATCCCATACGGTCGCTTTCCATCCAAAGGACGGTTTCCAAGGCGTTCTTCGGAACTGTTTCATAATATATGGTGCCATCCTGTACGGTGCCACCATTTAAGCTTCCACCGGCATCCTGAATGGTTTTAAAGAATTGATCTTGAGGAACATGTTCAGATTCCTGAAAAAGCATGTGCTCAAATAAATGTGCAAAGCCTGTTTTGCCCAAAACTTCCCTACTGGAACCCACGCCATATTGAATGGCCACTGCTACTATAGGATCTGACTTATCTATATGAAGGACCACTTTTAAACCGTTATCCAATTCATAGTATTCGTAATCTATTGATAAGTTGGGCACCATGGTATTTGTGACCTTTTCATCGGTTTGACCGGTAACAAGAAAAGGAATCATAACCCACAGCATGAGCAATGGTTTATAAATTAATGTTTTCATAATTAAATTTTGATTTGGTGATTGTTAAATGTTAGAAAGCCGGTCAAGATTTGACCGGCATCTCTTTAACAATCGTGTAGTTTAATAGGATGGATTCTGATCAACCACATTGCCTCCTACTTGTATGGAATTGGTTTCTATGGGTAAGATATATTTATCCGGATTTGTAGCTGTGGGTTTCACAGTGGTTACATCGAAACCATCCACAAAATGATATCGTACCAGGTCAAACCATTCTTCGCCATTTTCTATAGCCAGCTCAATATATTTCTCAATACGTACCGCTTCAAGAAACTCACTAAAACTAATAGATTCCGGATAGGTTTCAAAGCCATCGCCTCCGGTACTTGTGGCTCCGGCTCTTTCACGAATGGCATTCAATGCATCCAGAGCTTCCGGTGTTACATTTTCGGCGGACCGTGCTGCCGCTTCGGCATAGATTAAATATACTTCGTCCATTTTTAAATGATAAACCATTTCGTATAAATCTGCAGAACCTCTGGTAATGTATTTGTTGGTATCTAATCCAAAGGCAGCTCCGGCATCATAAATGGTTGAAGCTATCCGGTCCCCATCATGTGTAATATTTTGACCATTAATGGTAGTAAAATCATTAGCAACCTGGTTCAGTGCTCCGGTGACAGACATCCAAAAACCAGTAAAATTACCTATACCCAGAATAGATTCACTCTTATCGCCTTTTGAACCAAAAAGCACTTCTGGGTTATCAAAGACTGAGGTGCTTGTATTGTCAAACTGATCCATATAATTAGCGGCAAGCATAAAATTAGAACCGGAATTTTCAATAACATCCTTCGCTAAAAGTGCAGCATTTGGATAATCGCCTTTGTATAAAAGAACTTTAGCCTTTAATCCTTTAGAGTAGGTCTTGTTAGCATAATATCTGGCTTTAAAGGTTGGTGCATTTGCTATGGCTTCATCAAGATCAGCGATAATAAGATCATAGGTTTCAGCAACGGTGTTTCTTGGCAAAGCTTTGTCTGATCTCACAGGTTCTGTTCTTAAAACAATGCCATATTCAGAATTAAGATCATAGAATTGACCCCATAAGCGTAAAAGATAAAAATGACAAGTGGCTCTGATGGCTTTTGCTTCTCCTAAAATTTCAGTTTTACGAGTGGGATTCATGAAATCTTCACCGCTCAAAAGATTAACTTTCTCAATCAACCAATTGCAACGATTAATAATTTCATACATTCTGGCATAGGAAGCAACATTGTATGTTGCATCCGTAGAAATAGGATTATTAATAACATAAGAGTCCATTTCCGGAGTATCGTTAAAAATGAGGTTAGGTGTTCCTGTACCACTTAATATGGATGGTAAGAGAAATATTTGCGGCATGCCCTCAACACTTCCCCTTTGTCTAAAACCTGAATAAACCCCTATTAATGCTAGTTCTGCAGTTACTTCGTCCACAATGGCTTTATCTGCATCCAGTGCGTATTTTGGGGTTCTATCTTCCAATTCCTCTGCAATTTGACATGAGTATATATTGAAAAGTACGATCTGGTATATAATTCCTAAATAGATATATTTTATAAATTTCATAGAAATAGATTTAAATAATTAAAAGCTGATATTCACTCCAAAAGTAATAGTTCTGGCTTGTGGATAAGACACACCGCTATCCGTGATAGCATCGGTAGTAAGTCCGGCTCTCTGACCACTAACACTCTCCGGATCAATCCCCGGATAATTAGTAATAACAAATAGATTATTCCCGGTTAAAGACAACTTAACGTTTGATATTCCTGAAGAATCAAGCCAGATTGGGTTTACATTATAGCTAATTGAAGCGGAACGCAGTTTTATGTAAGATGCATCTTCAACAATGCGGGATGTTGTGACATGAGTTCCTGAACCCATTCTCGCATAATAGGCATCTGTATTGTCCGGTGTCCAGGTATTGTAAATATTTGTAGTTTTATTCATATCTGCATTGACTGTCGAAAATTCATCATCTGCCCGTCGCCATTGCCGGTCAACACCTTTAACAAAGTTAAAGTTTAGTGAAAAATCCCAATTTTTATAGGATAACAAATTATTCCATCCCCCAAAGTAATCGGGATTAATATCACCTAGAGGTTCTTGGTCATCGGCCGTAATTTCACCATCACCATTTAAATCACGGAATATATAATCGCCTGGTTCGCGCAATGAACTAAAATAATTTCCATCTGGAGCAGCTGTGTTCAGCGCATCGATCTCTTCTTGGGTCTGTGCAATTTTATCTACCTGATAACCATAAATAAATCCAATAGGTTGCCCCTCCATAATACCAATACTTCCGGAGGCCGACGTGTTACCTCCATTTAAAGCATCCACATTATTATCTATGAACGAAATATTGAATGATGAATTCCAATTAAAATGCTTTGATTGAATAATATCGGCTCCTATCAAGAATTCCCATCCTTTGTTTGTTACGTCGGCTATATTAGCATTCCAAACAGATGCACCGGTTTCTGCCGATAGAGGTACAAGGAGTATGATATCACTTGTTTTCTTTTCAAAATATACGATTTCGCCTTGTAATCTATTACTGAAAAATCCGAATTCAACTCCTAAATCCAGTTGGTCTGTTTTTTCCCAACGAATTTCTGTATTAGGTACGCCTTCCACTACGATACCATTGATGCCATCGTAATTGGATTCCCCTAGGGGCAGGGCACCATAATATGACAAATAAGAGTATGCAGGTAAATTATCGGAGCCTGTGCGACCAAGACTGGCACGTAATTTAAGTTGACTAAAAAGGTTATTGTCTTTAAAAAAATCTTCGTTATGAACATTCCATGCGAGTGCAGCTGATGGGAAAAAACCATATTTGTTATCTGGTCCAAATTTAATGGAACCATCATAACGAGCAGTGAATGTGGCCAAATATCTATTATCATAATTATAATTAACCCTTCCAAAAATTGAGTTTAGAGCATTTTCATTATAGTCACTTCTATAATTGTATACACCTTGTGAAGAGCCTATATCTGTAAGAATATCATCATCTGGGAAACCACTATAATATTGTGCGTCCAGCTCAAGATTAGAATAATCGTATGAGATACCGGCAACCACATCAAACGTATGCTTTTGAGCGAATGTATTCTTGTAATTTAGTGTATTTGACCAGGATGAACTTATCCCTGTTGTATTTTGCACGGTTAAAAGTGCTCCGGTCGTTCCATAAGCTAATTCACTAAATTGGGAATCAAAGGTATAAGATGGTAAGAATACAGTACTTTTATTATCATTCAGATTCAGGCTTAACTGAGAACGAAACTTTAGTCCTTTAAAAAGTTCGTATTCTCCATAAATCGAGCCTAGCAAATTTTTTGAAATAGCCTTATCCCTTACCTTTGCTGCATCGCCTAATGGATTGTATTGCGGGAAACCGTAACGTGTAGAAATACTTGTAAAAGAGCCATCCTCGTTATAAACGGGTTGATCGGGCCTAAAAAACCCACCTCGGGATAAGTTTGTAAGAGCAGATTGTCTATTAACTGAATAATTATATGTTATGTTTGTACCAATTTTAAACCTTTCAGATATGTCGGCTTCAACACTGGAAGAAAAATTGTATCTATGGAATTTATTCCCTGCCATCAATCCTTCCTGATCACTTGCACGCGCTGAGACCAAATAGTTAACCTTGCTCGAACCTCCGGATACTCCCAGATAATACTCGTTCCAAATGGCATTCTTATTGGTGGTCTCATCTTGCCAATCTGTATCCGCATTTCCAAACGTTACACCACTGGCAAGCCCTTGGTCTATTAAAAAATCTTCAAATTGCTGCGCATTTAAAAGATCATATCTATTCAATGTATTTTGTATAGTGGTATTATAAGAAAAATTTAACCGGGGAGTTTGATTTCGTTTTCCTCGTTTTGTAGTGATTACAACAACGCCGCTTGCCGCACGGGAGCCATATATAGCAGCTGCCGAGGCATCCTTTAAAACGTCCACACGTTCTATATCGGCAGGATTGATGGATAATAACGGATTTTCCCTGTTACCACTAACCCCTAGGCTCGCTGCATCCGAAAATCTGGGATTTATGGTAATAGGAACACCATCAACCACATATAAGGGCTGGTTATCACCTATAATCTGACTGAGTCCACGTATATTTACAATAGCACCACTTCCCGGTCCGCCAGCTTGCGCATTGACAAAAACCCCAGGCATTTGTCCTATAAGAGCACCATCAACAGTCTGACTTTTTACTTCCTGGATTTGCTTGGAATCCACAGAGGATACAGATCCTGTTAAATCCTTTTTTTTAGTAGTACCGTAACCTACAACTATAACTTCATCCAATTCACTAAGGTTTTCTTTAAAGATTAAATTAATTACAGTTTGATCCCTAACTACAATCTCTTGTGTAACAAATCCCAAAGCAGAAAACACCAAAATATTTTCTGGGTTGGGAACTGTGATACTATAGCTACCGTCAAAATCAGTAGATGTACCTTTTGCGGTTCCTTTTATTAAGACTGTTGCCCCAGGTATGGGTATCCCTTTGTCGTCAATTACTTTACCCGAGACATTTATTTGCTGTATGGTTTTGGCTTCTTTTACTAAAATAGTATTATCAGTAGTAAGAATTATGTTTAGATTGCCATTAGAAATACTTTGTTGCAATAATTTATTAGTACTAATAATGCCTTTTTTCACATGCACTTCTGAAAAATTTTTAAAGATACCTTCAGGGTAAATAAATTTAAAATCGGTTTGTTGCATGATTAAATCGAACACCTCATCTACAGTTAGCGTGTTATCTGCTTTTATTTTAATTTTAGAATTTTGAGACACGATATTGCTTGGCGTTAAGCTAAATAGCGATACACAGTATAACAAAATGAATGTCCTCATAAAGATTATTAAATGTCGCTTTCTAAAGAAAAAATCGACGTTAGTTAATTTAATTTCCATAAATTTGAGTGTTATTAGTTAGTTAAAATATTTTAATTAATTGGTAATTGAAAAGGGGGATAGAGTTTTATGCTTTCGAAGGTTTAAACTTTACTCCCTTTGCTTTGTTATTTATTTATCATAGGCGGATTGTTATTGATTATTATTATTATTATCTGATTTAATTTATTTTAGTACAATTGTCTTATCGTGTATTTCATAATTGTTAATAACCCCAGTGCCTTTTATGGCCGAAAGAATGTTCTCGATGGCTTGATTTTTGCCTAACACGCCTTTAAATGGAATATTTTCAAGATCTGGGTTTTCATAAATAACATCCATATCATACCATCTTGACAATACTGCCATAATTTTTTTCAATGCTTTACCTCTAAAAATGAAAATACTATCTTTCCATGAAACCTCCATATTTACATCCACAGAGTGCACAGTTAAGTTATTGGTACTGATGTCTAAATTTGATTGTTGCCCTGGTACGAGTGTTTGTGTTTTGCCTTGATGATTGACAGTTACTTTTCCTTCAGCCAAGGTGGTGTAAACATGGGTTTCGTTTTTATAGGCCTTGATATTGAACTCAGTACCTAATACTTCAACCTCCTGATTGTTACTATAAACTTTAAAATGTGAGCCTTTGTGTTCTGTGCTGTTGGTCACTTCAAAGTAGGCTTCACCATAAACAAGCTCAACTTCTCGCGTTTTACCTTCTACAAAAGCTACAGGATATTTTAATTGTGATTCAGAGTTTAGCCACACTTGAGTGCCATCGGATAACTTAACAAAATATTGACCTCCTCTTGGAACGGTTAGGTAGTTATATTCAATTTCTGGTTTTGCTGAAGCCGAAGCCTTATATATTATTTCTTTACCATTACTTTCTAAATTATCTGCAATATATTCTTGCCCTTTTTCTAAAGTGATGACAGTACCATCTCCTAAGGTCAATTTTGCTTTATCAGTACCAATTTTTATGTTGTTATTTACTATTATGGGCTCAATAACTTTTGTATCATCTTTATTAAAAATAAATGTCAAAGAAATTAGGAGAACAACAGATGCAGCTACAGCATATTTAAAAATGTTTCTTTTGTAAAATGGAATTGCTTTAACTTTTGTTGGAGTCTTTAGTGTGCTGTTATATGCTTTAAGGGAGTCAAAAATCAAATCTTTATTTAAAGTGTAGTTTATTTCTAAGTATTCTTTAAAAGTGTTTAGGTTTTCTTTGTTCTCTAGCCATAGTACCAAATCGTTCAATTCTGATTCTGAAGACTCATTGTTTAAATATTTAATAATGATATGTTCTAAACTTTTTTGCGTCATGTTTCCTAATTATTTTTTCGTAAATTCAACTACTCTACAATGTAATGTCGTTTAGATTTATAAAAACCACCATTATTAAATTTATTTTTTTGGTTTGGTAAATTTGTTATTTATTTGTTTAAGTAAATAATATAAAAATTCTATGGTACTTGAAGTATACAGAAAAACAGCTTTTAAAAGGGCTAAAAAAAGGAAATAGAGAAGTATATAAGTTCATTTATATTACTTACTACAACGAACTTTGTATTTACATCCGAAACTATACTGATAGTCAATCGGCAGAAGATATCGTGCAAAATATTTTGTTAAAGTTATGGGAAGACAGAAACCAAACTAAAATACATACTTCATTAAAAAGTTATCTTTTTAAATCGGTTTATTATAAATTCTTGGATTCCATTAGAAAGGAGAAGAGAATAAATGAAAGATTAGAAGCTTTACGGTACAATACGTTAAATGATATTCATGAAGAAGACAATCAAATAAGTGAGCAACGACTTATAGCTCTAAGAAAAGCTATAGACGATTTGCCTCCCAGATGTAAAGAAATATTTTTGTTAAGTAAATATGATGGATTAAAGTATATAGAAATAGCAAAAGCTTTAGGGATTTCGATCTATACTGTAGAAGGTCAAATCGGTAAAGCTCTTAAAACTATAAGGAAAAAATTATATGACTCTAAATATATCAATCTTTTTATTGGTATCTTTAAATAAAAGTGTGTTGGTTGAATTATTTAAAATAACCTGTCAAACTTGGTAGATGAATCCAAATACAAAGAAATTATTGAATTCATTTATCAACAACTCAACCAATAGAACCTATAATAAACCGTTTACTATATAAAAAAATGCTAATTTTAGCTAAACCAATGTCAGTTTCTCGTTTACTACCTTCTGATTTTTTGTAGGAAAACACTTGTTTTTATGGTTGGATGCTAAGGACAATATTAAGTGAAAGTTTAAATGATTATTTTAATTATTAAACCTCTTTTTTAAATATAAAGCCTAACTATTTTAGTTATTCATTCTATATTAACGTGAGTTCGATTTAAAACCTGTCTGCCGATTAGGCAGGCAAGGGCGTTTTTAACAATAAAATCACTAATAAAGCGATTTGTCGCCTTGAGTACTTCGACTATAGTTTATCTTGAAGTCGAAAGGCTCAGCATAAACAAAAGTCGAAAGGTCATTAAAACCTGCTATTTAAATGGGTTTCGACAGAGCCTGTGCTGAGTTTACCGAAGTACTCAACCTGACAGTCAATATTAATTTATTGATAGTCAGCTCAATAATATCATACTTACATCGAACTCACGTTATATTAATGAATTGATGAATCTTACGATTTCATGGGAATGACAATCCTGCCTTTGCCGGCTACGGAGTACCCACAAATAAATAAACAAAATAATTATTATGATCTTTTTGCCATTGCCGCAAAAAGACCCAAAAAGGTCTAGGCTTACCAGGATTCTGTAGAAAATGCTACGGAGGCCCCAGCCACAGATAAAAAGAACTCGCCATGTGGCCTTTGTTTATTTGCTAGCCCTTTTGTTTGCCATAAATGCAGGACCACCAATGATCCAATGCCTGGCTCAAACAGCTTTTTATCTCAAGGCCTTTACGCTGACCCCTTGATTTTTAACAGAACCCTGGATAGGCCGCTGTACCAGCCCCGTGACCGTTCTTTTTTAGTGCGGTCAGGTCCCTCTGCCCATTGTCGGGAAAAAGCCATTGGGCTGTCCCCGACCTTTCGGAAGGATAAAGCGCAAAAGCTTCGGAGCACAGGAGCATTGGCGTTGGACATTGCGGTGGGGCGACGCGAAGTTTTGGGCTTGGTTCTTCTCAAGCGAGAGCGTGAGAAGGAATCCCTCACGAAAGGGCGTCTTTTCTTTTGTTACTTTTCTTTGGACGAGCAAAGAAATCGAAGATTCACGAACACCTATTTATCAAATAAGATCAGTGAGCTAAAAGTAAATAAAAAGGGAAATAATACCAAATAAATTTCAAAATAACAGGTTAAATCCGTTTAGCTCACTATCATTTATTTTTATAAAAGGAGTTCAAGAATCTTCGATTACAATTTCCTTTAAATTTCAATAAAAAACATAACTAGGCTATGCATATGTTTTTTATCACCTCTAAAGAAAATATAATTCAAATTTATTACCAATCATTTTTAAATTCATTTGGTATAAGCTTTTGTTCTTTATATTGAAAAAAGATGTGGGTACACCGTAGCCTTTGCCGGCAGGTCCGATTTAGAGCGTCGAGGAATTCTTTTCGATTAAGGAGGTAAGGAAGTCGCATTTTACAGCAATCTATAGCCACTTTCTTTTTTTAAAAAAGTAAATCATACAAACAAAAATGACCACCATAATACCCCATAGGATAAAGTATGAATATTTATATTTGAGTTCAGGTATATTTTCAAAATTCATTCCATAAATACCTGCAAGAAAAGTCAATGGAATAAATATGACCGAAATAATTGTAAGCAGCTGCATTACTTTATTCATTTTAAAGCTAACTTCTGAAATAAAGAGATCTTGTAAGCCATTCAATATATCCCGATAGGATTCTAATGTGTCCATAATCTGAACGGTATTCTCATACAAGTTCCTTATAAAAATACGGCTGTCATCATGAACAAAGCTACTTTCTGTTTTATAAAAATTAGCTATGGCTTCCCTAAGTGGTAATATAGACTTTCGTAGGGACAATAACTCCTTTTTTAAACGGTGAATTTTATTTTTAGTACTATGGTCTACATTTTCTATCATAGTCTCTTCTAAAGTTTCAATTTGTAGTTCAATATTCTCTAAAGCATTATAATAGTTGTCAACAGTTTCATCTATCAAGGCATAGGCGAGATAATCTGCACCGCGGGTTCTTATTCGGGATCTATCTACATTTATGCGTTTTCTAACAGATTCGAACAAATCACTTTCGTCTTCTTGGAATGTTGCTATAAATTGATCGTTGAAATATATGGCAATATGTTCTTTTTTTAATTCTAATTTTACTGGATCGAACACTAATGAGCGAAGCAGTATAAAATTCCCTTTAGCATATTCCTCAAACTTGGGTCTTTGATTGATATCAACGACTGCTTCTAAAATTAAGGGATGGATATCAAAAGTACTGCCAAAAAAACCGATCAGTTCTGTATCATGCATCCCTCTTACATCATACCAATCAATTAAAAGCTCATCAGATTTGATTAATGTTGATTTTGAATGGTTGCTTAAAACCCTTTCTGTTAGATTATTGCTATCATATTGTACGTGGTGTATAAGTACTTTATCAACCTTTCTGTTTCCAGTAAATACTATTGACCCGGGTGCAAGCCCTATTTTTTTCTTTAGTTTACTCATGATACTTGCTTTTTAGTAGTCGATTTTTTTTTTTATAAGTAATGATAGTTGGGTTTATATTTATTCTTTGAACTTATTAGAGGTTTTTCAATTGGCTAAAAAAGACTGATTTTCACTATCGTTCTAAAACTTTAAATGAGTTCCTTTAATTAAGAAACCTTTCTTTCATATTACTTTAAATATTTAATTCACTTTATCTGAAGTGTATTTAAATACTAAAGTAGGTGTTTCTATTTTATTTAAAAAACCTAGTATAGTGCTGGGATCAATTAATTTTTGCAAAAAAAATCTTTTATGAGTAGTTAATACCAGACAGTTATAATTTGGGTAAATATTAGAAGATTCTTGCTTTTTGGGTTCAACCTTTAGTATATGCAAACGTAGGTTTAGATCTCGACATAATTTAGATACATATCGTAGTAAAGAGACTGAGTTTCCATCTACATTTCCTATAAGTAATATATGTTTAATGGGTATGCCTTTTAAAAGTAATTAATCACTAAGATAATAATTTATTTCTAGTCATAATGTAGAGCAAAACTTATTTTCAAAGTGGCTTTAGAGTCTTTTATTTTTACAAAGAATTGCAATGGGTTAGTTATATTGTTGTTTGCACAAGATATAATTGACTTGCATATGAGGTTTTTGAGAGGTAGATAAGAATTTTTTTTATTGTCAGGAATTAACATTTGATAAGTTATAGGATTTTTTTTATTTGATTGTGTTATCAGATTTTACATGTTATGATTAAAAATCATGTATTAAATTGGTGTTTGGGAATAGCACTATTTCTATTATAGCTGTTCGGGTAGTGATCTGTACTTCTACAAGACACCATGCCCTTTGTGGTAAGATGGTTTTTTATATCTCACAATGGAAAAAGCAAAGCAAAGGGCTTTATTTACTAGAGCGACTTCAAACCTTAATTGATTTTTCAGGACTACTTAACCAGAAATGTAAAGGTCGACTTAATACACACATTAACAAGAGTCTTTATCTTATTTCTAAAGCAGTTGTTCGAATGAGGGTGTTAGTGTTTGTAAATACAATGTTATTAAGTTTAGTAGTAAAGACTATGATCCATAAATGATGATTTCTATCCGGGAGATGACTAATCATTGGGAGTTTTCATTTCAAGATAATGAGATGGGAGTAGAACTTACAACCTCAAAAAAATATTTACAATTTTTAAGCACTTACATCTTTAGCATGAATATACAAGCTAGATATTGCTCATTGTTTAAAAATAATTTATTTACATCATGTATCATTATGGATAAGGTCTAAAACCAATAATAATACCAATTATGAATTAAAATACGCTATTCAAACTCATTCATTAATTTGTTTTATCACTTTACTCGTCATTTCCATAGCTTAGGCTATGCAAATAACACGCAGCAGGCAAAAACAAATAAGCAATGTCGTTTTCTGTAGCTCATTTTAATTCATAATTGGTATAAGAAGTACGTTTCGCTTTACATGATCAAAGTCAAATTATAAAAAACTAAGAATATATGAATCGAAAATTAAATTGTATTCTACTCTACTCATAGATGATGATATGCCTACTAATTATATCAATCAGATTATAATTAAAAAATCTGGATGTGTATAAAAATGTGTTGCCCTAGAAAGAGGAAAAGAAGTGTTAAAATATTTGAGGTCCAGAGAAAATGGGGCGTTTCCGCAACCAGAACTTATCTTGCTGGACGTAAATATACCTATTATGGATGGTTGGGAATTTATCGAAGCTTATTTACAATTCAACAAAGAAGGACAAGATGAAACAGTCGTGATCATGCTAACAACGTCATTGACTCCTGAAGATAAAGAAAAGGCAAATAGGATTCCCGAAGTCAAAGGTCTTATAAGTAAACCTTTAAATGACACAGCACTTCAAGACATACAGGATAGTTATTTTGTTGGTCATAGATTATAACAGGTTTAAATTAAAAAAATACTTTATGTAATCGTTAAAAATGCTCTAATTGTTTTAACTATTTACAATTTGAATTACTGTAATATAAAATGAAACTGTAGCTATACCTCTCCTCATTTTCACTTCGCTGAATGATTTTCTTTTAACAATTTGTACCTATTACAAATCTTAATCCGTATAACCCTTGTCCCTGTTTGCCCTCTAAAACCATTTTTAGGTTTAATGGTTGATAAAATGATGATGGACGCATCTAAAAGAGACATGCTGATTATGCAACATATTTTTAATATCACCAAAGCAAATGGGAAAGGAAACTTTGGTTTCCAGAATGTTGGACTATGGAAATGAGAAATAGTATCGCTTAGCGATAAAAACTAAACATAGGAAGGAGCTTATTCAAAATAATTTCCTTTTTTCTACTTTTGTTCAAAGTCAAGTAAGTATAAACTCTAATAAAAACCTATAATTGATAGAAGAGCTGCACATTTCAGAATTAAGATTAAAAATTGAAAGTTATTTTCCGATTTCAGATAAATCTTGGTCTTTGATTAGATCTATAATAACTTTTAAAGCCTTGGAAGCAGGTGACATATTGTTAAGAAATGGGCAGATAGCAAAAAACGTGTACTATGTTTGTAAAGGTGTGCTAAGGGCTTATGTTACTGATTATGATGGAAACATTTATACCAAAAATATTTTTCTTGAAAATGATTTTGCAGGCTCTACGGTTTCATGCCTTTTAACTAAACCATCAGACTTTGCTTTGGAAGCTCTGGAGCAAACCCTGCTTATTAGTATTAACTACAAGAAATATAGGGAACTTATTGAAAACAATATTGATTTAAAAAATTTCTATATTGCCTATTTGGAAAGAAACTGGGTTATTGACAAAGAGCAAAGAGAAGTTTCCTTGGTCATGGAAAATGCTACCGATAGGTACATTAAGTTGCTTGATAAACATCCAGATATTGACAAAAGAATACAAAAACTACATATTGCTTCTCATTTAGGAATTACACCTACGCAATTAAGCAGGATACGAAAAAATATAAAGAAAAATACTTAAATCAACATATGTAAAGGCACAGCTTTACCGCTCATTTTATGTTTGCATCATAAATCAAAATAAAAAATAAAATGGGTTTAATAGATAATTTAAAGTGGCGGTATGCCACTAAAAAGTTTGATGCCACTAAAAAAATTTCTTCGGAAGACCTGAAAGAAATAAAGACCGCAATTCAACTATCCGCTTCTTCGTATGGACTTCAATTATACAAAGTATTAATAATTGAAGATAATGGGTTAAGAGAACAATTACGATTAGTTTCCTACGGACAAAAACAGATAACTGAAGCTGCTTATTTAGTTGTTTTTTGTAATTATACAACAGTAACAGAAGCAGATATAGATGCGTACTTCACCTTAAAATCCCAAATGGAGGGAACGGACATCTCTGCTTTACAGGGATATTCAGATTTTATTAAAGCAGATGTTATGAACAGATCTGATATAGAAAGGGACAAGTGGACTTCGAACCAGACCTATATCGCTTTAGGAAACTTATTGAATGCTTGTGCAGAACTAAAAATAGATGCTTGCCCAATGGAAGGTTTTGAAGTGGATAAGTATAATGAGATATTAAATCTTAAAGAGCAAGGATTGAATGCCTCTGTAATTGCCGCCATAGGTTACCGTTCGGAAGAAGACTATACGCAATACAAGAAAAAAGTTAGGAAATCTATTGAAAGGTTATTTGCATAAAAAAATATAAAACAAGCATTTTTAATAGAAATATGAATAACTATATTGTATTATTTTTGGCATTTATTGGCGGTGTCTTTTTAGCCGTGCAAGGTGGTCTGAACGCTCAATTAGGCGTTTTATTAAAAAATCCTTTATTAGCGAGCCTGATTGCTTTTTTAAGTAGCGCCATTTTTGCACTGTTCTTTTTTGTAATCAATCTTAAATCGTTGCCTACAGCACTGCAAATAAAGGAAGTACCGTTTTATTTATGGTTTTTAGGTGGATTTTTTAGCGTACTGGGTATCAGTCTATACTACTATACCATTCCTAAGCTAGGAATTTCAACCATGATCTCCCTTGGTCTTTGCGGACAATTGATTTTTGCAGTAATTGCAGGTAATTATGGTTGGTTAAATTTGCCTATAGAACCAATAACAGTAAAAAGAATTTTAGGGATGCTGTCAATGGTTTTGGGAATCACGTTAATTAATTTTAAATGAACAGTATAAAATCAAATATAGAGAACTTAACTTCACTTTGGCAGACCGTAAGTGAGCCGTTTCATGCTTATTTCAAGGAAAAAGATTTCGAATATAGCTTCGTTGAAAATTCCGAATGGCCCAATAGATTATGGTTTAATGAAGAAATAGACCAAGATCAGGTAGCTGATGCAAAAGATAAATTGAATTTTTTGGCTTCTGGTTTAGTGCTGCCTTATTGGGATATTTATCATAGCGATTCGTTCAAACTACTTGAGGAAAATGGCTTTCATCTTAAATTTGAACAAATAGGGATGTCATTAAAAGCAGATAAGGTATTTGCTGAATTGGGAAACTTAAAATTGATAAAAATCACTACTAAGAAAGCGTTTGAATTATGGTCTGTTTTATTCGAAAAGTCTTTTGGGTATTTCATTAACCCCAAATTATTGAACGCATCATATCAGTACATTCATTATTATATAGCCTATCACTATAATGAAGCTGTAGGAACGGGGGTTTTGTTTAACACAAACAAGGTTTCGGGAATTCATTCTGTTGGTGTCATACCAGAACAAAGAAGACAGGGTTATGCAGAAGATATCATGAAACTTTTAATAAATGAATCAATTAAAATGAATAGTGAATATATAACCCTACAAGCATCAAATATGGGAAAGAATTTATATCTTAAACTGGGGTTTGAAGAACAATTCAAGATTAAAAATTACATCATGTAATAACGATAGGTAATTTTATTAGGCTGTTTAAAATCATAACCGATTTTCTATAAATGAGTTCAATAAGAGAATACAAATGGCCGAGTGTTTAGCAAGAATCGGGTTTTATAGTCTTTTAAAGAGGGGTACTTTTGTACCATAAAATTCAAGGAAATGGCAGATCAAGAAAAAATTAATTATAATCGAATTGCTAAAGCAATTGATTACATTAGAAAAAACTTTAAAGAACAACCTTCTTTAAACAATATTGCGGAAAGTGTACATTTAAGCCCGCACCATTTCCAACGTTTGTTTACAGATTGGGCAGGCGTGAGTCCGAAAAAGTTTATGCAGTATATTAGTATTGAATATGCCAAGCAATTATTAAAGGACAAGCAGGCCACATTATCTGATACCGCCCACCAAACTGGTTTTTCTGGAACAAGTCGTTTGCATGATCTGTTTATAAATATTGAAGGGATGACTCCTGGTGAATTTAAAAAAGGAGGAGAAAACCTTGATATAAACTATAGTTTTGCCGAAAGCCCTTTTGGACATATTATTGTGGCATCCACTTCAAAAGGTATTTGTCATATGGCTTTCTTCGAAGATAAAAGGGAAGCATTGTCAAGGTTAAATAGCCGTTTCCCAAATGCTAATTACAATCAGGTTGTTGATATTGCGCAACAAAATGCGTTGTTTATCTTTCAAAACGATTGGAGTAAACTCAATCAAATAAAATTACATTTAAATGGAACACCGTTTCAATTAAAAGTATGGGAGGCACTTTTAAAAATTCCAATGGGAAATCTATCTACGTATGGCTCCATTGCAAAAATGATCGATAAGCCCAAAGCTTCAAGAGCTATAGGGACGGCCATTGGAAGCAATCCCGTAGCCTTTATAATTCCTTGCCACCGTGTTATTAGGTCAACAGGGGGTATTGGAGGTTATATGTGGGGAAATACTCGAAAATCTGCGATCATTGGTTGGGAAGCTGCTAAAATGGACATATAGTATGGAAGGTTTAGTTTCAAATATAGAAGCCATTGATTGGAATAAAATAGATGCAGATATGCACGAAAAAGGATATGCTGTGGTTCCAAAATTCCTTTCGGGTATTTTATGTGAAGTGTTGAAAAACTTGTATAAAAACCCAAAGGGCTATCGAAAAACAGTTGTGATGGAACGTTATCGTTTTGGTTTGGGCGAATATAAATATTTTGATTACCCACTACCGAGAACAATTCAAACTTTACGGGAACATATTTATCCTAAGTTAGTGCCAATAGCCAACCTATGGATGAAAGCTTTAAAAATTGACAAACAATTTCCAATAGCATTTAACGAGTTACAGCAACAATGCCGCGATAATAACCAACTAAAACCAACCGCCCTGATCTTAAAATATGGAAAAGGAGGTTTTAATACCTTGCACCAGGATTTATATGGGGATGTTTATTTTCCGCTTCAAACGGTTTTGTTTTTGAATGAGCCAGATGTCGATTTTAAGGGCGGGGAATTTGTGCTTACGCAACAAATACCAAGGGCGCAATCTAAAGTTACTGTACTGCAACCAAAAAAAGGGGATATGCTTATTTTTACTACCAATTTTAGACCGGTAAAAGGTGCAAAAGGTTATTACAGGGTCAATATGAAGCATGGTGTAAGCGAATTACATAGTGGAGAAAGACATACTATAGGCATTATTTTTCACGATGCCATAAGTTAGTAATGATAAAGCATAAAGATATTTTGGACACCGTTTTAAGAGCAAAAATAAAAACGAAGCAAATTCTTTTTGGAGGCCATAAGCATTTGAAGATTTATGGCCATTTGAATTGTAAATCGGGCAAGCGAATGAAACGAGAGAACCGTGTGTTCTTTTCGACTGAAGAAGAGGCATTAAAAAATAATTTTCGTCCCTGTGGACATTGTATGAAGGCGGCATATAAAAAATGGAAAAATGACGTTGTTTGATATGGAAATAGACGCAACAAAAAATCTGCTTCCTAAGGATGGAACAGTAAATTATTATGGTAAATTATTAGAAGAGCAGGAAGCAACTTATTTTTTTAATACGTTGCTAAATACTATTGAATGGAAACATGATGAAGCCATTATCTTTGGTAAAAAAATAATAACCAAGCGCAAAGTGGCTTGGTATGGCGAAAAACCTTTTGAATATACCTATTCCAAAACCACGAAGCTTGCATTGAATTGGACCAAGGCATTGCGGGATTTAAAAACCATGGTTGAATGCAGAACAGGAGAAACCTTTAACTCTTGTTTGCTAAATCTTTATCATCATGGAGGCGAAGGGATGGCCTGGCATAGTGATGGTGAAAAGGATTTAAAAAAGCACGGTGCTATCGCATCTTTGAGTTTAGGGGCAGAAAGAAAATTTGCTTTTAAGCATAAAAAAAGCAAAGAAAAAGTAAGCTTAATATTAGAGCATGGTAGTTTATTGGTCATGAAAGATACCACGCAAATTCATTGGTTGCACCGATTGCCTCCAACCAGATTAATAGATATGCCCAGAATAAATTTAACCTTTAGAACGATTGAAGTGCATAACAATAATAGTGTACTTGGAGGATAAGGTGTTGATTTTTAATAAAGAAAATAAAAGGAGCTAATGGCTATACTTTATTATTACAAGAGGCAAAAAGAAGATCAATTAAAAAAAGTTTAAGCCACTTCCATATAAACCAATCCATAAATGAAATCAATCTAAAGCATTTTTAGTAACAAACCATCTCCAACCAATAATGGCCATTTGTAGCTTATTTGCTTTTGCTAAATCCAATCGTTGTTTAGAATAACTGGGTAAAATTATTTTATTAACCTTCGCTAAAAATTTAAATACTTGCTTTTGCATTTTATAAAAATAGTAAAACTTATTCTAGACTAAGTTTTACATTTAGTGAAATTTATATAATTGAGATGATAATTAGTACAACATCAATTATAAGTTTGGCAAGTGTTATCATATTTTTAGGTTTTAAAGGTTATTAAATAGGTTTATTATATCAATGTTTTTTGAAGATATATATTTACCAATATGTTTACCAAACGTTTTTATGAAAATTGATGAAATTGAATACGAAATTGTAAGTGAAAAAATGTAATTGATTGCTGTTTTTGAGTGACTTTCTTTAATAAAGTTTTATTTTGTAATTAAAAATGTGGTTTTTTGTTTTTAAATGAAATAATTGTAGAGGTATTTTGGGTGCTTTTTTTATTACCAAGGGGCTATTTATTTAAAAAAAGATACTTTTTGCCAGTTTCATCTTTTTAAAATATTAAAGAACAAAAAAAGACACCCAGTATTGAGTGTCTTAAATTTCCATAGTTTGGTATCGTTTTTTACTCTTTTTTAGTCGTAATTTCTACAACGCCATTTTTTCCTTTGTCTCTATATTTTTCTATTGCTTTTTCACCTTTTAAAACAATTATGCTTTCTATGTGTTCGGCAGGAAGTTTTTCTACTTTTTTTAAAGTAGATTTTTTTCCGTCAACAAATATTAACCCGATATCACTTTCTTTAATGTTAAGTTTAGCGTGTCCATTCAAGGTGATGCTCCCAGTTTTTTCATCGATGGACCCCTCGGTTCTCTTGTTCGCATTATTCATTTCAAAGGTGTAGGTCTTATTTGAATTTAAAGGTGTTCCGACTTTAAATTCAGTTTTCAAATCATTTTTAGTTGTTATGATTACCACCCCGTCTTTAGCCTTATCTCCATATAAAGCGGTGCTGGATTTATCTTTTAAAACTGATAAAGAATGGATATTGTTTGGATTAATAACTTTCATGTCTTCTTTAGAAATCTGTTTGCCATCTAAGATATAAAGAGGGTTGGCATTTTCGTTATTGCCATAACCAGTAACAAATTTACTTTTTATAGTTTTGGTAGAATCTGTATATGTGCTAGAAGTAGATTCTAAATTTGATTTCTTTATACCAAAATAAATACTATCTGCCGAAATAGTTTTGTTGCCTTGGTGGAATTTTGGGGAAATGCTTTTTGAAATTGAATGAGCTTTTGAATTGTTAATTATATACAAGGTATCTTCTTTAACTAAAAAAACACTTGATTTTTTGTTTTTATTGTTTTCGCGGTCAATAACCGCCTTTGTGTTAGATAGAAGCCTTCCTTTTACAACCTTATTTTCTATTTCGGTACCGAAACCAAAACCTTCATCGTTTTGGTAATATGCAAATGTTTTTATGGGTGTGTTACCGTTTAAATTAAAATTCCCTGAGCCTTTACTGTTTTTAAAAGAAGCAGCGATACTGGTAATCTCACCATTTGAGTTACGTTTTATTTTATTGAACTTTAAAGTTGTACCATTATCCTTAGCTTGTTTAATTGTGCTTTTAAAATCGGCATCTGTAAAATCTTTGGTTATTAACACTTTAAATGTTACTATTTCTTGGATATCTGTGTTAAGTTTTGTAGGTATTTGTTTTACTTTATTTTTAGGATTTAAGTGGGGTAATTTCAGGTTTTTTAAAAGTGGGGACTTTTTGTCAACAGAGCTAAAAACCGTTCTTGCAAATACTTTTCCGTTTTTATTTTTTCCCACTTCAATATCAGGAATAGGTTTGTTTTCATTTTCCCATGTTGCACCAGCACTTCCTTGTTCATTTTCTACTTTTATAGTCAACTTAATTATTACGTTATTACTGTTTCTTGCAACATTGTCAATTAGTAAAGAGACGTTGTTTAACTTCAATTGTTTTTTTAGTTCTTCAAAATTGTTTTCTGTAAAATTTTTATTGATTATTAACGTTTGTAATATTTTATGACGGTTTTCGGTCTTATCTTCTGTTTTGGCCACATAAATTTCCTTAGTATTAAAACCCATCAGGAACACAGCAAGCAAGGGCAGTACTAAAGCATATTTAAACAGGTTGCATTTTTTTGATTTTGATTTGTGTAACATAACGATTCGTTTTTTGATTAATGAATTGTAAAAATTATTGGTTAATGCCATTTGATGAGAAGGCATACTTGTTTTTAGCAATGTGGTTTGATAACTTTTTTTGCAGTTAAATTTATGTTGTGCTTTTTGATCTGCTATAAACTCTAAATTTTGTTTTACATTTTTGATGTAGAACCAGATAAGTGGATTAAACCATAGCACAATACAAGTAAGCTGTGTTAATAGGATATCTATAGAATGGTATTGATGTACATGTACTTTTTCGTGTGCAATAATCTGATCTAACTCAGTTTTGTTAAATTGGTTCGGATTATAAACAACCCAATTAAAAAATGAAAATGGCGAAATATTAGTATCGATTTTTATAAATGAAAAACCATTTTTCTTTTCACTTTTATTTTTAAAAATTAATTTAGCTAATGAGACCAATTGCATAATAAAACGGCAGGAAAAGAAAAGAACACCTGTTACATAGACTAAAGGAAGATAGTCTATAGCACTAAAAGGTGCTTCTGTGCTTTCGAGTGCAATACCCTCGCTAAAATTATAATTTGTTAGTAAAGTAGGCGTGTATTCGATATATATGGGAATTACTAAAAAAGGAATAATAAAAGAAGTTATTAAACCCAACAAAAGGAACCCTCTGTTAAACCCGAAAAAGGTGTCACGTTGCAAAAAAACTTTGTAGGTAAAATAAAAAATAATGGATACGGCACTGGCCTTTAATAAATATTCCATGGCTAGTTGTTTTTTTCAATGAGAGCTATAATCTCTTTAAGCTCCTCTACACTAATTTTTTCTTCCTTGGCAAAAAAGGACACCATATTTTTATAAGAATTATTAAAATAATGGCCTATGGCCGCACTCATAAATTTTTTCTTGTAATCCTCTTTGCTAACAACAGGATAGTATTGGTGGGTCTTGCCATAGGCGTTATAAGCAACATAACCTTTATCCTCTAAATTCCTAATAATAGTAGAAAGTGTGTTATAATGTGGTTTGTCATCTTTAATTTCAGCTAATACATCTTTAACAAAAGCCTTTTCTAGCTTCCATAAAATATGCATGATCTCCTCTTCTTTGTTTGTTAATTTTTCCATTACTGACTAGTTTTTTCCATTTTTTGTTGTTACACTACGTTTTATAGGTATTGGGCTTTGGCAACCTGATTTTCATGCACAGAAATTTTCAACAGGTTAAAAGAGTTTGAACAAAATATTTTATCCTAACCACATTACAAACATACAACTATTTTTATAGTTATAAAACTAAAAATATAGTTATTTAACTAAATTTTAAGTTTTCAACTAAAAAAAATCACTTTTATCCTTTCAACTTTTCATTTATACTATCTTCGCAAAAAAATATTTTTATGAGTATACTTTGGGTGGTCCTTGGTTTTGCATTGTTGGTAATAGGAGGTGAGTTTCTAGTACGTTCGTCGGTCGCATTATCATTTAAGTTTAGTATCTCTAAAATGGTCATTGGTATGACGGTAGTATCTTTTGCTACTTCAGCACCAGAACTATTAGTAAGTTTGCAAGCTGCATTATCAGGATCGCCAGCTATAGCCATTAATAATGTAGTAGGCTCTAATATTGCCAATATCGGTTTGGTGCTAGGTGTTACTGCTATGATTGGTGTTATAGTGGTCGATAAGTCATTTTACAAGCTTAATTGGCCAGTTATGATGATTTTCTCAATAGCTCTATATTATTTTCTTAAAAATGATCATGTCCTTACGGCTATAGAAGGTGGCATTTTATTTATTGGTCTTGTTATCTTTTTATATATATTGATTAAAAAAGGAAGGAAAGACACAAATATAGAGGAGGTCGATGAAGCTTTAGCGGTCGTTTCGAGTTTTAAAATATTTATTTGGTTAGCTATTGGAGCGGTAGCTTTATATTTTGGAAGCGAATGGTTAGTAGAAGGGTCGAAAGAAATTGCTCGTTCTGTTGGGGTTAGCGAAGCTGTAATTGGGGTATCTTTAATCGCCATAGGTACTAGTGTGCCAGAATTAGCAGCATCTGTTATTGCGGCTGCCAAGCAAGAAAAAGCCATTTCGTTAGGAAACTTAATAGGATCTAACATTTTTAATATAACATCGGTTTTAGGTTTAACGGCCATGATAAAACCTATTGGGATTACCGAACCTCAAATATTGTCTCATGATATTTTTTGGATGTTGGGCTTTAGCTTTATTTTAATACCAATAATCTTTTTGCCAAGGAAATTGCAAATAAGTAGAAGAAAAGGGTTCTTTTTAGTGGTAGCTTATGGTATTTTTATGTTCTTAATATTCACCAAAAACTAATATTTTATTTTTTGACTATGTGAAAAATGGCTGTGTTTTATTAGTACCCGCTTATTGCGTGGGAAAAGTTGCGAAGCCATGTATTCAAAATAGATGGTAGGGCACATCTTAGTCGTGGCAGGCTAACCCCTTTTTTTCAGCGGGATCTCAGGTTTGACACCTTTATTTGAGTTGTTTCAATTTTGTTTTCCAGAAGCTTTTATTTTATCAATAAACAATTGTAGTTCTTTGCCATACTTAGAATTTTTAACTTTTGGTGTTAAGCTATTATTTATAGTATCTAATAAATGAACTCTGGCGTTATAAACTTCTGAAAGGGCAAGATAAGGAGCTACTTCGCTATCCTTGTTATTTAATGCAAAATTTACGGTATATAGGTATTTTCTTTTTAATACATTATCCGACTCTTTTTTAAGCGTGTTGATTTTTGCTGTGTCTTTGTTTTTTTGAGCTTCAAAATGCTCCTTTATGATATCCAAATTTCTATTGTTCATTTTAGATATCATAGCTTTGTATTTTTCTAACGTTTTTTGTTGAGCGGAACCGTTAATTTTTGCATCAAAAACAAAGTTTTTTAACGTGGTATTGATCTCTGTGATGCCTTTATCTGCAAAAAAAGTAATTCTATCTTTCTCTAAACTATTTTTGTCTAGATCCAGAAAGAATATTTCTGGGGATTCTAAATTAGAATGCAACTCGAATTGAGGATTACCATTTACAACTAAAGAATCGACAGTTACTAAAACTGTATCTTTAATTTTTTTAAGGTAAATAGTTCCTTTTTTTAAATCTTTAATAGTTCCTTTAACTGTTAAATCATGCTGTTTTTCATTACAGGAGATTATTAAAAAAACAAAAATTAAGAATGAGAATCTTTTCATTTTAAAATTAATTTGAGAGCGCAAATATCTAAAAATATTATTTAAAACTAACCAGCAACTGAAGCTAATTCCATTAGAGTCGCACAGAGCAAGGCAGAAAATGTACCAATGGCATATCCCACAACAGCTAGTAATACCCCAACTGTTGCCAATGATGGATGAAAGGCCGCAGCAACAACGGGCGCAGATGCAGCTCCACCGACATTTGCTTTACTGCCAACAGCTAAAAAGAAATAGGGGGCTTTAATAATTTTTGCAATAATAATGAGTAGAAGTACGTGTATGGCCATCCAAATAAGTCCTACTATTAGTAATCCAGGGTTTTCAAAGATAGATCCTATATCCATTTTCATACCAATACTTGCAACTAAAACGTAAATAAAGACACTTCCTAATTTGCTAGCTCCAGCTCCTTCGTATTTTTTTGCTTTTGTAAACGATAAAATAATTCCTATAACGGTTGCAATGGTAATCATCCA
Source organism: Flavivirga sp. 57AJ16 (assembly GCF_028736925.1). Classification (GTDB taxonomy): domain Bacteria; phylum Bacteroidota; class Bacteroidia; order Flavobacteriales; family Flavobacteriaceae; genus Flavivirga. The sequence continues at coordinate 90,343 of NZ_JAQZAT010000003.1, read as the reverse complement.
AAAGAAAGTAGAGGTAAAAGAAGCTAAGGCAGATGTTTTATCATTAAAAACCTCAAAATTAGTAGTTAAGAAAGTAGAAATTTTATTTGATCCAAAGTGAGCTATTGCAACTATAGTAAAAGCAATTCCAAACATAATCATATAATCTGTTAGATTAGGCGTTTTGGAAACGCTTTTTTCATAACTAATAACTTTTTGCTTCAGTTTTTCAATAGCGGTGTTATCGGCTTTAAGCCATTTGTCTATTTTATCTTTTTGTCCTATCCCAAATAGTAAAACGGCCATCCATATTTGAGCTACAACAATATCCACAAGAATCATAGCGCCATATTTTTCTGGATTATATTTAAATATTTCATACATGGCTGTTTGATTTGCGCCACCGCCAATCCAGCTTCCTGCTAAAGTAGAAAGTCCACGCCAGACAGCATCAGGGCCAGCACCTCCAACAGTTTCAGGGCTTACTATGGACACTAAAAGTATAGCAATTGGCCCACCAATAACAATTCCTATAGTTCCTGTAATAAACATTATTAATGCTTTGGGACCTAAGTTGAATACAGATTTTAAGTCTAAACTTAGTGTCATTAAAACCAATGCCGCTGGTAATAAATAGTCTTTGGAAATGTTGTAGACTTTTGATGCATTTGGTGAAATGAGCCCTAGTGAATTTAAAACAGCTGGAAGTAAATAGCACATTAAGAGTGCAGGTACTATGTTATAAAATTTAGCCCAAAACCCTTTTTTAATTGAAGAAGTGTAAAAAACCAATGCTAGCATAAGCATTAGTAATCCAAAAGTAATGGTGTCATTGGTAAAAAGAGGTTGATTATCCATAAAATAAGTTTAAAAGTAAAAAAATACAATATATTTAAAATTTAAAAAGAATTTATTTGAGTTTGGCACGGATGTTGATGTATATGAAATAATTATATTTAATTAAAAGTTTATTGAGTGGTTACTTTAAACTTCAAATGTAATTCATATTTTTGGTTAGTTAGTTAGTTAGTAAAAAAGCATCCTTTTTAGGATGCTTTTTTTATTTCATAAGACCTGTTCTTATATTAATGTTTGAAGATTAAGGTGTGTATTTCGTCGTTATTTATAATATTTTCATCTTTAAATGTTAAAATTTAGTGCATTTAATCGATTTTATTAGTGTTTTGTCGCTTGGAATGAATTATAAATTTTACTTTTGAAGTGTACTAAATAACACACTTTTTAGTTCAATGGATTAATTAATTAATATTTGCATTATGTGGTATGATATAGAGACCCTAAATCTAGCTTCATAATAAAAAAAGCAAATTGAAGGAAAACCGAGTTTGAGGGAACTCGGTTTTTTTGTGCTCAATTTTTAATACATCGATAATTTATTTACATTAGCTTATAGCTTAAATTATGAGAAGATTTTTTACACTTTTAATCATGTTCTATTATGCTTTTTCTTTTGGGCAATTAGAAGAAGGGTTTGTATATGTTCATGATATTATTCCAGATTTGGATGTGGAATTGAGATATTATACTTCAAATAATTTTGTAGGAAAACCAATTGAAGGTTACGAATCTAATAAACTCATATTGACAAAAGAAACAGCAGATAGGTTAAAATTGGTACATGAAGAGTTGCAAGAACAGAATTTGTGCTTAAAAGTTTATGATGGCTACAGGCCGCAACGAGCTGTAAATCATTTTATTATTTGGGCTAAAGATTTAAACGATACCATAACTAAGCACCTGTTTTACCCCGATATAAAAAAGAAATATTTGTTTAAAGAACAATATATAGCTTCTAGATCTGGGCATAGTAGGGGGAGCACAATAGATTTAACCATCATTGATGCCAATACGGGCAAAGTCTTGGATATGGGAAGTCCTTACGATTTTTTTGGACCGCAATCTTGGGTCAATTATGAAAAGATTACCAATAAACAGAAGGCCAATAGGCAATTACTACAAACTATTATGCTTAAACATGGTTTTAGGAACTACCCTAAAGAATGGTGGCATTTTACATTACGAGGAGAGCCTTATCCTAAGACTTATTTTGATTTCCCCATTAAATAAAAAGAGACTGCCCAAAAAGGTATTGAAAAGTTCTCGACTGTGCTCGAACAGATGTTCAAGTGCTTTTTAGATAGCCTCTTGATTTTTTGATTGATGAATTTATAATACTATTCTTTATCCAGGTTTTTTGTCATATTAAAACCTAAAAATAAACCAGTACCGGCCATTAAGAAAATACTACCTACATATAAAGGGGCTTCTTCTATGGTTGTATATTGCTCTAGAACAGAAGCAATGAATGTCCCTAGGCCTATTCCCATTAACAATAGGGATAGGTTTAATATTAATACTTTCCAAATAGGGGCTGTATAACTTTTACTTTTCCCTTTAACAAAAATAGCAGCATCTGCTCCTTTTTCTATAAGTGCTAAACGCTCTTTGTTACGTGTCGAAAAATATAAATAAAATACTCCGAAGATTGCACCAAATATAATTGGTACTATAATTAACTCTGATCCCATAATTGTTTGTTTTTAATTGATTAATTTTAAACTGTTCATAACTTATGACGACGTGTTCTTAATTTGGGTTACACTTTTTTAAAAATATTTTATTATGGAATGGGCTTAAACTTTTAGGGGTATAGCGAAAATTAGACATTTTGTGCCCGATTGAAGGTTTTTATTTATTGCATAGCATCGCCACGGAACTGATATAAAGACAAAAGAGGGGGCAAAAGAACCATTTTTGCCCATTATAAAAATTTAAATGGGTGCCTAGTGTAACCTTAAAAGGTATATAGCCGTCTTACCTTAAAATGACCACCAACGACCAACATTATATCAATCTAATTATTGATGGCGACACGAATGCTTTTGAAGTATTGGTGGAACGTTACAAGAATTTGGTATTTACTTTAACACTGCGTATGCTTAAGAATAGGGAAGAAGCCGAAGAAGTAGCTCAGGATACCTTTATAAAAGCATATAAATCGTTAAATAAGTTTAAAGGCGATTCTAAGTTTTCGACTTGGATTTATAAAATTGCCTATAATACGAGTTTGGATAGGTTAAAAAAGAACAAAAAATATTTTAATGATGTAGCCATTGATGAGTTTACAGAGCATCAAGTAAAAATGATTGATGATGCTTTGGATCATTTAGAGCATAAAGAACGAGAACAATCTATTCAAGAATGTATAACTTTATTGCCAAATGATGATAGTTTTTTGCTAACTTTATATTATTACGAAGATCAGTCTTTAGAAGAGATTTCCAAAACGATGGACTTAACACCCAATAATGTGAAAGTTAAATTGTTTAGAAGTAGAAAAAAGTTGGCAACTATTTTAAGAAAGCGATTAGGGCCAGAAATAATTGGACATTATGAACGAGAACGCAGATAAATATTTAGATAACATAACTAAAAAAGTAATTAAAGATGCTCATTTAGAGAGTCCGTCTTTTAATTTTACTGCTTCGGTAATGTCCCAAGTTAAGGAGCATCGTAGTATGACGGTATATAAACCTTTAATATCTAAAACAGGATGGGTTGTTATTTCGGTAGTATTTTTAACTCTAATGGCATGCATGTTTTTTGGTATTCAGGAAAAATCAATAAGCTGGTTTGGCTCTTTAGATTTGAGCTTGTTATCTAATAATAAAGTAGTAAATTTAATATCAGGGTTTTCGGTACCAAATACGCTTACTTATGCAATCGTACTTTTTGGGTTGATGTTATGTGTACAGGTGTTTTTTTTAAAGAATCATTTTAACCGGAGACTACAGAATTAAAATCTTGTAAAAGCGGTAATTAAATCTTTATGTTCTGGAAACTTCGAAATTAGCATGTCTCTTTTAGGAAGTTCAAAGTCATTAAAATCGAAACCGGGAGAGACCGTACATCCTACTAAAGTATATGAGTTTTTATCAAGAACTTCTGCAGCGAACCAATCTTTGGCTTTTACTACAAATTGGGGGTTTTGTTTTTTTTCTATATCATTTCCTATAATAACATTAGAATAGATGCCGACATTAGAAATTATATGAAGTTTTATAGGGGCCCCTTTATAAAAATGCCAAATTTCATCTTGCTTGATTCTATGGAACGCAGAAAAAGATTCAGACGTTAAAAGAAAGTAAATGGACGTAGCGTAGTTTCGTTGTCCAGAAAAGTCTTCCCCAAGGTTTTCTTTGTTAATAGTCCCTTCGCTTCTATAAACTTCTTTAAAATAACCACCTTCGGGGTGTGCTTGTAATTCTAACTGATCTATGATTTTTTGAATAGTACTCATAATTTAAGTCGTAGAAGGAATTAGTTCATTTTTTGTAGCTTGCTTTTCCAGCTTTTGTTGCTTTCTCATTTGTTTGATTGTTAATGTACTTCCATCATGACTCCATCCTGGAGGTCCAAAGGCATACATAAACTTATAATATAAATTGGAGGTTTTTTTCATGTCATTCCAAATATCTTTGTATTCATGGGTTAGTATAATCAAAGGGTTATGGGAATTTGGTGGTTTGGTAACGCCATAGGCGATATCAATATCATCATCTAATTCTTTCCATGTACCAAATAATTTATCAAATATATTTAAAAACCCACCATGATTTTTATCCATATACTCTAAGTTTTTGGCATGATGCACTTGATGCATGGTGTGGGTATTAAATACTTTTTCGATAATCCCCATTTTTGGAATATATGCAGTATGCAATTGAAATTGCCAAAGAGCTTCTACCCCTAAGCAAACGATGACCATTTCTGGAGGGAAGCCAATAGCTGGTAACCACATATAAAATAGGGGTTTGTAGAGGATGGTAAACCATCCATTACGAACAGCGGTTCCCAGATTAAAATTTTCAGAAGAATGATGCACTATATGTGCAGCCCATAAAAAGCGTACCATATGATTTTGTCTATGGAACCAATAATATGTGAAATCATCTAAAAATTGACAAATCAACCAAATGGGCCAGGTGTAGCCAAAAGATTGCCAACCCATAATATTTGTGCGTACACCATCAATTATTGGGTTGCACAATTCATATAAATAATTAAAAATTATAATAGCAGAAACAGTTTTGATTAGGGGCGCTAAAACTACGGATCCAATGCCCATGGTTAGACTCGACATCAAATCTTTCCACTTGTATAGATCTTGATGCTTCTTGTGTGTTTTGCTATAGGTAAGTTCGACTAAAATAAGCCCTAAAAAGCAAGGAATACCGTAAACTAATGGGTTTGTAAAATTCATTTATCTTAATTGAGAGATATCTTCATAAAATTATAAAGTCAACTTTATACCATTTCTATTATAAAATATGACATAATAATTCATTTATCTTCACTGTCCCAGCATTATAAAACAGGTGCTCGGCTTCCTGCCAGCTGGTAGGGTTTTGGTATAAATGATAGGCAATGGCTGTGCATGATTGATTTTTATGCTTAGAACTAGCAAAAACTAATTCAAGCTATCTTTTAACTCATTTAAAGTTTATCAATTGGCTAAAACCTGCCTCGCCGTCAGGCAGGAATCGCCCATTTTTCATCTATATTTCGCCTTTTTCGAATACCGTAGCGAAAAAAGACTTTATCTATATGAAAAATGACTGATTTCCGCTATAATTCTAAAAGTTTAAATGAGTTCTTTATATCACATTTTATAACAGAACTGTTTTGACCTTATTTTTGCGAAAGGTATATATTATATAACAGAATTTTAGACAAATTAGTACCAACGTTTCTTTTTCTTTTTGGAAGCTTCGCTTTTACGGCCCTTTTTATACTTGCTACCTGTTTTTTTAGATTTGTGGATAATTGGCTTTGCTTTTGGGTCTAAAGGGTAGGGGTGGTCTTCAATAACGTCTATTTGAACCTGAATAAGCTGCTGAATTGTTTTTACATAATTTTTCTCGTCTGCAGAACAAAATGAGTAAGAGGTACCTGTATTTCCGGCCCTGGCTGTTCGCCCTATTCTATGCACATAGGTTTCTGGTATGTTGGGTAAATCGAAATTTATAACAGCATCTAAACTATGAATGTCAATACCACGTGCAGCAACATCGGTCGCAATTAAAATATTAACGTTGTTTGATTTGAAATTTTTTAAGGCTTCTTGTCTTAAATTCTGATTTTTATCCCCGTGAATGCTATCGACCTTATAACCATTTTTTAATAATGTTTGTTCTAATTTTTCAACCCCAAACTTCGTCCGTCTAAAAATAAGGATGCTCCCTTTTATAGTGTTTCTTAGCAAGTGCAGACACAATTCAATTTTGTTGCGTTTTGGTACATAATAAAGAACCTGATTAACATTTTTTGAAGTTGAAGCGTTTGGAGCTACTTCAATACGTTCTGGTGCTTTTAAAATGGTATTCGCTAATTGTTCTACTTTATAAGGTATGGTAGCAGAGAATAATAAAATTTGTTTTTCTTTGGTGCAAAGACGTTCAATTTTTTTTACATCATCAATAAAACCCATATCCAGCATTAAATCGGCTTCATCTAATACTAAGGTTTCTACATAGTCTAGATTTGCAATGTCTTGTTTGTGTAAGTCGAGTAAACGGCCAGGCGTTGCAATTAATATATCTACCCCTTTTTTAAGGATATCTATTTGAGGTTCGATAGAAGTACCTCCATAAACTACAGTGCTTCTTAAATTAGTATAAGTACTATAGTTTTTAAAGTTTTCTCCAATTTGTATAGCTAACTCGCGAGTTGGGCTTATAATTAAAGCACGGATTTTTTTTCCTTTTTTTGAGGCATCTTGCCTATCAAACAACAACTGTAAAATAGGTAAAGCAAAAGAAGCCGTTTTCCCTGTGCCTGTTTGAGCAGAGACAATAATATCTTTTTTATCTAAAACTAAAGGGATTGTTTTTTCTTGAACAAGCGTTGGTTCTTCATAACCAGTTTCTGCAATAGCTCTTAAAATAGGCTTGTTTAATTGTAAGTCTTTAAATGACATGTTTAAATTTTATGCCACAAAGATACATCAAAATCCAACGCTGCTATTTTATGAGTTTTTTTATTTTCTCTCGTTTTCTTAATGGTAAAGCTTCATTGGCTATAGCTAACTTAATTAAGGCTTCATTTTTGTTTTTTGAAAATAATAAATCAAAAAGCTGCCACGTGGTTACCCTATTTTTTGCTGGCTCAATAAGCTTAAAAGTGTCACCGGTTTTTACGAATCCTTCTTTTAAAACACGCACATAAGTCCCTGGGAAACCGTATTCTATAAATTCTTTTAACACGTTTTGGTTTCCAAATTTAATACCGAATTTAAAACAAGGTTCACGGGGCTGTGTAACTTGTACTAAAGCATCTCCGACCTCATAAATATCGCCTATATAAATTTCTTTTTCGTTTAACCCCGAAACAGTGAGGTTTTCTCCAAACATGCCATAGTCCCAATCTAAATTTGGATACCGATTTTTCCAATAAGCGTAATGCGCTTCAGAGAATATATAACATGCCTTAAATATGCCACCATGTACTTTTTTATCTGATACTTCATCATCTTTTACGCCTTCTTTTCCTAAGTAAATAGGTTTGCTTATTGGCTTTTTATAGATACCTGTCATTTGCTCTTTTCCGTTCCAAATAATGGTCGTTGGTTTGGCGATGTTGGTAGAAAGGACTTTCATGTAAGTGTTTTGTTTTAAAGTAAAAATAACATAAAATGAATTATTAGGATTATTTTATATATTTTGATTGACCGCAATATGTCATAAACCTAAAAACATATTGATTTTGTCATCCCGAGGCAACGAGGGATCTCATTGATTATCAACAGATTCTTCACTTCGTTCTGAATGACCAAAATATCATTATGCATGATTACGGACATTCAGTTATTTTATTTGTTAATTGGTATTATATTAAACATACATTTTATTTTTGATTGTAGGGACATGACTGAAAATAAGCTTGAAGGTCAAATTTTCGATCTTCAAACTTTTCTTGTAGAATTTTAAAATGTTGTATCCTGTCTATCCTAAAAGCACGATAATCTTGTCGTAAGTGGCACCAGGCAATAAGGATCCATTTGTGTTGGATAGAATATATGGCGTAGGGTTCTATTTTTCTAAAGGAAACATGGGTCTCGTTTACTTTACAGTAATTAATTTCCGTATAATTAAAATTAGTAATAGCTAGTTGTATTTCTGATAGGGCATTGCTGGAAATATTCTCGTAAGTGGGGTTGAAAATATGAATTTTACTTTGTAATAATTCACTTTTTTCCTGAACAGAAGTCCTGAAAACAGATTTAATCTTGGTCAGGGCTTCATTAAAATCTTCAACAAATGAAGCGTCTTTTGATTGATTTATTAATTGTTCTGCCGTGATTAAAGCGTTGGCTTGTTTCTCGGTAAATTGTACGGGGGCAACAGAGTAGCCGTCCATTAAGGAATAGCCCCTGCCTTCAATAGTGGTAACTGGAACACCGGCTTCTTCCAGTTTTCTAATGTCTCTGTAAATGGTTCTTACGCTCACTTCAAACTTTTTAGCAAGTTCATTGGCTGTTAAAAGGCGTTTAGATTTTAACAGGGTTAGAATTGATATGAGTCTTGATAATTGAGGCATAATAACAAAGATAGTGAACCGCTTGGCAATCCACTATCTTTACACCATTTACGAATTGAGTTTATTATGATAAAACGTTTCTTTTTACTTTCTATTTTAAAAAGAAAAGTATGATAAATTCAATTAATAACCAGCATTTGTTTTAGATTGAATAAATTTTATACCACTTTCGCGATCTGTTTAGTATTACATCATAGAATGTAATGCTACTCGATTACCTTCGGTATCTAAGAACTGAGCAATGAACCCATTTTCGTCGATATCTGTTTTGGGCATGAGTATTTTACCACCATTAGGCTCTACTCTAGAAAGAGGCGTACTTAAGTCGTCTCCACCATTTAAATAGATAGTCGCACCATCTGCTGTTGGGTTTTGTCCTTTTCCCTGGATAATAGCACCCCCAACACCTTTGTTTTCCATATCGTAAGCAAAGACACCATACTTTATATGGTCTTCTGGCATAGGGTGGTCAATAATTTCTGTCCCAATAACAGTAACGTAAAACTGTTTGGCTCTCTCATAATCTTTTACTGGAATTTCAAACCAGTTAATTGCATTTTTCATTTTTTTAATTTAATTGTTAAACTTATATGCAAAGTTATACGGGGTTGTGTCATAGTGTGTCAGGGGTGTTTTTTTGTTTAAAAAAATTTTTTTGTGAGTTGATTTGCGGGTGTGTCTAGTGTGTTTGTATACGATTTTATATAGGGAATAAGTTTCGATTCACTGATTTTCAAAACCAGTAATTTTCGGGTTCGATGGTTGCGTCGAATACTTTTTCGGCAGGTTTAAAAATGGTGTCTTTAACCAAGATTAGCTTTAAAACCGTTAATGCTTACTTTTTATTGTTTCACCAAATGGATGGATGTTAGCGGGTAAATAAAATTAGCTTATTTATTTTCAATATCATTAATATGATGCTCTAAAGCTTTAACTGAAATTTGAATTTCCCAAATTAAAAAAGCTAAGGAAAGTATTAATAAAATAAGTGCTAAACCAAATACCCAAACTGCAATAGTATGCTGTTGTATGTAAATTAAGAACATAGTGAGTACACAAAATAGCAAACTGGTAATACCAAAAATTTGCATAGAGCGGGTTAAATATAAGCGGTGTTTTATATTTTTAATTTGTGCTATTAAAACAGAATCTTTTTCCTTTTGATATTTATCGTGCAAGTTCCGTATTATAGCTGCATAAGCTAAAAACCTATTGGTGTAAGCTAGCATGATTAAAGATATTGCCGAAAATAATAGAGCGGGAGTTGTTAAGGTGAGTTCTTCCATGAATAACAGGTTTTGTATAAAAAACTAAATTATTAATTCCATTTTATAATCGAGTGATTTTTACACTGGATTTTTGGGTATGAAAGAAGGTTTTTTATTGCTCACACTAGGTCAATATCATTAAGTTAAGGCCGTAATGTCAGTCAGAGCCTTTCGTCTTTCTGCCCGTCCGGCAGGCGGGCGCTCAAGACAGGCTAAAGTCGAAGACCAATTGGAGTTCTAGTTTTTATTAGCATTTCGACTTTAGTTTATGCTGAGCGCAGACCCGATAGCGCGGATTTAAGGTTGTAATCCGTGCCCTACTATATGTGCTCACAATTTTATACTTTGTAGAAAAAACAGAGAATGTCTACAAAGTACAAAGCAACAATGACCGACACAGGTTATTTTATAACCATAACTACAGTAGGTTGGGTAGATGTGTTTACCAGATTAAAACAAAAATTTGTTATTACAGATGCTATTAGGTATTGCCAAAAGTATAAAGGTCTGGAACTCTATGCCTATTGTATAATGCCCAGCCATATCCATATGCTTTGCAAAGCAAAGGAAGGTTTCTTGCTATCGAATATTATGCGGGATTTTAAGAAATTCACTTCCAAAAAAATCGTAGACACCATTGCCAATTACCCAGAAAGTAGAAGGGAATGGATGTTGGATTACTTCAAAAAGGCATGCGAACATTTAAAGCGAAGTCAGCAATTTAAGGTCTGGCAAGATGGCTACCATGCAGAAATATGCTCGTCAAATAAATTTATAAAACAGAAGTTGGATTATATTCATAACAATCCTGTAAAGGATAAGATTGTTTCGAATCCGGAAGATTATGTTTTTAGCTCAGCAAGAAATTATGCCAGTTTAGATAGTGAACTAGATGTTGTTATGTTGCATATTTTTTAAGGGGGGGTGGGCACGGATTGCAAATCCGCGCGATCGAGAGGATTATGTTTTTAGCTCAGCAAGGAATTATGCTAGTTTAGATAGTGAACTTGATGTTGTTATGTTGCATATTTTTTAAGGGAGTGGGCACGGATTGCAAATCCGCGCGATCGAGAGGATTATGTTTTTAGCTCAGCAAGGAATTATGCTAGTTTAGATAGTGAACTTGATGTTGTTATGTTGCATATTTTTTAAGGGGGAGTGGGCACGGATTGCAAATCCGCGCGATCGGGTCTGGAAGATTATGTTTTTAGCTCAGCAAGGAATTATGCTAGTTTAGATAGTGAACTAGATGTTGTTATGTTGCATATTTTTTAAGGGGAGTGGGCACGGATTGCAAATCCGCGCGATCGAGAGGATTATGTTTTTAGCTCAGCAAGGAATTATGCTAGTTTAGATAGTGAACTTGATGTTGTTATGTTGCATATTTTTTAGGGGTAAGTGGACACGTTGCAAATCCGCGCTATCGGGGGGGTTAGGGGTAAGTGGTGAGTGGGCACGGATTGCAAATCCGCGCTATCGGGGAGTGGGCACGGATTTTAGGTGCAAATCCGCGCGATCGGGTTTGAGAATTTTTATAAAGTTAACATGTGTGTTAAACAAAAAACCACCCTGCTTTCACAAAGTGGTTTTAAAATCTATATTAATTTAAAGTAATTTTATGAGATTAAGATAACCTCATGAAATTCCTGCCTTACTGAAACGAGTTCAGCACAGGTCGCAGGAATTTATTTTATCATCTCGTAACTACGCTTAATGAAGTTCGTTAACGCTTCCCCTTTTAAAAGCCCTTGGGATAAACGTGCCAAATCTAAACTTTGATTGATTAAACGCTCTTGTTTCTTTTTGGTTTTGGTGTTTAAAATCTCGCCAACCAATGCAGAGTTGGTGTTAACTATCAAATTGTACATTTCTGGCATGTTACCCATACCAAACATACCACCGCCACCTGTAGCTTGCATTTCTTTCATGCGACGCATAAATTCCGGTTGCGTAATAATAAACGGCGAGGCATCGCTATCCATAGCTTCTAGTTGTACCATAAATTTTTCAGAAGGAATTACTTCTTTTAACAACTCATCTAAAGTCTTTTTCTGATCCTCATCTAATTTAGAAATGGTGGTTTCTTCTTTCTTGATTAAATTATCAATATGGTCCCCATCAACACGTGCAAACGTGATGTTTTCTTTGGTAGATTCCAGTTTTTGTATTAAATGCGATACGATAGGAGAGTCTAACAACAATACTTCGTAACCTTTCGCTTTTGCAGATTCAATATAACTGTGCTGTGCATCTTTATCTGAAGCGTAAAGAATCACTAATTTATCGTCTTTATCGGTTTGTTTTGCTTTAATTTTATTGAATAGCTCTTCGTAGGTATAATAAGTACCATCAACGGTTGGATACAATGCAAAAGCATCTGCTTTTTCAAAGAATTTTTCTTCGGAAAGCATACCGTATTCAATCACGATTTTAATATCGTCCCATTTCGTTTCAAAATCTTCACGACTATTGTTAAACAGTGATTTTAACTTATCGGCTACTTTTCTGGTGATGTAAGACGAAATCTTTTTTACAGCACCATCGGCCTGTAAATAAGAACGCGATACATTTAACGGGATGTCCGGAGAATCAATAACACCACGAAGCATTGTTAAAAACTCAGGAACAATACCTTCAACATTATCGGTTACAAAAACCTGATTTTGATATAATTGAATTTTATCCTTCTGGATTTGCATGTCGTTAGACATTTTGGGGAAGTATAAAATTCCCGTTAAATTGAACGGATAATCTACATTTAGGTGAATGTTGAATAAAGGCTCTTCAAATTGCATAGGATACAATTCACGGTAAAAGTCCTTATAATCTTGATCCTCTAAATCTGCTGGCTGTTTGGTCCATGCTGGGTTAGGATTGTTGATGATGTTGTCAACAGTTATTTTTTTATGGGGTTCGGTTGTTTCTTTACCGTCTTTATCTTTTGTGGTTTTAGGTGTAAAGTCTGGATCGTTTACCTCTTTAGTTCCAAATTTAATTGGAATAGGCATAAACTTGTTGTACTTTTCAAGAAGGCCTTTAATACGTCCTTCTTCTAAAAACTCTGTAGAATCCTCTGCAATATGTAGAATGATTTCTGTACCTCTATCTGTTTTGTCTGAAGCTTCAAGGGTAAATTCTGGACTGCCATCACATGTCCAATGTGCTGCAGGAGCATCTTGATAAGACTTTGTGATAATCTCAACTTTTTCAGCAACCATAAAAGCAGAATAGAAACCAAGACCAAAATGCCCGATAATTCCAGAATCCTTAGCAGAATCCTTGTATTTGTCTAAAAACTCTTCGGCACCGGAAAATGCTACCTGGTTGATATATTTTTCAACTTCATCAGCGGTCATCCCTAAACCTTGATCTATAATGTGAAGTTTTTTACCATCTTTATCGATCTTAACTTCAATTTGTGGGTTACCATATTCAACCTTAGCGTCGCCAACATTTGTTAAATGCTTTAGTTTTAGAGTGGCATCTGTAGCATTGCTAATTAGCTCACGTAAAAAGATTTCGTGATCACTGTACAAGAATTTTTTAATGAGAGGAAAGATATTCTCTACCGAAACATTAATATTTCCTTTTGTCATAATGAATTGTTATTTTTTCTTTTCCGTGTAGGCGGAAAACTGTTTATATTTATTTAATGTCTTTATGCATTAGTCAAAAAAAGTACCAAGACTTAAAATGTGACAAACTGACACAACTTTTTCTAAAAAGGAATTTTCAAAACCCAAAAACTGAGACCGACAGTCCCTAATAATTAGGTTAACTTTTTAAATTTGGAATTTTTATTTATTCTGGCATTTTGGAATATGTGATTTGAGATTTGAAATTTAGTGGTAGTTGTTGTACTTTGTATTGCTTTAAGAAAAGATATTATGTATAATTCGAAAATAATAGGTTTGGGAAAGTACCTTCCAGATAACATCGTGACGAATGATGATTTGTCTAAATTGATGGATACTAATGATGCATGGATTCAAGAACGTACAGGGATAAAGGAACGTAGGTGGATTAAAAAAGGGACAGAGGACACCTCTGCAATTATGGGTGCAAAGGCAGCCAGAATTGCTATTGAACGTTCGGGGCTAACAAAGGATGACATTGATTTTATTGTATTTGCCACTTTAAGCCCAGATTATTATTTTCCTGGTTGTGGGGTACAAATACAAGATATGTTGGACATGCCTACCGTGGGAGCCTTGGATGTAAGAAATCAATGTTCTGGATTTGTATATGCCATATCTGTTGCCGATCAATTTATTAAAACTGGTATGTACAAAAATATTCTTGTTATAGGAGCAGAGTATCATAGTAACGGGTTAGATAAAACTACTAGAGGACGAGGCGTGTCGGTTATTTTTGGTGATGGCGCAGGCGCTTGTTTGTTATCCAGAGAAGAAGATAATACTAAAGGCATTTTGTCTACCCATTTACATAGCGAAGGAAAATATGCCGATAAATTAACGGTTACCTCACCAAGTATTGCGCACTGGGTACCTGAGATTTTAGCGTCTAAAGAGGAAGATATATCTTATTTTCCGTACATGGATGGCACTTTTGTTTTTAAGCATGCCGTTGTACGCTTTAGTGAAGTGATCATGGAAGGCCTCTTGAAAAATGGTTTACAAAAGGAAGATATAGATTTGCTCATTCCGCATCAGGCCAATTTACGAATAGCTCAATTTATCCAGAAGAAGTTTGCTTTAAGAGACGATCAGGTATTTAATAATATTATGAAATATGGTAATACGACAGCGGCATCCGTTATTATCGCTTTGACCGAAGCTTGGGAAGAAGGAAAAATAAAGGCTGGAGATCACGTCGTGCTAGCTGCTTTTGGAAGCGGATTTACCTGGGCTAGTGCTATTATTAAATGGTAACTTATCTGGAGCTCTTGGATGAATAAAGCATAAGTACGAAAAACCCGAAACCTAAATAGTTTCGGGTTTTTCTAGCTATTAATCAACCTCTAACACTAATGTGAAGAATCATATGTATTAGACGGATAAAGTCTTATAATATTGTGTGGGTTTTTAATATTTAACATTTTTTAACGTATTGGATAGAAACGAAAATTGATGGATTTGTGCCCAGATGAAAGCTTTTTTGAGTCGCATAGCAAGGGCTAGGGACAATAAAAAAGATGAAATTAAAATACGGGGAACAAAACAACCATTTTTTAGCCAAGTTGTAAAAGTTTAAACCATTTTAAAGAAAAAACTCGAAATAAAAATTACGAGTTTTTTAATAATACAAATCTTTTGTCACGAATTTTTTGTGTAAATAGACGACTAACTCTAAATAATTATATTCTTCGTTGTTGGCTAGATTGTATAATACGTCTAACGTTGGTTTTTTTTATTTATTGTATAAAAAATTAATATTTATTAAAAAATATTTTTTTGTAGAATTTGAACCCGTCTCGACTTTTAGTTTTTAATCAAAAACGTGTTGAAATTTCAGATGCGGCTATAGTATAGCTAAATCAATGTAAAAAACCGAATTTCTTCGTTAAAAATACTCGCCGTAACTAAGCTATGCCTGCGTTTTTTACCTTGAACTTCAATTTTTTATTTCTAAATATTCTATGCCATTTTATTTCGACTTAGTAGCTATAAAACCGTAGAAAAGTAAAGACCTAAAGCCCATCTTGGCTTTTTTTATAAAAAAACTTTTTGTACATCGGGATAATAAAAACAAAAAAGAAAAGTATTGAAAAACAAACCCCCAAAGCATTTGCTTTGGGAGTTCTTATTTAATAATCTTGCATACATATTAACCATCAACTATAGTGCAAGACAATTAAATGTTTTTAAAGGAAACCTCCACTTCCGGATTTTTCATTTTTATCGCGACGTTTACGAGATTTTGCACGGTGTTTTCCACCACCAAATCGATAGGATAAACCGGCAGAAACTGTATGGCTTTCCCAGTTAAAGAAAATCTCTTGTTGATAAGGCTTGGAGCCTTCTCCAGAGAAATGCATGGTATTAAATACATCGTTAAAATTTAAGTTAAATGAACCTTTTCCTTGAGCAAAGCTTACTCTGGCACCAAGGTTGATAAAAAACATGGGGTCTATATTAAATTGTATATTTTGATTCTGCCCTTTGTAAAAAGCAAATGCCGTTAAGCTTATTTTTTTACTAGCTTTAAAGCTATTGAACATTTTCAAGTTCCAAGCGACATTATCAACTTCATCGATATCTGTTACAATGTTATCTACAGTTGCTGTTTCAATAGGTGCATTCAGGCTCTCTGCAATACCTTTTTGAGTTTGGGAATAGAAATCAAAACTACCATTAATATTCCACCATTTTGTAGGACGATAGTTTGATGACACTTCTATACCGTAGGCAGAAGTATCGTCAAAGTTATCGTGAGTTAAAATAATTCTACCAGAACTAACATCACTTCTGTCAATAAACAAAGCTCTATTGATTTCATCAGAAATAGCACGATAAAATACACCTGCAGTAATGCTCCCTTTACGATCTTTTAAATTTCTTGTGTAATTTAATTCTAAAGAATTTGTAAACTGAGGCTCTAAGGATTGGTTACCAAATGAAGAAATAAGGGGCGTGCTCCATTCTTTTATAGGGTTTACTTGACCAATGCCTGGACGATCTACACGACGACTATAACTTAGCTGATAAGAATTTTTTTCTGAAGGCGTATAAGTAAGGAAGGCAGAAGGGTACACTTCAAAATAATCATTATTAAAGGCAATAGGTGTTGTGGTACTAGAGGTTACATCTGTTTGTAAAGCTAAGGCATCCACATTAACGCTTTCTGCACGTACCCCTACTTGGTAAGTCCATTTATCAAATTTTTTGCTAAAAGTGGCATAGGCAGAATAAATATCTCTTGTGTAATCAAATACTGTACTGGGTGTTGGCTCCAAGGTACCAGAATTATTATATGATTCCCCGGTTGAAGCAAAATCAATATCCGTGTTGAATAATCTGGCTTGAAGCCCAAGTTCCAATTTTGAAGTATCAGATAAAGGATTTACATAATCCAAATTAACAGTCGTACTTATTCTATCTGTTTCATTGAAGTCTTGGTAATCAGGTTGATTTCCTAAAAAGACCATGTAATCAATGGGGTTTTTCCCATCATAGATATTATGATCGACTTCTAGCTCGATATTATGCCCTTCTTTTTTAAAATCTAACTTATAATCTAAATTATATTGAGAGGTGTTATTCTTGTCATCACCGATAAGTCTTTGGCTTTGGTTAAAGGCATTATTGTTATTAAAAATGGCCTGAGTACTACTTGTGGTAATGTTCTTGGCAACATTTTGATTAGTGAATAAAGAAATCGTGTTTTTATCATTGATATAAATATCTATACCGACTTTAAATAAATGTGATTTATTATTTGTTAAGAACTCAAAAAATTGCTCTGAATCGTTCTCAGGCCTAAATACATGGCCGTTATTAATACCTTTGGCAATGTTATTACTATAATTAGTATATATATTAAACTTGCCCGTGCGATAATTTAAATTGATTGCGCTATTAAATTTTGCTTCTTCTTCATGAGATAGTGTCGTACTTATATCGCCATTAAAGCCTACCATCGTGTTTTTGTGTAAAATAATATTAATAATACCGCTCATGCCCTCAGGATTATACTTTGCAGAAGGGTTTGTAATTAATTCTATGGATTTTATGGCCGTTGAGGGAATTTGTTTTAATAATTGGGAGGTTGGGATATTAGATAATTTACCATCTACCATAACTCTTACGTTTTGGTTTCCCCTAAGACTGACATCTCCAGTTTGAGCATCCACACTTACAGATGGAATGCCAACCATTAACTCTGATGCAGTTCCTGTGGCAGCCAAATCTTTTCCAATAGTTATTACTTTCCTGTCTACCTTTTGTTGAATAGAAGATACTTCTGCTATAACGGTAACAGCATCTAAGCCTTCTGTTTCCTCTTCTAGCAAGATGTTTCCTAAGTTTACTCTGTAGTTGCCTTTACCTATAGTAATTTCTTTGTTATATGTTTTGTATCCTATATATTGAATACTTATAACGACATCTCCTTCCGTTACTTTTTCAATTTTAAAAGTACCATCATCTAAAGAGATGCCTCCAGTTAAGATTTTACCTTTGGTATTTTTAATAATGATGTTGACGTAAGGTAAGGGTTGGTTTAATTTAGCGTCTAATACTTTTCCGGATATGGTGCCGGTTTTATCGGCATTTTTTTCAGGATCCGTTGTATGTGCTTGTGTTGATATTGTACACAATAAAACACAAACTAAAAATAGTTTGTACATTGTTAATTTGATTTTTTGATTGATGATATATTTAACCTGGGTTCGATTTGATAATGATTGTATTTATATAAAAACCGTCATGTTATGTTGTAATGTCAGGTTGGGTCTTTCGACTTCGTTCAGGATAAACTAAAGTCGAAAGGTACAAGGTGGCAAGCAACAATATTAGTGAGTTTATCCTTAAAATGAATTTATTTTAAATAGAACTCAGGCTATTTAATAAGTAGACGCCTTTGTTCGATTTCTGTTACTATATTTTTTTATCTTAACATTTTTTTAACATATGAAAAAGAAAACACTAGTGCTTGGCGCATCTTTAAAACAAAATAGGTATTCCAATTATGCCATACAAAGATTGGTTGCCAATGGGCTTGAGGTGGTTGCTTTTGGTCTGAAAAAAGGGACCATTTCGGGTATAGAGATTGATAATGAGTTGCTACCATATAGAAATTTGCATACAGTCACATTATATCTGAGCCCTAAGAGACAGGAAGATTATTACGATTATGTGGTGTTGTTAAAACCGAAACGTGTTATTTTTAATCCGGGAACCGAAAATCCTGAGTTTTATAAAATTTTAAAAGAAAACAAGATCCCTTTTGAAGCAGCTTGCACCTTAGTTTTGCTTGCTACGAATCAATATTAGTCCCAGAAACGTGATCAACCCATTAATTATGAGAAGTTCGTAACCAATAACATAGCCTCCAATTTGTTCCGCAGGAATTTTTCCAATTAAATAGGACAGTATTACGGATATTAATGTTACAAGCCAAACGTATTTATCGATAATTTTAAATTTGGTAAAAATCCCAAAAGCAAATAACCCAAGTAAGGGGCCATAGGTATAACCTGCAACCTTTAAAAGATTATCAATAACGTTGCTGTCTAAAATGTATTTAAAAGCTACGATAACAAAAATAAGAATGATACTCATCAAAATATGGATGCGCTTTCGTAATCCTTTTTGTTTCGATTCATCAATTTTTTCTATTCCTAAAAAATCTACACAAAAAGATGTTGTTAATGATGTTAAGGCGCTATCGGCACTACTGTAAGCAGCTGCAATTAGACCTAATAAAAATACCACTGCCAACGAGGTGCTCAAGCCCCCATTCAATGCTATTTCCGGGAACAGTAAATCCGTTTTTATCTTACCGTCTAGCATAGGGGTTGCTATATTAAATTTATCTGCATAAATAAATAGAAGGGCTCCAAGTAGCAAGAAAATAAAATTAACAACAACTAAGACCAAACTAAAAGAAACCATGTTTTTTTGTGCGTCTTTAAGTGTTTTACAGGTTAAGTTCTTTTGCATCATATCCTGATCTAAACCTGTCATACAAATAGCGATAAACATCCCTCCAAGAAAGGACTTTACAAGATGGCTTTTTACTAAAAAGGACTCTGTGAAAAAAGTTTTATTATAGGTATTCAATGCATCGGAAGCCAAAAAATCTGAAAAACTCCAACCTAATTTATCGGTGATTAAAATGATGGCTATAATCACGGCAATGAGCATGAACAGGGTTTGTAAGGTGTCTGTCCAAACAATAGTTTTAATACCGCCTTTATAAGTATATAACCATATTAATAAGATTGAAATGGTTACAGTCCCCCAAAATGGAAACCCATAGGCATCAAAAACAAACTTTTGCAATACAATAGCGACCAGATATAATCGAAAAGAAGCTCCTAGAACTCTTGATATAAAAAAGAAAAAAGCACCTGTTTTATAACTAACCAGGCCAAAGCGATTTTCTAAATATTGATATATTGAAGTAACGTTGAGTTTGTAATATATAGGAAGCAATACATAGGCTATAACAAAATAGCCGGCTAAATATCCAAAAACAACCTGCATATAACTAAATTGAGAAGCTTCAACCCAACCTGGAACAGAAATAAATGTGACGCCAGAAAGTGACGCACCTATCATTCCAAAAGCAACAACAAACCAAGGGGATTGCCTTTTGGCCTTAAAGAAGGTTTCATTAGAATCTTCTTTGCCAGTTAAATACGATATAAGGATAAGTACTCCAAAATAAGCTGCTATAAGTAGCATGATTTGTGTTGCAGACATTGAATAAATTTTAAGTGTTGAAATTACAAATATTAAAACTCAAATTCCAAATGAAGTGTATGTAATTTAAAAGAGTCGTTGAAAATTAGCGAATTTCAGGTCTAAATAGTAAATTCGCGCAAATGGAATTTTCTTCGAAACTTTTAGAGCGTGCGGTAAACGAGATGTCTCAGTTGCCAGGTATTGGTAAACGGACAGCTTTACGCTTGGTATTACATATGCTAAGACAGCCAAAAGAGCAGACCATAATGCTTTCTGAGGCTTTATTGGCTATGCGTAACGAAGTTAAGTTCTGTAAATCGTGCCATAACATAAGCGACCAGGATCTCTGTGAAATATGTGCCAATCCTAATAGAAATGAAAGTATTATTTGTATTGTCGAGGATATTAAAGATGTTATGGCGATAGAGAATACAAGCTCATTTAAAGGGTTATATCATGTTTTGGGAGGTAAAATTTCTCCTATGGATGGTATTGGCCCTCATGACTTGAATATCGAGTCTTTAGTAAAAAAAGTTAAAGAAGGCACAATAAGCGAACTTATTTTTGCGTTAAGCTCAACTATGGAGGGGGACACCACTAATTTTTATATTTATAAACAAATTCAAGAATATCAAATTTTCACATCCACCATCGCTAGAGGGATCTCTGTTGGTGATGAATTGGAATATGCAGATGAAATTACTTTGGGAAGAAGTATTGTAAATAGAATTCCATTTGAAAGTTCATTAAAGTTATGATAGGTATTTGAAACTCTCAATTGTTATATTAAATTATAATGTTCGTTACTTTTTAGAGCTCTGTTTAAAAAGCGTACAAGCAGCTACCTTAGAGATCGATGCGGAAATTATTGTGGTTGATAATAATTCAGAAGATGATAGTTGCCAAATGGTAAGAACATTGTTTCCGGGTATTAAACTTATAGAAAATAAAACAAATTTTGGTTTTTCTAAAGGTAATAATATGGGCGTTTTACAAGCTAAAGGGGAGTACATTTGTATTCTAAATCCAGATACGGTTGTTGCTGAAGACACATTTTCCAAACTTTTAAATTTTTCAGAAAAAAAAGAAAAATTAGGTATTGTTGGCTGCAAATTAATTAATGGGGCAGGTGTGTTTTTGCCTGAAAGTAAGCGTAATATTCCTTACGTGAAAGTAGCTGTTAAAAAGATTTATGGAAACTCTAAAGATTATTATGCAAATGACCTGCAAGCGAATGCGTTGGGAAAGGTAGACATTTTAGTTGGCGCCTTCATGCTTTTAAAGCGCGACGTTTATAATGCTATTGGAGGGTTTGATGAAGACTACTTCATGTATGGCGAAGACATCGATTTATCTTATAGAGTTTTAAAAGCTGGTTATAATAATTATTATTATGGAGCGTCCAGTATTATCCATTTTAAAGGAGAGAGTACATTAAAAGATAAGTTTTATGCACGCCGTTTTTATGGCGCTATGCAGATTTTTTATAAGAAGCATTTTACGAAAAATATATTATTTGATATGTTGGTTTGGTTGGGTATTCGTTTGGTATATGTCTTTCGGGAAATACCGGTCAAACGGCAGAAAAAAACCAGTCAGTATATTTTTATTTCTGATGTAGCCAATGAAAAATTGAAAACAATTTTACCAAAGACGGTCATTTTCAAGCAGAAATTGGATAGCGTTGAAAAAAAAGCTGAAATTATTTTTGATGCGAATAGTTATAGCTACAAAAGCATTATCAAAATGATCGAGGATAATAAAGACCAAGCGATTACTTTTAAAATATTGCCTAAAAATTCTAATTTTGTATTGGGAAGTGATGATGCAATATCTAGAGGAGAGGTGATCAGTCTATAGTAGTTTGTTGTAAATAATTTAAAAAAATTAATGATTTTTTATTAATTTTGCAAACGAAATTTAAAAAATAAGCATTACATTATTAATATGGCAAAGTTCGAGCTTAAATTACCGAAAATGGGCGAAAGTGTTGCAGAGGCAACCATAACATCTTGGTTAAAGGAAGTTGGTGATACTATTGAAATGGATGAACCTGTTTTAGAAATAGCAACAGATAAAGTAGATAGTGAGGTGCCAAGTGAGGTAGATGGTGTTTTAGTTGAGAAGTTTTTTAATGTAGATGATGTTGTTCAAGTAGGTCAGGTTATTGCTGTTATTGAAATAGAAGGCGATGATGAATCAGAATCTGTTTCTTCTAGTGAAGAAGCGGAAGGGCAGGACCAAGAAGAGGTTGCTGAACAAGTGATGGAAACCATTGCAGTAACTAAAGAAACGGTTGCCCCCATAGTTTCGAATGGAGAGCGTTTTTATTCACCACTTGTTAAAAATATAGCAAAACAAGAAGGTGTTAGCCAACAGGAATTAGAGGCGATTTCTGGTAGCGGAAAAGATGGACGCGTTACTAAAAATGATATTCTAGGTTATATAGAAGGTAGGGGCGGTGCTACACAGGAACCCGTTGTACAAAATATCGAAACCCCTGTTGCTCCATCTAAATCTGTAGAGAGACCAAAAGCAACGACAGCTCCAGTAGTTTCTAATGGAGAAGATGAAATTATGGAAATGACCAGGATGGGCAAAATTATTGCACATCATATGGTCGAGTCTGTACAGACATCTGCACATGTGCAAAGTTTTATTGAAGCCGATGTTACTGCCATATGGAATTGGAGAAAGAAAGTTAAAGATGGATTTATGAAACGCGAAGGGGAGAATCTAACCTTTACACCCATTTTTATGGAAGCCATTGCTAAAGCGCTTCGTGATTTCTCGATGATGAATATCTCGCTTCAAGGCGATACTATTGTTAAAAAGAAAAATATCAATTTAGGTATGGCAGCAGCTTTACCTGATGGTAATTTAATAGTGCCAGTTATAAAAAATGCAGACCAACTTAATTTAGTTGGAATGACGAAGCAGGTTAATGATTTGGCAAACAGGGCACGATTGAATAAATTAAAACCAGACGATATTCAAGACGGTACTTATACCGTAACCAATGTAGGAACCTTTGGTAGTATTATGGGAACACCAATAATCAATCAGCCACAAGTTGGTATTTTGGCACTTGGAGCTATTAGAAAAGTGCCCGCGGTTATCGAAACCCCAGAAGGCGATTTTATAGGGATTCGTTATAAAATGTTCTTGTCACATTCATACGACCATCGCGTTGTTAATGGTGCACTTGGAGGACAATTTGTAAAAGCAGTAAAAGATTACCTGGAAGCTTGGGATAGCCATAGGGAAATATGATTTTTTAAGAAATAAATATATTTAAGAGGTTGTCTGAAAAGCACTTAGATATCTGTTCCGATGTAGTCGAAAACTTTTTAATATCTTGATTTTTAAGAACCTTCAGTTTTAGTTTATACTGAGTGGAGCCGAAGTGCTTGATGCGCAACTTTTAGTTTCTAATATTTTTTAGACGGTCTCTTTTGCTTCTACACCTTAGCAATTTAGTATCTTTGCGACTTAATAATTACTCAAATGCAGTTAAATCTAACTAAACCTATTTGTTTTTTTGATCTTGAGACTACGGGAGTTAATATATCAAAAGATCGTATCGTTGAAATTTCTATTCTTAAAGTATTCCCTAACGGAACAGAAGAAAGCAAAACATGGCTGGTAAATCCAGAAATGACTATTCCAAAAGAGGTTGTTGAAATTCATGGTATTGACAATGAAAAAGTTGCAAATGAACCAACATTTAAAGAACTTTCCAAAGAGATTTATAATATGATCAAGGATTCGGATCTGGGAGGATTTAATTCTAATAGGTTTGATATTCCTTTATTGGCAGAGGAAATGTTGCGAGCGGATATTGATTTCGATATGAAAAACTGTTTGGCTGTCGATGTACAAACTATTTTTCATAAAATGGAACAACGTACTTTGAGTGCCGCATACAAATTTTATTGTGATAAAAATCTTGACGGAGCACATAGTGCAGAAGCAGATACTAATGCTACTTATGAGGTTTTAAAAGCGCAAATTGCTAAATATGAAGAGGTGGAAAATAATGTTAAGTTTTTGGCCGAGTTTAGTTCAAGAAAAAAGTTTGCAGACTTTGCAGGTTTTATAGCGTATAATAAGGAAGGTGTTGAGTGTTTTTCTTTTGGGAAGCATAAAGGTAAGTTAGTTACTGAGGTATTGGAAAAAGAGCCGGGATATTTTGGATGGTTGCTAAATGCAGATTTCCCTTTATATACAAAAAAAGTACTAACAGGCATTAAACTTAGAAGCTTCAATAATAAGTTGGGATAATCTTGCCATGCCTGCCTTTCGTCTTTGCTCAAGATAAACTATGGTGAGACCCCACTTTTAAAGTCAAAACTCAATAATTAAATAGATTCCTGTCTTTGCAGGAATGTGACAGAAAACATGAAACTTATTTGCATCGGTAGAAATTACACCGAACACATTCAAGAATTAAAAAACGAAAAACCAACGGACCCAGTGGTTTTTTTGAAGCCCGATACTGCCATTTTATTGAAAAAGCAGCCTTTTTTTATTCCAGATTTTTCAGATGATGTGCACCATGAAGTTGAGGTTTTGGTAAAGATCAATAGGGTAGGAAAGCATATAGATAGAAAATTCGCACATAAATATTATAAGGAAATTAGTTTAGGAATCGATTTCACAGCTCGCGATTTGCAAAGTCGGTTAAAAGCAAAAGGCTTGCCTTGGGAAAAAGCTAAAGCTTTTGATGGCGCAGCAGTGATAGGTAAATGGCTGAAAGTAGATGATTTTGAGGATATTAATAATATTAATTTTTCATTACAAAAAAATGGAGATGTGGTTCAGAACGGTCATACCAGCTTCATGTTATGGAAAATTGACGAATTAATAGAATATACGTCAAAATATTTTACTTTAAAGATAGGAGATATTATCTTTACGGGCACACCAGCAGGAGTTGGCAAAGTATCTGCCAACGATAAACTAAAAGGTTTTATAGAAGATAAAGAAATGTTTTCAATAACAGTAAAATAATATGGAGCAATATTACAAATTATTTAGAGTACGGGAGTTAGCAGATAATGACGAGGAATTTATTAAAACTTTGGCCGAGACTTTTTTAGAAGAAGTACCAGTAGATGCAGAGCGATTAAAAAAGGCAGTAGCAGAAGGAGATTATCATAATGCTTATCAAGCGGCCCATAAAATGAAACCCACAGTCGATCTATTCGAATTAGGTATACTCGATATCTTAATTGAAGTTCAGGATTGGGGTAAATTCGAAAAACGGGATTTAGATATCACCTCTCAATTAGAAACTGTTATAAACGCAGTAGATTTGGCTATTGCAGAAATAAGATCAGATTTTAATTTATAATGCAGGCCGAAATAATTACCATTGGTGATGAGCTTCTCATAGGTCAGGTTATAGATACCAATTCGGCATTTATTGCAAGACAACTTAATAAAATAGGGATATCTGTTTATCAAATAACATCTGTACAAGATGATAAACCACATATTCTAAAAGCTTTAAGAGATGCCGAAAACAATGTAGATATTGTTATTCTTACAGGCGGTCTAGGTCCGACAAAAGATGATATTACCAAAAAGACCATTGCCGAATATTTTAATGACACTTTAGTCAAAGACGAATCTGTTTTAAAAAATATTGAATATCTCTGGAGGCATTATGTAGGAGGATCCCTTTTGCAAGCAAATAAAGATCAAGCCTTAGTGCCATCAAAAGCACAGATATTGATGAATAAATTAGGTACAGCTCCGGGCATGTGGCTGGAAAAAGAGGGCAAAGTTTTTATCTCGCTACCTGGTGTCCCTTACGAAATGAATGCATTGATAGAACATCAGGTCGTTCCTAAATTAAAGAGTACATATAATTGCCCTTTTATTTTACATAAAACATTGTTAGTGTATGGTCTAGGAGAAAGTGCCTTGGCCGATAGAATTGAATCTTGGGAAGATGCTTTGCCCAAATATATTAGACTGGCATATTTACCAAGTTTGGGTAAAATGAGACTCCGTTTATCTGCAAAAGGGTTTGATGAACAACAGGTTAAAGTGGATGTTCAAAAAGAAATCGATAAAGTATTACCTTTAATTAAAGATGAGTTTTTTGGTTTTGAAGAAGAGGAAGGTTCGGAAGAATTAACTATTGCCAAATACCTAACTAAAATTGGAAAAACATTGTCTATTGCCGAAAGTTGTACTGGTGGAACAATCGCAGAACGCTTTACTGCAAATTCTGGGGCTTCGGCTTACTTTAATGGAGGCGTCGTAACATATTCCACAGCATCTAAGGAAAATGTGTTGGGTGTTTCAAAAGAGGACATTAAATTATATTCAGTGGTTAGCTCTCAAGTGGCAGAATCTATGGCACAAAATGCCTTACGCTTATTCCAATCGGATTTTGCAGTAGCAACCACAGGAAATGCAGGCCCAACAAAAGGGGATTCAGATGCAGAAGTAGGAACCGTTTTTATAGGGATAGCTACAAAGAATGGTGTTTATTCCGAGAAGTTTAACTTTGGAAATCATCGCGTAAAAGTGATAAATAGAGCAGTAAATAAAGCATTGGAAATGTTGCTAAAAGAAATTTTTAAAAATTGATTAGAATTAGGTTGTTGTAAATTAAAGAATTTGTATATTTGCACCTCGATTTTAAGCAACAAAAAAATTAAAGTTATATATCATGTCAAGAGTTTGTGAACTTACAGGAAAGAAGGCAATGGTTGGAAACAATGTTTCTCATGCATTAAATAGAACAAAACGTAAATTTAATGCGAATTTGTTAAAGAAACGTTTTTATATTCCAGAAGAAGACAGTTGGATAACTTTAAAAGTTTCAGCGTCTGCTTTAAAAACGATTAACAAGATAGGTATATCTGCGGCAATTAAGGATGCAAAATCTAAAGGGTTTTTAAAATAATAGCCGTATTAGGATAAAAATATATTTACAATGGCAAAGAAAGGCAACAGAATACAAGTGATTTTAGAATGTACAGAGCATAAAGAGTCTGGTCAACCAGGAACTTCAAGATACATTACTACTAAGAATAAAAAAAATACGCCAGATAGAATGGAGATTAAAAAATTTAATCCTATTCTTAAACGTATGACCGTTCACAAAGAGATAAAATAATAAGTCATGGCAAAGAAATCAGTAGCATCATTACAAACAGGATCTAAAAGATTAACAAAAGCTATCAAAATGGTGAAGTCTCCAAAAACAGGAGCTTACATGTTTGTAGAATCCATTATGAATCCAGAACAAGTTAATGACTTTTTTAGTAAAAGCTAAAACAGTTACGTTTCAAGATAGATATTATAAGCTGCTTTCTTTTTAGAAAGCAGCTTTTTTATGTTTATATTTGATTTGTAAATAAATTCCTAAGATTTGTGAATTCATTGTTTTATTTTATAACAATGAATAAAATGGTGATCTACTGCCATAATTGCAGTAAAAATTTATGGTGCGAAATTTGACATGAACAGTTTGAACGTTACAACTAGAAATATTTTTTATTCGTGATTAATAATTTATAATAGAAATTCATCTTGACTTTATTATTTAACTTTTTGTTAAAACAATACCAATATAAAAAGGAGGAAATTGTAACCTTTAATACAAAACAATATAGAATAGAGCTAAACAACTCAACAAAACAGTAAACAATAATATGAGTTTATTTAAAAAAATATTTTCTTCAGAAAAAAAAGAAACCCTGGATAAGGGCTTAGAAAAATCCAAATCCAGTTTTTTTGGTAAATTAAGTAAAGCCGTAGCAGGAAAATCTAAGGTAGACGATGCCGTTTTAGATGACCTAGAAGAAATATTAGTGTCTAGTGATGTTGGTGTCAACACAACGCTTAAAATTATAGAACGTATTGAAGAACGTGTTTCAAGAGATAAATACCTGGGAACAGAAGAACTTAATACTATTCTTCGTGAAGAAATAGCAGGCTTGTTAAGTGAAACAAATTTGGGAGAGGAAACGGACTTTACCATTCCGCAGGATAAAAAGCCTTATGTTATTATGGTTGTTGGCGTTAACGGAGTAGGTAAAACAACGACTATTGGCAAGTTGGCCCATCAATTCAAAAAACAAGGATTAAAAGTGGTTCTTGGTGCAGCCGATACTTTTAGGGCGGCAGCCATAGACCAATTACAGGTTTGGGCAGATAAAGTAGACGTGCCTTTAGTAAAGCAGTCTATGGGCAGTGACCCCGCGTCTGTGGCTTTTGATACGCTGGAAAGTGCTGTTAAACAAAATGCCGATGTGGTCATTATAGACACAGCCGGACGTTTGCATAACAAAGTAAATTTAATGAACGAGCTTACCAAGGTGAAACGTGTGATGCAAAAAGTGGTAGACGATACCCCTAACGATGTACTATTGGTTTTAGATGGTTCTACTGGTCAAAATGCATTCGAGCAAGCAAAACAATTTACAGCGGCGACAGAAGTAACATCATTGGCCGTTACAAAGCTGGACGGAACCGCAAAAGGCGGTGTCGTGATTGGTATCTCGGACCAATTTAAAATTCCTGTAAAATATATAGGCGTTGGTGAAGGTATTGAGGATTTACAGGTCTTCAATAAGTTTGAGTTTGTAGATTCGTTTTTTAAATAGCCAATTCCTGCGCCCGCTTGCCGGGAGGGACAGGCAGTATAATTCTTATGTTGAATTTAGACGATAAGAAGACACTTCGAGTTCATGTCTAGAGTTTATTCTGCTATGAGAATTTTGAGTTATTTTACTGCTCTTATTCAATCATATTTCAATACAAACAGCCTTCTAATTCCAGACTATTTATTTTATTATATAGACTTTCCCTTCATATTTTTTCATTCCATTATTTAGCCTGATTTTATGGTACGCTATCTGGAGCCTAAAGAACCAAAAATATGATGGGAATTTAGTCTTTATAATTTTTTCATTTATGGTAGTCAGTTATTTTTTTGAAATTCATATTTATAATTTCGTTCAAAGCTTTAATCCATATGGCAAATAATACCAATTATTATTTAAAATGAGCTATAAATAATTTGAATTATATTTTGATCAGATAAGATAGAAAATTCAATCATAGCCTTAGTTATGGTTTTATACCCAGTCAAGCTGAGCACATGTTTTATATTGAAATATGAGCGAAATAGAAACAAATTATATGGGTTGTTTTGAGTAATAATTGGTATAATTAGTATATTTAGCTATATGAGCTATAATATTTACCATAACCTTATAATCAAAGCTTCTCCAAAAGTGGTTTTCGATGCTGTTTCATTACCAGGGCACCTAAATAATTGGTGGACATTAAAAAGCTCAGGAACCCCTGAGTTGGATGCTGTATACAATTTGAATTTTACAGATACTTATAATTGGTTCTGTAAAGTATCCAAAATTAAAAAGAATGCATCATTTTATTTAAAGATGACAGATTCGGACAAAGATTGGAACCCTACAACATTTGGCTTTGAATTAGAAGCAAAGGGGGCAGAAACTTTGGTTAAATTTGGTCATGTTAATTGGTTAGAAGATAATCACCATTTTAGACATGCTTCATTTTGTTGGGCTATGTTGCTAAATGGTTTAAAAAACTATTTGGAAAAGGGTGTTATTGTGTCTTTCGAAGAAAGGAACTAACTTCTAAAAAACGTGTGGCTTAATTAATAAATTAGTTTATTTATTTCTCCCCAAAGGTCATTGTCAAAACTAGAGGGACCGAGTAAAGATTCCCCAGCATCGCCACCCATTCTAATAATAACCAGGTTTTGGCTTGGGACAATGTACATTTTTTGGTCATTTTTACCCAAACCAGCAATCAAATCATCAGGTGCATTTGGAATTAGTTTTCCTTGAAATTCTACGGTCAGCCCAGGGCCTCTATAGCTGTCTTTTCCATTTAACCACCATAAATAGCCATAACTTTTATTGAGGTTTTGTGAGGTATTGGTCATAGCATCAAAATAATTTTCATCATTCAAGATGTCGACACCATTCCAAATACCTTTGTTTAAATTAAGTAGACCAAACCTAGCCATGCTTCTGGCGTTGCTGTAGTATAATTTATAATACCCAAAAGGAACCCAAGCACCTTGCATGCCAATTTTATTTTTTAATTTGGTATTGAAATAATTATTAAAATCGGTGTTAACAGCTCCAGAGACTATATCGTGAAGTATGGTGTAGGCGCCGTTATGGTAATACCAAAAGCTTCCTGGTTCATTTTTATAAATAAAACAGTCTGGGTCGGTACAATTGTTATCAATTACTGTATAATCCAATCCAGTTGTCATCGTTAAATGGTTCCGAACTTTAATATCCGATTCCTGCTCAGGTGTTAAGCTAGACCAACCATTGCCTAAATAATCTTTTGAAGCATCGTTAATATTTAAAAAACCTTCTTGTTGGGCGATGCCCGTTGTAAAAGCCACCAAGGTTTTTGCAGCAGAATTCCAAGCTAAATTAGAATTAGCATCTTCGCCGTTAGCATACCATTCTACAGCCATTTTCCCATTTTTTAAAATAAGAAAAGCTTTGGTGTTTTTGCTTTCAACATAGTCTAAAAGCGATTGTAGCACCGTTTCGTTCCAATTTAACTCGTCAAGGCTCAATGTTTCCCATGTATTGGAATTTATAGGAGGAAAATAAAGTTCGCTAGATGTTTGTGGGGTATCTGTAGAAGTATCGTTAGAAGCACAACTAAAAAAAGAAATAATTACCAAAAGTATGGGATAGGCCATCTTTTTCATAACATAAGTTTTTATTTAAGACGGTTAAATATATAAAAGGTTTAATCGAAAAAAAAATCTTCGAGGTTTTGTCTCGAAGTTTCCGCTGAAATTGTCATTCCCATGAACCTGCCTGCTGGCAGGAATGGGAATCTAAATAATAGCATTTTGATTTTTGACCGAAAAGGTCAAAATCTGTACTCAACTTCCTGCTGACAAGGCAGAGATTGGGTATGAAACTATTCTGTTAAATATTTAAAATTCAAGCTTAAAAAACACGCTTGACAATTCATAGATCAAGAATCGTTTATCATAAATGATTCCGTATCTTTGCGCCCTGAATGGACTGTCATTATTAACTAAAAAAATTCCCTTTTTCGTGGGAAAATAATATGCGCACAAAAACTCTTAAGAAAAATAAGATCAATGTAGTAACTCTTGGTTGTAGTAAAAATGTTT
Source organism: Flavivirga sp. 57AJ16 (assembly GCF_028736925.1). Lineage (GTDB taxonomy): Bacteria > Bacteroidota > Bacteroidia > Flavobacteriales > Flavobacteriaceae > Flavivirga. Next base: position 58,916 of record NZ_JAQZAT010000003.1, on the reverse strand, counting down.
ACGATAGTGAAGTGTTAATGGGGCAGCTTAAGGCCAGCGGTAAAGATGTTGTTCATGAAGAGGAAGGGAATATTGTAGTTATTAATACCTGTGGGTTTATTAATAATGCCAAAGAAGAAAGTGTGAATACGATCTTAGAGTTCATGCAAAAAAAGGAAGCGGGAGACGTGGATAAGGTATTTGTTACGGGGTGTTTAAGTGAACGTTATAAACCAGATCTGCAAAAGGAAATTCCGAATGTCGATGCCTATTTTGGTACTACGGAATTGCCTCATTTACTTAAGGCTTTAGGGGCAGATTATAAGCACGAACTCATAGGAGAGCGCTTAACAACGACCCCTAAGAATTATGCCTATTTAAAGATTGCTGAGGGCTGCGACAGGCCATGTAGTTTTTGTGCTATTCCCATCATGCGGGGAAAGCATAAGAGTACGCCTATTGAAGCCATTGTTATAGAGGCTGAAAAATTGGCTGCAAAAGGTGTTAAAGAACTTATTTTAATAGCCCAGGATTTAACCTATTATGGCTTGGATCTATATAAAAAAAGAAATTTAGCGGAGCTGCTGGAGGCTTTAGTAAAAGTTGAGGGCGTAGAATGGATTCGTTTGCATTATGCCTTTCCAACGGGCTTTCCAATGGATGTTTTAGACGTTATGAATCGAGAGCCTAAGATTTGTAATTATTTGGATATTCCGCTACAGCATATTTCTGATGCTATTTTAAAAAGTATGCGTCGAGGTACCACTAAAGAAAAAACCACCAAGTTGCTTAAAGAGTTTAGGCTGGCAGTTCCTGATATGACTATAAGAACAACCCTTATTGTTGGATATCCTGGGGAAACAGAAGAAGACTTTCAAACATTGAAGCAATGGGTTACAGATATGCGTTTTGAGCGTTTAGGTTGTTTTACCTATTCTCATGAAGAGAATACGCATGCCTATAATTTAGACGATGATGTTCCCGAAGATGTGAAAATAGAACGTGCTAACCAGATTATGGAAATACAATCGCAGATTTCATGGGAACTCAATCAAGAGAAAATAGGTAAAACCTTTAAAGTGGTTATTGATAGGAAAGAGGGGAATTATTTTATTGGACGTACCGAATATGATTCACCGGATGTTGATAATGAAGTATTGATCGATGCTACTAAAACTTATTTAAAAACAGGAGAGTTTACTACCGTAAAGATTATTGAAGCTGAGGATTTTGATTTGTATGGGGAGGTGGTTTAAAATGTTCGTCAAGTCTAGTATCTATAAGGATATTTGCTGATTTTTAAGTGCTTACCATTCCGTTTGTTACTGCCTTTTGTTTGTTTAAATTCATTTATGTTTTAGCGATTAAACCGCTATTATTTGATACAGTGTGTTAGCCACTGGCTTTCCCTTTCAAATATGTTTCAGGTGTCAAAATGGCTAATTCACTTTTCTTGAAATCCTTTAAGTTTCTGGTAAGAATGATTTTTATTCCCCCATTTTCAATTGCGGAAAAATTTTGTAAAGCATCCTCAAAGTCTTTAAATTCAGAATTTAGTGCATTCATAACTGCATTTTTATCCATTTTCACAATTTCAATTATGGTCAATAGTTGTTTTATTTTTTCCACAATGATAGTATGTTTTGCAGTTTTACGAAGCAAATAATACACATTTGATATTATTACTGGTGTAGTATATCCTTGAATTTCTTTTTCCGCACATAGATTTATTAGCTCGGCAGAATACTTTGCGAACGGTTTTCTGTCAAAAAAGAAATCCATTAATACGTCTGTATCGATTAAAACTTTATCCATTTACAAGTATTTCTCTTCTAATCGATTTTTTAGTTCTTTTTTATAGTCCATATTTTTAGGCATTTTGAAAGAACCTTTTAATGACTCAACAATTGGATTAAGTTTCTTGTCTTTATCTTTTTGTTCTTTTTCAGTAAGAATTTTTAAATAATTCTCAATTATATCTGATAAACTACGATTCTTTTCTTTTGCATAGTTCTTTGCTCGTTCTATTATTTCTTTTTCTATTGTTAAAGTCAACTTTGTATTCATCGCTTTAATGATTTTTAAATGTTACTTTACACAAAGTTACAAAATATATTTGATGCACGTGTATTTTTATTTATTGTTATACGTGTATTAATAAAAATTTGGATATTCTTTCTTGAATTTTGCAATATCAGAATATCTGTTCCAAAAGTCGTGGCTATTCATTATGAAGTACATTAACTGCCTAAATGCAGTAAGCCTTTCCCCTAATTTGTCTACTTGAAGTTGTCTGTTATTTCTATCAGTTTTTAAATTGAATAATTTAGCAGACAGGTAAGCAATAATAAATGCTGACATAATTCCACCAACGGTAATTAAGTAGTTCTGAATATTTAATATTCTATCATCAGGTGCAGGAAATTTCCAAAAAAGAAATGTTAGAGTTAAACCAACTAAAATAAGAATCCCGTATTTAATGTATTTATTCATTTCGTTTTTTCAGGTTGCAGCTAACAACGGAATATAGGATATATGTCCTATATATTCCATATATTTTTTACAAATTTTCGTTTAACAACTCGATATGAAATCGTTTTAATGCTGAAACAAGTTCAGAATAGGTTATTTTATATTTATAAGTTAAACGAGTTTAGATGTTTTTTCTTACAAAAATAAGTTTGATACTTATGTTTAGAAATTAAATTGTTAAAAATATTTGTGCATAAAAAATCTCGATAATTTTCTATCGGGATTTTAGTATGATGAGATTCCTGCATTCGCAGGAATTTTAATCTTCAACCAACACCCAATCCCCTTTGGCAATTAATGGTTCTGCTTGTTTGTACTTAAGTGTTTTGTTTTCACCATTCATAACGTGTTTAATGGTAACACGGTCGTTACGTCCAATTTTTGGTCTATCGCGAACAATGGTTTCTACAACTTCTTGTTGACGCTGGGTATTGCCAGCCGCTCTGCTTTGTGCAGAACGTTCATCCAGATTAGGTATTTCGTCCTTTTGGGTTTTTAAATTCTCTTTTTTACGGATTTGTCTTGCTTCTTGAATGGTATTTTGAGTTTCTTGTGGTAACTCGCCTTTAAATAGGAATGAAATAACATCTTTATTTACTTGGTCAATCATCTCCTTAAACAATTCGAACGACTCAAACTTATAGATAAGTAATGGGTCTTTTTGTTCGTGGACTGCCAATTGTACGGATTGTTTTAACTCATCCATTTTACGCAAATGCGTTTTCCAGGCATCATCTATAATGGCAAGTGTGATATTCTTTTCAAAATCGGTAATTAATTGTTTACCATTTGTTTCATAGGCTTTTTCAAGATCGGTAACAACATTTAAGCTTTTAATGCCATCGGTAAATGGTACGACGATACGTTTAAATTTGTCACGCTGCGTTTCATATACATTTTTAATGACCGGGAATGCAATTTCAGCATTGCGAGCCATTTTTTCTTTGTAATGCTCGAAAGCCGTTTTGTATATTTTAGACGTGATTTCTTGTGCGGAAAGTTTGGCAAATTCTTCTTCGGAAACTGGGGAATTCATTGAGAAATAACGAATTAATTCAAACTCGAGGTTTTTATAATCGTTAGCGCCTTTGTTAGTCTCAGCAATGCCTTCTGAGGTGTCAAAAATCATATTTGCTAAATCCACACGAAGACGTTCTCCAAATAAAGCATGGTGACGACGTTTATAAACGACCTCACGTTGTGCATTCATAACATCATCGTATTCCAATAAACGCTTACGAACACCAAAGTTATTTTCCTCCACTTTTTTCTGTGCCCGTTCAATGGATTTGGAAATCATGGAATGCTGAATCACTTCACCTTCCTTGAGTCCCATTTTATCCATCATTTTTGCAATACGCTCGCTACCAAATAAACGCATTAAGTTATCTTCTAGCGATACATAAAACTGTGAACTTCCTGGGTCTCCTTGACGACCTGCACGACCACGCAACTGTCTGTCTACACGACGGGAATCATGACGCTCTGTACCAACAATGGCTAAACCGCCAGCAGTTTTAACTTCATCAGACAATTTGATATCGGTACCACGACCCGCCATATTTGTGGCGATAGTTACTTGTCCGGATTTACCTGCCTGATCAACAATATCGGCCTCTTTTTTATGTTGTTTTGCATTTAATACATTGTGCGGTATTTTACGAATGCTTAGCATTTTACCCAATAACTCACTAATTTCGACAGAGGTCGTACCAATTAAAACCGGACGCCCCGCTTGAGATAGTTTGGTAACATCGTCTATAACCGCATTGTATTTTTCACGTTTTGTTTTATAAACCAAATCTTCCCTGTCATCTCTGGCAATTGGTTTATTAGTAGGGATTTCAACGACATCTAACTTATAGATTTCCCAGAACTCACCAGCTTCTGTAACAGCAGTACCCGTCATACCAGATAATTTGCGGTACATTCTGAAATAATTTTGAAGTGTTACAGTAGCAAAGGTTTGGGTGGCGTCCTCAATTTTTACATTCTCTTTAGCCTCAATCGCCTGGTGTAGTCCGTCACTGTAACGACGCCCATCCATAATACGACCTGTTTGCTCATCTACAATCATTACTTTATTATCCATGACTACATATTGCGTGTCTTTTTCAAATAAAGCGTATGCTTTTAGAAGTTGATTAAGTGTGTGGATACGCTCAGATTTTACACCAAAATCTTTAAACAACTCTTCTTTTAAATTAGCTTCTTCTTCAGCTGAAAGATTTTGTTTTTCAATTTTAGCAATTTCAAGACCTATCTCGGGTAAGATAAAAAAGTCTGGATTATCTTTTCCTGAGAGGTAATCGATCCCTTTATCCGTCAATTCAATTTGATTGTTTTTTTCTTCAATAACATAGTACAGCTCAGCATCAACCTTTGGCATTTCGCGGTTGTTGTCTTGCATGTAGAAATTCTCGGTTTTTTGAAGTAGTTGTTTTATACCTTCTTCACTTAAGAACTTAATAAGTGCTTTGTTTTTAGGAATACCTCGATACACTCTAAGCAATTGGAATCCACCTTCTTTTGTATCGCCAGCTTTAATTAATTTCTTGGCTTCTGCTAAAACACCGGTTAAATATTTACGTTGTACGCTTACAATATCATCTACCTTGGGTTTTAACTCTGTAAATTCATGACGTTCTCCTTGAGGAATGGGTCCTGAAATAATTAATGGTGTACGGGCATCATCTACTAAAACCGAATCTACTTCATCTACAATCGCATAATTATGAGGGCGTTGTACTAAATCGTCAGGTGAATGTGCCATATTATCACGTAGATAATCAAAACCAAATTCGTTATTGGTTCCGTAAGTGATATCTGCATTATAAGCTTTTCTACGTTCGTCGGAATTTGGTTGATGATAATCAATACAATCTACACTTAAACCATGGAACTCAAAAATTGGCGCCATCCAAGCGCTATCACGTTTTGCTAAGTAATCATTGACCGTTACTAAATGGACGCCTTTTCCAGCAAGTGCATTTAAATATACAGGGAGGGTTGCTACTAAGGTTTTACCTTCACCAGTTTGCATTTCTGCAATTTTACCTTGATGCATGGCTATACCTCCAATGAGTTGGACATCGTAATGGATCATGTCCCAAGTGATGGCTTTTCCAGCAGCATCCCAGGAATTCGCCCAAACCGCTTTATCATCTTCTAGAGCAACATACTCTTTGGTTCCAGATAATTCCCTATCAAAGGTGTTTGCTGAAACAATTATAGTTGTATTATTAGCAAAACGTTTGGCAGTCTCTTTAACGACTGCAAAAGCTTCGGGTAAAATGTCATTTAAAACAGTTTCAGATGCGTTGTAAGCATCATCTTTTAACTTATCAATGTCTTGATAAATATCTTCTCGTCTGTCTATATCTTCAGTGTTTTCTGCCTCTTCTAAAAGATTAGCTATTTGCTCGTTGATACTTTTAGTGGCTTCAGCAATTTTGCCTTTGAATTCGACAGTTTTACTACGTAATTCGTCGTGGGATAGGGCTTCTAAAGCAGCTTCAAAGGTTTTGACTTGATTTACAATAGGGTAGATGGCCTTTACGTCTTGTTTGGACTTGTCACCAACAAATACTTTAAGTACAGAATTTAAAAAACTCATGTTTTTATATTTTAATTTTACTCTGAGGGCGTCCTAAAGAGTAACTTTTGTTATATTTTATTTAATTGCTTTTTGCAAAGCATTCAAAGATACATTTTGTTATGATGTTTTATAAAGATTAAGACAAAAAAAAAGCCTCAAATCGAGACTTTTTAACTATTCTTTATGCTTTATATTAATATTCATCTTCATTCCAGAGGTAATCTTCGTCAGTTGGGTAATCAGACCAGATTTCTTCAATCGAATCGTATGAATCACCTTCATCTTCGATTGATTGTAAATTTTCAACAACTTCTAAAGGTGCCCCCGTTCTAATAGCGTAATCTATTAATTCGTCTTTTGTTGCTGGCCAAGGCGCATCACTTAAATAAGATGCTAATTCTAATGTCCAATACATTTTCTATTGTGTTTAATTTTTTGCAAAAATAATTTTTTAGTTTAAACAGACAAGAAAAAAATGAATTATTTAATCATTAATTTTAAGAACGTATCTTTATTTGTAATCTAAACAGGTGAAATTATTGATGCTTTGTTGATATTTTTAAGCTTTTTTTGTTAAGATTCTTTTTTGGGAATCCATTTAATTTCATTTGCTTGTAAGTCGTACGACAACTTTCGTGCCAATACAAAAAGATAGTCAGAAAGACGGTTTAAGTAAATTAATGCATTTGGGTCAACCCCTTCAATATCATTAAGGGCTGTAGCCAAACGTTCAGCCCTACGGCATACACAGCGTGCTATGTGACAGAATGACACCGTTTGGTGGCCGCCAGGAAGTACAAAATGCGTCATGGGCGGGAGCTCGGTATTCATTGTATCCATTTCTTTTTCTAAACGTTCGATATCTTCAGAAGAAATTTTTGGAATATTTAAACGCTCTTTTCCGTTTTTTAAAATGGCTTTTTCAGGATCGGTAGCTAAAATAGCACCAACAGTAAAAAGCCTATCTTGAATATGAATTAATGAATCTTTGTATCGCTGATTGATTTCTTGATCGCGAATTAAGCCTAAGTGCGAGTTTAGTTCGTCGACCGTTCCGTAACTTTCAATACGAATATGATGTTTTGGTACACGAGTACCTCCAAATAATGCTGTGGTGCCTTTGTCACCTGTTTTGGTGTAGATTTTCATACTGCAAGTTCAAAATTTAAAATTGAAAATTCAAAGTTTTTTATGATGAATTTGAAACATGTTTTTATTGTTTCACAGAGAATCGCAAAGTAAGCACAGAGATACACGGAGGTTTGATGGTTTCGCAAAGACGCAAAGCCGCCAAGAGCCTAAGCTTTTGACACTACCGAATACTGAATACTGAACACTGAATACTGAAAACTAAACACTAAACACTCCTTACATTAAACCCTTATTGTAAAATGTTCTTTAACCTGCTCTTTTCTAAAAAATACAAATCCCCAGAAAAATGTGTCGATGGTTACTGTGACTTTGGGGTGTTGTTTTATGCTTTTCCAAGCTTCGGTCATCTCCTTGGACCAATAAATATCGTCAAAAATAAATATTGAATCATTATTGATGGTCTGTAAGAGCGTTTCGAAATACTCTAAGGTTGCCTCTTTTTGATGGTTGCCGTCGAAAAAAATGAGATCGTACTTGTTGGATAATAACCGGTTTATGATATTACTAAAATCGCCAATTTTCACATCAATATTATTTAAATGATGCTTTTTAAAATTTGCTTTAGAAAACTCCGAAATATTAGGGCAGCCTTCTATAGTGGTGATTTTAGTCTCTTGATTAGCTAAACTCATAGCGTGTGTTGCAATTCCAAGTGATGTCCCTAATTCTAAAATGTTTTCAGGGTTAAAATAATTGACTAATCGGTATAAGAGCTTTGCTTTTTTTAACGTTGAACCCGCATTTTTTGCCATGGATGAAATGCTACGTTCTTTATGTTTCATGACTTGTGAACCTGCTCCTAAATCTGTTATTTTAATGTTTGTCTTGTTTTTTAAAAGGTCTTTTTTGTAGTTTAAAATGTATTTGTAAACATCATAATTCGTTTTGTCATAAAAACACCTGGTAACCAAATTGTATACAAAAGGAGAGTGCACACCATGTTGATTGGTAGACCTTATTAAGAATTTTATGTATTGAATGATTTGATACATTTATTAGTATTCAGTATTCAGTATTCAGTATTCAGTGTTCAGTATTCAGTGTTCAGTTTCAATTTCAACTTCAATTTCAGTATTCTGTGCGACTCAGTGTTAACTCTGTGTAACAACCTAATCCTCAAGTTTAGAAGAGAGTTCAAACCAACGCTCTTCTTTAGCTTCAATCGTATCTATGATTTTTTGTAATTCATCAGATAGCGCATTAATTTCTTCCTGTGTAAGTTCTGGGTTGTTAAACTTATTTTCTAATTCTTTTTTATCAAATGTCAAAGAGTTCAGTTTACTTTCAATGTTTTTAAGCTCCTTTTCTTCATTATATGATAATTTGTTAGTATCATTTTTCTTCCAGGCATTTTTGTCTTTTTTGTCTTCTTGGGTATTTGAGATGATGGGTTGACTGTCTTCATAAACCCTATAATCGGTATAATTACCAGGGAAATCCTCTATGATACCTTCGCCTCTAAATACAAAAAGGTGATCGATAACCTTATCCATAAAATAACGATCGTGAGATACTACAATAACGCATCCTGGGAAATCCAATAAGAAGCTTTCTAGGACATTAAGTGTTACAATGTCTAAATCGTTAGTAGGCTCATCAAGAATTAAGAAGTTTGGATTTTGAATTAGAACCGTACATAAGTATAAGCGTTTGCGCTCGCCTCCGCTCAATTTTTCAACGAAATCATATTGTTTTTTTCTGCTAAATAAAAAGCGTTCCAAAAGCTGTTGCGCACTAATTTGCCGCCCTTTTTTTAGTGGAATATAATCACCAAATTCCCGAATCACATCAATAACTTTTTGTTCGGGCTTTATGGTAATGCCGTTTTGGGTATAATATCCAAATTTCACCGTGTCGCCCTTAACGATTTTACCTGAATCTGGTTGTGCAGTTTGGGTTAGTATATTTAAAAAAGTGGTTTTACCTGTACCGTTTTTTCCTATAATGCCAACACGCTCTCCTTTTTGAAACGTGTAATCAAACTTGTTGAGTATGGTTTTATCCTTGAATGCTTTCGATACTTTATGGAATTCCAGAATCTTACTGCCTAGACGTTCCATATTTAATTCAAGCTGGACTTCATGGTCGTTTCTTCGTTGGTGTGCCCGATGTTTTATATCTTGAAAATCGTCAATTCGCGACTTGGATTTAGTCGTTCTGGCCTTGGGCTGTCGTCGCATCCAGGCGAGTTCTTTTTTGAATAATTGTTTTGCTTTGCCCACCTCAACAGATTCTTGCTCGATTCTGGCTTCTCGTTTTTCTAGATAATAGGAGTAATTACCTTTATAACTATATAGTTTGCCTTCATCTAATTCGATAATTTCATTGCAGACACGTTCTAAAAAATAACGATCATGTGTGACCATAAATAAGGTGATATTTTCCTTAGCAAAAAACGCTTCCAGCCACTCGATCATTTCTAAGTCTAGATGATTGGTAGGCTCATCCAATATCAATAAATCTGGTTTGTTAATTAATGCATTGGCTAAAGCAAGCCGTTTTCTTTGTCCGCCAGAAAGCGTACTTACTTTTTGATTTAAATTTTCAAGCTTTAATTTAAAGAGGATCTGTTTATAAAGTGTTTCAAAATCCCATGCCTGATGCTGTTCCATTTGCTCGAAAGCTGCTTGGTATGCTTCAGTATCTTCAGGATTTAAAAGCGCTTTTTCGTAATTAGCAATGACTTTTAGGATGGGATTGTCACTTGCAAAAATAGTTTCTTCAACGGTTAAGTTATTGTCAAATTTAGGATCTTGAGATAGAAAGGAGACGGCGATCCCTTTTCTATAGGTTACAGAACCAGAATCGGCTTCATCGTCACCCGAAATAATATTCAAAATAGAAGTTTTACCAGTGCCGTTTTTTGCTACAAAAGCAATTTTTTGATCCTTATGTACGCTAAAGGAAATACCCTCAAAAAGTGTTAGCTCTCCGTAAGATTTTGATATATTTTCAACAGTTAAATAATTCAAAGGATAATTTTTTTTGCAAATAACGGATAAAAAACCAAAAAACCCGTTATAAGTTTTGTTGTTCAGGACGAAAACTTATATTTGTGATAAATCAAACCCCTATAATGAAGCGACTTTTTGTTATTGCTATAATAGTTGTAAATGTAGTATTTGTATCTTGTATTCCATATAAGGATACCATTTATCTTCAAAATAAAAGTAATGCGACAGATTCCACACAGGTTATTGTGGAAAAACAGAAGCCTTATCGTGTTCAGATCAATGATATATTAAATATTAGGATAAAGGCTGCTAAACAAGAAACAGTAACCATTTTTAATCCTATTGGACAAGGAGGGGATTTGAATGCGGGTAGTTTAGAACGTGCTTATTTTGATGGTTTCACAGTAGATTTGCATGGTAATATACTGATGCCAAAATTGGGTAAAATTAACGTGCTTGGTTTTACAACTGATGAGATTAAGCAAATTATTGAGAAAAAGTTGTTAGAAACTGAGTATAAAGCAGCTAATGATATTTTTGTAACCGTAAAACTTACAGGGCTGCAATACACTACAACAGGCGAAATAGGAAGTACTGGAACGAAAACTATTTTTAAAGAACGTGTAAATATTTTTGAAGCCATAGCAAATTCTGGTGATATCCCTGACACTGGAGATAAGAAAGATGTCTTGATTATTAGACAGTTTCCACAAGGGCAAAAAATATTTCATGTAGATTTAACAGATATAAATGTGATGAATTCCCCTTACTATTACATCCAGCCCAATGATATGATTTATGTAAAACCTTTAAAGCAAAAATCGTGGGGAACAGGAACGACAGTTTTACAAAATATGGGAGCTATAGCCACCGTTTTATCGTTTATTACAACTACCATTTTATTGGTGGATAGAATATAATTTATGCCTTACGACGAGATAGAAGATATTAATAGTACAGAAACAACGCCATCAGGAGTTAGTTTTGATATTAAAGGCTTTTTGTTTAAAGTACTTAAGTTTTGGAAATTGTTTGTACTATGTATAGCTGTAGGTTTAGTAGTGGCATATTCAATAAATGTTCGAAAGCAAAATGTTTACAGATTAAGTTCTCTAATATCTATTGAGAATGATCAGAATCCTTTTTTTGCGGCAAATACTAGTATTTCTTTTAATTGGGGAGGTGTTTCTGGTAAAGTTGGCAAGATTATGATTGCTATGGGTACCAGAAGTCATAATGAAAAAGTTGTAGATTCTTTGCAGTTTTATTTACAGTATTTAAAACAGGGAAAATATAGAAAAGTTGATGTTTATAAAAAAGCACCTTTTTATGTAGAAATAGACAAAACTAAACCTCAAGTTATAGGTAGGGCCATTACTATTCGGTTTTTAAATAATTCACAATTTGAATTAAATATTGATTTTGTATCAGATATGGTAAAGGGGCAGAGTTATAGGAACAAAATCATAACAAATATAACTGTTCCTATTGGTAAGTATAACAAGGTTTTTAATATTGGAGAACATGTAGCACTTCCTTTTGCATCGTTTACATTGTTTGTCAGGCCAGATGTAACTATTACCCCTGGTTCAGAATATTTTGTTCAGTTTTTAAATTTTGATAGTGTTGTAAATAAGTATAAAGGAGCTGTTTCTGTAAAACCTTATTCCAAAACATCTTCATCTATTTTAAAGTTGTCCCTTACGGGATATAATAAAGATAAAATAGTCGATTACTTAAATGCTACAGCTTCAATATTAGGACAAACAGATCTAGAACGTAAAAATTTGTATGCTACTAACACTATTAAATTCATAGATAGCAGTTTAAGTATTGTAGGGGATACTTTGAAGGCAGCAAATTATACGATGAATGCTTTCAGGAAAAAAAATAAAGTTTTTGATGTAAGTAGTGAACTAGAAGAAGTGTCTGAAAAGCTTAGTGAATTAGATTTAAGAAAAGAGGCTAATGACTCTAAACTACAATATTTAAATATTCTTGAGAATTATTTAAGAACAAAAACAGATTACACAAAAATTGCAGCACCAACATCAGTAGGTATTGAGGAAAAAAATATTTCTGCAAGTGTGTCTAAAATAACAGCTTTATCTATTGAACGTCAGGAGTTAGAGCAACTTGTTCAGGAAGGTTCGTCTTCTCTTAAAGAATTAGATGGAAGTATAGATGCAGAAAAAAATGTATTATTGGAAACCATTGCGTCTACAAAACGAACCATAAATATACAACAACAAACTATTCGAGCTAATAAGCTAAACTTAGAAAAACGTTTAAGTACATTACCAGAAGATCAACAGGAGTTTTTGAAAATACAACGAAAGCTGACTTTAAGTCAGGAGTCTTATGATGTATTTATGGCCAAGCGAAGTGAAGCTGCAATAATTAAAGCTGCTAATGTATCAGATATATTCATAATAGAAGAGGCTAAAGATATAGGCAATGGGCCGGTTGGGCCTAACAAAAAACTTAATTATATGATGGCTCTTATGATTGGTTTTTTTGGTCCGTTGGTTTTAGTATTTGTTTTGTTTTTATTAGATAATACCATACATGGTACAGATGAAATAAAAAGACTATCAAAAATCCCTATTTTAGGTCTTATAGGTAAGTATGAACACGAGAATAATTTAGTTGTTTTCGATAAACCAAAGTCAGCAGTAGCAGAAGCTTTCAGATCTGTTAGATCAAGTCTGCAATTTTTCTATAAAAAAATAGATAAAAAAGGAGGGCGTACTATTATGTTAACTTCTTCGGTTAGTGGAGAAGGTAAAACGTTTTGTTCTATTAATATAGCAAGTGTTTATGCGTTATCTGGTAAAAAAACCATATTGTTAGGATTAGACTTGCGTAAACCAAAGATTTTTGATGATTTTGATATAGATAATAATATTGGTATTGTTAATTATTTAATAGGCGATAAAACACTTGAAGAAGTAACTTTCAAAAGCCATATTGATAATTTTGATGTTGTTACTTCAGGACCAATTCCGCCTAATCCATCAGAATTATTGATGAGTGATGCCATGCATGATCTGATTGTGGATTTAAGAAGTAAATATGATATGATTGTACTTGATTCACCTCCGCTGGGCTTAGTAACTGACGCTTTGATATTATCGCAATATGCTGATGCTTCATTATTTATAGTAAGGCTTAATTACACTAAAAAAGGCATGTTAGAACTGGTTAACGCAAAGCATAAATCTGGAGAATTAAAGAATATCAGTTATATACTTAATTTTTACGAAGCCAATCATAATTATGGCTACGGTTATGGTTATGGCTATGGTTATGGCTATGGGGCCTATGGCAATGTTTACCATGAATCATATAAGGACAAAAGTTTTTTGGATACAATAAAAGATAGACTAAAAAAGATAGGGCTTTTTAAGGGGCGATAGTGATTGTTAAAAAGCATTATATAAATTAACTTCAACAAAAAATAAAGCTGTGAAACAAGAACAGTGGCTATATACAATCTCTCCAAAAAAAAGTTTAATACACTTAAATTTTAAAGAGATATGGAGATATAGGGATTTATTGTTTTTATTCGTGAAAAGAGATGTTATCACGCTTTATAAGCAAACTGTACTAGGTCCTTTATGGTATTTTGTTCAGCCTTTATTCACCTCAATTATATTTACTTTAATATTTAATGATATTGCGGATATTGAAGTAGGAGTTGGAATACCCGCTTTCCTTTTTAATTTAGCTGGTATAACTTCCTGGAACTATTTTAGTGAGTGTATTAAAGGGACAAGTGATACATTTAAAAAAAACCAGAATATATTTGGTAAAGTGTATTTTCCAAGGGTAATTATGCCTATGTCTACTATTGTGTCTAATTTAATTAAGCTTGGCATTCAGCTATTGGTTTTCATTGTTTTTTATGTTTATTTTGTTTTTTTTACAGATAAAGGATCGGTTTGTGCTCCACAAATTTCCTTGCTACTTTTACCCGTTTTAATTGTTCTAATGGGGTTTTTAGGCTTGGGCTTGGGAATGACTATATCGTCCATGACGACAAAATATAGAGATTTAACTTTTTTAGTCGGTTTTGGAGTGCAGCTACTTATGTATGCCTCGGCAGTTATGTATCCTATGGAGCTTATTGAGCAAAAAGTAGCAAATGGTAGTATTCCAAAATTTGCAGGCGTATTTATAGAATATAATCCTATGGCCACGATTATTGAATTATTCAGATATATGACTTTGGGAACTGGAACGTTTGAAATAAGCGAATTTATTTATACAGGAGTAATATGTGTAGTTGTTTTCTTTATAGGTTTAATCGTTTTTAATAAAACAGAAAAATCATTTATTGATACTATTTAAGTAACTTATGAAAATCAGACTTTTTTGGTGGCAGGAAAAAAGGAAGAATGGAAAAGAAAATTATGGTGATTTAATGTCTAAATATCTTATTGAGAAAATTTCAAAAAGAAAAGTCATTACAGTATCACATCCGTCAAAACGATTATACAGACATATATTTAAACATTATATAGCTATAGGAAGCATTATTTCTTCGGCTAATAAAAATTCTGTAGTTTGGGGTAGTGGTATTATAAAAAAAGAAGACAATATCAGGGATGCAAAATTTTTAGCAGTTAGAGGACCAAAAACCAGAGCGCGAATTTTAGAAAAAGGGTTTCATTGTCCCGAGAGTTATGGAGATCCTGCTTTATTGTTGCCAGATTACTTTAATCCCGATGTAGAAAAAAAATATGAAATAGGTGTCATACCACATTATGTTGATTATAGCGAAGTTAAATCTGTATTTTCAAATAACCCTTCTATAAAGGTTATTGATTTATTAACTTATAGTGTAGAGGAAACTACGGTTGAAATTTTAGAATGTAAAAATATAATTTCGTCTTCTTTACATGGAGTTATAGTTGCACAGGCATATAAAATTCCAGCTTTGTGGTTAAGGTTTTCGGATAAGTTATCTGGAGATAATATTAAGTTTTATGATTATTATGAATCGGTTGGAGTGCCATTTAAGGAGGATATTTTTGTAAACTCAGGCAATCTTAATGAATCCTTTATTAAAGAGTTGTTAAAAGAATATAACAGTGTTTTATTAGCCGATAGTTTTCTTTTAGATCAACGTAAAAAAGATTTAATAGAATCCTGCCCTTTTTAAATATAGATAGACTATGGAGAATGATATTATTTTAAAAGCCGAAAATATTTCTAAGCTATATCGTTTAGGGGTAATAGGAACAGGAACAATTAGTCATGATTTAAATCGTTGGTGGAGTAGATTAAGAGGAAAAGAAGACCCTTATTTAAAAGTGGGTGATGTTAATGACAGAAGTACTAAAGGAAGTTCTGATTATGTATGGGCTTTACAGGATATTAATTTTGAGGTTAGAAGAGGAGAAGTTTTAGGGGTTATTGGGAAAAATGGCGCAGGAAAATCTACGCTTTTAAAAATTTTGTCAAAAGTTACTGGGCCAACAACAGGAGAGATTAAAACCAAAGGCCGTATAGCTTCATTACTAGAGGTAGGCACAGGTTTTCATCCAGAAATGACAGGAAGAGAGAATGTCTATCTCAATGGTGCTATTTTAGGAATGACAAAATCTGAAATAACCTCGAAAATTGATGAGATTATTGACTTTTCTGGATGTCAACGCTATATAGACACTCCGGTTAAACGTTACTCTTCAGGGATGACAGTACGTTTAGCCTTTGCTGTAGCCGCTTTTTTAGAACCTGAAATTTTAGTAATAGACGAAGTGCTTGCAGTTGGAGATGCAGAATTTCAGAAAAAGGCTATAGGGAAGATGCAGGATATTAGTAAAGGTGAAGGTAGAACAGTTTTATTTGTGAGTCATAATATGGCAGCTATTGAAACTTTATGTACCAGGGTTATCGTTTTAAAAGATGGATGTGTTTTTACTGAAGGTAATCCAACTCAAGCTATCAATGAATATTTAAATAGTAGCGTTTACTCTATGCGCACAGTCGATTTTAAAGATGTTGAAGCTGGACAAAAGGGAAATGAATTTATAGAATTTATATATGCAAGTGTTGATAACGCTTCATTGGATAATAAAGAGGCCGTCTTAGATGTAACTTCTGCAATCAATGTTCGTTTTAAATTTAAAAACTTGACTAAAAGTGAAACTATTTCTGTTGGATATGACTTAAAAACGATAAAAGGAGATATTGTTTTTGGTAGTGGAAATAAATTTTCCTGCAATATTAATAAAGAGACTGAACTGGTCTGTCATATACCTGCAAATTTTTTAAATGATGATGTATACCAAATACATGCATATTTTCATTCAAACGAAATGCAGCCTTTGTATTCAAATTCAGAACTGCTTACATTTGAAGTTAAAGATGTTAAAAGAGAGTCAAGCTATTTAGGTAAGGTTAATGGTATTATAAGGCCAAAACTAGAATGGACTATTAATCAATAGATGATAATTAAAAATAGTATAATTACTTTTTATGAAAACTAAAGTATTGTTTTTGGTGTCAGATTTCTATCATGGAGGAGCACAGCGAGAAATGTTTGAATTGGATAGTGTTATTGATAAAACCTCTGTTGATGTTAGTATATTATGCTTGTCCGGATTAAATAATTCTGAGTATTTTACAGACTTTTTTTACGAAAAACACTTAGATATAAAAACGACAGTGTTTTTTTTAAAAGATATTATACCAGATAGTAAAAGTATTTTATTTAAAAAAGTAGTAAATAGAATAGGAGTAAATAAAAGCATTATAAGGAAAAGGAATGCCTTGAGAACTTTTCTTAATGGATTTACTCGTGTGTTTTTTATGGGAGAATATGTTTTTCATAGTATAGCACCTATATTGCCACAAAACTATTTTGAAAAAGTAATTATTTTTATAATGTCTGCCAGATTTCAGGGAGAACATTATAGGAATATTAATAAAAAAAATAAATATATTTTTGTAAGTGCTTTTGATGCTAAAGAACAAATTGCTTATGAATTCGAAGGATTCAAAGATTATGAACATATCGTATTACCATTAAGTCTAAATCCTATCTCTAATAAAAGGATTTGGTCTTTTTCAAGCAGGGAAATAAAGAGGATAGGTATATTTACTAGGTTAAATAAATCGAAACCATTAGACCCATTTTTCTACGCTTTACATATATTATTAAAAGAATCATTTAAAGTTGAGTTGTATATTTATGGAGCAGGAGATGCAGAAGAAGCTGGGTATATGAGATATTTAAATCATTTAGATATAGAAAGCAAAATATTTTTTAAAGGACATCAAGAAGATATTAAAAAGACTATTGGAGAAGAAAACTTGGATCTTGTCTGGTTTCAAGGATATAAAAACAGACCAGCGGGTTATGCAGGGTTAGATGTCTGTTTGACTGGGGTGCCAATGCTTTTCTGGGATTTTCATAATGGAAAGAATAATGAAATTAATAGTATTAGTAGCATATACCCTCATTTTAAAGATTTAATATTATTTGTTAAGGCTACTAAAGATGTATTAAAAAATGAAGATTTAGCAAAATCTATAGCGCAAAAACAATATGAAGAAGTTTTGTTAAATAAAAATATGGAAAAGAATTTTGATGTAGTAAAGCACTTGATTTATAATGAAGAATGATTTTATAAATATTCCATATACAAGTTCTAATTTAGACAGATACACAATTCGAACTGCAATTTTCAAATCTATTAAAAAAAGTATTCGTTTATTTGAAGGCAATTTATTAGACATAGGTTGTGGTAAGATGCCTTATAAAGCGTATATTTTACAACATTCTAAGATTGATAATTATACAGGATTAGATATTGAATCGGCCTTGCTTTATGATAATAATGTAAAACCGGATTACACATGGGATGGTGTAAAAATGCCTTTTGAAAACAATACATTTCAATGTGCATTTGGTACCGAAGTTTTAGAGCATTGCCTTGAACCGGAAGTGATTTTAAAAGAGACATATCGTGTTCTAAAAACAGGAGGTTATTTCTTTTTTACAGTACCTTTTTTATGGAACCTTCATGAAGTACCAAACGATGCGTATCGTTATACGCCATTTTCTTTGGAACGTCATTTAAAAAATAGTGGTTTCAAAACAATTCAAATAAAAGCTACAGGTGGATGGCATGCATCAATGGCACAAATGCTCGGTTTATGGGTTAAAAGGAGTCCAATGTCTAATAAAAAAAGAAAGATACTTATTTCCGTATTAAAACCTATAATTAAAGTGCTGATCAATAAAGATAATTCCGAAAAAGTAATTTTTAAAGAAGGACAAATGATAACAGGATTATATGGTTATGCACAAAAATAGAATAGCTATCATATCACCTTCAAAGAATTCGTATTCTGAAACATTTATTCAGGAGCAAAAAAATGGATTGAAGGGAGATGTGTTCTATTACTATGGAGGAGCATTGCCAAAGTACCTGGAAAATTACGGACTGTTGCTCACCCCTTACATTTCATTAATGAGCAAATTAAAACAGTTAGTAGGGGTTTCTCGGTTTACTACTTATGAAACAGCTATACTAAAGTCAATGACAAAAAATAAAGTACAGGTAGTTTTGGCCCAATATGGACCTACGGGGAATAGAGTGCTTGAAATTTGTAAGTTTTTAAAATTACCTTTGGTAGTTCATTTTCATGGATATGATGTAAGTGTTAAACATATTGTAGATCAATGTGGAGGTTACAAAGAAGTATTTCAATATGCTTCTAAAGTTATAGCAGTTTCGAGAGACATGGAAAAAAAACTTATAGATTTAGGATGTGACGCAGATAAAATCGTTTATAATCCGTGCGGGCCACATAAAGATTTTTTAGAAATTAAACCAAATTTTTCAAAAAAACAATTTGTTTCTATTGGTAGATTTACTAAGAAAAAAGCACCTTATTATACAATCCTCGCTTTTAAAAAAGTTATGGAGTTGTATCCAGACGCTCAATTGATTATGGCTGGAGATGGAGAACTACTTGAAGTCTGTAAAAATTTAGTTTCATTTTATGGATTAGAGGATCATGTTAAGTTTTCTGGAGCTATTAATAGACAGGAGTGTATGGCTTTATTAAGGGAGTCTCTGGCGTTTGTTCAGCATTCCATTACTGCAGACAACGGAGATAAGGAAGGGACACCTGTTGCAGTTCTTGAAGCCAGTGCAGTAGGGTTACCTGTTATTTCTACATTTCACGCGGGTATACCAGATGTTATAGAGCATTTAAGAACGGGGTTATTGTCTAAAGAACATGATGTTGACGATATGAGTAAGAACATGATTAAACTTATTCAGGACTCAGCATTGGCAAAAGAACTTGGTGTGGCTGGAAAACAGAGAATCGGAACACATTTTAACTTAGAAAAGCACCTGAATATATTACAAGAAACTATTGAATCTACTTAGTTTTTATTTTTAAGATACTTATTTAATCATTTACTATATTAGCGAATATACCTGAAAATTAATTAAATCCATGAATCCACGGGTGTCGGTAATTATTCCTGCTTATAACAGATCGCAACTTATAAGCGAAACCTTAAAGAGTGTTTCAGTTCAAACTTATACTAATTGGGAATGTATTGTTGTTGACGATGGTTCTACCGATAATACCATAGAGATCGTGAAAAATCTTTCGATTAAAGATTCCAGATTTTCAGTATATAAAAGACCTCCAGAAAGTCCAAAAGGCGCTAATGTATGTAGGAATTATGGCTTTAAATTAAGTAAAGGTGAATATATCTTGTTTTTAGATTCGGATGATATCTTAAAAAGTACCTGTTTAGAAAAACGTTTGAAATTATTTAAAACTTCAGAAAGAACGGATTTTGTTCTAGCTAATTCATCTTATATAAAAGAAGGTGTTTTTTATAATAAATCCATATGCGAATTTCCAATCGATTATAAATCCGAAGACTATTTTAAGCTTTTTTTGAGCTATAAATTACCATGGACAATTATGAGTGTGCTTTGGAAAAAGGTAGTAATTCAGGGTTTTAAATTTGATGAAAATTTAACCAGATTGCAAGATATAGACTATCATATAAGCATTTTGTCAAAGAGGGATTATAGTATATTACGACTAAACGAAGTTGATACTTATTATAGAGTCGAAGATAGTAAAGCATTAAACCAAAGTCATATATTGAAGGTGCTTAATAGTTTTAATTATTTTCTTAAAAAGCATATTAACCAAGTGTATATTCAGGAAAAGTACTCAAATAACTTTAAGGGGTTCATTGTGTTTTTTTTAACACATTATTTATATCCAAATATCAAAAACTATAAATTAGAGGTTGAAAAAACTGAAGAAGTAATAAAAGAATCAAAAATTTTTAATTTTAGAGAGTTAAACTTATTAAACGTGCAAAAACTATTAATAAGCAGTGGTTTGATTAACAAGAAAGGTTTGGGAATCAATAGAATTAATAAGTTTTTAAAAAAGGGTTTAATGTATGAGTAATATGCCTCTAGTAGCCATTATCGTTCCTTGTTACAATCAGGCATCTTTCTTGTCAGAATCGTTGAGATCGGTATATAATCAAACTTTTAAAAATTGGGAGTGTATTATTGTAAATGACGGAAGCTTAGATAATACGGAAGAAACAGCATCAGCCTGGGTACAAAAAGATGCGCGTTTTAAGTATGTATTAAAAACAAATGGAGGTTTGTCCAGTGCTAGAAATAAAGGGATAGGGCTCAGTAGTGCAAAATATATTTTTCCGTTTGATGCGGATGATAAATTACATGAAACATACTTAGAAAAAGCGGTTAATATTTTAGAAAAAAATAATAACATAGAAGTGTTAAGCTCTAAAGTGCAGTTTTTTGGTGTAAAAGATGATATATACCAATTGCCAGATTACACTTTTGAAACCTTATTGCTCAAAAACTGTTTTATAGCCTGTTCTATTTTTAAAAGGGCTTCTTATATAAAAGTAGGAGGGTATGATGAAAATTTAAAATCTTTTGAGGATTGGGATTTTTGGATATCTATTTTAAAATATGGAGGAGAAGCCCATGTCATTGATGAGGTTTTGTATTACTATAGAAAGCATAAAGCGAATTCGCTTTCTAACAGGTTTTATACAGATGGTGAATTTTACTATTCACTTTATAACTATGTTTATAAGAAGCATATAGATTTGTACTTAAATGCATTTCCAAACTTTATTTTTGTTTATAAAGACTATTTAAAGTTTAAAGCCTTTAATGAAAAGGTGAAAAGAAATATATTTTTTAAAACCTATAATCAGCTTAAAAAAATATTGAAGAAATAGCTTAGGAGTTTACATATGCGAGTAGGAGAAAATGTATCAAGAGATAAATTGATTGAAAAAAGATCTGGTAACCACAGGGTTATCATGCCTTTGTATATCCCTCATGAAACAGATTATTACAAAGATTCGTTTTCAATTTTTAAAATGTGTTTGTTGTCTGTAAATAAGACTGCTAGTTCCGATGTGGCTATTTCCGTTGTAAGCAATGGCAGCAGCAAATCGGTTAATAAAAGGTTGTTAGAGTTTTACGAGCAGGGAGTAATAAATGAGCTTATTATTGAAAAGGACGAAATAGGTAAAATAAATTGCATTTTAAAGGTTTTAAGAACTTCAGACGAGCGTTTTTTGACAATTACTGATTCAGACGTTTTATTTTTAAACGATTGGGAAAATGAAGTCATGAAAATATTTGAAGCATTTCCCAAAGCTTCGGCAGTAAGCCCTATGCCTGTTTTTAGAACTCAAAACCATTATACATCTAATATTATTTTTGATTATTTTTTTTCAAAAAACATAAAGTTTTCTGAAGTGAAAAATGCAGAGGCATTAACCAGATTTGCTAAAAGTATTGGGTGGGAATGGTTAGATAAAAAATGGAAAGACGTTATCATGACTATCGATGCTCCGCTTAACGATTTAAAAGCAGTTGTAGGTTGCAACCATTGCACGGTTACTTATAAGAGAGAAATTTTTGAAAGCATTCCCAATAAAAATTCGAAGTATAAATTAGGAGGAGATAGTGAAGGATTGTATTTGGATCAACCATCTATGTATTACGATGGGTACCGATTGGCAACTTATAATAATTATGCATACCATTTAGGTAATAAAATTGAACCATGGATGTTAGATACATTTGATGCTTTAAAAGAGAGCGATAAAAAAGAATTCAGATTTGTAGCACCATTTTTAAAAAAGTCTAAATTCAGACATGCTTTGAAAAATGTATTTTTTAAGAAAATAATTGCTCGAAAAAAAATAAGAAAAGCCTATTATTTAAGGAAAGGTTTGAGTGCTGAAAAAGTAAATAACTTTGTTTAATGAAACTCTATAAATACTATTATAATAAAATTGCCGATTTAAAGCGCAGGATAGTAACAAACAAAAATACCAAGCAAAACAAGTCGGATGTAGACAGATGGAAGCAAAAAAAATGGCTTTTTGAAGATTGGAACGAACGAACTAAAATCATGTCGCAGTGGATTCGACCACATACTAATGTTTTAGAATTTGGAGCAGCAAAATTAGCTTTAAAACAATTTTTACCAGAAGGTGTAGTATATACACCATCGGATATTGTAGATAGAGGAGAAGGGACGATTGTTTGCGATTTAAATGAGGCGATTCCTGACTTTAAGCCTCAAGATGTTATCTTTTTTAGTGGTGTTTTAGAATATATTTACGATTTACCTGGCCTAATAAGCAAGTTGTCATCCAGAACAAGCAGATTTATAATCTCATACGGTACATTTGATAAATTCAATAGCCTTAAAAACCGTAAAATTAATGGTTGGGTTAATGCTTATACAAACGATGAAATTATGGGTATTTTTCAAAAAAACGGTTTCAAGTTAATTAAAACTAATGCCTGGAGAAATCAAACAATTTATGTTTTTGATAAAATAAATAGTTAATGTTTTCAATAATATATCCATATCGCAACAGAGATATTCAAAGAGTAAAAAACTCTTTGGAATCGTTGGAAAAACAAACGAATAAAAATTTTAAAATTTATTTTGTGAACTATGGCTCTGATAAAAGGTATACAGAGGAACTTGAAGGTTTGCTTCTTAATTACAGTTCTGTAAAATATAGCTACTTATATACAGAACAACAGCCGTGGAATAAATCTAAAGCCATTAATAGTGTCTTGAGAAATTTAGACTCTGGGTATTTCTTTGTTGCAGATATTGATATGATTTTTCATTTAAGCTTTATTGAAAAGGCTTTACAATTATTAAAGGATAATGAAGTTTATTATTTTCAGGTAGGTTTTTTAAGTGAAGCAGAATCAAAAACAGCTAAAAGGTTTGAAGATTATAATATAAAGTTTAAAAGTAATGAATGGGCAACAGGATTGACTATGTGTCCTGTAGAAGCAGCAAAAGCAATTGGTGGTTTTGATGAGTTTTATCATTTTTGGGGTTCAGAAGACACAGATTTTCATGTAAGGCTTAAAAATACAGGTAAGTCTGTTAATTTTTATAGTAAAGAAACCCTTATGCTCCATCAATGGCATGAAACTTATAGAAATAAAGAAATTAAAACATTGAATAGGCTTTTGCAGGTGTCTGGAATTGTTCAGTTTAATCATTTTTACTTAAAAAAGGTCATTCAGGAAAGAAGAACAGTTGTCAACAATGAAAATTTTGGAAACATCCAATCTAAAAAAGATTACGAAAAATTGATTGGCTATGAAAAGAATAATACCGAGCTAATAAGTAATAAGCAAGTTGAAATAGATTATTTTCTTTTTAAAAAGCTACCTCATTTAGAATCAGGATTACACGCTTTTAAAATATCTGAGGCTGTTGACAAGTCTATAAAAACGATCATTAAAAGCATCTTGAATAAAAATAAAACCAGATACTATTCACTAAAAACCATTAATGATAAATTATTGTTTCATATTATTAACTATTATAGTAATTGTCACTACAATTATTGTATTGCTGAAGATTTGAAAAGCATTAAATTAGTTATCAATAAACTATAAAAACTAAGAATGATATCAGTTGTAATTAGAAATAAAAATCAAGATAAGGCGCTTAGGTTTTTATTGAAAAACCTTACAGAAAGATACCAAGACGATATTTCAGAAATTGTTGTTATTGATAATTTGTCTACAGATAAAAGCGAGGAAGTAACCAAATCATATGGTGCTAGATTTGTTACAATAAAGGATTTTAGCTATGGGGGGAGCGCTAATTTAGCAGCTAATGAAGCTTCTAATGATATAATTGTCATTTTCAGTGCGCACTCGTACCCGGTAAGTCATGATTTTTTTAAACTTATTATAGAAAGATTTAAAGGAAGAGATGATTTGGCAGGGCTAAGATGTTTACATAGTCCAAATGACTATAGAAGTTTTATAAATAAAGTATCATCTCAAACAGATCCAAATAGATCGGGTTTGATTTTTTCAGGTTCTGCATTTAATAAAAAAGTATGGAAACAATATCCTTTCAGGACAGATGTTGCAACTTTTGAAGATAAAGAATGGTCTAAAAGAGTTATTGAAAAAGGCTATAAAATAGAGTTTGTGGAATCTATTTTTTGTTACGAAATAAGAAGAACCAGAAAACAAAAATTCTTCAGATTTAAAAGTGATGTTGTGGGCAATTATCAGTTATGGCACCACGATTTAAACATCGCAAGTGCATTTAAAGGCTTAATTATGTCTACATTTAAGTTAATAAAATATTTTATTATTGATCTGTGGTACATTATAAAGAGGTTCTTATTTATCATTAAATTTATTTCTAATAAGCCTGAAAAGTTTTAAGGAGCATGGTTTTTATTGATAGGACTAAAATATTAAACATCGAAATCACTTTCATTTCACTCTAGGTGAAATTAGGTAAGTTTTCTTTTTTAAGGGATTATTTCGAAAAACCATAAAAGAGGAATGAAACCTGAATATTTTATTTCCCAATTAATATGTCTAAAATAATTGGCCTTTACTTTTCATCTTATTTAAAAGTATTTCATCTGAAAAAAAGTGTATTTTAGCGAAAAATAGAACAGTTATGTTATGATGGAAATGAGGAAAATAGGTTTTATTCCACTCAGAAAAGGCTCAAAAGGTATTTCTAATAAAAACAAGAGAAAGATGGTCGGAAGACCATTATTTACATGGGTTTTAGGAGAAGCTGTTTTTTCTGATTTAGATGATATATATATTTATACAGATGATCAGGGCATTATTGATTTTATTAACAGAGAATATCATTGGGCTCCTAAAGTAAAAGTGCTTTTAAGAAGCGAAGAAAGCGCTGGAGATAAA
Organism: Flavivirga sp. 57AJ16; assembly: GCF_028736925.1. Lineage (GTDB taxonomy): Bacteria > Bacteroidota > Bacteroidia > Flavobacteriales > Flavobacteriaceae > Flavivirga. The sequence goes on along the minus strand of NZ_JAQZAT010000003.1, from coordinate 33,405 downwards.
GTGTCTACTGAATTTGCCATATTAGAGTTTTGTGAGTCTATAAATTATAATTTTGATGTATTTTGTTTATTGCAAGCTACATCTCCATTCACAAAAAGGGAGGATATTAATTCTTGCTTGAATAAACTTAAAGGCGATTATGATTCTGCATTAACAGTTGTAAATACCCATCGTTTTTTATGGAACGAAGCCGGAACGCCAATAAACTACAATCCTTTAAACAGACCACGCCGTCAGGATTTTGAAGGATTATTAATTGAGAATGGAGCTGTATATGCTATAACAAAACCAGTATTAAAAAAGAATAGGAATAGATTAGGGGACCATATTGCTATTGTGAAAATGGCAGAGGAGTCCTTAATGGAAATAGATACAGAATCTGATTGGGTTGCCGTTGAAAGTTTACTGATCGAGAGACAAAAACGAGGCAAAAAATCGGATAAAATTACACATGTAGTTTTAGATGTTGATGGCGTTTTTACAGATGGTACAATAACTTATACTAAGGATGGAGAGCATACTAAAAGTTTTGATATGCGTGATGGTATGGGGCTTGAGATTTTAAGACAATTCAATATTGAAGTAGTGATAATGACATCAGAAGATTCACAGCTTGTTGCTAAAAGGATGCAAAAATTAAAAATAGAACATGTGTTTTTAGGAGTAAAAGATAAATATACGCTACTTAACGATATCATATTAAAAGAGGGAATTACGTTAAGTAATGTTGCTTATGTAGGAGATGATGTTAACGATTTAGCGAATATATGCAGTGTAGGCTGGTCTTTAGCTCCTAATAATGCTACAAATATAGTAAAACAGCATGCAGATATCGTATTATCCGAAAATTCTGGAGCAGGTGCAATACGTGAAACATGTCAATTTATAATGAATTATAATAAAAGATTTTAACAAGCTCTCAGGTTTTATGAATATATATAAAAAGCCCTATATAATAGCCGAAATAGGTTGCAATCACAAAGGTGATATTGGAATTGCTAAAGAGCTCATTAAAGTAGCTAAAATATTTTGTAACGTTGATGCTGTAAAATTTCAAAAACGAAATAATAAGGAGTTATTAACTAAGAAGCAATATGATCGACCGCACCCAAATCCCGTAAATTCTTATGGGGATACTTATGGCGCACATAGAGAATATTTAGAGTTCGATAAGAATCAACACCAGGATTTAAAATCTTATTGTGAAGAGATAGGAATAACGTATTCGACTTCGGTCTGGGATTTAACATCTGCAAAAGAAATAGCATCTTTAAATCCGGATTTTATCAAGATTCCATCAGCATGCAATAATAATATGATAATGTTGGAATGGTTATGTGAAAACTATTATGGAGAGTTACATATTTCAACAGGTATGACAACTAAAGAGGAGATTGAAGCTTTAGTGAGTTTTTCCAAAAAACATAACAGAAACAAAGATTTGGTACTTTATAACTGTACTTCTGGTTATCCAGTACCTTTTGATGATATCTGTCTGTTAGATATTAACTTGTTACTGGATAAATATAAAGACGATGTTAAATCTATTGGTTTTTCTGGTCACCATTTAGGAATAGCTGTAGATGTTGCGGCATATACTTTGGGCGCAAATATAATAGAGAGGCATTACACCTTAGACCGTACCTGGAAAGGAACTGATCATGCAGCGTCCTTAGAGCCTATGGGCTTACGTAAATTGTCAAGAGATGTAAATGCTGTTTACAAGGCGTTACAATTTAAATCACAGGATATATTACCCATTGAGCAAGTACAACGAGACAAATTAAAAAACCAAAAAGTTTAATTTTAAGATTAAAAATGAATAAAAAAGTTTTCGTTTTTTTTCCTGACGGTGTTGGTTTAAGAAACTTTGCTTTTACAGATTTTAAAACCATAGGAGAAAAAATGGGTTTCGATATTACATATTGGAACAATACCGTTTTTTCATTGAAGGAGCATTTAGGCTTTAAAGAAGTTAAGATAGAAGATCAAACTAGTCACCCACTACTCCCCATTTATTCCAGAGCAAGAAAACGTGCAGAATTAAATGTGTCTAGGGACAAATTTAACGATGATGTATATCCAACTTATAAGTTCCCATTTAATTACAGGGGATTAAGAAATATACTTAAAAGTTCTTATGTTAAATGCTTAATAGGTTTGTATTCTTCTGAAAAAGGAATTGTTAGACTTAGAGGGAAAATTAATAAGCTAGAACGTTCAACATCAAAATATAATTATTGTAAAGTTCAGTTAGAAATGTATAAGCCGGATATCGTATTTTGTACTACACAACGGGCAACGCAGTCTATTAGTGCATTATTGGCTGCTAAAGATCTTGGCATTCCAACTGTAGCCTTTGTTTATTCATGGGATAATGTGCCTAAAGCCATGCAGGTTGTTGAAACCGATTACTATTTTGTATGGAGCGACCTTATGAAAGGAGAGATTTTAAAGTATTATCCATTTGTTAAAGAAGAACAAGTAATCGTTACAGGTACCCCTCAGTTCGAATCTCATTATAATAATACATTATTACAAACAAGAGAAGCCTTTTTCTCAGAGTATAATCTGGATATTAATAAGAAGTATATTTGTTATTCCGGTGATGATGAAACTACATCACCCTTAGACCAGTATTATTTAGAAGATTTAGCAAATGCCGTTAGAAACTTAAATGAACAAGGTGAGAATTTAGGGATTATTTACAGGAAATGCCCTGTAGATTTCACAAATAGATATAATGCCGTTATAGAAACTAACAAAGATATAATTGAAGTTTTAGACCCTATTTGGGGTCAGGAAGGAAAGCAATGGAATCAGGTTTTGCCAACCAAAGAAGATTTTAAAATGCTATATAATGTTTGTGAGCATAGTGAGTTTGTGACTAATGTCTGTTCGTCCACTGTATTCGATTTTGTAGCTCATAATAAACCCTGTATTTATTTTAACTACGAGCAACCACAATTAAAAAAAGGTATTCGGGATATAGGGCAGAACTACAAATATGTACATTTTAGAAGCATGCCAAGTAAAGAAGCAGTTGTGTTCTGCGAAGATAAAAATCATTTAAAAGATTTAGTAAAGCAAATTTTAGATGGAAAATTATCAAACGTAGAAATATGTAAGGAATGGTATAAAATTGTTGTTGGCAAAACACCAACAAAAGCGTCAAAACATATATGGGAAGCGATAGAATTTATTTTAAAAAAATAAAGCTCTTATATTTAGTCTATTAATAATCTTAAAAAATATTTAAAATGAAATCTAAGTTAAATGCTATTTCTGTAATACTTACTTTAGTAATTACAGTTGTAAGTTTTCAATATACTTTTAGTTAGCAATCTGTTATTTGGACAGATGTAGTTGGTCTAAATATAATGGGATAATATTCAAAAAGAACAGTCTACCAATGCATGGAGAGATCCATTTTAAAAAATAAATAGAGTACTAGAGTAAAATAATTATGACAGTTTCAATATTACAATCTAATTACATACCATGGAAAGGCTATTTTGATATAATAGCTATGTCTGATATTTTTGTGATTTATGATGATGTACAATACACAAGAAGAGATTGGAGAAATAGAAACCTTATAAAAACAAGTGCAGGTGTTAAATGGTTAACGATTCCTGTAATTCAGGATGATTATCACCAGAAGATATGTGATACAAAGATTTTAGGCGGTAATTGGAAAAAAAAACATATGGGTACATTACAAATGAATTATGCAAAAACACCTTGTTTTAAAGATTTTAGAGAAGCTATTTTCCAAGTTTACGATACACCTACAGATAATTTAAGCGAAATAAATAAAAAGTTTATAGAAGTTATTTGCGAAATCTTAGATATTAATACAGAAATTGTAGACTCTAGAACCTTAAATTTAAAAGGAGACAGGCAAGAGCGATTAATTCAAGCTTGCAAAAGTTTGAATGCAGATACATATTTAAGTGGTCCTTCTGCTAAAAGTTATATACAACCTGATTTTTTTATTGAAAACAGTTTAAATTTAGAGTGGATGGATTATTCTAATTACAAAGAGTACAACCAATTATACCCACCATTTGAACATGGTGTTAGTGTTTTAGATTTAATTTTTAATGAAGGCACCCATGCTAAACATTATTTAAAAAGTTTTAACTAATGCAAATATCAGTTATTAGTCCTGTTTATATGGCTGAAAAGATTGTTCCAGAGCTCGTGAAGAGAATATCTGAAGAGCTTAGGTTAATATCTACTGATTTTGAAATAATTCTTGTAGATGATTGTGGTCCAGATAATTCGTGGAAAGAAATAAAAAAGCAATGTAAAAAGTATAAGTTTGTTAAGGGGATAAAGTTGAGCAGGAACTTTGGGCAGCATTATGCAGTAAGTGCTGGTATAGCTAAAGCAACGGGAGACAATATTGTGTTGATGGATTGTGATTTGCAAGATAATCCAAGAGATATCCATAAGCTTTTAGAGAAGAGAAATGAAGGTTATGAAGTCGTTTTTACTGAACGAATAAAACGAAAACATAGTGCTTTAAAAACTATTATAGCTTTTATTTACAATAAGCTTTTTACTTTGTTTTCAGGTGGAGACTATCATATCAATGCAGGATCCTTAGTATTATTTTCTAAACGAGTTGGTTTGGAATTTAATAAATTAGAAGACAAAGATAGATTGTATTTACAAATGTTAAAATGGATAGGCTTTAAATCTACAGTAGTAGCGGTTAATCATGATAAGAGGTTAGAAGGAAAGTCAAGCTATAATTTTATAAAATTATTGAAAATAGGTATTCAAGGTTGGACATCTCATTCCGATAAACTTTTAAAATTTAGTGTATATTTAGGAACAATATTGTCATTTGTTTCATTTATAGCAGGTATTTTAATAATAATAAAATATTTCTTTTATAATTTGCAACCAGGGTGGCCAAGTATAATTGTGACAATTTTATTTTCTACAGGATTAATCCTGTTAAGTGTTGGTGTCATGGGATTATATATTGGAAAAATATTTGAACAATCTAAAAACAGACCTTTGTATATTATTGATGAAGAGATTAATGTAAATGACTAAAAAAATAATAAATAAAGTAGATCGGTACTATTCTGAAAAAATAATAAAACATGGTGCGACCAGTCATGGGGTAGACTGGAATGGAAAAGAATCACAGTTTTTAAGATTTGAACAATTAGGAAAGGTTTTCAAATCAAAAAAAGAATTTTCACTTTTAGATTATGGTTGTGGCTATGGATCTTTTATAGATTATTTGAGCGAGAATAACTTTAAAAATATTCAATATTTTGGATATGATATTTCATCAGAAATGCTAAAACAAGCTAAGGCTAGTTTTTCAAAAGAAGACATAACTTTTATGAGTGATTTACAGCACCTCATTAATGTTGACTATACAATTGCTAGTGGTATATTTAATGTAAAACTAGATACAGATGAAAAAGATTGGAAGATTTATATAGAAAAAACACTTAATACTCTTAATGATATATCTGAGCTTGGATTTTCATTTAATATTTTAACATCTTTTTCGGATGAAGAATATAAAAAAGACTACCTTTTTTATGCAGACCCTATGTTCTATTTTAACTATTGCAAAAATAATTTTTCAAGAAATGTAGCCGTGTTGCATGATTACGATTTATATGAATTTACAATTATTGTAAGAAAATAAAAAAATGGCAAAAATAATACTTTTCGGTACGGGAGATATAGCGCAAATTGCTAACTATTATTTTGATATAGATAGTGAACATGAAGTTGTAGCATTTACCCTAGATAGAGATTACTTAACAGAAGGCTCGTTTGAAGGGAAACCTGTCATCGTTTTTGAAGATATTGAAAAAACGTATTCCCCTTCAGAGTATAAGATGTTTATAGCTCTAAGTTATTCTCAAATGAATAAAATAAGAGAAGAAAAATACTTTGAAGCAAAGAAAAAAGGTTACGAGCTGGTATCTTATATTAGTTCTAAATGCACGTATGTATCTCAATTCAAACATGGGGATAACTGCTTTATTTTTGAAGACAATACCATACAGCCATTTGTTAAAATAGGTAATAATATAACGCTTTGGAGTGGTAATCATATAGGCCATCACTCAATAATTGAAGACCATAATTTCATTAGTTCTCATGTGGTTATTTCTGGGCACTGTATAGTTAAAGCCAATTGTTTTATAGGTGTAAATTCAACATTAGCCCATAAAGTAACTTTGGCAGAAGAAACCTTAGTTGGTGCTGGTGCAGTTATATCAAAAAGCACAACAAAGGGAGGTATTTATGTACCGCCCAGAACCGTTAAATTAAATAAAACTAGCGATCAAGTAAAATTATAATGACTTGGAAAAAAATTAAACACCTATTTGTAGCTAATAAACAATTTGATTGGATGTATTCTCATGGCTCTAATCCAGTTTTTATGAAATTAGAAGGTTCTATAAACCGTGTTTTTTTTACCTGTAGGGATGCATTGTCTAGAAGCCATATTGCTTACGTTGATATAGATTTTAATAATAACTTTGAGGTGGTTAATATCTCAAAAGAGCCAGTTTTAATACCAGGAGAATTAGGAATGTTTGACGACTCAGGAGTTGTTATGGGATGTTTGCAAAATGTAGATAAACAATTATTTTTATATTATTTAGGTTGGAATTTAAAAGTTACAGTACCATGGTTAAATACCATAGGTCTAGCAATTTTTAATCCTTTAACAGGCAAATTTGAGAAGGCCGGTAATGCTCCTGTAATGGATAGAAGCCATGAAGATCCTTTTTCAATTTCTTATCCTTCAATACTATTTGAAAATGGAATTTATAGAATGTGGTACGGTTCAAACTTATCTTGGGGTAAAGATCAAGCAGATATGAAACATGTATTTAAATATGCGGAGTCTAATGATGGGATACATTGGAAACGAACCAATAAAATTGTAGTTAATTTAGAACATGAAAATGAATATGCGCTTTCAAAACCATGGGTGATAAAAGATAAAGACGTGTATAAAATGTGGTATTCTTATAGAGCTAATGGTAGGATTACAACTTATAGAATAGGCTATGCAGAATCTTTAAATGGAATTGAATGGAGACGATTGGATTCAAAAGCTGGAATTAATGTATCCGATACAGGCTGGGATTCAGAAATGATTAGTTATCCATGTGTATTCGATTTTAATAATAAGCGTTATATGTTATATAATGGAAATGAATACGGGAAAACAGGATTTGGAATTGCAGTTCTAAATAAAGATTAATTTTTAATCTATGTTAGGTGAATTAGCCCATAAATTAATAGAAAAATCATATTTTCCAAAAGTTAAATCTGTTGATTATGAACTAAAAAAGGCAGGTGTTCTAAGGATATTACTTGGTTTAATTATATTTGTTAGGTTCTATCAAATTGCCGATGACTATAATTTGTATTTTGGTGAATACTCGTGGTTTGGATTTATAAACTTAGTATTAATAGTTTTTTTTACTCTAGGTTTTTCTTTACCATTTGTTACAACATTATTACTTTTCTTTGTAAGATTTAGTGATGGTTTTGCTTCTACTGGAACGTTAGGAACTACGATTCTTATTCAAACTTTTTTTGTTTTTTTATTGATGAATTCAGGGGAATATTATTCTTTGGATAGTATTATTCTAAAAAAAAAGAATATAGTTTCTAAATTTATCAAACATCAGTATTCTATAATTGGTAAACACAATAATGCATCATTAACAAAACTATATTTTTTTGCTTTTTTTGTATATGGTTTGATAAGTTTTGGGGCTATTGTATTACATATCCAAGATAATTATTGGATTAATGGTCTAACAGTTAAAAGCTTATTAAGCAATAGTTATTTGTCTTCATTTTTTCAGGAATTTAGATGGGTAGAATCTAACTATTCAATGTTTACAAGCCTATTTAGTATAGCTGGAGGTATAATACAGAGTGTATTCCAGTTACTTATGATAGTGCTTGTTTTTTTTAAAGCAGGAAACTTTTTTGTTAAATGGTGGGGCATGAAGTTTTTTATAATTTCTTTATTTTTTATAAATCTTTCATATTTACCACATATAGAAATAATTTTTTGGTTTCTTATTTTTTTTCCTTCAAAATTCACTCAAGAAAATAAATTCACTCAAAGTGTATATAAACTATCATTTGTTAAAAATTTAAGAAGCCAAGCCTCAGTGCTACCAAATAAATTTAATGGAGGCATTCTTGGGCTCTTCTATTCTGCGTATGGATTAATTTTAGTGTTGTTTACATTGGTGTTTTTTCCAGTTATATCTAATTATACTTCAAATATTTTGGGAAGTAAAAGAAATATAGTTAGAGATTTGTTGTATCGATCTGGGTTAGAAATACCTGCTGTGTTCAATAATTCAGACTTATCTATGGGGGATTGTTGGATGGTTATTTACAGAAAAAAGGAATCTACAAAAGAAAATAATTGGGATTTAGTACCAATATCTGCAGAAGACGGTAGAAGAATAACTTATTATGGACATAATGTACTTGGTTTTAGTAATCATAATTCTGATTTCTTGTATTTTGGAACTTCATTAGCTTATAGAAGAAAGATCATAAACGTTAAAGATTACAAAAGATTTCACGAAAAGGGCTTCGGGCATAAATCAATTATAAAAAGAGTTAAATTTGATTATCAAAAAAAAAACTTAACGGAAACTTATTTTTATAAAATTATAGTTTATAAAAATAGTAGTTCTAAAGTTATTCATTGGGAATCTAATACGGAAAGGCATAATAAAAAAGTTGTTTACACAACTAAATTTAAGTATAATGGTTCAATTTTTTTTTAATAAAGGATGAAGATAGGATTTAATAAACCATACCTTACTGGACAGGAGACTCATTATATTGAAGATGCTGTAAAACGTGGCAAAATATCTGGTAATGGCTATTATACTAAGTTATGTCAAGACTATTTTGAAAACACATTTGGGTTTAAAAAAGCATTGCTAACAACATCATGTACAGATGCCCTGGAAATGTGTGCTATGCTAGCCAATATAAAACAAGGAGATGAGGTAATTATGCCTAGTTTTACTTTTGTCTCTACAGCAATAGCTTTTATTCGCCAAGGAGCAAATATAGTATTTGCAGATTCCTATTCCAATAACCCAAATATTGATGCTACAAAAATAGAAACTTTAATAACATCAAAAACAAAAGCTATAGTTGTGGTGCATTATGCTGGAGTTTCATGCGATATGGATACAATTATGAGTATAGCTTCTCGGTATAATTTAATAGTAATAGAAGATGCTGCCCAGGCAATTAGCTCTAAATATAAAGGAAAACCGTTAGGCTCTATTGGACACATGGCAGCTTTTTCATTTCATGAGACAAAAAATATTATTTCAGGAGAAGGAGGGTTATTGACAATAAATGATGACCGATTTATAAATAGAGCTGAAATTATTTGGGAAAAGGGAACCAATAGAGCAGAGTTTTTTAGGGGAGAAGTGAATAAATATGGTTGGGTAGATACAGGGTCTTCATTTTTACCTTCAGAAATTATTTCAGCTTTTCTATGGGCCCAAATAGAAAATATAGATGATATTCAGAATAAAAGATTAGCTCATTGGCATTATTATCATAATCACTTAAATCAATGGGCAAACGATAATCAAATTAAAATAATGCCGATACCAGAAAAGGAAACTAATAATGGTCATATATTTTATTTAGTATGTAATTCAGAACAGCAAAGATCTGATTTAATAAAACATTTAAAAATGTGTGATATTGACGCTGTTTTTCATTATTTAAGTTTGCATGCTAGCGATTACTATAAAGATAGACATGATGGTAGAGTATTGTTGAATAGTGACAAGTTCGCTAACCAGTTATTAAGATTACCAATGTTTTATGAGCTAGACGTGGAGTGTGTTGTGAATAATATAATTACATTTAATGGATAGGCTAGAACGTGTTTTAAAGTTGGTATTTGTATTAGGGATACTTTTTTATACGATTTTCACAACAATATATATAATGAAAATTCCTATTGGAAGAGGAGACGAACAACTTTTTATTAATGACTTAAACTTTATTGAAAAAGAAGGTTGGATTGCTGCCATAAAAAAAAACATATCCATACCCTATATGCTTTTAGCATATCCACTAACCTTTATTTTTAAAAAATATATAGCTTTAAGGTTTGTTAGTTTGCTTGTAACTATAATGTTAGGTGTTTACTTTTGGAAGCGTAATAAACCATCAATCTTATTCTTTGCGGCCTTTTTATTTTACTTGTGCACTACGATTTTCTTTTTTTATGGGACTAACGATGCATTATATACTGTATCATTGGTGATTTTTTTTAATGAAATTTTTCAGTTATGTAAAAACTATACTTTTAATAGCAATATAGCATTTATAGCATTGGCTGTTGCTTTTTTTACACGAGCATTGACTATTATATATTTTCCGGTAATATTGCTGGCCTTCTTTATAGTATATAAGCACAAGGATAAAATAGTAAAATTAAAACTTCTGTTCCCTTCATTATTTGTTATCGTTTTATTGTGTTTTAACCTGCCCTCTTTAAAACAAAAGGGAACGTTGTCCTACGATTTAAAAGCACCTCCGAAATCTGTGAATGTTACTTGGACACAAAGGCAGTACCTTGCTCAGCTACTTGTTAATAAAGGTGATTTAAAAAAAGGAAAGCACCCAACATGGCAGGAAACACAAATTTATGTTGATACTAATGGAGAAGAATCGTTGCCTAATAGTATTTTAGAAAGTCTTGTTTTTGATTTAAGCCTCACTATAAAAGAATTTTTTAAGGATTTTATATATGCTGCTTTATCTTCATTTAGGCAATTAGGGTTTATATTCATCCTTATCATTATTCTTCCTTTGGTAGAGCTAATTAAAAAGAGAGGTATAGGTTATAATATGTTTATTCCGAGCTCAGTGATCGTTATGCTATCTGTTTTTTCTTTAATTATTATTTCTAATGTGGAGTTAAGATGGCTAGCCCCGGTTTTTATAATGTCATTTATTTGGTATTTTAATTTAGAAGAAAGTAAAGCTATCTCAGAGAAACTTATTATTACTAATTACTTAGTTTTTATAGCACTTACCTTTTATGGCGGTATAAATATGTTTGATAAAATTTTATAAATGAAATTAGGCTTTGTTACATCAGAATACCCCCATGCTAAGATAAAGCATGCGGCAGGCATAGGCACAAGTATTAAAAATCTTGCAATAGCTTTGGCAGATAAAGGTATTGATGTTACAGTTTTTGTTTATCACCAGAATAAAAATGAGATATTTATAGACGAAAATGTGGAAATTCACTTAATTAAAAAGAAACGATTTAAGGTTGCTACCTGGTTTTTTTATAGAAAACATATTCAAAACTATGTAAATGATATTGTTAAAAAGAAGCACATAAAAATTATAGAAGCCCCAGACTGGACAGGAATAACAGCTTTTATGAAATTTAAGATCCCCTTAGTTATAAGATTTCATGGTAGCGATGCATACTTCTGTAAATTAGAAAAGAGAAAACAAAAATTCAAGAATTTTATTTTTGAAAAATTGGCCTTAAAAAAAGCAAAGGCTTATGTTGCCCCAACAGCGTATGCTGGAAGGGAAACACAAAAAATATTTGGACTGAATAATAACAAAATTAAGGTTATACATTATGGGTTACAGTTAAACCATTTTCTTAATGAAAAGCCTCATGTCTATAATGAAAATTCAATGTTATATATTGGGACGATAATAAGAAAAAAAGGTGTTTTAGAATTAGCAGAAGTATTTAATAAAGTAATAGAATCTAATCCAAAAGCGAAGCTTATTTTAATAGGAAGTGATGCTCCTGATATAAAAACTGGCAGTTTTTCAACATACGGTCTTATGGAAAACCTTTTTTCCGAAAAAGCGAAGAAACAAAGTAGTTATTTAGGGAAAATACCATATGCAGAAGTTCAAGAACACATAAAAAAAGCACATGTATGTACATTCCCATCTTTTGCAGAAACCTTAGGTATGGTGACTATAGAATCAATGGCTTTGCAAAAACCTGTTGTGAATACAAGTATAGGTTGGGCTCAAGAATTAATTGATGATGAGGTAAATGGCTTTTTAGTACATCCATCAAAGATTGATGATTATGCTACTCGTATAATTGAATTGTTCAATGATAAGAATAAGTGTGCCAAAATTGGTGAAGCTGCAAGAAAAAAAGTAGAACAACTTTTTAATATTGAAAAAAATGCCGATATAAACATAGAATATTATAAAAGTATTATAGAAAAATGATTCTGTTAATACATAACGACAATCGAGTTACTGAACTTATTGATTTAAAAACCAATAAATCAGTGAGGATTACTTCCCAAAACCCTATAGAAGAATTATTTAATGTTGCGAAAAACAATATTGAAAGGATACTTGTCTGGTGTCATGAATTATTAAAAGAAAATTTAAATATTCATGGAATAACAACATCATTTCACCTTAAAAACATGATGCTTTCTTACTCTAATGAGCAATATATTCCAGAACAAATAGGATATGTAGAAGATTCTCCATTTTTAAAGGTAAATAAAAGAGTTAAATACCCGACATGGCTTATGAGTAGTCAGGTTGGAGCAATTTATGCTTCACAATTATTGAGATTTCAGAATAAAATGAATTATAATGATTCATTCGATTTTTTTTTAAATTCGATAGCAAAAACTGGAATGGCACAAGGTTTATTTTGTTACTCAGAACCCAAGCTTTTAAACGATTTAAATATTTTAGCGGGATCTAAAAAAGCTTCAGGTTTTGAATTATTTAAATTTACAAGGTTACATTATAAGGGGGTATGGAGCTTTTTATTGCTTATAAACTTTATTGTGAATGAACAAAAGTTTCCATTTTTTTCTTTTTTCAGGAGTATTTTCTATAATCAAAAAAAATTAAGATTAGGGTTTGATCTGGAGCCATTATCTTTAAATGAGACTAACCAGAAAACTTCTATAGATGTAATTATACCTACCGTGGGAAGAAAAGAATATTTGTATGATGTATTAAAAGACCTGTCAAACCAAACTAAACTACCAAAAAAAGTAATTATTGTTGAGCAAAACGAAGGTACAAAAAGCAAAACAGAGTTAGATTTTATTGCTAATAATACGTGGCCTTTTATAATTAAGCATAAGTTTATACACAAAATGGGGGCATGTAATGCACGTAATTTGGCATTAAAAGAGGTAACTGCCAATTATGTTTATTTAGCAGATGATGATAATAAGTTTGAAGATAATTTGCTTGAAGATGTAATAACTAAAATAAAATCCTATAAATTGGATGTTATAACAATGAGTTACCTTCAGGAAAATGAAGTTGAAATTCATAATAAACCTTTACAATGGAGCACTTTTGGGGCGGGAAGTAGTGTTATAGATTCAAAATTTTTGGAACAAATTAAATTCGACTTAGCATTAGAATTTGGCTATGGAGAAGATGCCGATTTTGGAATGCAACTGAGAAATTCAGGTGCAGACATAGTATACTTTCCAGATATTAAAATTAAACATTTAAAAGCGCCCATAGGAGGTTTTAGAATGCCTTTCAGACATCCTTGGCTTAAAGGCGATATACAGCCAAAACCATCACCTACTGTAATGTTGAATAGAATGAATAATTCAACAACATATCAATTGTTAGGTTATAAGACAAAACTATTTCTTAAATATTACAAATCTCAGAATATTAAAAACCCCATGAGGTATTTTAATCTTTTTATGAAGCAATGGAGGTTGAGCCAGTTTTGGGCAAATACATTAAAAAAACAACATAAATGATGCATTTTACATTAATTGTCTGTACATATATGCGACCAAAACGATTATTGAATTTATTGAATTCAGTAAAAAAGCAATCTGTTTATCCTTCAGAAATATTGATAATTGATGGATCTGTAAACGATGAAACCTATAAATTTTTGGAGAAAAATAAGTTTGAGAATTTAAAATATTTTAAAGTAGAAGAAAAACATAGGGGCTTAACGAGACAACGTAATTATGGGATTAACTTAGTCTCTCATGTTTCAGAAATTATTTGTTTTCTGGATGATGATATTGTACTTAAAGATAATTACTTTAAAGACTTATTAAAAACCTATGAAATAAAAAAAGGAGCTTTAGCCGTAGGCGGTTACATTGATAACAATGGTACCTGGGAAAGAGAATCTGACACAAAAAGTAAAAATTATTTTTATTATGATGGATGGATGCGTAACGAACCTTCAAGGTTTAAATTGAGACGGCTATTCGGGTTACACCCAAATAATAAACCTGGTTTTTTACCAACATTTGCCCATGGAAGATCTGTTGGTTTTCTTCCCCCATCTGGAAAAATTTATGAAGTTGAACAAATTATGGGAGGGGTGTCATCTTATAAAAAAGAAGTATTTGACTCTTTGAAGTTTTCAACTTATTTTGATGGTTATGGCTTATATGAAGATGCTGACTTTAGTTTACGTCTTTCGAAAATCGGGAAGTTATATGTTAATACATCTGCTCAATTATATCATTATCATGATGATTCTGGCAGACCGAACAAGTATAAATACGGAAAAATGGTAGTTAGAAATGGATGGTATGTATGGAGAGTAAAGTATTCTGAGCCAACATTAAAAATGCATTTTAAATGGAACGCTACAGCTTTTTTACTTACAATTGTTAGATTTACAAATATTTTTACAACCCGCAAACGTAAAGAAGCCTTTGCCGAAAGTTTGGGAAGGTTAGTAGGCTGGTGTTCTTTAATCTTTAATAAGCCTAGAATAAAGAGATGAGGTTTTTAGTCATATCGCATTCTAAGCATAAACAAGAGGGAAATACTTTGTATGGGTATACACCTTATGTTCGGGAAATGAATTTATGGCTAAAATATGTTGATGAAGTGGAGATTATCGCTCCAAAAACCAATGAAACATTTTCAAATATAGAAACAGCTTATCAGCATAGTAACTTATATTTTAATCAGGTACCTTTTATTGAATTTACATCATTTAAAAAGACAATTATTTCTCTTTTAAATCTGCCGAAAATAGTCTTTACGATATATAAAGCTATTAAAAAAGCAGATCATGTTCATTTACGTTGCCCTGGTAATATTGGACTATTAGGTTGTTTAGTTCAGGCTTTTTTTCCTAAGAAAATAAAAACAGCGAAATATGCAGGCAATTGGGATCCAAAAAGTAAACAGCCCATAAGTTATTGTATTCAAAAATGGATTTTAAGTAATACATTACTTACCAAAAATATACAGGTACTTGTATATGGAGAATGGAAGTACCAGACGAAAAATATAAAACCGTTTTTTACAGCTAGTTTTTATAATTCTGAAATAGAATCTTCGATAACGCGATATTATGATGATAAACTAAACTTTATTTTTATAGGTAGTTTAGTAAAAGGAAAAAGACCATTACTGGCTATTAAAATTATTGAAAGATTAAATAAAGAAGGTAGACCAGTTTCATTAAAACTTTATGGTGACGGTATTTTAAAGGCAGAGCTAGAAGATTATATTGTAAGAAAAAAACTAGAAAGTATAATAACTATAAAAGGAAATAAGAAAAAAGAGGTCATAAAAGAAGCATTAAAAAAGACCCATTTTTTATTACTTCCATCAAAGTCTGAGGGATGGCCTAAGGCAGTTTCCGAAGCTATGTTTTTTGGAGTGATACCAATAACAACAAAGATCTCTTGTTTGCCTTTTATGCTAGATAGAGGGAAACGTGGTATTTTAATAGAACCAGTTATAGTTAATGCTGTTGATAGTATTAATACGTATTTAGAAAATAAAAAGAGATTAAAATTAATATCTGAATCTGCCAGTGATTGGTCTCATAAATATACTTTAGATGTTTTTGAAACCGAGATTATTAAATTATTAAAAGGTTCATGAGAATATTACAATTAATAGATTCTTTAGATTCTGGAGGAGCTGAGCGTATGGCGGTTAATTATGCCAATATGTTATCAAAAGAAAAGCCTACTTTTATTTGTGTAACAAGATCAGAAGGTTTGTTGAAAAATACAATTAATGATGGGGTTAACTATATGTTTTTGAATAAAAAACATACCTTAGATTTTAAGGCAATTAAACGACTTTATATTTATGTCAGAAAAAACAAAATTGATGTTATTCATGCACATTCAACATCTTTTTTTTTAGCGACAATAATTAAGATATTGAATAATAAAATAACATTAGTATGGCATGATCATTATGGTAGTAGTGAGTTTTTGAAAGCAAGGAAGTTTAAAATCTTAAAAATCTGTTCTTATAAATTTAATGCTATTATAAGTGTAAATCAAACACTAAAAGTTTGGGCAGAGCAACATTTAAAATGCAAAAAAGTTTCATTTTTAAATAATTTTATATCTGTAAGTACTAAAGAAAAAAAAGAAACGGTTTTAAGAGGAGAAAAAGGAAAGCGGATGGTATGTTTGGCAAACCTGCGAAGTCAGAAGAACCATTTTATGTTATTGGATGCTTTTAAAGAAGTAAATAAAACTCATGATAAGTGGACTTTACATTTAGTAGGAAAAGACCATAATGATATTTATTCTTCGAAATTGAATGAAAAAATAAATGATTTAAAGCTAAGTAAAAATGTTTTTATTTACGGAAGTAAAAGCGATATTTACCATATTTTGAACCATTGTGATATAGGTGTTTTATCATCACAGTCTGAAGGTTTACCATTGGCGTTATTAGAGTATGGTTTAGCTAAATTACCTGTTGTAGCAACTAATGTAGGGGATTGTGATAAAGTTATAACACAACCATCGGAAGGGTGTTTAGTTAATTCTGGAGATTTCAAAGCTTTTTCTAAAGCATTATTAAACTATATTAATAATACGACATTAAGAATTGAAAGTGGAGAGGGACTCTATAAAAATGTTGTTTTAAATTTTAGCGAGAATAAAATTAAAGATCAATTAATAGAAATTTATACAACTTTAAAATGTTTAAAGGGTACTATTATATAAATCAAATTATATTACATGTCTGTATAGGTTTAGGTGTGTACCTTTTTAAACCAATATCTAAGATGTTTTTTTTAATTGTTTTAGGAATATGTGCTTTTAGTATTATTAAATCACCTCCTAATAGAAGGTATATATATGTTTTAAGCTCATGTGCTTACATTGTTGGTTCAGAAGTTTTTTTCAGGATGACAAACGGTAATTTTTTACATGAAGCATCTAAGTATTTAGTTGTTGTTTTTTTGTTTATAGGTATGTTAATTGGTGATGGAATTAATAAAAAATCATATACATATATAATTTATTTAGTTTTTTTATTTCCAGGGATTATCGTAGCATCTTCAAGTTTAAATTACGGGACAAATTTACGTACAGCCATAGCTTTTAACATAAGTGGACCAGTATGTTTGGGAATAACTGCGTTGTATTGCTATGGAAGAAAAGTTTCAATAAAATCTCTGCAAGAGATATTAATGTATGCATTATTACCAATTATAAGTACAACAACATATTTATTTTTATACTCACCAACGATTAAGGATACTTTATCAGGCACACAATCAAATTTTGAAACTTCAGGAGGGTATGGGCCGAATCAAGTGTCTACAATTTTAGGATTGGGTATTTTTTTATTAGCTGGCAGATTGTTTTTGCAGTCTAAAGCATTATTTATTAAAGTTATAAATATTGGGATTTTGGTTTTTATGGCTTATAGAGCTATAGTAACTTTTAGCCGAGGAGGTGTATTTGTTGCTTTTTTAATTGTTCTGGTATTTATTATTACATTTTATTTTAAAGCATCATCCAAAATTAGAAGAAAGATTTTTGGTTCAACATTTATTTTAGGTATAGGTTTAGTTTTGACGTGGTCTATAAGTTCTGCTAGTACAGATGGTTTAATAGACAAACGTTATAATAATGAAGATGCATTAGGGAGAACAAAAGAAGATATTACTACTGGAAGAGCTGGTTTGCTAACCAATGAATTAGATGAATTTTTTAAAAACCCTTTTTTTGGTGTTGGTGTTGGGAAACTTAAAGAGTTAAGGTTTGAAAAAGAAGGAGTTAATGCTGCTTCACATAATGAAATGAGTAGGATTATTGCTGAGCACGGTATATTTGGTTTTGTTGCTTTTTTAATAATATTATTAACACCATTGCTTCTAAGGTTACGAAATAAAAAAAATGTGTATTTCTATTCATTTTACCTATTCTGGTTTTTAACAATAAACCATTCGTCCATGCGAATTGCAGCACCTGCTTTTATTTATGGACTTTGTTTATTAAATGTATATTATGACAAACCTTCTTTACATAGGAAACAAATTATCCAATAAGGGCAAAAATAAAACTTCAATTGAAACTTTAGGTAAGTTGCTAGAAGTTGAAGGGTTTACCGTTAAAATGTCTTCGAGTAAATCAAATAAATTACTAAGAATGTTTGACATGATGTACAACGTTGTTAAATTCAGAAATCAGGTAGATTTTGTCTTAATTGATACTTATAGTACAGCTAATTTTTATTATGCAATGGTTGTTAGTCAGTTGTGTCGGTTTTTTAAATTAAAATACATATCTATTTTACGAGGAGGCAATCTACCAAACCGATTAAAACAATCTCCTAGATTATCAAATGCGATATTTAATCATGCCTATAAGAACATAGCTCCATCAGAATATATCAAATCACATTTTGAAACATGGGGATATACTAACATAGTTTGTATCCCAAATTCGATAGAGCTTAAGAACTATGTGTTTAAAGAAAGGTCTTTCGATATGGTAAAATTATTGTGGGTGCGTTCATTTTCAGAAATATATAATCCTTTATTGGCGATAAAGGTTTTAAAAGCCTTAAAAGATCTTAATATAGATGCCGAGCTTTGTATGGTTGGTCCCGATAGTGATGGAAGCTTGCAAGAAGCTATGGACTATGCAAAAGACTTAAGAGTAGAAGTGACTTTTACGGGGAAATTATCAAAGCAAGCATGGATAGAAAAATCTAAAGACTATAACATTTTTATCAATACCACAAATTTTGATAATATGCCCGTGAGCGTTATTGAGGCCATGGCCTTGGGGTTACCGGTTATCTCTACCAATGTAGGTGGGATGCCTTTTTTAATTGAAGATGGTCTTACTGGGATTTTAGTGGCCCCAGATTCAGTAAAAGCATTTGTTAAAGCTATTGAGCAGTTATTAAACTCGCCAAAAACATCAAAGTCCATGGCTTTAAATGCCAGAAAAATAGTAGAACAATTGGATTGGAATGTCGTTAAAAACCAATGGTTTAAAGTCTTAAAATAATGTTAGCTTAATTAAATATACTTGTTATCTTTATAGTCTCTCAATTGAACCAGTAAGATGTCTAACCGCAGCATACACTTTAATATTTCAGAACGTAAAATTCTACTGCGTATTTTCGATATTATTTCCATTTTACTTATACTATATTTTGTTAGCAATACATTCGATTTTGATTATTTTACAATAAGAAAAGAAAATTGGACCTGGGTTTTTATACTTGTTTTATATGTTTCTGTATTTGGGACCATCTTTGAACTTTATGATTTACAGAAATCCAGCAAAATTGAAAAAATTTTCACCAGTATTGTTTTTACGGTCTCCATGACTGTACTGTTTTACTTTTTAACGCCGTTTTTCACACCTGTATTGCCAGATAACCGTTTGCAGATACTTTATTTTTATTTTGCAATATTTGCTGCCTTATTCTTATGGAGATATGCTTATATAACTTTTATTACTTCACCCAGATTTTATAAAAAAGTATTGATTATTGGGGAAACTTCAAATATTGAAACTATTGTCGAAGCTTTTAATAATTCTGATCCAAATTATAAAATAACAGGTTTTGTTAATTGTGAATTAAATAGCTTTGAATCCGTTAAATTTAATGCCATTTCCGAGTATAAGCCCAGCGAAATACGTCAAGTAATTAAAGATGAAAATATAACGGAAATTGTGATGGCGAGTTATAATTCGGAATCTATTACTTCAGAAATTTATTATTCACTTATTTCACTTTTAGAGGAAGGGTTTTCAATAAAGGAATATACACAAGTATATGAAGAGTTGGCGCAACGTATACCTGTACAATTTGTAGGAAAGGATTTTTATAAATATTTTCCATTTAGTAGAAGCAATCAAAACAAACTTTACCTGTTTTTTCGCCGTTTTTTTGATATTCTTATTTCTGTAATAGGAATAGTTATGGGCTTAATATTTTTACCGCTTATTTTATTGGGAAATATTGTGGCTAATCGTGGATCTCTTTTTTATTCGCAAGAAAGGATAGGGAAAAACGGTAAACCCTTTAGAATTTTAAAGTATAGAACCATGATTAAAAATGCAGAGAAAACAGGAGCGGTTTGGGCAAAAAAAAGAGATTCAAGAGTTACTTTTTTCGGCAGGTTTTTACGACATTCCAGATTGGATGAGATCCCTCAATTTATCAATATATTAAAAGGTGATATGAGTTTAATAGGCCCTAGGCCAGAACGTCCGTTTTTTGTTAAAGAGCTATCTCAAATATTACCTTTTTACGAAACGCGCCATATTATTAAGCCTGGTCTTACGGGTTGGGCACAGGTTAAGACTAGATATGGGTCTTCGGTTGACGATAGCTTGCTAAAATTACAATACGATTTATATTATATTAAGCACAAAAGTTTTTTATTGGATATAAATATTCTGGTTAAGACTATAAGTACCATGATTTTTTTTAGAGGGCAATGATTTAGAGGGCAGTGGGCAGTCTTCAGTATTTCCTTGGCGACTTTGCGTCTTAGCGCGATTAAAAATATTAACTTTGAAAAGTAGTGAGCAGTCTTCAATAAACAGCTCTTAGCTAATCATTTTTACTTAGCGCCTTTGCGAGAATTTGGTATTCAATTTCAATTTCGATTTCAATTTCGGTGTCAGGTATTAGGATGAGGAATTAGGTTTGAGGTATTCAGTCTTCACATTCATTTTCAACATTTGGCATTCAGAATTTCTTTGCGCCTTAGCGTCATTGGTAGAAAAGATGTACCCACAGTTAGGAGTGTCAGTACTCAGTAAGCAGTGTTCAGTTGTCTGTAAGCAGTGTTTAGATATGTGGTTTGTTGAAGTGCACCACTAAATATAAATATCTTATAAATAGAGCTATTAAAAACGGGATTAATCCAATCGCATATACTTGTATTCCAATAATCCAATGTAAGATCAACAAGCATAGTAGGATTATTAAAAACTTCAAATATTTAATAAACCAATCACTTACTTTTTTTCTAAATAGTTGTCGAATAACGAGAATATTAAGGGCACATGCCCAAAGTAGATTATAGTTTTGATGCGTTCCAGTATGATCTGTTGCAAACCAAAGCAGCAGTAACAGGATTCCTATAATTCCCGTGATGCTAAAAAGAACGACATCCAGCCAAACACTTTGCTTGTTTTTTTTATAATCCCTATAAGTTATAAAAAGGATTATGCCACCTATAATACCTAAAATAAAAAGAGGGCTTGTAAAAAAGGTATTGGATTTCGGAGTTTCTCTTTTTGAATATAAAACGTGGCTTTCTTTAACTAAAGGTTCGTTACTGTTTTTTATTGTCGCATTATCAAAGAACCTGTATATATTCTCGGGTAAAAACATATGCTCTTTAGCGGTTGCTTTTTTATCTATTACAGATCCTAAAGCGACATCTATACCTAAACTTCCCCAAGAATTTCTATTGAGATTATTTTGAATTAAAGTCCTAAAAGTAGCTTCTTTATAGTCTTTAGGGGGATTGAAAACAATAGCATTATTTAAGCTAATATTAGCAACATCTTTAATTTTTGTAGCACAATTGTCAAAGAAGAAATCGTATAAATATCTTCTGTTTTCAGGTTTAATATTATTTAATAAATAATCAAATAGTTTTTGTTTTTCTTCTTCAGATAAGTTTAAAACTTGTTCTTTAATAGTTCTGTTTTGAGATGTGTAGCTTTTAAGAAAGACTATATAATGATCAAGCCCTATTAGATAATTCAATTTTCCTTGGGCAAATTTTAATATAAAATAAGGAGCTTCGAAATCATAAACCCCATAATTAAAAACTAAATCAATATTATTTACCCTGTCAGTTACTCTAAAAGCACTATGTCCAAAAGAGTCGTTTAGAGAAGCTCCTGGCCCAATAGTCAGGACACTGATTTCTGCTTCGGAAGATAATGTGCTTTTTTGAGCAGAGCCAACTCTAACAAATAAAAAAAGAAATAAAAAGAGTAATGGTTTATGCATCTAAAAAAATATTATCGAAAGATACTAAAATCAAGTTTTAAAGAAAACACATTCGAATATAAAGCAACACTTTGGTCCCCAATATCTGTAAAAGCATAATCTATTTGTACACCATTGTATTTAAAACCAACACCAAAACTAGGTTGAAAGCTTAATTGTTCTGTGTTATCAAATTGTTTCTCATTTTGAAAATTTCCCATCCCGGCACGTAAGTACACCATGTCTATATACCCAAATTCAAAACCCAAAGCTGGGTTTACACTGGCAAACGATGATGAAATAATATCATTATTTTCCTCAAAACGAACATTTAGATTCACTGCAGTTAATAATGTGTAATCAAAATTAAAATCGACCAGTTTAGAAATACCAATTTGTAATTTTGGAATGGTTATCTCAGTCGTTTCCGGCAATTCTTGATTTTGACCGGCTACTGCATCTTGAATCTTGGCAAATTCATTTTTATCAATAGCCCATGCATTAAAAGTGGTGGTAATATCACGAGCCATAACACCAAATTTCCAGTTGTTATTAGTTTCAAACTGTATGCCTAGATCTAAACCAAAACCCCAAGAGGAAGCGAAATCACCAATAACGCGCCTTATTACTTTGGCATTTACGCCATAATTTAACCCTTGTACGGGAAGCGCTCTTGCATACGAAAATGTTAGCCCGTAGTCTGCAGTAGAAAACAAACTGATTCTGTCATAATTGATATTGCCCTGCTCATCAATAAGTTGTGTGGTGTTTAAAATATCATCAACAGCAAAGCGAATTAATGATATCCCTACAGCACTTTGCTTATCCAAAGGCATTGCAAAAGCAGCATAATCGTAATTGGCTATGTTGGCAAAGTAGCTTGAGTGCATAAGGGCTAATTGATTGTCTTCAAGAGTCAATAGTCCTGCTGGGTTCCAATAACCGGAATTGACATCGGCAGAATGAGATGTTACTGCGCTACTCATACCCAAAGCAGCAGCGTCCACACCAATGTTCATAAACTCGTTGGAATATTTTCTAACGGTTTGGCTGAATATTGATACGGATATTGTACAAAGCAATACAGTGATGTAAGTTTTCAACCGCAATTTTTTTACAAAGATGCACATAATACCAATTTAATCATAAAAATATCTGACTTAAAACTAGTTCGTTTTTCATTTAATCTGTTCACTTGTAATTCCGTAACTATAAATCAAAGTAGGAAATAAGAATGTTTCCATATATCATTTCATAATTAATACGGGCATCATTATTAATCATTAATCTATTAAACTGGAAATTATAATAGATATTGTTTAATACTTGTTTTGCACAATAATTGTTTGTTATTTTTACAGAAACAATTTTTTATATATGAAGCAACATATTCCTAATGCACTAACACTTTTAAATTTATTATCAGGAAGCATAGCGGTTATTTTTACGATTGAGGATCATTTTATTGCAGCTTCTTTGTTTGTTTTTTTGGGTATATTTTTTGACTTTTTTGATGGTTTTGCTGCTAGAAAACTTAATGTCCAAAGTGAGTTGGGTTTACAACTGGATTCGCTTGCAGATATGGTAACCAGTGGATTAGTGCCAGGAATTATTATGTATAAATTGTTGTCGCTAACAACTAATATTTCAGAGGTGGCCTATAATAATTGGTCTTCAAATACAGATGGATTGGATTTTAATTTACCAATTCTTCCTCTTTTAGGATTATTCGTAACACTAGCCTCTGCCTATCGTTTAGCAAATTTTAATCTGGATACCGAACAGCAAAGTTATTTTAAAGGCCTTCCAACGCCGGCTAATACTTTGTTAATAGTATCGTTGCCATTAATAATGGAATTTCAGAATAATGATTTTATTAATACTATTATTCTTAACAAATGGTTTTTGATTGGTCTCACGTTTTTAAGTTGTTATCTACTAAATTCAAACATCAAGTTATTTGCTTTAAAATTCAAAAATTGGAGTTTTAAGGACAATGCCACGCGCTATATATTTATGTTGCTCTGTGTGGTACTATTAATCGTATTGCAGTTTGCTGCGATACCTGTCATTATTTTACTTTACATAATCATGTCTCTTATTGACAATTCAACATCTAAATAATTAGAATGGCCTCAGGATTTTTTGCGTTACTAGATGATATAGCAACTTTGATGGACGACGTTGTTGTTATGAGTAAGATTACTACAAAGAAGACAGCGGGTATTTTAGGAGACGATTTGGCTGTAAATGCTGAAAAAGCGACGGGTTTTGTGTCTTCTAGGGAGCTGCCGGTTTTGTGGGCTATTATGAAAGGGTCTGCACTTAACAAGCTAATTATTTTACCGATTGCTTTTTTATTAAGTGCTTTTGCACCGTGGGCCATTACTTTATCATTAGTATTAGGTGGGGTTTATTTGGCTTTTGAAGGCGCAGAAAAAATATATGAATTTTTTGTGCCCCATGAACCTGTTAAAGCGACCATTGAGGGTACGGACACATCTAAGGAAAGCCAGTTAATTCTCGAAAAAAAGAAAATAAAATCGGCCATTTTCACCGATTTTATTTTATCTGTTGAAATCGTAATTATTGCTTTGGGCACTGTTTTAGGAAAGCCTATTTTGTTTCAAGTACTGGTTGTGACCATAGTAGCCCTGATAGCAACTATAGGTGTTTATGGGATCGTTGCTCTTATTGTTAGAATGGATGATCTGGGGTACAGGCTTGTTAGTTTTAGCCCTAAAGAAAAAAGTGTTTCAAAGTTTATTGGAAACTTTTTAATTAGAGCGCTTCCCGTGGTTATTAAAAGTTTATCTGTAATTGGCACCATTGCCCTGATTTTGGTAGCAGGCGGGATCTTTGTTCATAATATTGAATTTTTCCATCACTTTTTGGGTGTATTGCCTTCTTTTGTAAGGGATTTTATAGTAGGCTTGTTAGTGGGGCTTGCAGCTCTTTTGACAGTTAAATTATTTAAGGCTATTAAAAGGAAATTATTAAAGGAGTAGTGGGGAGGGATTCATAATCTAAATAAAATTTTATTTTTTGGATAAAAAGGAATTATTTAATATTTCTAACATTCAAGTGGATTCCTGCCTCTACAGGAATGACAAGTAATAGCTCAAGACTCTTTAGAATTAGACTTTTTAGGATTCCGTTTAGCCTTTTTTAAGCTTTCATTAAGCATCCATTCTATCTGACCATTGGTACTGCGGAATTCATCCGAAGCCCATTTTTCAATAGCCTTTAGCATGTCTTCATTAATTCGCAATGCGAAAGCTTTCTTTTTTGCCATTTTATTTTTTATGTAAATATCTAGCTATAACATTATCTGCATCAAATCTTTTTTGAGTGCCTATTAATATTTTTTTTTCATCGACAAGTATTAACTGAATCCCTATATTTCCTTTAATATTTATAGCAATACCGTTGTTTTTTTTTCCAAGCCAGCTCCCTTTTAATCCCCAACCACCATATTCTGATAGCGCATTATATTTTCTTGTTTTAGCTGATTTTATATTTCCCCAAAATATGGTTTTCATTTTAAAATGAAAAGGGAAAAACTGATAATGTATGCCAATTTCGTCAATTCTTGTCTTTAATTTAAAAATAAATATGAACCCAATCGCGATTAAAATCATGCCCATAATACTTATATATTCGAGCAGATTCATACTATTTTCTACTAAAAATATTTTGGTGATTATAAATATTGGAAAAATAGAAGATATACTTAGTAATACGATTAACCACTTTTGTGTAAACCGTTGTTCTTCTTTAAAAACCCTCATTTTATTGATTTAAAGTCCCTGTATTTAAAACTGGCGACGCATCTTTGTCTCCACATAAAATAACCATGAGGTTGCTAACCATTGCTGCCTTACGCTCTTCGTCTAACTCTACAATCTCTTTTTTACCTAATTCATCCAGTGCCATTTCTACCATGCTCACAGCACCTTCTACAATTTTGTGTCTTGCCGCAACTATGGCTGTTGCCTGTTGCCGCTTTAACATGGCATTTGCGATTTCTTGGGCATAAGCCAAATAACCAATTCGTGCTTCTAAAACTTCAATTCCAGCAATAGATAAACGTTCATCAATTTCTTTTTCTAGTGCTTCGCTTACTTCGTTAACACTAGAACGAAGAGTGATATCTTCAGTATGTCCTTCGTCTGCAAAATTATCATACGGATACATACTTGCTAGTTTTCGAACAGCTGCATCTGTTTGGACACGTACAAAGTTCTCGTAATTATCCACATCAAAAGCGGCTTTATAAGTGTCTAAAACACGCCATACTAATATGGTACTTATCATTATTGGGTTGCCAAGTTTGTCGTTAACTTTTAAACGCTCACTATCAAAATTACGAGCCCTTAAGGAAATTTTGTTTTTAGTGTAAAACGGGTTTACCCAATAAAAACCATTCCTTTTTACGGTACCAATATATTTTCCGAAAAGTAATAGAACTCTAGAGTTATTAGGTTGAACCATAATAAAACCTGGGATCATTGGTATTGCTAGAATGATTGGAAAAATGTATTCTGGATTTTCTTTATAAAAAGCCATAAAGATACTTCCAAAAATAATGATTAATAAAACAAATAGCATAAGATAACCATTGGCTGGAGTAATAATTTTTTCTTCTTTCATGATTTACAGGTTGATTTAAAATGATATTATTTTGATATCATAAAGATATAATTAAATTTTAGATACCTCAAAATGTTTTAATATTATTTTATAGAGAGTTATTTTTTAACTCCTGTTATATAGTTATACTTTGAGTTTACACAAAAATAAAATGATGGTTTTTTGTGGTAGATGAGGCATAAAAATTAAGCATAGTCTTCACTCTGTTTTATTTTTATAACGAAATGTAGTGCAAAAAGACACATTTTATTGGGTAAATTCAAGGTGTAAATGGTATTACTATGAATCAAAAGAAAGGTGAAAAAGAGTAAATTTTAGTAAGCAATTTTAATTATACCATTTCAAAATAAGAAGTACCACAACTGGTATAAAATAAAAGAGAAGAAAGGAGGGGGTAATAAAGATTAAATCTTTAATGAGTGCAATACCGGAGCAAATGGTTTTAACTTATTTAAAAAGGATTCGTTAACTATTAATGGATCATGCATAGACCTAACAAGTAGGAATGACAAAAAAGGAGAAAAGAATCACCAAGTAAGGCTTAGTCTCTAATCTTCTTCTTACGAAGCTCAAAGTTTTGGCCTAAGTATACCTTACGCACCATTTCGTCATTAGCAAGTTCTTCGGGCTTTCCTGCTTTAAGTATACTGCCTTCAAACATTAAATACGTTCTATCTGTAATAGCAAGAGTTTCTTGTACGTTATGATCGGTAATTAATATACCAATATTTTTTTTGGTAAGCTGAGCTACAATGCGTTGTATGTCTTCAACTGCCACAGGGTCTACACCTGCAAATGGTTCATCCAATAAAATAAAACTGGGATCGGTAGCTAAAGCACGAGCGATCTCTGTACGACGACGTTCACCTCCCGATAATAAATCGCCTCGGCTTTTGCGAATATGCCCTAGGCCAAATTCTTCAATGAGCGATTCCATTTTATCATGTTGTTGCTTCTTGCTGAGCTTTGTAAGTTGCAGAACACTTAGAATATTATCTTCAATACTTAATTTTCTGAAAACAGAAGCTTCTTGTGCCAAATAACCAATACCATTCTGTGCACGTTTGTACATAGGGTATTTGGTGATTTCGGTATTGTCTAAAAAAATATGACCGTCATTAGGTTTTATTAAGCCAACAATCATATAAAAAGACGTGGTTTTCCCTGCACCATTAGGACCCAAAAGACCTACAATTTCGCCTTGGTTTACTTCAAGAGAAACATCTTTAACCACTTTACGCCCACTATAGGACTTCATTAAATTTTCGGCTTTTAAAATCATAAGTTATATACTGAACGCTAAAAATAGTAAAATCATATACACTATTATAGCTGATGTTCGAATTTTATATTGTTGTTTGTTGTCTTTGTTTTAATTATCTACAAGTTCGCATAAAACCTATTTATTTTTGGGTCTCCAAGGCGTCCCAAAATTCGTAGGCACGGCGCAAATGTGGAATAACAATAGTGCCACCAACTAATGTGGCTATACTTAATGCTTCAACAACTTCTTCCTTTTTTAAACCAATTTTGTAGCTGGTTTCCATGTGGTATTTTATGCAATCGTCGCAACGTAAAACAGTGGAGGCTACTAGGCCTAAAAGTTCTTTGGTTTTAACATCTAGGGCACCTTCTGCGTAGGCGTTGGTATCTAAATTAAAGATGCGTTTTATGACTTTGTTATTATCTGCTAAAATTTTATCGTTCATTTTAGAGCGGTACGCATTAAATTCGTTAACAATATCAGACATGTTGTTTTTCTTTTCTTTTTTGATTTCTAATAACAATTTTAGAAATATAAATACTCGCTTGGTATAAAATTATAATGGGAATAGCTACAATGACTTGACTGGCAATATCTGGCGGTGTAATAATGGCAGATAAAATTAATACAACTACCAAGGCATATTTTCTGTATTTTCTCAATATTTCTGGAGTTACCAAGCCTATTTTGGTTAAAAAATAGATGATGATCGGTAGCTCAAAAATTAAACCTGAAGCTAATGCAGATGAGCGTACTAACGCTATGTACGAACTAATATCGATCTGGTTATCCACTATATCGGAAATACTATAATTTGCTAAAAAATTAAGTGATAAAGGGGTTATAATAAAGTAACCAAATAATACACCTATAAAGAACAGGAGAGATGAAATAATAATAAAACCTCTGGAGTGTTTACGTTCATTAGAATGTAACCCTGGGCTAATAAATTTCCATAATTGATATATAACATAAGGGAAAGAAATAATGAAACCGCCTAAAATAGCTGTCCAAATATCGGCTGAAAATTGCCCTGCCATCGTACGATTTTGTATTATCATTGGCATTTCTTCAGCACAAAAGGTCGTGTTTATACCTATAAAATTTGCTGCATCACAAAGAAAATGATAGGTTGGAAAATCCATTTTGGTAGGCGCAAAAATTATGACGTCAAATATAAAGCGGCTAAAAATAAAGGCCAGGGTTGCGACTATTACAACAGCCATACAAATTCTAATTAAATGCCACCTTAAATCTTCAAGATGATCTAAAAAAGACATCTCATTTATATTTTTTTTTGCCATTATATAATTCCTTCTTTTATTAAATCGTGTAAATGTATAACACCGGCATAGTTACCATTTTCTTCAACGAGTAACTGAGAAATTCCATTTGTTTCCATAACTTCTAAAGCTTCAATGGCCATAGCTTCAGCATTGATGCGTTTTGGGTTGGCACTCATAATATCGGTTGCAGTTAGTGAGGAAAAATCATCCACTTTACTTAACATTCTACGTAAATCCCCATCAGTAATAATTCCCGTGATTTTATCGTTTTCTACAACAGCAGTAACCCCTAGCATTTTTTCGGTAATCTCTATTATTATATCTTTTATGTTTGTAGTCGGAATCACTTTAGGTTTTTGATTTACCGATGCTATATCTTGAACCCGTAAATATAATTTTTTCCCTAAGGCACCTCCAGGATGGTATTTTGCAAAATCATTGCTTGAAAAACCACGTATTTCCAATAAACAAACAGCTAAGGCATCCCCCATAACCAACTGTGCCGTGGTACTGGTGGTAGGCGCTAAATTATTTGGACAAGCTTCTTTTTCAACAAACGTATTTAGAATATAGTCGGCTTGTTGCCCTAAAAAGGAGTCTTTATTTCCCGTTATGGCAATCATTTTATTGTGAGCACTTTTTATGAGCGGGACTAAAACTTTAATTTCTGGAGTATTCCCACTTTTAGAAATACAAATAACAATATCATCTTTAAGAATAAGCCCTAAATCACCATGAATGGCGTCGGCAGCATGCATAAAAACAGATGGTGTTCCTGTAGAATTTAATGTGGCTACAATTTTGTTGGCAATGATGGCGCTTTTGCCAATTCCTGTAATAATAACACGACCTTTGGAATTGTAAATAAGTTGAACGGTCTCTGCAAAATCATCAGTTATTAAACTGGACAAATTAGAAATGGCCTGACTTTCCATTTCAATGGTTAATTTTGCAGTTTGTGTAATAGAATTTTTACTATTCAAAATTTATACTTTTTTTTAGTTGATGCTTTTAAAGATTTTACTATCTTTAATGGTAATCAAATTAAATTTTGTTGTACTTTGGATTTTCGTTACAAAACTAACGAAAAAAAAATGAGGGGGTCTCTAAATGCACTATTAAATTAATAAGTAAAAGGCTTAATATTTTAGTGTGTGATAATAAGTAAATAAATTTTTATTCAGTTCATGTTATTAACCAAAAGTGATCTGCACTCCGCTCTTAAAAAATATTTTGGATTCAACCAATTTAAGGGCTTGCAGGAAGATGTTGTAGAAAGCGTTTTATCAAGAAATCATACATTTGTAATTATGCCAACTGGCGGCGGAAAATCGCTGTGTTACCAGTTGCCGGCATTAATGCAAGAGGGTACCGCTATTGTGGTATCACCGTTAATAGCCTTAATGAAAAATCAAGTAGATGCCATTAGGGGTATTTCTAATGAAGAAGGCGTTGCACATGTGCTAAATTCTTCATTAAATAAAACAGAAGTAAAACGTGTTAAAGAGGATATTGTAAATGGTATTACCAAGCTATTATATGTGGCACCGGAATCTTTGACCAAAGAGGAAAATGTTGAGTTTTTACGTTCTGTAAAAATCTCTTTCATGGCTATTGACGAGGCACACTGTATTAGTGAATGGGGACATGATTTTAGACCAGAGTATAGGAATCTACGCCATATTATTGCTAGAATAGGAGATAACATTCCTATTATTGGTTTAACTGCAACTGCGACACCAAAAGTTCAGGAAGATATTATAAAGAATTTAGGGATCAATAATGCAAAAACCTTTAAAGCTTCTTTTAATAGACCCAATTTATACTATGAGGTTAGACCAAAAACAAAGCATGTAGACGCCGATATTATTCGTTTTATAAAACAAAATGAAGGTAAGTCCGGTATTGTATATTGCTTAAGTAGGAAACGTGTTGAAGAGCTTGCTCAGGTATTGCAGGTAAACGGTATAAAAGCAGTGCCGTATCATGCAGGATTAGATGCAAAATCAAGATCTAGCTATCAGGATAAATTCCTAATGGAAGATGTCGATGTGGTTGTGGCTACTATTGCTTTTGGTATGGGAATAGATAAACCAGATGTGCGTTTTGTAATTCACCATGACATTCCCAAAAGTATAGAAAGTTATTATCAAGAAACTGGTAGAGCAGGACGCGATGGTGGCGAAGGGCATTGTTTGGCGTATTATGCTTATAAGGATATTGAAAAATTAGAAAAATTCATGTCCGGCAAGCCCGTTGCGGAGCAAGAGATTGGACAGGCATTATTACAAGAGGTCATTGCATTTGCTGAAACATCTATTTCCAGAAGAAAATTTATTTTGCATTATTTTGGCGAAGAGTTTGATAATGAAACGGGTGAAGGCGGTGATATGGATGATAATGTTAGACATCCAAAAAAGCGCCATGAGGCAAAAGAAGATGTTGTGCTATTATTAGAAATTATAGATAAAACCAACGAAAAGTATAAGTCTAAAGACCTGGTAAATGTTATTGTTGGTAAAGAAAATGCCTTAATTAATTCCCATAAGACCAATGAACAGCCATTTTTTGGAAAGGGTAAGGATAAAGATAAGAAACATTGGATGGCGTTATTGAGACAAGCGTTGGTCGCTGGCCTTCTGAAAAAAGATATAGAAACGTATGGGGTTATTAAGTTAAGTGAATCCGGTAGGTCTTTTTTAAAGGCGCCTACGTCGTTTATGATGACTGAAGACCATATTTTTGAAGGCGAGCAGGAAGATGGTACCATTATTACAGCAGCTAAAGGAGGCGGTGCAGTAATAGATGAATTATTAATGAACATGCTCAAGGATTTGCGTAAGAAGAATGCAAAAAAGCTAGGCGTACCGCCATTTGTTATTTTTCAAGATCCTTCACTTGAAGATATGGCTTTAAAATATCCGGTTAATTTAATAGAACTATCTAATGTTCATGGGGTTGGAGAGGGAAAATCTAAAAAATATGGTAAAGATTTTGTGGAATTAATTTCTAACTATGTTGAAGAAAATGATATAGTTCGTCCAGACGATATGGTTGTAAAATCAACTGGGACTAATTCAGCCAATAAGCTGTATATCATTCAAAACATTGATAGAAAATTACCTTTAGATGATATTGCATCATCAAAAGGGATGTCTATGGAAGATTTCATTAAAGAGATGGAAGCTATAGTCTATTCTGGTACTAAATTGAATATCAATTATTGGATTGATGATATTTTAGATGAAGATCAGCAAGAAGAAATTCATGATTATTTTATGGAATCAGAATCCGATAATATTGATGATGCTATCGAAGAATTTGATGGTGATTATGACGATGAAGAGCTGCGCTTATATCGTATTAAATTTATCAGTGAAGTAGCTAATTAGTGATCAGTATTCAGTGTTCAGTATTCAGTGTTTAGTGTTCAGTATTCAGTGTTTAGTTTCAATTTCAATTTCGATTTCAGTGATAAGTGAACAGTGTGCCTTTTTGCGTCTTAGCGACTTTGCGAGAAAAAATAAAGTTATAATGTTTAGTCGCAGTTTACTATATTATAACATTTAGACATTTGTGGGAATTAGTGGAATTCGTGTCAAAAAGCATAAAATTTTATATTAAAATATTTGTATCTTCAATACCAGGGAAATAGCTTCGTGAGTCTCTGTATCATACAGTATTCAGTATTTAGTGTTCAGTATTCAGTATTCAGTGTTTAGTTTCAATTTCAATTTCGATTTCAGTGATAAGTGAACAGTGTGGGATCAACACAAAAAGTTGTGGAGTAGCATAAAAAGTTTAAACTTTGCTTATTAAAAAACTCTATGCTTACCCCTGATTTATTTGCTATTGTCAAACTATTGCTTCCAGAAGTTTTAATCTCTCATT
>NZ_JAQZAT010000029.1 GCF_028736925.1 Flavivirga sp. 57AJ16 | reverse complement strand
CTGCCGGCAGGCAGGGAGCGAAGGATGAGCGACGAGACATCTCTTTATGATGAGATTCCCTGCCTTTACAGGCAGGCTCCTCGTTCCTCGTTCGGGACGACAAGGTTTCTTTTAATGACTGATTACCAGTTTATAATATATCGAACTCACGTTAATACTTAATACAAACTAAAGCAAAAGCGTCTCAAAAAAATTTGAGACGCTTTTTAATTCTTAAATAATTTAAAAGAAAACTACTGATTTCCTTTTTTATAGTCTTCTAAAAATTTAGCCAAACCTATATCTGTTAATGGGTGCTTAAGCAAGCCTTTAATGGACGATAATGGTCCTGTCATAACATCAGCCCCTAATTTAGCGCAATCTATTACGTGCATGGTATGACGTACAGATGCTGCTAAAATTTGGGTATCGAAAGCGTAGTTGTCATAAATTTGTCTAATCTCAGCTATTAAATTTAAGCCATCTGTAGAAATATCGTCTAACCTGCCAATAAACGGAGATACGTAAGTCGCCCCAGCTTTTGCTGCTAATAATGCTTGTCCCGCAGAAAAAACCAAAGTCACATTGGTTCTTATTCCTTTATCTGAAAAATATTTACACGCCTTAATCCCATCTGCTATTAATGGTAATTTCACAACTATTTGCGGGTGTAAAGCTGCTAATTTTTCCCCTTCTGATACCATACCTTCAAAATCGGTAGAGATCACTTCTGCACTGACATCACCATCAACTAAATCACAAATTTTTTGGTAATGTGCCAAAATATTTTCAGCTCCTGTAATACCTTCCTTTGCCATTAATGACGGGTTTGTAGTAACACCATCCAAAACGCCTAAAGCTTGAGCTTCTGCAATATCACCAAGATTGGCTGTATCTATAAAAAATTTCATTTGCTTGTATTTATTGTTTTATCTATTTAAATCTATTTCTCAAAAGGTTAATATGCTTAAATTTTAGCCATAGATGTTTCATTTAAATATGCCATTACATTCTGGCATACTTTTTCTCCCGTAAAACCGAACTTCTCGTCTAAAACCCCTGCTGGCGCCGAATAACCAAAATGATCGACTCCGAAAACCTTACCGTTTTCGCCTACAAGACCTTCTAAGTTCACTGGTAAACCTGCTGTTAGGCCATATAACGGCTTATCCTTTGGAATCACACTTTCCTGATAGTCTTTAGGTTGAAGCCTAAACACACCCTCTGAAATTATTGATGCAATGTTCACTTTAATATTTTCTCTTTCTTCAAGTAATTTTGCCGCTTCAATCAAGGTTGAAACTTCCGATCCGTTGGCAACTAAAACAACATCTGGGTTTTCAACTTCCTTCACTAAATACCCTCCTTTTTCTGCTGCTAAAGCTTCTTGATATCTTGATTCCCCTTGTGCCGGAACATCTTTAACACCTTGTCTTGATAGTATTAAACCTGATGGTGTATCATTGTTTTCCAGAGCCATTTTCCATGCTACGGTTGTTTCTGCTGAATCTGCTGGGCGTAATGCCAAGAAACTATTTTTACCGCTATGGTTTTTAAGTTTTTCCAACAGTCTTATTTGAGCTTCCTGTTCTATGGGTTGGTGTGTAGGGCCATCTTCTCCAACACGGAATGCATCATGTGTCCAAACATATTTTACACCTAATTCCTGAATACCGCTTAAACGAATTGCTGGTTTCATATAATCTGAAAACACAAAAAATGTTGCTACCACTGGAATAATACCGCCATGAAGTGCAATCCCGTTTGCAATACATGCCATGGTTAGCTCCGCAACACCTGCCTGTAAAAACGAACCGCTAAAATCTCCTTTTTGTAAGGCCTGTGTTTTCTTTAAAAACCCATCTGTTTTATCACTATTGGATAAATCTGCCGAAGACACGATCATGTTCTCAACATGCTCCGCCAAATATCCAAGTACATTAGAAGATGCTACTCTGGTAGCTAATCCGGCTTTATGCTGGATAGATTCAAAATCTAAATCTGGAAGTTCTCCCGATAAAAAGTGGTCTAATTTATCTGA
This sequence comes from Flavivirga sp. 57AJ16, assembly GCF_028736925.1. Lineage (GTDB taxonomy): Bacteria > Bacteroidota > Bacteroidia > Flavobacteriales > Flavobacteriaceae > Flavivirga. The sequence continues at coordinate 20,384 of NZ_JAQZAT010000029.1, read as the reverse complement.
AAGTGCTTTATTGTCCTGTCTCCAAGCTTCAATAACCGCTTTCTTTTCGGCCGCTTTTGCTGTTTTCTCTTTTATTAATGTGCCATAAAAAGCACTTACATCCTCATATTTCTCAAAAGGAGCATCAGGATTAGCGCCTAAATTCAATAAGGTTTTTGTGTAGTCTGCTCCCGTATTACCAATAGGCTGCCCATGTAATTCACAATGGCCTTCAAACATATTTCCATCTGCTGTTACACAGCCTTTACCCATAATAGTTTTACCTATTATTAAGGTGGGTTTTTCGATTTCGTTATTAGCATCTGTGAGTGCCTTTCTAATAGCATCGTGATCATGTCCATCTATAGTAACAACCTTCCATCCCCAAGCTTCATACTTCATGGCCGTATCTTCGGTGGTCACCTCATCTGTTGGTGTGGATAATTGAATATCGTTAGAATCGAAAAACATAATAAAATTGCTCAGCCCTAAATGGCCCGCAATTCTACCAGCGCCTTGAGAGATCTCTTCCTGAATACCTCCATCAGAAATAAAGCCATATATTTTATGGTTCATCCAGTCTCCAAACCTAGCTTGTAAAAACTTGGCAGCAATAGCAGCTCCCACTCCCATAGTATGCCCTTGCCCTAATGGGCCAGATGTGTTTTCTATACCCCTGGCAACATCAACTTCCGGGTGCCCAGGTGTAATAGATCCCCATTGCCTGAAGTTTTCTATATCATTTTTCTCATAATTACCTAACAGGTAATACTGTGCATACATTAAAGTAGATAAATGCCCAGCATCCATAAAAAATCGATCTCTAAACGGCCATGTCATATCTGATGGATCGTAATTGAAGAACTCAGAATATAAGATGTGCATAAAATCTCCGCCTCCCATAGGACCACCTGGATGTCCTGAATTCGCTTTTTCTACCATAGCAACAGCTAATGCTCTAATATTATCTGCCGCTCTCTGATCAATTGTTCTGTTCATTTTAAAATTATGATTTATGTTTAATTTTACTTAATAGATCTCCAAAAATTTAATTCGTATCTGGTCGCAAACAGACCAATCACTAAGTAAGGAAAATCTAGATTTTCATCTAAAAAATCCCTTTTTAAATTAGTGGAAAAATATATTTTGCAAATATATAACCTTTAACCTGTTAGGTATTATTAAAATCGAATAATTTAATAAGAACCATTAACATATTTGTTAAACGCATGCTTTCCCTTAAATAATACCAGTTCTGATTTAAATTTACCCATAAGAAAAGCAGTAGGTTTTTGACTTTGTTGATAAAGAAAATACATGCATAGCAGGGCTCAATGTTATTAAGTTAAAGTAATTTAATCCTTTTTTGTCACATTGATTACTTCGTCTGCGCTCACAGACTGTGTCGCAATTCAAAACACATGTTTGAGACTTCCTTATTTGAATTTCTTCTCTCCCCCCGAATGTTTTTCGTTAAAAAAAGCGAAAGTACTAATTGCAACACAGTCTGTCAACATAAACTAAAGTCGAAATGCTAATAAAAACTAGAACTCCAATAGGTCTTCGACTTTAGCCTGTCTTGAGCGGAGACGAAAGGCTCAGACTGACATTACGACCTTAACTTAATGACATTGAGTAGGGCTACGGCGTACCCACAAATACAAATAATCGCTCCATAGTTAATTAGTTTCTACTTTATACCAACGGCTTGCCCGATACGTGTTCCTCCCTTTTAAGCTTAATAGGGAGGTGGCTGTATGTGGTAACATACAGACGGAGGGTTTGTTTTTTTTAGTGTTCTTTTCTTGTTTAATTCGTCAAACGCCCCCTTTCTTTTCCTCCTGCCGTCGAAAAACTTATCCTCTCTTCGGGCGAACTACCGTATGCACACAAATATCAACAGCTAAAAATGAAATAAAAGAAATCAGACACGAATGACACAGATGATCACTAATAAACCTGAAAGAAGAGACTTATTAACTCTTAAACGGTTTCTCGTTAAATAAAAAAATTCTTGAAACAGACTATCCCTGCCTTTGCCAGTAGGCAGGCCCGAGGCAGAGCCTTCGGGGAATTATTTAGAATTAACGCTCTCTATTTACTGGTTTCAAGTCTGCACAGACTTGGTGAGATATGTTCTTGTTTAACTTTGCTTTGTGTTATTAAGGTATTGGATTCGTGTAAATCTGTGTCATTCGTGTCCTTTTTATAAATGAGTACACACGGTAGTTCGGCTGAAGAGGGGAAGCGGTTCAATTATAATGCCTTAATATATAATAACGCCTGTCTGTCGTGAAAACTATTGGCATGTCCCTTAAGAACTGTACACAAAATAAAGTTCCTTAAAAGATGTGGGTACACTGTAGCTGCCAGCTGGGAATACCATACGACATGATTTCCCAAATTTAACTTCTCAATCTTTTGGTTTTATAAATAATAGTTGAACTTCACACCTAAGTAAACGACCAACCATCTATCTACTCCTAAAAGCTAGTGATTTTCCATGACTCCCATTAACTCTATAGAAAAGTTATCTTTTGCCTGTATATAGGCCACTTTAGGAATAATGGTCGCCCCTACTTTTTTCTTTTCAAAGGATGCCGTCATACCAAAATCTATCTTTTTAAATCCAAGTTCCGTAGCGCGTTTAATGGTTTGATATAACAGTTGTCTATAAATTTGATGTTCATCGGTGTAATTGTAATCCATACCAATAAATGCAGGGGTATACGTCGCTCCCATATTTTTGTAACAAAACATAACGCCTACTGGAATATCAGATTCCCCTTCACTAAAGGCCTTTTTTAAATACAATGTTAAAAACTCCCAATTTGGGTGCTGGGACATCATTGTAAATAGCTTTTTCGGCAAGGGAAACATATTCAAAGCAAGATTATGCTTATTTACGTTACTATACAACTCATAAAATCGATCTATTTGCTTTTGGTTAGGGGCATCGTTCAACACCACCTTAAAACGATCTTCATAAGGTTTGATATCTTTTTTAAAGTGTTTTCTGGAACGTGTGGATAACGACTCTGGATATGCATCCATGGTCTCCCAATAAAGATCAAGTATTTGACACGAATCCGGCATTATGGTCTTAATGAACCCCTGTTGATGAAATAATTGATTAAGTTGATCATCGTTTTCAAAATCCCTCAACACCAACCAATTTGAGTTAAATTGTTGCTCCAGATCTTCAATTTTATCTATCATCTGTTTTACTGCTAATTTCCAATGTGGATGGGATTTATCCAAATACATATGCTGGCCTTCTGTAAATGGTGATCCCATGCCCAACACTTTGGAAGTAAGATAATAGGGCGTATTTTTTCGTGTTTCTTCTAATTTAATAGAAACAGAAATCGGAGCAAGCATATCATCTTTCCAAAGGGCATATGTGAAAAAAGTCGCTAGTATAGGCGTATTTTTTTCATCTTTAATGATGATATAGTGAAAGTCCCAGTTATTCTCAGGACGCTCATTTTCCGTAAAGACATTTTCAAGAAAAAGCAGACCATCCCAATCAAAGGCCCCTTGTTTCCCCATAAGTTTGTTCCATTCCTCTTTAGCGATATGTTGAATGGTCTTTTTATATATGACATGAAATTCCTCAACGATTTTCTTTTTTGGCACTTCGTTTAAAATGGGTAGTTTAAAAGCCATTCTTACTTTATCTGGAGTGGTATGGGTATCTTCTAAAGCTTTCGGGTAATGATAGACCATGGCCTCTACCAGATTTCTTATTTCTTCTGCCTGATTATGTCTGGAAATGGTGATTCTTACCCCAGTATTCTTTACAGGTACTGCTGGAAATATTCCTAAATTCACAAAAAACCCTTCTTTCATTAACCTATTTACAAAGTTATAGCCCGTAACGGGCATTCCTGTGCCTATATAGAATACGGGGGAATTGTTTTGTTCAATTAAAGGCAAATCTGTATTTGCCAATAATGTATTAAACAGGGTAATCCGCTCTAAGAGCTCATTTTGAAGCATATAAATCTCGGGAGAAAGATGAATATCGACAGAAGCGATTGCTGCAGCAACAGAAGCAGGTTCTAATTGGGCTGAAAAAGTTAAAGGGCCCCCAAAGGTTTTTATTTTATGGTACCTTTTCTTATCGGTACATACAGCAACTGCCCCACTAGCTCCAAAAGTTTTGCTTAACGTGCCAAATAACAATACATTATCGGGTAATTCGTCCAGTTTACTAAGTACATAACCTGTTCCGTGCTTTCCTGCCCAACTCATTCCGTGAACATCATCCAAATACAGATGTAATTGTGGATATTTATCACATAGTTGCATAAGTTCACCTATAGGAGCCACATCGCCGTACATAGAATAAACACCATCTGCCATATACCAGATCTTTTTATATTTAGAGGATAACTTCTTTATTTTATCTTCCAACATATCCAGATGACTGTGCCTAATCATTTCAATGGGCACACTACGGGTTTTAAGCACATTAGCTGCACTTTGCACGCTCCAGTGGACCTGATGGTCCAAAACAATGGCATCTCCATCGTTAACAACACTGGGAATGACTCCAAGATGCCCAAGTGTACTATTTTTTGTAATAATAACAGGCGCATCATATAATTGGGTAACCTTTTCTTCAAGCTTACGATATAACGGATTTGAGATATAGCTTTTAGAAAGAGGAAACTGTGTGCCATATTTATAAATGGCATCCATCGCAGCTTCTTTTAAGCGCTTGTCCTGTTCCAGACCTAAATAGCCTGTCGTTCCGAAGTGAAAAAGATCTTTTTGTTTTACTCTTATTTTTCTTCCTGTAAAACTATCGCCTTCTGCGTACAAGTGAAGTACGCCTTCTTTTTTTGCCGCTGTAAATACATCATTAACAGTGTCCAGAAAGTTATTGTGTTTAATTTTTGCCATTTTAAAGTTTGTTAGTAAGGTTGGTGTCGTTTTAATTGAGGGTCAGTGTCATCCATACCATTTGATTTATGAAAACATATAAAGCTATAAAAATTTACAACCCAACCTCATTATAATTCCTGGGATTCAATAAAAAATCCCTTACAGACAAGTTTTTATCCTTTTAAGACAAGTTTTATTTTAATAAAAAAATATATTACGATTTAACAACTTAAAAACAAAATACATAAACAACTGAAATACAAATAATTAAAACTTCAAAGAACCAATAAAACACCTGGAATATTGTAAATTAAAAAGTTAGACATAATTAGCACCAAAATTATTCCTAAAGGGTTAAAAAATACGGTTTTACCTCAGTTTACTTTAAATAATTGTGCATATATTTGTTTTATAATAACTTGTTTTGTTATAACTTGTCTCACTTTAACAGAAAGGCATTTCTCTCTTAAATAAATTAAATTAATACAAAATTAATCACAACACGTATATTTAAATTTAAGTTAAGTATGAAATTTCCGAACCTCCCAAATTTTAGAATAGTTTGAAAGACCAAATAGAAAACCAGTCCGCAAAGTTTTGGATTGAAAAAGATATCCTTTATTTTGTTTATAAAAAAGGGGTCTCTATAGACCTACCTTTAGCCATGAAAGTTGTCGAAGACCGACTTCTATTACAACAAGGTAAATCATTTTTAATCTTGTGTGATATGAGAGGTGTTAAGAGCATAGATAAAAGTGCCAGGGACTACTTGGCCATAGAAGGCTCTGCCTTAATCAAAGCTGTCGCTTTATTAGTCAATAACCCTTTGACCAATACCATATCTGGTTTTTATATTAAAACCAGCAATCCCGCTATCACAACTCAGATCTTTACCGAGGAGAAAGAAGCTTTAAAGTTTCTAAATAACCACAATAAGAAATAGTCATGACCCTGTAAAGCTTTTTACATATCCCTGTTTTTAAAAAAACAATGATTGGTTTTGCCAGCTTAATAAGTATATTTTTAACCCCTAAACTTAAAATAGTTTGACAGATTATATAGAAAACGGATACGCTAAGTATTGGATTGAAAAAGACATTCTTTTTATTGTTTACAAAAAAGGAATCTCTTTAGATCGATCTGCAGCCATAAAAGTTGTCGAAGATCGACTCGCTATACAACAAGGTAGAGCCTTTTTAATCTTTTGTGACGTAAGAGGTATTAAAAGTGCCAATAAAGATGCCAGAAGCTATTTTGCCGTAGAGGGGTCTGTCCTAATTAAAGCTGTTGCTTTTTTATCCAATAGCCCACTAGACAATACTTTATCGGACTTTTTTATTAAAATCAACAATCCCACGATCACACCAAAGCTTTTTAGTAAGAAGGAAGATGCTATAGAATTTTTAAATAACAGTTGTTACGTATAGCTGTTATGGCTTTTGTGCATCACTGCTTTTTAAATAATTTTTGATTTTTCCTGTTTAAAACAGTATAAACACCGTAAAACTAGATTAAATAAATATAGTATTCATGAGCGACGATGAAACTAATAAGGAAAGAATAAAACAGATCCACACCATGCTTATGGAATTTGCCAGTGGAAATTTTGCATACAATATTGAAAGATCCAACTTGGATGACGATATCGAAGCACTTATCGCACTGGTTAACATGACCTTTCAGGAAATAAAATCTTCTTTTATCCATCAAGGTTATGCAAACCTAAATGAAACTTACAAACACCTGGTACAAATGTTTTTTGTATTAGATATGGAAGATTCTATTATTGCTTTTAATTCCCGTATAAAGCAAATGTTATTTTTTGATGATAATGAATTACGTAAAAAAATATTTTCTACATTCCTAACCCAGGATTCAAAATTAGCCTGGGATGGTTTGAAATCCAAGTTAGCATCTACAAACCTAGATGCCCATGAGGAATATATCGTACTATCCTTTAAAACCAAACAACAATTAATTCTCACAACAAATTGTCTGGTAAGTAAATATGTTGAGCAGGATAATCAATCGGAAAGAATCGTAATTACGTCTATAGAAATTATTAAAAACAGTATAGAAAGAGACATTGAATTACAAAAAATGGTGAGTTCGAGAAAGGATAAAAACAAAGCAACTAAACATCTCCAGACCAGCACTAAAAGTAAACAGTTAAATCTAAGTTTTTCTGATATTAGAAAAATCCGAAAAGTACATGATCATATCATTAACAATTTAGATAAACCACTTGCTCCATTGATAGAATTAGCACATACCTTTGGGACCAATGAATACAAACTAAAGTATGGGTTCAAGCAATTATACGGACAAACTGTTTTTCGCTTTTTAATAAATGAACGATTGAGAAAAGCCAGTGTATTAATCCAACATACGGACACATCCATAAAAGAGGTCGCACACGTAACTGGCTTTATAAGTGCGCCTCATTTTTCGAAAGCTTTCAAGGAAAAATATGGTTTTACTCCAAGGGATTTAAGAAAACAATCTAATAGTAGGGATTAGGGATTAGGGAAAATATTATATGAAGTGGAAAAGCTTGGAGTATGAAGCTGGGAGTATGAAGCTTGAAGCAGGGAGTTGGAAGCTGGAGAGGCAACTGGGAAGATCTTACCGTTTTTATGAGTTCCCTTTAGAAATAAGGAAAATTATTTACTCCACAAACCTTATTGAAAATCTCAATGGAAAAATCAGGAAATACATCAAAAACAAGCTCTCTTTTCCAGCAGACGAGGCTGTAATGAAGTCCATCGGAAAAAATGGACATCGCCCCACAGAACTGGCGTTTGACAGTCCAGCAACTTTATATTAAATTTGGCGAACGGATACCGTTGTACCTGTTTCCCGCCCCCAAACTAAACACTGAAGACTGCCTACTGAACACCGAACACTGAAATTGAAATTGAAATTGAAGTTGAAGTTGAAGTTGAAACTAAATACTGCCTACTGAAGACTGCCTACTGAACACTGAACACTGAAATTGAAGTTGAAATTGAAGTTGAAGTTGAAACTAAATACTGCCTACTGAAGACTTCCAACTATCAACCATCAACCATCAGCTACCAACCAAACATAACATTCCATCCTTTTCAGACAAGTTTTAATCCATTTAAGTTAAGTTTTATCCTCGATATTTGTTCTTCAGTTGTTAGTTATCTTTTCAACTTCGGTTGCGCATGGTTCCCATTATTTAGGATTTTGGAGATTAAGCGTAACTGATTTTGAAAAGAATAAAGTTTCAAGTATTGGATAATACCAACTAACAACCAACACAATAACCATCTATATGTCAGACCAATACTATTGTTAAAATTTTAACTAGCGTATGGAAATAACATAATGACGTAACGTTGAATAATAATAGTTGGGTGTCATTCAGAAGCCTGCCTATCGGCAGACAGGGAGGTACGACTGAAGAATCTTAGCTGCACTCTGAATGACAAATAACTATAAAATGCTTACCAATCAAAATCAGGTTATTATAAAAAGAGAACTCTTGTTATTTTAAATGTGAGAACGGCGTGTTATACAGATTCTGTAATGGGTCCCCACCATAAAACAATTAACATCTAAAATTTAAACGTGTGAAAAATTGTTTTTTCGTGTTTGCAATGCTCTGCCTCACCGTATCTTACGCACAAACGAAGCCGTTTAAAATTTCCGGGGTATTAATAACCGAAACCGATAAAATCCCTTTAGAAGCGGCAACGGCACACTTAGAACGTATTAAAGATAGCGCATTGGTTACTTATACCATTTCAGATAAAAATGGCCAGTTCAATTTAGAGGGCAAAACGGCAGAAAGGCGTTTAAACCTTTATATCTCTTATGTTGGTTATCAAACCCACTACCAAACTATTAATTTAGATCAGGAATCCATTAATTTGAACACCATAAACCTAAAAACAGATCTTAATGCCCTGGAGGAAATCCTTATAAAATTCACTCCTCCCGTTACCATAAAAAAAGACACTTTAAAGTTCAATGCATCATCTTTTAAAACTAAAAAAAATGCAAATGTTGAAGATTTATTAAAGCAATTGCCTGGGGTTGATGTTAATGACGCCGGGAAAATAACCATAAACGGGAAAGAAGTAGATAACGTTTTAGTCAATGGGAAACCCTTTTTCAGTAATGACCCCACTATAACGACCAGACATTTAAGTAAAGAAATTATTGACAACATACAAATTACAGATACAAAAACCAAGTCTGAAGCTTTTGCCGGAGACGAGGGCGCCAAAGAAAAAAAAACGGTCAATCTTGTTATAAAAGAGGAAAATAACAATGGTGTTTTTGGACAAGTTGCAGCTGGTGCAGGAACTCATGAGCGTTACGAGCTTGCCGGTATGCTCAATCTTTTTGATAACGATAGGCGCCTTAGTGTACTTGCAGGAGGAAACAATATAAATTCGCCAGGGTTTAGTTTTGGAGGCGGTCCTACCAGTGACGGACAAGGTATCACCGTATCTCAAAACTATGGTGCCAATTATATCGATAAATTAAGAAAAAAGGATGATATCGCTGCTCATTATTTTTTCTCCAATAGCCGTTCAGAGAACGAGAACACCATACAGCAAGAAAACATTCTCCCAGATTCAAGATACACTACCAATTCCAATACAAAATCATATAGCGACGGTGATAATCATAGCACCCGTTTAGGGTTTAATATCAAAGTCGATTCCACTCTTTTAATCAATATAAACCCATCGTTCAACTTCATTAAAAATAAAACAGAAACCTCGGGAAGCCAAACGTCCAGAAACGAAGCAAGCACCTTAACAAATCAATCCAGCTCGTCTTTGTTTTCAGAAACCAGCAATAAAAACTTTAATAACCGGTTGGATGTCACAAAACGATTTGGTAAAAACGGGGCGTATTTTAGATTTAACATTTCAAATAAGCATGAAACCTCAAAAAGTAAGGCTTATTTAAATTCCGAAACGGCCATTTTTGGAACCAACCCAGAAACTATTAACCGAAACCTATTTACGGACGGCGATCAAAAATCCAAAGAGCTCCGCACCTATGCTTCTTTCAGATGGCCGTTAATGGCAAAAGCATTGTTTTTGGATTTTAAATTTAATTATATGCGTGATACACAAGAAAATACAAAAAGCACTTATAATTTCAATCCAGACACACAGGATTTCACTTTATTTGACGAGGACCTAAGTACCGATTTTGAATATATAAACACAAGAAGCACGCCCGCTTTAAGGCTTACTTATAAAAAAGAAAAATGGTCTGTTAGTTCGGAAACCGGCTATGTATTTAGAACTTTAGAAAACAATGATTTTTTAAGGCCCCTGTTAAGTTTAAAACGTGATTTTAAAACCCTGGAACTGCGGTCGAATTTTCATTATCAGTTTAACCCAAAATCATATGTATCTGCCAGTTATGGTATAAATAACATCCCGCCACAGTTATCACAGTTAAACCCTTTTCAAGATGTTTCCGATCCCTTGAATACAATCACTGGAAATCCTAATTTAAAACCGACAAATAACCATAGTCTTTATTTTGGATATAGCACGTTCCATTTTCAAAAACGCCGTGGTTTTTTTAGCCATATCTCTGCTAATTTAAGCAGCAACCAAGTGGTTACCAAAACAACTATTGATGACAATTTTGTGCGAAACACCAGTTATGCGAACGTCAATGGGGGGTATCGCTTAAATGCTAGCAGTAGCTATAATAAGACGATAAAGGTAGACTCCTTAAAAACACTTAAATATAGTGTGGGCCTGTCTGCAAGCACAAACAGAGCTGTTAACTTTAACAATGCCGTGCAATATGTTTCGAACAATACGGCCTTAACGCCTCACGTAGGCATCACATTCGACTGGGATGCTATCATGCGGATTACACCTAATTATAGGCTGTCATTTAACAAAACCACATTCGATCTGGACAATTTTAAAGATCAGGAATTTATCAATCATTCAGTGGGATTGCAAATAACCACATTTGTTCCTAAAAGGCTCGAATGGCGACATGTCATCAGCTTTAATTATAATCCAAATGTGGCAGAAGGCTTTCAAAAAAGTGCCTGGTTTTGGAACACGATCTTGGCCTATTCCATGTTTAAAGACCAGGGAACTTTATCCTTAAAGGTTTACGATCTATTAAATCAAAATACAGATGCCAGACGTATTGCTACTCAAAATTATATCCGGGATTCCCAAAGTAAGATTCTTAAACAATACTTTATGCTAAGTTTTAGTTGGAAGTTTAATGATTTTTAGCGAGCATACCATTTCTATCATAAGTTTTCGAGAGGCAAAATAGTGCTCCAAAATATAAATGGGGGGGCCTCCATTTTCAAAACTACATGTGCGTACATCTTTAAAAAAGACACGAATGGCACTAATTCACACGAATCTAATATTTTACGGCATAGATTTGAACTCAGCATGAACATGAGTCCCTAGCCTATATAGACTTGAAATCTGTCAATAGACAGAAGAATTGGTGAAAATTAGTGTCATTCGTGTCTAATCTTTTTATTATGCAATATTTGTATACACGGTAGTTTTTGAAAAGTGAGGAACAAGTCCGATTTGTATTTTCGGGTACTGTTTTTAATTTTATCCCATATGTTGATCAAAATTTAAAATAATAATAATAATAATAATAATAATAATAATAATAATAGCGCACTAAATCCTGAATCAGTCTCAAGGTGTCATACTGTTGTAGGTATTGATTTTCAAATGAATAATACGGGTAAATCCTTTTCAGGTAAGTTTTAATCCATTTAGGCTAAACTATATCCTCGATATTTGTAATGGTTAGTAATTTTTATCTTTTTGACTTCGGTTGCGCTCAATCACCATTTAATTGGAGTTCTACTGATTGTGCGTAGCCGAAACAAAAGATCATCTTTTTTGTCCCATATAACAACCAAACCTGTAAAGGTATCCCTTTCAGATAAGTTTTAATCCTTTAAAATTAAATCTTATCAGCGATATTTGTTGTGGTTAGTAATTTTTGTCTTTTTGACTTCGGTTGCGCCCAATCCACTCCCAAATCCTATTGGAACCCTACAGGTTGAGCGTAGCCGAAACAAAAAACCATGCTAAATCTTACTATTTCTTTAAAATCAAAACTCAAAAAACCTTGTTCTTTAACATGACTGTTATTCCTAGGGTATTCAACACAAAATCAGGCTTGTGAGACATCCCTTTTAGATAAGTTTTAATCCTTTAAAGTTAAATCTTATCAGCGATCTTTGCTTAGCCTGATATCTAATTTCGGTTGCGCCCGATCAACTTTTTTATAGGGATTCTGGGGATTGAGCGTAGCTGAAATTAATCTTATAACCTTAAAAAGGTATGAATTTATATTTATATTACCTAATAAAACGAACAAAATATTTGTATTTTCTTACATCGGTTCGCCTTGTTCTTAAACGGTCCCAATAAAGATAAAATTCTACGTTCCCAGTTATTTATATCGAGTTAAATTCATTATTCTTCATTAGTTATCACAATATTAAATGACGTAGCGTCAGTAAAACTATAAAGACAATTTAAAGTCACCCTGTCTTGCTGAGCTTGTCGAAGCACGAATCAGTACACAGCTAGGCAAACAACGCAATGTCAGTCCGAGCCTGTCGAGGACTATTCTCGCTTATCAGGATGTCCATTTTCAGCATAATTTTTAGAGAACTTAAAAAAAAATCTTAAAACCAATTACCCAGTAAAACTATAAAGACAATTTAAAGTCACCCTGTCTTGCTGAGCTTGTCGAAGCACAAATCAGTACACAGCTAGGCAAACAACGCAATGTCAGTCCGAGCCTGTCGAGGACTATTCTCGCTTATCAGGATGTCCATTTTCAGCATAATTTTTAGAGAACTTAATTAAATCATCCCAATTCTCATCAATTAGTGCTTTTTTCTTTCGTTGGGACCATCCTTTAATCTGTTTTTCAATTTTAATAGCTTCTGATGGATTAGTACATTGCAAATACCATTTGAGTTCGATTGGTCGTCTTGAATAAGTATAGCTATCTTTTCTATAACCAGCCCCATGTTGGTTAATTCTTCTTTCCAAATTGTTGGTCATTCCTGTGTAATAGGTTTTGTCTGAACAAAGTAATATATATACGTAATAAAATTTCATTTTAACTTCAATTTGTGCTTCGACCCTTCGACCCTTCGACAAGCTCAGGGTGACATGGGAACTTCTTTTTGTCTCAATGGTTTCAACTGGCTACCATCGGTCTATTTTTAAATCATTTTTTTTTGAGTAAGTTACAAATATATCGTTCCATGATCTAATTAATGTTCCACACAGGTCTCGACATAACTCCAAAGTTCCATTTTATGTTTCAAGTCATTTATATCGAGTTAAATTCATTATTCTTCATTAGTCATCACCATATTAAATTAAATAACGTAGCGTCAGTAAAACCATAAAGACAATTTAAAGTCACCCTGTCTTGCTGAGCTTGTCGAAGCACAAATCAATGCACAGCTAGGCAAACAACGCAATGTCAGTCCGAGCTTGTCGAGGACTATTCTCGCTTATCAGGATTTCACTCTAAAGGAATATGCTTTGACCCTTCGACAAGCTCAGGGTGACATGGAACTTCTTTTTGTCTTTTTTGTACCTCAGGGTATTTACATCAAATTAAATTCACTTTTTCCTTTTAGTTATACTCACAATTGAATAATGCAATGTCAGTCCGAGCTTGTCGAGGACTATTCTCGCTTATCAGGATGCCCGTTTTCAGCATAATTTTTAGAGAACTTAATTAAATCATCCCAATTCTCATCAATCAGCGCTTCTTTCTTTCGTTGAGACCATCCTTTTATTTGTTTTTCAATTTTAATAGCTTCTGATGGATTAGTACATTGCAAATACCATTTGAGTTCGATTGGTCGTCTTGAATAAGTATAGCTATCTTTTCTATAACCAGCCACATGTTGGTTCATTCTTCTTTCTAAATTGTTGGTCATTCCTGTGTAGTAGGTTTTGTCTGAACAAAGTAATATATATACGTAATAAAATGTCATTTTAACTTCAATTTGTACTTCGGCCCTTCGACCCTTCGACAAGCTCAGGGCCAGCTAAGCTCAGGGTGACATGGGAACTTCTTTTTGTCTCAATGGTTTCAACTAGCTACCATCAGTTTATTTTTAAATCATTTTTTTTGAGTAAATTACAAATATATCATTCCATGACCTAATTAATGCTCCATACAGCTCTCTACATGACAACGAGATTCTATTTTATGTTCCCAGTCATTTATTCATTATTCTTCATTTAGTCATCACCATATTAAATTAAATAACGTAGCGTCAGTAAAACTATAAAGACAATTTAAAGTCACCCTGTCTTGCTGATCTTGTCGAAGCACGAATCAATATACAGCTAGACAAACAACGCAATGTCAGTCCGAGCTTGTCGAGGACTATTCTCGCTTATCAGGATGTCCATTTTCAGCATAATTTTTAGAGAACTTAAAAAAAAATCTTAAAACCAATTACCCAGTAAAACCATAAAGACAATTTAAAGTCACCCTGTCTTGCTGAGCCTGTCGAAGCACGAATCAGTACACAGCTAGGCAAACAACGCAATGTCAGTCCGAGCCTGTCGAGGACTATTCTCGCTTATCGGGATGTCCATTTTCAGCATAATTTTTAGAGAACTTAAAAAAAAAATCTTAAAACCAATTACCCAGTAAAACTATAAAGACAATTTAAAGTCACCCTGTCTTGCTGAGCTTGTCGAAGCACAAATCAGTACGCAGCTTCGGGATAGCTTTCTTGAGATACTGAAACAAGTTCAGTATTAATTCAACTTACAATTTTGAGTGCTCCCGATGTAAAATCGGGAGCACTCAAAATGGGGTTTCATTAAATTAATCCCTCTCAGGCAATTTTATTTCCCTAAGAGTTAATTACCATCATTTACATTTGCAGCAGATTTTAACCCTACTTTAATTTATGCATTAAAAAACCCCTCAAGCTGGGTAGTACTGATTCGTAGTTGTCCTAAATTTACTTTTCAAATTCGGCTACCCAGTTTTTAATGTGTTAATTACTAATAAATTACCTGATATTTCGCTAGATACTGAAACTAGTTCAGCATTAATTCAACCTACGACTTTTAGTGCTCCCGATTTTACATCGGGATTCTCAAAATCGGGTTTCATTAATCCCTCTCAGACAAGTTATATTCCTTATCAATTAAATTTTATTTCTGATTTTTGTAAGAGATTCCCCAATCAATCAAAAAAACGAATGATACAACGCGTATTTACACATAAAAAAACCCACCAAAAGCTCATCGCATTTGATGACAGAGAATTCGAAATGAAAAACCCTATTAAACAATATGGGCATGCTATTATTGTAAAGCAAATGATTTTAAATGGGGTTTCCAAAGCCGAAATGACTGGCAAAAAGCCCTTTACAGCCTCTAGCAATGATATATTTATAAATGCCCATATGCATTGGTTAAAACTAAAAAGTGACTTTCAAAAAATAAAGATCCCAGAAAATTTAATGCAACTTTTAAAAAACGGTGAAAAAACAGATCAAGATACATCTCCAAAGATGTTCCTGCTTCCTCTGGAAATTTTAACGGCTTTTATTTTTAAGGCTTATCATGAGTTTGGCTACACATTAAGCCAATATACCTCAATGGACGCTAAAAATGGTTCGAAATCGATAACCAAAATTATCGATCGTGGTGCCCACTGGCACTGCTTTGCAACCACCTCTAATCATCTAAAAGAAGCCATCGTACAGTTTCATTACCTATCCAGTGCTTGTGGTATGGATAGAACGGCACTTGTTAAACAAATAAAATCAGGTGAATCCTTGTCCAAATTAGACAACCTAACGCTTACTTTATAATAATTTATAAGTAGGGGTTATAAGGTTTACCGTAACAGTCCCCAAAATGGCCAGAACCATATCTTTTCTTAATTTTTTTAGACTTTGTAAAAAATAAGTGCGTTCTGGCTTTTTTATTTTTAAACGCACTTGGTATTGAAGAATAAAGACCGCTTTGCTGTTAGAGTCAAGAATAAAGACTTGGTTATTGTTAGCTTGAGGCATTGTAACTCACGATTCGTAAAAGTAGTTCTAAAAAAATTCAGAAATCGTTTTCTTTATATTAGAATGAACCAAAAAAGTATTATGCTAAATATGTAATATCTCGATCGTTCCTCATTTTGGCATGACACTAAAAGAAGAGTATTCTCTATTGATATTTAAGAACGATTTGTCATTTCGAAAGCAATGAGAAATCCCATAATAATAGCGCAAATCAATAGAATGTGATATCTCAATCGTACCTCATTTCGATATGACAAAAGCGATATACAAACAAAAGATTCTAATGAAAAGCATAAATCCGAGATACCGCCTAGGGCTGGATTAGTTCAACTTGCAATTTTGAGTGCTCCCGATTTTACATCGGGATTCTCAAAATTGAATCTTCCCACCACGCCACCAGCGTGCACTAAATAAATCCCTATAAGGCAACTGTTTATCCTTTAAAAATAAATTCTTTTACACACCTTTATAAGCTTGATAGAAAAATTAAACAAATGAAAACAATATTTTTTAAAATTGCCTTACCAGCTTTTGCATTCATGTTTGCAATAATGGCGTCTCTTGCTTTTACTTCTGTTGAAAACGACATAGCAGAAGATTGTCCAATTACCAAAGCGTGGATTCATCACGGTCCTGACGAGATGTGTATACTGGTAGACCCCGTTAATTGTGATACTGTCAATCAAGACCTTGGGCTTTGTACTGTGACCATACTTAAAAAAACTGAGCAATTATATGGTAAAGACTATAATGCCTCTTGTGCCAATATCATCTTGTATAAGTGTGTGCCTTAATATTGTTTTGTAATATCCAAAGCATACATTTTTGAGGAGGGTTTGTCATTTCGAATGCAATGAGAAATCCCATCATACAAAAGCACCAAAATTGTGTGACGTCTTAATCTTGCCATATTTTGATATGACACTTAAATAAGTAAAAACTAAGATTTATCATTTTAACAAAGTAAAATATGATTCTTAAAAAATCATCTATTAACTATAAAAGGCATATAGAGATCCCGCCTGAGGCGGGATTACTTCGACTTACAATTTTGAGTGCTCCCGATTTTACATCGGGATTCTCAAAATTGAGTCTTCCTGCCACGCCATCGGCGTGGACTAACAAATCCCTCCTAGACAAGTATTTATCCATTTAAAATAAATTTTATCTCGCATCTTTGTATTGTTAATAAATAACTCATTATTAGTGATTATGAAAATTCACAGTAAGTATAAAAATGCCCTTCTAGAATTTATCTGTTTCCTCTATATCCTCTTATTTGTATATGCGGCTTTGAGCAAGTTTCGTGTCTTTGACGAATTTAAGATCCAGATAGGTCAAGCTGCTATGTTAACGCCCTTTGCAAGTATTGTGGCTTGGATGATCCCATCTCTCGAAATCCTGATCGCATTACTATTAATGATTCCCAGATTTAAGCTCTTGGGACTATTTGCTGCCTTTAACCTCATGGTGATGTTCACCGCCTATATCTTTATTATTTTAAATTTTAGTAATGATGTTCCCTGTTCCTGCGGCGGCGTTATCGAAAAACTGGGCTGGACAGAGCACTTGATCTTTAATATTGCTTTTGTGATTCTGGCTGCTATTGGTATCATTATTATAAACGGACACAAAAATCATACAAACCCTAAATTCGCTGCTTTATGAGTACAAAAAAGCTTTATGTATCCCTTTTAGCCTGCATCATTGGTAGTATAGGGTTCATCTCATTACTGTTTGCCTTTACACATAAAGAGTTAGAACGAGACATGAGCTTTAGACGGGGCTTTCTTTATGATACGCCAAAGAAAACCCATGAACTAGACCTTGAATACAATGGCTATTATATTGCTGGAGCAGCCAAAGGACAGATCTATCTGGGCAACACACAGTCGCCTTTATATCTTACTGTCGTGGACACAGCTCTTCAAAACAAACAGCAAATCCATTTTACAATAGATCGGGATAGCCTCCCTTTTCGTTCTCCAAAGGTTCGGGTGATACCACCTCATTTCTTTTTGATGGACGGTACGGTTCCCTATATTCTTAGAGGGTGTACCAATGATTGGAAAGCCTATTCTGTAATGGAAGATCCGCCTTATTTCAATAGTGTTCAAGTCATGGACTCGGTTACCTTGGCTATTCGAACTGTAAGTAATAAAACCAATGAATTTGCTTTGGGGACAGTTAGTATTGCGGACTCGACCAAAACAACTCTTTCTTATGAGCTTTTACAAAAACAGGTGGATGGTATTTTTGATGTTGACGGGACGCTCCAGTACAATGAGCAACGTAAGCAATTGGTGTATACTTACCGCTACCGCAACCAATATATTGTGGCTAATGACAGCTTGCAGTTACAACTTCTGGGGAAGACCATCGATACCATCAGCCAGGCTCAAATAAAAGTGGGAACTATTGTTTCTAAAAAGCAAAAAAAAATGGCCGCTCCTGCTCTTATGGTGAACAGATACTGTGCCTCTTCTGGAAACTACCTGTTTGTAAACTCCAATCTACTGGGAAACAAAGAACCTTTGGTATTATGGCAAAAATCGGCGGTTATTGATGTATATGACATGGTGGAAAACCGTTATGAATTTAGTTTCTATGTCGAGGACATTGGGAAACATAAACTAAAAACATTTCATGTCCTCCATGATACTTTTATAGGGCTTATTGGCAATCATATCGTTACCTATCAACTAGGCGATCGTTTTAAGAAAAGACAGCCTCTTGTTATGACGGCGCAAAATTCAAATACCAAAATCCAAGACAAAAAACTAAATTCCAATATTCAAAAAAAACAATTACTGGAATACCAGTAAAAAATACTGCAGTCAGGGCTAAGACCGAAAACCTGTAAAATAGAGTAGGTCGTTAATTTTTAAATATCTATATTATGAAAACAAATTTTTTTAAAATCGTTTTACCAGCTTTTGCTTTGATGTTAGCTATCACAGCTTCGCTTGCTTTTACTCCTGCCGAAAATAGTGCAGAGGATCCTAATGAAACAATCGTAGATTACATAAGTAATGTGACTACAAATTGTGTTGATGCAGATCTTTCAATTGGTTATTGTAATATTGAGCAATTTGAAGATTGGATTCCTTGTACTGTTAATTTAGGAGGAGCTGAAGGTGTTGTACAGTTGCGTAAAGATCAAACATCTTGTGTCACTCTCTTGTTTATGGAGGATCTATAAATAGTTTCGCAAAAACAATGTAATTAAGGCACCTTTTTTGGTGCCTTTTTTATTAAAAAATCCATGTTTCACAAGCTAATACAGCTGAGTAAAACAAAAATTCTATTACCTAAAGTAAATTCAGTAACGCTCCAATTTCAATGTTTTTAAGAGTCTCTTTTCAATATCATAATCATAAATAAAAATCTAAAGGAGAACAAATCTAAAGAAATTCTCTTCGATTAAAAATGGACCCATTGATTACAACCGGACTATAATAACGGTTGCCCGTACTCTATCTCAAAACGTCGCCTCTAGGTGGCTAATTCAAAAACAACTGGTATTTTAAAAAAAGATTTAAAGGTATTACTAATTAGTCGCTCCTTAAAAACAATTTAACGAAAGGATTTATAATGATTTACCCCTAAAAAAGTTGAATATAGAAGGGTAAAAATTGCAAGGAAACCCTTATTTTGCATTTAAAACCTTGCAATAAATGATAGGAAAATCCTCAAATCAAAACCAAGGCGATTTGTTTCGACCATTGTTAAAAGACTTTATCGACTTAAGCCATGAGCTGGTTCTTTTAGCAGACAAAATAGATTGGACTTACTTTGAACAAGAATTCTCAAAGTATTATTCTCACACAGGTAAACCCTCAATGCCAATTCGTTTAATGATAGGAAGTTTAATGCTAAAGCGTCTTTATAATTTAGGAGATGAGACGCTTTGTGAGGCTTGGGTTCGAGATCCTTATATGCAATACTTTTGTGGTATGTCCCATTTTGAACATAATTTTCCCTGTGATCCTAGCGATTTTGTTCATTTTAGAAAACGTATAGGCAAAGCAGGAGTAGAAAAAATATTCAGTTATTCGGTTTTACTTCATGGAAAAGCAGCCAGAGAAAAACAAACCTTATCGGACACCACAGTAGCAGAAAACAATACCAGCTTTCCTACAGATGCAAAATTGGCAAAGAAAATCATTGATAAATGTAACACCATAGCAGAAAAAGAAGGTCTAAACCAACGTCAAACTTATGTTAGGGTATCCAAGCAGTTGCTTAGAGATACATATAACCGTAAACATGTAAAACGCAAGAAGAAAGGTAAGCCTTCGGGCTTGAGCATATTGTAAGTTCACAAAAGAGTATTTAGTTTTGGAGAACCACTAAAAACAGAACTAGATGAGCACCCTTACCCATGATGCCCCAAAAACTAAAGACCAGCCCAACA
>NZ_JAQZAT010000028.1 GCF_028736925.1 Flavivirga sp. 57AJ16 | reverse complement strand
TCTTTTTATAGATAATCTTTTATAAAAACACCTCAAAAAAACGTTTTCCCCCTTATTCTAAGTAATGGATCAGTCAACAAGGCATATAGCGTTGGCCTATCGGCACGCCATATGCTTAGTTATTGTGTGCAGTTTTTATTCGGTTATTCTTTTCTTTAAATCCATTCTTTCGTGCAATATTCTTGTAATTTCCACATAGTTTTTATCCAATGTTCTGTAGAATATTATGTGTCGATTTGCTTTTATTCCGAGAAGTTGCTTAGATATTCCTTCGTAGTTTTTTCCTAAATCTGGATTTTCCGCAATTTCCTCACAGTTAGAAATCAGTCCATCGTAATATTTGTCAGCTTGTTTTTCAGACCAAATCTCAAATGTATAATCCCAAATTTTCGATAAATCCTCGACAGCTTTATTGGTCAGTTTATATTCAGCCATTCGAGTGCTTTTTCGCTTTCAGGGATTCCAAATGTTTTTTTGGGTCAAAATCGTGAGCAATTCCGCTATCGATTCCTTCTTGAATTGCATTTTTTAGAGCAATAACTTTACTTTCTTCTTCCTCTAAAAGTCTTAATCCTGCACGTATGACTTCACTAACGTTCTTAAATCTTCCTTCACTTATTCGGCTTTGAACGAATTGGTCAAAATAATTTCCGAGTGATATTGATGTGTTTTTGTTCATTTGACATAATTTTACTCAAATATACCAAAAATTGGTATTATAACAAAATTTCCCTCAAATTGCACACAACGAATGGCTATGCGTACCGTTACGCATATATCCATTTTGTTGAGACCACTAACCTAGTCGATTTTTAATAGTTTTGAAAGTATTTATCATATTTTCTTAATGTACTTACAGGTTTAAGGTAAAAGCTAACACTCACTCTTGTGCGGGCATACTAGCATCATAAGAGGGCAATAAATATGATACCCCAATCGTAACGCATTTCGATATGACCGTATTTTTAATCTTCCTCAGGAAACGTTATATGTTGATAAGCACCCAAATCTGGAGACCCCGTTCTATTGACATTCAAAATATCAAAAGGCACTTGTGTGGCAAAAGTCGGAAGCCCTTTGTTGATGGCAGCAGATTCATCACCAATAATCAGTTGATTTAAAGAGGTGTCTTTAAAATTAGGATCCTCGTTAAAAATATTGCCTTCATAATGGTTGGTATCGCTTAAATCATAATTTGGTCCCGTAAAACGGTTATTGTTGTCTTCAAAACGAATTAAGCAGTTTGTGAATTTAAAATTGAATACCACAGCATCATCTTCGATTTCATCCAGTAAAATTTCGGGGTTATCATTTCCGTAGATAATGCAGTTATTAAAATTGGCTTGGGTTAAATCTGCAATGGTAGCATTGTTATCTTCATCCAACACAAAATTATTGAGCAAAACGGCAGGGAACTGCCTAAATCCGTTATTCCAATAGTTTGCAATAGTACTGTGCGTAAAATGGTATTTACCGCCCAAAGTACCTGCAAATGATGATAAGCCTGTATTGTTGATAACGATATTTTCCCCGGTAATGGAAGTGTTTCTTCCAAGAATCCCATAATTACTGGAATTATAGATTTGGGAATTGGTGATGGTTAGTTTATCTGAAATGGCATTTGGGTTGCCATCACATAAAATGCCAACCGATGCATTTTTAATGGTGGCGTAGTTTATTGAATTATCTATACTACCATCCAATAACCAAATGGTTCCCCATTGGCCAGGTGTATTGGCAAAATTGGGCTCTAAACGATCCCCTTCAAAAATAACCTCGTTTTCTAATAGGTCCTGATCGTTACTAAGCGCACCATGAACCTGTAATGAGGCATTATTGGACACGATGATTCCTGAATTATTATGAAAATGTATTCTGGCTCCTGCATCTATGGTAAGGGTTTCTCCGTTTGGTACGGTGGCAAAACCATAAATAACATAAGGCTTGTCGTTTGTAAAAGTAAGTTCTGTAGGTAACAGTTCACGTCCTTGTAATTCGGTTTCTATGAGTTCGCCAGCAATATCCAGTGTTAATGTTTCAACAACTTTTGTCGTGTTGTCCCGATTGGGATAAATAAATACAGCATCTTGTACTAAGGTAACAAGTTCTATTTTTTGAAGGTTTGAACCAGCATCAAACTCAATTTGATCGGTATATAAAAAATTCCCATCAGGATTAGGGAAATTATTAATGTCTATGGTCGATTCAATAAAAATAAACAAGCTATCCTTGGCCAATATTTGTACATTTTCAAAAACCTTGCCTGCCATACCGTCTACATTTAATCTATAATTGGAAGATTCGCCTAAGGCCAATTTTAGTGAAGGGATAAAAATATCATCGTTACTTCTGTTATAAACCTTTAGGTTATATGTACTGGAGCCTATGTTAGTAAAAACGGTATCCAAGTAAACAGTGTCCCTTGAAAACTCAAGACTACCCGTACTTGGGGAAAAGTCAAAATCTTTACGGCAAGAGCTCCAAAGCATTAAAAATCCTATGGTTAAAATAAAGTATAAGTAATGTTTCATTAAAAGCAAAAGTTTTGATGGCTAAAAATATAACTTTTGAAGCTAGGATTTAGTATAATAATGTACTTTATTTTAAGCGAAGAAGCATGTTTTCAAGCGCTGTCTGGGAGTACCACAGTTTAAAAAAAGTTAGGCATGAACACACAAACCTCATTAATATTCCCGATTATCGATAGTTTTGGCGATACTGAAAGCCTTATGGATGTTATGCCAAGTATGATACCCCTTAACTTCAAGTGGTTCAATGGGGGCATATGTGTGAAATTAGTCGCTTACTTTTTTTTAGATTCCTCAATTATTTTTAGAAATGATTTACTGTAAGTTACCAAGCTATCTAACAGTATGATTTCATTTTCGCTTTTGAGCAGCTCTTTATCTAGATTTTTAACTTCGCAATATTCAAAAAAGAGCTGTTTACGGTCTTTAGCTATTGCTAAATGCGTAGTAAGCAATTCATCATTAAAAAAGGCGCTATTGGAAAATAGGGAATCCAAGGCTTTGTATGATACAGGAATGATAGAGGCGTTTTTTTCTTTTTTATTTTTGAAAAGTTTGCCAATGAACCCTATAACTCTAATAAGATCAAGGCCATATTTAGAAGAGGAACCGTATAGATGGGGATCGGATTTTATGTCTTTGGTAATTTGTTCTTTTAGTAAGGAATTTTCTTTGGTTGGGTTAAGCTCTTTTGGGTTTATATTATTTTGTAAAAGTATTTCTTTAAGTCTATGTATGGTTTTGCTCAACTCTATAACCATAATATCGGTAAAATGGGATTTAGTAAGTTTTATGATCTTTTTATTATGGAAGGTCGAATGAAACGAAAGGGTGTCGCCTACGGTTGCTTCAATAGTGAAGTTTCCATAATTATCTGTATGGGTTCTGGTTTGTTTGCTAAGGTTAAAAACATCTATGCCTTTTACCGTCGTTTCATTATCATAGACTTTTCCTTTTATATTTTGGGAAAGCATGGAAAATGGCAAAAGAATAAAAATGAAGTATTTCATTTTTGTTTTAATTGGTTATCGTTTTTCAAATTAAAGTATTTAATCACTTAAATAATTGGTATTTAAGATACTTTAACTATGGTTTTTATAAATCCTTAACGTATTGAACTTTAGTTACGGATCCTTTTTTATTTTGGAGCATAGGTGAAAAGGTGTAAATTTTAGTGAGTAAATTCAAAGTATAATTGGTATAACATAAAAAACCCAATGCAATGTTCTGCATTGGGTTTTAATCACACTTCGCTATTAATCGAGAGAAAGTTAAACTAAATCCCTAATCATTTTTGTTGCAATTTCTGCAGTAATGTCACGTTGTGGGGAGCCAAACATTTCATAGCCCACCATAAATTTTTTAACAGTAGCACTTCTTAGTAGTGGTGGGTAAAAGCTCATATGCCAATGCCAGTGAGCATTTGCGTTGCCGTTGGTTGGTGCTTGGTGGATACCACTAGAATAAGGAAACGATGTGTTAAACAGCTTATCGTATGTTTTGGTTATTACCGAAATAGCTTCGGCATATTCTAAAGCCTCGTCGTTATTTAATTCCAAAATATTCGATTGTTGCTTTTTGGGCACAATCATCGTCTCAAACGGCCATACTGCCCAAAAAGGAATTAAAACAACAAATGATCGATTTTCAAAAATAATACGTTCTTGCTTTTCTAATTCTTGTGCTAAATAATCACCTAAAAGGCTCCTGTTATTTTTGTTGTAATAGGCCAGTTGCTGTGTGTTTTTTTTATCAACTTCATTGGGCAGTGTAGACTGGCTCCAAATTTGGCCATGGGGATGTGGGTTACTGCATCCCATGACAGCACCTTTGTTTTCAAATATTTGAACGTAATTAATATTGGGGTTTTCAGATAGTTCCTTGAATTCTTTTTGCCAAACGAGAACAACTTTCTGAATGTCTTTAGCACTCATGTTCGCTAAGCTTTTTGAGTGGTCTGGACTAAAGCAGATAACTTTGCATATGCCGGTTTCGCTTTCGGCCACTAGCAAGCCATCTTTAATTGAAAAGGACTTAGAATCTTTTTGCAGGGCGGCAAAATCGTTTGTAAAGACAAATACATCTTGGTATTTTGGATTTATCTCGCCATTAATTCTGGTATTGCCTGCACATAAATAACAGGTTTCATCGTAAGCTGGTCTAGCAGTATTGGATACTGCTTCATTTTGTCCTTGCCATGGTCGTTTTGCTCGATGTGGCGATACCAAGACCCATTCGCCAGTTAGTATATTATATCGTTTATGTGAAAAGTCTTGTAAATCGGTATGGTTCATTTTCAATAAATATGATTTATTATTTTACTAGGTGTGTGCCTTCAGATAATTTTATAAAATATACAGAACAGGCTTTGTTAAACTCTTTTTTATAAGCTATAGATACAGCTTCTCCAAAAGCTTTGGCTTCATTTTTTGTGACTAAATTAATGGTGCAACCACCAAATCCGCCCCCCATCATTCTGGCCCCTAAAACCTGATCGTCTGCTTTCGCCAAGTCTACTAGAAAATCCAATTCGTCACAACTTACTTTATATTGATGTTGTAAACCATCATGAGACTGAAAAATCAAAGCTCCTAATGTGCTCAAATCATTATCCTCAATCGCTTTAGAAGCTTTTAAAGCCCTATCGTTTTCTTGGATAACATAGAGTGCTTTTTGATAATTTTCAGGTGTTACCTTGTCTTTTATAGCTTCTAAATCGGCTTCGGCGGCATCTCTTAACGCTTTTATTCCAAGTAATTCTGCAATGTTTTCACAAGCAGAACGTCTGTCATTATAGGCACTATCGGACAAGCTATGCTTTACATTCGTATTGATTAGCATGAGTTGATGGTCTTTAAAATCGATCTTATAAGGTTTGGATTCCACAGTTCTACAATCTAACAGCAATGCGTTGTCCTTGATGCCGAACATGCTTGCATATTGATCCATAATCCCACATTTTACTCCCACATAATT
Source organism: Flavivirga sp. 57AJ16 (assembly GCF_028736925.1). Taxonomy (GTDB): domain Bacteria; phylum Bacteroidota; class Bacteroidia; order Flavobacteriales; family Flavobacteriaceae; genus Flavivirga. Next base: position 21,151 of record NZ_JAQZAT010000028.1, on the reverse strand, counting down.
ATGTTCTGCTTTTTGTGATATTAAAATCATTTCGTGTTTTGTCAACCCTAAATCGAACAACTCGTTTAAACCAAACACCACGCTATTTTCCAACGCTGCAGATGACGACATCCCTGCGCCCCCTGGGATATCTCCCTTAAAAACAATATTAAAGTTCCCTACTACTTTGTTTCTGTTTTGAATTTCGGAAACCACCCCAAACACATAATTCTCCCAACTACCTTCGGCAGATGGGCTTAATTTGTCTAATTCAAACTCAATACGGCTATTCTTATCTAAAGCATATGCTATAGATTTATTGGTGTCACTCTTTTGCATGGCAGCTGCAATACCTTTATCTACTGCAGCAGGAAACACAAACCCGTCATTATAATCGGTATGCTCACCAATAATGTTAATTCGCCCTGGAGAAAAAACAAGAATAGGTTCGGTTTTAAACGTGTCTACGAATGTTGTTTTTACGTCATTAATTAATATGGTATCCATTATAGTATTTGTCATTTTATTTTTAAGCTCCAGTTAATATTATAAGTATCATTTGCGTCTAAAACCTGTAAGCCTATGTGGTTATTAAAACTGTTTGAAACCCCGGTTGTAGGTTCAATAGCTATGGTGTTTAATTTAGGGGGCGTATAGACCTGGAGAAAATTATTCCCTGCCGAAGACGTTATTGTCAATTGATATTTAGGGGTGTTGAATGTTACTTCATTTGAATCCAAAATCCAGCAATCATCCAATTGTTTGTCTTCAATATTAAAAGCTTTATTTAATTCAAAATCTTCAACACCGGTCGTGATATTTCTTTCACCTAGAACTATTTTTTCAGTACTTTCAAAATCCAAAGAGCTATTAAATAAGTTGTCACTTAAAAAATAAGGGTGCCAGCCTAGGGTAAAAGGAAATGCTTTTGTATCTGTATTTTTTACAGATACCTCTAAGCTCAAGTGATTTGAAGTAAAAATATATTTCAGCTGAATGGTATATGTGTAAGGAAACCCTATGGGTAATTCGGTTTCGTTGTATTCCAGCAAAATAGATGCTGAATCGTGATGGGTCTCTTGGTCAATAATTTGAAATGTTTTATTATAGACCAATCCATGTAGCGCGTTGTTTTCTTCTTTTTGGTTTATTTCAAATTGAAACTCTTTATCGTTAAAACTATATATACCGTCTTTAATTCTGTTAGCAAAAGGGAACAGAATGGAAGAAGCATACGTATTGGCATAAGTTAATGGCGATAAATCCTTTATAATACCATGCCCATTTAATGTTAGCTCTTGCAAACTGGCTCCGGAACTAAGGTGAATTTTTCCATATACCTTGTTTTCGGAGTTTTCAATTTCTAAAATATTTAACGCCTTATCGTGATTGATTTTATACACTATTTTTTATTTAATTTATTATAATGAGTTTCTGATAATCAAACTATTATGGTTTTCTATTTTAACTTTTTCTTTATTAAGGATCATTTCTGCCAAACGTTGCCCCATCCTATTAAAATCTGTAGAAATAGTTGTAATGCCGCCTTCTACAATTTCTTTAAGTAAGGTGTCGTTATATGAGATAATGCCAATATCTTTTGCGAGTGAAAAGTTTTTGCTTTTCATTTTTTTTATAATCCGGAGTAAGCTTTTATCGTCTGGCATGATGTATAGTTCTCCCTTTTTTAAAACTTTGTCGGCTAGTGAGCTTATCACTTCAAAAGACATTTCGTTTTTTTTACAAAATTTATTAAAACCTTTTAACATCCCTTGAGGTTGTTTATCCTCAGAAAAGATTAGAATTATTTTCTTATAGTTTTTGATTAAGTGAAAGGCTTTAGTAAGATTATCAAAGATGGATTTTTCAAAGTTTTGATAGATGGCCGAATATTCTAATAAGTCTTCGTGTATTTGGTCTAAAATATAGACCTTATCCTTAGGCAGTTTTTTTATGTCCTTGTTTGTATTGGTCAGGTTTGCCGGCATAATTACATAATAATTGTAGTCACCAACGTTGTCATTAATTAATTTACTAAAAAAGTTTTCATTAAAATGATGGAAAAAAATATCTACTTGGATATTGCTTCCCAAATTTTCTAAAAACGAATTATATAAATCTTCTTTAAAGGAATTTAACTCATCAAAAAGTAAAAATATCTTTTGGGTAATGTTTACATTTTCACTAGCTATATAATAGCCTTTTCCAACTACAGATTGAATAATGCCTCTGTTTTTTAACTCGTTAAAGGCCATTAAAACAGTATCTCTTGAAAGCTTATGGGTATCTTTAATACGATTAATAGAAGGGATTTTATCTCCTTTTTTTAAAGCACCAGAAAGAATAGCATCTTCAATGGAGTTGATAATTTGCTTATATTTTGGAACGCCTATTTTTTGCTTGATCTTTATCATATACAGCTACAAATGTATCATTATTTTTTTAAAAAAAACATACTAGACCCTACTAGTTTGGTTTTTTTAATCTAAGCATACATTATTTCTAATATTTAATTTCTATATTTGAGTCTTATATTAATTAACCAAAATAATTTATTTTACTATGACAGCAGGATTCGAAATGTGGGACTATGTAGTATTTATAGCCTACGCCATTTTAATTTTAGGAGTGGGATTGTGGGTATCCAGAGATAAAGAAGGACATCAAAAAAATGCAGAAGATTATTTCTTAGCAAGTAAATCTTTACCATGGTGGGCCATTGGTACATCATTAATTGCTGCAAATATTTCGGCAGAACAGTTTATTGGAATGTCGGGATCGGGTTTTGCTTTGGGACTTGCGATAGCATCTTATGAGTGGATGGCAGCCTTGACTCTAATTATTGTCGGTAAATATTTCTTGCCTATTTTTATTGAAAAGGGCTTATACACTATTCCTGAATTTGTTGAAAAACGATTTTCCACTAATTTAAAAACGATACTGGCCGTATTTTGGTTAGGACTTTACATTTTTGTAAACTTAGCTTCTGTTTTATATTTAGGAGGGTTGGCTATAGAAACCATTATGGGGGTCGATATGATGTATGCCATTATTGGTTTGGCGTTATTCGCTGCAGCTTATTCTTTATATGGAGGCTTATCTGCTGTTGCCTGGACGGATGTTATACAAGTGGTGTTTTTAGTATTAGGAGGTTTGGTGACCACTTATTTAGCGTTGAATACCGTATCTGGAGGTGAAGGTGTTTTTGCTGGATTCGCTAAAGTGGTAGAAGCTGCTCCCGAAAAATTCCATATGATACTTGAAGAAACCAATGAAAACTATATAAACCTGCCTGGCATATGGGTATTAATAGGTGGTTTATGGGTAGCTAACCTATATTACTGGGGTTTCAATCAATATATTATACAAAGGACCTTAGCAGCTAAATCTTTAAAAGAGTCTCAAAAAGGGATTTTATTGGCTGCGTTCTTAAAATTAATCATTCCTTTAGTTGTAGTGGTTCCTGGTATTGCTGCTTACGTTATGGTAAACGACCCTTCCATTATGTCTAATTTGGGAGAAGCAGGTATGTTAAATGTGCCTACTACTGGGCAAGCGGACAAGGCATACCCTTGGTTATTACAGTTTTTACCAGTGGGTCTTAAAGGTATTGCTTTTGCAGCTTTGGCAGCTGCTATTGTGTCTTCTTTGGCCTCTATGCTAAATTCTACATCAACCATTTTCACTATGGATATATACAAGCAGTATATTAATAAAAATGCTGATGATAAAACAACGGTGAATGTGGGACGTATTTCGGCCGCCGTCGCCTTATTAATAGCTGTTATAGTTGCACCTCTTTTAGGAGGTATCGACCAGGCATTTCAATTCATTCAAGAATACACCGGGATTGTTAGTCCAGGTATATTAGCTGTGTTTATTTTAGGCTTGTTCTGGAAAAAAACCACTAATAATGCTGCCATTTGGGGAGCCGTTTTATCTATTCCAATAGCTCTAGCTCTTAAATTCTTACCGATTCCTGTATTTGAGCCATGGATGCACCAGATGGGAATAACAACGTTATTGACCATGTTGGTTATTGTTGTATTAAGTAATATGCAAAACAAAGGAGCAGATGATCCTAAGGGGATTCCCCTTACTAAAGAATTATTCAAAACAACACCATTATTTAATATTGGCTCGTTTGTAATTATGATTGTACTGGCCGTTTTATATGGTCTGTTTTGGTAGTTAAATAAATTAAGATATCTGTAGAGGGTGTCTAAAAAGTAAGTTCGATGTCATATTGAGCTTGTCGAAATATTTTTAACTTACTGATAATCAATATCGGTTTCGACAGAGCCTGTACTGAGCGAAGCCGAAGTACTCAACCTGACAAATCAAATTATAAAGACTTTTTAGACACCCTCTTTTATTATACCAGTTATACTTTGAATTTACCCAAAAATAAAATGAAGAATTTTTGTGATAGATGAGGCGTAAAAATCAAGCATAGCTATAGTTCTGGTTTATTTTTATAACGAAATAAAGCACAAAAAGATGTGTTTTATTGGATAAATTCAAGGTGTAAATGGTATTATATCTTAGTTTAAGAATAACAATTATGAACGAATGATTAAAACTAGGTATAAGATTTTTAAAGTATTATGAATTATTGATGAAATTTATAAACATTTCTTTTGGTTAGATATGCAGTTAATTTTATATTTGCACACCAGAAATCAGAAATGCTTTCTTTTGGGGCTCTTAGCTCAGCTGGATAGAGCACCTCCCTTCTAAGGAGGCGGTCGAAGGTTCGAATCCTTCAGGGCTCACAAAAAGCTTCACTATATTTAGTGAGGCTTTTTTGTTTTTTAAACCTTCATTCAAATTTAGGTATATACTGGAACAGTTTTATAACATTTTATAGTGTTTGATCTAAATGCCTTTTTGGGATTAGGTAAAGAATATTTTGGCCAAAATATTATAGGCATTCAGATAAAAGATTATTTTATAAAAAAAATAATTTGATTTATGGGATTAAATTACGACTCATTGGTTGATGCTTTAGTTTCATTTCACTATCAAAAGATAGCTTCTTTTACGAAAGAAATCTCATTAAACTATTTATTACTCCAATTTCTTTTTTAACTTTAGTGTCTCCCCAGAATTTAATAATAATGGCGTTTCTTTTGAGCTGCTTTATTTATTAAATTGAATTTAAGTTGATGTAAATTACTAAATGAACAAAAAGGACCTCTCCGAAAGGGATATTTGCACAAAATATGTTTTTGGTAATTTGTATTTTGATTATTAGTTTTTTTTGTTTTAGAATTAATTTGCTGATTATTAATATTTTATATAAATATTTAGCTTAAATCATAATGCGCAACAGGTCGGTATAAATAAGATTCTGTATTTTAGGCGACATAATACCTTAAAAAAGTGCTAAATAGAGAAACTTTTAAAAACTTATTTAATGCTCTATACCCTAGGCTTGTTTCTTATAGCTTCAAATATGTGAAAAATAAATTTGCAGCAGAGGAGGTTGTGGAGGATTGTTTGGTCACATTGTGGGAAAAGCGTGAAGATTTAGCACATATTGATGATATAAAGCCATATTTATATACTATGGTAAGAAATGCTTCTTTTAAATATCTGGAAAAAAAGAAAAGAGTGATTTCGCTAGATGAAAAGCACCATGACTCAGCTGTAACGATAGAACAGGATATTATAGAAGAAGAGGTGCATGCCGTTATTTTATATCAAGCATTGGAAACGCTGCCTCCTAAATGCAGAAAAGTTTTTGAGCTATCTTGTTTAAAGGGGTTAAAATATAAAGATATTGCCAAAGATCTTGATATTTCTCTAAATACTGTAAAGTCACAACGTTCAAGAGCTATAGAATTACTCAAGAAAAAATTAAAAAACAATCCATTTTTAGTGTTGTTTCTTTCTTCATTATAACAATTTCATTTGTATGGATTTCATTCTAACAAATTGATACAAAGAATTTTATTACCATCCATTATCACAACTTTATTGATTCGTTAAAAATTACCAATAAACTACCTATTGATAAATTATTATAAAGGACAGTTAAACGAGTCCATTTGATGTTTTTTAGGTATAGATTAAAAAAAATAAATGTTAAAGTTGTTTTTTTTTCCACCCTTTTTTTGTTTCAACTGCTTATATAGATATAACAAAAAGATAACAATTTAATAAAGCCCCTTTCAATAAAGCTCATGTTAGACACAAATCAAAAATTTTATACAGCAAAATTGATTATAAAATCAGTTTTAGGAACACTTTCAAGTCAAGAAGATGTTGATTTTGAAAAATGGCTAAGTATTCCAGGAAATAAAGAATTTTATCATAGAATTTTAAAAGAAGAAAATTTTGAAAACAAAATAAGTCTGTTTGAAAATTTAGATAAAAATGCTGCCTACTCAAAAATACTTAAAAGAATAGATAATAAGCAACAAACAATAAAACGAAAGCCTTTAGTTGCCTTCAGGTCTGTATATAGATATGCTGCTGCTGCTATCCTGTTAATTTCGGTGGGCTATTACGGTATTTCACATTTTTCTTCAAAACCTACTGAAATAAATAATTCAATTGTTTTAGACTTAGAGCCAGGCTATGATAAAGCCACGCTTGTTTTAGAAGACGGAACAGAAGTGGATCTTGAAAAAAATGAGTTTGTGAAAACGCAAACTTTAGCAGAAGTTAAAAATCAAGATAACGCTTTGGTTTATTTACCAAATAGAGAAAGCAATTCAGCAAAATCCCCAAAAAAGGTAGGTAAAAACACGCTGTTTGTCCCACGTGGAGGTATATACAAACTTATTTTGCCAGATGGCTCTAAAGTGTGGTTGAACTCATCTTCTTCTTTAAAATATCCAACTTCATTTGAAGGCAACAAAAGAGTTGTTGAATTATCTGGCGAAGCCTATTTTGAAGTCAAGAAAGATGTCGGTAAAAGTTTTATTGTAAAAACTAAGATGAGGGATATTTCGGTTTTAGGGACCTCCTTTAATGTTTCTGCATATAATGATGATGCTTTTTTTGCAGCAACCTTGGCAGAGGGTAAAATAAAACTTGTAGGAGACCAACAGAAAGAAGTTTATTTAAAACCTGGAGAACAGGCTGTTGTAGGCAAAAAAGATTTAGGCACCGTTCAGGTTAAAAATGTGAACCCTCAAGTTTATTCTGCATGGAAAGACGGTACTTTTTTCTTTGAGAATATGAGTCTTGATAATATTTTAAGAAAAGTTGGAAGGTGGTATAATTTTAAAACTGATTTTTCTCATGCTCAGCTTAGTGAAATAACATTTACAGGGCTAGCTTCTAAAGAATTTCCAGCAAAACTTTTATTAGATAGAATAAGTAAATCAGCAAACGTAACCTATGAAATAATCCAAAACACAGAAAATAATGAAGAATACCTAGTTAAAATTTCAAGAAAAGACCCATAAGAAAACGGGAAATGCGTCAACATTTCCCGATGAAATTCTTAGTAGCTAACCCTTTTGTCATTAGTAATTAACTAAACTAAAAAGTAAAAATATGAAAAAAAAATTATCGGCTATAAACTATAGTCATGTTAAACTATTAAAAGATCAAATACTTTGGATAATGAAAAAAAGTTTAATTGTATTTTGTATACTTTTTTTAAGCACTTCAAGTTTTGCCTATTCCCAAAAAATTTCTTTAAAACTTGGTGAAGTCACTTTAGGACAAGCCTTAAAGGCTATCACAGAGCAAACAGATGTGAATTTCTTTTATAGTGATGATGTACTGGATGCAAATAAACTAGTCATAGCAGATTTTGCTAACGTTGATATAGTTACGGCCACTATGCAACTAGTAGGGGCTGGTTATAGCGTCCAAAAAGATGATGAAAATGTCATCCTTATTTCTCCGATAAAGGATAAACAAGCTTACAGTGAATCCAAACTATTACAAACTACTGTTACAGGAAAAGTCATAGATGATACAGGTATGCCACTTCCTGGGGCATCTGTTTTGGTAAAGGGTACCTCTGTAGGTGTAGTTACAGGTTTTGATGGGGGTTACAGTATTGTTTTGCCAAACGGTGCCAATACGCTTGTATTTTCATTTTTAGGGTTTATTACCCAAGAAGTTGCTATTGATAACCAAACAGACATTAATGTTACCTTACTAACAGATACAGCCACATTAAACGAAATTGTGATTGTTGGTTATGGTACCCAAAGAAAGAAGGATATTGCAGGGGCCGTATCAACAGTTAAGGGCGAAGAATTGGTATTATCATCCTCACCATCGGTTGGCGATGTGCTTAGGGGGAAAGTGTCTGGTTTACAAATTACACAAAACAGTGCACAACCAGGTGGTGGTTTAGACTTTCAAATTAGAGGCGCAGGATCTATTAATGCAAGTAATCAGCCTCTAATAGTAGTTGATGGGTTTCCTATTACCGATTTTCAACAACCTGGAACTGGTAACAGATATAGTGGTGGTACTCAAAATATTTTAAACTCTTTTAATCCAAATGATATCGAATCCATTTCAGTATTAAAAGATGCCAGTGCGACATCCATTTATGGTGCTAGGGCAGCAAATGGTGTTATTTTGCTTACAACCAAAAAAGGAGTTGCTGGTAAAGTTCAAGTAAGTTACTCGTCTTCTTATTCACTACAATCCTATAATGATAGTTTTGATGTAATAAGAAGTTTACCAGAATGGATGCAATTAAGAAACGATGCTGCTTATGAAAATTGGTTGTTTCAAAACAGAGTAACTCCGTATAGTAGCGGTAACACTAGTAGTAGAACCTTAGAAGAAGCTATGGCAGATCCTGTTGGTGGAGTTGCATTTTCAAGATTTTATTCAGACGACCAAATAAATAATGCTGGAAAAGGCACCAATTGGCTTGATTTGGTAACAAGAGATGGTAGCACACAGCAACATAACCTGTCATTAAGAGGCGGTACTGAAACTACTAAATATTATTTATCTGGTAACTTATATAAGCAAGATGGTGTATTAAAGAATTCAACTTTTGATAGAGCAGCTTTAAGATTTAATCTAGATCAGAAAGTAAATGATTATGTAAGTGTTGGTATGAACATGACAATGAGTAGAATTAATAATGACAACAGCCAATTAGGTGGTGACCAATATGAGAATTCTGGTATTATTAGATCGGCATTACAATACGGTCCACAAATACAAGCTATCGATGAGTTTGGTTATTACCCTATAAATCCAGATAATTCACAAGAACCTAATCCATACTCACTACTTACCATTACAGACCAAGGTGTTATAGATAGAACACTTACTAATTTTTATACAGAAATTAAGCCCCTACCAGGTTTAGTGGCTAGATTTCAAGCAGGGATTGATCAAGGATATACAAGTAGAAACACTTATTTGCCAAGAACAACTTTATATGGTGAAACGGTCAATGGTAAAGCTACTATAGCAAATCAAAAAAAGAATGACAATCTTTTTGATTTTACTTTAAATTACTCTAAAACAATTAGCGACGACCATAATTTTAATTTCTTAGTTGGTTATTCAAGACAAAAATATAGATCAGAAAGTGCTTCTTCAGGTAATGAGGATTTTATAACAGATTCATTTCTATGGAATAATATTAATGCTGGCGCAGGACCTAGAACATTGGCTTCAACTAAATACGAGCAAAACATTGTGTCATATTTTGCTAGATTAAATTATACTTTTAAAGATCGATACATATTTTCAGGAACTATTCGTAGAGATGGTTCTAGCGTTTTTGCTGAAAATAACAGGTTTGCTGTTTTCCCATCAGTTGCTTTAGGTTGGGATATGGCTGGAGAGCCATTTATAAAAAATTTAAGTGATAACATAAATCAATTAAAGTTTAGGGTAGGTTATGGTGAAACAGGAAATGCCGATATAGGTTCAAACGCTTTTGCAGCATATTATGCGCAACCAGCTTACTTAAATCCAGACGAATCTATATTGGTAGGTGTATTCCCATCAAGATTAGCAAATCCAGATTTAAAATGGGAAACCACAGAAGAAATTAATATAGGTCTTGATTTTGAATTATTTAAAGGAAGATTATCAGGATCGGTTGAAGTTTATAATAAAGAAATTTCAGATTTACTACAAATAAAACCAATTAATTCATACAATGAAATAAATACGGTTTGGGCAAATATAGGTACCACACAAAGTAAAGGTGTTGAAGTAACATTAAATACTATTAATGTTGATACTAAAGATTTTAGATGGAAGAGTACCTTAACCTTTTCTAAATTTAAAGATAAATGGAAAGAAAGAGCACCAGATTGGAAACCAAGCATTTTTGAGAAAGTTGATGACCCTATTCGTGCTAGATATACATATTTATCAGATGGTGTGATGCAAATAGGAGAAGTGGTTCCTGCACAACCAGACTTATTTCCTGGTCAAATAAAGGTTAAAGATATTAATGGTTTTTCAAGAGATGGTTCAGGGAATCCATTAGTTGATGAAAACGGAAGGTTTATAGCTACAGGAGCTCCAGATGGAATTATCGATGAAGCGGATATAGTAATGACAGGTTCAACAGACCCTGATTTTATAGCAGGTTTTAGTAATACCATTAGCTATAAAAACTTTGAACTTAGGTTTCATTTTAATGGCATGTTCGGTAGGGAAATTGTAGATGCAACAGATCTTGCTTTAGGTGTTTCCGCAGATGGCGTTCGGCAAAATGGGCGTAATGCATTAAGAAGTATTTATAGCAGATGGACACTAGATAACCCAACAAATAGTAGACCTGCATCACACTATGGATACACACAATACAGTGCTGGGGATTTCTTCTTACAAGATGCATGGTTTATAAGGTTACAAAACTTATCATTATCATATAATTTACCTTCCGAAGCACTTGGTAAAGTATTTAATAGCATGGCCATTAGAATTGATGCTCAAAACTTATTCCTTATTACGCCATTTAAAGGTGTTGACCCTGAAACTACGGGGTATGATAGCCGATTGGAAGGGACAGATCGAGATCCTTCAAATTTGGTAGCTGCATATCCAAATGTTAAAACTTACACATTAGGTATAGATTTAAAATTTTAAAAAAAATGAAAAACGTAAACTTTTATTTAATAGGGTTGTTTGTGCTATTAACTGTAGCCTGTAATCCAGATCTGGAATCTATTAATTATGATGAAATTAATCCAGCGATTTTTCCTGCTTCAGAAGCAGACGTAGAAGCTTTGGTTGTTGCTGCCTATTATCCATTAAGAGGCTCTTGGTGGGATGGTATACACACTACTTCAGAACGTGGAATTATGTTTGTTAATGAATCCACTACAGAAATTCTTCAAGGAAATTTTGGCGTACAACAATTAGCAACACTAACAAGTTATGTACCTTCAAGTGAAGGTATTACTAGATTCTACGACGATTTTTATAATAGAATTAGTTCCAATACTTTAAGTATTGATCGACTTGAAAATTCTTCAGTTAACGAGAATATTAAAAAGGTTGGAGTTGCTGAACTAAAATGCGCCAGAGCATTTTTAAGCTATGAACTGTTCGATATGTTCGGGCCTATTGTTGTGGCACCATTAGAGGTTTTGCAAAACCCATTAGTTGAAACACCCTTGGCAAGACTTAGCCATGATGACATGGTAAACTTTATTGAGCAAGACCTATTAGATGCTGCTGAAGATTTACCAGCACCTGCAGATGCCGTCTATGGAAGGTTCAGTCAAGGTTTTGCAAGAATGTTATTGATCAGGTTATATCTACACGAAAAAAGATGGACAGATGTAGAAGCACAAGCTAATGCTATTATGGATATGAATTATTATGAGTTAGTAGATGATTATGTTGATATGTTCAGCACAAAATCGCAAGTAGATAATAAAGAGATAATGTTTGCCATTCCTGCAGATTATGCAGCTACTAGTGAAAACCAATGGCAACAGATGGTGTTACCTTCCAATTATCCTGATGGAGGTGGATGGGCTACCATACAAAGTTCGTGGATGTTTTATGATTCATTCGAGCCAAATGATGTTAGAAAGACAAACTTAATAGCAGAGTTTACAGGAACTGATGGCATTACCTATAATCGATCTAATCCAGCTAATATTATGCAAATGGGACCTCTACCATTAAAAATAGAAAATGATCCTAATAGAACCACGCTCACAACTATAGATATCATTCTTTACAGATATGCAGATGTAATTTTATCAAAAGCAGAAGCTATTGCTAATAAAAATAATACGCCAAACCAAGAAGCCATTGATTTAGTTAATGAAATTAGAGAGCGTGCAGGTTTAGATCCAATTTTATTGGCAGACTATTCGGATATTGACGTATTTAATGAGATGATTCTTAAAGAAAGATCTCACGAATATTGGTGTGAAAATGGGCAATATCGTTCAGATTTAATAAGACACGGTAAGTTTGTAGAGCATGCCTTGGAATTAAATGGAACTTCAAGTCAAGCTGAACCATACAAGGAATTATATCCTTTTTCACTAGGTAAAATAGCTGAGGGCAAAGGAGCATTTCTACAAAACCCAGGTTATAATTAGTTTAGTTGAACAAAGGGGTTGGCTTATTTTTTTTGAATTAGTATATATAATAACTCAACCCTTTTTGAAATTAATAACTCAAAGTATAAAAATACAAAATGGACTCTAGAAGAGATTTTATAAAAAAGGCAGCAATTGCAGGCACGGGCATAGCGTTTATGCCAGGACTTACCTTTGGTGCTAATTCAAATGTAGAAAAACTAAAAATAGGAATGATAGGTGTGGGTTTGCGAGGTACAAACCATCTGGATAATTTATTATTAAGAGACGATATAAACATTACGGCTATTTGTGATATAGACCCTTCGAGAACAAAATTAGCTACAGAAAAAATGACCAGTAAAGGCTATAAAAAGCCGATGGTTTTTGGTAAAAATGATTATGATTATAAAAATCTTTTAGCTTTAGATAACGTGGATGCTGTTATTATAGCTACTCCTTGGCTATGGCATACACGTATGGCTAAAGATGCTATGAGAGCAGGAAAGTACACAGGTCTGGAGGTTTCTGCAGCAAATACACTTGAAGAGTGCTGGGATTTAGTAAATGTACACGAAGAGACCGGAACGCATTTAATGATTCTTGAAAATGTGAATTACCGTAGAGATATTATGGCGGTTTTAAACATGGTAAAACAAAATGTATTTGGGGAATTACTTCATTTTAGGTGTGGCTATCAACACGATTTGCGACATGTGAAATTCAACGACGGAAAAACTGCCTATGGTGTTGGAGCCGAGTTTGGAGACAAAGGGATTTCAGAATCGGTATGGAGAACACAGCATTCCGTTTTAAGAAATGCAGACATCTACCCTACACATGGCATTGGCCCTATAGCAGCTATGTGCGATATCAATAGAGGGAACAGATTTATGTCCTTAACATCGCACGCTACCAAAAGTGTTGGCCTGCATAACTATATAGTAAAAGTAGGAGGCGAAAATCATCCGAATGCGAAAGTGAAATTTAAGTTAGGCGATATCGTTACATCAACCATTGAAACAGCTAGTGGAGAAACCATTATTGTGACGCATGACACAAATTCACCAAGACCTTATTCACTAGGTTTTAGAGTTCAAGGAGCTCATGGCTTATGGGAAGTAGATGGAAACAGAATCCATATAGATGGCAAAACAGAACCACATCAATGGGATGTAGCAGATGAATGGCTTAAAAAATATGATCATCCATTATGGCAAAAATATGGCGAGCATGCCAATGGTGCAGGGCATGGTGGTATGGATTTTTTTGTAATACATGCCTTTGTTGAAGCGGCCAAACAACATGTGGCCCCTCCAATGGATGCTTATGATGCAGCAGCTTGGAGTGCCATTACGCCCTTATCGGAAGCTTCAATAGAAAACAATGGAGAACCTCAGGATTTTCCGGATTTCACAAGAGGTAATTGGGTAAAAAGAAAACCCTATAACTGGGTTAAGGACACTTACTAATTATTAATTATAAAAAAAAGTATTATTATGAAATATAAATTTATGGCATTATTGCTCTTAAGCAGTATAATAAGTTGTGGTAGTGATGGTCCAAAAGAAGAACCTATTGATGATAGCGTAAGCAATATTACCTATACATCATCAAATGAGGTTATTTCAAACCCAGAGCGCGGGTTTACGCATCAGTGGTCTGTGTATTCTGAAGGAATGCCGCTTAATGAAGTATCACTTGCTAATTTAAAAAATGAGAATGTTACCCTAATTTGGCGAATGTATTATTTGGATGCGTTTAAAGATTCGGATTTAAGTTCAGCACAACTAGATTTAATAAAAACGGATTTTGAAAGGTTAAGAAATGCAGGTATAAAATGTATTTTACGTTTTGCCTATAATAGTAATCAAGAAGAAACGGATGCACCTTTGAATATTATTGAAAGGCATTTAGATCAACTAAAACCAATTTTAGCAGATAATGTAGATGTTATTGCATTTTTTCAAGCTGGTTTTATTGGTTCATGGGGAGAGTGGTACTATACAACAAACAATTTAACGACCCTTGAAAACAAAAAAGCGGTACTGGACAAGTTGTTGGAAGTGGTTCCAAAAGAAATAAAAATCCAATTAAGAACACCGTTATATAAGCAAGAATTTTTTGAATATTCAACAGCAATAAATACAAGTGTTGGCTATGGAACAACTGATATTGCTCGAGTAGGGTTTCATAATGATTGCTTTTTAGCTAGTTCAAACGATTATGGAACATATCAAAATATAGCTGCAGAAAAAGAATATATTAGCAAAGAAGCGCTTTTTGTTCCTACAGGAGGAGAAACTTGCCCACCAACAGATGTTCCATTAGCAAGTTGCAATACGGCTGACACCGAAATGTCTTTATTAAAATGGACATACTTAAATCTAGATTATTATGGGCCTGTACTACAAGAATGGCGAAATAATAATTGTTTTAAAGATTTTCAAAAGGAATTGGGCTACAGGCTTTTATTAAAATCTGCTAGTCTTAAAAAGGAAGTCACTGCACATGGTAGCTTTCAATTAAGTACAGTAATAGATAACGTTGGTTTTGCACCTGTTTATAACAAGAAAAACACATTTTTAGTATTAAAGTCTATAGGAGATGGTACTTTATATAAAAAAGCATTAAGCTTTGATATTAGAAAAGTAGTACCAATTACCGATTATGAACTAAATGAATCTATTAGCCTCTCAGGTATTCCAGCTGGGAAGTATGAATTATTTTTAAAAATAGAAGATAGCAATGAAACACTATCTGATAGAGTAGAATATTCAATCCAATTGGCAAACTCTAACACATGGGATGCTAATACAGGAATGAATAAACTATTACATACACTAACAATTAATTAAAAAACTAACCTCTAAATAAATAAATCATGAAAAAATTAAAATTTTTCTATTATCTAATAGCTATTTCACTACTTGCAGGTTGTGGAACTGATAATTCCGAAGAAGTCTCAAATGGAGGTATTATAGCTGATTTTTCATATTCAGTTGATGAAAACGACCCAAGTTTAATCACATTTACCAACCTTTCACAAGGCGCAACCAATTACAGATGGGATTTTGGTGATTTAAGTTTTTATTGTGACAAAGAAAATCCAGTTTATAGATATACTAAAAAAGGTGGCGATCTTAATGTTACCTTAACAGCTATGAATGAATCTGGACAAGAAGCAAATATTACAAAACCAATTAATACACCTGAGGTTATAAAAGTTAATATAACCATTGATGGAGATTTTGGGGACTGGGAAGATGTTGATGTATTAGTAGATGATAGTGCTTACGATAATAATATGCAAATACTTAAACTTTGGGGTGGAGGTGACTATCTTAATGTATATATAGAAGGAAAATCGACTATGCTTTTAGAATTATTGAGTATTTTTATTAATACAGATGGTAACTCTAATACAGGTTATGGGTCTTGGCAATGGGGAACAGATTCGGGAGCAGATTTTTTATTTCAAGGACCAATTGGGCCTCTATGGTGGGGTGATTGTTATAAATCAGGATTTACAAATGAGCTTAGCGCTGATTGGACTTGGAATTGGGTAGCTGGTGTAGAAGCGCTTGCTTCATCAAATATAGTTAGTATTGACGCAAATACCAATGCTATTGAGTTTAGTATATCAAAAAGTGTACTAGGTGGCAATGATATGGCAGAGACTATTAGTGTAGCTTTTGCTGAATTAAACTCAGGATGGGGTGATGTATCACAAATTCCTAATTCAGGATCTGGTAGCAGTTTTGTTTCCTATAGAATTCCAGTAGAAGCACTACTTCTTTGTGAATAATTTATTTAAACTTTTACAAAATGAGCTTGTTAGGGTAATTCAGCAAATTTTACTGAAACAACACTAAAACTGCTTCCAAACTCAGAGGTTAAAATTATTATGATATTTAATCTTATTGTTATTCTCAGCAAGTTGATTATAGACAGTATTAATCAACTTGCCTAGGATAGCTATAACACATAGGTGAAATAAGACTTTAATAGTTTAAAGGTTTTTAAGAATCTTAATCTTAAAGAAATATGGCAATGAACGAAATTAAAATTAACAATCGCTTACTATCATTGGATTTTTATAGAGGCTTGACCATGTTTTTGCTTATAGCAGAATTTTCAAGTCTATTTGAGTATATGGTTTCTCCAGAACTTCATGGCAGTATTATTCATGCCCTTGGAGAGCAATTTCATCATGTGGATTGGGAAGGGGTGCATTTTTGGGATTTAATTCAACCGTTTTTCATGTTTATAGTGGGTGTTTCAATGCCACTTTCTTTTTCAAAAAGAATGGCAAAAGGAGACACGTTCAAACAATTGCGAAAACATGCTTTTAAAAGGGCTTTTTTGATGTTGGTTTTAGGGTGGGCTTTATATTGTATCGATCCCGGAAGAATTGTTTTTAGGTTTCAAAATGTATTATCTCAGCTAGGTGTAACATATATATTAGCATTTTTAGTTATTCGTAAAAAACCTATAATTCAAATAGGATTTTCTTTATTGCTTATTTTAATTAGTGAAGGTATTTATAGATTTTTTCCAGTGGAAGGATTTAATCGTGCCTTTGTACCTGGTGAGAATTTTGGAGCTTGGTTAAATATATTGATTTCTGGAGGAGAAGATGAAGGGCATTGGGCCATGTTTAATGCTATTCCTACCGCTGCTCATACCATATGGGGTTTGTTGGCAGGTCAATTGATAATGAGTAACAAAACAAACAAGAAAAAAATTCAGCTATTGGTTATTGCCGGAATTATAGGTTTAATAATCGGATATGGATTTAGTTATGTGACACCTATTATAAAACGTATATCAACAAGTACATTTGTTTTTGTTGGCGGTGGTTGGTCATTATTGGCGCTTGCATTATGTTATTGGGTGATAGATGTTAAAAAATATCAAAAAGGGGTGCTATTTTTTGCAATTGTTGGAATGAACCCATTGTTTATTTATTTGTTCGCACATGTAGGTGGCGCTGAACTTATTAGAAAGATATTTTTACCCTTTTCCAATGCTATATTTGGATGGACGGGAACATTAAATGCGAATATAATTTTAAGCATTGTCGTGCTTTTTTTTCTATGGTTTATTTGTTTCTGGATGTATAAAAAGAAGTTATTTATAAGAATATAAATAGTTCAACAAAAACTAAATATGAAAAATTTATTGTTTGTTTTTTTAAGTTTAAACTGTTTTATTTTTTCCTGTCGAGAAAACAATAATGACAGTAATGATGACACCCCATTAATTGAAGAACCTGTTTTAAATGGTGGTGTAGCTAGTTTTACTAAAGTACAGCCCATGACAGGTATAGTGGTTTGGGACGGAAATACCAATGCTGAATCTGGAGCTCATACCTTAGAATACTCCTATATGCTTTATGAAGATGTTGTTTCAGAAAAAGGTGTTTATGATTGGGCTATTGTTGAAAGTAAATTAAATGCCATAGCATCAAGAAACCACCAAGCCATTCTTAGGTTTAGGTTTACTTATGTTGGGCAATTGACCTCAGTTCCAAAATACATAAAAGATTTGCCAAATTATAAAGAAACGAAAGGTAAGAGTGAAGGAAAAGATACGTGGTTTCCAGATTGGTCCAACCAAGAACTAAAAGATTTTACTTTAGAGTTTTATGAAAAATTTGCTGAAAAATATAATGATGATAATAGGTTGGCTTTCCTTCAAGTAGGATTTGGTTTATGGGGAGAATACCATATTTATGACGGGCCTTTTGAGTTAGGAAAAACGTTTCCATCTAAAGCGTTTCAAACGACTTTTTTAAATAAAATGGAGGCTTTGTTCACTAATCTGCATTGGTCTATTTCTATTGATGTTGAAGATGGCAATGTCACCCCATTTCGCGAAAACCCTTCATTATTAAACCTGTCTTTTGGCTTGTTTGACGATTCGTTTATGGCTGAAGAACATGCAACAGTAAATGAACAGCGTTTTAAGTTTTTAGGATTGGATAGTAGATATAAAACGGCTCCCATTGGAGGCGAATTTAATTATTACACCACTTTTGATCAACAAAATGTGTTATCGCCAAACGGCGCACATGGTGAATCTTACGAATCTTTTGCAAAACGTTTTCATATCACTTACATGATTGGAAACGACCAATATAAATACCAGACCAAAGAGCGTATAAAGCAAGCAAGTATCAATACAGGCTATAAATTTGAAGTAACCAAGTTTGAAAAATTAAATGGAATATCGTTATTAACGGTAAAAAACATTGGAATAGCGCCTATTTATTATGATGCCTATTTTTCAATAAACAACCATAAAACCAAAGGATCACTTAAGGCATTGATGCCCGATCAAGAAAAGGTGTTTACTATAAATTATAGTGGTAATGAAGCCTTAAAGATAGTATGTGAGAGGTTGCTGGAAGGTCAAACTATAGATTTTAAAAAATCTTATTAAAACACTAATGAATTTTATAATTGTTTAATGCATACCCCCCTAAACTAAATTGATAATGATTATAGGTAAAAGATTGATACAAACACAATGGCTTTTTAGCTTTATGGTTTTGTTCACGATTCAAATATTTTCTCAACAAACAGATCGTTTGCAAGTAAAAGTAATCCCTAATGAGCATTGGTGGGGAGGTGCCGTTTGGGATGGACATATCATGCCTTTTGACGATGGCTATGCTATTGATCTTTATGGGAATAATAAAGGCAATCAAGCTCAGCCTCTGCTTATTTCAGATAAAGGAAGGGTTATTTGGTCTGAAGCCCCTATTTCTTACTCGATAAAAGGTGATGAAATTTTAGTCACTTCAAGAGGTGCAGAAATAAAGATATCAGCTTCCGGATCTACTTTAAAAGATGCTTTCAATTTGGCATCTCATAATTATTTTCCAGCATCTGGTAAATATCCGGATAAACTACTTTTTGAAAAGCCCCAGTACAATACATGGATAGAGTTGATTTATAACCAAAACCAAAAAGATATTTTGAAATATGCCAATGCCATTGTAGAAAACGGGTTTTCTCCGGGAGTGATCATGATAGATGATAACTGGCAAGAAGATTATGGCAAGTGGGATTTCCATGAAGGGCGGTTTTCCAATCCCAAACAAATGGTTAATGAACTTCATGGATTGGGGTTTAAAGTCATGCTATGGGTGTGCCCTTTTGTGAGTCCAGATAGTGATGTGTATAGGGATTTAGAGAAAAAAGGCTATTTTATTAAAACGGAAAAAGGCGATTTGCCATTGATTGTAAGATGGTGGAACGGTGCTAGTGCTGTTCTTGATTTTACCAACCCAGGTGCGGTTGAATGGTTTGATGGCCAATTAAAAGAGCTTCAAGAAAAATATGGGATAGATGGTTATAAATTGGATGCAGGGGACAGCTATTTTTATAACACCCCCATGACATCATTTAATACTTTGGCAACTCCAAATGATCATACCTATTCATTTCAACAATTCGGACTTAAATATCCACTTAATGAATACAGAGCTACATGGAAAATGGGAGGTCAGCCACTTGCCCAGCGCTTACATGATAAGGGACATAATTGGAATGATATCGTAAAGTTGATTCCTCAAATTACTTTGCAAGGTTTGCTTGGATATCCATTTAATTGTCCTGATATGATTGGTGGTGGAGAGTACGGGTCTTTTATTGATTTAAAAACAATTGATCAAGAGTTGATAGTGCGCTCTGCCCAGGTGCATGCACTCATGCCAATGATGCAATTTTCTGTAGCGCCTTGGCGCGTATTAAATGAACAAAATTTAAAAGCAGTAAAAAAAGCAGTAGCAATTAGGGAAGCATATACACCAATAATTATGGAACTCGTTGAGAAAGCTGCAAAATCTGGGGAACCTGTAGTGAGATCTATGGAATATGAATTTCCACATGTTGGTTTTTACAATATTAAAGATCAATTTATGCTTGGTTCCAACATTTTAGTTGCTCCAATACTAGAAAAAGGAGCCACTAAAAGATTGGTTACGCTTCCAAAAGGAAAGTGGACATATAATGGAAAGAATTATAAAGGAGGTAAGGTAGTAGAGATTAATGTAACAATAGAGGATATTCCTATTTTTCAAAAAAGTTGATATTAAGTTTCAAAAAAAACTTATTCAAGTCGTTTTGAGCTGTTTTTTGTACCCTCTGTCCCGTGCAGAAATAATACCAATTATTATATTTTTATAGTTAAATCATTTTTAGGGGCAATTCAAAATCTGCAAGGATTTCAAAAGTAGGCGAAAACAAGCAATTGCTTATAACATTATTGGCAGTAGTTTTTATTTTTCAACTATTAATTTTATTTTCAATAAAGCTTCACTCCAAAATTCATCCGAACGATTTTTCTGCTTTTCGGCCGGGATATTGTCTTCACTAATGGTTAAGAGAGTTGTTTCTTTTTTTTCAGTTATATCAAAAGTCCAAGTCCTATAATTTTCCGGTTCGTCCGGTAGTCCATCGAAATGACTCCAATGTGAGTATTGAAGTTGTGAATTGGGTTCAACATTTAAAATAACTCCTTTTTCGTAAGCCTTCGGGCTTGAGCATATTGTAAGTTCACAAAAGAGTATTTAGTTTTGGAGAACCACTAAAAACAGAACTAGATGAGCACCCTTACCCATGATGCCCCAAAAACTAAAGACCAGCCCAACA
>NZ_JAQZAT010000027.1 GCF_028736925.1 Flavivirga sp. 57AJ16 | reverse complement strand
TATTTATTCATCAATTCAAAGTTATTAACATTTTTATTAGCTATGAGTCTCCCCCTGCACCCCCTCTTTAATCATCATCATCATTATAGATATAATCTATTATACAAATCTAAAGGACTGCGCTCAATGTGACAAATAAAGAACAAATTTCCTTAACTTAATGACATTGAGCTACGGCTATACTTTATTTTTATAATTCCTATAATGAAAAAAATCATTATTTCCTTTTAGCATACATTCTATTAACATCTGGTATAAATTCAAAATAATTCTACTTTAGAATGACTAATTCAAAAACAATATGAAACAAAGTTTACATATATTTTTATGCAGGGTTATCTTGATTATAATACTTCATTTAATTTATTTAGGCATAACTTCCAATGCCCTAATGAACTGGAGTCTTTATTCTTTTTAATCTCTCTTTCGATATCGTTTTTGAGAAACATCAATTGTTGCATCATTAAACCTTTTGTATAGGCATCATGCAACCAAGCTTTTTTACTAGCTTCAGAAAAATTACTTTCTTGTTCTATTCTTGAGGTAAGTTCATCAATGTATTTGAGTTGAATCTCTTGATTTCTGGGTTTTACTTTTGATTCATTATACAACTCTCTAAACAACCCTGACTGTAATTTTGACAAATATTTGTTTGCTATTTCTTCATACCCATCAATAGTTTGCATATACTCAAACCTTTTCATTCTTTGGGGGCGTAACAATTCCTGCAGCAATCTTTCCTGTAAAGAAACGATCTCATCTGGGTAAACAGAGTATTTAATGCCTGTTAAGAAATCAGAATTTACAAGCCAATTTGGAGGATCGAATGCATGTTCAACAATAAATCCAAGGGCTTCTTCTTGGGATTCTAATGGAATAGGTGTGTACATGTTACCTGGTTGATCCATTGCCTTGTAGAATATCTCGTACCCTCCTATTAAGGATATAACATGTCTCATGTGCTGGTACCATAAATCCAGCGTTTTATCGTAAAGACGTTCTAACCTTGCATTGTCCAGTTGCTCTTTATTTACCTGTGGTAGTATTTTCATAACACGTTCTATATTTTTCAAAGCTAATTGCGTGCTTTTTACAGGGTCATTAGTTTCTAAAATCTCACTAGTTGCAGAAGGGCCTACAACTTCATAGGGATTATGGTTATATCGATACCAAGGAATAGAGTCTTGTAACCGTATAATGTTTTCCAATTCCACTTCTTTTTCTTCCAATGATGTATTGGGAGGAAATTCTGTATACCCCCATTTTATCATATATAAATCTGTTGGACCAACTTTTGGCATTAATAATAATGGAGGAACGCTATCCTTTGGTTGTGCGATATTGTTATAGCGCGCATAATTCATAACGGTTGGTGTATACCCCATTTGCTTTAACCAAGCAGTATCTCCCATTTTATCAACGGGATATGTATATTCACCAAAACTAGCATCCTTAATACCGAAACTATGTCCAGCTTCATGAGCTACAACGTATTGAAGAGTTTCACCCTGTAAGGTTTCTGGATAAGGATAACTTAAAGCTCTTATATCTAATGGAGCACAACGAATAAAGTATTTTTCTACTCTACCCTCATTAAAGGAAGAAATAAAAATATCTGATTTTATAATCTCACCAGACCTTATGTCAACAACACTGGATACTGTTCCACCCCCTCCTGATACATCATATTTTCTTGTATTATCACTACCATTACCCCATCTTATAATAGAATTACTCAAACTATAGTTATCCCAATCACTTAAGCTATCTACCTCCCTAACAACTATCGCATTTTTAAATCCTGCTGCTTCAAAAGCCGGCAACCACTCTTCAATACCAGCTTTCACATAGGGTCTCCATTTTTTAGGAATATTTGGTGGTATAATAAATGTTATTGGTTTAATAGGTATACTAACTTTTTGATCTGGATATTTCTTTTTTAATTTCCACCTACTAATACTCGCAATATAATTTTTGGTTCCACCACTTATTTTAGTATCATTATTATAGTCTTCATGAAAAAATCCCATACGATAGTCAAAACCCCTTGGCTCCATTGGTTCTTGCAAATTATAAAAGCTATAATAAACGTTCTCTAGATATTCATTATCTCTTCTTACTGAACTAATAACAGTTTTTATAATATGCTCCTGATCCAAATCTTTGATACTTTCAATTCTGGATAAGCTTGTGTTTACGTTACCTGAATCCCATCGCCAGGACACTTTACTGTTTATAAAAAAATTAGTTGCATTAATACTAAATATGTCTTCATCATACTCATTTTTCACTATTGGAAGTATTCCAAGAATTCTTTTTTCTAATCCAATCTCAACATCCAAAGGGATCCAAATTCCCGTCTCGGACCAAGCCATACGTTCTTCGATAATTATATTTTCAGCAGATTTTATAAATACAATTTGTTTGGATTCATACTGATGAAATTTAGTATCTATTCTCGATAATAATATAGATTTACTTATTATGGATTTTGGAATTTGAAGGTACAGGTGCCCATTCGACATTTTTGATGTAATAAAAGGTCTTTTTTCAACTACCTTTTTTGTTGCTCTATTATTTTCTGATATATTTTCATTACTGACAGTATAACCAAAAGTATATACCAATGAAAAGCAGATTAAAATGAAATTCTTCATGATAAAGTCTTAAATTAAGTTACCTGTTTAGCCTATCCCAAAATCTTGGGATTAAGCCAAACATGGTATTTTTATTGATTAATTAGTAACCCGGATTTTGAGGCTTTAGGTTTGAATTGAGTTGTATTTCATTTGCTGGAATAGGGAATAATATATCAGTATCCCTCCAATTAATTTTAATTGGGCTTAACACTTCACTTGCTTTGCCTGTTCTTTTTAAATCGAACCAACGGTGTCCATACTCTGTGAATAACTCTACATGACGTTCTTGAAGTATCGCCTCTAATAAATCGTTTTCTGTTGTAGCAGTTGTATTAGCTAATCCTGCTCTATTCCTTATAGCATTTAAATCTTGTTGGGCACCGGAAATATTTCCTTGATGTGCCCTTGCTTCAGCTCTTATTAAATACTGTTCAGCTAAACGAAAAACAATGGAGTATTCCAAGGATTGAGTTTCTGTTACATATGCTCTATACTTATAAGCATATTGCAAGGTTGTCAACCCGTCTGAACTAGTTGCACTACCTACCCAGTTAGAACGTCTTAAATCTCCTAACTCAAAAGCTGCTAATAAATTATTTGTTAATGCATAATTTTGCCCTGGAATGGTCTGAATGATTAACCAAATTGCTTCATATGTATTATTATGAGTAGTACTATTTGGCTTAAATTGCCATATTGTTTCTGGAGATTCTTTTAAAAAAACTTTAGTTATATCTAACTCCAAATTGTATTTACTAATAACTTCTGAAGCTATGGTTTCTGCCATTTCCCAGTTTTCAGTATACAAATAAACTCTGGCCAATAAAGCTTCTGCAGCTGATTTATTAGGTATAACATTCTCTCCACTAGTATCCGTATCATCCAGTAAGTTGATTGCATTATTAAGATCTGAAATAATATTTTCATATACCGAATTTTGAGGCATACGCTCTACAACATTGTTTTCTAAATAATTGGTCGTCGTTATGTAAGGAACATCTCCATAAAGTTCAACCAATAAACTATGCATGAATCCTCTAACAAATAATGCTTGTCCTTTAAATTCTTCTTGCTCTGCAACCGTTAAAGCACCTGAATTATTAACTCCATTTATAATATCATTAACCGAATAAATAATATTATATGCGTGAGTCCACAAACTTAATGCTGTCTCATCAGAACTTGTTAAGGTATGATTATATATTTTTAAATAAGAATTATTTTGATAATAATCTAGTTCATCACTATAGGAACTCATTAAAAGGCCTAACCCAAAATTACCAGACACCATACCTTCTTCTCTCATTTTAAAATAAACATTGGCTAAAGCAGATTTTACGGTAGATGCCTCTTTAAAAACAGTTTCTGAAACCAATGTATTTTTAGGTGGGTCTACCTCTACAAAGTCAGAACAACCAATTAAAGTTATAATATAACAGAGAAGGGTGAATATTCTAAAATTTTTAAATCTATATTTAAAACGATTATATTGCGACCTATTTGTATGAATTATATTTATAAAGTTTTTCATAATATCATTTTTTTAAAGTTAAAAGCCTAATTGAAGTCCCAGGGTAATCTGTCTCAATTGTGGTAAACGGTTACTTAATGGTTGTTCAGGATCTGGACCTGTATAGTTTGTAAATGTTACCAGGTTTTGACCCTGTAAATACACATTTATATCAAGACCATTATTTAAATCTGGTACTTTATAATTTAATGATATGTTACGCAAACGAATAAATGAAGCGTCAGTAAAAGCTGCATTACTTGTCCCTTGAAGTCCATTTGAATCTACGCCACCGATATTTAGACCAGCAGTAGCCATTTGAATAGGATTTGTATCCCCAGGTTGTTGCCATCTATCTAATAAACTTGTGGTAGCGTTTCTTGGATATCCTGGCACTGCCTGAAAACGTAACTCATTGTATGCCTTTTGCTTTTTAAACTGGAAGAAAAAATCAAGGCTTAAATTTTTGTAACTTAAGGTATTACCCAAGCCACCATAAAATTTAGGTGCCCTATCTTCAACCCATTGGTTATCTTCAGGTCTACTTATAACGCCATCATCATTGTAATCTTCAAATTGATAAGCTCCAGTTTCAGGGTCAACGCCCAAAGCATTATACAGTTTTACAATTGTTAAAGGTTTTCCTATAATATATTGATCAGCAAAAGTGGATGTTTCCAAACCATCAAATTTTACCAATTTATTCTTTGGTACTGATATGTTAAAGGTGGTTGTCCATCTAAAGTCTCCTTTTTGAATATTGATTGTACGTAAATCGACTTCAAACCCCGTGTTCTCAACAGTTGCATCAAAATTACCCGTTAACTCTGAAAATCCTGTTGTTGCTGCTAATGGTATTCCAACGAGTTGATTTGAAGATCTATTCTGATACCAACCTGTATTGAGTAAAATTCGGTCATTTAAAAATCCAAGTTCCAAACCAACTTCCAATTTTTTATTCTCCTCCCAAGCAAACAAAGGATTGAATATACCTGTTGGCTCTAAAATGGTTGTGCCGTCATAATCATCTCCCGTAACAGTGTAAGTGTCCAAGAACCTATAATCTCCAATATTATCACTACCTGTAGTACCGTAACTTGCTCGTAGCTTTCCAAAACTGATTATAGAGCTATCAGTAAAAATATCTTCTTCTGAAAACAGCCAAGCAAATCCAGCAGCACCAAAATTACCAAACTGTTTCCCAGGACCAAATCTAGATGACCCATCTCTACGACCTGTAATATTTAATATGTACTTTCCATAAAGATTCAAATTTAATCTTCCAAAAAATGCCTGATAATTATATTCACTGTCTGTATCCTGAAGAACTTCCAATGTTTCAGCAGCTGCTAAATTATTTATGAGGTCATTACTAGGAAATCCTCTACCTCTTTGAACAAATTGTTGTGCGATTTCATTTTGAAATGTTGTTCCAATTAATATATCCAGTTTAATATTACGCCATTCTTTTTTCCAATTTAATTGTGGTTCTACTATCCATGACTGACGATCAGAGTTATTTGTAGTTATTGAAGAATAATTTTGGGGAGTAGAATTAAACCTTGGGTTCCTTGCTGTACTTGGAAGTATTCTGTATGAATCTAACCTATAGGTGTTAAACCCTAAACTAGATTTTATTTCAAGATTGGGTAATACCTTATAAGACACTACAGCATTAGCCAATAAAGTATTAATTTTTGAATGGTATTCTTCTTCTAATGAAGCCAAAGGATTATCCCAAGTATTATTTTCCCAATTTAAGTTCCCTTCCTCATCATATAATTCAGGTGCGTTAGGTGCCAAAGTGTAAGCCTGATTTGTTAAATCGGTTCTAGGCAGCTTATGTTTTTCATTACTATAAATTGTAGACAAAATTATTCTAAACCGATTATCACTGGATTGATGATTAATATTGCTATTTACAGTTGCCTTTTTATAATTTGCATTACCTGGAAAAACTGTTGTCTCCTTTTGATATGCTCCGCTTATTAGAAATTGGGTTTGCGCATTACCTCCAGAAACAGATAATTGCCCATTATGTTTGTAAGCAGTACCTCCTATAAGTTCCTTTTGCCAATCCGTATAGTGGCTATTATCCCAGAGTTTAATATCAGGCCAAAAAGAGTCAAAAGCAGGGTTTTCTAAAAAAGATGCGTAACCATCATTTGCAACACCTTCTCTTCGTATTTCAAGATACTGCTCGGTATTCATCAAATCTAAAAAATTGGATACCTGGCCTAATGTGCTACTCAAATTAGCTTGAAACCGTGTTTTTCCTTCCTTACCTTTTTTGGTAGAAATTAATACAACGCCATTTGCGCCTCGAGATCCATAGATAGCGGTAGCATCAGCATCTTTTAATACTTCTATACTTTCGATGTCGTTCGGATTAAATGCATTCAGTGGACTTATGCCTCCGTTATGTATTTGCCGAGATACATCATTAGATCCCAATGATTGAGAGCTGAATGGAACACCATCTACAATAAACAATGGATCGGTAATACCATTTATAAAATTTTGACCCCTAATTTCAATTTCATAACCCCCACCGGGAACTCCAGTAGATTGGGTTATATTAACACCTGATAAATAGCCTTGCATAGCTGCAATTGGGTTACTTACTGGTTGTTTTTCTATGGCTTTAGCATCTAGTTTGGCTATACTTCCAGTGGTTTCTCTTTGGGATGTTTCATAATAGCCTGCATTTAGTACTATTTCTCCTAGTTGTGTGGATTCTTCTATAAAAGTTACATTAATAACTGATTGGCTACCTACTGTAATTTCCTGCGAAGCAAACCCCAAAGCTGAAAATACCAAAACATTTTCAGGATTAGGAACGGTAATGGCATATGAGCCATCAAAATCGGTTGCAGTTCCTTTGGTTGTACCTTTTATTAACACTGTTGCACCAGCCACTGGCATGCCTTTTTCGTCTGTTACTTTACCCGAAACTTGTTGCTGTTGTTGAGAATTAGCTTCTTTAATGAGTATGGTATTATCTTTTGTTAAGACGACATTTAAATTACCATTCGATAAACTTTCGTTTAACAATTTACTTGTGCTGATTGTTCCTTTTCTTACCTGAACTTTTGGAAAGTCCTTGAAAATATCTTCTTCATAAATAAATTTATAATCTGTTTGGTTCATAATGAGGTAGAACACTTCGTCAACTGTTAATGTTTTATCAGCTTCTATTTTAATTTTAGAATTTTGCGATATTACATCTACCGGAGTTAAGCTAAATACCGACAAACAGCATAAGAAAATAAATGTTTTCATCATAAACTTTAGAATCTGTTTTCTTGTAAAGAAACCAGAGTTTGTTAATATTATTTCCATAAATTTGTGTGTTATTAGTTAGTTAATGATTTAATTAATTAATACGATTTAGGGGGATATAGTCAGCACTGTCCAGGTAAAAACTATAATCCTCCTTTTGTTTTAGTCACAGATGTATTTTTTCTTCATATATTTTAGTTTTGGTTATTATTACTTAATTTTCGTTTAATTCTTGAGATTGTCATATTATTTTGACTAGGCTCAATGTAGGTTTACCTTGCACCTTGCAAAGACATTTTATTTTAATATTATTGTTTTATTGTTTATTTCGTAATTGTTGATTGATGTGGATTTAATGGCAGAAAGTATTTCTTCGACATTTTGGTTTTTCCCTAGTATACCTTTAAACCTTACATCTTCTAATGATTCATTTTCAAAAATGATATCGAAATCATACCATCTTGATAATATTTTCATGATCTCTTTTAATGACTTGCCTTGAATAAAGTTGAAATCGCCTTCTTTCCAAGCTGTTTCTATCTTAACATCTACATTGGTAATTTTGAGCACATTTGTATTGCTATCCAATATAGACTGTTCTCCTGGGTCTAGAAGTTGGGTTTTGTTATTATAATTTATGGCTACTTTCCCCTCTGCAAGCGTTGTATAGACATTGGTTTCGTCTTTATAGGCTTTGATATTGAATTCTGTTCCCAATACTTGAACTTCCTGTTGATCATGATACACTTTAAAGTCTAAACCTTTATGTTCTGTACTAGGTGACACATCAAAATAGGCTTCACCATAAACCAAATCCACTTGCCTGGTTTCCCCATCTATGAAATTAACAGGATATCTTAATTGTGACTCCGAGTTCAACCAAACTTGCGTGCCGTCATTTAACTTTATAAAGAATTGACCTCCACGTGGAATGGTAATCACATTGTATTCTATATCCTCTGAGGGTTTTTTATTGTCTGTATAGATAATCTCCTCACCGTTACTCGTCATATTGTTCATTTGTAACGTCGTTCCCTTTTCTAAAATAACTTGAGTACCGTCCTCAAAAGTTAAGGTTGCTTTATTGCTACCCGTTTTAATTTGGTTGTTGACGATGATTGGCTTGTTATTCTGTGTAGTGCTAAACCAATTGTCTTTAAATATATATCCTGTGATTAATAATCCAACCACAAGAACTGCCGCTATATATTTATAAACTCTTGGGAATAGTTTCATGACTTTGGCTTTAGAATGGATTCTACCTTGCACCTTTTGCCAACCCTTATCGATATCAAAAACTTCGATTTCTTCAACAATGGATTGATACCAACCTTCTTCCATAATCGCTTTATAAATCATTTTATTATCTTCAGATTCCTCAAGCCAATCAGCTAAAGTCGCTTTATCAGATTCGCTGATGGATCCGTTTATCTCATTGGCAATGAGCTTTGCTACATGTAAATAATGCTCTTTCTTAAACATTCTATAACGTTTTTGTAATATGTACTTAACTTAAATACAAACGAAATGCAGACTTGTGGTATTGATCTGTGAAATATTTTTTAATTTCAACTTCAATCTACCGTCTACCTATAAATTTAAGACATAATTACTTGAAACATTTTCTGTTTGTCTTTTTTTATATATTTACCGTTGTAAAGTGAGGGATGATCAAAAAGGAAAATATTATAAGTTATATACAGCAAGGGGACGAAATTGTCTTTAAGGAATTCTTTAATGACTTCTATCCTATACTTTGCTCATTTGCAAAGACCTTTTTAAAATCAACTGATTTAAGTGAGGATGTCGCTCAAGAATCTTTAGTGAAGTATTGGAACAAACGTGAGGAATTCGATACCATACAAGGTGTAAAAAGCTTTTTGTATGTCATTACACGTAACCAGTGTATCAATGTTTTAAAGCGGTCTAAAAAGAGTACGGATCTTGAATCTTTAAGGGCTTTGAAATCTGAATCTTTTTTGAAAAAAAATATCATTAATCAAGAAACTTTTGCTATTGTTCATCAGGCTATTGCCAGTTTACCTGACCGTCAAAGAGAAATAATAGAACTGTCTTTGCAAGGCATAAAAAACCCCGAAATTGCCATTAAAATGCAAATCTCTGAAAATACGGTGCGTACAACCAAACGAAATGCATTTAGGAAATTACGGGAATTGTTAAAAGACACCTATTATTTGTTGTTGTTTGTTTAAATGTCTATGTAAATTCTGTTTTAGTGTAAAAAAATCTAATGATTTATTCTATATCACTCCTTCCACCCTTTCTCCATCCATTCTTTCTTTGGATACCTCTTTAAATAGTGATCCAACCACTCATTAACACGTTGGGCCAGATCCTTCTGCTTCTCCTTATCCCTAATAGAATGTTTTTCTTTAGGATAGACTAAAAGTATATGCTCTTTTTTCAATCGTCTTAATGCTAGGTATAGTTCTACACTCTGTGTCCAATGTACGTTACGGTCAGCTTTACCAACCCATCCCAGCAAAGGTGTATTTATTGAATGTACATGGTGAATGGGAGAGTTGTCAATAAAATTTTTAAAGTTCTCTGTAAAACTTTTACCCATCCTAAACTGATGGTGTTCATAGCGCCACGCATTATCCCAATCTTCTGACTCACTTATGGATAGATAACTACGAACAAAATCAGTCACAGCTACACCAGCTATGGCCGTTGCAAAAATATCTGTTTGGGAAATAATATATGTCGTTTCAAAACCACCAAAAGAGGCGCCATAGAGACCGACCCTTTTAGGATCTACCAAGCCCATATCGACAACCTTATTAACAGCAGATGTTACACAGTCCAATGCACTATTACCAGGACTCCCTATATCATATTTGATATCAGGATAAAGAAAAAAATAACCGTTCGCGGCAAAAACTGTCGGATTCAATTTATCATATTCCGATGGGATTACAGCTTTATGTAGTTTATGCTTTTGCTCTTCATAAATATGTACTACCATAGGGTAGGTTTGACCGGGCTCATAATCTGAAGGATAAATCAACACACCCTGTATGTTCTCACCATTTTTGTTTTGGTAATTTATCAACTTGGATCTACCCCAAGCATATTTGAACTGGAATGCATTGGGGTTAGCAATGGTGTTTGGGGTATTTCCTTTTTTAAAATGGACAAGTCTAGTTGGTTCTTCAAAGGACTCCTCAAGATAAATATAGTCCTGTGAATTTTTAGCTCTTTTTAGATTATAAACCCTTTTAGGTCCATAAACCAACGCTTGCAATCCCTTATCGGGATCCAAATAAAAGTAGCCCGAACTTATATCGTCCCCTTGCGCTTCAAGGACTAAACCCTTATCCACATCAAGTCTATTATCCGTAAAATTGGAAAAGTAACCGGCCGTACTGGGTTCAAAGGTGGCATCACAAACTCTATATCTGATGCCCTTTTCCCTACCATTAGTTAATCGTTTACTTCTTTTTCCATCCAACGAAACCTGCCAAAGGTCGTATTCATCATAGATTAGAACCATATTCAATTCATGGTTCCAACCAGGACTCCCATAGGGAACCTCATCTTCGACATTGCCATAATCCAAAAAAGAAAACCTACCATCCAAATTTTCAGTTAAATTGACATACGATTGATTTTTGGTATTATAGACCCACCAATGGCCATTTTTAAAATATTTAATAAAACGCGCATCGTCTGAAAATTTTATATACCTTCCACCATAACTTTCTATATTCTCGGCAAGCAAATGGTTTTTACCACTTGGCAATTCTTTGATGTATATGTTCATTTCAAAATCCCTCTTGAACCGTGGTTCATTATCCCATAAGTTATAAACGACTGCATAATTAAAATCTGGTGCGGGTACAGATTCGGGATGGTTTTTCGTTTCAAGCTTAATGGCTTTTTGTTTTTTTGGCCACCACATCCAATCGCGAACTTGGTCCCCTACCAAACCTAAACTCTCTCTCCTTGGATGAATGATTTTATCCTTACCATGCCATATCTCAACAAGATCATCTTTAATTTGATTATTACCGACCAACGGTTTTACCCCAAATAAGACTTTTGAATCGTCTGGTGCAATAACCAATCGATAATCAGCCAATTTCAACTGACTATCTTTATAGAAGATACTTTCTTGATTTAAACGAAACCATTGTTGGTCATCAATTTTATAGAAACACAGATCTAAATTGTTCACAGAAGAACTTTCTTGTTCCAGAAACGCAAAGCTATTGCCAGACGAACCCCATGTCAGCTTTTTAAATGGTTCAACAGACGTGCGCAACAAAACAGGTTGATATGGATGTGATGCCATATCTAACAAATAGAGGTTGTAACTTTCACCAATCCTTTTGCTGTAAAGAAGCTTATTACCTTTTGATGATATGGTATAGATGTTGACTTCAGTTAAATCATAGGTGTTTCCAGTATTTAGGTGTTTTATGGAGAGATGCTGGCCAGAGTTTTTGTCTCCCACTTTTCTGATCAGAACACTTACACCATCTTGTATCATTTCGTAACTCAAGACCGATGGAACCTTTTCTACAGTTCCATCTAGGAGATCTTGTATCTGCAACACCGAATTATCTAGGACTAGAGCTTTACTACCCTTGGGGCTGAACTTTAAGAAACCATCTCCAGGATAGAAATACTTGGTATTGCCATCTGTAGAACTTATAAAAAGCGTATCCTGCCCATAATCGTACTGTTTTGTATAGGAAACCCATTGTCCGTCATCAGATATTTGAGGAATGAACAATGTACTCCAACGATGATAGTCGTTTGGAGTTAGTTTTTTTTTGGGTGTTGCCTGTCCCCAAGATGGGTAGGCTGATAACATCAAAATAAATAAAAAGATATAACCACATTTCTTATTTAAAAAGCAAAGTGCTGTATTTTGGTTATACATACCCCTATAGATTTTAACACTAAATTTAATAGCCATCATTTTGTGGGTTTAGGTTAGGGTTTGCCAAAAGTTCTGTTTCTGGGATTGGGAATAACACATGATTTTCTTGCCAATTGGGTTGTATAGGAGCAAGCACCTCTCCTGCTTTTTGGTTTCGCTTGAGATCAAACCAACGATGACCATATTCCGTAAAAAGCTCATATCGCCTTTCTATCAAAATGGCATCCGAAATATCGGACATTGCCAAATTCTCCACATCGGAAAGGCCAGCACGATTACGGGTTTTATTCAAATCAGTCATCGCTCCTTCCAAATCTCCTAAATGCAGGCGCGCTTCAGCTCTAATTAAATACAGTTCCGCCAAACGTAGGACCACAGAATGTTCCATAGAACTTCCAGTAACACTACGTAACTTATATTTATATGGATGAAACCAAACAGAACTACCATCTGTAATACTCCTTGTCCATTGGTCTGCACGTTGATCATCAGAGGCAAAGCCATCCATAAAGGATTGAGAAAGGACTCCTATATTATTTGGAGGTCCTGTTTCAAAAATAAAAGTTTGCCCTTCATATGTATTACCTCCCTGGGATATTGGTTTTAATTGCCATAATGTACTCTTACTTCCTTTCAAAAATACATTATCCAAATCCTCTTCCCAAATATAAAAGTCAGTCCTATCCAAAATGGTATTGCATAGGGACAAGGATGCTTCCCAATTGCCAAAATAGAGCTGTACCCGCGCCAAAAAGGCCATAGCAGCAAATTGGTTTACACGAACTCTGTCACTACTAGTATAAGTTTCAGGCAGCAAGCTTATAGCCTCTTCTAAATCTGAAACCAAATGTTCATAAATTTCGGTACTTGCTAATTTTCCTGTAATAGCATTTTGATTATAATCTGTTTGGATTATATAAGGTATATCTCCAAAAAGTTGGTTTAAATAAAAATGAATAAAACCACGAAGAAATAGAGCTTCACCTTGTAATTGTGTTTTATCGCTTTCTGGTATAGCATCATTGCCATCTAGCCCTTCCAACACGGAATTACAGGCATAAACCAAGTTATAACTATCATTCCATATGACAGCCACTTCTGATTCTGTAGCCAAAACCGTATGGTTACTAAAATTATAAAGAGTCCCAATATTGGAGCCATAATAATCCAACTCATCTGAATAAAGCCCTAAAAGATTTCCTATGCCACGGGTCTTTCCAGTAATCAAGGTCTGGTCCCTTAAACCTGCATATATATTTGCTACAGCTGCAGTCGCAGTAGCCCGATCTTTAAAAACGGCTTCCCCTGTCAATTGTGAAGATGGTAAATCGGTATCCAAAAAATCAGTGCAACCAGCAAGAATAATCAAGCATCCCAATAAATAAAAACTACGTAAAGTTTGTTGTATTTTCATAATAATGTTAAGTTTTTTTTAAAATGTAATTTGAGTCCCTAAGGTAAATTGTCTTAATTGTGGCAATCTTCCGCCTCCAACAAATTCAGGATCACCCCATTTATATGAGGTCCAGGTTAATAAATTCTGACCTTGTAAATAGACTCTACAATTCATCCCTTTCATATATCTCGAGGGCACGTTATAACCAATAGACATCGTTTTTAGTCTTATATAAGAAGTATCCGATACAGCCTTATTGCTATCACTATATCTGAAAAAAGCGGATACCGCTTGGGAATTGCTACCTGTGGTATATATCTGTGAAGTCGCACTGTCTCCATCTTGCCTCCATCGATCCAATACATCGACTGGTCTGTTTGCCATAGAGCCAGAAAATCCCGAATTGAATAGATAATTCAAATTTTGTTGTTTTGTGAACTGAAAAAGGAAATCCACCTCGAATGAACCTATGCTAAAATTGTTGGACAAACCACCATAAAACTCGGGATTAAAATCTGCTATATATTGCTTATCATTGGGTGACGAAATATTACCATCCTGATCATAGTCCCTAAACTGGTAAATACCAGTTGCGGGATCTACACCTGTACTGAAATACATTTTTCTAATGTCCAAGGGGTACCCAACAACAAGCCTATTCGCATACGTTGAAGCTTCTAGGCCAGGAAAAGAAAGTAATTCATTTTCAGGAAAACTTAAATTCAGTGATATGTTCCAACGAATTTTGTCGGTGTTAACCAATCTAGAACTGGCTTCAATTTCTAATCCTGTATTCTGTACTGTTGCATCTAAATTCGCCTGAAGACTATTAAACCCTGTTGTACCTGGCATGGGAATGCCCACTAGTTGGTTGGAAGATCGATTGCGATAGTAGCTACTTGATAATAAAACCTTATCATTCCAAAGACCAAGTTCCAAACCTATTTCTAACTTTTCATTACGTTCCCATCCAAAATTAGGATTGAAGAGGCGGGAAGGACTTAATACAGTTACACCATCATAATTAGTGCTTCCAAGACTGTAGGTTTCTAAAAATTGATAATCACCAATTTTGTCATTCCCAGTCGTACCATAGCTACCTCTTAATTTACCATAACTAATTATAGGAAAAGACTCCTTAATGAAACGCTCTTCTGAAAACAGCCATGCTGCACCAACTGCTCCAAAATTAGCAAACTGTCTATTTGTACCAAAACGTGAAGAACCATCACGTCTTCCTGTAAAGTTCAGAATATATTTTTGATTATAATTTAGATTAATTCTACCAAAAACAGCTTGGTAATTATATTCTGAATCAGAATCCAAATTAATGATAAGGGTAGATGCAGCAGAAATATTGTCCAAAAGCTCATTACTTGGATAATCCGAGCCATAAAGTCCTAATTGTTCCTGTTTCTGTTGTTGGAAAGTACCTCCTAATAATACATCTAATTTTAAAGCTCCAATATCTTTTTTCCACTGTAATTGGGGTTCAACTATCCAAGAAGTACGGGATGCTGTACCTTGATAAACTGAAGAATACCTACTATCTGCACCATAAAATGGATTGTATCTCGTCGAGGGTAAGATTCTACTGTCTTTCATCTGGGAATCCGTATAACCAAGATTAGCTTTGATAGTCAGGTCTTCAAGTATGGCATAAGAAATCACGCTATTCGTTATCAAAGTCTTTGAATTGGATGAAAAGCGACTTTCCAAATCTGCAAGTGGGTTGTTCCATGTATTATTTTCCCAATTTAGCTCGCCTTGATCGTCATATAATGCAGGTGCATTGGGAGCCAAGTTAAGTGAAACCCGAGTGAGATCTGCTGCAGGTAGATTATTGTCGTCTACCACATAATTACCAGAAAAATGTATGTTAAATCTTCCATCTTCAGAATTATGATCCAAGTTTAATAAAACACTACCTTTCTTATAACCAGTCTCTCCCGGAAAAACAGTAGTCTCTTTTTGGTATGTACCACTCATTAAATATCGCGTGTTATTGCTACCACCTGATACAGATACTTGTCCCATAGTTCTATATGCAGTACCACCAATCAACTCCTTTTGCCAATCTGTATATCGGTTTTGGTCCCATGTTCCATTTACGTCATAATCGCTTGTACCTGGAGTTCTACCATCATTCACAAAAGCTTCACGCCTCATTTCCAAATATTGTGGAGTTTCTAACATATCCAAAAACTGGGTAACGCGTCCCATACTAGTATTAAAATGTATATTTAATTTTGCTTTACCAGACACTCCTTTTTTAGTGGTGATAAGCACTACCCCATTAGCTCCTCGGGAACCATAAATAGAAGTTGCATCTGAATCCTTTAATACTTCTATTTTTTCAATATCTGCAGGATTTATACCATTTAACGGACTAATTGTTCCACCAAGAATACCTGATGTTTGTAAATAATTGATTGGTTCGGATGCAAAAGGAACTCCATCTACAATATATAATGGGTCATTACCTGCAGCAATACTATTTTGCCCTCTTATCTGTATATCAAATCCTGCACCAGGCAATCCACTAGTTTGAGTAACATTGACCCCAGGCATTCTTCCTTGTAATACTGCAATTGGGTTAGATACTGGCTGTAGTTCTATTTCTTTTTTAGTTATACTTGAAATATTACCAGTTCTCAATTTTTCAGAAGTCTTATAATATCCTGCATTAATCGTCACTTGATCCAATTCACTGATATCTTCCTTAAAGGAAACATTTATAGTATTTTGATTCCCTACTGTTATTTCTTGGGTTTCAAAACCTAAAGCAGAGAACACCAATACGTTTTCTGGGTTAGGTACTGTAATGCTATAAGTACCATCAAAGTCTGTTGCCGTACCTTTAGTTGTGCCTTTAATTAAGACCGTAGCACCGGGAATGGGCTGGTTGGACTCGTCGGTTACTTGACCTGTAACCTTAATTTGTTGTTGGGTTTTAGCTTCCTTAATAAGAATGGTGTAGTTTTCTGCTAACACTACATTGAAGCTACCAAAAGAAATAGTTTGGTTGATAAGCTTATCCATTCTAATCGTACCCTTCTTCAATTGTACTTTTGGCATATCCTTGAATAAGTCTTCAGGGTACATGAAACGGTATTTTGTTTGGTCAATAATGATTTCAAACACTTCATCTACGGTTACTACCTTATCGGCATCAATCGTAACTTTTTCCTGTGCCAACGTGGTTTCTACATTGAAACTGAATACTGTGGTGCACAATAAGAAAATGAATGTTCTCATAAAGATCATTAAAAGTCGTTTTCTGTGGAGAAATGCGACATTGGTTAATTTAATTTCCATAAATTTGTGTGTATTTGATTAGTTAAATTTTTTAATTAATTAATGTATCTAGGGGGATAAGGTTTGACTTTCGACGGATAAACTTTTCTCCCTTTTTTCTTTGTAGTTATATCTTCAT
The DNA here is from genome assembly GCF_028736925.1 of Flavivirga sp. 57AJ16. Lineage (GTDB taxonomy): Bacteria > Bacteroidota > Bacteroidia > Flavobacteriales > Flavobacteriaceae > Flavivirga. The sequence goes on along the minus strand of NZ_JAQZAT010000027.1, from coordinate 20,241 downwards.
ATATTTTGGTTTTAGGTTGTTAGTCAATTTTTATATTATTCTTGAGATTGCCACGTCGTTAGCTTAGCTATGTAACCTCAAGAAAGAAGTCCTTTCTTTCGTGTAATCGCAATGACAAATTATTTTAGCAATACTTGTTTGTTGTTTATTTCGTAGTCGTTGATGACTCCAAAGATTTTGATTGTGTTTAGTATTTCTACTATGGTTTGATCTTTACCTAAAACACCAACAAATCTGATCTCTCCTAGTTCTTCATTAGCAAATGTTACATCCATATCGTACCAACGCGATAATACCTTCATTATCTCTTTTAAGGTTTTATGTTCCAACATGAACTCTCCATTAATCCAAGCAATTTCCCGATTGACATTTACATTACTAATTGCCAATTGATTATTATTTATATTTAATGTAGCCTGCTGCCCCGGGACAAGATCCTTCGTCGCTCGTACCTCGCTTCCTCTGGATGACATTGCGGTGACATTTACTTTTCCTTCTACCAACGTAGTGTAGATATTGGTTTCACCTTTATAAGCTTTGATGTTGAACTCAGTACCTAATACCTTAACTTCCTGATTATTATTAAATACTTTGAAATCTGAACCATTATGCTCTGTGCTTGGTGATACATCGAAATAAGCCTCTCCGTAAACAAGTTCTACCTGGCGGCTTTTGCCGTCGGCAAAACTTACAGGGTATTTTAGTTGGCTCTCCGAGTTCAACCAAACCTTGGTACCATCTGAAAGGGTCATTTGAAACTGCCCTCCTCTTGGGATTGTTAGATAGTTATAGACTAATTCAAGTGAAGTATTATCATTATATGTGATTTGTCCGCCGTTGCTCACTGCGTTTTGAGTTTGATATGTTGTGCCTTTTTCTAATGCTACTATTTCTCCAGTTTCTAAAGTAAGCGTTGCTTTTTCGGTGCCAGGTTCGATTTGGTTGTTAACGATGATAGGCGTTGTTTGCTCTATTTGGTTTCCAAAAATCTGGTCTCTTAAGAAATACGTTGATGCTAATGCAATAACAAGGACTGCTGCAGCTGCGTATTTAAACCAAGGTCTTTTGTACAATGATACAGACTTCTTTTCTTGCCTTATGCGTTTAATAATATTTTCTTTTGCTTTATTCTTGTCATATTGATTCATAACATTATTTATAGAAGCATTGGTTTTAATATACTCTGAAAACATTGTTTCGTTTTTTGGATTATTAATCCAAAGTTCAAGTTGCTGAAGTTCATCAAAACTGGCTTCTTTTAGCAAGAATTTTACAATCAGATTTTCAATGTCTTTACTCATTTTATTTGATAACTTTTATATCTTTATAACGATGTTGAATTGCTCCACCACCATTTTTTATTAAAAAAAATTTAAGTTTACATTAAATTATCATTATTTGATTCATTGAAAAAGGTTGATATAAATGAAAATAATCTTGTAGAACACCTTATTAAAGGTGATGAATCTGCATACACTTTTCTGGTGGATTTTTATTATACAAGGCTTTGTAATTATGCTAGTAATCTGACTAGAGATAGTTTTGAAAGTGAAGATATTGTTCAAAATGTTATCGTAAGGTTATGGAAGCGTAGAGACAAGTTGGACGCCAATATTTCTATTAAGAACTACCTTTATAAATCTGTTTACAATGAATTTGTAGATTATTACAGAAAGCATACTGCTGTTACAGCTTTGGAAAAGAAATATATTGAGGGATTAGATACTGTTTATGAAGCCCAAGAGAAACAAGATACTCAAAACCTAAAGACCATTATAGAGCGTGAAATTGAACATCTACCTCGTAAATGCAAAGAAACCTTTTTATTAAGTAAGCGAGACGGTTTAACCTATAATGAAATTGCAGAATACCGAAATATATCTGTCAACACCGTTGAAAACCATATGGCAAAAGCTTTTACTATACTACGAGAGAAATTAAGGGATAAGGTTCAAGGTTTCTTATTCTTAATCTTTGGTTGGCCTAAATCTTCTTTGATGCGTAAGAAGTTATGATTTTACTATTCTTTCTATCATCTTTCTGCTTTTCCATTTCTTGATTTGCTGCTCTCGTTTTAAAGCTTCTGTGCGGGATGAAAAAGGCTCCTGGTACTTCAGCTCCCAATCCTTTGCTTTTGAAGTGAATCCCTTATGGTTCGATAAATGCTTTTCTAGACGGGTGTTGACATCTTTGGTAGAGCCCACGTAGTACCTGTCCAGGCTTTCCGAATATAATATGTAAACGTGATATCCCATGATAGGTAGCATAAAAAAAGCCTCCGTCACCGGAAGCTTTTTGTGGGCGCGAAGGGATTCGAACCCCTGACCCCTTGGGTGTAAACCAAGTGCTCTGAACCAACTGAGCTACGCGCCCTCTAAATTGGACTGCAAATATAACGGAGTTTTTAATATTGCAAAAACTTTTTTAATAAAAATTTAAATTATTTCTGCTACTACAAATGTACTACCTCCAATAAGTATAAAGTCATTTAGGTCAGCTTTTCTTAAAGCACTCATATATGCCTCAGTCACAGAATCATAAACATCCCCTTTCAACCTATGCCCATTAAAAATACGTTTCAACACATCGGCTTTTAAACCTCGTGGTATATTAGGTTTGCAAAAATAATAAGTAGCCTTTTTAGGAAATAAATCGATAATAGAGCTTAAATCTTTATCATTAACAAAACCTAAGACAATATGCAGCGCCTTATAGTTTTCATTATGTACCTGATTCATAACATAACTTAAGCCTTCTCTATTATGTCCTGTATCGCACACCGCTTTAGGACTTTCATTTATTACCTGCCATCGTCCCAATAACCCTGTATTTTCAACTGTTTTGAGTAAACCTTTTTTTAAATGCCGTTCAGATACTTTAAATCCTTTAATTTTCAACTCTTTAACAGCTTGAATAACTGTTTTAATATTTTTGGATTGATAGGTTCCTAACAGATCCGAGTCATACATTTTAATAATCTCTTGATCTGCAAATACTATCTTAGCATTATTCTTACTCGCCAAATCCTTAAAAACCGAAACCGTTTCTTCTTGGGTCTCTCCAATCACGACTGGTATATTCCGCTTTATAATGCCTCCTTTTTCAAAAGCAATGGCTTCAAGTGAATTCCCTAAAAACTGAGTATGGTCTAATCCTATATTGGTTATTACCGAAACTTCAGGAATAATAATGTTTGTTGAATCTAAACGACCTCCCAAGCCAACTTCTATAACAGCGATATCAACTTTTTCTATTGAAAAATATTCAAAAGCCATACCTACGGTCATTTCAAAAAACGACAAAGAATTCACTTCAAAAAACGTCTTATTTTGCTTTATAAACGCTGTTACAAATTGTTTACTTACCACATGACCATTTATTCTAATACGCTCCCTAAAATCTTTTAAATGTGGTGACGTATATAATCCAACCCTATATCCAGCTTCTTGTAAAACAGATGCCAACATATGGCTCGTAGAACCTTTACCATTAGTCCCGGCAATATGTATGGATTTAAAATTTCGCTCGGGATTATTTAAATAGTCTGCTAGTATCAAGGTATTCGATAAATCTTTTCTGAATGCCGACTTACCTTGTCGTTGGTACATTGGTAATTGAGAAAACATCCAATCAAGTGTATCTTGATACGTCATTATACCAAATAAATTTTAAAATTACACATAAATAAATTGAGTTGTTTTTAGATTAGTCTAGACGGAAAATTTAAGTATAGCATTTGTTACGGTTACATTTTTTAACAACAAATAAGCTAAAAAGACCTGTGCTCAACTTGATTGAGTGAATCATTTGTATGAGCCAGTTTAAGTTTAATTGGATTAACTACTGTCCTAGTTTAAAGTTTACTTTCACAAAACCGATTTGTTTTGCGGGAGCTTTAGAGTCTGCCCGCCACTTATGGGATAATGCTATTTTTTTTGCCGGTTCCAATAAACATGGTGCTGTATTGGTAGTCCCTTTAACTCCTGGAACCGCTTCTATGACATTTCCGCTATTATTTACAATAATCTTGACTATAACAAGCCCTGATTCATTACAATCTTGCTTTAGTTTCTTATAAGTAGCCGTACCTCTTCCATTTAATCCGTAACCAACACCACCACTCCCTGTTCCTCGACCACCAAAATAACTCGGTGCATAAGGGTTACCGTCTAATTGTCCCTTGTCCCCTGCTTTATTGTCGTTGCCTTCACTACCTGTCTCACTTCCTTCAGATTTACTTACCCCACCTATTAAGGCATCTAATTTTTTCTTTTTCTCCTCTTGTTCCCGTTTCTCTTTAGCAATTCTGTCGGCTTCCGCTTTTGCTTTAGCATCTGCAATGGCTTTCGCTTTCGCTTCGGCCTGCTTTTGTTTTTTTATAGCTATGGATTCAGCGTTTTCCTGTGTCAATACTTCTTCCTTAGTCTGAGAAGCTTTTGTTGGTTCTGTTTTAGAAACATCCGGTTGGGGCGGTTGTTCTATTTTTCGGGGCTCAGACTTTACAGGCTTTAACGGTTGCACCCTTCCTTTACCAAAATCTGTGTTTCCAAAATTTACAGCAACCCCATACTCTTCTGGAGGATCCATATAAGGAGTGCCTACCACAAACAACAATAGCAACAAAATAACGGCAATTAATGCTGTTAATTTTGCTGAATTTTTTTCATGTTTGGTCTTGAAGTATTTCTTCATTAAATAATAATTTTCATTTAGGTTTTACCGCTAATATGACTTTAAACTTATTTCTATTAGCTATATCCATAACCTTTACCACATTCTCCACAGGAACCGATTTCTCCGCTCTTAAAACAATCGTTGGTTTTTCTTGTGAAGATAAAGCTGCTAGCAATTCATTTTCCAACACACTTTCCCCAACACGTTTCTGGTCTATATAATAGGTCAGATCTTTTTTGATGCTTACTGCTACTGATTTCTTATTCTCTGTTTTCCCACTTGCTTTTGGCAATAAAATATCAATGGCATTAGTTGTTACCAGCGTAGAAGCAATCATAAAAAATATTAAAAGCAAGAATACAATATCTGTCATTGAAGACATATTGAATTCTGGTGTTACTTTATTTCTTCCTCTAAAATTCATATTACGTAGGCTCGTTTAAATGGTCTAGGAACTCTAAAGAATTAGCTTCCATCTGGTATACTACTTTATCTGTCTTTACTACCAAATGATTATACGCAATGTAAGCAACAATACCTACAATTAACCCTGCAACGGTAGTTGTCATGGCCGTATACAATCCACTTGCCAAAACATCCATCTGTATCGTTCCACCTGCATTGGCTAGTTCGAATATTGCCAATATCATACCAATAACCGTTCCAAGAAATCCGATCATAGGCCCAGCCCCAGAGATCGTTGCCAAAATACTCACATTTTTTTCTAAGCCATAAATTTCCAAGCGCCCAGCATTTTCAATGGCTGTATTAATATCGGCAAGAGGTTTTCCTATTCTTGAAATGCCTTTCCCAATTAATCTAGAAACTGGAGTATTTACTTGAGCACATAACATTTGAGCCGAATCAATTTTTCCATTACTCACATGGTCTTTAATTTGATTCATAAAATTTGAATCCACTTGCGAAGCGGCCTTTATAGCAAAAATACGTTCAAAATAAATATAAGTAGCCCCAACAAGTAATATAAAAAGAACAGCAATAATAATCTGTCCTGCAACTCCTCCGCTGCTTATTAATTCTATAATTGAAAGTGTTTTTTCAACTGATTCTTCGTCGGTAAGCACTTCGGCCCCCTCTTGTGTGGTTTGTAATAATGTATTAAGCATATAATTTAAATTTATTGCAAATGTATAACGTTTCTTTTTCTACTAAAGTATGCAAAAATACTTTTTGCCCGAATTCCTGCTTTACTTAATTAGTATTTATTTTAATACAGCATTCGCAAATCTTTGATTTTACGAAAATGATAATTTTATTTGAAATTTGGATGAAAATCGAGGAATACTTCTTTAATTAAACCCATATTAAGCACTTAAACCTTATCACGAAGATTAACCTCACAAAAAAACCAAGGTTTTTTTATAGGTTTCTGTATAATATAAAGTCTTTTTAATTTGTAATACCTGCTCGTCTGGCAAGCGGGGATTTTCCAATGCGCAATCCGTATTAAAAAATGGTTCTGGTCACCATAAAAGCCGCAGAGCCTACAAGAAAACCAATTAAAGCTAACCATGAAATCTTTTTTAAGTACCAGAAAAAATCTATTTTTTCCATGCCCATAGCGACAACGCCTGCTGCAGATCCTATAATTAACATACTACCGCCTGTTCCTGCCGAAAAAGCTATGAAATGCCATAATTCATGATCTAATGGTTCTGAAAACATTCCTAAACTGGCAGCCACTAATGGCACATTATCTATAACTGCAGACCCTACACCCAATAACAATACAACTAAATCCGACACGCCACTCGCATGCATTTCGGTACCCAATGCCGGCATTGATTCCTGCAAGGATGATGCAAAGCTAAACAAAATCCCTAAAGACTCTAAAGCTGCCACTGCCATTAATATACCCAAGAAGAACAAAATACTTGGTAATTCTATTTTTGAGAGGGAATAATGTACGGGACTGTGGTGCGCATGTGCATCGCTTTCTTGAGACCCAAACTCTGTCATACTAAATTTAGAACTACTATATATTTCGGCAAAAATAGCCACGACACCTAATGATAGCATCATACCTACATATGGTGGTAAATGGGTTATCATCTTAAATATTGGAACAAACACAATAGCTCCCAAGCCAAGGTAAAGCATGGTGCTACTAAACTTTGACTTCTTTTTCTCCTCAACCTCTTCGATATTCAAATCGCCTTTAAATGCCGGTAAAAAAGACGCTATTAATGCCGGTACGGCCATACACAATAAAGAAGGCACAAACAAATAACCTATTAAATGACCTGTTGTTACTTTTTTGCCAATCCATAACATTGTAGTGGTTACATCCCCAATAGGCGACCACGCCCCTCCAGCATTGGCCGCAATAATAATTAAACCTGCAAACCAAATACGCACACTTCTATCTTTTACGATTTTTTGAAGTATTGAAATAAGTACAATAGTAGCGGTAAGATTATCTATGATAGCAGAAAGAACAAACGCTAAAATAGAGAAAATCCATAAAATCTTAGTTTTCTTCTTGGTCTTTATAAAATCTTTAATAGTAGAAAAGCCATCAAAATAATCAATGATTTCAACAATGGTCATGGCCCCTAAAAGAAACACCAATATTTCTGATGTCTTACCTAAATGATGCAGTAAGGTTTCTTCCATAAGATGTGTCTTTTCTTCTAAAGAAAACGTTCCAAAACTGTCTAATAAAGCATGTTTTGATGAATCAAACCACTCCGGGAAGCTTTCTAAACCTAATGCAATTAATGCCCAACAAATAGCCATCATGACCAATGCCGGTATAAGTTTATCAATTTTAATACTATGCTCTAAAGTAATGGCCAAATACCCCATTACAAATACTAAAATAATTGTTGCTTCCATATATAAAATATTATATTAATTGATTGAGCGCAATTTCAAATGCTGTTGCACTGATCTCTGTTTTTAATTCGCTTTTGCTATACACTTTTTGTAGTGCTTCTCTTATTATATTTGATGTATCATTAAATATGGCGTCATCCGTCATCTGTACTTTGCGTTCCATAAAATATGCAAAGACACGGGCCATTCCGCAATTAGAAATAAAATCTGGGATTAAACTCACTTTATAATCGATATGTTCCATAATAGGCCCAAAGAAGATCTCTTTATCGGCAAAAGGGACATTTGCCCCACAGGAAATAACTTCTAAACCATTATCGATCATTTGATCTATTTGGTGAAGTGTGATTAAACGTGATGCTGCACAAGGTGCAAAAATCTCTGTTTTTATAGACCAGATCTTTTGATTGGCTTCTTCAAAAGGAATTAAATCATCACTTACTAATGTATTCCCTTTTTTTGCAAGAAATAAACTGGTTATTTCTTCAAAAGTAAATCCTTTTTCATTAATTAAACCTCCAGCAATATCAATAATCCCAACAACTTTAGCCCCCATTTGTGACAAGTAAAAAGCTGCAGCTGCGCCCACATTTCCAAAACCTTGAATCACTGCTCGCTTACCTTTAACAGCCCCTCCATAAATATGATAGTACTGTTTAACTGCTTCGGCAACACCAAAACCAGTAATCATATCTGCTACCGTATACTTTCTTGCTACATCGGGAGAATAATTAGCACTTTCTATGACTTTGATAACCCCATGTCTCAACTGCCCTATTCTATTTATCTTATCTGCTTCAGTTGGTTTAAAATGGCCATTAAAGACACCTTCTTGGGGATGCCATACACCACTCTCTTCTGTAATTGGAATCACTTCATGTATTTCATCTACATTTAAATCGCCCCCTGTTCCATAATAACTTTTTAATAATGGGGATACGGCAGCATACCACCGTTCTAAAACCTCCTTTTTTCGAGGATCACTTGGATCAAAATTTATGCCCGATTTCGCGCCCCCTATGGCAGGGCCCGAAACTGTAAATTTGATCTCCATCGTTTTGGCCAAGGATAAAACTTCATTCATATCCAGACCATTTCGCATGCGTGTTCCTCCTCCGGCTGCTCCTCCCCGCAAAGAGTTTATAACAGTCCATCCCTCTGCATATGTCTCTGTATCTTTCCAATTAAAAACTATTTCTGGAACTTTATTTTCAAATTTTTTTAATAATTCTTTCATTTTCTATTTTTAAGTTGATTCACGTATGGCTTACATTTAATTTTTTAGAGTTTTTATTAAGCGTAGCTAAAGCTGAGTCATGAGAAAATGATTTAAATTATTATTGCAACAAATATAAAAAACTAAAATCCTTTAAAATTAGTTTTTTATTATTTTTAAGGTAGAAATATTTTTCCGGAACTGTGATCTTTTGTGGCTCCTGTAACACTTTTTAAACAGTTAACTTCGTTTCTTAATTTAAGCACACCTAGAAGCCCAAAAATCAACGCCTCTTTAAATTCCACAACCTCATTTGAAGGTATTATAATGTGATGCTGCGAATACTCTTTAAGTTTACTTATTAAATAATGATTATAGGCACCTCCCCCAGTAACGAGAACAGAACCGTGCTCCTTTTTATTTATTTCCTTAACTATCTGTATAGCAACATGCTCAACAAAAGTTTTTAGAATATCTTTTGTCTTTAATTGGAAAGCATCAATTAGAGGAAGCATATTTTTATTGACCCATTCAAGACCTAAAGATTTAGGGCAATCTTCTTTGTAAAATGCAAGGTCATTTAATTTATCAAGCAATTCATTATTCACATTTCCTGTTGCCGCCATTTTGCCGCCATCATCATAATCAAACCCAATTAATTTAGTATAGTGGTTTAAAACGATGTTTACCGGACAGACATCATAAGCAATTCTCTTATTATTCAACTCGGTGGAAATATTTGCAAACCCTCCCAAATTCAAACAAAAATCATATTCAGAAAATAGCAATTTATCGCCTATTGGAACCAATGGCGCACCTTGTCCTTGAAGCTCAACATCTTGAACTCTAAAATCACAAACCACCGTTTCGTTCAATAATCGTGCAATAATTGGCTGATTGCCTATTTGATATGTCATACCACTATCTGGTTGATGTAAAGCGGTATGCCCATGCGAACAAATAGCATCAATATCCTTGATACCATTTTTATTAATGAAATCTTTTATAATATGCGATAGGTAATTAGTATAATGGTCATCTATTCGTTGTAATTCAGTAGTATTGTACGAAACTAGATTGCTAAGTATGCTTTCCCAATCCGAACTGTAACTAACTGTCTCAAAATCTATCATTCTAAAACGCCATACATCATCCAATTCAAAAGCTACATAAACAATGTCCACCCCATCTAACGAGGTCCCAGACATAACACCAATCACCTTATACTTATTTTTTATCATATTATGTAAAAATAATAATCCTTATTGAAAATATGACACCAAAAAGCTATATTTGTACATATTTTTTATCAAATCAACAATAAATTGAAGAATTATGGATTTTAATCTTTCAGAGGAACATATCATGATACGCGATGCTGCTCGTGATTTTGCACAAACCGAATTACTCCCTGGTGTTATTGAACGCGATAATAAGCAAAAATTTCCAAATGAATTAGTAAAGAAAATGGGAAAACTAGGGTTTATGGGCATTATGGTAGACCCTAAGTACGGTGGTAGTGGCATGGATGCCATCTCCTATGTTCTTATCATGGAGGAATTATCAAAAATCGATGCTTCTGCCTCTGTGATGGTTTCCGTAAATAATTCATTGGTTTGTTATGGGTTAGAAACTTATGGGTCTGAAGAACAAAAACAAAAATATTTAACAAAATTGGCTACGGGTGAGTTCCTTGGAGCTTTTTGTTTAAGTGAGCCAGAAGCGGGGAGTGATGCTACTTCACAAAAAACTACTGCTATCGACAAAGGCGATCACTACTTGATTAATGGTACAAAAAACTGGATTACCAATGGCGGAAGTGCAGATGTATACCTGGTAATAGCGCAAACCGATAAAGACAAAGGTTCTCATGGTATTAATGCCTTTATTCTTGAAAAGGGAACAGAGGGATTTCATATTGGTCCAAAAGAAGATAAACTAGGTATTCGCGGAAGCGACACACATACTTTACAATTTAACGATGTAAAAGTTCCTAAAGAAAATAGAATAGGCCCTGACGGCTCTGGGTTTAGGTTCGCTATGAAAACCTTATCTGGCGGACGTATTGGAATTGCCTCACAAGCCTTAGGAATTGCCTCAGGCGCTTACGAACTAGCTTTAAAATACTCGAAAGAGCGAAAAGCCTTTGGTACAGAAATATGCAACCATCAAGCGATTGCTTTTAAGTTAGCCGATATGTATACCGAAATTGAAGCAGCCCGCCACTTGGTCATGAAAGCTGCCTGGGATAAAGACCAGGGCAATAATTATGACAAATCCAGTGCTATGGCTAAGCTTTATGCCTCTAAAGTTGCCATGGAACATACTGTTGAAGCCGTACAAATACATGGCGGCAATGGTTTTGTAAAAGAATATCATGTAGAACGCCTTATGCGTGATGCAAAAATCACACAGATTTACGAGGGGACTTCAGAAATACAGAAAATTGTCATCTCAAGAAGTCTTATAAGAGAGTAAAATCTGTTGATAGATTGACTAATTAACGAAAATGATTAAGTTTAAGTGTACAATAATCGCTTGAAGATAAGTATCAGATAGGGCCTAGTGTTGAACTCATCTTTCTTCCAATTTTAAGTTTAAAATTGGAATTCCTCTCCTCTTAAATTTATCTAGTGTGTACACATCTTTAAAAAAGACACGAATGGCACAAATTCACACGAATCCAATACTTTATGGTATAGATTGGACTCTGCATGAATATGAATCCCTAGTCTATATAGGCTTGAAATCCTGTCAATAGACAGAATAATTAGTGAAAATTTGTGCCATTCGTGTCCAATCTTTTTTTTGTGCTTTTTTTGTGTACTCACGGTAGTTAAATTTATGAGGAGTGCCATCTTACACCAATTATTATTTAAAATGAGCTATAAATAATTTGAATTATATTTTGATCAGATAAGATAGAAAATTCAATCATAGCCTTTGTTCAATGTCATTAAGTTAAGGCCGTAATGTCAGTCTGAGCCTTTCGGCTCCGCTCAAGACAGGCTAAAGTCGAAGACCTATTGGAGTTCTAGTTTTTATTAGCATTTCGACTGCGCTCAATGTGACAAATAAAGAACAAATTTCCTTAACTTAATGACATTGAGCCTTTGTTATGGTTTTATACCCAGTCGAGCTGAGCTCATGTTTTATATTGAAATATGAGCGAAATTGTAATCGAAGATTCATGAACTCCTATTTTTAAAATGAAAGATAGTGAACTAAACTAATTATAGGGGTTGTTTTGAGTCATAATTGGTATTATACCAATTATGAATTAAAATGAGCTACTGAAAACGACATTGCTTATTTGTTTTTGCCTGCTGCGTGTTATTTGCGTAGCCTAAGCTATGGAAATGATGAGTAAAGTGATAAAACGAATTAATGAATGAGTTTGAATTGCGTATTTTAATTCTTAATTGGTATTACATTAAAATGACACTCAAATTTAAAATAGTACACGAAAATATAAATCAGACCTGCTCCTCACTTTTCAAAAGGGAGGATAATTTCGATAAAATCGAAATTTAGGAGGGTTCATCAAGATAAATTAACAGGAAGTCTTCTAAACACTATTTATTCAGTACCAAAAAGCTTTTTTTGTACAGAAAATAAGGATAATATAAAACCTTATCCATCTATTCATTAATTAGTGAAATTTTGTAATCCCATGGTAGGTTTCCCGAGCGGGTTTCGTTTATCTTTTCACACTCATATCAAATTAAAGACCATAAAGTTCAACTATTATTTTTTACCAAAATAATAGTTGAACTTTTTTGTTAAGTATTTTTAAATTTTTCGACAGAACCTTAATAGATTTTTATCTTTAGTGAAAATTAAATTTTATGCAAAAAACGTATTACGATCCAGCAGATCTTAAAAAGTTTGGAAAAATAAGTGAATGGAATCAAGAACTAGGTGATAAATTTTTTGAATACTACGGAAAAGTTTTTGAAGAAGGTGCACTCACAGCTCGTGAAAAGTCCTTAATCGCATTAGCCGTTTCCCATACAGAACAATGTCCTTACTGTATCGATGCCTATACAAAAGACGGATTACAGCGTGGTATTACCAAGGAAGAAATGATGGAAGCACTGCATGTTGGAGCCGCTATAAAAAGTGGCGCAACATTGGTTCATGGTGTGCAAATGATGAATAAAGTGAATAAATTGGAAATGTAAAACGATTTACGATTTATGATTTTTGATTTACGATATTAGATTTATGATTTTGGATTTACGATTTTGGATTTCACATCCATATATTAATTCGTAATTCTTAATTCTTAAATCTTAAATCAAAATATGGCAACAAAGTCCTTACATAAATGCGAAAGTGATTTAAACTTGAAATGCAAAACGATTTACGATTTACGATTTTTGATTTTTGATTTACGATATTAGATTTATGATTTTGGATTTATGATTTTGGATTTCACATCCATATATTAATTCGTAATCCATAACTCTTAATTCTTAATTCTTAATTCTTAAATCTTAAATCAAAATATGGCAACAAAGTCCTTACATAAATGCGAAAGTGATTTAAACTTGAAATGCAAAACGATTTACGATTTACGATTTTTGATTTTGGATTTACGATATTAGATTTTGGATTTTGGATTTATGATTTTGGATTTCACATCCATATATTAATTCGTAATCCATAACTCTTAATTCGTAATTCTTAATTCTTAATTCTTAATTCTTAAATCAAAATATGGCAACAAAGTCCTTACATAAACGAGAAAGTGATTTAAACTTGAAATGTAAAACGATTTACGATTTTGGATTTCACATCCATATATTAATTCGTAATTCACAACTCGTAATTCTTAAATCGTAATTCTTAAATCGTAATATGGCAACAAAGTCCTTACACAAACGCGAAAGCGATTTGGCACAAAGTAACCGCCAATTGGAAATCCTATCAAATGGTATATTTCAAAATGGGGAGCTCCCTACGTTTAAAAATAAAATTTCCGAGACAAAACAATTCCCTCTAAAAGCTAAGAAACTAGAGATTTTACAAATTAATGTCGGCTATATGTGCAATCAGGTTTGTGAGCATTGCCATGTAGATGCGGGGCCCGATCGCAAGGAGATCATGACCAAGGAAACCATGCTACAGTGTTTGGACGTTATTAAAAAGACCGGTGCCCATACCCTAGACTTAACCGGTGGTGCCCCAGAAATGAACCCTAACTTTAGATGGTTTGTAGAAGAAGCTGCCAAAGCCGGTATTAAAGATTTTATTGTACGCTCTAACCTAACTATAATAAGAGCACATAAAAAATATTACGATTTACCCGAATTCTTTAAAAAGCACCATGTACATGTCGTATCCTCGATGCCACATTGGACTCGCGGAAAAACAGACAAACAACGTGGGGATGGGGTTTTTGACAAGTCTATAAAAGCACTACAGGAATTAAATGCTATAGGGTACGGTATACCAGATAGCGACCTGCGATTGGATTTAGTCTATAATCCATCTGGTGCTTTTTTACCAGGAGACCAAGCCGCCATGGAAAAGGATTTTAAAAAGGCATTAAAAGAAGATTTTAATATTCAGTTTCATAATTTATTTGCCATAACAAATTTACCCATCAGTAGATTTTTGGATTACTTAATTGCTTCCGAAAATTATGAAGATTACATGTATGCTTTAGTCGAAGCATATAATCCAGCTGCTGTTGCTAATGTGATGTGTACAAATACATTATCTGTTAGCTGGGACGGTTATTTATTTGACTGTGATTTCAACCAAATGTTAGAATTACCAGTAAACAGCAAAGTAAAACATATCTCGGAATATAACGAAGCGCTTCTAGAAGGTCGTCACATTGTTATTTCCCAACACTGTTATGGTTGTACTGCTGGAGCAGGAAGTAGCTGTCAAGGTGTTGTCGCTTAATTATGAACAAAGTACCTTTTTACATATTTATAAGCTTTATTACTTCAGGATTTTCTCAAAACGATCTTAAATCTTTATTAAAAGAACACAGTAAAGAAAGGGTTCCGTATATTTATGTGAAACAATTAAAAAAGCAAACAACACCACCCATACTTTTAGATGCCAGAGCATGGTCCGAATACCAAGTAAGCCATCTAAAAAATGCCATTCATGTTGGGTATAATAAATTTAAAGTGAGCAACATTCAAAAAAGAATCCCTAATAAAAACGCCAAAATAGTTGTTTACTGCTCCTTGGGAATACGCTCCGATTCCATTGCAGGCAACCTTAAAAAAGCAGGCTATAATAATGTAGAAAATTTATACGGCGGCATTTTTGAATGGAAAAATAATGATTTACCTATTTATAATTTAGTAGAAAAAGAAACAGATAGCATTCATGCTTTTTCCGAAGTATGGGGAAAATGGGTAAAAAAAGGCATAAAAGTATATGAGTAAAGCACTTATTATTGTTTTTGTTAAAAATATAAAATTAGGCAAGGTAAAAACAAGGCTTGCCAAAACCATTGGCAATCAAGGGGCTTTTCATGTTTATAGTGAATTGGTTAAAGTTACCGAGCTTGCTACTAAAAATATACCGACAGATAAACGCATCTATTTTTCTGATGCGGTAGTTAATACCAAATGGAAAAACGACTACAAAACGATTCAGGTAGGCAAAAATTTAGGTGAACGTATGCAAAACGCTTTCACAAAAGGGTTTGAGGATGGTTATGAACGCATTGTACTCATAGGCTCCGACTTGCCCGATATTAGCTCCGTACATATAGAAAATGGACTCCATGCCCTAAACAATAACGAAGTTGTTTTCGGACCTGCTATGGATGGTGGCTATTACTTAGTAGGAATGACAAAAATGCACCGTTCTATATTTAATAATAAGCCCTGGAGCGAATCTCATTTATTGGAAGCAACTCTCAAAGAATTAAATAAAGAAAATATATCTTATACTTTACTAGAAGCATTAAATGATATTGATACTTTTGAAGATTTAGAAAACTCATCATTCTACCAGCACAATGAAACGCTTCAATTAAAGGTAAAATCCTTAATTGATAACGTATAAATTCATAACATAACATTTTTTTTTAAATTAATTTCAAAAAATATAAAATGATTAAATACATAAACGAAACCACTGAATACTTACAAGACAAAGGTTTTAAAGCCCCTGAAATTGGTATCATACTAGGCACAGGGTTAGGGCAGCTCATCAACGAAATAGACATTATAAAAGAAGTGAGTTATAATCATATTCCCAACTTCCCAACAGCAACGGTCGAGTTCCATAAAGGAAAATTAATTTATGGTGAACTTGCCAGCAAAAAAGTGATGGTCATGCAGGGACGCTTTCACTTGTATGAAGGCTACACGTTACAAGATGTCACCTACCCTGTTCGCATTATGGAAAAGTTAGGCATCAAAACACTATTGGTTTCCAATGCCGCAGGAGCCATTAATTTAAACTTTAACAAAGGCGAATTAATGATTATTGACGATCATATTAATTTGCAGGGCAGCTCTCCTTTAGCATTTAAAGGTGTTGAAAAACTGGGAGAACGCTTTACAGATATGAGCGCTCCTTATAACGCCGAAATCAATTCAAAATTTGAAAGTATAGCTAAAGCAAACCATATTAAACTGCATAAAGGGGTGTATGCAAGCGTAGTAGGCCCCCAATTAGAAACAAAAGCAGAATACCGTATGCTAAAAATTATCGGGGCAGATGCTGTTGGCATGAGTACCGTACCTGAAATTATTGTAGCAAATCATTTAAAATTAAAAGCAGCAGCCGTGTCAGTTTTAACAGATGAATGCGACCCAGATAACTTAGAACCCGTTAATATCTCGGATATCATTGAAAATGCGGCAAAAGCAGAACCGGATATGATAACCTTGTTTAAAGAACTTATTAAGACGCTTTGAAATTGAAAATGAAATTGAAGTTGAAACCGAAACACTGAACACTGAAATCGAAATCGAAGTTGAAGTTGAAACCGAAACACTGAACACTGAATACCGAACACCGAACACCGAACACTGAACACCGAACACTGAATACTGAACACCGAACACTGAAACCATGAGCAATTATTTAGAAACCACTCACGATGTTTACAAAGAAGCAGCTTTAATGCCCGATGTTGGGTTATGCTGTACCACAAACCCTATCTGGGAGCTCCCAGGGTTAAAAATACCTAAAATCATGCAGGAAATGAACTATGGCTGTGGAAGCACCGTTCATGCTCGCGATTTAACCAACAACCCAAAGATGCTTTATGTTGGTGTTGGTGGCGGTATGGAATTGTTACAATTCGCCTATTTTAATCGCCAAAAAGGAGGTGTGGTTGGTGTCGATATCGTTGATGAAATGTTAGAAGCCTCACGTAAAAATTTTGTTGAGGCCGAAGCTCAGAACGATTGGTTTAAAAGTGAGTTTGTAGATCTTAAAAAAGGAGATGCCATGAATCTCCCTGTAGAAGATAACAGTATTGATGTGGCGGCCCAAAACTGTTTATTTAATATTTTCAAGGCAGACGATTTAAAAAAAGCCATCGCAGAAATGTATCGCGTTTTAAAACCTCATGGTCGGTTGGTCATGAGCGATCCCACATGTGAGCAACCTATGAATGATACCTTACGTAACGACGAAAGACTACGCGCTTTGTGCTTAAGTGGCAGTTTACCAATTGCCGAATATGCAAAAGCATTAACAGATGCGGGTTTTGGCACGGTTGAAATTAGAGCTAGGAAACCCTATAGAATACTAGATCCTAAAAATTACCCAACCAATGAGTTAATTTATATAGAATCTATAGAGGTGGCAGCAATAAAAGACCCTATGCCAGCAGATGGCCCTTGTGTTTTTACTGGTAAAGCAGCTATTTACTACGGAGGTGAAGATTATTTTGATGACAAGGCAGGACATGTACTATTAAAAAATCAGCCTTTGGCCATTTGTGATAAAACAGCAAAGGCATTAAAAGCATTAAATAGAGACGATATTTATATTTCAGAATCCACATACCATTATGATGGTGGTGGGTGTTGTTGATTATTATAAAATAACCTAATAGAAATCCTCACGGCACTATTGTTCCAAAAATAATTTTCCCCAATGCTGATTCCAATATTTTATTCAGGACCGAAGGAACAGTCAAATCCGACAATACTATTTTTAACTTGGGCCAAGGACATATGAGAAAACAATTGATGAAATTGTCCTTACAACATATTGATGCATCCTTTTAGCGTTTTACAATCATTATGAACTTAAAACATACAAGTATTATATCACCTTGACGTATTCATTATTTTTGGCATTTAAAATTTATACTTTGTAGTAAGAATTTTTAATTTATATCGTCAAAAGTATCGTATTAAAAATACAATTACGACTATTTTAATGCTTTTATTCTTCTCTAATTGCTTTTTTTAGCTTACAGTAATAGTGTTAATGATAAAAGCCAAAAACAATCACAGAAACGACAGTTAACAATAATCTAGATGCCTACAAAGGTGAGGTTTTAGAATTAAGTTCTTAAAAAAACACGCTATATGAAGTATATTATAATTTTATTAGCAATAATAACCTTATGGCCTTGCTCCGGAACTAAACGTGTTACAGAAAACACTTCAAAAAACATGGAGCAACCTGAACCTGTTAAGGTTGACAGCCTTATAAATAAAGAAAAGGATATTGTCTGTTTGGAAGAAGGCTCAATCGAGCAAAAGACAAAAGAAGTATCAGAAAAAACAAAGCCAGTTGAAACTATTGACCATTCAGCCTGGAACACACTATTACAAAAACATGTTTCAAATAAAGGTCTTGTTGACTACAAAGCCTTTAAATCCAACCGAAACGAATTAATAAGCTATATGACCTATTTAGGAGAACATACACCTCAGGATTTCAGGACAAAGGATGATAAACTCGCCTATTGGATCAATGCTTATAATGCCATGACCATCGATTTAATCTTACGTCATTATCCCATTAAAAGTATTAAAGACATTAAAAAACCTTGGGAGCAACGCTTTTGGAAACTTGGCAAAAAATGGTACCATTTAAATGAGATCGAACACCAAATTTTACGTAAAATGGAAGAACCAAGAATTCATTTTGCTATTGTTTGTGCTTCCATTTCTTGCCCTAAACTACAAAACGAAGCCTTTACCCCATCAAACATAAATGACCAATTAACACATGCTACCAAAGTATTCTTAGCTGATAAAAAAAGAAATGATATATCTCAAAGCAGCCTAAAGCTATCAAAAATATTTCACTGGTTTGCTAACGATTTTAAACAATCAGGTTCGTTAATTGACTTTCTAAATCAATATTCCGAAGTCACCATTTCCCATAAAGCAAAAAAGAGTTTTAAAGCCTATAACTGGAATTTAAATGAATAACATATCAATAGTCATCCCTATGTTAAACGAAGCAGATCATATTGGTAATCTGCTTGCTCATCTTTTAGACAACGCCTCGAGAGAAAACATATCAGAAATAATTATCGTGGATGGAGGCAGTACGGACGGGTCAAAGGAAATAGTATTAAACTATATGCAAGCCTTTCGACCCCGTTCAAAACACGCTAAAAAAAGCCTCTCGACCCTATTCGAGGAGGCAAAAATAACATGTATAGACGCTCCTAAAGGACGTGCCAAACAAATGAACCTGGGAGCTAAGCACGCTACAGGTAACATTCTTTATTTTTTACATGCCGATTCGTTTCCTCCTAAAAATTTTGACACGCTTATTATAAACGAAGTCAAAAAAGGCAACGAAGCAGGTTGCTTTAGAATGAAATTCAATAGTAGCCACTGGTGGCTTAGACTTGCTGGGCAATTAACCCGTTTGCCATGGAAAGCTTGCCGAGGAGGTGACCAAAGTCAATTTATAACAACGACCCTTTTCAATAACATGGGTGGCTATAATGAAGATTTTACTATTTATGAAGACAACGAGCTAATTGCCAGACTATATGAGCGCAAGCAATTTGTTGTTATTCAAAAATGGTTAATAACCTCAGCCAGATGCTACTATACAAATGGTATCTGGAAATTACAATATTATTATTTTAGAATTTATTTAAAAAAATGGATGGGTGCTGATGCCAACGAGTTAAATCGTTATTATAAAAAACATGTTTGCCAAGTAACGTAATTTCAATCCAAAAAAACAAGGATCAAATCATGCCGCATGGTCTATTAGTTTTGCCATTCTTGCGATCAGGGCCAGAATTTCCTGTACTGAATTTGTTTTAGTATTTAACGTGAGTTCGATGTAAGCATAATATTATTGATCTGGCTATCAATAATTTAGTCTTGGTTGTCAGGTTGAGCGCAGTCGAAACCCATTTAAATAGCTAGTTTTAATGACCTTTCGTATCCTATGACTTTAGCAAATTTTTTATCATAAATTTTCTCTATTGTCTTAAGCGGCATATCCCATTGTATCAACATATGGTACCCCTCTGTTCACTACAGCAAAAACCCTTGCCAATAGTT
>NZ_JAQZAT010000026.1 GCF_028736925.1 Flavivirga sp. 57AJ16 | reverse complement strand
TAGGGGGCAGCTCTTAACGACCAATAGGAATTTCTAATGCTCAAAATGGTCTATTCTCTTTTGTCCGGCCCCTGCCGTTTCCGGCAGGGGCCTTACGCTGTCAATTCAATATGTCTATGAACTCTTTTCTTGTCTTCTCTAATCTCGTTTCCTCGTTTAGCGGGTGCAAATATAAAACCCTTTTTTCGTTCCCGCAATACTTTCTTGATCTTTTTTGAAAAAAAATTCAGATCCTTTTTTCCTCGATCAAAATTTACTGTTTTTGAATGAACTTTTGCCTCCCTGGACACTGTCCGTTTTAGCGGCTGCAAACATACAACCTTTTTTCATTCTGCAAAGCTTTTTTAAAACTTTTTTTAATTTATTTTTCTAAGCCTCTAAGAACGCCGCCAAGCTCCTGTTTTATTCTAAAAACTCCTGCTAAGCGGCTGCAAAGATACTACTCATTTTTACTTTTCCTAACCTTTTTTTAATATTCTTTTTACACCCTTTTTTAACCCTTGAAAACTAAGAGGTTATAGCTTAACTTTTTTTGCCCCTTTCTCTATAACTAATCCCCTTTGCTCTTTAAGTAACTTTTTTGCCTTCGTCCTTATTATTAGTACTACATTTTAACTCCTGATCTTATATAGCTAAATCAATATAAAATAACATGATCCTTCAGAGTAAAAAACCGATTTTCTTCGTTATTAATACTCGCCGTAACTAGGCTATGACTACGCTTTTTGCCTTGAACTTCTTTTTTTTATTTCTAAATATTCTTTGCCTTTTTATAGCGACTTAGCTATATTTTGTTACTTTAAAAGGGCGTGATGAAATACAAGTGGTTTATATTTTTAACCTAGATACTTTTATTATGCTATAAAAAGAAGTTCCAAACAACACCAAAGCGCACAGTAAAATCTCTATACGGGTTGTTTGGTGCCGAGTAAAAATTGTATCCCGTCAAGGATGAATTAAAATGTTCGGCTTTTAAATAAATTCTAGTTTGTCGAATTTTTGCGTTTATAAAGAAATCTAAACGCGGAAAGTCTCCATATTCTCTTTCGGTTTGCACATAAAATTCTGCTAACAATGGATTGTAAGCATTCATATAATACTTAGTGAAATAATTGAGCGTTATTCCCGTTTGCAAAAACATTGCTTTTTTAAATAAATGACTGGAGAAATACAACGTATTACGGATTGTAAATTCTGGTACATTTAACGTACTGTCCTTATCTTTTACATTTTGGTATAATATGGTATTGTTTAAGGCAAACTTGCCTACCTTTATTTCTTTATCTAATTTAACTCTTAAATAGTTTATGGTGTTGTTATTTTGAAACGCCTGTACTTGATTGCTCGTTTCATCCTTTTTAAAATAAACATAATCGCTGATCGTAGAATAATCAGCCGAGATATTTGCTATTTTCTTAGATTTTAATTGAAATGCTAATTGCTCTGTTTTTGTATTATTAAAATTGTTTTGCCAATTGTAGCCTATATAATCACTTTGATATAATAAGGTATTGTAGTTTGGCGCTTTAGAACTGTGGTTAACCGAAGCTATTGCAGATATATCATCGTTGAATTTAAAAGTTGCCTTTGCTTTTAAGAAATTACCATCAAAATCGCCAGAAACATTTATACCTAACTCGCCCTGTAAATCAAAACCTCTATATTGTTTATGATACTTACCTCCTGCTGAAAATATATCTCCTTTTAATCTATTAGTTATGGTGTTTCCATTTAACAACACCAACTTATCGTAACCATAGTTATAATTGTTGTTTGTTATATTGAATTGTAAATCGCCAATAATATTGTTACTATAATTTAATTGTACTTGGTTATAAAAGTTTTCTAACGTGGCTCGGTCTTTAACACTATTTTTAAATGCGTCTCCAAAAAGGGCATTTGCTGCTAATTGATCGTATTGATAATATTTATCTTCAAATGAGATCACATGACCTAAGCTAAGTTTGTTGTTTGATAACGAATCTTTTTTCTTAATAATTTTATAAGTGTGCTCTAAATGAAAACGTTTCCCTCTTAATATGCTTTCTGCATTTTCGAAATTTACTTCTAGGATAGAGCGGTCTAGAAATTCTTCTAATCCGGTTTCAAAATTCGCTACACTTGGATCATCTTTAAGCCCTCCATTTTCTTGGTTGAGCAAATCTTGTGTTACCATATGTCCCCTAACACTGTAGCGGTTATTTTTAGTTCTATAGTTTGCTGTAAATCTAAAATTACCTGTACTTGTTAATATATGTTGGTATTTACCTAATGACCGTAATCCTTTATAGGCTATTGAAAAATTGAATTGTGGCGATGTATTTACTGTAAAGAACGAATCTGCCAATTGTCCTTGTTCAAAAGCGGTTTTAAAAAACAGCTCTGTTAACGGTGTTGGTACACGATAGTAATTAATATCTTCAATTTCCATGTAATTGAAATGTCTTGCCCGAGCACCAAAACTGGGCATTAAACTGGTATCTTGAAAATCGTGGGTTAAACTATTATAGGTTTGCCCCAAATTTGAAAATGGCATTAAACCAAAATTATCCCTTCTTAAGTAATTAAACTTATACTCTTTTTGGATGCTTAGGGTGGTATCTACAAATGTTGTGTCATTCTCATGAGAGATTATTAAGTAGTCTTGAATTTTAGCTTTTGGGGTTTTAAGGTTTTTTTTGTTTGTGCTCTTTCTTTGTTCACTACTAAGGGTATCTTGATTTTGAAACCCTCCTATTTGTTCTCTAGATTGTCTTGTTAGATCTTGTGCGAATGCACCATTAAATATTGATACCAAAAAGAAAGCTAAAACTAATTTGTTCATAAATTAATATAATAATACCATGCAAATGTAAATACAAAATATGATAACGTTGTAAAATGGAAAAATTATTTAATATTTGAATTAATTTAAAACAAAAAAGTCCTTTTATCTACATGTAGATAAAAGGACTTTTTATTATTTTATACTCTTAACCCTTATTAAAAATCGTAATAATTAATTTCCATTGAAGGATCATCTACATTAATCATAGAAAAAGTTCCATTAGAAAAAGTTTGAAGCCCTCCTGTAGCATTAAGATAGTAGCCAGACTCAGCACCTACAAAAACATCAATTAATGGTTGTAGAACTGCCGTTAAACCTGCACTTGAGTTTGTATCTCCCGTTAATGAGAACTTAACAATTCCATCAGTAATCTCAACATTCAAATCATACCAAATATTTCCAAGACCAGTATAAATATGTAAATAAGGCACACTTCCATCATTCAAACTACGAATGTAAACCCTGTCAATAGTAAAACCATAATTATCAAATATAAACTGCGTATAGCTTGTATAAAAATTATTAAAAGCTAGACTACTTTTCCCTGGCTCTAAATAATTATATCTAACGTTATTCGCTGCAACACCAAGGTCATAAGGGTTTAAAGGAACACCTGGTATATTATCGTATATTATCCTTAATCCATCAGCTGTATTCTCATATTCATTTTCGGCTTCATTATATGTAAAACTTGTAAGCATTGTTCCATTAACATCTAAAGGCTTTAAAAGATAAAACCCTGTAGGTGTTATTGCGATAGGAAAACTCACTGAAATAACTTCTCCTTCATTATTAAGGTATTTTACTGTTGTTAACCTAGTGACAGAATTAAAACTAAACGTACCAATTACGGCATCATTTAACAAAATATTTCTGAAAACAGATTGGGTGCCATCTCCAGCAATATCATCAACGGATTCATAAATTGGTTCTAAATCTAATTGTGATACATCTGCTTTTTGTAGCGTAAGAACTGTAACATCATCTCCAAAATCTAATTTACTTTCTAAAACAACCTCGTCTTGAGTTGCAGATAATATGTTAAAAACAAATTCGCCTTGGTTATTGTTATTGTTTATCGCAAAAATATCGCTAAAAACGGATGTAGACTCAAAAACCAACTCAACCTTCAATGTTTTATCAATGCGGTACGTTATTGTCTTATTTTGTGCTCCTGCCTCGAAATCGGAATTAACAGAAACATTGCTATTGGAATCAAAATCCAATAGCATCGTATAAGCTCCAAAATCTTTGTT
The DNA here is from genome assembly GCF_028736925.1 of Flavivirga sp. 57AJ16. GTDB lineage: Bacteria > Bacteroidota > Bacteroidia > Flavobacteriales > Flavobacteriaceae > Flavivirga. The sequence continues at coordinate 49,039 of NZ_JAQZAT010000026.1, read as the reverse complement.
TGGCGAATAATAACCAATCCATCCGTTATCAGCAGACGTAAGAACATTTAAATATTCTAATTTTAAAGCTTCTGCTCTTTCATTAACTGTTTGGTCAAAAAGTGGTTCCACTTCATTATCCGAACACGATGTAACTACTAATAATAGCATAAAAACACCAAATGACGCTAATAATTTATTTATTTTATTCATTTCTTTAATTATTTATATTAATTAAAATTTCTGGTTTTATTAATCAGGAATTCCGTTAATTTCTATGACTTTAGTCAGTCTTGACTGGAGCGTATCTCTTACAGCTAATAAGTCTACATTAAAATTATTTCTATAAAAGTCTACAACTAAATCTACCTTTTGTGCTATAAGTTGACGTCCTTCATTCAGCTCTTGACAATTCACAATAGCATCGGCATCTGTAAGTGTGGAACAATCTTCTTGATTAATAAAATCTGCCTCAAATGTAGCTTTCTCTACTACAAGAAGGTGTGAAATAATTTCACAAAAATCTTCAAATTCATTTAAAGTTCCATAATTTCTTACCATACCTAACTTTATGGCATCATTTCTTGACACACCATTACTCCAACCATTTCCTAAATAAGATTCAGAAATAGTATTAAAGCCTACCGGAATACCATGAGTTTGATGAACAATATGCGAAAACTCATGATGTACAGTAGCCAAAACACCACCTCCAGGATTTGCCATCCAATTTCTATCTTCAAAATCTAATGCATTCATGTTTAAAAGCGTTACTCTTGCACCGCCTTCAGCAAAGCCTAACTTCATTGTTCCATCATCGTTAAAAATAAAAGACCCCATATAAACAAGTTCTGCAGGAAACAGGTCTTTTACAAATTTACTGGCATCAGCTCCAGTTGCAGCATAAGACCCAGCCCATAAATATTCCACTATTTTAGAAGCAGGAATAACCAAATCTGCATCAATAGGTGTTGCTCGCTCTGAAGGGTCTATAAAATTATCATTCCATCTCCAGCGGGTTGCTGTTCCATAAACCTCAAATAAACTCTTACCGTTATTATCGTATAGATATTGATCATTAACACTTGAAATATCAGGGTTACTTGGCGCAACATAGTTTGTATTTGAATCATCATTAGCACATTGAAAAAACAATGTAACCGATGACATTAGTACTATTAATTTTATTGTAATTTTCATATAAACTTTCTTTAAATCATTATCTTATCTAGGGTTAGCCTCTATACCATTAGTGGTGGCAGTCTCTGGAATCTGAACAGCTTTTCTTAAATCTTCTTCTCCCAATACAAACTCATCTCCATTAACATCTACATGTCTTACTTCTATACTAAGTCTTTTAATATCGAACCATCTTAAGCCCTCTGCTAAAAATTCTTTTCTTCTTTCTAGCAAAACAAAGTCCAACATAGCTTCTTGTTCCGTGCCTCCAAAACCAGCTACAATTTGCGGTAAGGTTAATTGCCCTCCAGTATCATATCTTAAAGTTGCAAATACATTATAATCATTTAGTGCATCATCCAATCTGTTTAATCTAACATAAGATTCCATTCTGTTAAGAACAACTTCTTCTCCTCTAATTTGAGTCATAATAATATAGCCAAAACCAGTAGTCGACGTTGTAAATTCAAAAAGTTCATTATACTTAGGCTGCTGTCTAGCTTGTGTTCCATAACTATATAGTAAATCTCGTTGATCGGCACTTTGTTGAATATTAGCTCTAACAACATTACTAAATATATTTGTGTTCATTCTATAGCCTCTATAATACCTGTTGGAAAAACTTTCCTTTCTAACTACAAAAATATTATATGGGCTGTTTATTTCGTTAAATTGATCTGCAATTTGAGTTGATGACGTTCCTGTAAAAACTTCATCCATATCTCTCACATAAGTCGTATTAATAACTCCATTACCTAATACTTTGTCTGAATAGTCAATACATTTTTGATAATCGCCTTTAAATAAATAAAACCGAGACGCAAAAGCATTAGCCGCTGTTTTAGTAAAATGGTATTTACCTGTTCCCTCATAATATGCATCTGAGATTAAAGGTAAAGCCTCTAGCATATCTTTTTCTATCATCTCGTAAGTTTGCTCAAGAGTACCACGTTCGTATTCAACTTTCAAACTGGTTTCAGGAGCTGTGATATAAGGAACTCCTAACCCTTCTTTATTGGCATCGTTATAATGTTGACAAAAAACATTGGCTAACATAAAATGATGATAAGCTCTTGTCATTAAGGCCTCACCTCTTAATGCATTTCTATAACCTACATCTCCGCCATCAATACCATCCAAACCTTCTAGAGCTTGATTAGCATGTGCAATGGCCTGATAATTGTTATCCCAAAAATACGTTGGTGTATCTTGGCCTTCTTCAGAAACTACAGGGGTAAATTGATAATTTTCTGTCATCCAATCAAACTGATCATTATCTGGAATCGCTGTAACATTATCTGTTTTCCACTCTACAAAATTATAAGTTGCTTCTGAATAGGCAGACACTAATAATTCTGAAACATCATCTAAAGTTGTAACAGTTTGTCTATTATCTGGTACTACATCAAGGTAATCGTCACAACCAAAAAATGAAACTAAAGCTATTATTATAATTAAATTCTTTTTCATAGTCTAAAAATTAAAATTAAGCGTAAATGTGTAACTTCTTGTCAATGGTAAAGACACCCCTCCTGATTGGAAAAATTCTGGATCAATTCCATTAAGCTTATCGTCGGAATAAACTAACCATAAATTATGTGCCGACAAACTAGCCGTGGCAGATTTTAACCAAGTTGAATCTATAAAACGCTTTGGGAATCTATAAGATAACTTTATATTTTTTAACCTGACAAAGTCTCCATCGGCAACTCGAACGTCACTTTTATTATATAAATCGTAAGGATTTAGCCCTTCATTGCTTAAACCTTGACTTGCTATTTCTGATAGGATTGATGGAATATTAGTTATATTTTCATCGCCTGGCAAAGACCATCTATTAATTAAATCCCCTGGAAGCGAGCTATAATCATCATATCGCTCAAAGAACGCATCATCTAAACGAATTTTGTTTCCGCCACGATAAGAAAAACCAACATTTAACCCAATATTTTTATAATTAAACGTATTATTGAATCCTCCAAAGAATGTTGGTTCTGTTGGCCCTTCATATTTTAAGAAATTAGTAATATCATCTCTTTCTTGTAAATTAAGATCTTGAATAATAGCACCATCTTCACCAAAAAATGTAGGTATACCATTAGAATCTAAACCAGCAAAAGGCACAGAAAACAAGGCTCCAACAGGAAATCCTTTTAGATTTGCTCCGTTTCGGCTTATTGCATCACCTATACGATCTTGCGCTTCCCAATTTGTGATTTCACTTTTTGAATGACTAAAATTAAAATTAGAAGACCATCTAAAGGTTGGTGTTTTAACGTTTACCGTTCTTAATGTAACTTCATATCCTTCACGATCCATATCTCCAATATTACCTAATTTTAAGGATTCTCCTCCAACACCGTTGGTTTCAATAAATCCAATTAAATCTTCCGATTTTCTTTTGTAATATTCTAATTCCAAGCCAATACGGTTATTAAAGAATGCTGACTCTACACCAATATTCCATTCGTATAATTTCTCAAATGTTAACTCGCCATTCTCTAATTGATCAATTAACAAAGCAACTTCTCTTTCGGCTGCTTGAGGACGTAATGGCTCTTCTCCAAAAACTATTAAACCAGCACTTGCATCGAAAGGATTGCTACCTGACAAACCATAAGTTGATTTAATTTTCAACAAATTCAGCCAATCTACATTATCCATAAACGACTCGTTATGAACATTCCATGCACCACTTATATTCCATGTAGGTAGGTAACGTGCTGCTTTAGAGCTTCCAGTTCTATTATCTCCGGTATAGGTATATGTACCATTTATAACATATCTAGAATCATAAGAATATGCTAAATTAGAAAACATCCCCCAACCTCTTTGATTAGTTTCATCTACGTCAAAATACTCTTCCCCTCTACTGTCTAAAAACCTTATGAAATTTGGATCACTTAATATTAAACCACCTTTATCGAACAAGTAACCCCAACCATCATTTTTCTCTGTAACTCGCTCACTGGATCTTATTTCTTGAGCTAATAAAGCACTAACCGTATGTAAATCCCCAAATGTTTTCGAGTAATCTAATTGATTTCTCATATAGTAACTTGTTAAACCAAAATCTGTTGTTTTTCTGAATCCTCCATTTGGTAATACAGAATAAGGTTCTAGTTCTGGAGCATCTGGGTCATCAAATAAAAATATATTGTTGTTTCTAATTAATGGATTGTCTGCACGGTAAGCTTCAGCATTATTTGAATTTTCATGTACGGTTTGTACAGCATTACTTTTATACCACCTTCCGTTTAATACTGTTGTAAAGTTTAAGTTTTCAGTAAGTTCAACCTTAATATTCGTATTAAAAGACAAATCGATTAAACTTAAATCAACAAAATTATGATCTACTTCGTGTAAAATATTAAATGGCGCATAGCTTCTTCTAAAGAATTGACGGTTTCCATTTTCATCATAAGGTGTTATACTTCTACTTGTATATAAAGCATAATTAAACGGGTTGATATCAAAATTTCTTTCAAATACTCCAGTAAGTGCATTATAGTCTCTATCTTCTGAAGCTGCTATTCTTTGATCTCTAACATTTCCTGTCACTTTAAACCCTATCGTAAATTTTTCCGATAAATCAAAATCTGCATTTAAATTTGCTGTATAATTTTTAACATCATCAGCAATAGTTTGTCCCTTATCTACAATTGAACTTACCGAGGCTCTAAATCTAGATGTTTCTGTACCTGAAGAGATACTTAAACTATTGGTTCTTACAAAAGAATCTTTAAATAACACATCAAACCAATCTGTATTAGCATTGGCATAGCGTTGTAGGTAATTATAATTTGGTGTTCCTCCTGGACCCCAAGAAATGTCACCGTCTACTATTCTTTTGAACATATCTGAAAATACACCGTGATTTGCAGCTCCATTTGATCCAGCTATATCTATCCAACCCTTTTCATATAACTCTTGATAAACAGACATTTCATCTCCAGAATTCAAAAAATTAAATTGATCATAGTTGGGTTTCGCTCTTGTCGTTAAACTACTTGTAAAATTTATTGAAGGTTTGCCCGTTTTACCCCTTTTAGTTGTTATAACAATAACACCATTAAGGGCTCTTGCACCATAAAGTGCAGTTGCTGAAGCATCCTTTAAAACTTGGAACGTTTCAACATCTTCGGGATTAATCCCAGCTGTAGATGAACTTAACACAGTATCTAAATTACCCGAAGAAATATCCTCATTCGATATTTCAACAGCATCTTCAAGAATTACGCCATCAATAACCCATAATGGCTTGTTTGTTCCATTTATAGATGCATTACCTCTAATTCTAATTACAGGAGCCGTACCAAAAGTACCTGATACATTTTGAATCTCTACACCTGCTACTTGCCCTTGAAGTGATCTACTTATATCTGCAACACCTTCTAATTTTACGTCCTCTAATTTGACTGTTGCTGCTGACCCTGTAAACAATTTTCTTTTAATCTTCTGATAACCAGTAACCACCACAGTTTCCAAATCTTCTAAATCCTCTTCCATAACAATATCAATGGTACTATCATCACCAACTGTTATAAATTGAGTTTTCATACCAATGAAACTAATCTTTAGTATCTCTCCTTTACTCGCATTGATGGAATAAATCCCATTAAAATCTGTCTGGGCTCCTCTTGAGGCCCCTTCAATGACTATGTTAACACCTGGTAACGGTAAACCATCAGTCCCGGTAATTTGTCCTGAGATCTGTTGCTGCAAATTAGAATCAAGAATTTTCACCTTTTTATTTAAAATTACTTGACGCTCATTTATAGAATAAATAAGTTTTTCTTTATTTAGAACCCTATCTAAGACTTTATCAATAGTTTTGTTTCTAATTTGGATATTGCCTAAAACTTTTAATAATTCGGGTAACACTTCGTCATTGTAAATAAATACAAATTCACTTTGGTTTTCTATAGATTCGATCATATTCATTAATGTCGCTTCCCTAATTTCTATTCTCAGCTTTTTACTTTGAGAATATGAATCTGTAAAAGAATACAATGTAAATAGGACTAAAAAGACGCTAAGACACTTCATTACAAATAGAGTTTTATTTCTAAAATCTAAGAGGAAATCATAGAAATTTTGGTTATTTTTCATAAATTTGAATTGGTTTTTAATTAAACAATAGCTGCTCCTATAGCAGTTTTTTATCAGTCAGGGAGTGTTGGCGCATTCTCTGACTTTTTTACTTTAATACATATTTTTTATCGTTTATTATTTCGAATTTAAATTCTGTTGTTATCGTTAGATTTTCAAGTGTTTGTTCTATTTTATCATTTAAATCTAATTTCCCGCTTACATTTATGTTTTTTGCATCTAATACGTTCTCAAAAACAATTTCCACATTATAGAAGCGTTCTATTTTTCTAACAATGTTTACTATAGATTCGCTTTCAAAATGCAAAAGCCCTAAAGTCCATAATGTGTAGTTATCTGTATTAACTTCTTTAATAGCAACTTTTTCTGTGTTTTTATTCCATGAAGCTAATTGACCAGGTTTTAAAATGGCTCTTTGTGTTTTAAATATATTTTTTTCAACAACAACGACTTTTCCTTCTGTTAGAACTGTTAAAATATTTGAATCTACGGGGTAAGCAGACACATTAAACTTTGTTCCCAACACTTCTATCGAGACCTTCTCTTCTATAGTTTTCACAATAAATGGCTTTTCTTTATTTGGTGCTACTTCAAAAAAAGCTTCTCCAGAAAGAAAAACCTTCCTCTCATTAGAAGCAAATGTATCAGGGAACACAAACTTTGTTCCTGCATTAAGATAGACCACTGAACCGTCTGATAATATTATTTTACTTCGTTTACCAAAAGGTACGATTAATTTATTAAAAAGTAATACTTCTCCTTCATTTTTTATTTCATTACTTATAGTATCTTTTTCGTTTAAAATAATGCTACCCAACTTGGTATATTCAATTGATGATTTTTTCTCATCGATTAATAACGGTTCCCCTTGTCCAATAATTAATTGGGTCTTTTCTTTTATTACGGGATCTAAAGGTGTTTCGCTTATGGTATCAAAATCGAAATCATTGGTGTTTTCAAAAACATGATTAATAAACACATTGGCAATTATTAATACTAACATTAATATGGCAACATATTTATACGATCTTTTAACCAAATTGAATATTTTACTTGGTTTGTTTTTATGATCAATTTTATTTAAAAGTTGTGTAAAGATCTCCTGCTTTTCTTTTTCAGAAAGCTTAATATCCTCGGTTTTTATATCCACTAAAATCCCTTTTAGGGTATTAATTATTTCTTTCTCCTCTGGGTTTTTAAGAATATAATCTTGCCAAAAACTGATTGTTTCTGGCGTTGGACTATATACCCAACTTAGAAAAAAATCATCCTCCATATACTTAGAATAAAGCTTCATAGGTTTACTTTTATTTTTTATAGGGGATCATATCTCATTTTTGTAGACACTTTTTAGAGTTTTTTTTAAAAAAAAATTAACAATAGCTTAACAGAGTAGTAACCATAAGGGTTCTTCCCTAAAAATATTTTAAATAAATACGCTCCTTAAATGCAAAAAACAAGTTAGATATATAGGTTTTGAGTATTGATTTAGGTTTTTTGGGCGTTAGAATCTGTCTTTTTAAAATTTTAACTCTTTTTTCTTAACCTGACGATATTGAGCTATGGCTATAGCTTGCATGCTCTTTTTGGCTTATGTAAATAATCGCTCTATGTTTTTTGAACAGTTTTATATCAGGACTAATATGACGGCAGTATTTTCTTTTTCATCCAAGTCAAAAATCTACTACTTTTCTTTTGAGTAAATTTAAATCAGAACTGGTATAACGCAAGAAAGTATGCTTTGATTGGGCAATTTAAGCACAGGAAGGAATATTGCTTAATCTGGGAAAGCCACTAACAAAAAAGAATAAATACCTGAATTTGTAATATTATTTAAGAGAAGATTTTTTCGTATGTTTTTTATAGACCTATAAACCTGCTTACGTACAGAGTTATGATTAATACCTGTGATTTCTGAAATCTCAATATAATTGAATCCTTTCATAAATCTTAAATATAGTATCTCTTGCTGTTTAGGGGTTAGCTCCTTAATTATTTTTGTAACAAGTTTTTTTTGATGTTTTATAACTTCTTTATTTATAGTTATGGTTTCTATATTATATTCTGTAAAAAAAGACAGGTTTCCTTGTTCTGGCAAACCACTTTTCTTTCTTTCTTTCTTCAATTCCCTAAACATAGTATGCTTTAGAGCCTTAAATAAATAAAACTTAATATTTTTAGGCCTGGAAATCTGCTTTCTGTGCTCGTATATATCTAAAAAAACATCTTGAATACAATCCTTCACAAAACTCTTATTTGAATTTAACTTCATGCCATATGAAAACAAAGCATCTACATTTGAATTATAGATAAATGTAAAGACACTTCTATCTCCATCTATAAATCTCATCCAAATAGCTTCTGCTTCTTCCTCCATTGTTTTCTTTATAGTACTCATTAAATGCAATATAGACACATTTTAGATTAATATATGTTAATCAATAAAGTGTTTAAACTTATTATATTGGCTGTAAAACCCCTTTTCTTGTCTGCTCACAAGTAGAGATATTCCATATTTTTTTATTACTTCAGCGATCCTTTGCTACTCTAAAAGACTTCATTTGGGAATACCTGTCTGTCTACCGGCAGGCAAGAAATTATTATTTGTCGGTTCAATTAAAAAAGTCTAAGTCACTTCAGTATTGAATATGTACTCCTTTTCTTTGCGAAAAAAGGTAAAAAATATTTAAAATCAAAAAATCAAAAATCATTTAGGACTAAAATAAATAATTCTATCATTTTAATTTTTTTTGTTAGAAAAAATTACAAGTTTAATTAATATAACTACGTTTATTTAATCTGAAGATTTTTAAAATCCAACTTTAAACGATTTAGCGAAAATTCTTTAAAATAAAGAAAGCCAGCTATAACTGCTGGCTTTCTTTTTAAATATTTAGCCCTTCATATAAAGATAAGGCTTATAATATTTATTTTGAGTTAGTCGATTGCAAACATCTTAATATTATATTAAAAAAACAAAAAAAACTCATAAAAAGTGATAATTTCTCACTAATCCCTGGTTTTATAATTATCAAATTATTATAATATCCTATTAATTTTTAAATTATTAATACAATTAAGGCTTAAAAAAAATTATTTAATAATATGCACCAGTATATTCTTATAAAAAGAAATAAATTTATCTAGAAAAGCATAATAATTGGTACATAAAATTATAAATTTGAAAAATATTCTTATTTGAATGTTATTAATCAATCATTCCAACTATTCTTTAGAATGTGGTACAGATGAAGCTGGACGTGGTTGTTTAGCTGGTCCCGTTACTGCTGCGGCTGTTATTTTACCTAAGAAATTCGAAAATTCGATACTAAATGACTCTAAGCAACTTAGTGAAAAGAAAAGGGACCTTTTAAAGCCAATTATTGAAACACAGTCCATAACATTTGGCGTAGCACATATATTTCAAGAAGAAATTGATAGTATTAATATTTTGAATGCTTCTATTTTGGCTATGCATAAATCTATAGACCTCTTGAGTAAAAAACCACAATTTATAATTGTAGATGGCAATAAATTTAAGCCTTATAATGATATCCCTTTTAAAACTATCATCAAAGGTGATGGAAAATATTTGAGTATTGCAGCAGCTTCCATTTTAGCAAAAACACATCGTGACATATATATGAATACTATTCACGAAGAATACCCCATGTATAATTGGAAGCAAAATAAAGGCTATCCAACTAAAGAACACCGGGATGCTATAAAAAAATACGGTATCACAAAATACCACAGAAAATCATTTAGGCTTTTACCCGAACAATTAAGATTAGACATTTAATGCCATTTCTAACTTAAAATTGCTCGTTAAAATTTACACGCTCTCGCCTTTATAAAAAATGGCGGTGTTTTATCTGGCTATTTTAAAACGGGTATAATACCACATTTTACATTCAAATCGTTATGACTATTTTTTACTTCAATCAAAAAAGTTTAAATGACTTCGATGAAAAATATGTAGGTTTGTAAAAATTAATACGTTTTATGAGAGTCTTTTGTTTTTCCCTACTCCTTATACTGGTTTTTAACTGTTCAAACATCAAAACAAGCCGCTCACAACTTATCGATTTTGCACCAAAAAACACTTCCATAATTTTAAAAACCTCAAATCTTGAGAATTTAAAAAGTAGCATTAACAATAGTGATTTTTTACAAAAAGTTTCTAAAACAGATTCGTACAAAAACTTAGAAAACACATTAAATAGCTTATCTTATTTAAAGCCTACAAGCGATATATTAATTTGTTTTTCGAAAGATTTAAAAGACAGTTTACAATATGCAATCATAACAAAACACAATCAACAATTATTTGAAACCGATTCGTTACCAAACTATATTGAGGAAACGCTGTCTTATAAAAACAAAACAATAACGAAATCCACATTAAATAATCATACATTTTATAGTACTATTATAGATAGCACCTTTTTCGCTTCTTCTTCAAAAGAGATGGTCAATGCTATTTTTAGTAACACTAAAATAGATATTGAACTGGAGAAAATCTATAATATAACCAGCGACGATAAAACGGTCTCGGCTATTCTTAAATCTGACCATACATTTTTAGAATCGTTTTTTATTGAAGATTCACTTTCTCTTAAAACATTTACTAATTATATAGCTGTTGATCTTGATATAGATCAGGATGAACTGCTTTTTAATGGCATTACTAAAGCCATAGACTCATCGAAAAGTTTAATTAATATCTTTAAGAACACCATCCCTCAGGAAAATCAAACTTACCGTATCACTCCTTCAAATAGTGATGGTTTTATGAGTTTTACTTTTAATGACTATAAAACCTTTAAAACCAATTTGGCCAAGTATAATGACAATGATTCTATAACCAACACAACCATGCTTTTTGATGACATTGTTGAAGTTGGTATTATTTATCAAGGAAAAGATAGTGCTATTGTATTAAATTCCCTTGATATCATTGCCACCAAAGATGCTCTCTTAAGCGAACAAAACACTATAGATGCTTATAGAGGCGTTACTATTTTTAGTTTTAGTGGTCCACACTTATTTACTAAAACATTTGCTCCTTTAGTGTCATTCAATAAAGCTAACAAATACTGTGTTCTAGATAATTTTTTTGTGTTTGCCGACAACACAGATATGCTCCAAAATATCATTGCTAATTACCAAAACGAAACCACACTAAATGAGAAAGTGTATTTTCAAGATATAAAAAACCATTTAAGTGACGCATCATCATTACTACAGGTTGTAAACCTTTCTTCTTTAAAGACTATTTTAAATAAAAACCTAAAAGGAGACTTAAATAATGAGTTGACCAATTACAATGCATCTGCATTACAATTTATCTACGAGACTAATTTCGCTCATGTAAATGGCATCATAAAAAAGAGTAAAGCCAGAGCATTATTAAATTCTGTTTCTGAAGAACTAAATATTAAGTTAGGCACAGACCTATTAACCAATCCTCAATTTGTAAAAAATCACATTACTAAACAAAAAGAGATTGTCGTACAAGACATAAACAACAACCTATATTTAATTTCGAATAAAGGAAAAATTCTTTGGAAAAAGAAAATGCAAAGTGCCGTATTAGGGGCTATTGAACAAATTGATATTTATAAAAACGGACGATTACAACTAGCTTTTGCTACCTCAAACAGCATTCATGTTATTGATAGAAATGGTAAGAGTGTTGCACCTTTCCCAATTAAATTTAACAACACAATCACCCAACCTCTCGCAGTTTTTGATTACGATAAAAATAAAAACTACAGGTTATTGGTAACTCAAGGCAAAAATGTTTTGATGTACAACGTAAAAGCGCAAATTGTAAACGGATTTACATTTAAATCTGCAAACAATGCCATAATATGTCGGCCAAAACATTTTAGAATTGGCACTAAAGATTATATTACATTTAAAACTCATAACAAACTTTATATTTTAGATCGAACTGGTAAGACCAGAGTAACTCCAAAAACCTCTACCTCGTACTCTAATCAGCCTATCTTTTTATACAAAGACAGTTTTACGACCACAACCTCAGACGGAAATTTAATAACTATAGACACAAGAGGACATACATCCATTAAAAACTTAAACTTATCAGAAAAACATTATTTAGAAACTTCAAGCAAAACCCTTATACTGTTAGATGAAAATAAATTGTCTATTAAAAATAAGTCTATAGAACTTGATTATGGCGATTACTCTGCACCTAGACTATTCTATATTAATGATAAAATTTATGTAGCACTTACAGATAAACAAGCTCATAAAATTTACCTTTATGATAGCCAAACAAAATCACTACCCAATTTCCCGGTATATGGAAACTCACCCATAATATTAGATAATATTGATAAAGATAGAAACCTTGAGTTTGTGAGTAAAGGAGAAAATAATTCTATTATTTTATATCAGATCAATTGATTTGTAGCTGAATTCTGCAAATATTTGCTTATAAGTTTATATATAAGTATAAACTTAGCAAAATCTTTGTATATGAAAAACTAATTTTTATCTTTAAGGCTGCTATTAATCAATTATTTACAATAAAATTTCCAAAGATTTTATGACATTTCTTAAAATGAAAATTTAATCAATAGGCTGTGCCCTATTCAATAAATTCAAAACATAACGACAACCAAATCTGAAGTCCCCAGGTCTTGAACGTCAAAGCATTTGCTTTGGCGTTCTTTTTTGCTTTTATACACAGTTCCTACTGGCACACGACGAGATAGCGGGGTACATGTCTTTTTTTATGAACATAAAGTAAAACCGTTTCTTGTTTGAAATGACCGCAATAAAACGCCCCTTTTTACTTTCTACTTCAATAGAAAAAGAAACCGTAGCTAGGCTAAGTTTCTAATATTAGGCTATTATTTTCTGTTTTAATGAGTAAATTTAAGGCAGGAATAGTATCATAGTAATTTTTAACAAGACATAGTATAATTCTAATTATTTTAATAGTATTGCATACTTAATAAACAACACATGATCTCAAGAAAAAACGCCTCTATTTCAAAATTCATTATTCATAAAGTTGGAAATAAGTTTAACGATACTAAAAATGCTTTTTCTGAGAATACGGTCGATTTTGATGAAGCCAGTTACGACTTAATGCTCCCCTTTTTACTCCGTCCGTTTGGGAGCGTAGTACAAAGTTATCGATTTAATCATCACGCCAATATTTCTTTAAACGAAATTAATAGTTATTGCTCACAACTATTTAGCGATGAAGATGCTTTTATAGATGTTTCAAAGCATATTGTAACTCATTTATTCGAGCAATCTACCTCGGCCAACATAAAAACGGGAGATGTTATGGTTGTGATGTTTGAAGGCATTGAATACCAAGATATGACCACCAATGCTATTGGCATCTTTAAAATAGAGAGCAAGGTTAATTTCTTTCAAACCTATTTAGAGGATAAGAGTTACGATGTGTTGGTACAAAAAGGGATTAGCTCTAAAAAAGTAGATAAAGGCTGCTTGATTTTAAATCAAAGTGATACCGAAGGCCCTATTATTTTAAGCGTAGACAATAATAGTTATGACGCACAATATTGGATCAATCAGTTTTTAAATATTAAATATGCTGATGATGCCAATAATCATACGCAACAATATATTGAGCTTTGTAAAGAATTCTCAACAGAGGTTTTAAAAACCAACTATGGTTCACAGGAGCAGAATGCTTTTTTAGCTAAAACCATTGATTTCTTTAAAGAAAATGAAGTAGTGAACATAGAACGTTTTAAAGAAGGCATTTTTGAAGGTGAAAAACAAATAAGGCAGTTTGAAGATTATAAAAAAGAATATGAAGGCGAACAAAATTTGGTTATCAGAAATCAATTTGATGTTGCCGAACGCGTTGTTACCAAAGAAAAGAAAAAGATCAAAACTGATATTAAATTAGATACGAACATACAAATTAAGTTAGATATTGATGCACCTGATGCCTCTACAGAATATTTAGAACGTGGTTTCGATGATGAGAAAAAAATGCATTATTATAAGGTGTTCTTTAATTCAGAAGCTTAGCCAATAACTGGTGTTGGGTGAATTTATAAAAACTCAGCCTCAAAAAGGTGCATAAAATGTTTTAGAAGCTTTTCTTTTACGGCACTCATATCGACCTCTTTCACGCCAAGCTCCACATTTAGAGATGTTACTGCCTTACCTCGAATACCACAAGGGATTATATGATCAAAATAACCCAAATTAGTGTTTACATTGAGTGCAAAACCATGCATGGTTACCCATCGACTTGCCCGTACCCCCATGGCACAAATTTTACGTGCAAATGGCGTATCTACATCTAGCCAAACACCCGTTTCACCTTTACTACGTGCTGCTTTCAAACCATATTCCGCAAGCGTTAGAATAATCATTTCTTCCAAAAAACGAAGGTACTTGTGTATATCGGTAAAAAAATTTTCCAAATCTAAAATAGGATACCCGACTACTTGGCCCGGACCATGATATGTGATATCACCACCACGATTAATCTTATAAAAAGTCGCCCCTTTTGTAATAAGTTGTTCTTCGTTTAAAAGCAGATGGGATAAATCGCCACTTTTACCCAAAGTATATACGTGTGGGTGCTCCACAAACAAAAAGTGATTCTTGGTCTGTAAACCAGCTTCCTCTCGCCTATTCTTAATTTTGGTATCTACAATATCCTTAAACAACATTTCCTGGTAATCCCAGGTTTGTTTATAGTCTTTAAAACCTAAATCCTGTAATGCAATTTGTTTATTCAAAATACTAATTCTCTAATACAACCTCTACATTTAAAGCTTCGGGGTTCGATAGATATTCCATAAACCCAAATTCTACCGTAAAGCTTTTTCTGTCGGCACTAAATAGCGCCTTCTCATTCGATACAGATTTAATCGGTTTAGGAAAATGGTAGTTTAACTTATACATTGAAGAACCAAACATAACGGCCATCTCTCCCACACTATCTGTTGCCTTTTTATAAGCTTCTTTATCAATTATTTTGGCAACACGCTTAAATGTTTTCCCATTAAAATTATACTCTAACGTAGTACTTTCACCCAATTCAGGAGACGAAAACGGATTGGCAGGACTATTAGATTGGTTACCTTGCTTTCCTTTCTCTAAATCACTAAAACTGTTCATGGCCTTAAACATATCCTGAAGTTCACTTACTTCTTTAAAATCCGTAAACATATCAAATTTCATTTCCGAAGTTTGTGGGTTCATAACCATATGCATACTAAATGGTTCCAACTTCTTTAACTTTAATTGCTCTTCTTCTGTTAATTTAGAAATACTATCACGCTTTGCATCAAATAATTCCTTAAAGCTAAAGGTCGAATCTATAGCTTCTTCTTTACCTTTTGCCATTTCTTCCCCTGCCATTTGCATAAGTTGGGTACCATCAAAAGAAAATTCCATTCTGCCAGAACCATCTTCATTTATATAGATGTTTTCGGAAAATTGACAACTAGTAAAACTAATAGAAATAATAAAAACGATAAGGGTATAAAATCTGTTCATTTAATTAAATTTTGGGTCTTAACCCGCTTATGCATTAGAAATTCTACTATATCTCGAAACTGTTACAAAAACAGACATTTTGTTGCGTTTTTTAATTTAACCGTAGCGGTGCTACGCTGAAATTTAAGAAAACACCAGTTTTTATTGTATCTTCAAGCTTCGTAACGAAGTTCTAATCCTCAAAACGGGTTTTAATTTATGAGAACAAATATACACTTTTATCTATTGGGGTTATTAATAATAACCAGAGCTGCAATAACACCTGGTACCCAACCACAAAGCCATAATAAAAAGACTATAAAAATGGAGCCGCAACCTTTATCTATAACTGCTAAAGGCGGACAAATAATAGACAGTAAAACTCTCCAAAAACTCATACTTTGATTTTATTTAATGCTGAAACATACATGGGCTATGCCATTCACACGAGTTCCAGTATAGATTGATGATTAATTATAGGACGTCATTATTTTTACTTTGTTACAATGTCTGTTAAAAATAATTGGGGAAGCTCATTTCTTCATACTACACAAAGAGATTCCAATAGATAGCCTTCCTATGATAACAGCAAAAAAATCGTAAATCAATAATCGTAAATCGCAAATCAAATGATTATCTTTGCGTCTTTAAAATTTACACAGCATTTTGAGTATGTCACAATTATCAGAACAAGAACTTGTACGAAGAGAAAAGTTAGTAAAATTACGTGAAATAGGTATTAATCCATATCCGGCAGATTTGTATACCGTATCGCATAATTCTAAACAAATAAGACAAGACTTTAAGGAAGGAAGCCAGGTTATTATAGCAGGCAGGTTGATGTCCAGACGTATTCAAGGAAATGCCAGTTTTGCCGAGCTACAAGATAGTGAAGGCAGAATACAAGTGTATTTTAATAGAGATGAAATCTGTCAAGGTGACGATAAAGGTAAATACAACAATGTTTATAAAAAACTTTTGGATATTGGTGACTTTATTGGTGTTGAAGGCGAATTATTCACGACAAAAGTTGGCGAAAAAAGTGTTAGGGTAAAAGATTTTACGCTACTTAGCAAAGCCTTAAAACCATTGCCTTTACCAAGAACGGATGCCGATGGAAATGTGCACGATGCTTTTACAGACCCCGAACAACGTTACAGGCAACGCTATGCGGATTTAGTAGTGAATCCACATGTAAAAAACGTTTTTGTAAAACGTACTAAATTGTTTAATGCTATGCGTCAGTTTTTTAATGACTCGGGCTATTTTGAAGTCGAAACACCTGTATTACAGCCCATACCTGGTGGTGCCGCAGCGCGTCCTTTTATAACGCACCACAATGCTTTAGATATTCCATTATACATGCGAATTGCTAATGAACTATACTTAAAACGATTGATTGTTGGTGGTTTTGATGGCGTCTACGAGTTCTCTAAAAACTTTAGAAACGAAGGCATGGACAGAACGCACAATCCTGAGTTTACTGCTATGGAAATCTATGTCGCTTACAAAGATTACAATTGGATGATGGGCTTTTGCGAACGTTTATTAGAATATTGTGCTATAGCCGTAAATGGGACTACTAAAGCTACTTTTGGTGCCCATGAAATAGATTTCAAAGCACCATATGCACGTGTTACTATGGCCGAATCCATTAAGCATTTTACAGGATTTGACATCACTGGAAAAACCGAAGAGGACATTAGACAAGCTGCTAAAGGTTTAGGTATTGAAGTTGATGATACCATGGGCAAAGGCAAGCTTATTGATGAAATTTTTGGAGAAAAATGTGAGGGCAACTACATACAACCCACTTATATAACAGACTACCCAAAAGAGATGAGCCCGTTATGTAAAGAACATAGGGAAAACCCTGATTTAACAGAGCGTTTTGAGCTCATGGTTTGTGGCAAAGAAATTGCTAATGCCTATTCCGAGCTTAATGACCCTATTGACCAACGTGAACGTTTTGAGCACCAACTTAAATTAGCTGCCAAAGGTGATGATGAAGCTACCGAGTTTATTGACCATGATTTTTTACGTGCTTTAGAATATGGGATGCCACCAACATCCGGTATGGGGATCGGCATGGATAGATTGGTTATGTTTTTGACCAACAACCAATCGATACAGGAAGTTTTATTCTTCCCACAAATGAGACCTGAAAAAAAGACGGTTGAAATGAGCGAGGATGAAAAAGCAGTTTTTAATATACTTAAAGCCAACTCTCCTATAGAATTAAACGCCCTTAAAGGACAATCAGGACTAAGTAATAAAAAATGGGACAAGACCATTAAAAGCCTGACAGGAAAGAAAGTAGCCAAAGTGGCTAAAAATGAAGAAGGCTTATTTATAGAGGTTTTATGATGTATCTGTTATACTGACCCCGTTTCAGTATTTAAGTATCATTTAAAAAGGATTTACTTTATTGTGAATCCTTTTTTGTTGCATATTATAGCAGATTACAACGAATTTATGGTCACGAAATCGTCACTCAATTTTTTCTTCTAATTAGGTTAAATACTTTTAAAAAAAAAAATAAGAATTTTCTTTACATTTGAAAGGATATAGATAATGGATATAAATACAATTGTGTTTATTCACTAGTTACCACACATTAAAAAAAGACTCATCCTTACCAAAAAAATAATCGTTTGTAAGATTTTGAACTTTTGAGACAACCTATATAGAAAATAAAATTTAAATGGCCGTCTTATGAAATTCACAAAACAATTATTCGCACTTACCCTATTGTTTGGCTTATCGCTAACAGTAAAATCCCAACAAAAAGAATCTTTAGATGTTGGAACACTTGACACTTATCTTAACGCTATTCATCTAAAAAAGGGTTTCAACGGAGAAATTTTTGTAGCAAAGGGAAACAATATCATCTTTCAAAAAACGGTGGGAATGGCATCCTATGAAAATAGTGTCAAATTGAAAAACGGAGCTAAATATCGAATAGCATCCATTACAAAAACTTTTACTGGAACGCTTATCGCTATCGCACAGGAAGAGCAAAAATTAAATGTTCAGGATAAAGCCAGCGGCTATCTAAATGGTTTATCGCCTAAATTTAAAAATATAACTATCGAGCAATTGTTATATCATACTTCGGGACTACCACACAATGAAGGTATCAAGGATTATTGGCAGACAAAATCAAAATTACAAACAACAAGAGAACAAGCGATTGAGGAAATAAATACACTTGATTTGCTTTTTGAATCAGGTTCACAAATGCAATATTCAAGTTTGGGTTATTATCTTTTAGCATCAATACTCGAAAACGTTTATAAAAACAGTTTTGAGAATATATTGAGGGATAAAATCTTGAATAAACTGCAAATGACAGAAACCGGCATCGTTGACAACTTAAAAATAATCCCACAAATGGCTTCGGGCTATCATTTGGTTACCGATGATAGTTTAGTGGTCGCACCATATCGCAATTATTCAATGCTAAAAGGAGCTGGTGATATGTATTCGACCACTACGGATTTATTAAAATGGAACAACAGTTTCTTCTCAAATTCACTTTTGAGCGAAAAAAGTAAAGAAATTGTGTTTGCCAAAACAACCAATTCAAAGTCAAAGAATGGTAATAGTTATGGATATGGTTGGTATTTGAATTCTGATATACCAAAAAAATTCTATCACGGTGGCGGGACCTGGGGCTACTCTACATTTACATCAATATATGCAGATAATGATAAAACGAGCATCATTATTTTAAGTAATGTTTCGACATTACCAATAACCAATATTGCATCAGACGTTGAGAAAATTGTCTTTGGGAAACCGTTTCAAATGCCATCGATAGAAAAAGTTTCAGAAAAGCCTATAGACCTCGAAATGTATATTGGCGAGTTCATTACGGAAGAAAACAAAATGGTGCTAAACATAATTAAAGCCGAGAATAGTCTTTATGCAAAACTTGGAGAAAATCCACCCTTTGAAATTTATCCAAAAGGAAATCATCAGTTTTTTGGTAAAAAAGTAGAAATAGAATTCACTTTTGCAGTTAATGATATCAATGTGGTTACAGGTTTAACAGCAAACGGAATGGGTAAATCATTCCAATTCAAAAAAGATAATAAATAATGCAAACGGCTTTTTTGAAAATTGTGGAAGAAAACCAAGGCATCATTTATAAAGTCTGCGGGATGTATAGAGATACCAAAGAAGACCAAGAAGATTTATTTCAAGAAATCGTACTTCAATTATGGAAAGCTTATCCAAAATTCCGTGAAGAATCAAAAGTAAGTACTTGGATGTATCGAATAGCATTAAATACGGCCATAGCAATCTTTAGAAAGAACAAAATAGAACTCGAATTTAAAGATCACATTCCTAAAGGCAGTCAACAAAATCACGCTGATATGCCTTCTGAAAATGAGGAACGATTGTTTGAAGCAATCAGAACTTTGAACAAGGTCGATAGAGCAATTATAGCTTTGTATTTAGAGGACTATCCATACAAGGAAATCGCTGAAATCACAGGAATAACCGAAAATTATGTTGGTGTCAAAGTCAATAGGATTAAAGAAAAACTCAAAAACATTTTAAAATAGAAACCAATGGAATTAGAAAACATAAAATCAAACTGGAAAAATGCTGGTAAAGGCAAAAGAGATAAGACCGAATTATTGAAAATGACTGAAATTAAAAATCATCCCAACATAAAAAAAATCAGGATTAAGTTTATAATTGAAGCTGTTTTACTTATAATATTTTTAGCTGTGTTTTACGAAGGTCTTGACGGTGTTACAAAGCCTCTATGGGCTAATGCTCTTTTAATTGTTACTACAACTACATATATTATTGTTCGTTTTCTTGGTTGGCTTGTATTGAGAAACCCTATTAAAGAAGGCAATTTGAAAAAATCTCTAATCAGTTTTCATAATAAACTAAAGCAGATGGCAATTTTGATTTTGCTAACCTCATTTTTATTTGGTTCAGCAATTATCTCATTTTTTACTTCGTCAATTAACTTTACGCAAGAAAAATATTTCGTGCTTGCTGGGATGATTATAACTTTACTGTTTTTGGTATATCTATCAAGCCGAAATTGGATTAAAAGAATTAAAGGTATAAATGAAACGCTTACTGAATTTGATGATAAAGCAAATTAAAGAGAAAAAACGTGTGGTAAGCTGTGTAAAAACAATTGCTAGGTCAGTGTTCATCGGAAAGTCCTGCGGACTTTCCTAACGTTGTTTTTCTTTTGCTAACTTACAGGCTTAACCACGCAACAGTTCTTACACCAAACGCTGTAAGTAATTTGAGAAAAACGCAAATCATATTAATAATATTGAGTTTTGGACTCTTTTCTTGTGAGTCTGAAAAAAAATATTCTGACTTTAAGGAATCGGAATTTCATGAGGTTCAAGGAATTATAAACTATGCAAATCTGATACCAAATAAACTTCAAAATAACTGGAATTGAAAATGACTTGGAAATGGTTGAGGCAAAAAATGGATATCCATTAATCGTTCTTGTGCATAAGGATAATGAAAACATAAGCTTTTATGGCTGAGTGGGAATTCTTGAAAATCTGAATGATAAGGAAAAAGGGTTTCTAAAAAACATTTCCAAAATGAGATGAATGAGATTAAAACAAAAAAGCCAGTAAATTTCACATTACTGGCTTTTAACTAACTAACCAAACTAACTACATTCAATTTAATGTAAACAAACTATGATTTTAACTCACTCCTTTATAGGGAGAGAAATTTACAGGTAAATATTTTTTTGTATCAAAACCTATCTCAACTTCTTCTTCTATTTCAGCTAATTTAATTGCTCCCCATTCTACATCTCCTTTTCCTTTTAAAGGATTAAAGTTTTCTGGCAAATAATCTTTGGTATTAAAACCTAAGTCTACGTCTTCTTCAATTTTGTAAATTTCTATTGTGCTCCAATCTAAATCTCCTTTCCCTTTTAAAGGATTAAAGTTTTCCGGCAAATAATCTTTTGTATTAAAGCCTAAGTCTACGTCTTCTTCAATTTCGTAAACCTCAATACTACCAACATCTAAATAGGGATTTTCATCTTCATCAATAGATGTTTTAATTCTATCTGTATTCTCACTTGGGATACCCACTGTATTTAACGCAAGTAACGAACTAAAAACAAAGACTAATTTTATCATAATAATTAAAATAGATTTCTAATTTACAATGCAAAATTGATGCATTTTCTGAAAGTAATGACATAGGTTTAGAAATTTTTAACACTGTGAGTTTATGTTTTATGTTTTATTTAAGAGACCAAGAACACAAGTGTTAATTTTTTAAGAATTTATACTCCAAACAAGGGGAAAAAAGTTTATTAAATAGACGTCCCCGAATCAAGCCTACGAAGCACTAAATTTCAAAAAGATATGCCTCCTCTAACACCTCACACCTAATCCCTAATACCTCATACCTAAAACAAAACCCGATTCATCCCTTTTAAAAAAGCCTCGTAAGTTGATAGATTACCATGGTTTCCCCCTTTTATGGTTGTAAAAACAGTCTGTGTTGGGGCTACTTCAAATAACTCCTTTGCCGATTTATAAGGTACGACTTGGTCATTAGTGCCATGAAATATAGATATGGGACAATTTATTTTGGTTATAAAACGATAGCTTGGCAATTTATATTTTAAAAGATATTTTACGGGAAAAATGGGGAATTTGGATTTTGCCACATCTGTTATACTATAATATGGTGTTTCCAATATTAATTGTTTTGGGTTATTTTTTGAAGCTACATACGTAGCTATTCCTGTTCCCAGCGATCTTCCATAAACTGTTATATCGCTTTCTGAATAGTACTTTTTTAAATAATTATAACAATACTCCGAATCATTATACAAGGCCGCTTCGCTTAATTTGCCAGTACTTTTACCAAATGTTCTATAATCCATCACCAAAACATCATACTGCTTTTCTACAAAAAATCCTGTAATGATCCCCCATCGAGATAAATCACCAGCATTTCCATGAAAATACAACACAACGCCTTTAGGGTTTTCGGTTTTAAAATGAACGGCATTAATAACAGCATGGTCATCTGTTTTAAAAAACAATTCTTCAAAAGGGTATGAAAATTCAAACTTAAAATCTTGCGATAACACCGTAGGATGAAATAACATTTTTTCCTGCATGAAGTATAACAATGTACCAATCATTATATATAAGCTTATTAAAACAAAACTCGCTTTTCTAAGCTTTCGTTTTATTTTTTTTTGAGGCGTGTTTAACATGAATACTCGTTGTTAATAAATCTATGTCTTCTGGGGTTCTGTTCAGAATTTCATGAATCATTTTATGATACGATTCAAAATTATTTAAGTTTTTATGTCCACCTCCAATTACCGAATGCAACTTGGTTCGCTTAGGATTTACCTGAGACAACTTAACGCTTGTTTTATAAGGTATAAGGGAATCATTTGTACCATGTATAATATGTATTGGGCATTGCACATACTTTAACCATTTATAGGTTGGTAATGGGTACTTTATTAATATAGACAGGGGCATAAAAGGGGCATAACGCGCTGTTACTTTTGTTAAACTATAATAAGGCGCATCCATAATAAGCATTTTAGGTTGATTCATCGAAGCTAATTTAGCAGCAAACCCAGATCCTAAAGATCTTCCATAAAGTATAATTCTGTCTTCGGTTATCAGTTCTTTTATCTTATTATAAACTTCTTGCAAATCTCTTTTAATGGCTTTTTGGGAACGTCTCCCTGTGCTTTTTCCAAAACCACGGTAATCTACCATTAAAACATCATAACCATGCCTAGTAAAATCGACAGCAAACTTCCCCCACCCTTTAATACTTTTA
Organism: Flavivirga sp. 57AJ16; assembly: GCF_028736925.1. Lineage (GTDB taxonomy): Bacteria > Bacteroidota > Bacteroidia > Flavobacteriales > Flavobacteriaceae > Flavivirga. The sequence continues at coordinate 25,414 of NZ_JAQZAT010000026.1, read as the reverse complement.
GAGTTCCCTTTAAGATACAATACAACACCTTTGCTCACGCCCTTGGGGAAAAATCGAATACCATTGATTACCGCTCCGTCCCTTGTTTCTAAATTATACTCTTTAAAGTCTTGATTTTTATAATTAAATTGAAAATCCCCGGGAAGTTTTTCTGGTTTAAACAACAAATAATCCTGCAAATAATACAAAGCGATACTTATTGCTATGTAAGCAATTAAAACAAGTATCGTAATGTACAACCAATAAGGCATGGTAAAAGCGTTAGAATACTAAGATACGATAAATGAAGCTAATTATTTCGAGCTACCATTTTCTACATAATTCCTAATCGACATGTCATCAATGATAACATCATTTAAAACGACCGCTCCATCTTTAACATAAACTAAGGCATAGGTATTATGTGGTAGAGAATCACGTTGCCTATTTCTCACCGCTACCTCAGCATTATACGCTTTGGTTTCCTCCATATAATAGCGATCAAAAGGAAATTCTATGCTTAATGTATTTGAATAACTTGAATACCATCCTGCTTTAGCTTTTATGTAGTCATTTTTATTATTTGATTTTAAAGTTCTACCAATAGTATCGATTTTTGCAAATCCTAAACTGTCTTTAGTTAAATAAACATAGATATCTTCATTTCGTTGCCATAAAGAGTCTGTCGTTTTATAAGAACCAATCTCATAATTAAGGTTTATATATTTGCCCCTAAAAGGATCTGTTGGATCAACAGGGTGTGTTTTAAACTTATACACCTTACCTTTTTTCAAAATAAGTTCTTGATTAAAAATCATTTGAGAAGGCACAAATAATTGTATCAATACTACCATTATAAATATTGTGAATATATGTATTGTTTTCATTTTTGCGTTTTTAAAGTTTTTTGTTTTTTTAGCATAATATAATTGGTTACAAAGAAACCAACACCGACACCTACAAATAATAGCCCTCTAAGCACAAAGCTCATATCCGTATCAAAAAAACGGCAGGCAATAAGTACCGTAATTATTAATAAACCGTAATTTAAGACCCCAAAATGATAGGTGGCTGCTCCAATTTTTACAGCCATGATTCCCAATATTAAAATTAGCAGGTTTATTAGTATTACAGAAAGTCCCGTATTAACCAAACTAATCATAAAAAAGAGCATAAAAAATATAAAGGCATATTGAAAAAGGTTAAAATTGCGAATCCATTTTTTTAAATACGAATAAGTTAATAACGCTAGGGCTAGACAAAAAAGCGTTAAGGCGATGTAAAATGCTTGCGAATTAAAATTCAATCTATTGACAAAAACAGCTTCCCAAAGCCAATTAAAACTCGTTAACAGTAACATATAAACGGTTCCTAAAGAACCTAAAACCAAATAGCCATTTCGTCTTAATTTTTGATCATTAAAAAATGGGATTTTACCTATATTATATAACAATCCAAATAAAATAACATAAATTAAAAATCCAAAATTCCCATTATCCCTAACAAAAGCTCCCATAACAATAACAAAGCTTAAGGGCAAAAGCCAGTTTAAAATCGATGTGATATTGTGTAACTTTCCCTGTTTTAATAATTTATAATAATGTGGTAATAACGACGCCAATAATATTAAATACACCCATGGCGTTTTATTTCCTGAAAAATAACCTAAACTGCAAGCATAACTCGTTATAAAAACAATTTGCAAAATGACTAAGGCACTCGATTTTAAAAGATAAATTAGTGGTAAACATAACAAAATCCAGGTTAGCAAGTAGCTACTTAAATCTCCCGGAATATTGTAAATCTGACTCACCAAAGCGATACTTGCCCCCACTGCAAAAAACAGAAATACTCCCGAAGCTTCTTTCCATGTGGCACTTTTATCTTTTAAAATGGCATACCCAACCATTGCTTGTCCTATAATTAAAGGCGCAAAAGCAAAAGCCGTTTTTAAAGTTCTCGAAAAATCATCCCAATTATGAGCTAATATTAATATGATGCCAAGCCCTACCAATGTGGAGCCTAATACTGCAAAAACAGTAAATAGTTTATTTGATGAATGACGCTGTTTTGACAGATAATAAGACGTTATTTTTGAGGCAGTGTCTTTCGATATAACTTGTTCTGCAACAAGTTCTTTTATGTCTTTTTGAATTTTTGAATTCATACTTTCGTTAATTTAAAAATTTTAAAAATATTTCTTGAAAAGGGTCTTTATTAACCACTGTATAATAAAATAAAGCACCTAACCATCCATGAAACACGCCCATTACATATATATTTTTCTCTTTCAAATACACATATCCATAAAATAATGCCAGAACATAAGTGCCTATCATCAACCATGTTGACGGAAAATGAATCACAGAAAACAAAAGAGCTGTTATAAATATAATGAAGCCTTTACTTATTTTTTTATGATTCAAATCATTTAAATTCCCTACAACTAAACCAATAATTAAAAACTGTTGGATACTTCCCCAAATGGGGTAAACAATCAAAAGTGGCAAAATATGCCATGTTATATTGATCGTATTTTGATAATAACCTATACCAAGAAACAACATGGCTAAAACAATAACAAACGGCATCATTAACCTTAGAGCGTACTTGAAATTATCTGTTCTAAATCCCCAATACATCATAACGTTTTTTTCAACTTTATATCTAAAAATAATATATAAAATCCATAATGTCGTTGCTAAAACAACATAAAACAATCTCCAATCGAGATAGTCCATAAAAATAAATTTTCCTATTGCCGTTAGAACAACGCCCAGTATCTCTATTAGTCTCCTTTTATTTGAAACAGGTCTTTTTAATTTGGTTTCTGAAAATTCTATTAAATCTTTAGTGAGGTTTGGTCTCATCTTAAAATTAAATTTATTGTTCTCTATTTTTTTTCATGATTACAATATTTAAAACCCCACAGCAAATGGCTGTGAGGTTTTGGGTTATCTAACTAACCAACCATCAAAACAACCCTTTATAATTTCTGTTTTGACGAATACTATTTCTATCTAAAAACTATTTTTATCTTCAATACTTCTGTCAATATACTGTATGTCCCTTGTATTCTTCTGTACAGCAATGGCTGCAAATACACTTAACAGAAACGACATACCATAAAATCCTTTTTCGCTTAAAAGTAAATCGGCATTCCAAAGCCCTATAACCAATAACACAATAGAAGTCACTGTTGTAAACCAACTTATACTATAATAAATATCGGTAACCGGAATGTCTTCTAGTTTATCCCGTACGGCCTTTTGAACAGATATTACCGAGAACAGCCCAAAAAGAAGAATGGTGAAATAATACCCTTTCTCATTTAATAGCATCTCCGCATTCCATAAACCAATACAATAAGACGTCACCCCTATTAACAATGCCGACCAAGATGCTCCTATAAAAGCTGAAGTTGGTTTTTGATCGTAAACCTTCTTATTCTTTTTAACTTTTGTTTCTTTTGATTTTTCATCTACTGAAACTGATGTTTGATAATTCATAATTATTGTTTTAATGATTTGATTACAGGACAAAATTGCAACACTTATCCAGTATATGAAATACAATATTTTATTAAAACTGATGATATAATTTATACAAACAATTTTAAATTCATTATATTTAAAAAGGTTTAATAAAAAAAACTGACGATTTAATGACTAACTTAAATGATATAATCTCTACCTTTTCTTATGAAGATCAACAGCGATTCACAGCATATTTAGACAAAAAAAACAAACGTAATGACACTAAAAATATGCAGCTCTTTAATTACCTATTAAATGATGAGCTGAATTCTAATGACATCTGCTTCAAGCTCTACGGAAGCCTTAAGAAAGATGCTTACCATGCTTTAAGAAAACGTTTATATCAATCTATTATTGATTTTGTTGCAAATAACAGTTTGCAGGAAGAAAACTCAATAGATATGCAAATCATTAAATACATATTGGCTTCTAGATCCTTCCTACAGCATAAACAATACAAGGTTGCCTATAAAATTTTAGACAAAGCCGAGGTATTGGCTTCCGAGCATTATTTGTTTCCTCTGTTAAATGAAATTTATCATACCAAAATTCAGTATGCCTACACAAATCCATCTATCTCCATGGAGGCCCTTGTCACTAGATTTGAAGAAAATCAAAAAAATCATCAATTAGAAGACCAACTCAATATTGTCTATGCAAAAATGAAGCATACCTTAAACAATATTACTTATAAGGGTGACGTCGTCGATTTTCAAACAGTTCTAGACCAGACCTTGCAAGAACATAACATTAGCATTAACGAGTCCATGTCTTTTAAGTCGCTGTATCAATTAGCAACCATTGTGAGCATTTCGGCTTTTGTAACCAAAGATTATTTGCAAATAGAACCCTTTTTAATAAACACCTATCATATTATAATCACTCATAAAAACAAAGAGAAACAACTCTTCTATCACATTCAAATTATATATTTAATAGCTAATACATTATTTAGGAACAAAAAGTTTAATGACTCTCTTCATTATTTAAGGCTCATGCATGAACATATGCTTCTAAAACAGAAAAAATATTATAATACTTATAAACTAAAATATAATTTACTAATAGCGCTCAACTATAATTATTCCAATAAGCAAAAAGTAGCGATTGAAATTCTGGAACCCCTAACGACCAACAAGCATCCCGATACAGAATCATTATTGGATATTCATTTGAGTCTTATTATGTTTTATTTTCAGAAAAATGATTTAAAAAAAACACATACGCTCTTCTCCAAATTTTACCACACAGACCAATGGTATACTGAAAAAGCAGGAAAAGAGTGGGTCATAAAAAAGAATTTAATAGAAATATTACTTCATATTGAACTTAAGAATATTGATTTAATAGAGTCTCGGCTACTTAGCTTTAAAAGAAATTATTACCCATATTTAAAAAGCATCGATCAACAACGTGTTATTACCTATTTAGGTTTTGTTGAATCTTACTATAAAAATCCGGAAGCGGTCACTTCGAGCAAATTCAAAAATACCGTAGCAAAATCTTTTGATTGGGTCGCCATACACAAAGAAGATATTTTTGTAATAAGTTTTTATAGTTGGCTGAAAGGCAAGATGAACAATCAAGACCTATATACAACCACTTTAAATTTAATAAAACAGTCTCAACAAGAATTAACAAATAAATAATAATTCATTATTTAAACTTTAACTATTTTTATGTGATGCTAAAAAAAGGGCTTTTAATTATTTTTTGTTTTTGTAATCTTCTTGTTATTGCCCAACAAAAAGATAGTTTATCAACAAAAAACGGCATTGACAACCCCAGCCTTTTAACCACGCATCATTTTGGTATTTTCAGCTCTAGAATTAACCCGAATTTTAAATACAGACCTTTCAAAAACCCGATACTCACTATAAGCTCTATAAGCGGAAACAACTTTCATCCTTTTGTTGAAGGGTATTTTCCACAAGACCCAGCCGTAAGAGAAGCACAAAGTAAACTTATTTGGTATAATAGGGATTTTACCTTTATAGATCAAAAAACTACCCCTGCCGATTATTTAAATATTATCATTGATGCCGTTATAAAAGAATTTAGATTAAGCATAAATATACCGTTGGATAAAAAAAACGAGTTAGGAGTTACACTACGATCTTATTTAATAACTAAAGGAAAGTACCCTTTTTCACCGTTTACTGGCGATGAGACCATTGAATGGTTTCATAGTAACATACAAGGGGGAGAAGATCCATTCGGCAGACGTTATTATGGTTTAAACCAAGTTCATTTTAAATACCTTGATAGAAACGGCAATACGCTTGAACTAAATAATAATGATTTCTTTATAGGAGGCATTGAATTAAATCATTTTTATTATCCAACACTTTCAATCAATAAAACTAAAAATATATTTGTCAATTTTGGAAGCCACTTAGGTATTAATACTTCTAAATTTAATGCGTCTCTGGATATAGGTGTTTCTTTAAATGCCATTAAAAAACTAAGACTAAGTAATAGCTACGAATTTAATATGGGAGTCGGGATGAACGTTTTACGAAAAAACCTCATCAACTTTAAAGAGGTTATCGATTTGGGCAATAATCCATTTTTAGCAACTATTGAGAGCGATATCGAAATAACAAAATACACCCAAAGGGGGCACTATAATTCATTAGGGATCGTCTACCAAATTCAATCTCGTTACAATAAAAGAAAGGAAGCCGATTATCTTAAGCTTTTAGGCAACTGGAAAGAGATAAACGGCGGCTGGCATCACGGTATTGTAACTTTGTACAAAGCACAATCTAATTGGTCTTTTGTTTATACTTATGGTCATTCCAACTATAAACTATCGCTATACTTCAAAGAAGATTTTTTGATCAATAATGCTCCAGATTTCCAAACGGGCATCTCTCTAAAGATTCCCGTGTTTAAATAATCTGACCTCTTTGCTATTCCTGCGACATGTGCTGAACTTGTTTCGGTAAAACAGGAATCTACGTTAAAATTAGTTTCTATGCTATCAAACCCACATCGAACTACTTTAAAGTTTTACAATGTTAATATTTGGTTAAAACCAAAAGACCGTTTAAACCTTTTAAAAAATCAAAAGTCCTACTTGCACATAACTTAAAAGAGGTAAACATGAGAAAATTAATAATCATTGCCATAGCATTGATATCTATTCAAGCTATAGCACAAACGGAAAGAAGAGACCGATCTGAACGGGCCCAAAAGATGAACAACCTTTCTGCTGAAGAGATAGCCACTTTGAAAACAAAAAGAATGACTTTGTTTTTGGATTTAAATGAATCACAACAAAAAGAGATTCAAAAAATAAACCTGGAAAATGCTACTTTACGTAAAACAATGATGGCCCAGTATAAGGCTAGAAAAGCAAATGGAACCGCCCAAAGACCGACTAAAGAAGAACGTCTTAAAATGGAAAATGCTCGGTTAGACCATAAAATAGCCATGAAAGCCAAAATGAAAAGCATATTAAATAAAGAACAATATGCAAAATGGGAAAAAGCACAATTAAAAATGGCTGCCAAAAGAAAAGACAAAAATAGAGGTATGAATAGACAAAAATAGATTTAGTTAATTGGTTGGTTTTAGTTTGTTAATGAAAAGAGCATTTCAAAAATTTGAAATGCTCTTTTTTTATAAAGTTTTTGCAACCGCATTTACCGCAGCAATGGTAAAATCTAAATCTTTATAAGTTAAAGCATCGGTAATAAACCATGTTTCGAAAGCACTTGGCGCAATATAAACACCTTCACTTAGCATACCATGAAAGAACTTCTTAAACGTATCGTTATTTCCTCTTGCAGAAGTTTCAAAATCCACGACTTCAGAGTCATCAAAGTGAACCGAAATCATAGAACCAACCCTGTTTATGGTATGAACAATATTATTATCATTTAAAACCTTAGTAATACCTTTATGTAGGTATTCGGTTTTTTCAGCTAAACGATTATAAATTTCAGCATCACAATTCAATGCTTCTAGCATGGCTAAACCGGCGGCCATAGCTAGTGGATTACCACTTAAAGTTCCTGCTTGGTACACGGGCCCCAATGGCGCCAAATAATTCATAATCTCGTTTCTGGCTGCAAATGCCCCCACTGGCAAACCTCCTCCAATTACTTTTCCAAAGCAAACAATATCCGCATCAATACCAAAGAGCTCTTGAGCACCACCCTTCGCTAAACGAAATCCCGTCATCACCTCATCAAAAATCAACAAAATATGATGCCTATCACACAACGTTCTTAAGGTTTTTAAAAAACCATCTTGAGGCGGAATGCATCCCATATTCCCGGCAACCGGTTCGATAATAATACAAGCTATCTCGCTTTTATTTGCTTCAATTAACTGGGTGACATTTTCAATATCGTTATAGCGAGCCAACAAAGTATCTTTAGCTGTTCCTTTGGTGACCCCTGGGCTGTTAGGTGTTCCAAAAGTAATAGCCCCGCTACCTGCTTGTATTAAAAACGAATCGCTATGTCCGTGATAGCAGCCCGCAAATTTTATTATTTTATCTTTCCCCGTAAAGCCACGTGCTAAACGTACCGCACTCATACAGGCTTCTGTCCCTGAATTTACAAACCGTATTTTATCAATATTTGGCACCATTGAAACCGCTAACCCTGCAATTTTAGTCTCAATTTCTGTCGGTGTTCCAAACGATGTCCCTTTTTTTGCTTTCTCTACTACAGCGTTCACAACTGGGTCATAGGCATGTCCTAAAATCATGGGACCCCAAGAATTAATATAATCTATTAATCGATTGTCGTCTTCATCGTATAAATAGGGGCCTTTTGCTTCTTTTACAAAAATAGGTGTTCCGCCTACTGCTCTAAAAGCCCTTACCGGTGAGTTTACACCACCAGGAATAACCTTTTCTGCTTCTGCAAACAGTAAGCTACTTCTTTTATAGTTCATAAATTTATAATTGGTTATTATGGTTTTACAACTAATACTTGCCCAATATTTAAGGCTGTACTTGTTAATCCATTTAATTTTTGAAGCTCTTCAACCGTCATATTATACTTCCTTGAGATGGCGTATAGAGTATCACCTTTCGAAACGGTATATGTTATACGCTCTGCAATTATCGGTGCCTCAAATTCTTCATACGAATTTCCCAATACTTCTTTGTCCAACTTATACAATTCATAGCGTTCAATAATACCAATCAATTTTTGAGGATATTTTTTATCAGTAGCGTAACCGGCTGCTCTTAATTCTTTGGCCCAGCCTCTGTAATTTTCTTTTTTAAGCTTGAACAGCTTGGCATAACGCTTTTTTTGCAGGAAAAGAGAATGGTCCCTAAATGAATACTTTGCGTCTTTATATTTCCTAAAACATTCTTGGGCTTTATCATCATCGTGATAAATTTTGCCTCCAGTCCAACCATGGCATTTAATACCAAAATGATTATTGGCTTTTACAGAAAGACGTCCTTTACCAGAACCAGACTCCAAAACCCCTTGAGCTAAAGTGATACTTGCCGGGATACCATATAAACGCATCTCCTGTTGTGCAATTTCTTTATAATCATCAATATACCTCTCTGTAGCATTTGCATATACTTTAGTCGAATTCCCAGAAGGCTTTTTTGTTTCTTCTTTATCGATACCTCCTTTTTCTACTGTAGTCGTATTTGGTCTTTTTGTAATGACCGCCTTTTTAGAACGGCAACTAAAAAGAAAACACCCTAAACATAATACTAACGCTATTCTATTTACTTTTCTATTCAATTATTGATAAATTTTTATTTTTTAACACCAAATTCATTCCTTTAATACCTTGTAAACCTCCTGTATGGATCACTAAGATTTTTGAGCCCTTTTCAAAATAATCCTTATTTATTAAATCAAAAATCCCAAACATCATCTTACCTGTATACACAGGATCCAAGGGAATTCCATTTATTTTTTTAAACTGATTGATAAACGTCACCAGCGCCTCATTTATTTTTGCATACCCGCCAAAATGATAGCTGGTTATTAAATCCCAATTGGTCCTGGCTACAAATTTACTAATATCTTGCCGTAAAAAAGTACCTTTTAGGGCCGGAAAACCTAAAACTTGTTGACCAGGTTTTGAACAATTTATAAGTCCAGAAATGGTTCCACCAGTTCCAACGGCACAGCATATATAATCAAAGACGTTATCTGCCTCGGTTAATATTTCCTCGCAGCCTTTAATTGCCAGGTTATTTGTACCGCCTTCCGGAATGAGATAAAAATCGTTAAACACCTCTTTTAATTTGGCTAAAAAAGCCTCCGTTGTTTTATCTCTATAATCCCTTCTGGAAACAAATTTAAACTGCATCCCATTTTGTTTCGCAAAACTTAGGGTTTCATTATCGAAGATTTTATCTTCAAGTTCCTCCCCCCTAATAATCCCTATTGTCTTAAAGCCTAATAAATTTCCGGCCGAAGCTACCGCTGCTATATGATTGGAAAAGGCCCCGCCAAAAGTAAGAAGTGTTTTAAAGCCATTTTTTTTAGCTTCAAGAAGATTATATTTAAGCTTTCGGTACTTATTACCAGACACAAAAGGATGTATTTCGTCCTCTCTTTTTATAAATAACTCAACCCCCTTATTATCAGGTGCACTTATTTGTTGATTTATACTATGCCCAAGCTTAAATATCATTAGCGCGAAGATACTTTAAAAATTGCCAAAATGGTCGATGCTTGATATAATCCAGATGAAATTCATTGGCATAAGCTTCACGTTCAAAAGAAATATTACGATAAGCCAGATTCCATTTTTTATATTGAAATAATCGTACTAAAAACTCAATAGTATAAATTAAGTAAAAGGGTATTATTAGCATTTCTAACTGTTGCTTTAAATGAATTTTTTCATGATTCATTAAAGCAGCATCTTTTTTTGAATGTTTCGATCTCAAAAACACAAAAGGAAAAATGGTCAAACCTGTATAACCTTTAGGAACCAAATATTTTGAAATTAAAACCATATCTTATTACACTCAAAAATCAATCCAAATTATATTATCTTTGTTTAAAATGACATGAGCACCACTAATACCAATTGAGACCCTTAGTATGCAAATCGCATCTGACGATTAAAAAAATGAATACAATCAGATGAAAAAAATAATCCCCATTGAAGAAGGTGATTACTACCTAACACCAGAAGGTTATCGCTGTTTCACAGAACAATACCACTTAAGAAGAGGCTATTGTTGTGAAAGCGGATGCAGGCATTGTCCATACGGTTACGATAAGAACAAAGGATAACAAACACCACTATAATGCTATATACCAAAGGCTTGGTATGATTATTGATACTATTTTTAATAAAAAAATGCTTGAAATCAATGATTTTAAGATCAATTGTGTAATGTAGAATTAAAATAAAAGGCTATGAAAAAACTATTAAACACCTTACCACTTTTAGCACTGCTGCTTGTGGTTTCCTCTTGTAGTTCTGTGCGTGTTGCAACAGATTACGACAAGAATGCAAATTTTGGAGCATATAAAACCTTTGCTTTTTTTAAAACAGGTATTGACAAAGCAGAAATCAGTGATTTAGATAAACGAAGAATTCTCCGTGCCATCGAAGCAGAATTATTGGCTAAAGGCTTTACAAAATCCGAAAAACCTGATTTATTAGTGAGTCTCTTTACAAAATCCCAGCAACGTGTAGACGTTTACAATAACTCTTGGGGTTATGGTGGCTGGGGCTGGGGAGGTTTTGGTCCTTGGGGAGCAGGTTTTGGCCCAGGTTGGGGCTGGGGTTGGAATCAGCCCAGTGTAAGCACCAGTACACAGGGTGTTTTATATATAGACCTTATTGATGCCAATAAAAAGGAATTGGTTTGGCAAGGCATGGGAACTGGTTACTTAAGCAGAAATATGGAGAAAAAAGAAGCTCGTATTAAAGAGTTTGTAACAGAAATCATGACTAAATACCCTCCGGGAGCTCAACAATAAAAACGCAAAGAGCCTTTGTGCCAATAAGATGTTATTATAATGACATCCCGAAATAGTATACCATCAAGACTCTTAGCGATAAGTAAACTACCTCTAAGCAAGCTCGCGAAGCATTCATAAAGAAAAACCCTTAATAGTTTTGAAAGCAAGCTTCGGAGCAACTTGCCTGACGGCAGTCAGGTTTAAATCTCAATTATCGATCAAAAAATCATTCATTTTTCATATATAAAAAAGCTGCACAAAAGCAGCTTTTTTATATTCCTTTTCTGTAAGCTTTAAAAGCAATACTATAATGGTCAAGTCCAGTTCCAGGATATACTAATAATCTCTACCATTGATAAATTCTTGTATTGTATTAGCCATTTAGAATTTTAGATTACAGATCAAGAACAAAAGTTGTGTGCGATATGAAATCATTTATAACGAGCCATGACCAAGTGCATAATAACCACTTCAAGGTAAATCCAGATGGCCCAAGTATACCTAGAGCGTACCATAAAATAAAACGCCTCTTTCTTCCAATTTTAAGCTTAAAATTGGAATTCTTCTCCTCTTTTTTAAATTTAAGAGGAGCCCCCTACTGGATCAACATGTGGGGTAATTTTAAAAACTGTACCCGAAAATACAAATCGGACTTGCTCCTCACTTTTGAAAAGGGAGGATAATTTCGACAAAGTCGAAATTTAGGAGGGTTATACCAATTATGAATTAAAATACGCTATTCAAACTCATTCATTAATTCGTTTTTTCTCTTTACTCGTCATTTCCATAGCTTAGGCTATGCAAATAACTCGTAGCAGGCTAAAACAAATAAGCAATGTCGTTTTCTGTAGCTCATTTTAATTCATAATTGGTATTAAACCTGGATAGGTCTATGGCTGGCCTTCTTTTCAGATCGACTAAAACTTTTGCCTAAACACAACTTTTGTGCATGATCCTTGTTAACTCACAATATTAAACAAAAAAAGTGCAAAAATTAATTGCACTTTATGTTGTTATGCTTTTAATGGAAAATTAAACGCCTAATACAATAGACGGTTCTATGCTCAATTTTTTACTTATTTCTCTTGCTACTTTTAAAGTAGGTTCGCTTTTGCCTGTTAAATACTCACTTACTCTTGAGGTACTAACTCCTAAAAGTTCTGAAAGGCGTTTTTGGTTTAAACCCAATTCTGCCATACGCAACTTTATCACCTCTGTTAAAGAAGGCTTTTTAACAGGATAGTTTTGTTCTTCATAATCAGCAACAAGGTCAGACAAAATATTAAGCTCTACATAACCTTTGGCGTTTTGATTCTCTATGTTGTCAGAATCTTTTAAAAGTTCCTCTATGCGTTCTAAAATGGCGTTATATTGCTTTTCTGTTTGTATCATAACTAAATGTTTTTTATGTCGTTAGTTTTATCGTATTCTGCGTGTGTGCCTATAAAACGAATATATACTTTTTGGGCATTAAACGAGATTATTGCCACAAGTCTATAATCGTTACCTTTTATGTTAAACACATATCTATTATTGCCAACATAATCTACACTATTAAAGGTTTGTCTTATATCATTTAGATTTTTCCAAGCTTTGGCATTTGTGGTATGATACCAAACATTTAAAGGTGTCTCTGCATCTGCATGCTTCATTGCAAATTCCTGTATTCGTTTATAAGTAACAATACGCATTATTTAGTTTTATATGATTACAAAGATAATACCAAATTTTGATTTTCAAAATAATATTTTATTTTTTGTTATTCACAAAAGCCGCTTTGTAGAACAGCTAAAGCCTTTTGCTCTTTTTCAATTCTTATGTACTTGTAAAATTCTTTTTCCGTCTTATGTCCAGAGAATAGCATAATATCTTGAATAGGCTTACCTGCTGCATAATAATTTGTACAAAAGCTTCTACATGCTGTATGGGTTTTGATTAACAAGTACTTTGGCACTTGCATATTCCAGCAATGGATATTCCACGAGCAGTTAGTTTTTATCAAGCAATTTTGGGTATTGACATTGAAAAAATGGAAATACCAAGAGTAGAAATGGGAATATTTCCATACGAGGAACAAATGGTTACGGGAATTATAACGAAAGGAGAAGGGTTCAATACTTCTGCTAATGGAGTAACCATATATCTAAATGGAGGAGATAATCTTCAAACCATACTTGATAAAGTTGATAAAAATGGTGGAAAAATCATTGTTCCCAAAACTGCCCATGCGGATGAAAATGGATTTTTTGCATTATTCTTAGATACAGAAGGAAACAAACTCGGTTTAAACTCTCCAAACTAATAGAACGCACAACAAAGTATCCTATGCAATAGCAATTTGAGTGTAACCTTGAACCATTTTTGCGTTTAAATGTAATAGTTAATAATTTAACAATTCATCTATTTTATTTTTTACCTTCTCGGTAGACGGAATCATCGTTTGTTCTAAAGTTGAGTTTAATGGAATGGCAGGAACGTTTTCGCTTCCAATAGTCATGACCGGCGCATCTAAGTACTTGAAACATACTTCCTGAATTTTTCCTGCCAAGGCTCTGGCAAAACTATTATTGCTCGGTTCTTCGGTTACTACTAAGCACTTACCTGTTTTTTTAACCGATTTCATTACGGTATCTTCATCTAAAGGAAACAAGGTTCTTAAATCAATAATCTCTACACGATCCCTAATCCCTTTCGTGGCATTATAAGCCCAATGCACCCCCATTCCGTAAGTCACAATAGTCATCGTTTCTATGTTTTCCTGTTTCCAGATTTCCTGTAGTACCCAAGCTTTACCAAAGGGCAAGATATAATCTTCTGAAGGGTTCACGGATGTCGCTCCCGAAGTTCCGGGTACTTTAGACCAGTACAAACCTTTGTGCTCAAGTATCACTACTGGATTTGGATCGTAATAAGCTGCTTTCATCAATCCTTTTAGATCTGCACCATTGCTTGGGTATGCAATTTTAATACCTCTAATATTGGTCACTACACTTTCTACTGAAGAGGAATGGTAAGGGCCTCCACTGCCATATGCCCCGATTGGCACACGCAAAATCATACTTACTGGCCATTTTCCGTTAGATAAATAACAACTACGGCTAACCTCTGTAAATAGCTGATTTAACCCTGGCCAAATATAATCGGCAAACTGTACCTCAACAATGGGCTTTAACCCAACAGCACTCATACCTACGGTCGACCCCACTATAAAGGCTTCCTGAATGGGGGTATTGAAAACCCTATCATCTCCAAATTTCTGTGCTAAGGTGGCAGCTTCTCTAAAAACACCTCCCAATCTCCCGCCCACATCCTGACCATATAACAAACATTCTTTATGCTTTTTCATAAGTTCCTCTACAGCAAATAAAGCACAATCTACCATGACTACTTTTTCGGAACCCTCTGGAGAACGCTCTCCTATTTCTTCGGTGATCGGCGTGGGTAAAAAATCGTATGTAAATAAATCTTCAGGTGTTGGATCTTCTGCTTTTAAAGCTTTTTCAAAATCTGATTGTACCGTTTCTTTCGCAGCATTTTCTATGTTGTTCACTTCTTTTTCCGAAAATCCAGCATCCAACAATTGTTGTTTTAATACAGGGTACGGATCACGGCTTCTCGCTTCTTCCAAATCATCCCGGTACCATTCCATCCTTACTCCAGAAGTATGATGATTCAATAAAGGGACTTTAGCGTGTACTAAAAACGGACGACGCTCCTTACGTATGGTCTCTATAACTTTTTTTACCGCTTCGTAGCTCTCTGTAAAGTTGGCTCCATCAATGGAAATAGCTTCCAAACCATTAAAACCTTGTGCATATTCAAAGGCATTTTGAGCTCTTGTTTCTGCTTCATTTGCCGAAATATCCCAACCGTTATCTTGTACTAAATATAAAATGGGCATTTGCTTCAATGCTGCCATTTGAAAGGCTTCAGCAATTTCCCCCTCAGTAACAGAGGCGTCTCCAAGAGAGCATACGGTAATTGGTTTAAGAGACATCTCGACTGCACTCGATGTGACACTGTTCTTTAAACCTTGCTTTTCAATATATTGCATCCCCATGGCAACACCAGTAGCGGGAATAGTCTGCATGCCCGTGGCTGATGATTGATGCGGAATCTTTGGCTTGTCTTCTGCTCTTAAACTTGGATGTGAATAATACGTTCTTCCTCCAGAAAAAGGGTCTTCTTTTTTTGCTAATAATTGCAACATTAAATCATAGGGTTTCAATCCAAATGATAATAGCATAGCATCGTCCCTATAATACGGAAATGCATAATCTTGAGGCAATAACTGCATCCCCAAGGCAATTTGGATCGCTTCATGGCCCCTGGAGGTTGCATGTACATATTTTGAAACTTGTTTAAAATTAGCTTCGTATAGTTCTGTCATAGCTTTGGCCATGCACAATTTTAAAAATGCCTTTTTTAGTATGTCCTTTTTCATAGTCATTTTCCACAAAAGTGGTCATCTTTTTTTATTATATACAAGTTCTTTTTCAAACCGAAATCGAAGTTGAAACCGAAATCGAAATTAAATTATTATCGTTCACCTTCAAGTTCGAATTCATTTTCAGGTTCAAGTTCTTACTCAAACCGAAATCGAAGCTGAAACCGAAATCGAAATTGAGTTATTCCCGTTCACTTTTCAAGTTCGAATTCAGCTTCAAGTTCAAGTTCTTATTTAAACCAGCTCATTTTTAATGGTTACCATCCAATTAAACTCATCTTCAAGTCTTGCTGAACGTATACCGCTTACCGTATCTAAAATCATTTGCCCAACAGGATTGTCATCTGAAACATGAATCGTTTTGTCTTTATAACCAATATCCTGGATCATCGCTACCCCCACTGCAGTTCCTGTTCCAAAAGCTTCTTCTAAAGTCTTATTTTCAGAGGCCTGGATAATTTCATCTATAGAAATCTTACGTTCTATAACCTTATAGCCACGGGCACGCAACAATTCGATGGAACATATTCTACTTATTCCATTTAAGATACAGCCATCCAATTTAGGTGTTATAAGCTCACCATTTATTTTAAAGAATACATTCATAGTACCCACTTCCTGAATATATTTATGTTCAATAGCATCCAACCATAAAACCTGATCGTACCCCTTTGCCTTGGCTAGCTCTGTAGGGTAAATAGCCGCTGCATAATTTCCTGCTACTTTTGCTTCACCAGTACCTCCCTGGGCCGCCCGAATGAATTTTGTTTCGGCATACAAACTAATTCTTTTAGTAAAGAACGGGCCTGAAGGGGATGCTATGATAATAAACTTATAATGGGTGGCTGCTCTCATACCTATAAAAGCTTCGTCTGCATACATAAAGGGGCGCAGATACAGGGCGCTTCCTTCTTGTGGTGGAATCCAGTTTTTTTCAAGGCCCACAAATTGTTTTAACCCTTCCACAAACAATACTACTGGAAAGTCTGGCATACCGACACGCTGCGCACTAAAATTTAAGCGCTCTCCATTTTTTTCTGGGCAGATAAGCGTCGGGTTCCCATGGATATCCAAAGTCGCTTTCATGCCCTCAAAAATAGCCTGCCCGTAATGTAAAGCCATGGCTGCCGGGTGCGTTGGAATGTGTGTTAAAGGTTCTATTCTTGGGTTTGTCCATTGCCCATTTTCATAATCACAAATAAACATATGATCTGTGAAAATGGTTCCAAGTGGTATGTTATCAAAGTCTAAATTATTTACTTTAGACGCCTTGACTCTGGTAATTTTTATAGTGTTTTCCATAATGTTTAATGAGATACTGAAGATTCAGCATAACTTTGTTTATAGTGTTCTACTTGTTTCAAATTGTTCGAAATAATCCGCTACACGTTTTAAAAAACTGCCTCCTAGATAGCCATCGACAACTCTGTGGTCAAATGATAAAGAAAGGTACATCATACTTCGTATAGCAATTTCGTCCCCGTTGTCCGTTTCGATAACTTCGGCTCTTTTTTTAATAATTCCCAATGCCAAAATGGCAACTTCAGGTTGGTTGATTATGGGTGTTCCCATAAGGCTACCAAAGGTCCCTACATTCGAAATGGTGAACGTACTCCCCTTTATATCATCGCCAGCCAATTTATTTCCCCTTGCTTTGTCTGTAAGTTCGTTTACGTTAGCAGCTAGTTCTCTTAAATCTTTAGTGCCTGCATTTTTTACCACCGGTACGATTAAGTTTCCACTTGGTAACGCTGTGGCCATGCCAATATTGATAGATTCTTTTACAATGATGTTACTTCCATCTACAGAGGCATTGATATTTGGAAAATCTTTCACTGCTTTTGCTACGGCTTCTACAAACAATGGCGTAAAGGTTAAACGTTCTCCATATTTTTCCTGAAATGCTTTTTTATTCGTATTCCTCCAATGAACCATGTTTGTTAAATCTGCTTCAACGTATGCCGTTACATGTGGTGAGGTATGTTTTGAATACACCATATGGTCTGCAATCATTTGACGCATTCTATCCATTTTCACTACTTTGCCCTTTCCTTTATCGAAACTTAATTGGGGAATACGGTATGCTGTTGGGTCTTGTTGTGCTACAGGTTGTGCAAATTTGAACGGCCTTCCGTCTTCGATATACTTAAATACATCACTTTTTCGCAATCTTCCTTCATTTCCTGTTGCAGGAATCCTAGCTAATTCTTCGAAACTAATGTGATGTTCTTTAGCTATAGAAATAATCAACGGCGAAAAGAAGGTATTTGAATTTGAAACACTAAATTTTTCTGCGGAAGGAACTTGAAATGGTCTGGAGGTTCTTGATTTTACTTTATTCTCAACGGGACTTGAACCGGCAGCCTTTTTAACTTCTACAGGCTTCCCTGACTTCGTTTTTTCTGAAACGTCCAATAATGCTATCACTTCTCCAACTAACACGACATCTTTTGCTTTATATAGTGTTTTTACCAAGCTTCCAGAACAGGGCGCCGGCACTTCATTGTCCACTTTATCGGTAGCTATTTCTATAATGATATCGCCTTCTTCAAACGACTCACCTTCATTAACCAGCCAGTTGATGATGGTTCCTTCTGTAATGCTTTCGCCCATTTTGGGCATTTTAAATTCGAGTTCCATTATTTTAAATAACTAATGTTTGTTAGTTTTTATATTATTATTTTTACTTAAAGATAATAAACATTTACTTTTTCATAAAATCCCGAAGCGTATCATATGTGCTATCCTGAATTTTCATAGTATCGGGAATGGCTCTTAAAGGTGCCACTTCTTTTAAGCTTTCATGACAATCTGTTGGTAGCTGCTGGTACAATTTCGTTCCCCTGGTTTTCCAATCGATCATCTCGTCACTAACTTGTTTGACAATTTTTGCTGGATTCCCTACTACTAAACTTCTACTAGGCACTTTGGTTTCTGCTTTTACAAAAGACATCGCCCCAACGATACATTCATCCCCAATTTCGGCATCATCCATAATGACCGTATTCATTCCAATCAGGCAATTTTTACCCAAATTGGCACCATGAATAATCGCACCATGACCAACATGCGCACTCTCCTTTAGCACAATAGATTTTCCAGGAAACATGTGCACGGTGCAGTTTTCCTGAACGTTTACGCCATCTTCCAAAATAATTTGCCCCCAATCTCCACGAATGGCTGCCCCTGGTCCTATATAACAATGTTTACCAATAATAACATTTCCGGTTACGGCAGCCAGGGGGTGCACGAAACTAGATTCGTGTACGACTGGTATGTATCCTTGGAATGAATAAATCATATGTATAATTTAAGATTGTGGATTAACGATTTTGGATTTTTGAAGTTCTCACTCATACTTCTAAAGTCTTCAATCGACATTCTCCAATCATTAATATGTATAATTTAAGATTGTGGATTAACGATTTTGGATTTTTGAAGTTCTCACTCATACTTCTAAAGTCTTCAATCGACATTCTCCAATCGTTAATCACTTAAACCCTTTTAATATTTCCATCATTGCTTCCGTATTGTAAGTACATAAATGCTCTGCTGTGGTTTTTATAGCTTCAATATGTATAATTTTAAGATTGTGGATTAACGATTTTGGATTTTTGAAGTTCTCACTCATACTTCTAAAGTCTTCAATCGACATTCTCCAATCGTTAATCACTTAAACCCTTTTAATATTTCCATCATTGCTTCCGTATTGTAAGTACATAAATGCTCTGCTGTGGTTTTTATAGCTTCAATATGTATAATTTTAAGATTGTGGATTAACGATTTTGGATTTTTGAAGTTCTCACTCATACTTCTAAAGTCTTCAATCGACATTCTCCAATCGTTAATCACTTAAACCCTTTTAATATTTCCATCATTGCTTCCGTATTGTAAGTACATAAATGCTCTGCTGTGGTTTTTATAGCTTCAATATGTATAATTTAAGATTGTGGATTAACGATTTTGGATTTTTGAAGTTCTCACTCATACTTCTAAAGTCTTCAATCGACATTCTCCAATCATTAATATGTATAATTTAAGATTGTGGATTAACGATTTTGGATTTTTGAAGTTCTCACTCATACTTCTAAAGTCTTCAATCGACATTCTCCAATCGTTAATCACTTAAACCCTTTTAATTTTTCTTTAGTAAAATCACTTAAAACCAATCGTCCGCTAATTTCTGCACATTCCGATAATAATTCATCCCAATCGTCCGTTCCTTTCCAAAAAACTTTTTTCATTTCCATCATTGCTTCCGTATTGTAAGTACATAAATGCTCTGCTGTGGTTTTTATAGCTTCATCAAGTGCCTCGGTACTATCATATACATGCGTAAATAAACCTTTTTGTTTTGCCCATTCTGCAGGATAAAATGAATTAGCGTCTATGGCAATTTGTGACATGGCACTCAATCCTATTTTGCGTTCTATTGCCGGTCCTACAACAAAAGGCCCGATACCAATATTTAACTCGCTTAATTTGATTGCTGCAAATTTTGTTCCCATACAATAATCTGTTGACGCAGCTAAACCAACGCCTCCGCCAACCGTTTTTCCCTGGATGCGTCCGATAATAAACTTTGGACATTTACGCATCGCATTGATCACGTTTGCAAATCCTGAAAAGAACACTTTGCCTGTTGCAGCATCATCAATATTAATCAGTTCTTTAAAACTAGCTCCTGCACAAAATGTCCTGTCGCCTCCACTTTTTAGAACAATAACTTTAATAGCATCGTTCTCACCCGCTTCAGTGATGGTTTTAGCTAATTTTGCTAGTATGTCTCCTGGCAAGGAGTTGTGCGCAGGATGAAAAAACTCGATGTATCCTACTTCGTTTTCTATGGTTTGTTTTACGTATGGTTGTGTCATGTTTACTTTCCGCTAAAGCGGAAATCTTTTAGTTGTTATACTTAACTCTATACAAATCCCTACAATCAGGATTTATGTGTTCCCGTGAAAACGGGAATCTTTTTAAATTTATTCTAGACTTTCTAAGATTATTGATTTCTCGATAATCTTAGAAAGTCTTTTAATTATTATTTTAAATCTTTATATAAATCCTTCCAACTTGGATTCTCTTTTTCAACTAATTCAATTTTCCAATCTCGATGCCATTTCTTCATTCTCTTTTCCCTTAATTTAGCTTCTTTTTCTATTTCAAATTTTTCAAAATAAACTAATTTATCTAAATTATATCTAGCTGAAAATGTAGTCGGATGTACTTTGTTTTTATGTTGATATATTCTTTCTTTTAATCTCTTCGTAAACCCAATATATAAAACACCTTTTGGTTTATTTGTTATTATGTAAATATAATAAGTCATACGGCTTTTAAGGATTCCCACTTTCGTGGGAATTTTGAACAATTTAATCTTTTATAAAAGATTAAATTGTTCAAAATGATGATTTAAATGTTTCCTTTCCAATAAATACCACTCATATCTATTTAAGTCACCAAACACGACATTCTTTAAAGTCGCATCCGGGTTCTCCTTAAAATACTCCAAATAGCTATTCCGGGCTTTATTTAATTTAATAATAGCCTCCTCTAAATTGTCTGATTTTAATTCTTCTATTTTAGATGCCTCTGCTAAAGGGAACATATGGTCATGGGGCATTTTATCATAATTATAAAGCGAGTTATAAACTTTTTCTAGTATTTTTTCAGGTGTTTTAATTTCAAAATCCTGTATTTCTCCTGATGCAATTCTATAAGTGTACTCTAAATGTTCAACCATATGCTGCGGAGACATACGCCCCCATTTTGGTTTCATATTAGCTGTCAATTTATTTAAACATTCTTGAATTTTCTCTTCTGTCATTTCAACAAATGTCTCCTGCTTTTTCTGAACCATGGTGAGAATGGTCGCTATAGCTACCAACTCATCATTAGCATCAAATACCTCAACAAACCATTTTACAATACCACTAGGGTGCTCTGCTCCTGCAACATCCCTATCTACTTTTTGTTTGCATGTTAAACGCACATAAACGGTATCATTATGATACAAAGGACGTAAAAAACGACAGTCTTCCAAGCCATAATTAGCAGAAACCGGTCCTTTGTTCGGGTATACAAATAATCCAGCAGCAGCCGAAATAATAAAATAGCCATGGGCGGTTCGCTTTTCAAAAATACTTCCATCCAATGATGTGATATCTGTATGCGCATAAAAATGATCCCAAGTAAGGTTAGCAAAATTAATAATATCTGTATCCGTAAACGTACGCTTATGTGTTTTTAAAGACATGCCAGGCTGAATATCTTCCCAATGGTATTTAAATGGATGTTGTTCTGCTTCTTTGTATTTGGCATTCGCCTGATAAATTCCTGTAATTTCTGTTAAGGTGGTGGGAGACCCTTGAATGGCGGTACGCTGTAAATAATGCTTTATCCCTCGCATACCTCCCATTTCCTCGCCACCGCCAGCGCGTCCTGGACCTCCATGTGTTAAACTTGGAAGTGGCGACCCATGTCCTGTACTTTCTTTAGCACTCTCTCTATTAAGCACTAAAATACGACCATGGTGGCTCGCTGCATTAACGACATAATCTTTTGCAATACGATCATTGTTAGTGGTAATTGACGATACTAAAGAGCCTTTACCCATTTGGGCCAAAGTGATTGCTTCATCCAAATTTTTATATGGCATTATAGTACTTACCGGACCAAATGCTTCACGTTCATGTACAGCCATATTCTCAAACGGTCTATCTTCCCTTAACAGAATAGGACTAAGAAAAGCCCCTTTTTTCGCATCTGCTCCTATAACATTTACATCTGTTAAATGACCATATACTAATTGAGCCGTTTTGGCAATTTCCTCCACGCATTCCTTGACTTCGGTAACCTGATCTTTTCCTACTAAAGCCCCCATACGTACTTCTTTTAACCTTGGATCTCCAATCGTAACTTTATCTAATGCTTTACCTAAGGCTATCTGTACATCTTCTATGAGGTTTTCAGGAACAATGACACGTCTTATGGCGGTACATTTCTGACCTGCCTTAACGGTCATCTCTTTTCTAACTTCTTTAATAAAAATATCGAACTCAGGAGTTCCTGGTACGGCATCTTCTCCTAAAACAGAAGCATTTAAAGAATCGGCTTCCATATTAAATGGCACGGATTCATTTATAATTTGTGAATGTGATTTCAATAGACGTCCCGTTACCGCCGAACCTGTAAAAGTAACAACATCCTGGGATTGAACCGTATCTAATATAGATCTTGCAGAACCGGTAATTAATTGCAAAGCACCTTCAGGCAATATGTTTGATGCTATAATTTCCTTAACGACAGCTTCGGTTAAAAAGGCTGTGTTTGTGGCTGGTTTCACAACAGCAGGAACACCTGCCATCCAGTTAACAGCACACTTTTCCAACATTCCCCAAACTGGAAAATTAAAAGCATTGATATGTACCGCTACTCCTTTTTTTGGCACCATAATGTGATGCGCCATAAAACGTCCACCTCGAGATAAATCAATAGGATCACCTTCTACATGATAGGACTGATTTGGAAACAATTTACGCAGTGAGGCATTAGCAAAAAGATTACCAAAACCACCTTCTATATCAATCCAACTATCCACTTTGGTTGCCCCAGTTCTATAACTTAATTCGTAAAAGGCATCTTTTCTTTTTGTAAGGTACAATGCTAATTTTTTGAGCATGTTTCCCCGCTCTTGAAAAGTCATCTTTCGTAAGGCATTTCCTTTTTCCCTACCGTATTGCAAGATCTCAGCAAAATCTAATCCTTCGGTATCAGATAGTGCAACGACTTCTCCCGTTACCGCATCAAACATAGGAACGCCTTCACCTGTTCCTTCTATCCATTGACCTGTAATATAATTTTGTGATTTGTTCATCATATTCATTTTGAGATTGTAGATTAACGATTTTTGATTTTTGAAGTCTTACTCATACTTCTTAAATCCCCAAAATCGTTAATCTCCAATCGTTGATTTTTAAACGCTTTCAATGATGGCAGCATAACCTTGTCCAACACCTACGCACATGGTTACCGCATCAAACATAGGAACGCCTTCTCCTGTTCCTTCTATCCATTGAACTGTAATATAATTTTGTGATTTGTTCATCATATTCATTTTGAGATTGTAGATTAACGATTTTTGATTTTTGAAGTCTTACTCATACTTCTTAAATCCCCAAAATCGTTAATCTCCAATCGTTGATTTTTAAACGCTTTCAATGATGGCAGCATAACCTTGTCCAACACCTACGCACATGGTAACCAATGCGTATCTTTTTTGCTGTTCGTGTAATTCCAAAGCTGCTGAATATGCTATTCTAGTCCCTGTAACGCCTAATGGATGGCCAATGGCGATCGCCCCGCCATTTGGGTTTAGTCTCGGATCGTTATCTGCTAACCCCCAAGCTCTGGTACATGCTAATGCTTGTGCTGCAAATGCTTCGTTTAACTCTATGATATCCATATCGTCCATGGTTAAGCCTGCTTTTTCTAATGCTTTATTTGAAGCTTGTACTGGTCCGATTCCCATAATTCTTGGCGCCACACCAACAACCGCTGAACTGACAATTTTTGCCAATGGTTTTAAATTGTATTTTTTTACAGCATCTCCCGAAGCCATAATAATTGCTGCTGCACCATCATTCAACCCAGATGAATTTCCTGCAGTAACACTTCCGCCTTCTTTCTTAAAAGCTGGGCGCAACTTTGCCAGTACTTCTTTAGTTGTAGTTGGCTTTACAAACTCATCTTTTGAAAAAATGATCGGATCTTTTTTTCGTTGTGGAATTTCAACATTAACGATCTCTTTGTCTAAACGCCCATTTTCCTGCGCTTTGGTTGCTTTCATTTGACTCCAATATGCAAAAGCATCTTGATCTTCACGAGAAATATGATACATATCTACAAGATTTTCAGCGGTATTTCCCATACCGTCTGTCCCATAGAGTTTATTCATTTTCGGATTAATAAAACGCCACCCAAATGTGGAATCGTACATTTTAGAATCACCTCCAAATCCTGTCGACGGTTTTCCTATAACGTATGGGCCACGTGTCATATTTTCAACGCCTCCCGCTATAAACACATCCCCATCTCCTGCTTTAATGGCCCTATTGGCGTGAATAATAGCTGATAATCCCGAGCTACATAAACGGTTAACGGTTTCTCCTGGCACTGTAAATGGTAGCCCCGCCAACAAAGAGCACATACGTGCTACGTTACGGTTATCTTCTCCTGCCTGGTTTGCACATCCCATGATAACGTCATCATAAGCGTCTTTAGGAATATTCTGGTTGCGCTCTACCACTTCTTTAATTACAATAGCCCCTAAATCGTCTGTACGAACAGCAGATAAAGTACCTTTATAATTTCCAATTGGGGTTCTTATGCCGTCTATTATATATGCTTCCATATTGATTGTTGATTGTTGATTTCTGAATGCTGATTTTTGATTTGTTCAAATTCATTTTATCATTTAATCTACATCTTATTTTTTAGTTTTTTAATTATTTATGCCTGTTGATTTT
>NZ_JAQZAT010000025.1 GCF_028736925.1 Flavivirga sp. 57AJ16 | reverse complement strand
AAGTCACCAATAAAATATGCAGAAGAAAATTCTCATGGGGCTAGCCCCATGAGAATTAAAAATAATAACTTTATAGAGATATTGGACAATTAAGCAGTTCTAATCAAGGGAAGCTTACATATTACTTTTTAGACACCCTCTTTCTGACATTTAACTACTATTAATTATACTAATCTTGGATAATAAACATAGAGCGGCGGTTAAGTTGATGTGCTTCTTCGGTGCACTCTGCCCCATTTGAACACTTATTAATTAATTGGGATTCGCCATAACCTTTAGCCGTTAACCTCTTTCTACTAACCCCTTTATCAAACAACCAATTCAACGTAGATTGTGCTCGTTTTTCAGACAGCTTTAAATTATACAAATCTTTTCCTCTAGAATCTGTATGCGATTCAATATGAATTTTTAATGCTGGATATTCTTTTAAAGCTGTTAAAATTTTTGCTAATTCTATTTCGGCATCTGGACGAATATCAGATTTATCAAAATCAAAATAAATTGGTTGAAGCGTTAATCTGCAGCCTAAATCCTCTGGTGGACAATCATCTGAAGGCTTTAAGCTCATAGGTATATTCAAGGTAATAGGCATTTCAATAGTTTTAGGATTTTTTGGCGTCTCTATGACTTGCTCTTTAGGGTCATAGCTTTCTTTTTTAGCTCTTATCAAATATTGCTCACTACAATTTAGCGTAAAAGTAAAGACAGCATCTTCTCCCACTGTCATTGTTTTTATTTCATTATTATTACTATCTATAAGTGTTACTTCTGCTCCGGGAATTAAGTTTCCCGTTTCTTCTTCGGTAACTGGTCCTTGAATGGTAATCTCACAGTGTTCCCAAATTTGGTAAATATCGTCACTTCTACTTCCTTCGTCTCCATCTCTATTGGATGCTAGGTAGCCTATTCTTCCTTCTTTTATAATAAAACTGAAATCGTCTTTAGGACTGTTTATAGGAACTCCAAACGTTGAAATTTCTCCGTGACCTTTCTCTTTTTCAGATAATGTCACAGCAAAAATATCCAATCCCCCCATACCTGTATGGCCATCGCTCGAAAAGTATAAATTGTTCTCGGCACTTATAAACGGAAATGTTTCTCTTGCTGGGGTATTTATAACTTCTCCCATATTTACTGGTTCGGTATAAATATCATTTCCTAATATTTTCACATACCAAATATCAGACATTCCTAAAGTACCGGGCATATCGGAAGCAAAATAAAGTTTGTCTTCCTTTGTACTTAATGCCGGATGTCCCACAGAATAACTATCATTATTAAAAGGAAGTTCTTTTATATTTTCCCATCTATTGCCGTTTTTTGTTGCTTTGTATATTTTAAGTCTTACCACATGTTCTTTGTCTCTACCTTTTTTACCATTTAAATAATTATTTCTGGTGAAATACATGGTATTCCCATCTTTGGTAAAAACAGCAGTAGACTCGTGGTAAGGTGAATTAATATCACCTTTTAAAGCTTCGGCCTTAGTTAAATTCAATGCTTCATTTGGAGTTGCTATATATAAATCTAAAAATGGTTGATTGTCCCAACCCGATAGGTCTGCAGATTCATTTTCAATGGAGCCAATGGAATTACTACTAGAGGCAAAGACAACACTATTGCCATAAAATGCTGGACCAAAATCTGAGTAGTCTGTATTTACAGCTATTTTTTCTATTTCAAATAGTTTATCCTGAGCCCGCTTTTTGAATAAAGTATCGGCGACATTTTTATATGAGCCAACAGCAATCACTTCGCCTCCTTTTGATTTGTATATTTCCATCAGCCTTTCATATTCTTCAAACTGCCCCATTGTTTTTAAGCATTTTGCTGCCCTAAAATGATCTGTTGGTTGCGCATCGTTTGGAAACTCTTTTGTGAGGTCGTAATACCATTTTGCAGCACCTGAATACTCACTATTGAAATAGTAAGTATCTCCTATCTTTCTATAAATTTCAGCAGACTTATAACCGTTTTCAACAACTTTTAAATAAATTTCACGAGCATCTATATAATCGTATTTATCATACTTAAAGTTCGCCTTTTCCAATTTGCCTACTTGAGCTAAAGTATTTATGTTAATACCAAAACTCAAAAGGCACAATATTATAACTGTATTTTTTTTCATGGTTTTTAAGTTTAGAAAAATCTTGGGGTTAGTATACGTTCGGTTTTATTAAAAACATCAAATCGTAAAATAATTTCGTATGAGCCATTACTTTGCTTCTCAATCTCGGTGGTCTGAAAATCATACCCCATACCAACAAAGAATTGATTGCTAATTTGAAATCCTGCCATGGCACTTACTGCGGCATCCCATCTATAAGCAGCACCAAGGGTAAACTTATCATTAAACAAAAAGTTAGCAGATACATCGGCTTGTAGCGGTGAACCATTAACCCATTTTAACATGGTTGCTGGTTTAAATTTCACATGATCGCTTATATTAAACACATAACCTGCAATGAAAAAATAGTGTAAGCGCTCAATAGCTATAGCGTCTTCATTTGTACTACTAACATCATTAGAGTTATAGTGTTTGGTATTTAAAAAATTTGGTACCGATAACCCTAAATACATTCTATCTGTATTATAATAAATCCCAACGCCTACTTGTGGTTGAATCTTTCTATCAATATTTTCTAAAAATT
Organism: Flavivirga sp. 57AJ16; assembly: GCF_028736925.1. Classification (GTDB taxonomy): domain Bacteria; phylum Bacteroidota; class Bacteroidia; order Flavobacteriales; family Flavobacteriaceae; genus Flavivirga. The sequence goes on along the minus strand of NZ_JAQZAT010000025.1, from coordinate 57,048 downwards.
GCCAATCACTATTATCGTAGATATTTAATTTGTTATAATCTATATTGAAAATATTAATACCTCCTTTTACTCCAAACGATAGCTTTGAAACGTCTGAGAACAGTAAGGAATATGCATAATCTATCACAAAATTCGTCTCAACAGTTGGACCAATTTCATCGTTTACAATAGAAAGCCCGATGGCGCTTCTTTTTAATTCTCCCAATGGTAAATTAAAAGTAAGTGTTCCTGTATTTGGGGCACCTTCAAAACCTGCCCACTGTGTTCTATATAACAACCCAAAACCAAGAGCATCTTTAGACCCTATATAACCTGGGTTTACAACTTGCGTATTATACATGTATTGCGTGTATTGGGGATCTTGTTGTGAAAAACTTAAATTAACACTTACAAAAACTAATAAGAATAATAAATAATATTTCATGTGATTTTAGTTTTAATTTCTTTTTATGTACAAATACCCCTTATTAATCAATGGATCTTGATTAGTAGTGAATCGTGTTAATATGTAAAAATAAGTGCCTGTAGGTAGTGCTTCTTTTTTACTAACTGTTACACGTCCATCAGACATTCCTTTGAACGTTTTACTATTAACACCATAAGCATCTGTTTCATAAATTAAAACTCCCCATCGATTATATATTTTAAGATTATTATCTGGATAATTTTCGATACCATCAATTCTAAAGAAATCATTTAATCCGTCACCGTCTGGAGACATGGCATTGAATATCTCAAAAGGTGCATTCGAACTATCTGGTAGAATTGTTATTGTGGGATCATCAGGTTCTCCATCATTGTTAACATCAACATTATCTGGATTATTGGGATCATCTGATGTATCCGTAACTGGGTTTCCAAGAATATCTTCCGCTATTACAATAGCTTGATTGGTTACCATTCCATCACTAATATCTTGAGCTGTTACTGTATAAGTAGCTGTAAAAGTGGTGCTATCCGTTTCACCAGGTAATAATTCCATAATTGGACCTCCCTGAATTACAATGCCAGGAAGCGCATCTTGAATTGTAATATTATAAAGTATGTTCTCTCCTGTATTATAAACGGTAAACGTATAAGTAATTGTTTCGCCCACTTGAACTGCTCCACTGTTGTTTTCATCATTAAACACGCCTTCTTTTTCAAGTGAAATAGAATTTGAGATACATAAGATAGTTTCTGTTACATCGTCTTCCAATACACTATCATCATCAGATAGATCATTGACATCAACTCCATTAACACCAATCCCCATTACGGTAGCCTGGTTGCTCACCGATCCCCCATCGATATCCGCCTGGGTTATGGCATAGCTTGATGTGTAGGTCCACGTTTCCGTGACATCCAGTTCACTGTCCGAGTCCGTGTCGCCAGATGCCAGTGCGATGGCACCTCCCAACATCGGGTCGGTCAGTACCACATTGGTAATACTGCTGTTCCCCGTGTTGCTCACCGTAAAGGTGTACGTTAGGGTCTCGCCGGCATCGCTGCAGCCATCGGCGTTCTCATCGTTGAATACCCCAACCTTTATCAAAGCGATATCTGCCGATTGGCACAAGGCGGTCTCCGTAACATCGTCCTCCAGGGCACTGTCGTCGTCCGACAGGTCCGATACATCGGTACCGCCCGTGCTCGTTCCTGTTACCGTGGCCTGGTTGCTCACCGATCCCCCATCGATATCCGCCTGGGTTATGGCATAGCTCGATGTGTAGGTCCACGTTTCCGTGACATCCAGTTCACTATCCGAGTCCGTATCGCCAGATGCCAGTGCGATGGCACCTCCCAACATCGGGTCGGTCAATACCACATTGGTAATACTGCTGTTCCCCGTGTTGCTCACCGTAAAGGTGTACGTTAGGGTCTCGCCGGCATCGCTGCAGCCATCGGCGTCTTCATCGTTGAACGCCCCAACCTTTATCAAAGCGATACCTGCCGATTGGCACAAGGCGGTCTCCGTAACATCGTCCTCCAGGGCGCTGTCATCGTCCGACAGGTCCGTTACATCGGTACCGCCCGTGCTCGTCCCTGTTACCGTGGCCTGGTTGCTCACCGATCCCCCGTCGATGTCCGCCTGGGTTATGGCATAGCTCGATGTGTAGGTCCACGTTTCCGTGACATCCAGTTCACTGTCCGAGTCCGTGTCGCCAGATGCCAGTGCGATGGCACCTCCCAACATCGGGTCGGTCAGTACCACATTGGTAATACTGCTGTTCCCCGTGTTGCTCACCGTAAAGGTGTACGTTAGGGTCTCGCCGGCATCGCTACAGCCATCGGCGTCTTCATCGTTGAACACCCCAACCTTTATCAAAGCGATACCTGCAGATTGGCACAAGGCGGTCTCCGTAACATCGTCCTCCAGGGCACTGTCGTCGTCCGACAGGTCCGTTACATCGGTACCGCCCGTGCTCGTTCCTGTTACCGTGGCCTGGTTGCTCACCGATCCCCCATCGATATCCGCCTGGGTTATGGCATAGCTCGACGTGTAGGTCCACGTTTCCGTGACATCCAGTTCACTGTCCGAGTCCGTGTCGCCCGATGCCAGTGCAATGGCACCTCCCAACATCGGGTCGGTCAATACCACATTGGTAATGCTGCTGTTGCCCGTGTTGGTCACCGTAAAGGTGTACGTTAGGGTCTCGCCGGCATCGCTACAGCCATCGGCGTCTTCATCGTTGAACAGGGCTGTTTTTATTAAAGCGATACCTGCCGATTGGCACAAGGCGGTCTCCGTAACATCGTCCTCCAGGGCACTGTCGTCATCCGACAGGTCCGTTACATCGGTACCGCCCGTGCTCGTCCCTGTTACCGTGGCCTGGTTGCTCACCGATCCCCCGTCGATGTCCGCCTGGGTTATGGCATAGCTCGATGTGTAGGTCCACGTTTCCGTGACATCCAGTTCACTGTCCGAGTCCGTGTCGCCAGATGCCAGTGCGATGGCACCTCCCAACATCGGGTCGGTCAGTACCACATTGGTAATACTGCTGTTCCCCGTGTTGCTCACCGTAAAGGTGTACGTTAGGGTCTCGCCGGCATCGCTGCAGCCATCGGCGTCTTCATCGTTGAACGCCCCAACCTTTATCAAAGCGATACCTGCAGATTGGCACAAGGCGGTCTCCGTAACATCGTCCTCCAGGGCACTGTCGTCGTCCGACAGGTCCGTTACATCGGTACCGCCCGTGCTCGTTCCTGTTACCGTGGCCTGGTTGCTCACCGATCCCCCATCGATATCCGCCTGGGTTATGGCATAGCTCGATGTGTAGGTCCACGTTTCCGTGACATCCAGTTCACTGTCCGAGTCCGTGTCGCCAGATGCCAGTGCAATGGCACCTCCCAACATCGGGTCGGTCAGTACCACATTGGTAATGCTGCTGTTCCCCGTGTTGCTCACCGTAAAGGTGTACGTTAGGGTCTCGCCTACATCGCTGCAGCCATCGGCGTCTTCATCGTTGAACACCCCAACCTTTATCAAAGCGATACCTGCAGATTGGCACAAGGCGGTCTCCGTAACATCGTCCTCCAGGGCACTGTCGTCGTCCGACAGGTCCGATACATCGGTACCGCCCGTGCTCGTTCCTGTTACCGTGGCCTGGTTGCTCACCGATCCCCCATCGATATCCGCCTGGGTTATGGCATAGCTCGACGTGTAGGTCCACGTTTCCGTGACATCCAGTTCACTGTCCGAGTCCGTGTCGCCAGATGCCAGTGCAATGGCACCTCCCAACATCGGGTCGGTCAGTACCACATTGGTAATGCTGCTGTTGCCCGTGTTGGTCACCGTAAAGGTGTACGTTAGGGTCTCGCCTACATCACTGCAGCCATCGGCATCTTCATCGTTGAACACCCCGGTCTTTATTAAAGCGATATCTGCGACTTGACAAAAATCACTATTAGTTGCATCAATAAATTCACCGTATACTTCAATTGAATTGAGTACTCCTGCAAGTGATTCAACAGTAATTCTTACTTCATCAAAAGCTAATGTTGTATCAAAGCCAACAGCATAAAAATCGGTTGTAGATGTTGGTATTATATCAACTAAGCCTGATGGATCTATAGCCAATAGGTTTCCCGCTGTTTGTTGCTCTTGTTGAACATCATCTAAATAAGTTGTTATGATTATTGAACTTAACAAATTAATTTCCAATAAATTGTTTGTGTCCCTTAAAACGAATCCAGCAAACGTACCCACAGGATAATCAACAAGTACGTCCTTAACCGAAACAGATGCTGTTTCCGATACACCTACAGCAACATTAATTAATGCAAAATCCGAGTTACTCTCACTAATCACATTCGTAGCATTATCTACTTCACAACCTACACAAGCAATACCCTCTACGCCTGTACGACTGTTATTGATTATTACTGATTGGGAAGGATTGCTCAACACCGTTGGTGTATCACATTCAAGAGGGCCTTCACAAAAAGATTCCAATACTAAACCATAAATGCGCGTACTGCCTAAATTGATTGAGGTTTGCTCAATGCTTATTTGAACTTCGTCAAAAGGTAATGCTGTAACAAAACCGACTTGTGAACGCTCTGTTCCCGTAAACAACAAACCGCTATCAACCGATAATAATTCTGAACTACCTGTTTTACTTTCTTGTAAAACACCATCCAGATACGTTCTTAGCGTGATACCATTTAATAAATCTAGACTTAAAACTGAAGTATTTTCAATATCAAAACCAACATAAGTATTCGCTATATGGTTTGTCAACTCATCTTTTATAGCTAAATTTCCTGTTGCGCCCACTCCTAAATTAAAATTCATACTAGCATACGTATTACTATCTGAATCTATGGCTTCTATAGCATTTACAACACTTCCTGTACTTATTACACCTTCCATTCCTGTGTGTTCATTTACAATACGTGCTGGAAAATTTGGCTTTGCCAACATAGTAGGTGTATTGCACTCTAAAGCTGGTCCAACACAAAAACTATTCGTTACGGCATAATAAATATTAGTAGTAGATAAGGCTGATGCTAAACTTGAAATAGATATTTCAACCGCATCAAAATTTTGAGTCGTATAAAAACCAACATAATAGCTATTAGATCCTAATAGCGTACTATTTACAGCCAACAATGAAGTGCTAGAGTTCGACTCTTGTTCCACGCCATCCAAATAAGTTCTAACAACTATGGCATCTAGTAAATCATTCTGAACAACAGAGCTATTTTCTATTAAAAACCCTGCATAGTTTCCGGAACTATAATATTCATCTAAGGTATTATCTGTAACCCTTAAAGTGTGTGTAACTCCCACTCCTAATAGTGTGGTTGCCGATGCAAAATTTGTATGGTTAGAATCTACTAGGTTTGCAGCATCTTGTATACCGCATCCAATAACACATATTCCAGTTGTGGTAGATGTGGCAGTTAAATCTGTATAATCTGAATTTGTAATAGGTACGGGTAAATCTGTGTTACATGGTACCGTAACTGGAAGAAAATAATTACTTATCCTATTATATATATTATCACTCCAAACAGCAAATACACTAGTGAAAGATAAAAGCACAAACAATAATGTTATACCAAAAAGCTTAGGTTTTGTTCGGATACAAAATTTAGAAACAACTAAATACAAGTAGGTAATTTTTCTCATAATTATTATAGGGTTAAGGTTAAAAAACTCATATATAACTCGGTAAAACCAATGTTTTATTTGCTAACTATAACAACACATTATTTAAAATGATAGGAGTGTATCTCCTAGCTTTAAATATATTTTTTGTGAGAGAAAATCAATGTGTTTAAAGCCACCTCTTATAACAAACTAATAGACTAATTTACAGTATATTAACTGCATTTTTGCAATATAATTTAAAATAAATTTAACGCTTATTAACCTACAAAAACAAATAAATAGAAGTTTTTTCGACGAAATGCATAAAAAAAATCCTACTTATATAGTGTGTAAAATTCTATTAATGGGCTTCAATCTTTATTATATAAAATGATCACTTATACCAATTATTATTTAAAATGAGCTATAAATAATTTGAATTATATTTTGTTCAGATAAGATAGAAAATTCAATCATAGCCTTTGTTCAATGTCATTAAGTTAAGGAAATTTGCCCCTTTTTATCACATTGAGTACTTCGGCTATAGTTTATCTTGAGCGAAGTCGAAAGGCTCAGCATAAACTAAAGTCGAAATGCTAATAAAACTAGATCTCCTATTGGTCTTCGACTGCGCTCAGACTGACATTACTGCCTTAACTTAATGACATTGGCCTTTGTTATGGTGTTATACCCAGTCAAGCTGAGCTCATGTTTTATATTGAAATATGAGCGAAATTGTAATCGAAGATTCATGAACTCCTATTTATCAAATTAGATCTGTGAGCTAAACAAATTATAGGGGTTGTTTTGAGTCATAATTGGTATTAAAGCCATATTGGTTGTAAACTCCTTAAAGTTTATCTAAGTTCTATGACTCGTATTCGGGAAAGTAGATACCACTTACTTGCTTTGTTTTTTTGTAATATGCCCTGAATCGGATAGCACAATAACTTATAGCTAAATCAATATAAAATAACATGAAATATTTAGGTTTCTGGATGTAAAACAATAGTGGTGTCTCTGTTTGTCTGTTAGTTACAATCATGTCTTTGTTCTTGGTTCCAATAGCGAAGCGGTCTTACGTCTTTAGTCGGACACTAATGGTTTTAAATGTGTTATTAAATGATAAAAGTCAATAAACGGTAGCAACTTTATGTCATTATTATATGTTTTCATTTTCAAGTATAATGCTCCATGCCGTTAAAAAAACAAAAAAAATTTGTAAGGTATTTCTTTTTTTATTAAAATTACATAAGATTATTTTTACATTTTAAAATTAAGGTTTTGTCTTAAACACCTTTCCTATAATTAAATTTTAGATATAAATGAATACAATTACTAATTCAAAATGTCTGTTTAATTTTTTAATGATCACAGTACAATGTACTTTTGGCTTTGGGCAAAGCATTTATAATAATCCCATAACGGGTACTAACCCGAACACTTCAAATCCTTACACTATTGGAGAAACATTTGACAGTAACATTACCGTTTCTGGAATTGGTAGAGGTTCTGGTATCTCAGGTGCAAACGCAAATAACAGGTACAATGCTAATAATTGGAATCTCGCAGGGCTTAATACAAATGATTATTTTGAATTTACATTGACCCCAAACGCTTGTTATGAAATTGATTTTATAAGTTTTGTATATTCAGCAGAAAGTACTATTATTTTAGGTCCAGCTTCTTTTGCTTTTAGAAGCAGTATGGATGGCTATTCATCAAACATAGGCACTCCCAATGCTACGGGCACAACAATAGACCTATCGGCCTATCAAAATATTTCTGTACCTATTACGTTTAGGTTTTATGCTTGGGGAGGTCTTAATCTTTTAAACGGACATTTCAGTATTAACGATTTTACTTTTAACGGGCTTGTTTCTGCTATTACAACCACTTGGTCTTCTGGCACATGGTCTAACGGGTTGCCTTCCTTAGGAAAACATGTTATAATTGATGATGACTATGATACAAGTGTTGGAGGCATCCAAACAAGTTTTAGTGCTTGTTCGATAACCCTAAACCCCGGGTATAACTTAAATATAGCTAATGCTACTTATATAGAAGTAGATAATGATTTGGTTGTTGATACTGACTCTCATTTAACTGTACAGCCCTATGGTTCTTTTATACAAAACAATGATGCTGGGGCAATAACCGTTAACGGTGACATTAATGTTATAAAAAGAACCTCTTTTATAAATGCTTGGTATGAATATACCTATTGGAGCTCTCCCGTTTCTGGAGAAACCATTGGAACCGCATTAGCAGAATCTCAACCTGGAAGACGCTATTCATTTAATGCCTCCCAATTTAATGATGCATATGCAGAAACAAACAACAACAACGTTTTTGTGTTGGGACAGGATGATTTTGATGATGAAGGCAATGACTGGCAGTCTGTTGACAGCTCTACCCCTATGGTTCCTGGTGTTGGCTATGCTGCCATGCATAGCAAAACGGGATTTCCCCCGTTATTTCCACCTCCGTATCAATTTGATTATACGTTTGAAGGCCCTTTTAATAATGGTGTTATCAATGTGCCCGTTTATAGAAATGACGTCACTACTTTAGATTTTAACTGGAATTTAATTGGCAACCCATATCCTTCTGCGATTGATATAGATGCTTTTATGACACAAAATATGTATCCCGCTGGGCCTTTGGAGGGCGCTATATATTTTTGGTCTCAATACATGCCCCCTTCTAGTACTGCCAACGGAAATGAAGATCTTAATTTTTCAGCAGCAGATTATGCTGTGTATAATGTTGGTGTTGGTGGCATTCAAGGCGGTGATCCAACTACTCCAAATGGTTTTATTCCTTCTGGGCAAGCATTTTTAGTATCTTTTTCTGATACCTATCCTACCAGCACTGGAACTGTAGTTTTCAATAACTCCATGAGGAGCCTATCTTTGTCGCCTGATAACAGTCAATTCTTCAAAACCGCAAATTCTAAAAGCAAAAATAATTCGACCTCAAACAAACTTTGGATTGATTTAACTTCTGATAATGGTATATTTAATCAAATATTAATTGGCTATGTTGAAGGTGCCACAAATAATGATGATGGCTCTTTTTATGATGCCAATAAGATTGTTGCTCCAAAAACACCTGCTTCTCTTTATTCAACAATAAAAAATTCCGTTAAAAAATTTGTTATTCAAGGTAAGGCCGTAAATAGTTTGGATGCAGATGAAACCATTGCATTAGGTTTTACCACCAATATTGATGTAGCAACTTTATACACCTTATCCATTGCTCAATTACAAGGCGATTTTTTAACCAATAACACCATTTATTTAAAAGATAATGTACTAGATAAAGTGCATAATTTGAGTGAATCTGAGTATACTTTCACCTCAAATCCCGGTGAATTCAATAACCGCTTTACGGTGATGTTCAACAACAATGCCTTGACAACCAAAGAAACTGCTTTGGAAGCCAATGCGCTTAAAATTGTTGATTTAGATAACGAACTTGTAAGATTTACAACGTCTAAAAATTTAAAGATTAGAACCGTTTCTGTTTTTGATTTGTTAGGAAGATTATTATACAAATTTAAAGGACAAAATAGTACTGAAACTTATAACTTATCTAAGTTAAAAAACACCATTTATATTGCTAAAGTAACACTTTCCAATGATATGGTAATTACTAGAAAAAGTGTAAAAAAATAATGGTGTAAAGAAATTATTAACTCTTTTTTAGTTCAGAACTCTATCCAAAAAATATGGTAACGAATCATGATTGAATATATTTAATTAAAGAAAGGTTTCGAAGTATCCACTAATTTTAATACTTCTATACTTGGTAGATTCTCCAAACCACTCTCATCTCGTTGCTTTTGAAAAAACAAAAACGAAGGCACCTGAAGTAGTTCCTTTTGGATTTCTTCATTTATATAATGCGAGAGGTGTATAAATGTTTTACCATCTTCACAGAGGTACGATGTATAATTAAACCCATTCGTTTGCATTTTTTTAAAATCAGCCATAAAAAGATTGATGTTCTTTTGGTTTTCTTCTACGAATTCTGTTTTTGTTGTGTAAGTTACTTTTACTATTATCATTTTATTAGATGTTAAATAAGTTTTTTAAAAAATATAGATACAAAATTTAACATACGCCAGTGTGTTACCCGCTTGCTTTACCCTTAGCGTGCATTGTTAGTTATATATCTTATCATAGCTCCTAAAATGTATAACATATATTCTTTATGATAAATTTAAAAGGACTAACACATAAAATTGACAACCATTTTTTCTAAAAATAAAAGAATTTCTTGAAACTAACAATCCCTACCTAGTCGGTAGACAGGCTCGAGGCTTTACATTGGGTCTGCCTTTGCCGACAGGCAGGACCGACGCAAAGCCTCGAGGTATGCTTTTCGATTAAAAATTCGATTATTGGTTTTCTGTCTCAATATTTAGTACGCCTCCTGTTTCAAAAACCGAATAGGGTACAAAATGATCCTTTAATGTTTTCCCATTGATTTCTATTGATTTCAATTTACGGGACGTTCCTTTTTTTGAAATGGTTAATTCCTTACCATCATTCAATTGCCATTTAATCTCATCAAAAATTGGAATGGTTGTTATATACTCGTTATCTGCTGTAGATAGTGGATATAAGCCTAATGCTGAAAACACATACCATGATGACATTTCTCCTGCGTCATCCATCCCAGACAATGCAAGTCCATAGGCTCCAATACCGTAATAATCCTTTAGAAGTTTATCTATAACTGCTTGTGATTTTTCTGGTTTATCAACAAAATAATAGGCAAATGGCGACTCATGATCTGGTTGGTTTCCATGACAATATTGCCCTAAGAAACCAGACACGTTTCTTGCAATATGATTGGGGTTCCAAGGCATTGAAAATAAAGAATCCAATTTTTTTTCAAACGGTTCTTTGCCTCCGTATAAATTTACTAAGCTGGGCATATCATGAGGAACATAAAAAGACAGTTGCCATGCATTTGCCTCTCGATACATATATTCGTAATACGGGTATTGGGGATCAAAAGGTATTACCCAATCTCCATTATCAAATCGCCCCCTCATAAATTTAGTCTTTTTATCAAACATATACTTATAATTTTCAGACCGCTTCATCAAATCTTTCGCATGTACGGAATCTCCTAACTTTTCGGCCAAAAGACTTAAGGCATAATCATCATGGGCATACTCTAAAGTTTTAGAAACTCCAGCACGGCCTCGTGTTTCTACATGGGGTTTTTCAACAGCTAATTCCGATATATATCCCTTTGCTATATATTCTTCAATATGTGGTCTTGTACCCCCTCCTTTGTAAGCATTATTCAATAAGAGTTCATAAGCTTTCTGAACATCGAAGTTAGTAATCCCTTTAAAATAAGAACCTGCTATAAATGGTGCTGCATGGTCTCCATGAAAAAAAGTGGGTATAAACCCCGTAATCGTTCCCCTATCCACCATACTTTGAATCACATTTCCAGTAAGCTCAGGCCGTAACATTCCTAACAAAACTAATTTGTTCCTATAGGTGTCCCATAAAGAAGGTAAAGTGTAATAATCAAATTTTTCTTTTCTAATTTTTCCTGCCTCATCCGTAAATTCCCCGTTTAAATCGCTTCTTAAAGCTGGCCATAGAAAAGATCTGTATAAGGAACTATAAAAAATTCCTTTTTCTCTTTCAGATCCGCCTTCAACTTTTATTCGAGATAGTAAAGTATCCCATTCCTTAACACCTTCTGCATGAATTTCATCAAAAGACTTCATGCCAATTTCAGCATTTAAATTCTCTTTTGCATTTTTAATACTTACAAATGATAATCCAATCTTTAAAATTAACGGACCAGAATCACCATCTTTAAGACGAATCATCGCATAATTATCCTCTATATCCAACTGCTCAATCTCTTGACTTAAGGTTGCATAAAAGTAAACCTTATCCCTACCCATATTTTGCACACCTTCCAATTCTTTAGTGCCAATTTTATTGATTTCCCAATTAACGACTCTATTATTTGCTTTATTTAGGTCAAAGAGCACTCGCTTGTCATGGTTGTTTTCAAAAGTATATTCATGAATCCCACAACGCAGCGTTGAACTAAGTCTCACATCAACTTTAAAATCTTCTAAGTAAACTTGATAATAGGCAGGTGATGCTTTTTCCTTTTTATGCAAGAACTTTGATTTATAAGGATATGATTTTGATCCAGAGACTGGTAAAATGGGGATATTACAGTAATTCCAATGCCCTTTGTTTGTATGTGTGAAACCTAAAATTTCTGTATCTTCATATTCATAACCTGCTCCCGTACGATACTCGGTTATGGGACTCAACTGAACCATTGCATTAGGCAAGGAAGTCCCCGGAAATACAAGCCCCGCCCAAACTCTCCAATCCTTTGGAGGGGTATATCCAATTATATTAGTATCTGTTAAGGGTGCCGTGCCTAAAAAAGGGTCTACAAATGCTGTGAAGTTTTCATTGGAAACTTCTGCATTTTGGTTTTGACAAGATGAAATAATAAAACAAATTGACAGCAAAAAAATGGGGTAGATAAACTTATTGTTCATTACAAAATATAATTTAAGATAATAATTCAGGTGATTCTTTGTAGGTCTTCCATAAAAATTCACCAAACAAGGTGTTTGCCCATGCAAACCAAGATCTTGTAAAGTTTTTAGGATTATCTTTATGAAAGGTTTCATGCATAAAACCAGTTCCCGCATGGGTCGCTTTTAGCATGGCAATACATTTTTTAATTTCTGCGGGGCTATTGCTTGTTAAACCTTGCATGGTTATGGCCATTGGCCAAATCATATCCACACCTACATGAGGTCCTCCAATACCTTCTGCCGCTTTTCCTTTGTAGAAGAACGGGTTATCTAAAGACAGAACAAATTCCCTGGTATTTTTATATACCCAATCATCTTTATCAATAGCATCTAAATATGGCAAAGACAATAAACTAGGTACATTGGCATCATCCATCAACAAATGATTTCCGTAGCCATCCACTTCGAAAGCATAGATGTTCCCATATTTTGGGTGGTTTACAATGGCATGATCTTGCAAGGCCTGTTTTACCTCAGCACTTAATGCTCTTAATTCTTTAGACAGGGCAGCATCTCCAACAAGTGCATCTATCATTTCGGCTGCTTGGTTTAAACTCACTACAGCAAAAAAGTTTGATGGTACCAAAAATGAAAATACGGTAGAATCGTCACTGGGTCTAAAAGCCGAACAAATCAACCCTACAGGTTTTACTGGGTATCCATAACCTTTTAGATCTCTTGTATCTGTTCCAAATGGTGTGGTACGCTGAAAATGGTATGGGTTTGTACCATCCTTTTCTTGTTGGTCTTTAAAAACCTTTAAAATGGCTCTGATTGATTTTTGCCAATCTGCATCAAAAGGAGCCGTATCTCCAGTTGTTTTCCAATAATTGTAAGCTAATCGAATAGGATAACATAAAGAATCTATTTCATATTTACGTTCATGAACACCAGGTAACATATCTGTATGGTCTGTGGTCCACTCGCCCTTCTTATTAGGGTCGTTATAAAATGCATTCGCATACGGATCTTTTAAAATGTATTGTGTTTGGGTATTAATAACACCTGCAATCAAATCTTTTAAATCTTTATCTTTGTCTACAAATGCCATATAAGGCCATACTTGAGCAGAACTATCGCGCAACCACATGGCATCGATATCACCTGTGATAACATAGGTATGTGGTTTGCCATTTTTCTTGCTAAAGGTTACTGTAGTATCCAAAGTATTTGGGAAACAATTATTGAATAACCATGAAAGCTCTTCGTCTTTTACATTTTTTTTAAATTCCTTAATAGCATCTTCTATAAATTTGCTTTCAAAATGTCTTTTCTCTTTTGGGACACGCACTACTGGGAATTCTCTTGATAGTGTACTTGCCATAATATTGGTAGGTGCTACCATTGCTAAACTTCCAAAAAGTGCTGTGTTTTGAATAAATTTTCTTCTTTGCATGATTTTAATAACTGTTTGTTTGATAATAACAAGAGTAAACATTAATTACATGTTTAGCCCTTTTAAATTTTTATCTATGATTAAATTTTAACTATTTCGTATCTTTTGAAAACCCGAAGGCCATACCATCCTATATAAATAAAACTAATTAGGGGCAATACATAAGAAAAATTGATTTCTGGAACCCCTATAATTGTAGTATCTGCAACGCCATTTCCTCCTATATCAATGATAAGTGCCTGTACTTTTGGTAATAGGGCACCCCCTACAATAGACATAATCAATCCTGCTGAACCTACTTTTGATTGTTCTTCTGTTAAATCGCCCAATGCTATACCATAAATGGTTGGGAACATTAAGGACATACAAAAAGAAATACAAACCAAGCTGTACAGACCTACCATGCCATGTATTAAAATTGCTCCCAATGTAAATACCATTCCCAAAATAGCAAAGTACATTAACAGCTTACCTGAACTAATAAACCTTAATAAATAAGTACCCACAGCGCGACCTATAGTAAACAATATAAAGGCCGCCATTTGATAATAACCTGCTGTAACACTATCCATACCAATGGCTTCTGCATATTGGTAGATGTAAGTCCAACACATAATCAAACACCCTGTATGGAAAATTTGCGCCAAAACCCCTAAAACATATTTCGAGTTTTTACTCAAAACAGCAAAAGTTTCCCCTATTTTTGGCATACCGCCTTCATCTTTGGCTTGTGGCATTTTACTTACAAAGAAAATCACGAAAACTGCCACTAAAACCAATCCTAAAATCACATAAGGGTTTCGAATGACCATCAAATCTGATGTTCTAATCAATACTTTGGACGCTTCATCCAAAACACTAAAATCCTCTACATCATCTGACTTTAAGTTTTTTAAAACAAATTGTTGTGCAACAAACAACCCTACAATCAATCCAACAGGATTAAATGCCTGTGCTAAATTTAAACGTTGGGTAGCAGTTTCTTTATCACCCATTGCCAAGGCATAGGGGTTTGCTGCTGTTTCCAAAAATGCTAAGCCAAAAGTTAAAATATAGAGCCCCAAGCAAAAGAACCAAAATTGCTCGGTAACTGCAGCGGGATAAAATAATAAGGCTCCTGTAGCATACAATCCCAAACCTATTAATATCCCCACTTTATAAGAATACTTTCTCATAAACATGGCTGCGGGCAATGCCATACAAAAATAACCACCGTAAAATGCCATCTGCACCCAAGCGGCTTCTGAGTTTGAAAGTTCTAATACTTTTTTAAAGGCTTGTACCATGGGGTCTGTTACCGCATTGGCAAAGCCCCATAAGGCAAATAATGATGTTACTAAAATAAAAGGTACTAGAACCTTTTTTGATACTACTTTGGGAGCATCTTGATTTTTCATACTAAATTGATTGTTTAACTATAAATAAAAATATTCAGTCAATATATAAATAAAAATGCATACCACATATATCAAATTAACTTTGATTTTCTTTAAATTATTATTCAAAAAAAGATGCTTCAAATTTTATTTAAGGGACACTATATTATAATGATGTTTATAAATTTTGATTCTGCGCACTTTCTTCTTTTAAACAATCAATAAAAAACTGGTTTTCATTTAAAAAAGTACGGTATTATATAGCTTCTTCCTATGAAAAAAGCCTAAGTCCATAAGTTCGTAATTTAATTGACCTATGAACTTAAAAGCTTCTAACAACTAACTATAAACTAACTTTTTTGTTTATATTATTTTATACTTTTTTAATTTACTATCATCCTTTTAACGAAATGTTTTCCTTCTAAAGTTCCTTTTAACATATATAAACATTAGATTTAAATATTAATACTATAATTAGTTTATAAAATTAGGTTCAGCATACTTTCTTCTTTTAAACAATCAATAAAAAACTGGTTTTCATTTTAAAAAAGTACGGTATTATATAGCTTCTCCCCTATGAAAAAAGCTTAAGTCCATAAGTACATAATTTAATTGACCTATGAACTTAAAAGCTTCTATCAACTAACTACAAACTAACTTTTTTGTTTATATCATTTTATACTTTTTTAATTTACTATCATCCTTTTAACGAAATGCTTTCCTTCTAAAGTTCCTTTTAACATATATAAACCATTAGATTTATCAGACAAATCAATTGAATCAACGATTTTAGATAATGAGCCTGTTTTTACCAATTGTCCTGTAATGGTATATATATTATATGATACTATTTCATTAATGGCTGATTTTACCTTAAAGACACCCCTTGATGGATTTGGATAGATACTGAATGACTTTTGAAGTAATTCATCATGGATGCTTAAACTTGTATTTAACTGCCAAGTTGTACCGGCCCCTAATGTGGCACTGGTAAGGTTTACTTGTTCCTCGGCGGTAGTCCCCGATCCTTCGTCTAGTTTCCAATTTGCTACCAAACCAGTTTCCGAGCCTGATAAAAATGCATCCATTGAGGCTTGAATTTCTCCTGCCGTACGGGCCACATTCCAAATACGCACATCACTTAACTGTCCTGATAAGCGTCTATCTGGCCAAGTAGGATGTTCTCCTAAATAAAAATTCAGTTGGGAGACCAATATAGGATTACTTCCATTTTCGGACCCTTCTGATATTCCATTATAAAATATCTCTGCATTACTGCCATCATACACTACGGCCACATGGGTCCATGTATTTAGAGGCAAATCGTTGTTGGCTGTGACTTCAAACCAATTATTACCGGGACCGACTTCCCCTATACCCATATTAAATTGAGCCTTTTGCCCACTTAATCGAATTGTAAAGCCTCTGGAACCGATATTTCCACCAACCCATTCCACATTAGACATAATAGTCCCCTCCCCAGCGTAAATATTTACCCAGGCTTCTGCGGTAAAAACTGCAGGTGAATAACTTGCTGAAGTACCGCAATCTACAAGACTAGCGGCGTTAGTTGCATCAAACTCTAGTGTGTTTCTTGTTTGTGCATTAATAGTTGTGAATCCAGCACTTAATAGGAAACACAAAAATATGTTAGTAATTTTTTTCATAATACTTTAAATTTAAATAGTTAATACCATAACTAGTTTATAAAATGTAGGTTCAGCGCACGCTCTTCTTTTTAACAATCTATAAAAAAGTGGTTTTTATTTTTAAAAAGTGCGGTATTACCAATTTATTAATTGAAATGAGCTACAGAAAACGACATTGCTTATTTGTTTTAGCCTGCTGCAAGTTATTTGCATAGCCTAAGCTATGGAAATGATGAGTAAAGTGATAAAACGAATTAATGAATGTGTTTGAATAGCATATTTCAATTCATAATTGGTATTATATAGCTTCTCCCCCTATGAAAAAAACAGGGAGAGATAGCTTATATATTTTAGTTTTAATGTTTACTCATTTTATCTATAACAGATCTGCTGCTTCTAATCTAGCAGCAGCTTCAATGAGCATAACCCCACTAAGTTGGGTTGTTAAATCAACTTTTCCAGTGGGAGCCACTTTCCAGTTATGACCAGACATCATATTTGGCTTACTCAATCCTTTTGCATGAAATGTTTCTACATTGAATTTAAAAAATTTCAAAAAAGCATTGCGATCGTTTGTATTAAGATCTGGCAACAAAATCAATTCTGTGAAATAACGCACTAAAATACCTTTAAAAAGGCCTCCATCCCCTTCTCCTTCATCTCTCAATAGTCCTTCTGTTGTTAATTTAGAACTTGTCATAAGGCTTTTGGCAGATTTAAGCGCATTAAAAAGATAGTCTTCTTCTCCCGTTTCTTGATAGAGCCTTATTCCTGCACCAATCCATGTACCCATATTATAGGTAAATATCCAATCTTTATTGGTGGTCACAACACCATCGGTTTCTGAAATGTTATCCCATACCAATCCTGTTGCCGGATCAACCAATGTGTTTTTTTGCCATTCATATATATTTTTAGCCCAATCTAGATATTCCGTATTTCCTTCTAAATCATATAAACGCATTGCTAAAACGATAGTTGGGCCATTTGATACGGCGTTTTTCGATTTTGGTGTATCTTTTTTCCAAGTGATACCTCCACCAAACACATCGCTATGGCTTTTTAGAATTTCAGTCCATAAAAATTCTGCAACATCTTTGTATTCAGAGTCATTTGTGGCAACATATGCTCTAACACAAGCATTAGCCAACCACAACATATCATCATTGAAGACATTTACATAGGTGTTACCATTTTTACTTTTAATACCATTTAACAATGCTTTCATTTTTGATACATATGAAGCGTCTCCGGTTCTAACATAGCCATCTACCAAAATATGAAGCGCATGACCGTTTGGCCAATAGTGAAATGTATTATCTCCAGCATTATTTGCTGTAAAAGTACCTTGAGAACCTAAAAATTGGGTATACGTTGCATCTTGGATGGAATCTGCCGTTGCTGACCAATCATATTGAAATTGATCATCGTTATTATTTACATCGCGAAGCGGACGCGGGTCAACAGAACAAGAGACCACAAAAAGCAATCCTAGAATTACAAGTATAGGGTTATCTATTTTTCTTTTATTCATAATATCCTTGTTTTTAAAGTATCGTTACTGAATGCGTGTATGCTGGAGCGGTTGCACTAAAAATAATATCGATATCAGTATTAGCTTCATCTGCATTTCCATTGAACTTAAAGCTATTTGCCCAATAATCATCACTTACAGGAACCATATACCAATATTCAGACCCCGTGTTATCATCGGGCCTTTGATTATCTCCATTGGTACTTCCATACCACTCTTCAACAGTATTTCCTTCATCATTAATCGTAAATTTGAATTTATAGCGCTCATCTCTACCCCAAGATTCTTGTTTAAACTCAACAAACACATTGGCAGCTCTCCACGTGCCATCACCCACATAATCGAAATCAAATAAATATTCACCTAATGGAGGAAACCATAATTCTGTTTTTTCTACTTCTACTATTTTAACCGAAGCATCACTAAAATCTATTCTAATTCTAAATACTTTTTCTGTATCCGAATAGGTAGTGCTGCTATCTGCTTCAAGATTTGCCCCATTAATAAAATACACTTCGGGCGTACCTTCTTTTCTAGTTATAAAATGATAATCTCCTGGTTTTAAAGAAGTGTATATTTCATAAGTTGTGGCTCCTGTCTTTTTTAAGGACATGGCATTTTCAATAGCTTCACCAGCTTCAGTAGCGCTACCAGTTATAAAAAGTTCATCAGGTGTTGGAAATCCAGCTGGTCTTTCAACTTCAATAATTCTAGAAACACCCGATTGTTGAAGGTTAAAACCTTTTGAAGAAAACACAGTCCATTTTAACTTTCCAGTGTTTTTAGCTTGAATACCCGCCATTTCGGCTATCTTGTTTAATTCTGTAAAAGAAAGGTTCAATACATTTTGAAACCCTTTTCCATCAGAAGGTGTCACATAAATAGGATTGGAAAAATCTCCAGATTCTAAATCAAAAGCGACATCATACAACACCACGCCATTGTCTTCTGCTTTGGCATGTTGCCACTCAAAAACAGCAGAACTTTGAGCCCCTAGATTATAAAATTTATTGTCATCGGGCGCATATAAGGTTTCTACGCTTGACACATTCGTGCTTGTTAATTCATTATCATCATCGCAACTTGAAAAAAGAGCTAAAATTGCAATGGCCATTAATTTTATATATGTTGATTTCATAATTATAAATTTTAGTTTAGTTTTTTAATTACCAATTTGGATTTTGAGTTAAATTACTATTTATAAGGCGTTCATCCCTAGGGATTGGCCATAAATAATGTTTACTAGGGTCAAAAGTCCTTTGGTTTACTCTTAAGTACCCGTTATCTTGTGATATGGGACCAAATTGCGCACCATGTGCCCATCCATTCAACACGTCTTCGGCTATTCTCCATCGTCTGATATCAAAGATCCTTAAACCTTCCATCGCCAATTCAATGCGTCTTTCATTTCTTACTAATTCTCTTAAATCACTTTGATTCAACAAAGCATCAAAATTAAGCGCCATAGGATCTGTAAAACCAGCACGCGCTCGCAATGGTTTTATAGTCTCATCCCAAACGCCAGCATCTAATTGTCCCAATTCATTTTTTGCTTCAGCATACATTAAAAGAACATCAGCATAGCGTATCAACATCAAGTTTAATCCTGATGCCAAACCTGATCCATGCGTTGGATCGAAATACTTACGGGTATAGTATCCTGTAGAGGTTGCCGATGATCCTGACACAAACTCATCGGTTGCATTACCTGGTGAAGATCCTGGTTCGATATATATTGTATGAGTGCCACCTCCTGGTTCCTTCCATTGATAACCATGATAAACAACCGTGTTAGTTAACCTAGGATCTCTATTAATATATGGGTTATCTTCATCATACCCTGAACCAGATTCATTTATTCTTTTACCATTGATCATTAAATAGCTATCCACCAACTCTTGGGTAGGAGCCAAAGCGTTTAAACGTGCATCCGCCGATAATGGGGCCATATCAAAAAACTCTCCCCAAGTCCTGAGCTCTGGTACATATTGCAAGCTTAAAATATCCTCATTATTATATTCATTTTCAGGAAGGAACAAACCCTCATAAGAAGGAAACAATCCGTAACTTCCATTGGAGGTAGTGCCTATTAGTTTTTCACACTCGGTAACAACCCCATCCCAATTACTTTCATACAGCTGCACTCTAGCCTTTAAAGCTATGGCAGCGCCTTTTGTTATTTTTCCTCTTTCTGATACGTCATACTGTGTATTATCCGGAAGCTCCAAAGAAGCAGCTTGCAACTCATCTAAAACAAAGGCAATAACATCTGCATGTGACGTTCTTGAAATGGTTTGAGCTTCTTCTATGGATATATCTGAAGAAATCAATGGCACATCCCCAAACCATGTGGTTAATTGAAAATGTTGGAACGCCCTAATAAAACGTGCCTCAGCTTTCATTCTATTCTTAACAGTTTCATCTAAATCAGGCACACGGTCTATATTATCAAGAAGCAGGTTACATGATTTAATTCCAGCATATCTATCACCCCATTCAGATTTAAGCCTTCCCAAGGAAGGATCATAAGTGCCTGCTGCCAAAGAAGCAACGCCTTCGTTATCACCTCTACCATTATACGCATTATCTGACGCACCTTCGTTATAAAAAAACCGGCTACTAATTTGCATTTGTGAATAGGCCGTGTTCAACATGGTTTGCGCTTCATTTACGCTTTTCCAATAGGTGAGGTCTGTAAACTGGTTTTCAGGAGCCAACTCCAGTTGTTCGCAGCTTACAAACAAAACGACCAAGACTGTTATAAACTTGAATTTATATGTTATTATATTTTTCATAGTATCTAATTTAAAAAGTTATATCTACCCCTAACCCGTAATAAGACAATGAAGGGTAAGCTCTACCGCTATTAGCTCCATTAGGACTCAGATTACTGTTGAATTCTGAAAGTTCAGGATCCACAAAATCAACTTTTGAAAGTGTTAACAAGTTCTGACCGGACACATAAAAATGAAGGTTTTTCATACCCAATTTTTCTGTTATATTGTCTGGCAATGTATAACCCAACTGAATGTTTTTAAGTCTTAAATAAGCACCATTGTATAAATACATATCAGACCCTCTTCTAAAATTGTTTGTATTGGACTGAGAGCCTGCATTTGCCAAGCGTGGGTATTTAGCATCCGGATTCATGGGCGACCAAAAATCCAATTGATGGGTGTACATCGTAGCACCATAATTAAAATGGAACGGCTCTACCAACTCACCACGAAGCATCATGGTCCTTTTACCAACACCTTGCACAAATAAACTGAAGTCAAAATTCTTAAAACCCAAATTATAAGTTACACCATAGGTATATCTTGGAAAAGAATTATCAAAAATAAATTTATCGTCGTCATTGATAACGCCATCGTTATTGGCATCTACATATCTGTTATCACCAGGGACCACTGTTAAACCTTCTGGCACGGCGGCACCTTCAATTTCTTCCATATTCTGAAAAATACCATCTCTTTTCAAGCCAACATACGAGTTAAAGGCCTCGCCTTCTCTTAATAATAATTGCAGTTCCTCAATACCTGTAAGTCTTTCTTCTCCTTGAAAATCCAACACTTTATTTTTTGTATCACTAATCGATACATTTAAGCTGTGTTTAAACAACTTACCATAATGCCTGTAAGTAGCACTTACTTCCCAGCCTCGGTTTCCAACTTTACCAGCATTAAAATCCGGTAAATTGGTTCCGTAAACTCCTGGAACTGCTGGAGGCACCAATATATCTGATGTAACGGTATCAAAATAATCCAAAGACATGGTCAAAGCCCCTTTTAAAAAGTCTAAATCTGCTCCTAAATTTAAAGTCGCTGATTTTTCCCATTGTATATCTGGGTTTGCGAAATTATATCCTGTACCACTAACACCTTCATTGTTGTACCCATACGCATTTTGAAACGTAAAAAAAGTGGTTTGATACTGATAATTACCTACATTTTGGTTACCCAAAACACCATAGGATCCTCTAAATTTTATGTTACCAAATTTTTCACGATAGCTATCCATAAATGCCTCATCAGTGACCTTATAACCTAGAGATAGGGATGGAAAAAAGCCCCATCTTTTTTCTTTTCTGAATTTTGAAGAACCATCGTAACGGAAGTTGAATTCTGCATAATACTTTTGATTAAGATTGTATGAAAGTCTTCCAAATAAGGAATTCAAGCTATTTTTTGATGAACTTTGGTTTGAATTATACGAATCTTCACTTATTTCTGTATCTGTGATTGGTGTGCCCAAATCTATATCTGTATACTTTTTGAAGATTCCAGTACCTCTATCAGAATGGTTTTCATTGGAAACCCCTACCAGGGCACTTACATCATGTTTTTCATTAAAAGTTTTGGAATATTGTACCATCAATTGCGTATTCAAATCCAAACTTTTACGACTTTCATCATCTGTATTGTTATCTGCTCCATAAACACCTTTAGGTAAAAAATCTACTTGTGTCCGTCTTGCGTAAAGTGTATTAGAATAAAGTCTACCGCCAAAAACGCCTCTAACTTTTAAGGCATCGGTAATTTGAAACTCTGCATCAAAATTTCCGAAGATATCATCGTTGTCATATTTTCTAAAGCCACCTTGCTCTAAAATCCCCAGTGAATTAAATTGATTCAGAACATCGTTTGTTAAATAATTCCCTTCCTCATCAACTTGCTTATAATACAATGGTACCCTAAACGCATCTACCATTAAAGTAGCGGTACTAGAAGAGTGATCTGTAATTTTCTGTTTTGAATAGGAAATATTTGAAGTAATTTTTAATTTACCATATTCATTGGTCGTATTGATTCTGTAATTGTAACGTTCCATGCCTTTACGAGGCCCTACAAAATTACTGCCCTGATTTAAATACCCCAATGACACTAAATAGGATGAATTTTCACTACCACCAGAGATAGATAGATTTTGATTTTGCTGCAGAGCAGCCGTGACAATTTCTTCTGCAAACCATTCATTATCTCCTTCTGCCCTAAATTGGCTTATTTGATCTGATGTAAATACCGCTGTACTTTCATTAGAATTGTAAGCCGCTTGGTTTCTTAAAATGGCGTTTTCGTAACCATGTACCGGTTGCGTGAAAAAACGAGGTGAATTATATCCAACCAAACCACTATATTGAACGGTCATTGGCGTATTTTTACGTCCCTTTTTTGTTGAAATAAGTATCACCCCATTACTTGCCCTAGATCCATAAATGGCCGCACTACCTGCATCTTTTAATACAGAAACATTTTCTATATCGGCAGGGTTTAATGAATTGATGTCGCCACCAACAATACCGTCAATAACCACTAATGGACTATTATTACCTAATGTCCCTATACCACGTATATTAACGTTAAGCCCAGCTCCAGGCTCGGAGTTTGTTTGTTGTATGGTTAAACTTGGAGATTTTCCTTGCAACGCTTGGGTAGTATTAACTGTTGCACGCCCCTCAAAGCTTTCACTCCCCACTTGATCAACCGCTCCAACAACTTGAGATCTTTTTTGAGTGCCATAACCTACAATGACAACCTCTTCAAGTGCTTGGTTACTTTCATTTAAAACAACATCTATAATATTTGAATCATTTACCACAACCTCTTTTGTGATAAAACCTAAATAAGAAATGACCAATACGTCATTGACTTCTACGGTCAAAGCATAGTTTCCGTCAAAATCCGTAACCGTTCCTCTTACCGAGCCTTTAATGAGCACGGAAGCTCCTGGCAAGGGACTACCGTTCACATCTTTAACACTTCCAGTAATGTTTAGTTTCTGTTGCTTTGCTTTTTCAATAACAGCTGAATCATCTTTGGGCAATCGATCTAGTTTGCCCTGCTTTAAAATAATTTGCTCTCCTTTTACTTTGAAGATAACATTGGAATCTGCAAATAAGCGCTTCAATACAGAAGAAAGTGCCTCATTGTTTGCCTTAATCGAAACTTCTCTTTGATAGTTGACCTGTTTATCTTTATAGAGAAATTTAAATTCAGTAAGTGATTCAACTTCATCCAGCACTTTTTCCAAGCTTACGTTTTGGAAGTCTATACTTATCTTGATCTTTTGTGAATGACCGTCATTAGCTTGAAGTTGAAATAAAGAAACTATAAAAACGAGGGTAGTGAGTTTCATTTTTAAATCAAATTTTCTTGGTAAAGAGGCATACCTCTCTAACCTAAATAGTTTTTTCATATTTTTGTAATGAATTTATACGGTTAATTTAGTTTAATCGTTATTTTAATCGGAAGATGCTGCAAACATCTTTCGATTTTTTTTTGTAATAACGATGATTATTTATCTAGTTTTAGTTTAGTCTTTAAATCATAGGCGTTATTGTTTTAATTGGTTAATTAATTGTAATTTGATCGTTTACTATAGTGTATTCTATAGGATGTATTTCGTGTATGACCTTAAACACCTCTTCTATGGTCTCAATATCAAAAGTGGCTGTTACAAAATCTTCACCAAAGGGTTCATTATGATTGATTATTTTCACATTATAATGACGTTCCAATTTTTTAATGATTTTATTAAAGGGCAAGTGCTTAAATATAATTCTACCTTCAATCCAAGCGAGGCTCATTTCTATATCGGCTTTTGCTACCGCAATTTGGTTTTTGTTTTTATCCCAAGCTGCTTTAAACCCTGGGGTTAATAGCGTAGCTGTTTCTTCGCTA
The DNA here is from genome assembly GCF_028736925.1 of Flavivirga sp. 57AJ16. GTDB lineage: Bacteria > Bacteroidota > Bacteroidia > Flavobacteriales > Flavobacteriaceae > Flavivirga. Next base: position 32,225 of record NZ_JAQZAT010000025.1, on the reverse strand, counting down.
TAAGCAGATTCACTGTTATATACACTTACAGAACCTTCTACTAAAACCGTATTAACATCTACATCCTCATCATAAGAACTCACATTAAATTGCGTTCCTAAAACCCGAACATTAACTTCGTGAGTATTTACAATAAATGGATGTTCGGCATCTTTTGCTACATTAAAATAAGCCTCTCCATTTAAAAAGACCTCACGATTTTTACCTTCAATAAACTTTATTGGGAATTTTAAAGATGTTCCTGCATTCAAATTAACAACAGTACCATCAGACAATTGAACTTCAAACCTTTTACCATAAGGTACCATTAATGTATTGTATGTTAAAGTTTCCTTTGTCGTTTCATTGTCATATATTAATTGATTTCCACTTTGACTTCCAACAACATGGCCTTCCGCATCAAATATTTGTTTAACACCGTTTTCACTTATCACTTCAATATTGCCATTTTCAAGCTGAAGCGTTACACTTTCAATTGGGGCTCTTAATTCTGATTCGCTTACAAAATAACCCTGTACAAAATAATACCCGATGGCTAAAAATAGAATTATGACAGCGGCATATTTCATCAGGTTTCGTATTATTAGCAATCTATGTACTTTCTTTTCTTTATCGATTAACTCTAGTAATTGTTTTTTTGAGTCATCAACATCAAACATATCCATATTTAAATCAATTAAATAATTAATTTTTATGTAACCTTTAAATAACTCAAAGTTCTTTGGGTTTTCAAGCCATGATTCTAGTGCCTCTCTTTCTAAAAGAGTAGCTTGTTTATTAAGATATTGAACTATTAGTCTTAGTATTTTTTGAGAAATCATTTTCAGGTCTTATATTACTAAAACACAATAATTTTGCAAAACCCTAACTTTTTATGACATTTTTTTTTATTTTCGCAAAAATCAACCCTCATTATTATCAAAATCCCTAAACTCCTTTTATTATATGGATAATATAGAGCTAATATGCAAACTTAAAAAAGGTGATTCCAAAGCATATTCATTTTTGGTAGACACTTACCACAATGCACTATGTAGCTATGCTTTTCAACTTACAAATGATCGTGATTTAGCTAAAGATATTGTTCAAAATGTATTTATTAATATTTGGAGGATCCGCTTAAAACTTAAAGACGACTTTGCTGTTAAAAGTTATTTATATAGATCTGTTTATAATGAATTCCTTAACCAAAATAGAACTTTAAAATCCGTTGTTCCTTTAGATAAAAAATATATTGATGCGCTTAGTTCAGTTGTTGAAGAAGAAGATGAAAAATCATTAGAAAAATTAATGGCCCTAATAAGGCGTGAAATTGAAAACCTACCTCCTAAATGTAAACGAACATTTTTGCTAAGTAGACAAGATGGACTTAGTAATATAGAAATTGCTGAGTATTTAAATGTTTCTGTTAAATCTGTTGAAGCACATATCACTAAGGCATTTACTACATTACGTAAAACTGTTAGAGGTAAAGCGGAAAGTGTTTTATTTTTGTTGTTTGGAGAAAAACACACAGGTTAAAGCTTCATATTTTACCTATTAAATAATTGCTTTGGGAATGGCAAGGTATTCTGCTTTCCTATCTAATTTTATATATGGGTATTAGTCAACATTAAAAAAAATTATTCAAAAAAACTATTGTTATAACCCAAAACCGTAATACCCCTTAAATTGTAGATTACAAAGTGGTTGAGCAATTCTTTATTGGTGTACTTTTCAATAAGAAGATGGTCCTTTTTAAATGCTATTTCAGCAAAACGATTAAAATATAGGTCACAAAACAATTGTATGTTGATTTCGGGCTTTACAATGCCCTGCTTTTTGGCATCTTCCAATAGGCCATAAACTATTTTGTAAACCACAAAATCCCTGAAATCGTCAAAAATAACATTGGCTTTGGGATAGTATTTTTTAAGTCCGAAAATAAACGACGGCCTAAAATGCTTTAAATGCTCAAAAGCTTTTTCATAAATTAAAATGATGTTCGTAATGGCATCGTTTTCAGGAGATGATATAATAGCTTCCAGTTCTTTCCTGTAATCTTCAATTAAAAATGTGACACTTTCCACGACCAATTCTTCCTTGCTGTCAAAATACTTGTAGATGGTCTTTTTGGAAATGCCTAATGTGGCCGCCAAATTGTCCATAGTAAAGCGTTTACTGCCAAACTTGGTAAAATTGGCGACCGCATATTTTATTAAGTCGCATTTCCGTATCATTTAATTTTAATAGGATTTCCGTTTTATTCTGAAACGCTATTCAACTGGAATGGACAATAGCGGAATGTTCAATCCAGAGGCCATTACCCTGGTTTTGCTTTTATGGACTATGGATCCCCAAAAACCGTATTTTTTGGGAACCATTACCAATAGATTGGCATTGGATTTTTTTATCTCTTTTTCTATCTCTTCAATGACAGTATCAGACTTTACATTCTTGTACAAATAGGTAACGCCTTCCAATTCCTTGTCAATTTTATCAAGAGCATTATTTTTTAGGGCTAGTTCACCTATCTTTTTTTCTACATAGAACACGGTAACTTCAGTCTTTAATTTTAGGGCTATTTGCCTTAACCTTGCCAATGTTTTTAAAGGGATACCCTGCATTAAATCACACGCAAAAAGCGTGTTTTGTATCCCGGTAAACTGTGCATTGACAGGAATGGCCAACACTGGGAATTTTTTCATACTGATTAAGGTGGTAGTAGGATTTCCCAGTAAATTTTGTTCTATGGATTTAGGGGACATTCCCATAACCAAAAACCGTACGTTGTGGGTTTCCATTAAAGAATCTATCTCACGTTCCAAATCAACATAGCTACACTTATGCTCAACTTCAATACCAAATTCTTTGGTAAGGCCCAAAGCTGTTTCCTTTAACCTGTCCTTATTTATCTTTATCAGATTTTCTATGGTAGCTGCCGATAAATAGGTATTTGATGCGTGTACAGGCAATTTAAAGGCATTGAAAAGTATTAGTTTTGTGTTGAAAAGCTGGGCCAATGATGCCGAATAGCGTACGGCATTATCAGCTGTTTTGGAAAAGTTTGTCGCCACTAAAATAGTCCTCATAATTTTAATTGATTGGGTTTATCCAACAAGTTATTACTTCCAACCGCCCCCAAGGGCTTCATATAGATAGACCACACTCAATAACTGTTGCAACTTATTGTCTATCACGTTCAGTTCAGCATTCAAGGCACTTTGTCTCGCCGTTAAAAGGTCTAAATACGTGCCATAGCCATTGACCAACAGCGCTTCCGAGTTATTTTCGGCATTGCGCAGGGCTTCCACTTCTTTTTGTCGGTATTCAAATTTTTCGGTTTCGGCATTGTAAGCGTACAGAGCGTTAGATACTTCGTTTCCTGCCACTAAAAGCGATTTTTTAAAATTGAGCAAAGCTTGTTCCTGTTGTGCTTTTGCCACTTCGTGTTGGGTTTTTATTCTTCTTTGGTTGAAAATGGGCTGTGTTAATCCGCCCACAATATTGGCAAACAATGAATTGGCACTTAACAGCTCATCCAATTCCAGGCTTTGAAACCCTCCTGAAGCCGTTAAGGTCAATGATGGATAAAAATGACTCCGAGCCACATTGGTCATTTCAAAAGTATTGATCAAGCCATATTCTGAAGCCATCACATCTGGACGATTACTTAACAAACTTGCTGGAACGCCCAATTTTATATCGGATTCCAAACTTTGGTCTTCCAAAACACCTCGTTCTATATACTGTGAAGGTTTTCCCAATAAGAAGTTCAGTGTGTTTTCAGTCCTAAAAATGGCAGCTTCAATATCCACCTGTAATGCTTTGGCGTTATGGTATTGGGCAATATTTTGGTCCACAGCCACTTGTGTAACCTGTCCGGCATCCTTTAATGCTTTAATGGTAAAAACACTACTGTCTCTTGCTACAACTGTTTCTTGGGTTACTTTTAACTGCGCATCTAATGCCAATAGCTGGTAATAGGTGGAAGCAATAAGTGACACCAATTGCGTTTTTACAGCTTGATGGGCAGCTACACTCTGTAAATAGCCTGCTTCTCCAGCACGTTTGTTACTGCGTATCTTGCCCCAAATATCTGCTTCCCAAGAAAGGTTTCCAGTAAGTTCATATTGGTCTGTTGATGTATTTGACAAGAACGACCCAAATTGGCTGTTTTTGGACAATTCCTGATGCGTCCACGTTGCTCCAGCACCCAAACTTGGCAAATATCCTGCCTTTCCCTGTTTCATATACGCCTCGGCAACCGCCATTTGCTGCATCGCCACACGGATGTCCAAATTGTTCTGTAAACCTTCCTGGATGTACTGTTTCAAATAAGTATCAGAAAATAAATCGTTCCATGAAATAGCTGCCATCGACAGGCTATCGGTGGGCAGATTATCGGTTCGGTACAGGCTATCGGTTTCCTGCAATTCCGGTCTTGTATAGTCCTTGGCCACAAAACAACTTTGTAATGTGAATGCCACCAATACCAAAAGGATGGCTTTATGTAGATATGGATTTTTTATAAATTTCATCATCACTGTTCTTTTGTTTCAATTATAGGTTTGCTCGATACTTTTTCCTGTAACCACTGGAACAACATAAATAGGATGGGGATAATGAATACCCCTAAAAGGGTTCCTATCAACATGCCTCCGGCGGCACCTGTCCCTATGGAATTGTTTCCTTCTGCACCCACTCCTTTTGCCAGTACCAAAGGCATCAATCCTAAAATAAAGGCGAAAGAGGTCATTAAAATGGGGCGCAGACGTGCTTTGGCTCCATTAATGGCGGCATTTACAATGGAATCGCCCGCTTTTCGCCTTTGCAGTGCAAACTCCACAATCAATATGGCATTTTTAGCGAGCAGCCCCACCAGCATAATCAAGGCAATCTGGAAATAGATGTTATTTTCCAAGCCAAAAAACTTCGTACTTATATAGGCTCCAAAAACACCAAAAGGCAACGAAAATACCACGGCCAAGGGCAATAGATAACTTTCGTATTGGGCACTTAACAAGAAGTACACAAACAAAATACTTAAGATGAAGATGAAGGTGGTCTGGTTTCCTGCATTTACCTCTTCCCGTGTTAGACCAGAATAGGCAACCGTATAGTTACTGGGTAGCTTGGCAGCTTCTTCTTCTATAATCCTAATGGCATCCCCCGTACTAAACCCTGGGTTAGTGGCACCAGTGATATTGGTAGAGTTGTATAGGTTGAAACGGGTCACGGATTGTGGTCCGTACACGCGGTCAAGGCTTACAAACTGTGTAATGGGCGTCATTTCTCCAGTATCTGTTCGTACATACATACTGTTTAGGTCGTCCACTTTGGCACGGTCTTCTGGCAAGGATTGAATGTACACACGGTACTGTTTCCCAAAACGTGTAAAATCTGAAGCATAAATACCGCCTATATACCCTTGTAATGTTGAAAAAATACTGTTTATAGGCACTCCCTTTTCTTTTGCCAAGGGTACATTGATGTCCATTTCGTATTGTGGATACTTTGTATTGAAAGCAGATTGTGCATACTGAATTTCCGGATGCTGCATCAACGCCAGTGCAAATTCTTGGTTGGCCTTATCAAGGTCTGTAAATTCGCCTCCAAATTTATCCAATAAGTTCACATCAAAACCAGCAGAGTTACCAAACCCCCTAATACTTGGCGGTGAAAAGAAAATAATGTTGGCTTCAGGTATAGTGGCAGCAATACCGAACAATTTACCAATGATAGCCTGGGAAGACAATGAAGGGGCTTTACGTTTACCCCAATCATCAAGTTTAAAAAACCCAATGGCATAGTTACTACCAGAACCACTAATTAAACTTCGTCCTTTTATAAAAGACAACCCTACGACGCCTTCCAAATCATTTGTTCTGGCATATAAATCTTTGGTAACCGCGTCTGTTCTATCTAAGGATGATCCAGCTGGCAGTTCTATATTCACAAAAATAATTCCTCTGTCTTCATTGGGCACAAATCCCGTTGGGGTTGTTTTGGATGCCCAAAAAATGCCAATTGTTGCCAATACTAAAAGCAATACAGGTACCCACTTCCTTTTGTACAAAAACTGAAGGGCCTTTCCATATCTATCCACCGTAGCACTAAATCCACGGTTAAAAAGGGCATAGAAACGTTGTAACGGATTTTTATCTTTTAGTTCTTCATCGTGCTTGTGCTCCTTCAACAGTAAGGCACATAACGCTGGACTTAAGGTCAAGGCATTTACTGCAGAAATTAAAATGGCGATAATCAAGGTAACACCAAATTGCTCATAAAATACTCCTGTTGGACCAGACACAAAGGTGACGGGGATAAATACGGCAGACATTACCAAAGTAATGGAAATAATGGCCCCAGATATTTCGTTCATCGCCTTTAATGTGGCACTTTTGGGATTCTTTTCGCCTTGGTCCATTTTGGCATGTACAGCTTCTACCACCACAATGGCATCATCTACCACAATACCAATAGCGAGCACTAATGCGAACAATGTCAATAGGTTAATGGAGTAACCAAAGACATTCAGGAAAAAGAACGTACCGATAATGGATACTGGAACAGCAATGGCCGGAATTAAAGTGGAACGGAAATCCTGCAAAAAGAGAAAAACCACTAAAAACACCAATAAAAAGGCTTCTATCAAAGTACTTATTACTTTTTCGATAGAGGCATTTAAGAACAAACTGGTATCGTAAGGCACAAAAAGGTGCAATCCATCTGGCAGGTCTTTTTCAATATCGTTTAAGGTCGTTTTGACCCCTTCAATAATTTCTTGGGCATTGGAACCTTTGGTCTGGAAAATACCCATAAATACGGCATTATGACCCAAACTTTCCGCATTGGATGCATACGATTGTGCATCCAACTCAATGGTTGCCACATCGTTTAACCGTAAAAATTCACCATTTCCTAAAGCTTTTACAACAATATCCCCATACTGTTGCGCTTCCTTAAAACGTCCGCTATAGGTCAATACATAAGAAAAAGCTTCTCCATTATTTTCTCCCAAAGCACCGGCCGCCGATTCCAAGTTCTGTTCTTGTAAAACAGCGGAAATATCGGATGGGATTAAGTTGTATGCCGCTAACTTTTCAGGCTTTAACCAAATACGCATGGCGTAATCCTGTTGGGAAAACACATTCACATTTCCAACGCCATTTATTCTTTGTATGGCAGGAATCACATTGATTTTTAAGTAGTTTTGAATATAGGTGGCATCATAATCTTCGCTATCGGTGTACAAAGACAAGAACATCAAGGCACTGGTTTCTTGTTTTTGAGTGGTGACACCGGTCTGCCGCACTTCTTGTGGCAATAACGGATTGGCCCGTGCCACACGGTTCTGCACGTTTACCGCTGCGATATCCGCATCCATTTCTTGGTCAAAAAATACGGTGATTTCTGCACTCCCATTATTGGATGCGGTAGAGGTAATATAGGTCATCCCTTCCACCCCGTTAATCTGTTCTTCAATAGGGGTTACCACGCTTTCCAGCACCGTTTTGGCATTGGCTCCAGGATAGGACGCCGTAACCATAATGGTAGGTGGTGCAATATCCGGATATTCCTCAATGGGCAAACTGGTGATACTAATAACACCGAGCATTACTATGATAATTGATATAACGGTTGAAAGAACGGGTCTTTCAATAAATGTTTTTAGCATAATTATGGGGTTCTAATTTTTAAACAATGTTGATATAGGTTTTGTAACCTCATCAAAAGATACTTCTTGTGGGGTGATGGGCATCTCGTTTTTAAGTTTCCCCACACCTGTTGTTATGATTTTGTCATTGGTATCTACCCCAGATTCCAGAACATATAAATTATCTATTGTCGCTTTCACTTTTACAATGGTATTCACAGCTTTATTGCCTTCTCCCAAAGTAAAAAGCATAATTTTTCCCTGTTGTTCATAAGTGGCTTCCTGAGGCACCACAATAGCATTTTCATACACTGTGGGAACCTGTATTTTTCCACTGTTACCGTTGGTTAAGAGTTGGTTGGGATTGTTAAAAACCGCCCTTAGGCTTACGGTTCCGGTATTTTGGTTCACCTGTCCCGTACTTGTCTGTATTTTTCCTTTTTCGGGATACATGCTACCATTGGCCAGTATGAGGTTTACATCTGGATAGTTTGCCAGTTTTTCCTTCAAACTTTTCCCTTCGGCATTTTGTAGGAAGTCCAGATATTGGGTTTCGTTCAAACTGAAAAACGCATAGACCTTGCTAATATCGCTAACAGTGGTCAAAGGCATAGAGTCGCCAGGGCTTACCAGTGTGCCTTCCCTAAAATTAATGGCACCTACATAGCCATCTACCGGACTTTTAATGGTTGCATACCCAATATTGGCAGTCACGCTGCTATAATTGGCCTGTGCCTGTGCCAGATTTGCTTTTGCGGTTTCCAACTGCACTGGGCTGATAATATTTTTCTCCACAAGCGGAATTAATTTATCTACTTCTACCTGTGCAACATTGACACGTGCTTTTGCTGCTCCTGCATCTTGGCTCAACGATTGTGTTTCCAGTCTAAATAGGGTTTGTCCTTTACGTACCTTTTGACCTTCGTCCACCAATACCTGCTGGATATATCCAGAGGATTTGGCACGTACACCGCTATTTACAATCCCCTCAATGTTAGTTGGATATTCATTGAAACTTGTTATTGTCTTAGGCTGCAATTTTGTTACTGGGAATGGAGCTGGGGGCATTTGGGCTGCTGCTGGGCTGTTTTCTTGTTTGTTCCCACAGCTTGATAGCCATACAATGGCAAGCATTCCCACTATTGAATATAGGTTATTTTTTTTCATTACTACAGATTATGGTTTATCGTTATTTTGTATGATTCTATTTCTTAATTTTTGTAGGGATTTTATTCCTTCATCTAAATATTGGATATAATCATCGTGAAAATCCAAATCAAATTTTGAGGCTTCATCTACTATTTCATTTTTGTTTTGGTATTCTTTATACTCTTTTATTTCAATATGCAGTTCTTTTTGATTGAAGCAAGATTCTATCATCTCATCAAAACTTTGAACAATACTGTCCTTATTGATTATAAAGTATTTTTTTCTGTCGCCAAGTTTGGTGAAATACACCAATTTCTTTAAGTCCAGCAAATGGTTCAAATGTGTGGAAATGGTACTTTTGCTGGCACATAAATCGGTCACCAAATCATCAAAAGTGGCTCCAAGTTTTCCGTTGAGAATCACATAGGCAATAATACGGGCAGCTACAGGAGCCAATTGGTCTTTGTTTTCGAAAAAAACCCCTAATTTTTCGATTAAGATTTTTTTTTGATTGCAAGTAATCATTTTTATGAAATTTTCAACAAAAATATATTTAGTTCGAAACAAACCGAACTAAAAGAAGTTAAAAAAACGTTAAATATGATTCGACTATTTATTTAAAATTTCAAACGTAGAACTCATCTTCACTTTTTGTGTTTAACCGAAATCGAAGATTCATGAACTCCGATTTATGATAATAAGAATTTAGTGAACTAAAATGAGATAAAATTTGTCCAAATAAGGCCCTTTTTGAAAGGCATAGCATTGCTATGGATAATAAAAGTAACGAAATATGAGTGGATTTTAGCCATTCCTGCCGGCCAGGCAGGTTTTAGGAAATAGAAAAAGTCAAGATGAGCTCGTATAGTTATTTTAATAACATACCATTCAGATTACGAAAAAAAAACTTCAAAGTAATTTACAAGTAATAAAATTATAAGTCTACTGGAATTCCTATATTACAAATAAGTCGTTTATACAGAAATTTTGTTGTGGATTAATAAAGGTTTTTTTTTTTCATTTTAGAAGAGGATGTCTAAAAAAGTCTTTAATTTCCCTTGTCAGGTTGAGTACTTCGATAAACTCAGCACAGGCTCTGTCGAAACCTATTGGTGATTATCAGTGATTTAATACATTTCGACTTTAGTTTATGCTGAGCCTTTCGGACTGCGCTCAAGATAAACTATAGCCGAAGTACTCAATGTGACATAGCCTCTACTTTTTAGACACCCTCTTTTCATCTTTCACTTTAACTTTAACTTACTAACTCAATTGATTTTAAACAAAAAAAGTTTAGTAAAAGATGTTTTAGCGGTTTAAAAATTCAACACTATTTTTTTAATTATTTTACGGATTTTGTGATGGGTTTTCCTTATTCTACTTTTGGCTTAAAAACAACCTCAAAAAACGCTCCTCCATCGCGTGCTTGTTTTGCCATATTTTGAATATCTTCTTTGGACATACTGTTTACAACATCTACAAAATTCTTGGGGTCATTTATATTATATCCGTATCTAAAGAAATTTATAAGCAATTTCATATCATAACTATTTCTGTCTTTTGATTGCTGTCTTTCTTTTATAAAGTTTGCCTTTATTTTATTTAAGTCTTCTTCCTTAATATTTCCATCAGCAATATTTTGTAACTCGCCTTTAACTATTTCCGTAAGTTTATTAACTAGATTGGGGTTACAATCAAACTGAAAGGATATGTATGCTAAAGACTTTGGTTCACGATAAAAATTAGCTGATGCCCTCGGGCTATAAGCGCCTCCTTCATTTTCTCTTACGGTTTCAGTAACCCGCAACTGTAAAATATCACCTAAAGCATTTGTATAAATATTATTTTTTATTGAATATGGCATTTCTTTTTTATAGGAAATATTAACTGTTGCTTTAGGGTTCTCCATGATTAAATAGATGTTCTTATCAATCTTGTTGGAGACCCATTCTGCACCATTATCCTTAAATTGTTCCACGATACCTTTTGTAGGGATACTGGCTAAATATTTTTCTAAAAGTAGCTTTAACTGACTCTCTTTAACATCACCTACAATAAAAAACTCAAAATCTGATGCATCTTGAAATCGCTCTTTATAAATACTTTTGATTTTTTCAAATGAAATCTTACTTGCATAATCCTGATTGAAAATTGGTTTTTTGGGATTGTTTTTTCCATATAACACAACCGTCAAACTATCTTTCATTTTTTCTCTTATATCTTGACTTCTTTTAGTTATATGGTTATTTATATTACTAACTAGAACCTGGTAGGCTTGCTCATCGAACCGTGGTTTTACAAAATACAGATAAACCATTTGCAGCATGGTTTCAATATCTTTCGTATTTGAAGTACCAGAAACACTTTCATTGATATTTCCCAAGTTAACTCTAACATTCGCCGTTTTACCTGCCAAAACCTTTCTTAAATCTGTAGCTGAAAAATTTCCTAGTCCCGACATCTGGATAAAACTTCCCAATAAATTGGCTGATGGTAAATCCCCTTCATTTAAAAGTGATTTACCACCATAGCTAATACCTCTTAAAACCACTTTATCCTTATCTTTATCAACAAATTTATAATGTACTTTAACACCATTGCTCAACACATATGTTGTTGATTCTAGATCTGGATTGGTAATCGTATTTGTTATGATTCCTTCTTTGATAGGAGTATTAGAAGGTATTAAGTTTTTTCCTTCAAGCGATTCTGTATAGGGCAGAATGGTCGAGTCATTTTCTGCCGTTTTAATGATTTGTTTGGCTTGGGCTTCTGTTAAATTATTCTGTCCTTCAACACCTGTAACGTTTAAGTATCTATTGTTTTTTGTGTATAACCGTTTTATTGTGCCGTGGAGTTCTTCTGCGCTAATTCCGTCTAACAGAATTTTAGATATTTCGTACACTTCTTCTATATCCGAAATGGTCTTGTTCTCCAAATAATTATTTTGAATAGTACGCTCAATTTGCTTGTGGCTGATATCATTTTTTTTGGTAATCTGGTTTTCGTAAGAACTTTTTATTTTGGCTATTGTCCGGTCTATTTCAGGTTGGATATAACCAAATTTTATGGCTCTCTCTACTTCTTTCAATACTGCTTTAAAAGCCTCTATTTGTTGATTTTCTTTAGGAATAATCGATATACTAAAAGTCTTAGAAGTTCTTGACAAAGACCTATATCCTGCAGCAGCAGATAAAAAGGTTACATCTGGTTTTTGAGCCTGTTCGGAAAGTCTTGCAGATAGCATTCTGGTTACCATTGATTCTAAAAGCTGCTCTTTTAAATCGGCAACCGTTTCTGTTTCTAATGACTTTTTGTGACGGATACCAAAATTGATACTTGCAGCTGAAATTTCAGAATCCATCCCTAAACTGTAAAGCATCTCTTTATTGTCTGGAATATCTACCATAAAACGCTTTCTCGGGTTTTTAACAGCTGGGATTTTCGAGAATTTCTCTATAATTTTTTGTTCAACTTTGTCAACATTTATATCTCCTATTATTGCTATGGCCTGTAAATCTGTTCTATACCAATCGTGGTAAAAATCGCGTAGCGCTTTATGTTCAAAACCTTCAACCACAGACATTAACCCTATGGGTAATCTATCCGAATATTTTGAATGGTTATATGTAACTGGCAAACTGGTTTGAAACAAGCGCATTTTTCCGTTTTGACGAGTACGCCATTCCTCTTTTATCACTCCTCGTTCTGCATCGATCTCTTCATCGGTCAACAACAGATAATTGGACCAGTCTTTTAAAACGGCCAAACAGGTATCTACCAAACCATCTTTAGTAGGGATATTACTTAAATTATATACGGTTTCATCAAATCCAGTATAGGCATTGATATCCTTTCCAAATACCGCTCCGTGTTTTTGGAGCGTATTCAGTACACCTTTTTCTGGGAAGTGCCGAGTGCCATTAAATGCCATGTGCTCTAAAAAATGGGCCAAACCTCGTTGGTTCTCATTCTCTAAAATTGAGCCCACATTCTGGATAATGTAATAACTTGCAGCATCCTTTACCACATCAGTGCTTTTTATATAATAGGTCATCCCATTGGGCAATACTCCTTTTTTTATAGTTTTATCTATTGGTAATGTATTATTTAAATTTACCTTTTGTGCTGTTGCACTAAAAGAGAAAGCAGTGATTAATATATAAAATACTATACGATTCATTTATCAAAGGGATTTTTATTGAAACAAAGACCAAGAATTAATTATTTGAATATTTTGTACAGTTCCTCTTCCAATCTATATCCTCTTAAATCCATTGCTATAACTTTTCCATTAGGATCAATCAATAAGCTTTTAGGAATGGCGTGAACATCATATAAAACAGCCGCTTTGTTTTCAAACCCTTTTAAATCAGACACATGAACCCAAGGAAGATTTTCTTGCTTGATTGCCTTTTCCCAAGCCTCTTTTTTGGTATCTAATGAAACAGACAAAATATCAAAGCCTTTATCATGATATTTTGCATAAGCTTTGATTAAATTTGGGTTTTCTGCCCTACAAGGCCCACACCACGAAGCCCAAAAATCAAGTAGTAGATATTTACCTCTAAAATCAGATAATTTTATAGGCTTTCCGGTTTCATCATTTTGAGTAAAATCTAACGCCAATTTTCCTATATCAGCACGTTTTTTATTTAATTTTTTTAAAAACTCTAAACCTCGCTTGCCAGTTCGCAATTCCTCGTTAAGGTTTTCAAAAATGGCACGCAATACACTTACATCATAGCCTTTTTGTATAAATATATTTAAACCTTCTAAACTAAAATAGGAATCTGGATGCTGTTTCGCATATTCCAGTATCGTAGAGTCTCTATACTTTGCCCTATTATTAATTATATCCAATTCTTCCTTTTTTAAAAGTTCCTTTTTTTCTGCAGAAACTTCGTCTTTTATAGCTTTTTTTAAACGCGCATATTCATCATTAAACTTTGTTGGGTAAAGTAATTTATTGTAGGCCTTATATTCTGTATTTAATTTTGAACCAGTAATAACAGCATTTTTAACCGCATCCTTAATAGCTACATTAATGTTTCCTTTTTCAAGATACATAGGCAAAATACCGCTAAAGTTCTTGGAATCCTTAAAACCAGTTCCTTCTTTATTAAGAATTAAAAAAACTTGCTTTGGCTCGGACACCTCCCCTTTAAAGTGAAACATGCCATTTTTTAAGCTAGCCGAATCCAAGAGGGTTTGTGCATTAAGCTTTATTAACGTATTAAATAAATACATCTTTGCTTTTGGACTATTTGTATTATTTACCTTTACTGTTAAGCTATAATTTTCATCTTTATTTTTTTTGTTACAGCCCCACATAGTCAATAACATGAGTACACATACTATATATTTTTTTATCATCATATTTTAATTGTTTAAAATTATCTTTTGTGCTATGTCCATACTATTTTATCAAAATATTTTGATAAAATAGTATGGACATTTTTTAATTTATATTATTAATACTCTGGGTTTTGTGTTAAGTTGGGGTTACGCTGTATATCCTCAAAAGGAATAGGATAAAGAGCAGCTTGAGAGACCCATTCTGCTTTATTAGTTCCAAAAACAGCATCTGCTTGTCCAATTCTTTTAACATCTAACCAACGATGGCCCCATTCCCCAAAAAATTCTCTCGTTCGTTCTATATAAATATCTTGTAACATGGTAGCTTTAGTGGTTGCGGCTGTACCTTGCAAACCAGCTCTTGAACGAATTACATTCAAATCAGATTCTGCACTATTCAATCCAGTAATGTTAGCTTGCTGTGCCCGAGCTTCAGCTCTTATGAGATACATTTCTGCCAATCTTAATACGCTAACGGCTTCCGGGTCCTCTGGACCTCTTGTGTTTGAATAAGCCTTATATTTATAAGAACCATTTAAATTAGGTGTTAACCATTCAGATCTTCTTTCGTCATCGTCTGAAATATTATTAGATATAAATGAGGTTAATCTATATCTTGGGTTCGTTACTGAAGATCCTGTTAAATTTGCGAAAGTATATCTATTGTTACCAGAACTAGCAAATTGCATGATGTTCTCACGAGAGGTAGCAAAAAATACGTCAGTTAAAGATTCTAATTGATAGAAACCTGAATTGATAACTGCACTTGCTTGCGTTTCTGCATCAGTCCAATTTTCTTGATATAGCATCACCCTTGCCAATAAGGCAGTTGCCGCCCACTTATTGGCTCGGATTCTTTCTCCAGCCAGTGTATAAAGCTCACTGCTTAATTTACTTTGTGCGTCTAGTAAATCTGCTTCAATTTGCTCATAAACTTCAGCAACCGATGCACGTGGCAGTAATCTAATAACATCATAATCTGTAATTAGGTTAATAGGAACATCACCCCATAGATTTACTAAATAAAAATAAATAAACGCTCTTATGAATTTGGCTTCACCTACCAGTTGATCTTTTGTATCTTCTGACAACTCGGTTGATTCAGGTATATTTAAAATGGCATTATTACATTGGTAGATTATATTATAAAAACCCCGCCACATATTTAAAATAGTACTACTATTTGAAGCAATTGTATTTGTTGCAAACATGGTTTCTTCTACAGTATAACTAATTTTTTCTAACTCATCTGAAGATAATCCAACAATTGTGAACATATAACTTGTTGCATTACTTTGGTTTGTATAGGCATAAATACCTCTCATGGCAGATTGTGCAGAACCTTCATTCTTAAATACTGCATCAGTGTTAATTAAATCTGGTGGTAAATCTACTTCTACAAAGTCATCACAACTATTAAAACCAAATAATAAGGCACTAAAAACTAGTATATTTTTGATCGAATAAAACGATATTCTATTGTTTTTTAATTTCATAACGAATAAATTTTTAGATGTTAAAAGCTTATTTGAGCACCTATAATAATGGTACGTAATGGTGGTAAACGTGTTAATGATGCCGATTCAGGATCTCCAGTCTTATAGGGTGTAAAAGTTAATAGGTTTTGCCCTTGGGCATAAACACGCAAAGAACTAACACCAATCTCATTCAATAATTTTTCGGGAAGATCATATGATAAAGACACATTTTTTAAACGTACAAAAGAGACATCTGTATATTGAAGATCTGAAAAATAAGCTGGCACGTGACCTCCATTTAGGTCAGAAAGATCAAAAAAGGAAGCAGATGTTGTAAACTTTTGAATCCCCGTAATGTCTCCAGGGTTTTGCCAACGGTCTAAAACCACATCAGGATAATTTATTCCCACAGCGCCCACTGGGCTAGTAAAAGATGTATAGGACGAAAGCCAGTTTTTACCAATTTGTTTTCTAAATTGAAATAAAAAGTCTAACGTAATTCCTTTATACGAAAGCGAATTTTGAAGGCCGCCGTAAAAATCGGGATCGGTATCAAATTGCGGTTTAAAATCACCTTCATCCTCAGACGGATCATAGACGCCATTATCATTATAATCCTCTAAGAAATATAACCCCGTTTCAGGATCAACACCTACTACATGTCCTGCAATAACTGTATTAAGTGATTGCCCAATGACATAATAGCTCGTAAAGGGAGAGTCCTCAAAGTTTGGATATTCCAATAATTTATTGCTTGGAATTGTAATATTAAAATTAGTACGCCAGCTGAAATTCTTATTCTGAAAATTTGTAGTAGTCAATTGTAATTCTACTCCCTGATTTTGTACAATAACGCCATTTAGATTATTAACAACACTATTATAGCCTGTCATTCTAGGTAGAGGAAAGCTAACCAAAGGATCTGACGAATTATTTCGATACCATGTTGCCAAAAATTGTAAACGGTCTTTAAATACATTCAAATCCATTGACACCTCTGTTTTAACATTCCTTTCCCAATGCAGGTCAGAATTAAATAACGAAGCGGGCGTAAGAGCAGTAGCACCGTTATAACTGTTAAGAGAGAAGCCAGACTCATAGACATCTTGATATTTATAGTTTCCAATTTTATCATTTCCTGTAACACCATAACTAGCTCGAAGTTTTGCAAAGCTTATAAAGGGAATTCCTTTCATAAAAGACTCATTGCTCAATATCCAAGCTGCACCAATAGCTCCAAAATTTGAAAACCTAAAATCTGGCCCGAAACGGCTAGAGCCATCCCGTCTTCCCGTTAAATTCAAAATATATTTATCGTCATAGTTATAATTGGCCCTTCCAAAAAAAGCGGCATATTTATATTCTGAAAAATTGCTTGATGGGGCACTGTTTAGCATCTCAGGAGTAACAACAGATAGCGTTCCTATTTGATCATCATTTTCGTAACCAGTTATTCGAATGTTATAACTCTTTTGTTCTTGGCTTTGGAAAGACCCTCCAATTAATACATTTAATGTTCCTTTCCCAATAGGTTTAAGGTAGTCTAATTGAGGTTCTAAAATCCAACTTTTAAAGGTTCTGTGCCCAAATAGATAAGTACCATCAGCTCCAGTTCTATCCAAAGGATTTACAGCTGTTGAAGGCCTAATTCTATTTTCATCTGTGGTTATAAAGTTATATCCTATACTATTTTTTAAAGTTACACTTGGTAATATTTTATAGGATAATACTGCATTTGCATTAAGTGTTGTTGATATAGCTTCGTATTTTTGTAAAGTGTAGGCTAATGGGTTATCAGATTCATACCCTCCTTCATTCCAAGCTAGGTCTCCATTATCTTCATACAGTTTATAATTAGGTGGTAAAGACAAAGCAAATGAAAGATCTGTTGAGGTACTTGTATTTAGGGTAGACGCATAACTTGTAGAAAATACCCCTGTAAATTTTTTATTAGGTGTTGTAGTGGTTACATTAAATCTACCTGAAGCTCTACTATTTGGAAAGTCTCCAGGAATTACCATTGTTTCTTTATGGTAACTTCCTCCAAGAATAAATTGTGTTAAATCACTCCCCCCAGAAAATGAGGCCTGGACATCTGTTGTATATGCTGTCCCTCCTATCAACTGTTCGGCCAGGTTGTTATCCCTTATAGTATCGTATTGAGCTAAATCATAAACCTTGTTCCTGTTAGAGAGACTCGTGCTATTTGCAAGGGTTTCCAAATCCAGACCATCATTTTTTAAAGCCTCTTTGCGCATGGCCACATATTCTTTAGTAGTAAGCATATCTGGTAAAGGAGCTGTACTAACGCCATTGGAAACACTTAAGCTAAATTTTGGTTTCCCTTTTTTCCCTTTTTTTGTAGTGATCAAGATGACACCACTGGCTCCGCGACTCCCATAAATAGCTGTAGCATCTGCATCCTTTAATACTTCTACACTTTCAATATCTCCTAAATTCAAGCTATACAATGGGCTTAATCCACTTAGTGAAGATGCACTTATGGCTGAACCAATTTGATTAATATATTCATTTCCACTAGCGATTGGAACATTATCGATAATGTACAACGGCTCATCTGAAGCTCCATTGATATTATCAATTTGCGTTCTTCCTCGAATTTCAACTTCAAAAGCGGCACCAGGATTACCGCTGGATTGTGTAATTACTACACCTGGTAACCGTCCTTGAAGGGCTGCCATAGGGTCTGTAACGGGAGACAAACTCAACTCTTTACTGTCTACCTTACTAATGTTTCCTGTTTTTAAACGCTCTGTAGTTGAATAATAGCCAGCATTAATTGTTACCTCATCCAATGCACTAATATTTTCTTTAAGAATGACATTAATTGTATTTTTGTTTCCTACAGTAATTTCTTGAGACTCAAAGCCTAGAGACGAAAATACTAATACATTCTCTGGGTTTGCTACTGTAATGGTATAAGAGCCATCAAAATCTGTAGCCGTTCCCTTAAAAGTGCCTTTTATTAATACAGTAGCTCCTATTACTGGGATACCAGCTTCATCTGTAACTTTACCAGAAACCTTAATTTGTTGTTGGGTTGTGGCTTCTTTAATAAGGATTGTGTTGTCTTTTCCTAAAACGATATTTAAATTACCGCCTGCAAGACATTCTTTTATGAGTTTATCCATGCTAATGACCCCTTTTTTTAGATGTGCTTTTGGGAAGTCTTTGAATAAGTCTGCTTGATACATAAACGCATATTTGGTTTGGTTTGTAATCAAATCGAATACCTCATCGATCGTTACTTCTTTATCTGCATCAATGGTCACTTTTGTGTTTTGAGAAATGAGTTCCTTTGGCGTTAAACTAAACACCGTTGTGCAAAACAAGATTATAAAGGTTCTCATCATCAGCAGTAGTAGTACTTTTCCTTTTGAGAAAAATACCGTTGTTAATTTAATTTCCATAAATTTGCTTGTTATTAGTTAGTTAATGATTTAATTAATTAATACGTTTTAGGGGGATTATCAGTTTGTTACTTTCCAAGGTCCGAACTGTTTTCCTCCTTTTATTTTACTTTTTGAATAGTTTTATGTCATAATTTTTAATTTAAGTTATACTTTGTTTAATTATTATTTTCATATGTTTTTTTTATTGTTTTAGAGGTCATATGGAACGCCCTGATAATCATCCTCGTGTGTACGAAAACAATTCTCATGGACGTTTCTATCACTTTAATGTTATGGTTTTATTATTAATTTCATAGGTTTTGATGCTGTTTTGTAAGAAGCTCAGTATGTCCTCGACAGACTGGGTTTTATAAAGTGTTCCGTTAAAACTGACCTTTTTCAACTCTTTGTTTTCGAACACGACATCCATGTCATACCAACGCGATAATGTTGTCATAATCTCTTTTAGCGATTTGTTCTTAAAACTAAAGATCCCGTCCTTCCAAGCTACTTCCCTAAAGGTATCAACTGCGATAACTTGTATAGTTTTGGTGTTTATATTAAAATTGGATTGCTCCCCTGGTTTTAAAACCGAGTTTGTGCCTTCAGCATTTATTACGACACTACCTTCTACCAAGGTCGTGTAAATATTATTCTCGTCCTTATAGGCTTTGATATTAAACTCGGTACCTAATACTTCTACTTCCTGATCGTTATTATAAACTTTAAACTTTGACCCTTTATGATTGATACTTGGTGATACATCGAAATAAGCCTCTCCATACACGAGCTCTACCTGACGGCTCTCGCCATCGGTGAAACTTACTGGGTATTTTAGTTGGGTTTCTGAATTCAACCATACCTGTGTGCCATCTGCTAGGGTGATCTGGTATTGTTCCCCTCTTGCTGTTGTTAGATAGTTGTTGACTAATTCTCGGGAAGTACTGTTGTTATATATAATTTGTTCGCCGTTACTGGTAGCGTTTTGTGTTTTATAGGTTTGACCTTTTATAAGGGTTACATCTGTACCGTCTTCTAATGTTAGGGTCGCCTTATCGGTGCCTATTTCGATTTGGTTGTTTACTATGATTGGTTCGGTAAACTGTTCAGTATTGCTTGTTTTGAAAAACCAAATACCAGCTGTGATTAGTATTGCTATTGAAGCTGCAGCTGTGTATTTATATACGGCATTCGTTTTAAGTCGGTGAACAAAAGATTTTTCTTTACGAATAGTACGCAGTAATTGTTCTATGGTTTTTTGATGGTCAGAATTATTCATACTACAGATGATGGCATAATAGGTTTTTACATACTCTTTAAATAGTCTTTCATTCGCCGGATTACTTATCCAGTTTGTCAGCACACCTAATTCGGATACCGTTGCCGAATTAGTTAAATACTTTACTATAAGTTTCTCAATTTTATTTGTCATTTTGAGACATTTATTTTACATATAAGCAAAGCAAAATTTAAAAACCCTTGTTTTTTGATACTTTTTTTTACTTTTTATTGTTTTTTTTATAACCTTTACATAATAATTGTCGGTTTTTAATAAATAACGTCATGTCTTCTAAATTTGAAAATGAGTCTGTTTTAATCTCCCATTTAATGAATGGAGATGAGCAAGCTTATGTTTATTTGGTAAAAACATATCATCGCCCACTTTCTGATTATGCCTTTAGTTTAACCAAAGATAGAGCTATGGCTCAAGATATAGTACAGGAGTTATTTCTGTATATATGGAAGCGCCGGAAGAAACTTGCCAACATATATTCTTTGAAGAATTATTTGTACAAAATGGCCTATCATCAATTTTCTAATGAGTATCGTAAAAGCAATGCTATTACTGCCCTAGAGCGTAGCTATATGGA
The DNA here is from genome assembly GCF_028736925.1 of Flavivirga sp. 57AJ16. GTDB lineage: Bacteria > Bacteroidota > Bacteroidia > Flavobacteriales > Flavobacteriaceae > Flavivirga. The sequence goes on along the minus strand of NZ_JAQZAT010000025.1, from coordinate 11,317 downwards.
AGCTCTTGATGAGGCTGTTAATGATAATAATGCTGAATTGTTAAATCGTAAGATCGCCATTGTTACTGAAGGTATAGCTAATTTGCCGAAACGGTGTAAAGAGACCTTTTTATTAAGCAAAAAGGAAGGGCTTACAAATATTGAAATTGCCGAGTATTTGGATATATCGGTGAAGACTGTTGAAGGACATATTACTAAAGCGTTTCATATATTACGTAAAACAGTTGGTGAGCAGTTAAAGGGTGTTTTGTTTTTGATGTTTGGAAAGATTAAAACATTGAAATACTAGATATTGAAAGGGCCATATTCTACTTTAACGCTTTCTAAATCCTTATACAATTCTATGTATATACTCCATATAAAGTTTCAATTTTTTTCTTCACTAGCCAATTAATTAAAACTCACAAACTTACTCGGAGTCATTCCAAATTTTTTTTTGAAAGCCGTTGAAAAATGCTGAGGGTTTTTGTATCCTACTATTTCAGATACCTCACCAACTGGCAATCGTTTTTCAATAAGTAAATCTCTAGCTTTATTCATTTTTAAATGAGCAATATAACCAAAAACAGTAATGCTATAAAGAGTTTTAAAACCCTTTTTCAATGCAAATTCATTGGTTCCGAATTTTTTAGATAAAAACTGAAGTGTCATTGGTTGCGTAAAATTTTTTCCAATATAATTTTTTACCTCAATAATTTTCTCTTCTTCGTAGACCAGAGGTCCTTTTTGTTTGCTTTTATTAAACTGATCTAATTGCAGTAATAACAATTCTAGAACTACTGCATTAATATGAATTTTTCGAAAAAAACCTTTTCTTTTCGAATTTAGCATTTCATTAATTAACAGTTGTATTTTAGGGGTTATAATACAGTTTTCTATTTTAAGCTTACCTGTATTGTTTTTTTTAATTTGTTTCCTGAAGTCTTCAAATTTACTTTCTTCCGGTAAAAATTGATTAAAAAAACTCAAATCGAGATTGATACGAATAATAGAAGTCGTACCACTAGGAATCTCTATATAACCCGTAATATCTGTATAATAAAATATATTGTGTTCATTTGCCGAAAAATGATTGTTGAATATTTTTTCAGAAATACTCACATCAAATGAACCTTCTATAATGAAGAGCATTTCAATAGTTTGTCCTTTAAAATCGAAATTTATTCTATCCATTTCAGTATAGAATGTTCCATAACCCACCTTAAAACTTGCAAAAACCTGCTCTTTATACCAGCCTTTGAGTTTTTTCCCTTTAAATTTTGTACAAATTTCCAAAGTTCCACATCCATCTATTTCAAGAGTGTCTGGATCTTTATTAAAAACTATTTCCTTATTGTCTTTTATAGATATATTATAATTGGTCATTAATTCCGTTTTACGTAATTTTTTATCCGTTTCACGTATTTGCTACTTCTCTTAAATGTATATTTTTGGTAAAAATATATTATTTTTATTTAATCTAAATAAAAGTAATATGCATTTTTGTCTCATTTAATAAATTTTAACAACGGATATGGAATTAATACATAAAAATGACTACGGTGTTTGCTATAAAATTGATAAATATTGCCATCCTAGATTTGATGTTCAATTAGTAATAAATTCAATTGGTATATATATGTCCGAAGCAGAATTACACAATTTATTAAAAATTGTAAGAGATTCAGATAAACCTTGCTTTTGTGATGAATGTGCAGGAGAAAAATGTAACAAAATTTGGTGCACTAATCCATTAATAGACATTTGTTTGAAAATGGATGAATACAAACTCGAACTTATAGAAGATTTAATATTAAGGGCATTATTTTTTTTAGAAATGAATAGCACTTTGGTACAACTTCATATAGGCTATAAATAAATATAATTTAGAAAAATGGAGAAAATGGATTTACCTAATTTGAACGAAAACTTATTACAGGTAACGGGATATACATCCTATTGGTTTCAACTCTCAATATTTTCAAAAAATCTGAACAAACTTTTATAATTAACGAAGCTCACAACGCTGGTTTTCAACTTATAAAATCAAATATTTTTCTTGATGATTTTCAAGAGATGTCAATAGAAAACAATTACAAAATGCAAGAAGCATTGGTAATATTAAAAAAGCATTATTATTAAATAACAACCTAAAAAGCTGTAATTAACAGATAATATTCCGTTTCGCGTAGATTATACTCCGCTTTACGTAACCTTTATCTTCATATTGTCAATATTTTTGCTGCAATTATTTGGACTAAATCTAAATAATCCTGTTTAGTCATTAATTAAAAATATTAACAACAATGAAATCATTAAAATATTTATTAACGGGAACTACTGCAAACTTTAAATAACCAAAAACTTTAAGACAAAGCAAATGATTAAAACCGATATGCTTATTATAGGAGCAGGACCTACAGGATTGTTTACCGTTTTTGAAGCTGGTTTATTAAAAATAAAAACGCATTTAATAGATGCGCTTCCAAAACCAGGTGGACAATGTTATGAAATCTATCCTAAAAAACCTATTTACGATATTCCTGGTTTTCCTGAAATTTTAGCAGGTGATTTAGTAACTAATTTAATGGAACAAATAAAACCATTTGAGCCAGGATTTACCCTAGGCGAACGTGCTGAAACTTTAAAAAAACAAGAAGATGGTTCTTTTATTGTAACAACAAACAATGGTACCAAACATCATGCTCCTGTAGTGGTTATTGCAGGAGGATTGGGTTCATTTGAACCTAGAAAACCATTAATTCCAAATATTCTTGATTTTGAAGGTAAAGGCGTTAATTATTTTATAAAAAACCCGGAAATTTATCGAAATAAAAGGGTCGTAATTTCTGGCGGTGGAGATTCTGCCTTAGATTGGGCTATCTTTTTAGCTAATGTAGCATCTGAAGTGTCTTTAGTTCACAGAAGAAATGAATTTAGAGGTGCTCTTGATTCTGTTGAAAAAGCTTCAGAATTAGCTAAAGTTGGAAAAATAAAATTATTTACCGAAGCAGAAGTCACTAATTTATATGGAGAAACAGATTTAAAAGCTATACTTATAAAACACAATGACGTCACGAAAGCTGACTCCTATATTGAAACCGACCATTTTATTCCCTTATTTGGATTATCTCCAAAACTTGGCCCGATAGGCAATTGGGGGTTAGAAATTGAAAAAAATGCTATTAAGGTAAATAATGCCAAAGATTACCAAACAAACATTTCTGGTGTTTTTGCCATAGGAGATGTAAACACTTATGAAGGTAAACTAAAACTTATTCTTTCTGGTTTTCATGAAGCTGCTATAATGTGCCAATATGCATATCAGCTTATAAACCCTGGGAAACGCTATATTATGAAATATACCACTGTTGGTGGTGTTGAAGGTTTTGATGGCTCTAAAAAAGAAGCCAAAAAAGAAATAGTTAAGTCTATTTTATAAAATATTAAAAAAGTATCATGATAACTTTAATATGTAGTCTGGCTTTTCTAGGATTTTATATGTTATATAGCACGAGTAAGCGTGCAGAATTAACGCTTACATATAAACTTCAAAATTGGACAAAGGAAAACCAACAAATCGGGAAATACATAGGAATCAGCTTATTGCTTATTAGCTTTATACTCTGTATAGTAACCTTAGGTTTTGGAGTTGGCTTTTTCTATTTTCTAGTTATTATAATGACTATTGGTAGTTTAGTTGTTCTAGTATCTCCTCTTCGCTTTTTTAATCTATTTACTCTACTTATAGTAACTATATTATCCTTTGGAGTCGAAATTTACCTTACTTAAATTGGTATGCCTGCAAATAAAAAACACTTATCGTCTCCCGTACAACGTATAGCTAAAATAACTGCCGGTTTTATTGGTGGGTATATGGTTACACTAGCTATACATATGTTTTTAATAGTTTGGTGGGATGCAGGAAATGCTATAATGACTTTAAGATTTGGTGGTTTTATACTTTGGGCAATTTTAATGATTTTGGCATTTTTAGCAAAAAATGGGTACAAAATTTGGGGTATATATCTTTTAACATGCATTGTGTTTTTTGCTCTTATCTATATTAAAAATAATTTCTAACAATTTAAATATCTATGTCAAATAGAGTATATAATATTATGTTTCATACACATACTATTAGTGGTATCATTATTAGTGCCGCTTTGTATGTTATATTTTTTACAGGATCTATAACTTTTTTAAGAGACGAAATTATAGCTTGGGAACGTAACGAACCTGTTAGCGACAATTATTTTAGTAGTGTTGATTTTGATTCTGTAATAAGCAACATTAAAACCGAACATAATTTAAATAATCGTGATGTTACATTTTTTCAACGTGTTGAAGGGCAAAGTGCCATTACCATTTTATCTGCATCTAAAGATTCTACAGCATCAAAACAAGATCTTCGCCGAAATTTTTTTTCTACAAATTTAACTTCGCATAAAATAGAAAAGTATAGTGACTCTTACACTTTAGGAGAGTTTTTTTATAGACTACATTTTTTTGCTCAATTAAATTTCTTTGGTAGATCAGGTTACTTTTTATCTGGATTGGTTGCCTTTTTCTTTCTATTTGCTATACTAACAGGAGTTATTGTACATTGGAAAAAAATAATTTCTAGTTTTTACGTATTCAGACCTAAAAGCAAATGGAAAACCATTTGGACTGATGCCCATGTCGCTTTAGGAATTATAGGACTACCCTATCAGTTTATGTTTGCTGTAACTGGAGCTTATTTAATTATTGGGTATTCAGTTATGCTACCTCCTGTTCAATCTCTTTTATTTGATAATAATTCTGAAAAATTTGAAAAGGCTTTAAAAAACGAAGAAGTCACAGATTATGCTTTTTGGGGCGAAGAATTAGAAAAAACAATATCCATAAACCAATTTGTTAGTAAAACAAAAAGTATATGGCCTAATTTAAAAGTAAACAGGCTACAAATATATAACTATGGTGATGCTAATATGCATGTAAAGGTTTCAGGGCATCCGCATTTTAAAAATAGATTATTAGGATCTGGGCATTTAACATTTAAAGCTATTGATGGGCAGATTATAGATAAAAAAAATCCTTATACAAACTCTTCTTATGTAGAGGGAACAACCAATATTTTAAAAAGATTACATTATGGGGATTATGGTGGTTATGGCATGAAACTCATTTATTTTTTACTTGGTTTGATAACCTGTTTTGTTATTATATCTGGAGTCCTTATTTGGTTGGTGGCTCGCGATAAAAAGAATGTTCCAGAATATAAAAGAAAATTTAACAGTTGGTTAGTCAATATTTATATGGCTATTTGTTTAAGCATATACCCTATGACTGCGCTAATTTTTTTAGTGGTTAAATGCTTTTCTTATAATTATGAAGACGGGAAAAGGGCTTTGATTTATAATGTGTTTTTCTGGGGATGGCTAGCTTTAAGCACGTTTTTTATCATAAAACGGGATAACTATTTTACAAATAAAATATCACTCTTATTAGGGAGCATACTTGGCTTTTTAGTACCAATATCGAATGGTGTAGTTACCGGTAACTGGCCTTGGGTAACCTGGCAAAAAGGATACTCTCAAATTTTTGTAATGGATATCTTTTGGGTATTACTATCTATAACAGCACTTGCTGTAGTTTTTAAACTTAAACCTAAAACAAATTAATTACTTCATTTATAATTATAAATCTATTTTTAAATAAAAAACACAACAAGGATTAGGTTTTGGTTTTGGTGGTAATTCTGTAGGTAAAGTTTATAGGTTTAGTGATAATATTTTCTATTCCCCTTCATACTCTACTTTTAATGCTACCATATTTTATGATCAACCTACATGGCGTTTCGGTTTAAAAATCAATAACTTTACGAACCAAAAATACTGGGATGCTTATGGAGTGGCACAAACCCCTAGCAACTTTGCAGCCAACTTAACACTAAAGTTTTAGTCTTCTTATTTAGTTTTTTTACCACGCCTCTTTTTTACTGTTGGAAAGAGGTGCTTTTTTATCAAATCTCTAAAAAATCACGCCCTTTTTATTATAAAAAAACAATTCAAGTTATTCCGTTTTGCGTAGGTTATTCTCCGTTTTACGTAGGTTTTAAAGTAAACAATAAATATATATTTGCGCTTTATTTATATTTATTCTAAATAAAACAATCACTAATAAATAACCTAAAATTTATAATGCAAAAAAGGAGCATTTACTTTACAATAATATACTGTTTATTTTCACTTCTTAGCTTTTCCCAAGTAAAAGAAAGCAAAATTAATGGTGTTGTATTAGATCAAACAAAAAAACCAGTCTTAGGTGCAACTGTAATTAATAAAGAAAGTAATAGAGGCGTTATTACAGATAGTAATGGACAATTCACATTTTCAGGGAATTATGATGGGGCTTACACCATAGTAGTTTCCTACTTAGGTTATAAAACCACAAACCAATCTGTTAATATAAATTTAGGAGAAAGTAAATCACTTTCATTTGTTTTAGAAGAATCGAATACCGAGTTAGATGAAGTTGTTGTAACTGGTAAAAGTATGGTACAGCATGTAAAAGAACGCGCTTATAACGTAAGCGTAGTTGATGCTAAAAAATTACACACAACATCACTAGATATGGGACATGCTTTGGATCGTGTTTCTGGGGTCCGTGTACGCGAGAGCGGTGGAGTTGGCTCTCAAATGAGCTTTTCGCTTAATGGTTTTAAAGGAAACCAAGTTCGATTTTTTATTGATGGTGTGCCTATGGATAATTTTGGGTCTTCATTTCAAATTAATAATATTCCTATAAATCTAGCTGAACGTATAGAGGTTTACAAAGGTGTAGTACCTGTTGGTTTAGGATCGGATGCCTTAGGCGGTGCTGTAAACATAATAACGAACACCTATAAAAAAAATCATTTAGAAGCCTCGTACTCCTATGGTTCGTTTAATACGCATCGGTCTTCTGTAAATGCTATTTATGTCGCTAAATCTGGTTTTACAGCTCAAATAAATGCTTTTCAAAATTACTCTGATAATAATTATAAAGTTAATGTAGATGTAGCAGACCTCAATACTGGTGAGTATTTTCCCGATCAAACGGTAAAACGTTTTCATGACACTTACCACAACGAATCTGTAATTATCAATATGGGGGTGGTAAACAAAAGTTTTGCCGATCAATTACTGTTTGGTATTACGTTAGGACAAAATTACCGAGAAATACAAACTGGCGCCAGAATTGTTAGTGTTTTTGGAACATGGCATAGAAAAGGCAATATCATTATGCCAAGTATTAAATACAAAAAAGAAGATTTTATCGTAAAAGATTTAGACTTTAGGTTTAATGCCAACATTAATTTAGGTCAAGAAAAAAACATAGATACCATTAATAGGCGATACAATTGGTTTGGTGATTATAAAGAATATGACACTCCTGGAGGAGAACGCTCCTACTCTTTATATAAATACAAAAATAACGCAGGCATTTCCACAACTAATTTAAGTTATAAAATTGCTGAACATCACAATATCGTACTCAGTAATACATTTAATACATTTAATAGGATTGGACATAACGAATTAAACCCAAATAACGAAACTTACGAGCATCCTAAAAAAACAATTAAAAACATTACAGGTTTAGGCTACGATTATAAAAAAAATAATTGGAACGCATCTGTTTTCTTAAAACAATATTTTCAACAAAACAAATTCGCGCAATCATATAATCCATCTGGTAATTATGGTGATGTTGCCTATAGAAATCATATTAATAAATTTAATTCTACAGGCTATGGTTTAGCTGTTACTCATTTTTTAAATGAAAACTTACAACTAAAAGCTTCTTACGAAAAAAGTTATCGTTTACCAGAATCCAATGAACTATTCGGCGATGTCATTAACCTTCAAGGGAATATTGATTTAAAACCTGAAAGTAGTGATAATTACAATTTAGGAGCTAGTTTTTGGTTCCTACTAAATAAAAAACATCAATTTAATATTAACACTAGCGGTTTTTATAGAAAGGCTAAAGATTTTATCCGTCCTCGACTTAATAGTAACCAGACCATGCAAGTTATGGATAATTTAGGAAGTGTTACTAGCGCAGGCATTGAAGCTGAAATTAGATATCAATTAGATAATCGTCTCTCAGCTGGTGCAAATCTTACCTATCAAGATTTACGCAATAACACAAAATACGAAGACGGACAAACAGTAGTAAGTGTTGTTTACAGAGATCGCATTCCTAATATGCCATACCTATATGGCAATGCAGATGTTAGTTACACGTTTTCAAACCTTTGGAAAAAATCGCACCAATTAAGTATAGGATATAATACATTGTATGTACACGCTTTTTACTTGTACTGGCCTAGTTTGGGAAGTAATAAGCTCGATGTTCCAGAACAAATCTCACACGACATAAGCTTAACCTACTCATTTAATAAAAATTTCCAGTTAACACTAGAATGCAGAAACTTATTGGACAAAAAATTATATGACAATTTCAGCCTTCAAAAACCAGGACGCAGCTTTACTAGTAAAATTAAGTACACATTTTTTTAATCAATTAATACAACTCTATAATGAAAAATACAAATTTATATTCAACTCTACTTCTAGCTGTATCTCTAATTAGTTGCAGCAATGATAATTCTCCTGTAAAAGATTCAGAAGAAGAAACTACTACATTTAAATATTTAATTACAGCAACCCCAAGAGCTTCAGAAGGTGTCGCGGATTATATACTAACTACAGACGACCTTACTCAAGGAACAATTAGTACTGTGGGTAATGGCATAGAACAAGATGGAACTTGGCGCTATTATGCCACAAGCAATAACAAATTTTTCAGCTTTGCTTATGATGATACTGGTGCTGTTACTACTTACCAACTAAATAGTGAAGGGGAATTAGTAGTAAAATCAGATTTCCAATTAGAAGCCGTACATACTTATGGCCCTGTTAGTAATGACATGCTTATGCTACAAGTTTCTAGAAATATTGACACCCCTTATGCTAAATGGTTTCGTTTAGATATGGAAATCTTACAAATAGTTGGTGAAGGACAAATAAACACAGCTGAATTGGCAGGCAATGGAGAATTGGCCTTTTTTACTGGAGTTACACAAGTTGGCAGCAAAGTTTACCTCCCTTATATGTATTGGAAAAGCTGCTGTAACGATGTGTATGGAACAAATTATCCAGATGAAGCAAACATAGCCGTGTATTCTTATCCTGAAATGGAACTGGAAACGATAATACATGACGATAGAACCAGCCAAATTGGACGCTATTTTTGGAACGGACTTACAGAAGATGAAAAAGGTGATACTTATGCTTTTTCTTCTGCTATAACAAAAAATAATGGAGAATCCAACGGCACAAAACCTTCTGCTATTTTGAAAATAAATAAAGGCCAAACAACTTTTGATGAAAACTATTTTTTCAATCTAGAAGAGGCTTCTAATGGTTACTATCTAGGCTCTCATATATATATAGGCAACGGAAAATTTATTGGAATCATGTCCGAAAAAACCAGTGATGCTTCTGCATGGGCTTCTGGAAGTAAATATGCTATACTAGATGTTTCTACAAAAGCTTTTACTTGGGTTTCTGGCATGCCAGAACCAAGCACAATTGAGAGAGAAACGCTTCGAAATAATTATGTGATTGAAGATAATATAGCCTACGTTGGAGTTACCACAAATGGAGATAGCTATGTTTATGTAATAGATGTAGACAAAGCAACAGCAACACAAGGACTAAAAGTAGAAGGAGGTGGAATAACTACAATAAGTAAGCTTGAAGTTTCAAAATAAAAAAATATACACTTATAAATTAATAAACTACAAAAAATGAAAAACAGACATTTATACCTAAGTTTCCTTGCAGGAGTAACATTATTTGCTTCTTGTAGCAATGATGATAGCCCACCTAAAGAAGAACAAGAAGAACCCCAAAGTGAATCTAAATACATTGTTACTGCAACTCCTACAGCATCTGAAGGCGTAGCAGATTACATTCTTACTACCGACGACCTAAGCCAAGGCACTATTAGTACCATTGGTAACGGTATTGAACAAGATGGAACCTATAGATATTATGTAACTAGCAACAATAAGTTTTTTAGTATGCTATATGGCCAAGGAAATCCAGGTGCCGTAACAACATATCAATTAAACGAAAATGGAGCCTTAAATAAATTATCTGATTTTCAATCAGAAACCGTGCAAGCATTTGCTCCTGTTGATAATGATATTTTATTAATAAAAATTTCTAGAAATTCTGATGAACCAATTGCTTATTGGTATCGCTTAGATACCAATACATCGCAATTTGTAGATGAAGGACAAATCAATACTCAAGAATTAGCCAATAAAGAAAATGGAGAACTTGCATTTTTTTCTTGGATAACTCAAGTTGAAAATAAGGTTTATTTACCTTATTTTACGATAAAAGGTATTTCTTCGGATAGATTTGGGACCGCATATCCAGATGAAGCTAACATTGCTGTTTACTCTTATCCAGAAATGGAATTAGAAAAAGTAATTCATGATGACCGTACAAGTTTTATAGGGCGCTATTTTATAAATGGCCTTACTTTAGATGAAAAAGGCGATGCCTACGCTTTTTCTTCTTCAGTAGCTACAAATAATGGAGAAGTGACTTCTACAAAACCATCTGCTATTACTAGAATAAAAAATGGAACTACCGAATTTGATAATACATTTCTATATAATATAGAAGAAGCTTCTGGAGGCAAGTATGCAACTACACATATCTATTTAGGCAATGGTAAATTTTTGGTATACCTAATAGACGTAGCGGATAAAGACGAACGTTCATATAATACTACAGGTAAAGAATTTGCTATTATTGATGTTTACACAGAAAGTTTTACAATGGTAACTGGCACACCTGCTAAAGAAAACATTGTAAGTGTAACAGCAAGAAGCAATTATGTATCTGAAGATGGTAGTACAGCTTATATTGGTATAACAACTGAGACAGGAAGTTTTATCTATAATATTGATGTTTCAACTGCAACAGCTACTCAAGGATTAGAGGTAGAAGGGGGGAAAATTACTGCAATTAGTAAATTAGATCCAGCAAATTAATTATTACAACAATTGGTCATTATTTAAGCCACTATTATTCTAAAAGATATATTAGTGGCTTATTTGATTAGAATGCTCTCTTTGTTCATTTTATATTTATAGCCAGGCGCATTCAGAAAATAGCATCCTTAATTAAATTTTGATGCTATTTTTTGTTTTTAATTCTTCCATTTGATAATTTTCATTTGATTAGCGAGGAAAAAGAGAATTAAAAACACAAAAGACATGCGT
>NZ_JAQZAT010000024.1 GCF_028736925.1 Flavivirga sp. 57AJ16 | reverse complement strand
TAACGGTCAACCTGGTAGCCCAAAGGATGGGCATTCCAAGACAGTACTTATCCGAGGTCCTGAACGTGTACTTAAAATCCAATTTCCAGGACTGTATGAACAAGTACAGGGCGGAAGAGTTTGTAGCTTGTCTCAAGGACGACAGGTTCAGGAACTATTCCATTATGGGCATTGCCAACGAGGTCGGCTTCAAGTCCAAGTCCTCTTTCAACACGACCTTCAAAAAAATATACGGGGTTACCCCCAGTGAGTTTAAAAAGACGTTGCCTTCGGCAGTCTAAGCATTGTCCTTTCTCCCTGTTCCCTATAGAAGGATGTCATTCTAAATCCGCTTTCAAAATAAAAATACCCCTGAAATTATAGAAGCCCCGATTTTCTGATGAAAATCGGATCGTTTCCTTAAATACCATTGCCAAATATTAATATCTATCGAGATTCATGAGAGCTATTCGGAATCGATGGCCTGAACAATTAGTGAAAAATTTGTGCCATTCGTGTCCAATCTTTTTTTGTGCTTTTTTTGTGTACTCACAGTAGTTGCTTTTGGGCAAAAACTGATACCTATCTAAAAACAAAAAAAGCCACAAATTCTACAGCTGGCGGCTTTCCAAGTGCGAGAAACGCATTTAGCACCTTTTGATGCAATACAAAAAACAGATCTTAACAACCTTACAATAAGTTAGTTATAATCAATTTAATAACAGACAGGTACTGCAAGCGGATTTGAGACCTACTTCATTTTCATCTCTATGGATGCAAGTCTAATTTTACCCTCAGTTAAATATAAAACCACAATTAAAATTTCTAGTAATTATGACAAAAAATTGCAGGAGATGTTTTGCTTGGTGCAATGCCCGCTCTGGCCCTGGGCTCTACATTCATTTGGCAGGATGGTCAAAAGGGTGCTTATCAATTTTCCAAAGCATTGACCGGTGCTGTTGTATTAACGTACGGTTTGAAACTGGCCATAAACAAAGAGTGGCCGAATGGTGAAAACAACAACACACAAAATAGCATAAATAATGATTAGGACGATCGCACTCTTACTTTTTTTAACCACATCGTTGATGTACGGCAATGCTAAAATTATAGTAACGGGAAAAATCCTGCAAAAGGAAACCAATGCCCCATTGGAGTACGCTATTGTTTCCTTTACGGAAACAGGACAGCCAAACCCAACATATGGGGAAATCACAGACGAAAATGGGTTTTTCTCGATTGAAGTGGAGAAGGGAACGTACACCATAAAAATTGAGTTTATGGGCTTTAAACAATTTATTCTGGATAATAAAAGGATTGAGAATGATCTGGATTTGGGGATACTCTATCTTTCGGAAGATGTACAATCGCTAGATGAAGTCGTAGTAAAAAGTGAGAAAGGGCTATTTGAAAACAAACTTGACAAAAAAATCTATAACATTGGCCAAGACTTGACCGCACAAAGCACAAATGTACTTCAAGCCTTAAACAATGTGTCTTCAGTTTCGGTTTCGGTAGATGGTGGCATTACGCTTAGGGGTAATAGCAATGTACGAATTTTGGTAAATGGCAAACCTTCTGGATTAGTGGGCATTAGTGACGCCCAAGGGTTGGAACGCCTATCCACCAATGCTGTGGAGCATATCGAAATTATAACCAACCCATCGGCACGATACGATGCCGAAGGTGCAGCAGGAATCATCAATATTATTCTCAAAAAAGGAAGAAACCTAGGGTTTAACGGTTCGGCTCAGGTAGTTATGGGTGTGCCCGAAACCTTCGGTATTGGAGGGAGCTTAAACTACCGGACAACTAAATTCAACGTATTTGCAAACCTCAATTTCGAAGATTCAAAACGCCCAGGCAACGAATCCGTTAACACGACATTTTTTGACGAAACCACAGGAACAGCAACAGGATTGTTGACCCAAAGTCAGGACATCACCCGTGGCGGATCGGAATATACAATGGCCCTGGGGGTCGATTACTATTTCAACGAAAAAAACACACTCACTTTTATGGGCTTATATGCCAACGAAGATAATGACAACAACGGGCTTTCCACGTTTAATACCTTTGATGTTGATGGAACATTGATAAGTACAAGGTTACGAGACGAGAGAGAATTGGAAAAAGATGCCAGTGACGAGTACACGCTAACCTATAAATCCATCTTTGATGAAGCTGAAGAACATTTGTTGGTTATTGAATCCAAATATGACAGCAATACAGAAATAGAATCGGCAATTTTTCACGATACCTATAGCTTAGGAAATTTTGAAAATGCCCAAGACCGCACCGCATCCGACGAACGTCAACGCAATTTATTGATACAAGCAGATTATGTGTTTCCGTTTTCTGAAACCGGTAGTTTTGAAGCAGGTTACCGTAGTACCATGCGTACCATAAAATTCAACTCAATAGTTGAAAATTTTAATACTAACACCGGTATATGGGAACTTGACACCAACTTAAGCAACCGCATGGATTATGGCGAAGATATTTACGCCGCGTATTCGCAATACGCCAATGCCTTTGGTAAGTTTACTATACTTGCCGGGCTGCGTCTTGAAATTACCAATATCGATGTTACGCAATTTACGTCCGATGTAAGCTTTGGTAAAAACTACAGCAACCTGTTTCCATCCTTCCATTTGGGCTATCAACTTACGGAAACCAGTGAACTCAAAACGAGCTATGGCAGACGTATTAGTCGTCCTAGCTTTCGTGAATTAAATCCGTTTTCAGGGTATTCCAACGATTTGAACTTTCTTTCTGGAAACCCGGATTTAGACCCTGTCTTTACAAATTCCTTTGAATTGGGATATGCTAAAAACTGGGATGAAGTATCGGTGGAAACCATAGGGTATTTTCAATATTCCGAAGATATTGTTCAACTCATAACCACCAATTCAGGCATGGTAAATGAAGAAAACATCCCCATTTTGATTACCAGACCATTAAATGTAGGTACAGAAAACAGATATGGCATTGAAGTATCATCCATTTACAGCCCAGCAAATTGGTTACGGGTGAATGGTACTGTAAACTGGTATCGTTTTGAACAAAACGCCAGCTTTAACAATACTATACCAGACCCCAATGACAGCAGCAACCTTATTAAGCAAAGGCAATCCCTAAATACCACCTCAGCCAGTTGGTTTGCGCGATTATCGCCAAAGGTTACCCTGCCCAAGGATGTCGATTTGCAAATAGGCATTCAATACGATGCCCCGTTTAAAGAAGCCAACACCACAAGACGCGATATTCTTGTGGCAAATGTATCGGCGAACAAAGAGTTATTTAAGGGAAGGGGAGCCATCAACCTTACTATTTCCGATCTATTCAACTCAAGAACTAGTCGCCGGAAAGCCTCAAATACAAGTTTCCTGTCCAATTCTAAACACCAATATTTTGAGCGTCAAATCAACCTAACGTTTACTTATAGATTTAAAAATACCATAGAACATCGTGATGATGGTGATGACGATGACGATGAAGATTATGACTAATCATATCGGATTATAAAAAAATGACAAATGACAAGAAAAGATAAAATATTAGTAACGGGAGCTACTGGTCATTACGGGTATGCAGTGATTGAATCATTGATCGAAAATGGGGTGAATGAAAGTTCGATTTATGCCCTGGCCAGGGATCATACAAAAGTAGAGAAATTAAAATCTTTGAATGTAAATATTGCATTCGGCGATTATAACAACTACGGCTCCATGTTAAAGGTTTTTTCTGGCATTGACAAGCTCCTTTTTGTTTCAAGTGACGAACTGGAAAACCGTAGTGAGCAGCATATTCAAGTTGTGAATGCGGCTGTAAAATCTGGAATCAAGGATATTCTTTACACAAGCCAGGAGCATAAAGAAGTTAATTTTTCCCTTATTGAGTCTATAATAAGTTCCCATTTAGCAACAGAAAATGCCATTAAAGGAAGTGGGATTAATTATACCATATTGCGAAATGGACTATATATGGACATACTGCCTTCATTTTTGGGTAAGAACATTTTTAAATATGGTATTTACCTGCCAGCAGGTAATGGGAAAATAGGATTTGCATTACGAAGTGAAATGGCCGAAACGGCAGCCAAGATTTTAATCTCAACGGGGCATAAAAATAAGACCTATAGTGTCTCTGGAGATAGTTATTCGTTTTCAGAAATTGCAGAGTATATTTCTCAAATCACAGGTAAAAACATCACTTATTTAAGCCCTGGTCTAGATGCTTTTCTCAATACCGTGATTGATCAAGGAATGTCTAAAAAATGTGCTAAAATGATTGGTGGGTTTGCAGCAGCTACAAGACAGGGGGAATTGGAAAGTAACGGTTTGCAAATGGAAAAGTTGTTGGGTCGAAAGCCCCTAACTGTGAAACAATACCTGGAGGAAACTTTTATTTGTAATTTTTTGAGCAGTGCCGGGTAAAGAAGAGATTGAGGCAAAACCACATTTTACTTCCTAAAATTAGGATTATATATCACAGAAAATATAATCATCAAAAAATAGCAATGAGCTGGAAAAGTATGTTTTTAAAACCGACTTAATTCGGTTATCAAATGTCCCAGATCTTCTACGCAATATGTATATAAAAATGATTCTCTGGATGGATACAACATTTACCTGTTTTCGTTGGTTTAAAGCATAAAACCAAACAACCTTATTATGAAAAGTAAGAAAATACACTTTAATAAATACGTTTTATCGTATTTTTTTGCGTTTCATGGAATTTTATACTACATTTACCCTGAATAATTAGCCCCAAACTAATTCCAACCGCTTATGGCAAATTTTCCTTCACTCTTTAGGTATGTCCTTTTAGGAATATGTATGGGTTATAGTTTCAGGGTTACTTCTCAAGACATTAAGACACCTTATATACAAGCAAGTATAGGTAATTCCTCAAACTCCAATAACCCAAGTTTTACTGCGGTTTCTTTATTAAGCAATACAGTAGCTCTAGCAAACAACCACTTTAAATCTCATGCTGGATCAAATGAAATGACCACATTCAATGAAGCTTTCACCTCTAAAAAAAAAGATCAGCTAAAGGCCGCTTTAGCTATAAAACATAGTGTATCCTTAGGCTTAGATGGTACATC
Source organism: Flavivirga sp. 57AJ16 (assembly GCF_028736925.1). Lineage (GTDB taxonomy): Bacteria > Bacteroidota > Bacteroidia > Flavobacteriales > Flavobacteriaceae > Flavivirga. Next base: position 60,766 of record NZ_JAQZAT010000024.1, on the reverse strand, counting down.
TCAAAATTATGTAGACTCCGATGGAAGGATTATCTGGAATCAATTAACCAATGCTGGTTTTAACTATAATGTTACTGGTATAGGACAAGACGATGCAACAGGATTAAACCAAAAGCAATCAAACCCCATAAATACAACTGATGACATAACTATTGGCATTAAAGATATTGCGATTAACAACAGTGCCAATACAAATTCTTTTTTTGCAGATAAAACCTTCTTAATGTGGGGGCATAACAACGGAGCAACAACAGCTACTACAGATATTAATAAGGATTTTGGTGCTGGTACTGGTATTACAACCAACGTAAGTGTGACTCCCATAGCAAGAAAATGGAAAATGGTCGTTACAGATTCTGTGCCTACTATAAAACTTTCTATTCCCCAATCTATGGTTTCTGCTACCAATTCTGTTAATGAAAGATATGTTATGATTGTTGCAGATGATGCTTCATTTACAACAAATGTAACCTCTGCGACCATGAAAGATATTGGAACAGCATTAGAAGTTGATTTTTATTTTGAAGGTACTAAATATATCACATTTGGTTCTACCCCAGAAGTTGACTTAGAGGGCCGTTCCTTATTTTTTGATGGTTCGGATTCGTACCTAACTGCTGGCGATGTCAATGACCTAGCGAATATCGATTTTACCATTAGCGCATGGGTAAAACGTGATTCCCTTAAATTTGATATCGTTTCAAAACGAAACTATTATCACGAAGCCTCTAACTCCCCTGCTGAAACTTATACACATGGTTATTCGTTAACCATAGATACAGATGGTAAATTTAGAATGGTATGGAGAGACCCTGAAGATCTTAATAACAATATCATGCAAACATCTGCGGCTATACCCTTTAAAGAATGGCATCATATAGCAGTAACATACCATTCTAGCACCAATATGACGAGGCTGTATATGGATGGTTATTTGGAAAATTCCAATGATACACTAAACCCCATGAATACCCCCTCTGATGCCCATTTTATAATAGGAGCTGCTCATTACATAAAAAGACAACTAAGAGCTAAAGGCCATGTAGATGAAGTACGTATTTGGGATGTTCCCCTTGCTGAAAATCAGATTCGATATATTATGAATCAAGAAATTGAGGAAAATGGGTCGCTGAATGTCCATGGAAAAATTTTACCATCATCTACTACAAAAAATGAAATAGGTTCTATTCCCTGGAACAACTTAATTGCTTATTACCCTATGAACACCATCGTTTTTGGTAGTATCAAAGACGCATCCAACAGTGGTCATGATGCATCCATGATAAATTATGATGGTATTGATAAGCAAACCGCTCCGCTGCCTTACAAAACAATTCAAAATGGCGACTGGGATGATTCGACCACTTGGGAAAATGGAGCCGTACAATATTTGCCAGGCGTTAATTCTTATTTAAATGCCCTTGAAACAATTGATTATAATATTGTTCAAATCGATCATAATGTAACGATGGATAATTCCGATAACCTGTTTATCCCTGTATCCAAAAATGGTAACAGAACACTATTAGGTTTAATTATTAATAGTGGGGAATTAAAAATTGATGGCAGTAATGCAACAAATACCGGTAACGCATTAACCATTTCCCATTATCTAAAACTTGATGGAACCATTGATTTAGAAGGCGAATCACAGTTAATACAGACTACAGATAGCGACTTAGACACTAGCAGTTCGGGATCCTTAGAACGCGACCAACAAGGCGCACGGAATTTATACACCTATAATTATTGGTCGTCTCCCGTTGGAAGAACTAATATTTCTAGCAATAATGTAAACTATACGCTTCCTGAAATACTAAGTGACGGTTCAGACCCCACTAATCCTCTAACTATTAATTTTTTAACATCTGGGTACAATGGTACACCAGGCACAATAGGAACAACCCCCATTGGAGTTGCAGATTATTGGATATGGAAATATATTAATAGACCGGCTAATACTTATTCCTCATGGCAGCATATTAGAAGTCATGGTTTACTCAATATTGGAGAAGGTTTTACTATGAAAGGTGTTGAAGATACAGAAGGCGATATCACTCAAACACAAAACTATGTATTTCATGGCAAACCAAATAATGGGGATATTACTTTAAGCTTATCTGCTAATAATGATTACCTAATCGGCAACCCATATCCTTCTGCCATTGATGCTAATGAATTTATACTAGATAATATTAATGATGGTTCTGGTAGAGCAGCAACCAACATTATTAATGGTACTCTTTATTTTTGGGATCATTTTACTGCTAACTCACATATTTTAGGGGAATATCAAGGAGGCTATGCCACATATACCCTTTTAGGATACACAGCGGCCATATTTAATGAGGCCAAAATTAATAATACGGGTACCATAGATACTAAAACATTGGGGCGCTATGTCCCTGTAGGACAAGGTTTCTTTGTTGTTGCGGATGCTGGTGGTACCTTAACATTCAAAAATAGCCAACGTACTTTCGTAAAGGAAGCACCTGAAGCGCCTTTCCTTAAAATAGGCCATACAAAAAAAGGAGAAAGCGAGAATCAAAATGAAAAAACGGATAACAGGCAAAAAATCAAGTTAATGTTTGATTCCCCAGATGGTTACCATCGTCAATTATTAGTTGGAATTGACGAGCATACATCAAATGAATTCGATATTGGTTATGACGCGCCATTAATTGAAGATAATAAAGAAGATATGTTCTGGATCTTTTCAGATAGTGCATATATTATTCAGGCTGTAAATAATTTTGATTTAGAGCAGAGATTACCAGTGGGCGTTAGAATTAATGATGCAGGTATTGCTTCTATTAAAATAGATGACCTAGAAAACATAGATCATGATTTAGATATCTATTTAAATGATAAAGCGCTAAATATATATCACAACCTAAGAGATGGGCATTATGAAGTATACTTGGCTGTTGGAAATCATTTAGATCGTTTCGAAATCACTTTTTCCAATGGGACATTATCAAACGCTTTAGATGTTGATAATATTAACGATACCACACTTCAAGTATATTTTTCTAATGAAAAAGAAAGCATTATCGTTCACAACCCAACATTAAAAAGCATAGAATCTGTTGAAATGTTTAATATACTTGGTCAATCTTTATGGCAATTTGAACCTAAAACCAATGTCAATTATATAGAATATAGCGCAAACCAAATTAAAACAGGAAGCTATATATTGAAAATAGAAACTAAAGACGGAAAAGTATCCAAAAAAGTATTAATTAGATAATAAACTTTTTGAATTCCTTAGCGATGCTCAATGTCATTAAGTTAAGGAAATTTGCCCCTTTTTGTCACATTGAGCGCAGTCGAAATGCTAATAAAACTAGAACTCCAATTGGTCTTCGACTTTAGCCTGTCTTGAGCGGAGCCGAAAGGCTCAGACTGACATTACTGCCTTAACTTAATGACATTGAGCGATACTATACTACTAAAAAAGTCTTTACCTATAAAGTGGTATAACCAAGGCTATGAACTCATTTAAAATTTTTGAACGCGCGTACCTTCAGCGTGAAAATTACGAGTAGAACAACGAATTAATAGTTGTTTTTCGTATCAATAATTCTACGCCTTTCATGGTAATAAATGTTAAAAAACGTATTTCATCGTATTTTTATGCATTTAATCGTGTTTTATTGAAAATAAAATGTATATTAGCCTCATGCCTGTTAAATAAAAACAGTAAATTATATTTTGAAAATATAAATCAATTATGAAACCACTTCATTGATAAAACAAGTTAGTTGAGTTAGTTTATTTGAGTTAGTCGCTTAAACCAAAAATCTGCTATTTACTTAACTATGCTTTGAGTCCTAAATTAATTTTTAGGACTCTTTTTGTTTTATATCAAATGATCGTTTCTATTTTCGAAACCGTCTCTTGGAAATTCATTTGGCTTTTACAAGGGAGATTAATGCTTCCAGAGACCCTTTATGCTGCTCTCCAGAAATCATATTTTTCAATGTATAAGTATTTGAGCTTACTTCCTCCTCTCCTACTAAAACGACAAAAGGAATAGCACGCTTATTAGCATGGTTCATTTGTTTTTTCATTTTAGTAGCATCAGGATATAATTCTGAATTTATACCTTGCCATCTTAATTCATTAATAGCCTTTAAACTAAATAAGGCTTCTTTATCACCAAAGTTTATAAAAAGCACCTCAACATTTTTATTGACGGCTTCTGGGAATAAATCCAATTCTTCAAGAACTAAATAAATTCTATCTAAACCAAAACTGATGCCTACACCACTCACATCCTTCATCCCAAAAATACCTGTTAGGTCGTCATAGCGGCCACCGCCACCAATAGAACCCATTTGTACATTTGGTGGTGCCGATACTTCAAAAATAGCACCTGTATAATAATTTAACCCACGAGCAAGCGTTACATCCAATTCTAAAGTTGCTGTAGATAGCCCTAATTCTGAAATCGCCGCATTTATAAATGCCAATTCTTCAATACCCTTTTTTCCTACTTCAGAAGTACTAAGAATACTTTTTAAGCCATCTATTTGAGACTCAAAAGAACCCGATAAAGTGAATAGCGGTTGAAGTTTAGTAATACTTTCTTCTGGAATTCCTTTATTAAGCATTTCCGCTTTTACTTTCTCCTCTCCTATTTTATCTAATTTGTCCAGCGCTACGGTAAAATCTATTAACTTATCTGACGCACCAATAACTTCGGCTATTCCAGAAAGTATTTTTCTATTATTTATTTTAATCGTAATACCCCCAAGTTTTAAAGCTGAAAAAACAGTATCGTATAATTGAATAAATTCAACCTCTTGCCATAAAGATTTGGATCCAACAACATCTGCATCACATTGATAAAACTCTCTAAAACGTCCTTTTTGTGGTCTATCAGCTCTCCAAACTGGCTGTATTTGGTAGCGTTTAAACGGAAACTCAATCTCGTTTTGGTGCTGCACTACATAACGTGCAAATGGAACTGTTAGATCGTACCGGAGTGCTTTTTCCGATATACTTGATGTTAATTTATTAGAGTTTTTTGTATCGTAAGCTTCCTCATTAGCCTTAGATAAATAATCCCCAGAATTTAAGATCTTAAAAATCAAACGATCCCCTTCTTCACCATATTTCCCCATTAAGGTATCGGAGTTTTCAAAACTAGGTGTTTCAATAGCTTGAAAACCAAACGTTTCAAATGCACCGCGAATGGTATTAAAAATATAATTGCGCTTGGCCACTTGTTCTGGGTTAAAATCCCTTGTGCCTTTTGGTATACTTGGTTTTTGAGCCATAATAATTTCCTGCCTTTCGACTCCGCTCAAGATAAACTCCAGCAGGAATCTTTTAAATGATTATTGAATTAGAAGCCATATTGAATTATGGAACGACAAAAATAATTAATGAAAATGGCTTTGCGAGGCTTTTCAATAGAAAAATTCTCTTCCATTTTAATATATAGCTAGATCATTATAAAAAGTCATTTTTATTTACAGCCCAGACCTGTCAGGTCTAAACAATTGAAATACAATTGATAAGATGATATTATTTTTGATTTAAAAAAATATCTTCGAATGACATTTTATCTTGGTTTGACTATATTCATTTTGTCTTGAGATTAAACGCTTCAACTTTGCTCAGGATAAGAATACAGAGACTGAACACTACATACTGAACACTGAACACTAAAATCAATTTATCAACTCATCAAAATACTTAAATAAATCGCCTTTGGTAATTACTGCTCCCTGCTCGATCATTTTAAATTTATCTAAGTTTTTATCATCCGTATACTCTTTATCCGCTTGTAAAAACTCAACGTTTTCATCCATTAAATTTTCACGTAGCCAGTTATATCCTTCTTTAGTGGTTATATCTATATCGTTTTTTAGAGTAAGCGCTATAACATACATTTTTTCTTCAGCTAAACGAAACAAATACATATGTTGTGGAGATATATGTTCCAAATATTCTGCCTTATTTAAAACGCCTTCCCAAATGAGATCGCTAAATACATCTAGCTCCATTTCTGCCAATTCCGGTTTATTGGCCTTAAGATTGGCCCACTCATCTGCAGTAATAGATTGTGTTGCCAAAAAGTTAATAAACTCCTGGTGTAGTTCTTCAAATTGTTCTTTGGTAAGTCTTGAGTATTTCATCTGCGTTTTTTGTTATTTTTATTTTGCAGTAATTTCAAATAAAGGGTATTAAACTTAAGATCCCGCTTTTCAGCGGGATTAGTTCGATTTTCAATCTTGTAAAGTCGATGTCGACTTTACAAGATTGAATCTCACTAAAAAAATACGCCCCTTTATTAGGAGCGCAAATTTAACAATATATCTGTTATTATTTTTAGAAAATGTAACGTAATCCAAATTGTGCTTGCCGTTTGGACACTAAGCTAGAATCGTAACCAAAAGTTTCCGTTTGGTTTGTATTAAAAGTATAATACCAATTATGAATTAAAATGAGCTACAGAAAACGACATTGCTTATTTGTTTTAGCCTGCTGCGAGTTATTTGCATAGCCTAAGCTATGGAAATGATGAGTAAAGAGATAAAAACGATTAATGAATGAGTTTGAATAGCGTATTTTAATTCATAATTGGTATAAGTGCAAGAAATCCAAAAAACAAGAAAAAAAGGTAAGGGTTGTTTTTTCATTTAGTTGTCGTTTAATTTGAGTTAGTCTACTATGCATACATAGTATTTTATTCTAACAAAAAAAAGCCATTCATATGAATGGCTTTACAATATTTAAGAGTTCATTGACTAATTGTCAATATTTTAGTTTGCTTGTGCAATAACTTCAAAAGGTAAATCAACAGACACTTCTCTGTGTAAACGTACAACAGCGTTATATTTTCCTGTACGTTTAATCGTCGCAACTGTAATGAATTTTTTATCAATGGACTGTCCTTCTTTTTCTAGAGCTTCAGCAACATTAATATTATTCACAGAACCAAATAATTTATCTCCAGCACCAGCTTTTGCAGCTATTTTAATTTCCAAGGCTTTTAAAGCTTCAGCAATTTTATTAGCATCATCGATTATTTTCTTCTCTTTAAAAGCTCTTTGCTTTAAATTCTCTGCTAATACTTTCTTTGCAGAAGAAGTAGCAAGAATAGCTTGTCCTTGAGGAATTAAAAAATTTCTACCATAACCGTTCTTAACTGTTACAACATCGTCTTTAAATCCTAAATTTTCAACGTCTTGTTTTAATATAAGTTCCATTGTTATCGGTATTTTATTTTAATAAATCTGCTACGTATGGCATTAAAGCCAAGTGACGTGCTCTTTTTACAGCTACAGAGACTTTTCTTTGATATTTTAATGAAGTTCCTGTTAAACGTCTTGGTAAAATTTTACCTTGCTCGTTTACAAACTTTAATAAGAAATCCGGATCTTTATAATCTATGTATTTAATACCAGATTTTTTGAAACGACAATATTTCTTTTGTTTGTTTGTCTCAATATTCAACGGTGTTAAATATCTAATTTCTCCGTCTTTTTTTCCTTTTGATTGTTGTTCTATCGATGACATAATTAAGCTTTTTGTTTAAGTTTAACTCTTCTTCTCTCTGCCCATGAAATAGCATGTTTATCCAACGCTACAGTTAAATAGCGCATAAAACGCTCATCACGTCTAAACTCTACTTCTAAAGCATTAATTACTTCGCCTGGTACAGTGTACTCAAATAAGTGATAGAAACCACTTTTCTTGTTTTGTATTGGATAAGCTAATTTTTTAAGCCCCCAATCTTCTTTAGCTATCATCTTAGCGCCGTTAGAAACAAGAAAATCTTCGTATTTCTTTACTGTTTCCTTTATCTGGTCTTCAGATAAAACGGGATTTAAGATGAAAACAGTTTCATAATGATTCATAAAAATCTATTTTATTGTTAAAAATTGGGTGCAAAAATAGTTAATATATACATATAAAGCAACAATTATTTTAGTATAATATGCACTTACTTAATTGTGTTAAAATTATGTTAAAACAAACGCTTTAACGATGATTTTTGGTTTTTAGCCGAATTTTTTGTACTATTGTCGATATCTTAACCGAAATAATATAAAATGTTATGACATTAAACTGTGTAGTAGTAGACGATTCGGCAATACAGCGTCTCTCGATCGTTAAGTTAGTGGAGAATCACCCTTCTCTTAACTTGATTGCAGAGTACAGCAGTGCCTTAGAAACCAAAAATGGTTTAAATACGCATCAAGTAGATTTAATTTTTTTAGACATTGAAATGCCGGTGCTAAATGGATTTGAACTTTTAGACGTATTAAACAACAAACCACAAATTATTTTTGTAACCGGTAAAACCGAATATGCTTTTAAAGCATTTAATTATGACGCTACCGATTATTTACATAAACCAATTACAAGAGAACGTTTTAACACCTCTGTAGATAAGGCTTTAGAGCAACATAGATTGACTTTAGACTTTAACGAAGAAGAAGGTGAGCATATTTTTGTAAAAAGCAATCTTAAAAAACGTAAAGTTTATATTAAAGATATTAAATGGATCGAAGCACTTGGTGATTACGTAAAGCTAGTAACAGAAGAAACCAGCCTAGTCGTATTATCTACAATGAAATCTTTCGAAGCTGAATTACCAGAAGGTAAGTTTTTAAGAATTCATAAATCATACATTGTTAATCTTGATAAAATTGACAGATTTAACAGTAAAAATGTTGAAGTAGGAGCTTATGAGATTCCATTAAGCAGAAATAAAAAGACTCAATTGGTTGATGCTTTAAACAATATTTAGAGACTAACCGATACTAAGCTAAACTGGCAAACCCAAGCTAAATTAAAAGTTATCGACATTTAAAATTATTTTAACCGACCGAAAATCTTTTATATTGAAAAAGCTATTATTTATTTTAATGATAGCTTTTTTTGTTTTTGATAATGATTGTTGTTTAGGGATCTTTATGAGGATATTTTTATGAAATTGATTTCTTATTCTAGAAATAGGTGGTGATTCTGGCCCTAGTACATGATCTTTAAAAAGCTGCTTTAAAGACTTTGCCAACCAAGCTGAAGCTACATCTACCTTATGATAATCCTTATGTTTTAAAGTGATCTTTATTTGTTTATAAATAGGCGGGTATTTATAATTATAGCGGTCATTCATTTGCTCGTTGTACATGGCAACATAGTTATTAGTAGAGACTTGCTGCAAAATATTATGGTATGGATTATATGTCTGTATCAATACTTTACCTCTTTCTTGAGTACGCCCTGCCCTACCAGAAACTTGTAACATGAGTTGAAAGCTACGCTCATGTGCTCTAAAATCTGGAAAATTGAGCATATTGTCGGCATTCATGATACCGACCAACTTGACATTTCTAAAATCCAAGCCCTTGGTTAGCATTTGTGTGCCCACTAAAATATCTATTTCTTGTTGCTCTAAGGCTGTAATTATTTTTTCATATCCAAATTTCCCTCTTGTTGTATCTAAATCCATTCTAGCTACCTTATAATCCGGGAACAATGTTTTCACTTCTTCCTCAATTTGTTCGGTACCAAATCCTTTACTATCCAATTCGGCACTTCCACAAGCTTTACAATCTTTTATCATCACCGAGTTATAACCACAATAATGACAACGCAATTGATTTCTATATTGATGGTAGGTTAAACTCACATCGCAATTAGGGCATTGAGGCGAATTACCACAGGTATTGCACTCCACTATTGGAGAAAATCCGCGTCGGTTTTGAAACAATATAATTTGATGCCCTTCCCTTAAAGTTTCGGTCATCTCTTCAATAAGCCTATCGCTAAAATGCCCCTTCATTAGCTTCTTCTTGAACTTGTCCTTAATATCGACCAACTCCATATCTGGCATCAAAACGTCATTGTAGCGCTTTGTTATTTCGACAAAACCATACTTATTTTGTTTGGCATTAAAGTAACTTTCCAAACTTGGTGTAGCAGATCCCAAAAGTATTTTTGCTTCGTGCATGTTTGCCAATACAACAGCCGTATCCCTGGCATGATAACGTGGTGCTGGATCAAACTGTTTAAAAGATTGCTCGTGCTCTTCATCCACAACTATGAGCCCTAAATCATCAAACGGTAAAAATATGGAAGAGCGCGCGCCCAAAACTATTTTTGCCTTCCCAGAATTATTTAAAACATGGTTCCAAACCTCTACCCGTTCTTGCGATGAGTACTTAGAATGAAAAACAGCCACCTGTTCTCCGAAATACTCCTGCAATCGTGTAATTAACTGTGCGGTCAACGCTATTTCCGGCAGTAAATAAAGTACTTGTTTTCCTTTATTTAAAGTATCTTCAATTAACTTTACATAGACTTCTGTTTTACCAGAAGAAGTGACCCCGTGAAGCAATGTTACCGCATGTTTGTTAAAAGCGTTCTTTATTTCTTTTAGGGCTACTTCCTGATATTCATTAAGGTTTTTAGTAGCCTCATTCTCACCTCCAGAGTATTGAACACGATCTGTTTGAATATAATACTCCTCAAGAATCCCTTTATCTATTAATGATTTTATAATAGCAGTTGACGTCCCACTTTCTGTAGCTAAATCGGAAACCTTTACAGGTTTTTTAGTCGTTGCAGAAACAGAAAACAGGGTCATAATGACCTGTCGCTGCTTTGGCGCTCTATTTAAATCATCCAATAACTTTTGAAGTGCCGTTTCTGAAGAAAAGTTGCTATGTAATTTTGCATAACGAACCAATTTAGGTTTGTATTTTTCGTATACTTCTTCTTCCACAAAAATAGCCTCCTTTTCAATCAATCGCTTAATAACCGGTAAGACATTCTTTTTATCAAGGATATTGGAAATATCATGGATTTTTAAGGATGATTGATGGTGCAATGTCTCGTAAACTAAAAACTCATCATCCTTTAATACCGTTTCATCAATGGTCTTCGTCTTATTTTTTATGACCACAGTTTCACTTTCTAAAATAAAAGCACTAGGTAAAGCTGCCCGCATGACATCCCCCAACGTACACATATAATAGTTAGCTATCCATTGCCACAATTGTAATTGTTTTTGATTTACAATAGGAGCATCGTCTAAAATTTGCTGAATATCCTTGGCATCATAAGCCGTTGGTGGCTCATTATGGACTCTATAAACAATACCTGTATATATTTTCGACTTTCCAAAAGGTACAGCAACGCGCATGCCTGCTTTTAAAAAATCAGCCTCAGACGCTGTTATACCATAAGTAAATAGCTTTTTAAGAGGTACGGGGATTATAACATCTATAAAGTGGTTCAAAATTAAGTTTCGATTTCTTGAGTTAAATACGAATATAAATTAAAAACAGAAACCCTTAAAATCATTCTTCACCAAATTATTAATAAAAAAAGACTGTCTCGAAAAGACAGTCTTTAAAAGTGATTTATTCTATAAAGTTTTATTTTTAACCAATAGTAAAATACTTTACTATGATTAGCCATTCTTTTGTTATTATTTCCAAGTAATAGTCCCGTTCATTGTTAGAATAGTTTCAGAGTCAACATTAATTACAGTCGTGTTTTTAAATACAACTTGCTTTTTTGTTTTATCCACACTAAAACCCGATCCGCAATCCGTATCCTCAGAAGAATTATCAGATGGAGATGTGCACACATAACGATATTCCTCACCGTTTTTTAGTATAATCATAGAAATTGCTTTTTCGACATCTGCGTTATCTTCTACATCAAACTGAGCAGCTACAATTACAAACGCATTTGAAAAATTTGTAGGCATAAGTTCACCGTCCTCAATAGTTGTGTTTTCATCCAATAGTGTTACAGATTTTATCGTTCCTGTAGTATCTAATCCATCAACATCTATATTGCCAACTTTTAGTGAAGTGCCTAATAAATCGGTGTCTGTTCCTGATAATTGTATGGTTCCAGAAACAGCGTTATTTTCAGGGTTATTGTCATTATCCTTAGAACAAGCAGACAGGCATAAAATACTTAATACTATTATTACTAAATTAATTTTTTTCATGTTTATTTTTTTAAGCTTTAATACCACCCTCTTACATTATAAGTCATACTTTCTGGTTGATTTTCACCATAAGCAATACCAACATCTCTAGCTGCTTGAATAGTATCTGCTTTGACTTCTAAAACCTTTAAAGCATAGTTCCAATCTCTATCGCCCAATTCCTTTACACGAACTGCTATTTTAGAATATAATGTTTTTACTTGTCCAAAACACGAAGCGCTAGGTTCTATAGAAGACAATAAGAGACCTGCCTCATTTGCGGCATTAATATCCTGGTTCGCTGCCCAAATTGCTGAAGCTTCATTTAATTTAATAGTACAATCCCTGTTAATGGCTTTCGTATAAAGAGACCTGATTTTAGATTTAACAGTATTAAAACAAGTGCTTGCTTCTGGCACACTTGTGAGTACAAATAATGCTTCTTCAAATTGATTTTGCGCTTCTAATGTTTGAGATTTGTTTACCATAAGACCACAGTTTGTATTATAATAATCAATAATTTTAGCTTTTCCTTTCGAAATAAAGCTTTGTATTTGTGGATTTTTTGGTTTTACCATTTTTAAAGCAGACATATATGCTTTAGTCTCATTCGTTCCAACACCTTTTAACTGTAATGACTGGCTTGAAAATAAATTCCCTGCAACACCGTCTCCAATATAAAGTGTTAAATCTAAAGTTAACGCTACCATGGTAGGTGCAGTTCCTGTTATGTTTTTACTTAATACCGTTATATTTGGTGTTATTATAAATCTAGAGTTGTAGACATTATCGCTGATACCGTTTTCGGTTATAATACGTCCTAATTTATTCTTAAGCATACTTTGCGCATAAGATGGAATTCCCTCTGCTTGTTCTGGGATGTAAGCGCCTAATGTAATGCCATTATCGTTTTGCTGAGCTACCATGAAGCTTGAAACTAAAAACAGTGCTATGTATATGATTTTTTTCATCTTGATTATTTTATTGAATGTCTTTAATTCGTTATTTACCTCCTAAAATAATGGTAGCCCTTCCTAAACCTTTCATTACCAATTTATTTGGTATATTATAAGGAGCTCCCTTTAAGAGTTTACTCAATTCATTAACAAAACGCCTTGCATCAATAGCGCGACCGGCTTCGTTATAAAGCGGAATTCTAACTTGCTCAAACAATGCCATAGTTTCAGTCATATCTGTAGTACTAAATCTCCCCTTAACAGTATGATCTGCTAACCAATCTTCTATTTTAAAGCCTAATTCATCACCATCAAATTCTGTTTCTAAATCACCATCCCAATCATCCCATTTTTGAACGCGAACAATTATTTCTCTACCATTTTCAAACATATCATCAAAATGTGTTTGCAATGATTCAGAAAAATTATCCATATGTGCCAATACGGCTTCTGATAGCAAAACGGGTAATTCTGCCGAAAAAGAAGGAGCCCCCGTACCAACTGCTGTAGCTACTTGTTTATCTGTATAGGCATCTAAGCCTTGAAGATTGAATGTTATAGATTTTTTAGGTCCCGTTTTATTAACGGTCCAAGTTAATTGCATAATAATATCTGCTTTGGCTACCTTTTTAAAGGCATCGATCGGGCTTTCACTTATACCACTACCAGAACCTTTAGAGCTTCTCAAATTATCTTCTCCTGCATTTGAGTTTAAAGTTTTAATAACCGATTCCATGTTTTTAAGAGGGAAGCCTCTATCTGCCATCATACCGTTTATTTGACTTATAACTTGAAGCACTTCTGCATTTTCTTGAAATGCTCTTTTATAGTCTGGTACTTTAACTGGCGTGCCTTGATCATCAAAATTAAGTACATAGCCATTTTGGAAACACCAAACATCACTAGGAACCACCATAAGTGTAGGTTTCTTAGCTTGGCTAAATACTAAAGTGTTTATAAGTAATAAAGAGCATATAGCTCCTAAATGCAAAAATCTTTTCATTTGATTGTTTTTAAAAATTAAAATCCAGAAGTTAAACCTCTAATAATACCTTCGCTTTCAAGTCTTTTTCTCAATTGATCGAATTGTACATTCACAACGGCTCCAATCTTATACTCTCTTCTACTTATTTTTAAGCGATCTCCAGCAGCAATGTTACCATCTGTAGCTGCAGATACATATTTTAGATATTCACCACCATCCATAAAAAATGTATCGAAAAACGCCATAAATTTTTCTTCGGTTTCCGCAGACTTCACCAAAGGTTTTAACGAAGTACAGCCTTGACCACCTCCAGCATAACCTTTGAAAATAATACCGTGGATAGCATTTTTCATAGCATGAGAAATAGCATGTTTTGGGTTTTTAGAATAAGACCAAACTTTTACGAGTTTAGAGCCTTGTTTTGCAATGCCTTCGCACTCTATATCGTAACGCCATATTTTTGTGTCTTTATTGGCTTTTTCGTTTTTCCATTGGGCATGTGCATTACCTGCAAAAACCAACAAAATTATTATCACTAAACTGTTTTTTAATTTCATATTTTAAATCTATTTAAGAAAGTTAATTTATTTGTCTTATAAGCATCCCTGAGTAATACTTGTTTTTTGAACCTTTAAATGTTGTGTATTTTATATCAGAAGGGTTTTCTTCGTCTGCTAGATATGTATTATCCCAAATCTTGTCTTTATCAACAGTAATGACTCCTATACGCTTATATTCTATAATGCCTTCTTTATTTATAACCTGTTCTAAAACTTCGTACTTGCTACCCTTTTTTAAACCTTCTTTAAGTCCGATTTTTGCTGACAATGGGTCGCCGCTTAATAATGGTGTTTTAGTTCTAAAGACTTCGTATTCCCTTTGCAATTTAGCGATCACATTATCGGCCGCTCTTATTGTAGCAATTTCAATTAATTCTTCATTGGTCTTTTTAGTTAAAGTAGTACTTTGTATATCTGCCCACCCTGTTTCAACACCAACAAATTCTAATTTAAAAATGGAAGTTTCATCAAAAGCTTTTTTTCTTTCTAAATCCAACGAATCATCATCTGTCCAGAAATCATTATAAAAAATGGCTGCTACTTCTTCATTCCATACTAGTTTGTACAAATAAGCCCTAGTTCTCACAATATAACCTTTACCAAAAACATCTGCTCCTTCTGAGGCAGCAGCAGTAACTAAAGCAGCATCTTTGCCTGCATACGCGCCTACTGTTGAAAGGATGGATTTTGCTTTCGCTGCTACGTCTTCTTTATTGGTGTATTTATAATCATTTACTATTATAAATGTATTTTTAATTAATTGCTCTCCTGCATCTGCTAATAGTGCTTTACCCCGTTCATTTTGGTTAGCAATTTTAATATCTAAGTCTGAGGCATTATACAATCCTCTTTCTGCAACTAAACTCATATCAAAGCCTCCTTTTTCACTTCTGTGAAACCATTTGGCCAACATAGATTTAGCCACACCTAGTGAATCTAAATACTTATGAATAGCTTTTTGATCGTCTTCTTGAATTTTCTTATTGTCATTACCAAGCTTTACGGGTATTTTAGAAAGCAACCCTTTTTTCTTAGGTTTACTATCTACTATTGAATCTACTACATATACCAAATCTGCTTTAGGAATAATCCTAGTATTAACAATATGATTATTAAACTTTTCTGGAATAGGTGTATTAATAAAAGATGTTTGTATATTTTCACTGTATTCTATACTCTCGTCACCTAATATGAGTGTATATAGTGAACTTCTTTTGTACTTAATATCAAGAGGTGTTTCTTGTGAATAAGATTTAAAACACAAAATAGCAACAAAAAGTATTGTTACCTTTTTTAATAACTTCATATAGAGGGATAAATGGTTAGTTAATAGCTCGGTAAAACTAGTTCTTTTTAATTATCAAGCCTATACCGTTTAACGATTTTTTCTAGCACTTTATATAAAAAAACAATTAATAAACTCTTAATGAATCCTTAACTTAGTTTATTTCTTTTAAAAGCATAAGTTTAACAACAGCAAAATCAATAACCTTTACGTAGTTTATTCAAAGAGGCATTTAATTCGTAACCTAGCAATAAAATATTGGAATTGAGCCACAAATAAAACAAAAGAATTAGCAACGCTCCAATAGAACCGTAAAGTTTATTGTACTGTCCAAAATTTTCAATGTAAAGGCCAAATAGATACGATGATAAAATAATAAGCAGGGTTGTAAATAATGCGCCTACAGAAAAGAATTTGGAATGTTTCCCCTCTTGGGTGCCAAAATAGTATAAGGTTGCCGTAGCTAAATATACCATCACAACAAAGAATGTATACTTAGCAATATCTGCCCAAAATACATTTTGACTATCAACATGATAGCCTTTTTTTTCCAGAGCTTCAAAGAATTCCTGTACGACATATATTTGAAAATACCCTAAAACAGCAATGGTAACAATAAGTAAAAAAGCCAGTATCAATGCAATACCCAATGCATACAAGTATTGTTTAAAAACGCTGCGGGTTAATTGTTCGTGATATGAGTTTTCAAAACCAGAAAATACAGCATTCACACCATTTGCCATTAAAGCTATTGACAATACAAAAACAGATGACAATAAGCCTCCTCGTTGTGTTTTATCAATATTTTCAAATATATTTTCAAAGAAAAAATCGGACGTATTTGGTGGTAGAAAGGATTCTAAAAAAGTTAGAAATTCCATTTTAAAATCATCGATCGGGATATACGGAATAATAATGAGCACGAATAATAAAAAAGGAAATAGTGCCATAAAAAAACTAAAGGCAATAGCGCTTGCACGCGTCGTTAAGGCCCCCCTTACAATGCCTATAGCATAAAGCTCTAATAAATCATAAAACGACAACCCCTCGAGACCTGGTAGTTTTATTTGTTTAAAAACGCTCACCAAGACATTTATTACTGGAATCTTATCAAGTTTGTCCTCAATGGGTTTGGTCATTAATCTAGCTTAAAAGTTTAAAATTCCTTGTTTAGTACAAAAAGTTTTAGTGTGTAACAAAAATGAATATAAGTTCTTAAATGTCTGGTCGATCACAGTCGGGACTTTTTTATGAATGGCTTTGACTTTGTAACAAAACAACCTCTCGACTGCGCTCGAGAAGACCCCGTTTTAATTCTTGTTCTGTTAAAAACCTAAACTAATAATTAATAAGCGTGATAAAAAACTATTTTATAGCTTTTAAACTCAAATCCATGTTATGGACAGAATGCGTTAAGGCACCAGACGAAATATAATTTACACCACATTCTGCATAGTGCCTAATAGTGGTTTCATTTATGTTACCTGAGGATTCAATAAGGCACTTATCTCCTATTATTTTTACCGCTTTCCTTGTATCTTCATAATCAAAGTTATCAAGTAATATTCTATATATACCATCATTTTTTAATATTTCTTCAACCTCTACTAAATTTCTGGCCTCAACCATAATTTTTAAATCCTTATTAGTCTCCCGTAGGTACGATTTTGTCATTTCAATAGCTTTCGTAATACCGCCTGCAAAATCAATATGATTATCTTTTAGCATAATCATATCATACAAAGCAAATCTGTGATTTTCCCCACCTCCAATAACTACTGCCCATTTTTCTAATACACGAATGCCCGGTGTTGTTTTACGCGTATCGAGAATCCTAGTTTTAGTACCTTTCAATAAATCAACAAACATTCTTGTCTTGGTGGCAATAGCACTCATGCGCTGCATGGCATTAAGCACTGTTCTTTCTGCTTTTAAAATAGATTGCGAAGATCCTTCTATATACATAACAACATCACCATAAGTGACTTCTGTACCATCTTCAATCCTGACATCCAATCTTAAGTTTTTATCAACGTAAGCAAATACTTTTTTAGCAAAATTAACGCCTCCAATAACCCCTTTATCTTTAACTAAAAGTTTTGCCCTACCTTTAGCATTCTCCGGAATACACGCTAAAGAACTATGATCACCATCTCCCACATCTTCCCGTATGGCATTCGAAATTATCATTTTAACTTCTGTATCAAATTGCTCTTGTGTTATCATAAAATTTAGTTGGTTTACAGCAAAAATAAGAAATTGATTTACTAAATTAAATTTTACATTTATGAAATTTTTATTTTTTCATCTTAAAATATGCTTTTCATAAGCGCTAAATAGTAATTTTGCTACTATGACCATAAAACTTCTCGCCATTGGCAAGACCGATAATAAGGAGCTTCAATCGCTTATTAATGAATATACAAAGCGTTTGGGCTTTTATATTAAGTTTTCACTGGAAATTATTCCAGATATAAAAAATGTTAAAAATCTAAGCGAAGCACAACAAAAACAAAAAGAGGGTGAACTTATTATAAGTAAACTTAATGCTACCGATATTTTAATTTTATTAGATGAAAGCGGTAAACAATTAGATTCTGTTGGGTTTTCTGCTTACTTACAGAAACACATGAACTCTGGTATTAAACAGTTAGTTTTTGTAATTGGCGGCCCTTATGGGTTTTCACAAGATGTTTATAATAAATCAAATGGAAAAATATCATTATCAAAAATGACATTTTCCCATCAGATGGTACGTTTATTTATTATCGAACAACTCTATAGAGGATTTACTATTTTAAAGAACGAACCGTATCATCACAGATAACCCCATTTTGGGTATAATTGGTCGCAGTTTTCAGTCATCAGTTTTCAATCGCAGTCTCAAAGTTAGTAACTCTATAAAAAACTGTAAAGCATAACCCTACTTCTATTTCAACTTCATTTTCGACTTCAGCTTTAGCTTCACCCCTTCTCCAATTCCAAACGGCTAATACGTTTTATAAACTTCTTTTCGTTTTTCCAACTGACGCTCCAGATCTTTGATAGTTTCTCTTACAGATACTTCAAAATTATGCTCATTTGAGGTTGCAAAAATCCGAGGTCCTGGTAAACTTAGTTCTATATTGCAAATTTTGCCTGTATCGTGTTGGTTTTCCTCTTGTTTAAAATGCACTTGTGCACTTATTAAAAACTCATAACGATTAAATATTTTTTTTAATTTTTCTTCAGTGAAGCTTGAAAGTGTTTCACTTACATCTACGCCTACATATTGAATATTTACTGTCATATCTTTTACTTTTTTTTGTTTTAACTTTAATCTAAGATACGCGTTTTTAGAATAATTTATAGTAACAAAAGTCATAAAAAATCATAAAATATTTTTACTTATAAATCATTATAATGGTATTTTTGAAACCTTAAATCCATTTAACGTATGCAACTTGTTTTCGCTACCAACAATCTTAACAAAATAAAAGAAGTGCAGGTTTTGATGCCTGACCATATTACGTTGTTAAGCTTAAATGATATTGGTTGTTTTGAAGAAATTCCAGAAACTCAAAACACCATTGAAGGTAATAGTATCCAGAAGGCAAAATATGTAAAAACACATTATGGATATGATTGTTTTGCCGATGATACAGGATTAGAAGTAGCTGTTTTAAATGGTGCCCCAGGCGTTTATTCGGCCCGTTATGCCGGAGAGCAGCGCAATGCCGATGATAATATGGATAAATTACTAACCGAATTAAGGGCTAAAACTAACAGAAATGCCCAATTTAAAACGGTTATTACACTTCAGCTTAATGGCAAACAATATACTTTTACCGGTATATGTGAAGGCGAAATAACGAATACTAAAAACGGCCCCTTTGGTTTTGGTTACGATCCTATTTTTAAACCTAAAGGATTCCAACAAACCTTTGCTGAAATGGATTTAAGTTTAAAAAACAGTATTGGACACCGTGGAAAGGCCATACGCCAGCTAGTTGATTTTTTAAAATCTTAAATTATTGTGGTGCGATTAAAATTATCGAATATAGCCTGAAGCCTCGCTAAAGCCATATGATACCATCTCCCAATTATAAATATATTATGAAGTGGTTTAAACTTTTTATAATTGGCTGCAAAATGCCCTTTTATCCCCACATTTTATCTTTTTATTACTCCGTAGCGATGCTATGCAGTGCAAAAAAGCCTTTATGTGGGAATACCTGCCTGCGGCAGGCAGGAAATCACTATTTTTCGCTTCAATCAAAAAACATGTGCTCAGCTTGACTGGGTAGTTTAAACCACTTCTATTATTTGAACAATGCTGACTTGGACCAATTAACACTGTTTTTCAAATAGTTACAATCGTTTTTTTTGTTCTTGCCCCTCATAGCCAAGCGATCCTGTATCTTTAGTTGAACATTCATGATTCTTAATCCTTAAAAAACAGGTATAAAAAACCAGATTTCATGTTGGTAGTTAATATTCTTTATGTTATTTTTAATTTATGACAGATGAAGCTATAGAAAAAGAAAATGCAGCAATTACAAAAGCCTACAAAGAATTATTAAAAGTTAGCTATACAACGCTATCTGATGATGATAAAAAATTAATACGTAAAGCTTTTGGTGTTGCTATAGATGGGCACAAGGATCAACGCAGAAAATCTGGGGAAGCCTATATTTTCCATCCTTTAGCCGTAGCAAAAATAGTGGCTCAAGAAATTGGATTGGATGCCACCTCCATTGCTGCTGCCTTACTTCACGATGTCGTTGAAGACAGTCCAAATTACTCTGTAAAAGACATTGAAAAACAATTCGGAAAAACCATAGCCACTATTGTAGATGGACTTACAAAAATATCTTCTTTAAGTAAGGAAAAAGACATGAATGTGTCTCTACAAGCAGAAAATTTTCGTAAAATGCTGCTTACTCTTAATGATGATGTTCGCGTTATCATAATAAAGATTGCAGATAGACTCCATAATATGCAAACTATGGCAGCTATGCGTCCTGATAAACAAGAAAAAATAGCCTCCGAAACCTTATACATTTATGCGCCTTTAGCCCATAGAATTGGTTTGTACAATATTAAAACCGAACTTGAAGATTTAAGCTTAAAATATACAGAACCAGAAGTTTACAATGATCTTTATGATAAAATCAAAGAAAGCAAGGAAGAGCAAGATAAATACATTAAAGCGTTTAGTGAAGTTATACGAAACTCATTAGATAAAGAGAATTTTGAGTACACTATAAAAGGGCGGCCAAAGTCTATTTTTTCGATTAGAAAAAAAATGCTTAACCAGGGAGTATCCTTTGATGAGGTATATGATAAGTTTGCTATCAGAATTATTTATAAAAGCGATGAAGCCAATGAAAAGTTTTTCGCTTGGAAAATATACTCTGTAGTCACAGATCATTTTAGACCCAATCCAATACGCCTCCGTGATTGGATTTCCTCTCCTAAGTCTACAGGATATGAGGCTTTGCACATTACCGTTATGGGGCCTAAAGGGCGTTGGGTAGAAGTTCAAATACGAAGTGAGCGTATGAATGAAATTGCAGAGAAAGGTTATGCTGCTCACTACAAATACAAGCAGAATAAAGAGAAGGAAGATAATTTAGATAGCTGGATCAATAAATTACAGGAAGCTTTAGAAAACCCTCATAGCAATGCGGTAGATTTTGTTGAGCAGTTTAAACTTAACCTATATTCGCAAGAAATATTTGTATTTACTCCTACCGGGGAATTAAAATCATTACCTAAGGGCGCTACATCATTAGATTTTGCATTTAATATCCATACCGAAATTGGCATGAGAACAAGAGGTGCCAAAGTAAATGGCAAGCTAGTACCTTTAAGTCATGAATTACAAAGTGGCGACCAAGTAGACATCTTAACCTCAGAAAGTGCCAAACCCAATGCAAACTGGTTAGATTATGCGACCACGGCAAGAGCTAGAAGTAAAATAAAATCAGCTTTAAAAGAAGATAAAAAACGAATAGGTGAAGATGGTAAGGAAATTCTTAGAAGAAAACTAAAACAATTAAAGATCACACTAAATGAATCTTCCACGAATGAGCTGGTCAACTATTTTAAATTAAAAACAAGTCTGGATCTGTTTTATAGAGTTGGTATTGGTACTATTGACAATACCATGCTTAAAAATTACGCTGCTTCCAGAAGCAATGCTTTAATGAGTTTTATTAAAAATAAAATTTCAAGAAAGGCTCCAATTAAAAAAGAAGATTTAGAAAAAGAAGAAGTTACTGCCAAGTACGATTCTTTAGTTTTTGGTAAAGAAGAAGAAAAACTAGATTATAAAATATCAAATTGCTGTAATCCTATTCCAGGAGACGACGTTTTTGGCTTTTTAACTGTTAATGAAGGCATTAAGATTCATAAAAAAAATTGTCCTAACGCGCTCAGCCTACAATCTAATTATGCTTACAGGATTATGCAGGCTAAATGGGTGGACTCCACACAGCAAGAATTTCTAGCTCAAATTAAGGTTACAGGTATAGATCATATAGGCTTGGTAAGTGACATTACTTCCATTATTTCAGATAATATGCATGTGAATATGAAAAGCTTAAGTTTTGAAAGTGAAGACGGGTTATTTTCGGGAAAAATCAATGTTGTTGTAAAAAATAATACCATCATAAAAAAGCTTTTAGAAAAACTAAAAAAAATTAATGGTATAGATAAGGTTACTAGAGTGTAAAAAAAGTGTAAATTTGCGACGAAATTATGAATGCAAAGGCAGATACAAAAAATCAGGACATAGTTAAAAGCGTATTTACTAGCTTTTTAGAAGGTAACGGGCACCGCAAAACCCCCGAACGCTATGCCATACTTCAAGAAATTTATAATAATACTGAACACTTCGATATAGAGTCTTTATATCTTAGTATGAAAAACAAGAAATATCGTGTATCTCGGGCCACATTGTATAACACCATCGAACTACTACTGGAATGTGGTTTAGTAAGAAAGCATCAGTTTGGAAAAAATCAGGCACATTACGAAAAATCCTATTTCGATAGACAACACGATCATGTAATACTTACAGATACCGGGGAGGTTATAGAGTTTTGCGACCCTAGAATTGAATCTATAAAAAAAACAATCGAAGAAATTTTTGATATAGAAATTAATAACCATTCACTCTATTTCTACGGAAATAGAAAATCAAACACTTAACGAATTTTTACAATGGCAGTAGATTTACTACTAGGATTACAATGGGGAGACGAAGGCAAAGGAAAAATTGTTGACGTACTTACCTCCAACTACAATATTATTGCACGTTTTCAAGGAGGTCCCAATGCTGGACATACTTTGGTTTTTAACGGCAAAAAACATGTCTTGCATACCATTCCTTCAGGGATATTCCACGATGATACTACAAATTTAGTAGGTAATGGTGTTGTTATAGATCCTGTTATTTTTAAAGGAGAACTGGACAAACTAGAAGAACAACATGTAGATTACAGAAAATCCTTGGTTATTTCTCGCAAAGCACATATCATTTTACCAACACACCGTTTATTGGATGCTGCAAGCGAAGCTTCTAAAGGAAAAGCAAAAATAGGCTCAACCCTTAAAGGCATAGGCCCAACTTACATGGATAAAACCGGTAGGAACGGCATTCGTGTTGGCGATTTAGAATTAAGCGATTGGAAAGAACGTTATAGAGCATTGGCCGATAAGCACGAATCTATGATTTCTTTTTATAATGTAGATATAGAATATGATTTAAAAGAACTTGAAGCAGCGTTTTTTGAAGCTATTGATGTATTAAAATCTTTAAAGTTTATAGATTCTGAAGAATATATTTACCAAGCACAAAAATCTGGGCAAACCATTTTGGCAGAAGGCGCTCAAGGATCGTTACTGGATATTGATTTTGGCACCTATCCTTTTGTAACATCAAGCAATACAACCGCCGCAGGTGCCTGTACCGGCTTAGGGGTGTCTCCAAACCAAATTGGTGACGTGTTTGGTATTTTTAAAGCCTATACAACTCGGGTAGGTTCTGGACCTTTCCCTACTGAGCTTTTTGATGAAGATGGAGAAACCATGGCACGTGTTGGTAATGAGTTTGGTGCTACCACGGGGCGTCCTAGACGTTGTGGCTGGCTGGATTTAATTGCTTTAAAATATGCATGCCAGGTAAATGGCGTGACACAATTAATGATGATGAAAGGCGATGTGCTTTCTGGTTTTAAAACCTTGAAAGTATGCACCGCTTATAAATATAAAGGAGACATTATTAAACATTTCCCTTATAATATTGAACCAGAGAATGTAGAACCGATCTATACCGCGTTTAATGGTTGGCAAGAAGATTTAACAAGCATGTCTGAAGCTTCTCAATTGCCACAAGCCCTAAACGAGTATATTACCTTTTTGGAAAAAGAACTGGAAATCCCTATCACCATAGTTTCTGTTGGGCCGGATAGAAAGCAAACTATTTTTAGAAAACAATTGGTTCACTAAATATTATAAATTAAATTATAAAAAAACGCTCCAAAATATTTTGGAGCGTTTTTTATTGCACCATAGTCTCGTCCCGAAAATAGTATTATAACGTGAGTTCGATTTAAAACCTGTCTGCCGACAGCTACGGTGTACCCACATCATGATCTTCTGTGCTTTCTGTATAGGTTTGTCGTACCAGCCTCCCAGACCACTTTTTATAGAGCGCTCAGGTCTCTCTGCTAGTTGTTGGGAAAATACCATAGGGCTGTCCCCGACCTTTCGGAAGGGGAACGAGCGTTTAAAAATAGTCCAGTGGACTATTTTAGCGTAGGTGCCAGACTGCGCGAAGGACTAAAAAGCTTCGAGGTACAGGAGCATTGGCGTTGGTCATGGCGGTGGGGGCGACGCGAAGTTTTGGGCCCGGTTCTTCTCTGGCGACTGCATGAGAAGAAATACCTCTCGAAAGGGCGTCTTTTCTCCTGCCTGCCGGCAGGCAGGTTTGTTACTTTTCTTTGGACGTGCAAAGCAATCGAAGATTCACGAACTCCTATTTATCAAATTAGATCTGTGAGCTAAATCGAAGATTCACGAACTCCGATTTATCAAATAAGATCAGTGAGCTAAATCGAAGATTCACGAACTCCTATTTATCAAATAAGATCAGTGAGCTAAATCGAAGATTCACGAACTCCTATTTATCAAATTAGATCTGTGAGCTAAATCGAAGATTCACGAACTCCGATTTATCAAATAAGATCAGTGAGCTAAAAGTAAGTAAAAAGGGTAATAAGCTTTTGTTCTTTATATTGAAAAAAGATGTGGGTACTCCGTAGCTGCCGACAGGCAGGCAAGGGTGTTTTTAACAATAAATTCGCTAATAATTCGATTTGTCGCCTTGAGCCTTAAATAATTTGAATTATAGTGTGCTTATATGAAATAGAAAACTGTGCTCAGCTTCCTGCCTGCCGGCGAGGCAGGGAGACTGGGTATGAAAGCATAACCTTTGTTAAATGAAAGATAGTGAACTAATCGAATTATTTGGCTTATTTTATTTGTTAATTGGTATTACCCCCATAAATTGTCCGAGTTCGATTTAAAAATGAATGTTTATCGAAAAAATATAGTTTAAATCCAGATTTTTAAATAAGTTTGTATACTAAACTTTAGGGGTGTTCCTTTTTGGAACTGAGACATACCCTTTGAACCTGATGTGGTTAGTACCAACGAAGGAAAAAGTTAAGAAATACATCTGTTATGTATTTCCATTCTTTTTATTTAAATACACCCTATTCTTAGGAGCTGTACTTTTATTTCAAAGCATCTCTCCCAGCCTTTATTAGTTGAAGTGATTTAAACTATTAAAATTGTATTATTTATGATTAAGATATCGGTAAATGAAACGGTATTGGAGATTGAAGAAAGCACTACTATTTCTAAACTGCTTACTAAAATCAAGTCGCCATCTGAAGGCATTGCTTTTGCCATTAACAATAAAATTATAGCAAAAGAACTATGGGACGCATACGACTTCAACTCAAATGATCAGGTTTTAATTATTCAAGCAACTCAAGGTGGTTAATTCTATTCCAGCATTAAACTTATAAAATGAAACATCCATGAATAAAGATCTGATACATAGAGGAATGATTATTATGAATGTTACATATGACCTTTGAAAAACAATAAAAATAAACACGTGAAAACAAAAGACACAGCTCCAAAAGAAGGAAAAATTTCAAGAAACCCGTTTCCTAATTCCAAAAAAATCTATGTGCAAGGTACTATACACCCCGACATACAAGTGGCCATGAGAACCATTTCCCTTAGCGACACTAAAGATGCTATGACCGGGAAATTAACGCCTAACGAATCGGTAACCGTATACGATACATCGGGCCCCTATACAGACCCAAACAAGGACATTGATGTGCATCAAGGCATTGCCCCCATTCGCAAACCTTGGATCTTGGATCGTAATGACGTAGAAGCATTAGACCAATTTACTTCCAAGTATAGCAACGAACGCTTAAACGACGCTTCATTGGACCATATGCGTTTTTCCTTGCTCAAAAAACCATTACGCGCTAAGGAAGGAAAAAATGTGACCCAATTGCATTACGCAAAACAAGGCATCATAACACCAGAAATGGAATATGTTGCGATTCGCGAAAATCAAAGAATTGATGAGATGACCGAAATTAAAAAGCAACACAAAGGTGAGCACTTTGGCGCTTCAATTCCTTCTAAAATAACTGCTGAATTTGTGCGTTCAGAAGTAGCAAGAGGTCGTGCAATCATTCCTTCAAATATTAACCACCCAGAAGCAGAACCCATGATTTTGGGACGAAATTTTTTAGTGAAAATCAATGCCAATATTGGTAATTCTGCCGTCACATCCTCGATTGAAGAAGAGGTTGAAAAAGCCGTTTGGGCATGTCGGTGGGGTGCAGATAATATCATGGATCTATCTACGGGTGAAAACATTCACGAAACTCGGGAATGGATTATTAGAAACTCACCGGTTCCTGTAGGAACTGTTCCTATATATCAGGCTTTAGAAAAAGTAAATGGTGTTGCCGAGGATTTAACATGGGAAATTTTCAGGGATACCATTATTGAACAAGCAGAGCAAGGCGTAGATTATTTTACCATTCATGCCGGGGTATTATTAAGATATGTGCCTATGACGGCCAAACGTGTCACAGGAATCGTTTCCAGAGGAGGTTCTATTATGGCAAAATGGTGTCTGGCACACCATAAGGAAAATTTCCTTTACACCCATTTCAAAGATATTTGTGCCATTTTAAAACAATACGATGTGGCCTTTTCTTTAGGAGATGGATTACGTCCAGGTTCGATTGCAGATGCGAATGATGAAGCTCAATTTGCCGAGCTGGAAACATTGGGTGAACTAACCAAAATCGCACGTAAAGAAGAAGTACAATGCTTTATAGAAGGTCCTGGTCATGTGCCCATGCACATGATCAAAGAAAACATGGAGAAACAACTAGACGTTTGTGATGAAGCGCCTTTTTATACATTAGGGCCACTAACTACGGATATCGCTCCTGGTTATGATCATATTACTTCTGGAATTGGTGCTGCTATGATTGGATGGTATGGGTGTGCCATGCTTTGCTATGTTACCCCAAAAGAGCATTTGGGACTCCCTAATAAAGATGATGTTAGAACTGGTGTCGTTACCTATAAATTAGCCGCACATGCCGCCGATTTGGCAAAAGGGCATCCTGGGGCACAGCATAGAGACAATGCATTAAGTAAAGCGCGATTTGAATTTCGTTGGGAAGATCAGTTTAACTTAGGCCTAGATCCAGAATTAGCAAGAGCATATCACGATGAGACCTTACCTGCCGATGGTGCTAAAATAGCCCATTTCTGTTCCATGTGCGGCCCAAAATTCTGTTCGATGAAAATTTCCCAGGAAGTACGAAACTTTGCAGCCGAAAATGATATTGTTGATAATGAAGTCATTCAAAAAGGGATGGAAGAAAAATCGAAAGAATTTAAAGAAAAGGGAAGTGAGGTATATTTATAATCCATGATTGTATTAATAGCTCCAGAAAAGGATATTCACAAAGAAATTTTAATTCTAAACCAGCTCTTCGAAGCTGGTTTGGAATACTACCACTTGAGAAAACCCGAAAAAAATTATCAAGAACATTGTGACTATTTAAATCAAATAGATCTTAAATACCATAATCGAATTGTGGTTCATCATTTTCACGAGCTAATCAATACGTATAACCTAAAAGGTATTCATTTTCAAGAACAAAAAAGAAGAGACCACATAGATAATCCAGGACATTATTTTAAAGGATTAAATATGTTTGGCAAAACAATCAGTAGCTCATTTCACGAGCCTGAGGATTTAGACAACTGTGAGTTTGAATTTGACTATCACTTACTAAGCCCTGTTTTTTCTTCCATTTCCAAAGAAGGTTATAAAGGCAGGGGTTTTGATGTAAACCATATTGATAAACGAATTGTCGGAATGGGTGGTGTCACAGCAGACAACCTTACCGAGTTTAAAAAATTAGGGTTTAAAGGTGTTGGTGTCTTAGGAGGCATTTGGAATACTAAAGAACCCATAGAAATTTTTAAAAAGATGCAAAATCACTTCGGGCAATAAATGGACAAAAACAAATATATATTAACCATTGCCGGTCATGATCCTTCTGGAGGTGCCGGATTAACATCAGACATCAAAACGTTTGAGGCACATGGTTTGTACGGGTTATCCGTTTGTACAGCAATGACCGTTCAAAATGATTTGGATTTTAAACAATGTATTTGGACAGAAGTTGATGTGATTATGGCTCAAATAGACATCCTTTTTGAGCGCTTTGAGATCCATGTCGTGAAAATAGGGATCGTAGAATCCTGGAAAACGTTAGATCTTATTTTAAACAAATTGCATCAGCTAAATATTGATATTAAAATTGTTTTGGATCCAATTATCAGAGCAAGTGCAGGTTTTGATTTCCATGAAACCGAAAACCAGGATTTACTGGACAATATATGGAAACAGTGCTTTATCATGACGCCCAACTATGATGAAATTCAACGTTTATATCCAAAATTAACGATTGCACGTACCATTGAACATATCTCCAAGGCCACCAATGTTTATTTAAAAGGCGGACATCGAAGTCACAAAAAAGGTTGGGATACCTTGTACCACAATGGAATTGTCATGGTAAACATCCCTCCAAATACGGATAAAGTTTATGAAAAACACGGTAGTGGCTGTGTGCTATCCGCTTCCCTGGCAAGTAATTTTGCTTTGCAAATAGCGTTAGAAGATGCCGCAAAAAATGCAAAACAATACACCGAACAGTTTTTGAATTCCGATAAGGGCCTATTAGGTAAGCACAAACAGAATACCGACACCCGACACCTAATCCCTAATCCCTAATATATGCTCCCTAAGCTACATTACATATCACAAGGCAACACCGCAAAAGAACATCTTAAAAACATCCAAAAAGCCTGCACTTCCGGGATAGAATTGGTACAGCTGCGTTTAAAGAATCTATCCGAAAAAAAGATTTTAAAAATGGCCGAAGAAGCCAGGGAAATTACAGGTCATTTTCAAACACGCCTCATTATTAATGATCATTATAAAATTGCAAAAAAAGTAAAGGCAGACGGCGTACACTTGGGAAAAAACGATACGAGTCCAACCATAGCAAGAAAACATTTAGAACCCTGGCAAATTATTGGAGGTACGGCCAATACACTTGAAGACTGTGAAGCATTAATTGAAAAAAAAATAGATTATGTAGGTTTGGGACCTTTTCGATTCACTACAACCAAAAACAATTTAAGTCCCCTTTTAGGAGCAAACGGTTACCTAACCATTCTTGAAGCATTACAAACGGACATTCCTATTATCGCTATTGGCGGTATTACCATACAAGATGTTCCCGAAATTTTAAAAACAGGTGTTTACGGGATGGCCGTTTCGGGAGAAATTACCAAAAACTTTAATAAAATTAGTCAATTCAACAAACTTTTAAACAATCCTTCAGAGCAGGAACAGGTTTGGAATCCTAATCAAAAAATATAACATGACAACAGATACACTTAAAATAGCCGACAAAACTTTTAAGTCGAGGTTATTCACTGGAACAGGTAAGTTTAGTAGCGTAAATAAAATGCGCGAAGCTATCCTAGCCTCAGAAAGCGAGTTGGTTACAGTCGCATTGAAACGTGTGGATTTAGAAAATGAATCGGACGATATGCTCGTTCATTTAAATAAAAATCAAATCCATTTACTCCCCAATACCTCTGGAGTAAGAACCGCTAAGGAAGCCATATTTGCAGCAGAATTAGCTAGAGAAGCACTTCAAACCAATTGGGTAAAACTGGAAATACACCCAGATCCCAGATACCTACTCCCCGACCCTATTGAAACCTTAAAAGCCGCTAAGGAATTGGTAAGACTCGGATTTGTAGTCATGCCTTATATTCATGCAGACCCTGTGTTATGCAAACGTCTGGAAGATGTGGGCGTACCATGTGTCATGCCCTTAGGCGCCCCTATTGGAAGCAACAAGGGCATAAAAACACTTGAGTTTTTAGAAATTATTATCGAACAAAGTAACGTTCCCGTTATAGTTGATGCGGGTATTGGTGCGCCATCCCACGCTGCATTTGCTATGGAATTGGGTGCTGATGCCGTTTTGGTCAATACCGCTATTGCCGTATCCCAGAACCCAGTAGAAATGGGAATGGCTTTTAAAATGGCCGTTAAAGCTGGTAGGATGGCTTATAACGCCAAACTAGCTCCCATTAAAAATCAGGCAGAAGCCAGTAGCCCACTTACTTCTTTTCTAAACGATTTAAATTAACACAAATCATGTCTTTTAAAAATACATTTGAAAAATACGATTGGGATACTTTAGAAAAAGAAATTTACAAAGTACCCCCCAAAGAAGTTGAAAAAGTACTCCTCAAAGACAAAATTGAATTAGAAGATTTCAAAAAACTAATTTCTCCTGCTGCTAAACCCTATATAGAGCAAATGGCACAACGAAGCAATGCCATTACCAGAAAACGTTTTGGAAATACCATTCAAATGTACATCCCTATGTACCTGTCCAATGAATGTCAAAATATCTGTACCTATTGTGGGTTCAGTATGGATAATGGTATTAGAAGAAAAACTTTAAGTGATGCTGAAATATTAAAGGAAGTGGCACACATTAAAAAATTGGGATACGACCATATTCTTCTGGTAACGGGAGAAGCAAGCAAAACTGTTGGAGTTTCTTATATAAAACATGCTATAGATTTGATTCGCTCTCGATTCTCAAATATTAGTATCGAAGTACAACCTTTAGATCAAGATGAATACGAAACCTTAATTAGCTCAGGTTTGTATGCTGTTTTGGTATATCAGGAAACCTATCATAAAGCCACCTATAAAACACATCATCCAAAAGGTAGAAAATCTAATTTTGATTATCGATTGGATACACCCGATCGATTGGGTAAAGCGGGAATTCACAAAATTGGTCTAGGCGCTCTTTTTGGACTTGAAGATTGGCGAGTGGATAGCTTTTACACGGCTTTGCATTTAAAATATTTGCAAAAAACATATTGGAAAACCAAATATTCCATCTCTTTTCCAAGGCTTAGACCCCATCAAGGCGGATTAGACCCAAAAGTAGAGATGACCGATACTGATTTGGTACAATTAATTTGTGCCTACAGGTTATTGGATGAAGACGTTGAATTATCATTGTCTACTCGCGAAAGTGAAACATTTAGAAATCATAGTATTCACTTGGGAATTACATCCATTAGCGCAGAATCCAAGACAAACCCTGGAGGCTATAGTGTAGAACCTGAATCACTTGAGCAATTTGAAATTTCAGACGAGCGTACTACCGAACAAATTAAACAGATGATTCAATCTCAAGGCTATGAGGTTGTCTGGAAAGACTGGTCCAAATCATACATGAACACTAACTAATACCCATAACTTATTAAACATGGATGCTCCAATTAACAACATAACAATGGCTGTAGTGCCACAAGCATCCAAAAATATTTGGGGAGTTATTTAGAATTGAAATTTCTTTGTACCAAAACACAAGAACTAATGTATAAAGTACCGCAATGGCAGAAACCCCTGTAGTGGTAAAAATTCCCGTAACATAACCACTAAATACGCTATCAATAGGAACCAATTTCTGTTACTAATTTTAAAGCGTTTCGTATAATAATGTACGGCTCCATATATCATATTGTAAATCATGTTTTTTTAACAAAAACGTGTACGTACATATATTTAACTATTTCTGAATGTCCGTAATCATGCATAATGATATTTTTGTCATTCAGAACGAAGTGAAGAATCTGTTGATAATCGATGAGATCCCTCTTTGCCTCGGGATGACAAAAACAATATATTTTTAGGTTTATAACAAATTACGTACAATCAATAACTATTTAATTTCATTTGGAAAAATAGAAGAAAATCTCCCAGTATTTAATATTTTCGTCTATTATTGCTTTTTAAAGCTTATATAACAACGCTTTTGTGTTTTATAAAAAAGATTCATTTAAAAACAAGAATTGAAAACAATTAAAGATATTGCAGCTTTGGCAAACGTTTCTATTGGAACCGTGGATCGGGTTATTCATAATAGACCTGGCGTTTCAAAAAAAACCAAAGAACGTATTGAAGAAATAATCCAGGAACATAACTTTCAAATAAATAAAACCGCCAGAACACTTGCATTAAATAAAAAATATGATATTGCGGTTTTAATTCCTGCTATTGAGTCTTCATCCGATTTTTGGTATCTTCCAAAAAAAGGTATTGAAAAGGCATCCAAAGAAAATGAAATCTATAAAACCTCTGTAAGCTACTTTCACTTTAATCTATTTGACTCCAATTCTTTTAAAGAAGCTTTTGATAAGCTATTGGAAAACTCTTTTGATGCTGTATTATTAGCACCTGTTTTTTTAATTGAAACCCAAAAACGACTCATAGAGTTAGAACAAAGGAAGATCCCTTATGTATTTATTAATATTGAATTACAGGGGGCCAGCAATATTTCCTACATAGGACAGCATTCTTTTGATAGCGGGGCACTTGCTGCTAAACTTATGTCATTGTTAGTACATAGAGAAGAAGAAGTTATCATAGTAAAAGTTAGAAAAGACAATATTCATCATTCGGCTATTGAAGATAGAATTTCAGGTTTTAAATCGTATTTCAATACGAAAGCTTTGCCTATTAAAATACATGAAGTGATTCTTCCTAATACCAAAGACCAAATAGCTATTGACACATTTATTTACAAAACACTATCCAATCAACGCATTAAGGGTTTGTTTGTTCCATCCAGTAAAGTTAGTATTATGGCCAAATACATAGAAAAACACAAATTAAAGCACCTAAAATTGATTGGTTACGATTTAAATGAGGAAAATGCCGTTTTTATTAAAAATGAAACCATTGATTTTCTTATTGACCAGAATGCTTTTTTTCAAGGTTACGAAGGAACAAAAACACTATTTAACTTTATTATAAATGATATTGTCCCTGAGAAAAACAAGTATTTACCTATCAAGCTTTTAACAAAGGAAAATATTAAATATTTGTAAGTTTTTCACTTAAAAAGTGAAAAACTTACATGGTGTTGATAAATCACTTGCTGCTCCAATAATACTGTCTGGGCTATGTTTTAATTTTCTGGTATTAAAATCAATTCAACATAATTATCCATATTAAAATAAGTGTTGGCAAACTTTTGAAAATCTTCTGAAGTCATTTTATTTATACCTGTTTCGTAATCTAAAATAGCGTCATAACCCAAACCAAATTCATGGGCCGTTTTTAATTTAGAAACCCAATATCCATTTAGTTTTAACTGGTCCCGTGTATTGGCCAACTCCGCTTCTTTTATTTTATTTAAATCAGCTTTTAAAGCGCCTTTCGCTTTTATCTTTTCAATTTCTTCTAAAACTTTTTCGATTAATTTTTCAACGTTTTCTGGAGCACAGGTAAACTCTACACTCATACGGTACCAATGGTAAGGTCTATCGGATGCAAAACCAGAAACCCGAACACCATAAACGCCTGCCATTTTTTCACGCAGTTCTTCTGTTAATTTAATTTTTAACAATTTAGCAAGTAGCATTAATTCTTTTCTTTTTTCTGGAGAATAGTCAAGCTCTCCCGTAAAGTTCATAACGACTTTACTCTTATCATCCATACCTTTTTTAAATGTTTTTTTAATAACACCTTTGGGTCTTCTTAACCCAATATCATCCCATGAACTTTTTTCTTGCAAATTGGATGGAAGGCTCCCTAAATATTGGGCAGCAAAGTTTTTTAAGGCAGGAATCTCAAAACTTCCTACAAAAATAAACGTAAAGCCATTTGCAGATGAAAATCGATTTTTATAAAAATTATAAACTTCATCTAGTTTTAATTCTTTTTCAATTTGTTGTTCTGTTAATGGAATACCCCTCAAATGATTATGAGTCATAACTTCGCTTTTCTTTTTTTCAAAGAAAGCCCCTGGACTATTATCTTGGTCTTTATATGTGGATTTTAAACGTTCTTTATACGCATTAAAAACATTTTTATCTTTATTGGGTTTCGTAAAATACAAATGAACCATTTGCAACATCCTTTCCAAATCTGCAAATGCACTGCTTCCTGAAAACAACTCGTCATAAAAATTAATATAAGGTGTTACTTTTACTGTTTTACCCATATTTAATTTTTTTAAATCAATTTCAGAGATATTATTTATCCCGCTAGCTCCTATTATATTTCCTGCACTTCTAGCAGATACATATAAAGAGTCTGGTGCTTTAGAACTCCCACCGGGCCTGAAACCGCTCATGGAAATTAAATCGTTTTGAAACTGTGTGGGTTTTGCTATGACAGTTACGCCATTTGAAAATGTCCATGTAGTTACATCTGTTTCTTTATTGTATGCTGTATTGGTAATTTTTCCTGGGCCTGGTTTTTTATTCATTAACTCAGCACTAGAAAGTGTGTCTTTATAAAAGTCAACTTCTTTAATTTTACTTTCAGATACTATTTTTAACACCTCTTTTTCGGTTGGGAGCTTTAATCCTTCTTTATCTATGGCATTGATTACTATTGCTATGTTATTATCCTTAACCCATTCTTTGCTTATTTTGTTTACCTCATCAACGGTCATGTTTGGCAATATGTTTTTATAATAGCTATAGATAAATTCTTCTCCTGGAATCGGGTCGTTATCTGTAAAATGGTCTGTGTACTGCTCAACATAATAGGTATTTGGTATTTTTCCTTCTTCCTTTCTATAAATATTGGCATTATTTAGTAAAAGTGCTTTATAGCGTTCTAATTCTGAAACAGTAAAGCCATAACGTTTTGCGCGCTCACTTTCCTCTAATAAAGCTTCAATACCTTGGCTAACTTTATCTTCCTTAAGTATGGCTCTCAAATAATAACTATCCATATTCCCTAAAAATTTACCTATACCAGCAGTAGCCGATAAAAAAGGGGCATCTGGTTCCAGCTCAACTTCAGATAGCCTCTGGCGCAACATACCGGTATACAATTTCTGTAAAACTTCTTTCTTGTAATCTTCTAACGTTACAACTTCTCTTTTTTGTTGTTTATGATAAATAGAAACCTTAACACCTTTGGCTTCTTTATCGGTTATTACGGTAACCGTAGGCTCAATGTTTTCGGGAATCGTGTAATAAGTCCGTTCCTTTGGTTTTTTAACTGGTTCTATACCACTAAATATTTTTTTTATTTTCGCTTCTGTATCAGCAACATCAAAATCACCAACCAAAACCAACGCCATTAAACCTGGACGGTACCAATCTTTATAATAACGTTTTAAAGCCCCGTATTTTGAATTCATAATAACATCCAACGTCCCTATGGGCGCCCTTTTGGCATATCTGGAATTGTTTGTAATTACTGGAATAGATTGGTAGTACATACGCATATTTGCGCCACTTCTTGCCCTTAATTCTTCGGCTACTACACCTCTTTCATTATCAATCTCTTCATGGTCAAATGTGATGCCATCGGCCCAATCACGAAGTACCTGTAAGCTGGTATTAAAGATAGTTTTATCTTCAGTGGGAACAGACAGCTTGTAAACCGTTTCATCAAAACCTGTATGGGCATTTAAATCGGCTCCAAATTCTATACCTATGCTTTGCAGGTAATCTATAAGTTCATTTTTTTCAAAATTTTTAGTCCCATTAAATGCCATGTGCTCAATAAAATGTGCAAGACCTAGTTGGTCTTCACCTTCCAAGATAGAGCCTGCATTTAATACTAAACGTAGTTCGGCCTTGTTTTCTGGTTTTGCATTGTGTTTTATATAGTAGGTAAGGCCATTACTAAGTTTACCTACCTTTACTGTGGGATCTATAGGGATTTCTTTATCTAAATCAAATTCATGGGACTGTGCAATAATGTTAAAAGCGCTAAGCCATAAAAAGAAAATGATACTAATTTTGATGTTTTTCATAATTGATGATTTTTAATATTTATTTTAAAATCTGGATTTATTTATTCTACTTGTTTTTTTTCTTCTCCCAAAATTTCCAAACTTCCAACTAAAATTTAGCATAAAGTATTGCTGTAAAACAGTACTTTGAGAATCTAAAATAAAATTGGCAGTAGCAATTCTTTGTGCATTGGTATTTTGATTTAATAAATCATAAACTTTTAAGGTTAAGAATCCTTTATCTTGGAACATAGTATAAGTTATAGATGAATTCCATAACCATGAGCTCTTTTGGAACCCCACTGGAACATTAGGGTTAAGGACATAACGAATGTCGTTTCTCCATTCTAACTTTTTCGGAGCATACGTAATTGTTTTTATATCCAGTGAATGCTGTATAAAACTTTGTTTTTCAAAACTGTCTAGGTTTAAATTGGTTTTTGAAAAAGAAAGTTTATACATCGGATCAATTTTAAAAACATTTTTCCATTCAAAAGTGACCCCTATTCTTGGTATAATAGACGTTGTTTGAGATTTATATTTTTCATTGTTAAAAAAATTAATGTTTTTTATTGTTATCGAATTAGTTCCAATATTTAATTTAAGACTTCTAACAGGGTCTATTTGTATTTTTTTATTGTAA
The DNA here is from genome assembly GCF_028736925.1 of Flavivirga sp. 57AJ16. Lineage (GTDB taxonomy): Bacteria > Bacteroidota > Bacteroidia > Flavobacteriales > Flavobacteriaceae > Flavivirga. Next base: position 23,871 of record NZ_JAQZAT010000024.1, on the reverse strand, counting down.
CTAGCCACCAAAAAAAGATTATAGTTTCCATCTATATTTGTAAATGTTGTATTGTTAACAAGGTCATCATTAACAATACTTTTAGTAATCACCTGATTTTCCATAAAATTTAATATCGCTCTGGTATTAAAACCAGTGCCCTTTTGTATATTGAATTTATTAAAGCCTACAGCAATAGTATGAGTGCTAGTTGGCTTTAAATCTGGGTTACCCACAATAATATTTAACGGATTTGTTATATCTTCATAAGGCTGTATTTGGTTAATTTCTGGAGGTTTGTTTTGTAATTGGTATCGTGCATATATGTACTCGTTTGGATTAAACTTATAATTTAAAAAACCAAATAGCTCTAAAGCATTATAATCTCTTTTTAAATTTAAATTTGGACGGAGTTTATCTTGATTTTCAAGAGTTTGAAACACATAGCCACTTTCAATCCTTGTATTCCATTTGCCTCCAACATAACTAAGTGCTACAGCTGGTTTATTTCTGATATTATTATACATAAAATCTGTGCTTAACCGACTGTTAAAAGTTGAATATTGATTATTGATACTGTCAAAATCGAATGTACTTTTTATACTTTCCCTTTTTTCTTTTCGATAATCATATTTAAAATCCAAATAAAGCTTTTTATCAATTATAAAATGCCTATAGGTTAGTTGAGTTTCCAAACGATTGTAGTTTAAATCTCCATCAATAAATTGATTTTGGTTTGTTGTTGTTGAATTTAAAATTTCAGTTGTTGAAATATTATAATCATCACTTTCTGAATCATTGAATTGATTGCTCATGCTTAATCTCATGAAAGACCCTTTTTCTCCAAATCTTTTTGTTAAATCAATTCTATTGCTAAAATCTTTATCTGTTTTTTTATTGTTAATGATACTATTTGACCTATTTATTAACACATTATTTTCATCTAATGATTCTTGATCTCTTGTAGAGAACTGATTGCCTTTGTCTAACGTAAAAGATGGTGCAACGTTTATTAGAAACGTTGAGTCTATTACAATATCAAATTTTAAGTTTGCAGTATGTTTCTCTTTATCATTAATTGAACTCGTACTTGAATTAGAAAAGAACTTACCATCGGGCAAAATATTTTCGGAGTTTCTAATTGATTTATTTTCTGTATTGCTTCCAGAGTAAAAGTAGTCTGTATTCATTTCAGCATCTTTACCAAAGTCATCAGCATAAGATGTCCCAAATGATTTAGACTTTATAATTCCTTTATTACTACCACCAGGAATAAAATCACTTACATTATTTAAACTAACACTTCTCCTTTGAGCACCATTAAAATTGTATCCTGGTGCATTTATATTGTTTCCATTAACTAATGCGCCAATTTGTTTATCATTATTGAAATGGTTTGCAATAGCTGCATATTCATTGCGTTCATGGGTACCTAAACCTGCAACGGAACGTCCAAACCAACCTTTATTCTTTTCCTTATTGGTAGTTAAGTTTACTGTTTTGTTTTCTTGTGCACCTTTTTCACCCGTAAATGCTTCCGATTTTGTTCTAGTATCACTAACCTGAACCTTATCAATGATATCTTTAGGCAAGTTTCTTGTTGCAATGGTTGGATCATCACCAAAAAAGGTTTTTCCATTTAACAAAACTTTATTTACAAGCTTTCCGTTTATTGTAATTTCTCCATCATCATTAACTTCAAAACCGGGTAATTCTTTTAATAGATCTTCAACAGTAGCATCTTTTTTAGTTTTAAAAGATTTTACATTAAATTCTATTGTATCCTTTTTAATGGTAATAGGCGAACGTGATTTTATCACAACCTCATCTAATAAATTTGTATTGGGTTTAAGATTGATTGTTCCTAATTGAAACTCTTTTTTTGTAAGTGCAAGCTTTATGAAATACGGTTGAAATCCAATATGGGATACATACATGTTTAATTCTTTTTCAAAAGTGCTGCCTTCTAAAAAAAAACTTCCTTTTTTATCTGAAATAGTATATGAAACCACAGTGCTATCCTGAATTTTCTCTAAGTGAATGGTGGCTGATTCTAAAGGAGTATTTCGGTCTGACAAAATAATTCCGGTAATCTTAAAAGAAACTGATTGCGCATAAAAGTTAATTGTATATAAAAAAGTAACTAATAAAAATATTTTTTTCATAATAGCTTTTTGTCGGCAAAAGTATCTATCCCTTTTTCTGTTTTTTGTAAAAAATAACATGATAAACAGGCATACATTTAATATTTATTTGAATAAAATGGTGTAGTTAATTCCATTAATAAAAATGAAAAAATGTTAGCATTTATTAACTCTTAATTCAGAGGTTTTAAAAAAACAGAACTTTAGACTTTTAATATCTAAAGCCCTGTTGAATAAAAATTGACTAACTCAAATAGTTTTAAATACCTTCGTAACCTGGGTTTTGATCTGCGAGAGTAAGTGACCCGTTTCCATTAATTTCTTCTTCTGGAATTGGTAAAATGTATTGGTTTGAACTTGTAATTGTGGGTTTTAATGTCATGGCTTTATCAAAGCGAATGGCTGCAAACCACTCACTACCATTTTCGAAAGCCAGTTCTCTAGCAATTTCATTAAAAATATCATCTTTAAGTTCGTCTATGGTAAGGGCAGGTGAATCTCCAATACCAGCTCTGTTTCGTATAACATTTAAAGGCTCACTTGCCTCCAGTAACGTAGCTCCACTAAACGCCAGTCCTTCAGCTTTTATTAAATACATTTCGGCTAAACGTAAAAAATAAGTTGGCCTATAAACAGCTGCATTATTGGTTTTCAAAACCGTAGTACCACTATATGTAAATGGTCTTCTTGGGTCACTATCCATTAGCGTAGCGAACCAAGTACTATTTGAGGTTCTACCTGTGTAAAAACGTTTTCTGTTGTTATCCTCAGAATCTGAATTTTCATCACGATAAGTCATTAAAATCATTTCTGATGAATTTAACCCTTTACTAAACGCCGTTTCAAAGTCAGCTTCAAGAGTCGTAGTTCCCTCGTTAATAACTTCATCTGCTAAAGCAGCAGCCTCAGCATATTTACCTTGATAGAGCAACACTTTAGATTTTAGCGCTTTAGCAGCTGTTTTAGATGCCCTGTATGTAACTGTATAATCTGGTGCATCTGCAATGGCTTTATCTAAATCCGATAAAATTTGGGTATAGCATGCTGCAACCGTATTTCTGGCTTTGTGTCTAGTAACAAAGTTTGAGGGCTCGGTATGCAATATAATACCTAAGTTACTGGTTTCATCAAAAAATTGTCCAAAGTACCTTAACGCATCAAAAGTTGCCATTGCCCTTAAATAGTGCGCTTCGCCAAGAAGCTCTTTTCTAACTTCATCAGAAATCAATTGATCAGATAATTGAGATGTTTGAACTATTGAATTATTTGCCAAATCCATAACCTTATATATAATCAACCAATAATCTCTTACAAAAATATTATCAAACTGTACCTCATTATTTGAAAATTGCCCATGTATTGAACCTGCGCCGGAAACACTCATGGAACCTATCATAGCACTGGGTATCAACTCAGAATACATGTAATAGTATGCTGAAACTCTGGATGTAATAGTCGTGTATACACCATTTAATAAAGCTCTGGCATCTGTTTCATTTTTTACTACATTTTCAGCAACTAAATTGTTAGGCGGATCATTTTCTAATACATCTACTAATTCACATGAGTACAAAAGAAGTAATGTAACTAAGTATATTGTTGTGTTTTTCATAATTATAATTTTTTAAAATCCTATTCTTATACCTGCAGTGAATACTTTTGCTATAGGAAAGCGATTGTTGTCCCTTCCTGCACTAATATCATTGCCAAACAAATTTGAAGCTTCTGGATCCGCTCCTGGGTAATTTGTTATTGTAAATAAATTTTGGGCAGTTATATAAATTGAAATGTTATCAAAAAATTTAATCTGCTCTAATGACTGTTTTGAAAATGTATAGCTAAAATTTAATGTCTTTAACCTTAAATAAGAAGCATTATTAACATAGTGGGAAGATATTCTATCATTATTATTTGGATCAAAATAGACCAATCTTGGTATATCAGTATTGGTGTTTTCTGGTGTCCAAGCATTTAAAACACTTGTTACTTTGTTTTCACCAATAAAAGTGCTGGCAAAGTTTGTATCTCTTGCTAAGCTAAATGAATCTACCTCATTGCCTACAGAGAAAGTGAAGAATGTAGACAAAGCAAATCCTTTGTACTGAAATGTATTATTAAAACCTCCATAAAAGTCTGGTTGTGTATCTCCAATAACTTGCTGGTCTAAAGCTGTAATTACACCATCGGGAACACCATCTGGACCTGTTAAATCTTTAAACTTTATATCTCCAGGAGCTGTTTGACTATTTTGATATGTTCCTGTAGGTGATGCTGTATTCAAAACATCTATGTCTTCTTGATTTTGAAAAAGTCCTTCGGAAACATAGCCATAAATCAACCCAATTGGACTACCTTCTTTAAGCCTTCCTCCTCCTGGAAACCCTGTTAAGAATCCATTATCATCCCTAAAGTCATCTGAGATTTTAGTTAACTTATTATCATTTTTACTTACATTCAATGATACATTCCAACTAAAATTTTGAGATCTTATAACATCCCCCTTTAATTCTAGCTCTAAACCAGTGTTTTTGGTATTTCCAATGTTAGCGATTATCCTGTTAAACCCAGTACTTCCTGGGGTTATAGCAGTAAACAAAGCATCTTTTGTTTCTTTTAAATAATACCCAAAACCGCCACGAAACCTTCCTTTAAAAAAAGAAAAATCGACACCAAAATCAACTTGCTCCGTCGTTTCCCATTTTAAACTGGCATTGCCTAACTGAGATGCAATAATAGACGGATCTGGTCCGTAATCTTCAGTCTCAAAAAGGGTTCGCCATGCATAATCCCCAAAATCCTGTTGACCAGTTGTTCCCATACTGGCCCTAAGTTTCAATTCGTCTACAAAATTGCTTTCACTCAAAAAATCTTCATTTGATATCCTCCATGCCACTGCTGCTGCTGGGAAAAAGGCATATTGATTATCTGGAGCAAATTTTGAAGATCCATCTACCCTTGCGGATAACGTTAATAAGTACTTATTATCAAAATCATAATTAACACGTCCAAAATATGACGCTAAACCAGAACCAGTTTCAAAAGACGATGCATCTGTAAATACAGTGGCACTTGAAACATTCGTTAATACATCATTAAAAAAACCTTCTCCCCATCCTTTTACATTAGAGCTTTTATTTTTTTCAAAAGAGGCTCCTAATACAGCATTAATATTATGCTTTTCAATTAACTTATCATAAGTTAGTGTACCTTGTAGTAAAGTATTAGTACTGCGACTTCTACTTTCTTGCGCATAACCATCACCATTACCTTGTAATCTACTCCAACCTCCTACAAATGTAAAAAGTGGGTAAAAACTTTGTTGGTTACCTGCATTATAGTTAAGAGAAAAAAGTGTGTTAAGGTTTAATCCTTCTGCTAATTTTAATTCGGTATACATAGAACCTAATAACAAAAGTGTTTTGTTAGTGTTGGTCGCTTTAGAACGTGCTACTGGGTTTTCAGAGTTATATTGTGATGAAAATGAGTAATTGCCTTCTTCATCAAAAACAGGAAGATCTGGTCTAAAACTATAAGTAAGCTGTGTAAGACCTCCATCTTTAGCATCTTGTTTGGTTGATGAAACATTTATTCTAGAGCCAAACGTCCAATTTTCACTGATTTTAGTGTCCAAATTTAGGTTGAAAGAATAGCGATCGAAACCTGTTTTGTTATAAACCCCATCTTGAGTATTAACACCCAATGATGTACTATACCTGGTGTTTTCCGACCCGCCAAGCACATTCAAATAATAGTTTGTTGTAATTGGTGAGCCTGGGCTAATTTCATCCTCCCACTTAGTATCTGCATCTCCAAAATAAGAACCATCTAAAACAGCTTGGGCAAAGGCATCGTTTCTCGTTCCATTTTCTACAGCTGCCGTCCAAACTTCTCTAAATTGTTGTGCATTTAAAACTTCTAGGGTTTGCGCATTTTGAAAACTCATAGATACTGTAGCATCAAACTTAGTCTCATTTGAATACACACCTTGCTTGGTATTAATAATAATAACACCATTTGCAGCTCTGGAACCATAAATAGCTGCAGCTGATGCGTCTTTTAAAATACTTATAGACTCAATATCTGCGGAGTTGATATTACCAATAGGTGTACTTAAACCTTCCTGATTAAGTTCTGTTCCTAAATTATTTCCTTCTGGTCCACCATTAGGTATATTACTATTGGGAGCTAGAGGAATACCATCTATAACATACAAAGGTTGATTGGATCCTAATAAAGATGTATTCCCTCTTATTCTTACTCTTGCAGCTCCTCCTGGTTGACCTGAGGAACTAGTAATGTTAACACCTGCTACTTGACCTTGTAGTGCATAGTCAAGATTAATGGTTGGTACTTGATTGGTTATATTTTTAGCATCAATAGTACCTACTGAACCTGTTAAGTTTTCCCTTTTCACTTTTCCATAACCAATAATAACAGTTTCATCCAGACTTGTAATTAGTTCTTTTAACCGAACATCGATCACAGTTTGGTCTTTTACTAGGATTTCTTTTGTTTCATAGCCCAAAAAAGAAAAAACCAAGACATTTTCCGAAAATGGCACAGTAATACTGTAATGGCCATCAAAATTTGTAGCGGCACCCTTGATTGTCCCCTTAATTAATACCGTCACACCTGAAAGTGGCAATCCTTTTTCATCGGTTACAGTACCCGTAACCTTGATCTGTTGTTTTTTGTCTTCAGGGGTTTTCTTTTTAATTATTACTCTATTATCTTTTGTTAGAATAAAATTAAAATCCTTACTATCAACACTTTTTAATAACAGTCTGCTAAGTCGAAAACGCCCCTTTTTAAGTTCAACCCTTGGTAGGTCTTTAAATAAATCTGATCTATAAATAAAAGAAAAATCAGTTTGTTGGTCAATGATATCGAAAACTTCTTCTATAGTCACTGTCATATCTGTACCAATGACAACTTTAGTATTCTGCGACAGGAGATTCCCTGATGAGAAACTAAATACGGATGTACAGAATAACAATATAAACGTTCTCATAATGAAAGTCAACACTCTTTTTCGTTTAGTCAAAAGAGTATATGTAAATTTAATTTCCATAAATTTGTTCTGTGTTAGTTAATAAATTAATTAATACGTCTAAGGGGAAGTGATGGGTTGTATGTCAGAATTCGGTCCCTCTTCCCTTTTTAATTTAGATGTTAATTTGGTGAATAACATAGCGTATATTCATAAATTAACAGCAAAATTGTCTTGCCATATAGGCATTTTCTTTAGTTATTTCACACCATATATTTCATGTTTTAGTTAAAATTATTATTTGATCAATACTGTTTTATCATGTATGTCGTAGTTAATATCAATGATTGACAAAATATTTGTAATGCTTAATTTTTTCTCTAAGGCACCATTAAAAGTAATATCTTCAAGTTCCTTATTTTCAAAAACCACATCAATTTCATACCAACGAGATAAAATCTTCATAATATCTTTTAGAGATTTGTTTTTAAAACTAAATACGCCATCTTTCCAAGCTATTTCTCTGTAAACATCAACTGATAAAACCTCAATATTGTTATCTTTTAAATTTACGTTTGACTGTTGGTTGGGAAATAATACTTGATTAGTGCTTTCTAGATTTATAGCTATTTTTCCCTCTACCAAAGTGGTGTAAATATTAGTTTCATCTTTATAGGCTTTTACATTAAACTCAGTACCCAAAACTTCAATTTCCTGAGATTGGTTTAGTACTTTGAATTTTGAACCTTTATGTTCTGTACTTGGAGACACGTCAAAATAAGCTTCACCATATACCAATTCGACTTGTCTGGATTCACCATCTACAAATGTTACCGGATATTTTAATTGGGATTCTGAATTTAGCCAAACCTTTGTCCCGTCTGATAATGTCATTTTAAATTGCCCTCCAGTAGGAATTGTTAAATAATTGTATGCTATTTCTTTTGAGTTTTCCCTATTGGTGCCATATACAATTTCTTCACCATTACTTGTAATATTGCCCGTAACATAACTTTGCCCTTTTTCCAAGCTTATATCTGCCCCGTTCTCTAGGGTTAAAATAGCTTTATCTGTACCTGCTTTAATATGGTTATTTACTATTACAGGTTCACTGGATTGTGGCTCTTTTTTATTAAAGAACACTGAAACCGAAATTAACAGTATTACTGAAGCTGCCGCAGTTACAGCATACCTTCTTTTTCTAGATGGCTTGATAAACGTAGGCTTCCTTGGTTGATTCTCTTTTAGATTTTTCCATACTTCATTAAAATCTTCTTCTGAGGCTTGATAATCCTTAAAGGTGAATTGACGAATCAATTTCCTAGCTAAATCAACGTCAGCTTGTTTTTCGGGATTATCACTAAGCCACTTTTCCCAAAATAAATTGGTCATTTGGTCATCTTGTAATACCCAATTTTGAAAGTAAGTATCCGAAGCGAGCTCTTCGGGAGTAAAGTCTAAATAATTTTTAACTGACATAACTATAAACAATAACTGTTTATATACTACAGGCAATATTTTTAATTTTTACCCCATGGAAAAGAAACTTTTTTTCTTTTTAAGTGAAAAAAGAAAAAAACAACAGTAGAATAATAGATTCTTTTATAGCTGACAAAGCTCTATATATCAATTTATAAGTTGCTTTAGCATTGATTTTTAAAATTTCTGATGTCTCTTCGTAGGAAAGGTTATCATAAAACCTTAAATAAATCGCTTCTCTCTGGCGAGCAGTCAAAGACTTAATGGCTTTACTCAGCATATGTTGATTGTTGGCTTGTTGTTGGCTGTTGATCAACTTTAGTTCGTGCGAAATTTCGAATTCAAATTCACTTTGTATAAATGACTTTTTTTCTTTGCCCAATTCTCGCTTTATTTTTCGTTTAAGACATTTTAGAAGATATGGTTTTACCGACTTAACATTCACGAGTATTTTTTGATTTTTCCAAAGTTCAGAAAAGAGCTCTTGGATACAATCTTTTACTAAATCCTTATTTCTACATATTTGCATACCATAAGCAAAAAGGTTTTGAAACATATTTTCATACACCTCTGCATAGAACGCTTCAAAACTTTGTGATTCCTTGTAAGAAAGAGGTTTAACACTTTTTTTGCCCGATTCAAGATCACGTTTAGAAGTTGATTTTGTATGTGCAACTTTTAAATTCACCAAAAAATATTATATGTGTAAAGTTATAATAAATTTACGTATACGCAATATATGGTTAATGTATAGGCTCTAGATTTCAACTCAAAAAAGGGCTCAAACCTTTTAATAATCAATGCGGCTATACGTTACCGATTTACAATGAATATAGCTAATTCCAAGGTTCTATCAACCCATTATATAATCAAATGCAGTTATTCCATAGTAGGGTAACCAAAATGGGAAACTTAAATTAATACACTTAAATAATTCCCATATAAAAAACACCATAGACCTTAACTAAATTGGCAGAATCAGTTAATAATCAATCTTAACAAATATTTCAGGGCCCAAAGCCATAAACTTTAACGATTAAAACAGCAGGCAAGTATTATAAGTAAATCGTTTTAGTAAATTTTTATATATTAGCAACTTTAAATCATCTTATTGTTAGATAATAAAAATAAACCCTTAACAAACCTGCGAATCTCGTACATTACAAAATAAATATTTACGATTATAATAATGGTGTAAACTATCCATTTGATATAGAACCAATAAAATGATGAAACAAATATTATTTATTAACCTTTTAAGTCTATTTTTTGTTTGTTGTGGCACAACAAATCAAATAAAAACCAAAACGCCATCTCCTACAGAAAAAGTAAATGTTTTTTTGGGCAGTTCAGGTGATCATGGGCAAATGTCTCCATCTGCCTCTTCTCCTTTTAACATGCTAAGCATAGGTCCACAAACAAATCCACACATACATACTGGCTATGAATATTATGCAGAAAGATATGAAGGGTTTACGCATACCCATTTAGAAGGTGTAGGTTGTACCGGCAGTGGAGGAAATATTTTAATAAAACCTGTATTAAATAAAGATATTGATACCAAATTACTGAAAAAAGAGCAACATGCTAGCCCTGGTTATTATGAGGTTTCCTTCAAAAATGGCATAAATGCATCCATGAGTGTAAATCATAATTTTGGATTAGAACAATACACTTATCCTAATGATAGTGATGAGAATGGATTGTTTATCGACCTTTCTTTTGCGCTTTCTAATCGATTTATTTCTGAAGAACATACAATTAATAATAATGTCATTTCAGGTTCAATTGATACGTATACCACTTGCCATAGAGGCGTATATAGAATTTACTATGCTATAGAAATTTCTAATATAAACAAATTTGAAAAATTAAGTGATCACAAATATTATGTCCCAATAAATCAAAATACACAAAAAGCAACGGTACAAATTGGTTTTTCTTCTGTAAGTATTGAATACGCAAAAAACAAACTTGGTAAAACCAATTTAGAAACTGTAAAAAAATCTTCAAATAACGAATGGAATTCATTACTATCACATATAAAAGTACAAGGAGAAGTAGATCGAGAAGATTTATTTTATTCACTTCTATATAGAGGCTTACAATCTCCTTACAAGATTAGTGAAAAAGATGGCACATATGCTGCTACAAATGGAACCATTCAAAAAGCTGATTTTATGGTATACAATGGTTGGGCCATTTGGGATAATTACAGGGAACAACTACCTATGTTGTCTTTAATTTATCCAGATAAATACGCAGACATTTCAAAATCTATTGCTAATCTCTATAAATATGGGAAAGAAGATTGGGCAACAAAACATGAACCTTCCCCAACGGTTCGTACAGAACATGCTATGGTGGTTTTATTGGATGCTTATGAAAAAAATTATCCCATAGACTTTCTTTCTATTAAAGATTCAATCATTGCTGAAGTAAATAAATTAAGTTTTGGCTCACCAGATAAAGCCTTGGAATCTTCTTATGATTTTTGGGCAGCGTCTAAAATAATGAAAATTTTAAAAGATGATGAACTCGCAAAAACCTATCATACTAAATCTTTAGAATATAAAAAATACTGGGAAAAAGATTTTGCAGACCTTACCAGAAATGATGTTGATGAAATGCAAGCTAGAGGTTTATATCAAGGAACTATTTGGCAATACCGTTGGTTTGTTCCTTTTGACATAGTAGGTCTTAAAAATTTAATTGGTAGTGAAAAACAATTTATAAAACAATTAGATCAATTTTTTGCTGAAAATAACTACAACCCCTCAAATCAACCAGATTTACAAGTACCAGGCCTTTATAATGCCACAAAACAGCCATGGAAATCGCAAAAACTATTTCGAAATCTATTGTTAGATTCCATTGTACAAAAATACCATTATGGCAATGGTAAAGGTAAAGACCCTTATGTAGGGCGTATCTACAAAAACTTGCCTAAAGCGTTTCTTAAAACCATGGATGATGACGCAGGAACCATGTCGTCATGGTTTGTTATGCGTAGTATGGGATTATCTGCAGTAAATATTGGAACGCCTGTTTACTACCTAACGGCACCAATTTTTGAAAAAGTAAGTATCAATTATTCCAATGGTAAAAAATTTGAAATTGAAGTTAAAAACTATCATAAAGACCATTTTTATATAAAATCTGCCACTTTAAATGGAAAAGCCCTTAATCAGAATTGGTTACATCATGAAGATATTATAAAAGGAGGTAAATTAGTTATTGAAACATCTAATGTGCCTAATAAAAACTGGGGGACAACAAACACATTTGTCACAAAAGCACAAACATCCAAATAAAATTATGAATTTTAAAATAATCATTACGTTTTTTATTATACTTGGATTCATCTCATGTAAATCAACAGCTGAGCTGAAAGCTCCAAAAAATGTTATTCTGTTAATAAGTGATGGCACTGGATTATCTCAAATATCTTCTGCTTTTTATTATAAAGAGTCCATACCAAACTATACGCGTTTTCAAAACATCGGCTTAATAAATACGTCGTCATCAGAACAAGATGTAACAGATTCGGCTGCTGGAGCCACAGCTTTTGCTTGTGGAGTTAAAACTTACAATGGCGCAATTGGTGTGGATGCCAATAAAAAAAACGTAAAAAATATAGTTGAAATCGTATCTGCTAAAAATATTAAAACAGGGGTCATTGCTACAAGTGCTATCACCCATGCAACACCTGCTAGTTTTTATGCTCATGTATTTAACAGAGGCCAAGAAGAAGACATAGCCTTGCACTTAACAAAATCAGAAATAGACTTTTTTGCGGGTGGTGGTTTAAACTATTTTACCCAACGTAAAGATGGTCAAAATTTATTAAATACATTAAAAAATAATCAGTTTACAATCAACACAGATACCTTAAGTGATTTTTCAAAAATTGAATCTACACAAAAAGTAGCATTCTTATTAGCAGAAAAAGAAATGCCCAAGATAGAAGATGGAAGAGGGGATTTTCTTTCCAAAGCAACAGAACTAGGTATTGAGTTTCTAAACAAAGATAACTCAGGATTTTTCTTAATGAGTGAAGGCTCTCAAATCGATTGGGGAGGACACAATAATGATGCCCCCTATTTAATATCTGAATTAATTGATTTTGATAATGTTATTGGTAAAGTTCTAGACTTTGCCGAAAAAGACGGCAACACATTGGTAGTTGTAACTTCTGACCATGAAACAGGAGGATTTACGTTGGCTGCAAAGAAAAAGAAAAGAGAAGACGGCAGTGAATATAGTGATTACAGTGAAATAGGCCCCACTTTTTCTACAGGGGGACACTCGGCTACTTTAATACCCGTTTTTGCTTATGGCCCAGGATCAGAAAAGTTTATCGGGGTCTATGAGAATAACGAAATCTTTGAAAAAATACTTAATGTTACAAATTGGGATAAATAAACTTTTTTGTGAAATTTTAGTCATAACTAATAAATAAAAATGAATACCATTAAAAGTATATTTAAAGCAACTTTAATGATTGTTTTGTTAATGCCAAACAATCTGGCCTTTTCACAAACCTCCCAACCGGTAGATTATGTAAACACGCATATGGGGAATATAAGCCACCTTCTAGTCCCCACTTTCCCAACCATACATTTACCAAATAGTATGCTAAGGGTGTACCCTGAACGTGGTGATTACACAGGGGACTTATTACACGGATTACCTCTTGTTGTTACCAGTCACCGAGGAAATTCCGCCTTTAATTTAAGCCCTTATCAAGGTTCTGAAAGCAACCTAAAACCAATTATAGATTATAGTTATGATTTAGAGAAATCTACGCCCTATTCATATTTCGTTTATCTAGATGAACAACAGATTTCAATAAACTATGGTATATCGCATCAATCGGCTCGTTACGAAATACAATTTGAAAACGATAAAGAATCCTATCTTGTCTTAAATTCCCATAATGGGGACATGTTCTGGGACGGAAAAGCCATTTCTGGCTTTCAAAACCTAGCAAACAATACTAAAGTATATCTCTATTTAGAACCTCAAGTAAAGCCTAAATCCGTTCTAACATATACAAATAACGGATTAACAGAAAATACTGTTGCTCGAGGAAATAATGCTTCTTTAATTTTAAAATATGAAAAGGGGAACCAAAACATTCCTGTTAATTATGGCATTTCTTTTATTGATGTGGAACAAGCCAAACGAAATATGGATCGTGAAATCCAAAATAAAACAATAGCGGATTTACAAAAGGAAGGAAGAAAAATTTGGAATGAAGCCTTAGGGAAATTCACTATTGAAGGCGGTAGTAACGATGATAAAATAGTATTTTATACGTCATTGTATCGTTGTTACGAAAGACCCGTTTGTATTTCTGAAGATGGCAGGTATTTTAGTGCTTTTGATGGCAAGGTTCATGATGACAAAGGCCGTGATTTTTATACTGATGATTGGATTTGGGATTCCTATCGCGCACACCACCCGCTACGTATTTTAACAGACCCAGATAAAGAAGAAGATATTTTGCATGCCTTTTTATTAATGGCTGAACAAATGGATAATTATTGGATGCCTACTTTTCCTGAAATTACAGGAGACAGTAGAAGAATGAATTCAAACCATGCAGTAGCATCTTTTATTGATGCCTATCGAAAAGGACTAAAAAACTTTAACTTAAACAATGCCTTTCTAGCTTCAAAAAATGCCATTACACAAAAAACTTTAGCTCCCTGGTCGGGAAAACCTGCTGGCGAATTAGACCAATTTTATAAAGATAACGGTTACATTCCTGCATTAAAAGAGGGAGAAAAAGAAACAATACCTGAAGTTTCTTCGTTTGAAAAGCGCCAACCCGTCGCTGTAACATTAGGCACCTCATATGATGAGTGGTGTCTATCGGAAATAGCTACAGAACTAGGAAAAAAAGATGAACAAAATTATTTCAGGGAAAAATCTTTCAATTACCGTAATCTATTCAATCCAAAAACCCATTTCTTCCATCCTAAGGATAAGGAAGGTATTTTTATAGAACCTTTTGATTATCGCTTTTCTGGAGGTATTGGAGCTCGTAATTCTTATGGTGAAAATAATGGATGGACATACCGTTGGGATATACAACACAATATAGCAGATTTAATAAAACTCATGGGAGGAGAACAAAATTTCATTCAAAATCTTAATGATTTATTTTCAACACCTATGGGGAGAGGTAAACGCGAGTTTTATACACAACTACCAGATCAAACAGGTAACGTTGGCCAATTTACCATGGCTAATGAGCCTTCATTACACATCCCATATTTATATAATTATGCGGGGCAGCCCTGGAAAACCCAAAAGCGAATTAGAAAACTGTTAAAAGACTGGTTTAGAAATGATTTAATGGGTATGCCGGGTGATGAAGATGGCGGTGGCATGTCTTCTTTTGTGGTATTCTCCAAATTAGGGTTTTATCCAGTAACTCCTGGATTGCCAATGTATACTATTGGAAGTCCTGTTTTTGAAAAATCCACAATTCATTTAGAAAATGGCAAGCAGTTTACCATAGTCGCAAAAAATGTATCCAAAGAAAACAAATATATTCAGTCAGCAAAACTAAATGGAAAAACATGGAGCAAGCCATGGTTCACACATAATGATATCATGGGAGGTGGGACACTTGAATTAATAATGGATAATAAAGCCAATAAAAATTGGGGGAGCTCTAAAGAAGATGTGCCACCTTCTTTTATTTATAAAAATTAAAAACGAAAAACTTTCAAAATGAAAAAATTAATGATTCTGCTTTTTTTAGGTGCCATATGCGCTTGCAAAAATCAAGATGGCAAAACGGTTGTAAAAAAGCTTACCGTATCTTCATTGTTTACAGATCACATGGTTTTGCAACAACAAGATTTGGTTTCCGTTTGGGGCGAGTACACTACAAATAAAAAAATTACGATATCGGCGAGTTGGGGCGCAACCCAAGAAACAAAAGCAGATTCACTGGGAAAATGGCACACAAAGTTACAAACGCCCAAAGCTGGAGGTCCTCACAGTATAAAAATACAATCTTCTGATGGTGAGATTGAAATTCAGGATGTTGCGATAGGCGAAGTTTGGCTGGCTTCAGGACAATCAAATATGTATATGCCACTAAAAGGCTGGCCTAACGAAAGCGTTAATAATTCTGAAAATGTGATTGCTAAAGCCAAAAACCCTAACATACGATTTTTTAAAGTTCCTTATGGACTATCAACGACTCCGCAAGATTCAATTGTTGGAAAATGGCTAGTATCATCGCCAACAACAGCAGAAGATTTTAGTGCAACGGCTTATTTCTTTGCAAAGAAACTCCAAGAAGCATTAAATGTCCCTATAGGCATTATCCAATCGGCAGTAAATGGCACTCCCGCAGAGGCATGGACAAGTAAAAATGGATTAAGGGAATTGGGTGATTTTAATACTATCATGGATGAAATGTCAGGCATCGAATCAAAAACCAAAGCATGGTTTAAAGATTTTAAAAAGCAATCCATACCACAAACCGAAGCAGAATGGAAAAGCTTAAGCTTTAATGATGAATCCTTAGCAAATTTTGATTATGACGATTCTAACTGGAGCCATACAATGACAATACCTAGTCGTTTCGATTTAATTAATAACAAGGAATTTGATGGAGCTGTTTGGTTGCGAAAAACATTTGTTATAGACAACTTAAATGATATCCCAGATGATAATACCTTAATAATTGGAGGGGTGGACGATATGGATGCAACATATATTAACGGAAAATATGTTGGTGGATTAGTAGGCGTAGGATATCACCATACTTTAAGAGAATTTGCTGTTTCAAAGGCAATCTTAAAAGAAGGTAAAAATACTATTGCCATTAGAGCGATAGATACAGGTGGACCAGGGGAAATAATAGGTCCAATCCAATTAAAATCCAAAACAAAATCATGGGGCATTGCATTAGAAGGACAGTGGAAAAAAAAGTTGATAGCCGATATTTTTAATGGTCAATTTATTACTTATGATGAAAATACAGAGATGTCTGGACGTCCAAATTTAAGAAACCTAAATTCCCAAAGCCCCAATGTACTTTATAATGCCATGATACATCCACTAGTGCCTTACAACATAAAGGGAGCCATTTGGTATCAAGGGGAATCTAATGTGGGGAGAGCAGAACAATACAAAAATTTATTTCCTTTAATGATCAAAGATTGGCGTAAACAATGGAAATCTGATTTTCCTTTCTATTTTGTTCAAATTGCACCTTTTACCTATGGTGGTAACGAAAAAAATAAATCACAACAATTACGAAATGTACAACGACTAGCTTTGGAAACGGAAAAGACAGGAATGGTAGTTACTTTAGATATAGGAGACGAGTTTAAAATACATCCTTCAGAAAAAGAAACTGTAGGAAACCGTTTGGCTAATTTGGCACTTAGTAATGAGTATGAGAAAAATTTAGTGGCATCCGGGCCATTATTTAAAAATGTAGACGTAGAAGAAAATAGGCTAATCATTTCTTTTGATAATATTGGAAGCGGATTAATGGCTGGTGAAAACGGCTTGATAAATTTTGAAATTGCCGGAGCAGATAAAAACTATAAACCTGCCAACGCCAAAATTGTGGCTGAAAAAGTGATCGTTGATAACGCTAACATTTCAACCCCGGTTTATGTAAGATATGCTTGGAGTGACAAGAGTACAGCATCCCTATTTAACAAAGAAGGTTTACCTGCTTCCACCTTTACATCTGAATAACAGCAAATTAATTTATAACATGAAATTTAAAATTTTATTTCCCATTTTACTCTTTTCTGGAGTTTCTTTGATCGCACAACAAAAAATCAAAAACTTGGCAGATTATGTCAATACATTACAAGGCACAAACTCCAAACACGAATTAACGAGGGGCAACACCTACCCCACTACTGCTTTACCTTTTGGGATGAATACCTGGACCCCACAAACTGGAAATAACGGTGATGGATGGAAATATCAATACTTCAAAGACAAAATAAAAGGCTTTCAACAAGCACATCAATGCAGTTCTTGGAGTAATGATTATGCCGTTTTTTCATTAATGCCTGTCACTGGAGCACTTAAATTGAATGATCAAGAAAGAGCTTCAGGTTTCAGTCATGACAATGAAACAGCAAAACCATACTACTATCAAGTAACATTAGAAAATGGTACAAATACCGAAATAGCTCCGACAGAACGCGGCGCGCATATACGTTTTACCTTTCCAAAGAAAAAAAATGCCTGGTTAGTTATAGATGGATACACGGGAACGAGCTCAATAACCATTGATGTAAAAAACAGAAAAATTACTGGCTATGTTAGAAATGGTAGAGGTATGGATAGGATAAATGGCTTTAAAAACTATTTCGTAATTCAATTCGATAAAGCCTTTACAACGCACGGCATTTGGAATAATGAGTCCAATAAAAAATGGGAAGCTAAAGTTTCTGACGAAGGAAAAGGTATTGGAGCCTATTTAAAATTTAATCCAGAGCAACGAGTTCAAGCAAAAATTGCCTCTTCATATATTAGTATTGAGCAAGCAGAACTAAACCTAAAATCAGAGTTAGGAAATCATAAAAAGTTAGAAACAACAAAAGCAATAGCCAAGAATGTATGGAATCAACAACTTAATAAAATAGTTGTAGAAGGAGGAACCCAAGAACAATTTAAAACCTTTTATTCCTGCTTTTTTAGGGCCAGTTTATTTTCTCGTAAGTTCTATGAATTGAATGAAAAAGGAGAACCGTACTATTATAGTCCATACGACGGTAAAATTCACAAAGGCTATATGTACACCGACACTGGCTTTTGGGATACTTTTAGAGGTCAATTCCCGTTAAATGCATTAATGGAACCTGAAATGCACGGTCGTTATGTGGCTGCATTATTAGATGCTTACGATCAATGTGGATGGTTACCTTCATGGTCGTTCCCCAGTGAGGCTGGCAGTATGATCGGTAATCATGCTATATCCCTGTTAGCAGATGCCTGGGCGAAAGGCTTAAAAACATTTGATCCCCAAAAAGCATTAGAGGCTTATTTTCACGAAGCAACAAATAAAGGGCCGTGGGGGCCAGCTAACGGACGAGGCAATTGGAAGGATTATTTTACTTTGGGTTATGTTCCTTATCCAGATGTTAGGGAAGCAACCGCTAAAACCCTAGAATATGCTTATGATGATTTTTGTGGTTACGCTTTAGCAAAAATGACCAACAACACATACTATCAAGACATTTTCTCTAAACAAATGTATAATTATAAAAATGTATTCGACCCTAAAATTGGTTTTATGAGAGGAAAACAAAAAAATGGTCAATGGGTGCCTAATTTCGATCCTTATGAATGGGGAGGTCCTTTTACCGAAGGAAATGCATGGCACTATCTATGGTCTGTTTTTCATGATGCAAAAGGCTTAATTGATTTAATGGGTGGTGAGGCTAATTTTAACAAAAAGCTAGATTCGGTTTTTTCTATTTCAAATAAAATTGTAGTTGGGACATATGGCGGTAGAATACATGAAATGACAGAAATGGAAATGGCAAATATGGGACAATATGCACATGGTAATCAACCCATACAGCATATGCCCTATCTTTATAATTATTCAGGGCAACCATGGAAAACGCAGGCAAAAGCCCGTGAGATCATGGAAAAATTGTATAATTCCACAGAAAATGGATACCCTGGTGATGAAGATCAAGGCCAAACATCGTCATGGTATGTACTAAGTGCTATGGGTTTATATAGTGTATGCCCAGGAACCAATGAATATGTTATTGGAAGTCCTGTTTTTGAAAAAACGACGATACACCTTGAAAACGGGAAAACATTTGTGATCAATGCCAATGGAAATTCAAAAACCAATGTGTATATCCAATCGGCTAAATTGAATAATAAAACGTATACCCGTAATTATATTACATATCAGGATTTGGTTGCTGGAGGTGTATTAAATTTTGAAATGGCAAAATCACCAAATGTCTTAAGGGGTGTGGATGAATCTGACAAGCCTTTCTCTTTATCATCCCATAATAAACAAATCACAGACTAAATCGTTTTATGAATATTAGTATATTTACTCAAATAAAATAAATCATGAAAAAAAACATATTATTATTATTGTTAGGAATAAGTATTACGGTCTCCTGTAAGAGCAATAAAGAAAAGCCTCAGTTAGCAGGAAACCCTATTTTTTCTGGATGGTACGCAGACCCCGAAGGCATTATTTTCGATAACGAATATTGGGTATACCCCACTTTTTCTGCACCTTACGAAAAACAAGTGTTTTTAGATGCTTTTTCTTCTAAAGATCTTGTAAACTGGAAAAAACATGAAAAAATTATAGATACCAGTGCTGTAAAATGGGCTCATAAAGCCTTATGGGCGCCTTCAATAATAAAAAAAGACGACAATTACTTTCTCTTTTTTGGAGCAAACGACATTCAAAATAATGAGGAATTAGGAGGTATTGGCGTTGCTATTTCTTCAACTCCAGAAGGTCCTTTTAAAGATCATTTAGGGAAACCATTAATTGATAAATTCCACAATGGCGCCCAACCTATAGATCAATTTGTTTTTAAAGATATAGACAATCAATATTATCTCATTTATGGTGGTTGGAAACACTGTAATATAGCTAAACTTAACCCAGATTTTACTGGTTTTGTTCCGTTTGATGACGGAACAACATTCAAAGAAATAACGCCAGAAAGTTATGTTGAAGGTCCCTTTATGTTTGTAAAAGATGGTAAATATTATTTCATGTGGTCTGAAGGTGGTTGGACCGGCCCTGATTATAGTGTCGCCTATGCTATTGCAGATTCTCCTTTTGGTCCATTTAAAAGAGTAGATAAGATATTGGAACAAGATAAAAATATTGGTACTGGTGCTGGTCACCATTCTGTAATAATTTCAAAAAAACAAGATAAATATTATATAGTGTACCATAGAAGACCATTAACCGAAACCGATGGAAACTCCAGAGTCGTCTGTATTGATGAAATGAAGTTTGATAAAGACGGATATATTCTACCTGTAAAAATCACAAATGAGGGTGTCGCTACGAATAGATTAAAATAAATTATTAAAAACGTAAAACTATCAATAAATAATCCATATGAAAAAAACATTTTTTAACTTAATAGTAATTGTATCGTCCATACAACTATCATTAGCACAAACCCAACAAATACATAAGGTCGACAGCCCTGTAGATTGGGTTAATCCGCTAATGGGAACAGATTCTAGCCCGGGCCTATCTACAGGAAACACCTATCCGGTAATAGCACTTCCTTGGGGGATGAACTTTTGGACGCCACAGACAGGCAAAATGGGACATGGCTGGGCATATACTTATGATGCTAATAAAATAAAAGGGTTTAAGCAAACACATCAGCCATCTCCTTGGATGAATGATTACGGACAATTTTCAATTATGCCTGTTACAGGTAAAGTGCGTTTCAAGGAAGAAGAAAGAGAAAGTTGGTTTTCCCATAAAGCAGAAATAGCAACGCCCTACTATTACAGTGTTTATCTAGCAGACCATAATGTAACAACTGAAATAACACCGACCGAAAGAGCATCAAGATTCCGTTTTACGTTTCCCGAAACGGAAGAGGCTTCTATAGTTATTGATGCCTTTGATCGAGGTTCCTATGTGAAAATAATTCCTGAACAGCAAAAAATTATTGGTTATACAACTCGTAACAGCGGTGGTGTTCCTGAAAATTTCAAAAATTATTTTGTCATAGAGTTTGATACCCCTTTCGAAATCTCAAAAACTTATAATGATGGAAATCTTTCCGATGCTTTAGAAGTAAAATCCAATCATGCAGGTGCAGTCATTGGTTTTAAGACTAAAAAAGGACAAATAGTTAATGCTAAAGTTTCCTCATCATTTATAAGCCATGATCAAGCCGAAATAAACCTTAAAGAAATTGGGGATAACGATTTTGATCAATTGAAAGAAAAAGGCAAAGAAATATGGAATAAAGAATTGAAAAAAATTGAAATTGAAGGTGCAACTCCAGCACAAATAAGTACGTTCTATTCTTGCCTATACAGATCATTATTATTTCCAAGAAAGTTTTTCGAGTATGATGTTAATGGAAAAATAGTTCATTACAGCCCATATAACGGAGAAATTAGAAGTGGTTATATGTTTACCGATACTGGTTTTTGGGACACATTTCGCTCTCTTTTCCCGTTCTTAAACTTGATGTATCCAGAGTTAAGTGCTCAAATGCAAGAAGGCTTATCTAATGCATATGATGAAAGTGGATGGTTACCGGAATGGGCCAGCCCAGGTTTAAGAAATATTATGGTCGGTAACAACTCCGCATCCGTTGTATCCGATGCCTATTTAAAAAGTGATGGATCATACAAATACAATATTGAAAATTTATATGAAGCGTTAACTCATGGGGCAAATAATGAAGGTCCTATGACCGCTGTAGGTCGTGCTGGCGCCCCTTCGTACAATAAATTAGGATATGTTCCTTTTGATATAGGAATTAATGAAACCGCAGCTAGAACCCTTGAGTATGCCTATGATGACTTTGCAATTTATCAATTAGCAAAAGCTCTAAAAAAACCGAAAAAAGAGATTAAATTATATAAGAAGCGTAGCTTAAATTATAAGAATTTATATGATTCAGAACATAAGCTTATGCGTGGTAAAGACAGTAACGGTAATTGGAGAACGCCATTTAGTCCTTTCGATTGGGGCGGAGATTTTACAGAAGGGAATAGCTGGCATTACTCATGGTCTGTTTTTCACGATATGCAAGGTTTAATTGACCTTATGGGCGGACAAGAGGTATTTGTTTCTCAATTAGATAAAGTCTTTTCGCTACCTCCTATTTTTGGCGATAAATATTATGGTGGTGTCATTCATGAGATTCGTGAGATGCAAATTGCAGATATGGGGCAATATGCTCATGGCAATCAACCTATTCAACATATGATTTATTTATATAATTATGGAGGTCAACCTTGGAAAACCCAATATTGGGTTCGTGAAACCATGAACAGAATGTACAACCCTAATCCAGATGGTTATTGTGGTGATGAAGACAATGGACAAACATCGGCTTGGTATGTATTTTCAGCTATGGGATTCTACCCAGTAGCACCAGCCACAGATCAATATGTGCTTGGAGCGCCTTTATTTAAAAAGACAACGGTTCACCTAAATAACGGTAAAAAAATAGTTATCAATGCAGAAGACAATAATGCTGACAATCGTTATATCCAAAGCATGAAAATTAATGGAACTAAATACTCTAAAAACTGGTTGAGCTTTAAAGAATTAGTAAAAGGTGCTGTTTTAGATTTTGATATGAGCGACACTCCTAATAAGCAGAGAGGTATCAATAAAAGTGATTACCCCTATTCCCTTTCTAACGAAAAATAAATCGACTTTTATAGTCTTGGGTTCAAAATATTTTTAAATATTGGAACTCCATATTTTGTCAAACCAATAAAGAGCCTCCGTTAAAAACGGAGGCTTATATTTTTGCCCATTAACCAAAAGTGATTGCCACGATAAGTTCTCTGTTTTTAAACCCCCGCTCCCGCTAAACTGCGTTTAGTGCCGTACCGAGTAAGAAAATAAAAAGTTAAAAGCTACTTTAGAGATGGGGTAGCTTTTTTGTGGGCTAAAAGTTAAGAAGTAAAACCTGTTTAGTGCCCGCTAGTGCTAGTTTACCGTAATGGCTACCGCTAGGATTTCCTAGTGGCGGTACGAATAAGAAAAACCCGTATCAATCTTAACTATAAAATTTAACTATTTGTAAATAAAAAATATAGTTATAAGTAAAAAAGTTGCTCTTTTTTAAAATAGTTTTTTTATTTGTTTTTCCTTACTCTTGCCTGCTAACTCAGAACGCCACTAGGAAAACCTAGCGGTAGCGTTCACTATTGTGGGGGCATACTAGCACCATGAGGGGCAATAAAATATTTAATAAAAGCTTTTTTGGAAATATGTAGCTTTTCGTACATTAGAACCATGAGTAGAAATTATAAGTTTCATAACAAGTCAGGTTTATATACCCAATCGAGTTGAGCACAAGCTTTGTAAGTTTTGCCACTGTAAATTGGATAGATTTGTTTACCAGGCAAATTTACTTTGGTATTTTGTCGAAAAGTGTAGATTATTGCAGAAAAGAGAAAGGTATGGAACTATATGCCTATTGCTTTATGCCGAGCCATATACATTTGATCTTTAGGTCGGCATATGAAGATCCATCAGGGCTGATACGGGATTTTAAA
>NZ_JAQZAT010000023.1 GCF_028736925.1 Flavivirga sp. 57AJ16 | reverse complement strand
TATTTATTCATCAATTCAAAGTTATTAACATTTTTATTAGCTATGAGTCTCCCCCTGCACCCCCTCTTTAATCATCATCATCATTATAGATATAATCTATTATACAAATCTAAAGGACTGCGCTCAATGTGACAAATAAAGAACAAATTTCCTTAACTTAATGACATTGAGCTTAGGCTATGCAAATAACATGCAGCTGGCTAAAACAAATAAGCTATGTCGTTTTCTGTTGCTCATTTTAATTCATAATTGGTATAATATAAAACAGTTCACAATAATTCATTTTTATATGATACTCATTGTACAACGCATTGTTAATGAGCTAGAAAATATTAACATAAATACCATTGTTAAAATACCTATTGGAAAGTGAAATGCCCCTTAAATAGTTTGAATTATAGTGAGCTTATATGAAATAGAAAACATGTGCTCAGCTTCCGGCCTGCCGACGAGGCAGGGACAGTGGGTATGAAAGCATGGCCTTAGTTCAATGTCATTAAGTTAAGGCCGTAATGTCAGTCTGAGCCTTTCGGCTTTTAGTTTATACTGAGCACTTCGGCTGCCGGACGGCTACGGTGTACCCACATCTTTTTTCAATATAAAGAACAAAAGCTTATTTCCCTTTTTACTTGCTTTTAGCTCACAGATATAATTTGATAAATAGGAGTTCGTGAATCTTCGATTTAGCTCACTGATCTTATTTGATAAATAGGTGTTCGTGAATCTTCGATTTAGCTCACTGATCTTATTTGATAAATAGGTGTTCGTGAATCTTCGATTTAGCTCACTGATCTTATTTGATAAATAGGAGTTCGTGAATCTTCGATTTAGCTCACTGATATAATTTGATAAATAGGTGTTCGTGAATCTTCGATTTAGCTCACTGATCTTATTTGATAAATAGGTGTTCGTGAATCTTCGATTTAGCTCACTGATCTTATTTGATAAATAGGTGTTCGTGAATCTTCGATTTCTTTGCTCGTCCAAAGAAAAATATCATTATGCATCATTACGGACATTCAGTAAATTATAACATTGCTAAACCGTAACCGCATACATTTTATTACGCAATTCCTTGATTTTAGGATCTTGCATATACTCATCGAACGTTGTGTATCTATCAATAACACCATTTGGTGTTAGTTCCACCACTCTATTAGCTACAGTTTGTGCAAATTCGTGATCATGTGTAGTAAACAAAATAGTGCCTTTAAAGTTCTTTAACGAATTATTGAAAGCTGTTATACTCTCTAAATCCAAATGATTTGTAGGTTCATCCAATTGAAGCACATTGGCTCTCGTCATCATCATTCTAGATAACATGCAACGCACTTTCTCACCCCCAGATAAAACAGAAGATTTTTTAAATGCTTCTTCGCCACTAAAAATCATTTTTCCTAAGAAGCCCCTAATATTAACTTCTTCCCTTTCTTCTTCTGTTTGCGCCCATTGGCGTAACCAATCAATTAAGCTTAAATCATTATTAAAAAACTCACTGTTATCTAATGGTAAATAAGATTGCGTCGTTGTAATCCCCCAATCAAATTTACCAGCATCCGCCTTTTCTTTATTATTTAATATTTGATAAAACGCTGTCGTAGCTCTAGAATCCCTAGAAAAAACAACTACCTTGTCCCCTTTAGCCAGATTTAAATCTATGCCTTTAAATAAGATTTCTCCATCCACAGACGCCGCTAAACCTTCAACATTTAAAATTTGATCTCCCGCTTCCCTATCACGTTCAAAAATAATAGCAGGATATCGGCGTGATGTTGGTTTTATGTCATTAATATTTAACTTATCGATCATCTTTTTTCTACTGGTAGCTTGCTTACTTTTTGCCACGTTGGCAGAAAAACGTCTGATAAATTCTTCTAATTCTTTTTTCTTTTCTTCAGCCTTTTTATTTTGTTGGGCGCGTTGACGAGCAGCTAATTGGGACGATTCATACCAAAAAGTATAGTTTCCCGAAAAATGATTTATTTTCCCAAAATCAATATCAGAGATATGCGTACATACAGCATCTAAGAAGTGACGGTCGTGCGATACAACGATAACACAATTATCATAATTTGCCAAGAAATTTTCGAGCCATGAAATGGTTTCATAATCCAAATCATTTGTTGGTTCATCCATAATCAAGACATCTGGATTACCAAATAATGCCTGTGCTAATAAAACACGTACTTTTTGTTTACCATCCAAATCGCTCATTAGGGTATAATGAAATTCTTCCTTAATACCTAAATTAGATAGCATAGCAGCCGCATCACTATCGGCATTCCATCCATTCATTTCTTCAAACTGCACCTGTAGTTCTCCAATTTTTTCAGCATTTTCATCAGAATAGTTTGCATAAAGTGCATCCATTTCAGATTTCACCTTAAACAAAGGTTTATTTCCCATTAAAACAGTCTCTAAAACAGTATGCGCATCGTACAAATTGTGATTTTGCTCTAATACAGACATGCGTTTTCCAGATTCTAAAGAAACATGACCGGATGTGGCTTCCTGCTTACCAGAAAGAATTTTTAAAAATGTAGATTTTCCAGAACCATTGGCACCAATAATCCCATAACAATTACCATTATTAAAGGTTGTATTTACTTCATCAAAAAGAATACGTTTTCCAAATTGAACTGAAAGATTTGATACTGATAGCATAAAAGTCGTTTTAATTTACTCAGATATTTCTATTTTATTAAATACTTACAAATTAATGCGGTTTACTCCTTGACATACCCCGTCGTTGTAAGTTTTTGCAAAAGTAGAAAATTCAAGTGGCACAAAGAAACTTAGATACGCTCTTTTTAAATAAATCATTATGAATTGGAAATATAATAGATTTAATCTCGAATGAAATTCAATTGTGAGCATGAACATTGGCTAGAAGCTAGAAGTCAGAAGATGGAAGAAAAACACGCCCTTTTTTGAAAACAACTTCGTGCTTCAAACTTCCACCTAAAAGAATAAAAAAAGCAATTGCAATAAATTGCAAGGTTTTAACCTTTAATACCATACCAATTTGATAATAAAAAAGTTTCATTTTTTCTAGCTATGGCAATATTTAACAACGCATTAACAGCAGTTTCTAAATACAACGCATATTTTTGTATAATAATCTGTATTATTTTAATACTATTTTAGAGGGATTTTTATGAAGTTATACTTTTCAATAATATTAACACTATTAACACTTTTAAGTTGTAAAGAGGGTAAAAGTGATATGGCTGTTAATGATGCATATATTGGTGGGGAAATTATTAACCCAGCCACTAATTATGTCGTATTATTAAAGGCCGAAGAGACCGTCGATACTATTAAACTTGACAGTAGAAACAGGTTTTTATATAAAATTCATGATCTAAAAGAAGGGTTATATTCATTTAGACATGGAGATGAATATCAAATGATATTATTAGAACCCCAAGACAGTCTTCTTTTTAGATTGAATACTTTGGAATTTGATGAATCGCTAGTTTTCACTGGTATAGGTTCTAAAAAAAATAATTATTTAATAAATGAATTTTTAGAAAACGAAATTGAGGAGAAACATATATTTAAGCTTTGCCAATTAACTCCTGCTGTTTATCAAAACCGGATAGATTCATTAAAAAAAACAAAGATTAAAAAATATGAGACTTTTATAGATAAACATGAGACGTCTCCTCTATTTAAAAAAATTGCGCAGGCAAATATTGATTATAACTATTATTCAAGCAAAGAAATATATCCGTTTGTACATTATGGAAAGGATAAAAATACTATCTTAAATTCACTCCCGGAAGATTTTTATGATTACAGAAAAAATATTAGTTATAATGATGACTTTTCTGTGCATTATTATAAGTACCATAGATTTTTAAAACACAATCTTAGTAATATTTCATTAAAAGAACACAGTGCTCATTCTGATGATAAAGACTTCAATATATATTCATTATGCTATAACTTAGATAGATTAAAGCTTATTGATAGTTTGGTAACGAATACTGCTGTTAAAGATAAATTACTTTATGATTTTACAATGAGTTATATATCGAAAAATAAAAATGTAGAGAATAACACTGTCGTTTTAAAATCTTATTTAAGTAAAACTAAAAGTGAAGAGGATAAAAACAAGATAACAAGCTACACAAACTCAATAAATAATTTAAAAGAAGGTTCTAATTTACCTAGTATTAAACTTATTGATTATGCTAATGTTGAATTTGATATCAATTCTATTATAAATACTACCACCGTTATCAGTTTTTGGTCTCATACGTTTCATAAACATTTTAAAGACAATCATAAAAAGATAAAAGAACTAAAGATAAAATACCCAGAAGTTGTATTCATTACTATTAATATAGATAACCACGAATTAGAAAAATCAAGACAATCATTAAAAAGAAATAAATATGTATTTAAAAACGAATATGTATTCAAAAATCCAAAAGAGGCCATTAAAACGCTTGCTATTCATCCAATGACCAAAGCTTTAATAATAGATAAAAACAAAAAAATAGTAAATAGTCATACCAATATTTTTTCCGTAAAATTTGAGAAGCAACTTTTAGATCTATTAAATAGATAAATTCTTTATCTATTTAATAGCTAGAACGTATGTTCTAGAGGCAGTATCGGTACATAAAGGCCCGTTATTTCCAAATTCATCATAGCGCGGTATGACCTCTAAGAATACTTTAATGGAAAATCGACCAGATTCTTCTGGAATCCCTTTAAACACGACTTCTCTATGTCTATTATAAAAAACATCTATGCCTTCTGGTAGTCTTCCAGAAACATCAAAATAATAATCATAATCATTATCGTGTACTTCATTCTTAATTTCTGCAGTAATATTTTCAGAATAATACTCATCAACATATCCAATCGCTAAGGTTTTTACATGTAATTCCGGTCTTACATTAATAATGCAATCTAATACATCATCACAACCACTAAAAGAAAAAAGAGAAATTAAAAGAATTATAAGTAAATATCGCCTCATCATTTTTAAGTTTAGAAACAATAATTATCAAATAATATGCCGAAAATGTTTTTAACATAGAAACTCAGGTTTTAAAGCTTATAATGGTTCATCAACAGCTTTTCATAAACCTTGTCCGGTAATATTCTTTTTAAAACAATAGAAAATTTTTGCATAAACTCCCCTACTTTATAATGCACCTTTGGGTGCCTTGTATTTATAATCTTATATATGGCTTGTGCCATTAAATTTGGATGACTCCCATTATCTACATGCGCATCCATTAAATTTAATGAATCCCCATATGGTTTCTTATAAGGGGACGTTTCAAGAAGTGGTGCATGATAACGACCAGCTGCAATATTTGTCGCAAAATCACCGGGCGCTACATTGGTCATTTTAATATTAAAATCTTTAAGCTCCATTCTAAAAGCTTCAGTTAAAAGCTCTAAAGCACCTTTACTTGCACTATAAATACCTCGATATGGTAATCCCATATAACCCGCAATAGACGTTATATTTATAATGAGCCCGGATTGTTGTGCGCGCATTTGTGGCAATACTGCTTTAATAACATTAATAGGACCAAAAAAATTGGTTTCAAAATTATTCTTAATTTCCGCTTCTGGTATTTCTTCAATGGGCCCAGTAATACCAGCTCCTGCATTATTTATAACAACATCCAGCCTGCGCTCTTTTTCTATAATGGTTTTTACCGTTTCTAGTATGGTCGCATGCTCTTTTACATCTAATGCCAAAATAGGGAACTTGCTATTTTCATATCTGTCCGGATGTCTACTGGTACCATAAACTATAAAGTTTTTTTGAATTAAATATTCTCCAATAGATTTTCCTATTCCTGATGAACCACCTGTAATTAAAACAACTTTAGACATATATTTTTAAATAATTGAAGTATCAAAAGTACAATTAAATTAAAAAATCTTGATGCGCCAAAGCTTTCAAGATTTAAATTTATTGTACAAAAAAAGGCAAGCTACCTACATCACACCGCTACGACCATTTACCTTTGCTTCGTTCCCGACCTGGAGGATTCAACAGGAGCTGGTTGTGTAGGACTTGCCGAGTGCAAAGATACAATCTTTTAAAATTTTCGCAATGATTTTTTAAACTGATTTTAAATAAATATCTTGCTTCAAATTTAAAAACAAACAATGAATACTTTTAAATATCTATTAATCATATTTTTAGGTGGATTAATTATTTCTTGCGGTTCTAACTCTGGTAAAAATAAGAGCGGCTTTTCTATTAAAACAAATGCCAATAAAGGCGATATTTCTATCAATGAGGCTTTGTTACTGTCTCTAGAAAACAAAAAAAAGCAGATTATAGATTCTGTATCCTATACTTTAGACGGTATTAGGGTTGGTGATAATATTCAACTCGCTAACTTCAAGTTAGGAAAACAAACTATTGAAGCGATGGTATACTTTAACAATGAAAAAGAAAAAGTTAGTACAACTGTTACTTTATTAAATGATACACCTCCAAAAGTTTATCACTATAAAATTAGAAATGAATACCCACACGACATCACATCGTATACCCAAGGGATTGAGTTTTTTAATGATACCCTGTATGAAAGTTCTGGTCAATATAAAAAATCCAAGCTTAGAAAAATTGATTATAAAACAGGAAAAATTATTAAAAGCATTGACCTAGCGGATGAATATTTTGGGGAAGGGCTTACTATTTTAAAGGATAAAATATATCAATTAACATGGAAAGAAAACATTGGTTTTGTTTATGATGTAAATTCTTTTGATAAAATAAGCAGTTTCAAATATGGAAATAGTAAGGAAGGCTGGGGATTATGCAGCAATGAAACTACTATTTATAAAAGTGATGGTACGGAAAAAATATGGCTTTTAAATCCAGAAACCTTAACAGAGGAATCATTTATCCAAGTATATACCAATAAAGGAAAAATTGTTGGCATCAATGAAATGGAATGGATAAATGGAAAAATATATACCAATCGCTATCAAAAAGATGGTGTGGCCATTATTAATCCTAAAAATGGTGCTGTTACTGGTGTTATTGATTTATCTCCCCTTAAAAAGCTTGTTACTCAACATGAAAAACTAAATGTTCTCAATGGCATCGCTTATAACCCAAAAACCAATACCATTTTTGTAACCGGTAAACATTGGGATAAATTATTTGAAATAGAAATTATTGAAAAGTGAACCTAGGTGTCATTCAGAAGCCTGCCTGTCGGCAGCTACGGTGTACCCACAAATAAATAAACAAAATAATTAACATGATCTTTTTGCCATTGCCGCAAAAAGACCCAAAAAGGTCTAGGCTTACCAGAATTCTGTAGAAAATGCTACGGAGGCCCCAGCCACAGATAAAAAGAACTAGCCATATGGTCTTTGTTTGTTTGCTAGCCCTTTTGTTTGCCATAGATACAGGGCCACCGATAACCCAATCTGGCTCAAACAGCTTTTTATCTCAAGACCTTTACGCTGACCCCTTGATTTTCAACAGAACCCTGGATAGGCCGCTGTGCCAGCCTCCGTGGCCATTCTTTTTTGGTACGGTCTGGTCTCTCTGCCTATTGCCGAGAAAAAGCCATTGGGCTGTCCCCGACCTTTCGGAAGGATAGAGCGCAAAAGCTTCGGAGCACAGGAGCATTGGCGGTGGGGCGACGCGAAGTTTTGGGCTCGGTTCTTCTCAAGCGAGAGCGTGAGAAGAAATCCCTCTCGAAAGGGCGTCTTTTCTTTTGTTACTTTTCTTTGGACGAGCAAAGAAAAAGTAAGTAAAAAAACTTTTAGCTTATATACCGAAAAAGATGTAGGTACACAGTAGCTGTCGGCAGACAGGGAGGTACGACAGTGTCATTCAGAAGCCTGCCTGTCGGCAGACAGGGAGGTACGACTGAAGAATCTAAATTCTTTTTTATCTACAAGTATAAAGCATAATCGTTAGCCATAGTGCCTTTAGCTTTTATTCACTGTTAATGTCCTTGAGATTCTTCGCTGCGCTCTGCTTGAGATTCTTCGCTGCGCTCTGAATGACATATAATTTCCTGACCTTTTAGATACACTTTCTCAATCTGGTTCGTCCCAAATGAATACGGAATAAATCCATAAGAATTAATTTGTTTAGTAAGGATTAGATTAGCCTGCTTACCTATAGTTATAGAGCCCACTTGATCCTCTAGTCCCATTGCATAAGCACCATTTACAGTCGCAGCATTAATAGCTTCTTCTGGAGTCATTTTCATTTTTATACAAGCCGTTGATATTACAAAATTCATATTTCCAGAGGGCGTAGAACCTGGGTTGTAATCGGTTGCTAATGCCAAGGGCAATCCCGCATGAATCATCTCACGAGCTGGCGTATACGGAATACTTAAAAAATATGAGCAGCTTGGTAGCGCCACAGGCATGGTATTGGTGTTCTTAAGGGCTTTAATATCTTCGTCGCGCATGACTTCTAAGTGATCTACAGACAAAGCCTGATACTTTACCCCAACTTGAACGCCTCCTATAGCCGTAAATTGATTGACATGAATTTTGGGTATTAACCCATATTTTTTACCAGCTTCAAGAATCAGTGCAGTGTCTTCTACAGAAAAATAACCTGTTTCACAAAAAATATCGATGTATTCTGCTAAGTTTTCTTCTGCAATTTTGGGAAGTGCTTCATCAATTAATAGCCTTAAATACCCTTCTTTATTTTCTTTATACTCTAAAGGGAGGGCATGTGCTCCTAAAAAAGTCGCTTTAACAGCTAAGGGATAGGTCTCTTTTAAACGTTTAATAACACGTAACATCTTTAACTCGGCATCTACCGTTAAACCATAACCAGATTTAATTTCAATGGCTCCTGTCCCTAACTGAATAACGGCTTCCAAACGCTGCCTGCTTTGCTGATATAATGCGTCTTCTGAAGTTTCCTGTAACTTTTTAGCTGAATTTAAAATGCCGCCACCGTTAGCTGCAATGGCTTCATAAGACAGGCCTTTTATGCGATCTACAAACTCGTCCTCTCGATTACCAGCATAGACTATATGTGTATGGGAATCGCACCAGGATGGCAGTACCATTCTTCCAGTTGCATCAATAACTTCCGAAAAACCTGTTTTAGGGCAATCCTCCATGTTTCCAAAATCGGAAATCAATCCGTTATCGACCACTAAAAAAGCATTTTTTATGGTTGGCAACTCACTCATTGCCTTTCCTGAAACAAATGATATGGGTTCTCTACGAACTTGAATGAGTTCTTTTATATTTTTGAATAAGGTAGCCATTAAAATAAATTGTTGAGTATGTTATCTTCCACTAAATTAGGAATCGTCACTTTTAAATGAGGTGTTCTTGCCATTTCACGTTTTATGGCAAAGATAGCTTCTTTATTTCGAGCCCAGCTTCTACGGGCAATGCCATTGTTTACATCGTAAAACAGCATGCTCTTTAAACGAGCCCCTGCTTCTGGCGTGCCATCCAATAGCATACCAAAACCACCGTTTATCACTTCTCCCCAACCAACACCTCCTCCATTATGGATAGATACCCATGTAGCACCTCTAAAACTATCACCAATAACATTGTGAATAGCCATATCTGCGGTAAACTTACTGCCATCATAAATATTGGAGGTTTCCCTAAAAGGTGAATCCGTACCGCTTACGTCATGATGGTCCCTTCCTAAAACTACAGGCCCTATTTTTCTAGCTGCAATGGCATTATTAAATGCTTCAGCAATCTTAGAACGTCCTTCAGCATCTGCATATAATATACGCGCTTGAGACCCTACGACCATGTTATTTTTTTTGGCATTTTTAATCCAGGTTATATTGTCTTGCATTTGCAACTGGATTTCTTCAGGTGCCTTTTCCATGATTTCTTGTAAAACGGTAGTAGCCATGTTATCTGTCTTATCCAAATCTTCAGGTTTTCCAGAAGTACAAACCCAACGGAAAGGACCAAAACCATAATCAAAGCACATGGGGCCCAAAATATCCTGTACATACGATGGGTATTTAAAATCAATCCCATTTTCTGCCATCACATCTGCTCCTGCTCTGGACGACTCCAATAAAAAGGCATTACCATAATCGAAAAAATAAGTCCCTTTTTTAGTGTGGTTATTAATAGCTGTGGCATGTCTACGCAATGATTCCTGTACTTTTTCCTTAAATATTTCTGGTGCTTCTCGAATGAGTCGGTTGGATTCTTCATACGAAATACCAACAGGATAATAGCCCCCGGTCCATGGAATATGCAATGAGGTCTGGTCTGAACCTACGTGAACAAAAATATTATTTTCATCAAACCGTTCCCATACCTCGACAACATTTCCAATAAACGCTATAGAGACGACCTCCTCATTTGCTTGTGCTTGCTTAACCCTAATAATCAGGTCATCCATAGTATCAATCAATACATCCACCCAACCTTGCTCATAACGTTTGGCGGCTGCTTTTGGATTCACTTCTGCGCAAACAGTGATACAACCTGCTATATTACCAGCTTTGGGCTGTGCACCGCTCATCCCTCCTAGTCCCGCTGTTAAAAATATTTTTCCTTTAGAATCTGCTCCTTTTGGTAAAATTTTACGAAAAGCATTCATAACCGTAATCGTGGTTCCGTGTACAATGCCCTGTGGCCCTATATACATAAACGAACCTGCTGTCATCTGTCCATATTGGGTCACTCCCAAGGCATTAAATTTTTCCCAATCATCTGGTTGCGAATAATTAGGGATCATCATGCCATTGGTTACAATAACTCTTGGTGCATTTTTAGACGAAGGAAATAAACCCATGGGATGCCCCGAATATATATGTAAGGTTTGTTCATCTGTCATGGTCGCCAAATATTGCATCACCAAAAGATACTGCGCCCAATTCTGGAATACGGCACCATTGCCCCCATAGGTTATTAACTCCTCTGGATGCTGTGCAACGGCAGGGTTTAGATTATTTTGAATCATGAGCATAATAGCCGCAGCTTGCGAAGATTTAGCAGGGTATTGAGAAATGGGTCTTGCATATATCTTATAATCCGGTTTGAATCTATACATATAAATCCTACCATATGCTTTCAATTCCTCTGCAAATTCAATAGCCAGTTCCCGATGCCAATCTTTTGGAAAATAACGCAAGGCATTTTTAATAGCTAATTGTTTTTCCTCTAGGGATAAAATATCCTTTCGTTTTGGAGCTCTATTTATGTCCAATGGATATCCCCTTTTGGTTGGTAAGACATTAGGGATTCCCTGTAATATTTGATCTTGAAACGTCATGTCTATGTTTACTTTAAAATGAAAACTTGTGCTTTAACTAATTGAATCATCATATTGATATCATTTTTTAAAATTCTATCATCCTCTAATTTTGGAACTTTTCCTCTAATGATCCTGAAATTTTCTTCAATAATATCCGAAAAAGTGTTGGGTCTTCTAAATTCTAAAGCTTGTGCCCCATACATAAGTTCTATGGCCAGTATTTTATCGATGTTTCCTAATATCTGATTGAATTTACGACCTGAAATACTTCCCATAGACACATGGTCCTCTTGTCCTAAAGATGTTGGAACGCTATCTGCCGATGGTGGAAAACATAATGATTTATTTTCTGTCACCAAAGCTGCTGTGGTGTATTGCGGGATCATAAAACCAGAATTTAACCCGCCACCACTCGTTAATAATCGTGGCAGTCCAAACTTCCCCTCTAATAATAAGTAGCATCTTCTATCTGAAATATTTCCTAATTCTGATGCTGCAATAGAAGCATAATCCAATGCCATGGCCAAAGGTTGTCCGTGAAAGTTTCCTCCGGAAATGGCTTCGGTATCGCTTAAGACAATGGGGTTATCTGTCACAGAGTTCATTTCTATTTCCGTCAATTCCTTTAAATGATAATAAGCATTTCTGGACGCGCCATGAACTTGAGGGATACAGCGCATGGAATAAGGGTCTTGAACACGCTCACAATTTTCGTGAGCGTTTAGGTTTTGTGACTTATAAAGTAGCATAGACATTCTTTTGGCTACTTTCATGGTGCCTTTAAAAGGTCTTATTTTATGTAACTCGGCTCTAAATGGCGAAGCACTTCCCTGGTACCCTTCAATGCTCATCGCACCAGAAACATCCGCCAAATCCAATAAATAACCCATTTTATTTAAGCCCATAATAGCATGCGCCAAAATAAACTGTGTTCCATTTATTAAACCCAGACCTTCTTTAGCCTGTAACGTTAAAGGAGTTAATTGGTGTTTTTCCAACCCGATTTTTGCAGGCTCTATTTTATTATCGATCCAAAATTCCCCTTCTCCCATTAAAGGTAAAAATAAATGTGACAATGGTGCCAAATCCCCTGATGCTCCAACAGAGCCTTGTTCTGGGACTACGGGCAGTAAATCATGGTCAATAAAATATAAAATCCTTTCAATTAATTCCAATCGGACGCCAGAATACCCTTGGCATAAAGCATGAACCTTACAGATCATCATGATCTTGGACAATTCCTTGTCTATAGGGTTTCCTACGCCAACAGCATGTGTAATTAAAAGGTTTTCCTGTAATTTATTGGTCTCTTCCACTGTAATCTGAACATCGCATAATGGCCCAAACCCCGTATTAATACCATATACTGCTTTATCCCCGGCTGCCATGGTCTCAACCTTCTTTCTACAAGCTACCACTTGGTCTTTTGCTTCATCAGTAATAACCGCGTCTAATGTGCCTTTAGAAATGGCCAACACCTTATCGACTGTTAAATGATCTATACCGTATTTAAATGTCATGCTTTAATAATTGGTGAATCACAAAGTTATTTTTATTTTTGATAACCAACAATATCATCTAAGCAACAAAATAATAACTATGAGTTATCAAATTGAGTTAAGACATATAAAATATTTTTTAGCGGTTGCTAAGGATTTACATTTTAGAAAAGCTGCAGAACGGCTATTTATTTCCCAGCCAGGTTTGAGCAGGCAAATTAAACAGATGGAAGATGATCTGGGGGTGCTTTTATTTGAAAGACATAATAGAAAGGTCATACTAACCAAGGCCGGTGAATACCTTAAAGAGGAATTGGCCTTAAATGTAAAAAACCTGGAACATACTTTTTATCATGCAAAATTATTGAACGATGGTAAAAAGGGCGATTTAAAATTTGGGTATGTTGGCTCTGCTATGCAGGAAATAATTCCAAATTTATTAGTAGCTTTTAAGAAAGAACATCCTCATGTACTTTTCAACTTAAAGGAAATGGATAATCATAAACAAATAGAGGAGTTACTTTCGTACCATATAGATTTAGGCTTTGTACGCTTGGACCGCGTACCAAAGGAATTAGGAATTAAGCCTATTTTAAAAGAAAATTTTTGTTTGGTATTACCGCATAGCCATACTCTAAATAAAGAGAACTTTAAAGGTTTGTATCAATTAAAGGAGGAATCATTTATTTTATTTGACCCTAAATACAGCGCTACCTATTATGAAAAAGTGATGCAAATTTTCGATGATAGTGGCTTTTCCCCTATCGTTTCCCATAATACCATTCATGCAGGCTCTATATATAAACTTGTGGAGAATAATTTTGGAGTGTCTATCGTTCCTAAATCACTAATAGACCGCAATAACAAAAAAGTAAAATGCATTGAATTGTCTAAAATAAAACAAAAAACCACACTTTCAATGGTCTGGAACAAACATAATAGAAACCCTATTATGGATACGGTTTTTGGTTTTATTAAGGGGCTGCCAGGGAAAGAATTCTAGTTATAAAAGCTCTTATGTGATTTCCCCTTTCGTTGAAATTAACGAGGTATGAGGGGGAAATCCCGTCCTTCTGATGATTTCTCGTCGCTCATACCTCGTCACTATCTGGTATAATATTTTAAACTTTAGGTTTGAATACTATTTCATATGATTTTGCATCTTTTAAAAGTGTTTTAGCAAAATTCTGAATATCCTTGGTTGTAATATTATTAATAATATCCTCAAAATTCTTTGAATCGTTCATATTATAACCTTCACGATAAAAACGTGTTAACAAACTCATATCGTAACTGTTATAATCTTTTTGCTGTTTTCTTTCTTTTAAATAATTTGTAAGCGTTTTATCTAAATCTTCTTGAATAATATCGCCTTGTGCTATTTTGTTTATTTCTTCGTGCACGATGCCTATTAAAGTTTCGACCTTTTCCGGGTTACAATCAAAATTTACAGAAATAGACGCTTTTTGCAATGGTCGTTTAGATAAACCAGCATTGACACCAGCTCCATAGGTTCCACCTTCTTCTTCTCTTAACGTTTCTGTATATCTTAAATCCAACATATCCCCTAATGCACGAGCTAACATGGCATTTTTTAAACTATATTCGTAGTCATTTTTATATAAAATCCTTACGGAACTTTTTGGGTCTTCCATTTTTAGATAGATGTCCTTATCTATTTTTTCGCTCAACCAAGGGCTCTCATTATTTTTCCAATCTTCTTTTATATCGTTGGTAGGTATACTTGCTATATATTTTTCCAATAAAGGCTTTAGAGACTTTTTTTGAATATCTCCTACAATAAAAAACTCGAAATCTGCAGCATTACCAAACCTGTCATTATAGATAGCTTTTATTTTTTCAAAGGAAATATCTTTAATAAAATCGTCATTAAATAGGCGCTGTTTTGGGTGATCGTTTCCATATAGTGCAACCGTCATACTGTCTTTCATTTTCTCGCCTATATTTTCCTTTCTTCTTATTTTGTAATTTTCTACATTCTGCATGATAACATTAAATCCG
This sequence comes from Flavivirga sp. 57AJ16, assembly GCF_028736925.1. Lineage (GTDB taxonomy): Bacteria > Bacteroidota > Bacteroidia > Flavobacteriales > Flavobacteriaceae > Flavivirga. Next base: position 62,025 of record NZ_JAQZAT010000023.1, on the reverse strand, counting down.
TTCTCATCAAAACGAGGCTTTACGAAACGAAGATATACCATCTGTAACATGGTTTCTACATCTTTAGTTACGGACGACCCTGAAATGCTTTCTGATAAGCCGGAAACATCAATTGATGCACTTGCAGCTTTGCCCGCCAGCACTTTTGGTAAATCCGTGGCAGAATAATCTCCCAATCCGGAATATTGTACCACATTGCCCAATAAATTCGCTGAGGGTAAGTCTGTATCTTTTAATAATGAGGTGCCCCCTTTACTTATCGCTCTTAATTTTACATCGTTTGCATTCTTATTGGCATATTTGTAATGTACTTTAATGTCATTACCCAAGGTAAATGTTGTGGAACCTAAAGTTTTATTTTCTTCTTCTGATATAATAGCACCTTTTTTAATTGTTATACCAGATATTAGTGTTTTCCCACCAAATTCATCTGTATAAGCTTCTATAGAGGTGTCATTTTCTACTTTATCAATGATGTTTAATGCCTCTTCTTTGGTCAAATTATGGTTACCTTTTACACCCGTCACCGTTAAAAATCTGTTTTTGTCTGTATATAATTTTTTAAGGGCTGTGTGAATTTCATCCAATTTCAATGTGCTAAAAATTCCTTTTACAATCTCGAACTCTTTTTCAATATCTGTAATAGCCGCATTATTTAAATAATCTCCTTGTATTAGCTTAACGATACGTGCATGGGACATATCGTCCTTTTTACTAATCTGGTTTTCGTAATAACTTGTAAAATCCGTAATAACCCGTTCTACCTCTGCTTTGGCAAATCCAAATTTGACTGCCCTATTAACTTCTGTTAAAACAGACTCAAATGCTTCATGCTGTTTATTTGGCTTTGGGTATATTGAAACATTAAAAGCTTTTGTTGTTCTGGAATGGTCTCCATAACCTAAACGCGCGCCCAAAAAAGTAGCTTCTGGTTTTCTGGAAAGCTCAGTAATTCTTGCAGATAGCATACTTGTTATCATACTATTTAATAAAGACTCTTTTAAGCTTGCAACGGTTTCTTCTTTTAAAGGCTTAGGGTGTCTTATGCCAAAACTTATAGTAGATGTCGAAATTTCTTCGTCCATAGCCATAGAATATAGCATCGTGTCATTATCTGGAATATTAACAACAAAACGCTCTTTAGGATTATTTATAGCTGGAATCCTTGAAAATAGTGCCTTGATTTTTTCTTCAACCTGATCAACATCTATATCTCCTATAACGGCTATAGCTTGCAAATCGGTTCTATACCAATCGTGATAAAAATCGCGTAAGGCTTTGTATTCAAAATTATCAACAACATCCATGAGTCCTATTGGCATACGCTGTGCATACTTAGAATTATTAAACACAGTACCTATATTTTTCTGAAAAACCCGCATATTACCATTCTGGCGTGTACGCCATTCTTCTTTAATAACCCCTCTTTCTGCATCGATTTCCTCATCTGTAAGCAATAAATAGTTTGACCAATCGTGTAATACCAATAAGCCCGTATCTATTAGTTCTGGAGTTGTAGGGATATTATTTATATTATAAACCGTTTCATCAAAAGATGTATAGGCATTAATATCTTTTCCAAAAACCAACCCGTGTTTTTGCATGGTATTTAAAATGCCCTTCCCTTCAAAGTTTTTGGTTCCATTAAATGCCATGTGCTCTAAAAAATGGGCTAAGCCTTGTTGGTTATCATTTTCTAAAACAGAACCTACATTTTGGATTATATAATAACTGGCTACATTTTTAGTAACATCGGTACTTTTTAGATAATAGGTTAAACCATTTGGGAGCACCCCTTTTTTTATACTTTGGTCTATGGGTAGCAGACTGCTTAGTTCCATGTTTTTAACCGCCTTTTGTGCAAGTAAATTATTTGTCGCGCTTACTATAAATAGTAAAAAAGCAATTGCTTTAACTTGTTGTTTAATCATCAGTGTTTGTTTTTGTTTATATTAATAAGACGCTTCTCAACTTTTTTTTCCCTATTAATGAAATGTTAAATTTTAAAGCTTTCGAAAAGCAGTATTTAAAATTATAGCTAAATCAATATAAAATAACATGAACCTTCAGAGTAAAAAACCGAATTTCTTCGTTAAAAACACTCGCCGTAACTAGGTTATGCCTGTGTTTTTTGCCTTGAACTTCAATTTTTTATTTCCAAATATTCTATGCTGTTTTATATCGACTTAACTATAACATAACAACAAATAAAATTTGTAATGGGTGGTTTAGGAAGGGCGTAAATTGCCACGAAACAAGTTTATGGGGTATTTGTAGCGTGCGTTTCTGCTCTTGTTAAAAGATTATGACACTTTGATTGCGTTCAGTACAAGCTAATCGTATCTCCCTGTCTGCCGACCTCACAATGAACTATCATTATTTGATTTTAAGTTGAAATAAACTATGGACAGATCCTCACACTTCTGCGCTCAGTGCAGGCAGTCACGCTTGGGCACTCCTCAGAATGACACTACCTCTGTACAATACAAAGCCGCCATGTCATTCAGAAGGAGGCACGACTGAAGAATCTAGGCTTGTTTGTTAATGACCATGAGATTCTTCGCTAGGCTCTGAATGACATGGTCCTTTTCAACTTAAATTAAGAGATTGTTATGGTCGTGCCTGCCTCACAATGAGGTATCCTTAAAATTTAGATTAAAGATTTTTCCATCGCCCTGGAACGCCCAAGCATGACTGTTTGCTGAGTAAAAAGGGAAAAAACAATTATTCTTGATCAAGAGAATAATTATACATCCCAAAAAAATATAGCGCACTATTTTATTGAAAAATAAAGGAAGATTTAATTAATGTACCGGGCTTTGTGTACATGGACAGTTACTAATACCACGTAAAAAGTCCAATCCTATGGTAACCATATGAGTACCTGAGTTAAAACTGGACAGATTATTGGTTGTAATTTGATAAGCATACCCTAAGTAAAAAATAGACTTCTTAAAACCAACCATGGGACCAATGTTTAAAGGTTTAAAAAATTGATCGTTAAGAAAACGATATGAGATTCCGGCCCAATAATAATCTTCGTTCCTACTAAACTTTCTAAATTTAAAATTTAAATCCGTACTTGATCTTTTATCACTACTAAATAATTGATAATAGACCGATGGCTCAAATTCCAAACCACTCTTTTTAGGACCTCTAAATGTATATCCAGAGTATATTTGATAATTTAAGAGCAAGTTAGGCTCTAAAGTCCTAATGGCTTCATCAATATCCTTACCTAGAATATTATTAGCATTAAAACTCATAAAAAAGCCTTTAAACCTATACAATGCACTAACATCAAAGTTATTATTTGTAGTAGATCTATCATCTGTTGGTATCACAGGGAAAGGGTCTTGAGAAGAAGCTTCAAATTTATCAATATCAATTCTAAAACTATTAAGATTATAAGAAATACCAAATGATAAATACATTTTGGCATAATAATCTAAAATAAGATGATGTGCAAAAGAAAATTTGGCGCCTTTTTGAATGGTAAGCCCATTGCTATCGTTATAAAAAGATACGCCAATACCAGAGCGGTCTGCAATTCTAAAATCGGCATAAATAGATTGGTTCTGTGGGGCATCTTTTATACCTACCCATTGTGTTAACCCATTGGCCCTGACCTTTAGATTATCTCCAATTCCAGCATACGCCGGTGAGACCACAAAATTATTTTCTGCCAAATATTGTGTAAAAACAGGCAAATTTAACTCTTGGCTATAGCTGTTAACTATAACCAAGAGAAATAAATATAGAGAGAGTCTTTGCATTTGAATCCTTTTAATTTTTAAAATTATATTGCCTTATTTGCATTATCTGTAAAGCGTAAAGTGCCCAACAAATTCACGATCATCTTTTGGATCATTGAGTTTTAAAACATACCAATAATCCCCCGTTGGAAGCTCGTTGTCATTATATTTTCCATCCCACATATCACCTACACGTAATGTTGCTATTTCCCGACCATATCTATCGAAAATATCGAAAGTTAAATCTTTATATTGGGATGTGCAACCTGGCCCCCATTCATCTTGATTACCATCTCCATTTGGTGTAAAGAAATTAGAAATACATACATCTATATATTCAAAATATCTGGTAGCCGTAGCAACACAGCCGTTACTGTCTGTCACTGTGACCGTATAATCTCCAGATGCATAAATAATAAATGTATTCTCACTACCATAAGATTCATCATTAAGTGTGTATTCATATGGTTCGGCACCGCCGCTGGTTACGGCAACGATTTCATTTAATCCGCCATCCTCTAAAACAAGCGTCAGTGGATCAAATTGAGAAATATCAAAACTTTCCGTTCTCTGAATACAACCATTTGTATGTCTAGCATCTATGTAGTGGTCTAATCCAGCTGGCACATTTACAAACACATTGCTTGCTTGGTATGGCCCACCATCTAACGAATAATCCACATCGGCAGGGTTTGTTATACTAGTATCTATAGTTACTGTAACGGTATTAGTAGATAAATTACCTGTACAACCGTATTCAACACTGGCTTCAGGATTAATTCTTACCGATGCTGGGAATGTTATATTCCATTCAGACTCACAACCAAGGGCATCTCGAACATACACGATATGGTCTCCGCCTCCAAGATTTGAAAAATCAAATATGGTTTGGGTTGGACCACCAGTGGTGTAAGTGCCATTTATATCATCTAAAGCGACACTATATGGCTGTACCCCTCCTGATATATCAACACTAAATTCTCCATCCATATCGCCCTCACAAATCTCAGGAATCAACGAGTTAGGTACCAGACTTACTACGACCGGAACTGGAGAGTCAATAGTGAAACTTTCAAATATAAAACAACCCAATTCGTCCTGCGCTATGGCTTGATAATTACCAGGTGCTAGGTTTTCAAATAAAGATGTTTCAAAAAACTGATCTAATCTAGGAGAAATGGCATATCTAATCAACCCTGTTCCTCCTGATGCATTTATTTGCAACGTACCATCGTTGGCTCCTGGACAAGTAACTTCCGATGGAACAAAAGTTGCCGTTAATGGTTGAGAAGGTTCCGTAATGTCTATTCTTACAGAAGTAACCAAACAATCACCACTCTCTACCATTACTTGATAGCTTCCTGCTACAAGATCGGTGAAAACACCAGGACTGTCTTGAGTTACCGGAGTTATATCATTTCCAGATGTATCCTGTAAAGTGTAAACATAGTTACCTAAGCCACCTTGAGCTGTTGCTGTTATAACACCTGTATTATCACCAGCACAATTAATAGTTGGATTCGTAGAATCTAAATTAACTACTAAAGTTGGTAACGGATCTATTTTAATTTCGTTAGATACATTCGCATTACAACCGTTGGCATCCCTTACATAATAAACATGTGTTCCAACCCCTACCGGGAATGTCGTTGATGATGCAAATGATCCTAATGTCGTTACAAAATTTGGCGTATCGCTATACGTATAAGGTCCTGTTCCTCCAGTGGCACTTAATGTTAGCGTGGCATTTGTTAAACAAGTTTGTGAAGTCGCACTTGCTAAAGTTGTTTGTATTTGAGTAGGCTCATTTATAACAACATTAGGTGAGTTGAATACACAATTATAGCCATCGGTAACGGTCACATTATAGGTTCCTGCTCCTAAATCGGTAAATACAGGAGATGTTTGAGGCCCTGATGACGTTGCCGTAGGCGACACCATATTAAGGGTATAAGAGTAATTACTTCCCTGTCCGCCCGTCACAAGACTTACCGTAATGGTCGCATTGGTATCACCAAAACAAGACAATAAGTTTGTACTAGGGGTCACAGTCGCATCAATAGGTGCTGGAATGGTAAGTGTAATCGGATCGGAAGCTATACAGCCACCGGCATCTCTTACATTTACGGTATAAGCCCCTGCTGCCAAGTCTCTAAACGTTCCGTTTGGAGAATACGCAACGGTCGCTGCACCTGTTAATTCATACTCATAAGTACCTCTACCTCCACTGGCAACAGCTGTAATAGTCCCTGCATTGTTATCACAGGTTACGCTAGCTGTTTCTGTTGCCGTTACTATTAATGCACTAGGTGGAGAATCTATAGTAACTACATTCGATGTTGTGGTACAGAAAGGGCTTGCCGTTTCTGTTACAACTACTGTATAATTACCTCCTGATAACCCTGTAACTATCTCGGGGTTTGTGGATGTATTAGCAGCCGTAAGCCCTCTCACAGAAGTACCGGTGCTATCCAAGATATCATAATTATAAGGTCCCGTATAACCAGTAACATTAATTTCAAAAGCACCATTCGTATCAGCAAAACAAGTTACTGCTGTTGTTGCAGTTAATACCGCATCAATCGTATCAAAAGGTACTACCGTAAATGGATCTGTGATTAGGCTACAACCTGTGTCCAGATCATTTACCTGGAAATAGTAATCTCCTGGAGCAGTCACACTAAAGGTATTTGAAGCCTGTGGTGTACCACTTGGCAACATTTGATAGGTAAAGTTACCAGAACCTCCAGTAACGATGATATCGACCGAACCTGTACCATTACAATCAATAGGTGTTGCAATGGCCACTGTGGCTGCTGTTAATGTTGGTAATGGCGCTATGTTAACCGTATTGGTCGCTACACATCCATTATTATCTCTTACAAAGATATTAATGGTCTGTGGACTTCCTGTATCTATGATATCAAATGTATTTGTAGTAAAATAATTTGTACCATCTATACTATAGGTATATGGTGCGGTTCCTGTTCCTGCTCCTTCATTAATGGTCAATGTAGAGGCATTTACAGAATTATCTGGTGCACACGCATAAGGCGTTGCTGTTCCAGACACCGTTAAAAGTGTTGGTTCTGTAACAGGTACAACTGCCGTATCGAAACATCCTCTACCTGAGTTTACCCGTACGGTATAGTTTCCAGCAACCAATCCTGTAAAAATATTCGAGGTTTGCGGCGCTACTACTATAGGAGCCGTTATCTCATACGTATAAATTGGATTATCGTTACTTGCTGCTAAATTTACGGTAATTGAACCATCATTACCGCCATTACAGCTCACATTAACCACATCTGTAGTAAATGTTACTGGTGTTGCGGGAGACAATGTTACCGATACATTGTTTGTACACGAGGTTACGGTATCTGTTATTTCAACAGTATAAGTTCCTGATGGTACTCCAGAAAACACATTACCGGTTAAGCTTATGGATGCAGGATTCGGACTTATAGCATAGGTATAAGTTCCTGATCCTCCGGATGCATCTACTGTAATCACCCCATCATTGTCAAGACAACTAGGCAATGCTGTTATGGTTGGCGTTATACCTAAAGGCTCATAAATAGTTATAGGCGCACTGGTTGCCGTACAGCCATTCGCATCCCTTACTGTTACTGTATATGTTCCAGCAGCCGAAACCGTAAAGGTCCCACTAGATTGGAAACCGGTTCCTATGGAGTACTCCAAAGGCCCTACACCTGTACTACCTGTTATAGTAAATGTATATGGGTCTCCTGTTAAGTTACATTGATTCGATGCCAATGCAGGAACCGTTACCGTTGGTAATGGATCTGTTGCAATAACCACATCTATTTGTGCCGTACAGCCATTAGCATCCTGTACCCAAACATCCCAATTTACATTTGTAGCTGGATCTAAAACGGCACTAGAGCTATTTGTATAATCTCCAGGAACCGGTGCTACACCATCTTGAACAAAAGCATAAGTATACGCTGGTGTTCCATCACTTGCAGTTACCGTTACCTGGGCTCCAAAATTACAGTTTGCATTAATGTTTGATGACTCTACAAGTGTTAATATAGTAGGTTCACCAACTGGTACCGTGAACGTATCGGTACATCCAGTTGTTTCGTCTGTTACTATAATCACCTGATTACCTGCTGGTAATCCTGTTAAATTAATGGTTGTTGCAGATTGTCCTGTTACTGCTGGTGCGCCATTGATTGTGTAGCTATATGTTCCTGCAAAACTTCCGACCGTAAAGTCTACGGCACCATCCGAACCGCCATTACAGCTTACGTCATTAACCAACACTCCTGAAACCGTAATATTGGTTACCGGATCTACGGTATACGACTCTTGGTATGTACAACCATTAGCGTCGGTCACTTCAAATAAATAGGTATCTGGTGCTAATCCTGTAAATAATCCAGAAGAAGCTCCTGTTACATTACCAGTTGCACTCGCTGGTGATAAAATAGCATAAGCCAATGGACCTACACCGTCTGTTGCTGTTAAGGTAACATCACTGGTCAATGCCAAACACGTTACTGGTGTAGAAACAAAGTCCAGATCTGTTGGTGGATCCAATGCTGGTACATTCTGTACAATCGGAGCACTAAGACATCCGTTACTATCCCTAATAATAGCAGATACTGGACCAGCTACGTTTGTAGTAAATGTATTGTTTGAGGTGTAATTTGTACCACCATCAAAACTATAAGTATAAGGTGCCGTTCCTCCAGAAGGCGTAATGGTTACAATAGCTGATTGCGTGGCATTTCCAGCACCACAGGTTAATCCGTCTGTTAATGTTGCAAATCCAGTAACATCTATAGGCTCCGTAATATTTACTACAGTCGCTCCAGAATCACAGTTTTTAGCATCTCTTACCACCACATTATATGGACTACCAGCTGCATTTAATCCGTTAAATACATTTGACGCCTGGAATGTTGCACCATTGTCAATACTATACTGATATGGTGGTATGCCATTGGATGCCGTTACTACGATACTACCATCTGAACCGCCAATACAGCTTACATCGGTATGTGTCTCTGTAAGTGTTGGTGTTGTTCTTGGTGTGACTGTAATGGTGTTGGATTCTGCATCACATAGTTGCGAATCTATCACTCTAAATCGATAGGTTCCATAAGCAGCTGTAGTATAAGTCGATCCTATCGCATTATATGGACCTCCATTGACACTAACTTCAAAAGTTGTGTAAGTTCCCGTACCACCCGTTGGTGTTAACGTAATACTAGCATCTACCGTACAAGTTAAGTCCTGTGTCATATTAGCATCCAATAACAATTGAGGCTCTACAACATACGATGTTGAGGCGATACAACCGTTACCGTCCTGGATACTTAACGTATACGTTCCCGGGGCATTAATTGTAAAGTTTGGACTCGCTTGATATGCACCTCCAATACTGTATGTTGCCGAGGCTGTAGAAGTTGTTCCCGTTATAGTAATATTGAAAGGAGTCCCTGTAAAACATTGCTGAGCTACTGGGTTAATTGTTGGGTCTGGATCTCTTACAATGGTTTCATTAAGTGTGACTTCACAACCATTTGCGTCTCTAACCACAATATCCCAATTTGTTCTTATGGTATCGTCTAGATTAAGGACGTTATTCGGGTCAAAATCAGCTGGAAATGTTGGTGAAAAACCTGGGGCTCCAGCCGCATATTGATACGGACCTGTTCCACCTGTTGTTGTAATGGTAAGCTGTGCTCCTGTATTACAATTAGCATTTATATTACTGGTAACTGATGCACTAAGAGGCTGAATTGGTTGCGTTATTTGAAAAGCATGACTAGCAGGACATTGTGTCCCTGATGCTTCTGTAACCTGTAACACATAACTTCCTGCCGGTAGCGTAGTAATGTTTCCAGAAACGGGTCCTCCTGCCGCTCCAGTTAGCGTTCCATTGATAGCAGGCGTAACTGGTAACAAAGAAAGCGCATCCAAAATTATATAATCTATATCCGTAACGGTTGGATCATAATTTTGAACTGTAAAATTCAATGTCCCGTTTGAGCCACCATTACATGTAACATCTGTACTTGTTGTACCTGTAATTTGGATAGTAGATGGTGCATTAGGGGTTAGTATTTCTAAAATAGAAATACAATTATTAACATCCTCTACTTGTAAGAAGTAAGTGGTATTATGAAGCAATCCTGTAAAGGTATAAGTCGGGCTAGCCTGAGGCGGTGATGCCGTTGCTGGTTGTCCAAAAATTGAAAATACATACGGTGCTATCCCTCCTGTAGTTGTCACTGTATAATCGACACCCGTAGCACAAGTGTTAGAGTCTACAAAACCATCTAATGTTAAAATTGGAGGTGTTTCTATTCTTTGAATGCCACTATTATATTCACATCCGTTGGCATCTACTACGGTGATATAATAATCACCAAAGGTCAATCCTAGAAAATCATAGGATGTTGCTGCTGTTGGTCCCGATGTTGCCAACTGATTAAAACTGGTATCATAAAGCGTATAAACAAACGATGCTACCCCACCAGAGTTAATTGTTGCCGTAAAACTACCAAGGGTATTTATATTACACACTATAGGTGTCGAGGTTATAGTAACATCTATCAGCGCTGGATCGTTTAATATAATCGTTCCTGTGGCATCACAACCTTTACTATCCCTTACAACATAATCGTAATTACCCGCAGTCAAACCTCCAAATACATTCGATGACACAAAAGTTGTTCCTGCATCAATACTATAAGTAAAAGGGGCTTCTCCTGTTAATGCTGTTAAAGTAATAGATCCATCTGAAAAACCATTACAAGTAGGGTCTACTGATGCTTCTGAAACGGTTACTGGCACAATAGCATTGGTTGTAACAGTACTTGTTTCTACAGTACAACCATTCGCATCCGTAATTTCGAATTGATGTGTGCCTACAGTAGCTGTCGGATAAGTAAATGTGGTCCCTGCAAACGCAATGGGGCCTCCTGAATAACCGCCTCCATTTGTGTTGACTCTATAAGCAAAAGGAGCATTACCTCCAGACACCGTTATATCCATGGATGCATCGGTTGGCACCGAACATGTTAAATCTTTCGTTAAAGTGGCACTTGCTGCAAGTGGCGCAAAAACCTCTGTTGTTGTGGCACTAGTTGCCGTACAACCGTTTCCGTCTCTAATGGTTACGGTATAAGTTCCCGGTGCATTTACTGTAAATGTTGAACTGGCTTGATAAGAAGCCCCGCCATTTATACTATATTCCAATGGTGCGACACCTGTTCCTGTTACTGTAAAAGTAAAGGCAGAGGTTACCATACATTGGTTTGATGGTATTGCAGGCGTCGTTACCGTTGGTAGCGCATCACTAACCACCGATACGGTATTCATGGTAATACAACCATTTATGTCCCTTACATATACATCCCAATCCAAATCTGCACCAGAATTTGTATCCACAGTCACAACATTACTTGGACCATATGCTACGGGAGCAGGATCGCCAGTTATAACGGCAGCATACATATAACCTGGTGTACCTCCTGCTGCTGTAACCGTAATTTGTGATTCATCATTAGAACAAAACACACTAGTTGATGTGGTACTAAATGTTAATGGGTTTGCCGGTTCCGTAACTGTTACCGTAAACGTATCTGTACATCCTGTGGTTTCGTCTGTTACAACAATGATCTGATCTCCAACTGGCAAACCAGTTAAATTAATGGTTGTTGCCGATTGTCCCGTTACTGCTGGCGCCCCATTAATGGTATAGCTGTACGTTCCTGCAAAACTTCCAACCGTAAAATCCACGGCGCCATCTAGACCTCCATTACAGCTTACATCATTTATTAATGTTCCAGTGACTACAATATTTATAACAGGATCTACCGTATAAGTCTCTTCATAATAACAACCATCGGCATCTGTAACCCTAAACGTATAGGTGTCTGGTGCCAATCCTGCAAAAACACCTGTGCCATTGGAAGTCGCAGAAGCTGCTGGTGCCGTTATTTCGTAAGTAAGAGGCGCTACGCCTGTTCCTGCCGCTTCGGTTACCGTAACAGTACTTGTTGTAGCTGTACATGTTATAGGGTTACCAATAATAGAACCGGATGTTGGCGGATTTAATGCCGTTATAACAACAGCGTCATTAAACACACAACCTTGGGCATCTCTTACCGAATAATTAATCGTTTGGTCCGAACCATTATCTGTGACATCGAAAGTATTGGTCGCACTATAACCAGATCCATTAAAACTGTATTGGTACGGGGCCGTACCAGTTCCAGCAGTAGTCGTAACCGTTATCGTACCAGGTTGGCTTGCATTAGTCACGCTACAGCTAAATGGTGTTGTTACCGCTGCTGTTGCTGCTAAAGCTGATGGCTCTGTTAATGTTATCGAACCATTAAAAATACATTCTTTACTATCCCTTACCTGATATGAATAGGTACCAGCAATTAAGCCTGTATATAAGGATGTGGCCGTAAAGGCACTTCCATCAAAACTATATTCATAAGGACCTACACCTCCTGCGGGGGTTATTTGCACCGAACCATCTGCAGCACCATTACAAGTTGGATTCACCGAAGTTTCAGTAGCCGTCGGGTTTGTTATCGGAGTAATTGTAACGACATTAGATTCTGCCTGACATCCCTGTGCATCGGTTATTCTAAATCGGTAATCTCCCGCTATTGCGGTTAAATAATTAAATGGTGTTACCACAGATCCTAATGGACCATATGCTCCTCCATTTAATGACAATTCATAAGTATATGGCGATGTCCCTCCAGAAATGGTACCTGTTATTACAGCATCTGGCGTTGCGGAACAATCTAAATCTTTAGCCAAGACCGTACTTACTGTTAATTCTGGAGCTATGGTCTGTGCCGGTAAAGTAAATGTACATCCATACGCATCTCTTACTATAATAGTATAGGTTCCGGGAGTTAGATTAGTAAAAGTGTTACTAGATCCAAAAGGGCCTCCATTAATATTGTATTCATAAGGCGTTTGTCCTCCAGAAGCAGTGGCAACCAGTGTTGCTGCATCTACTCCATCATAACAAAGGTCTCCGCCTATAGTAGCTGTTGGTGGTGTTGACGTACTTAAAACAAAGGTGTCGGTCGCCGTACATCCATTTGCATCCGTAACTGTTACCGTATAAGTTCCCGCCTGCGTTAAATTTGCAAACGTATTGCTTCCTTGTGGCCCTAAAACGGTGGTATCTGGTTGTGTAAGCGTAAAAGTATTGCCGCCCCAACCTCCTGTGGCATTAATAACGACACTGCCATCTACGTTACAAGTAATAGGTGACTCCGTTGCCGTAACACTTAATGATACGGATGGTTCATTTACTGTTACAGAGGCTGTTTCCTGACAATTTGTAGCAGTGTCCGTTACAAGAATTGTGTACGTTCCAGCTCCCAAGCCTGTCAAATCAATAGGAGATGTTCCTACTGTGGAAGCCCCTCCATTAATGGTATAAGTAAAACCTGTTGATCCCGAAACCGTAAATCGAACGGCACCGTCTGAAGCACCTACACAAGTAACATCATTTATCAATTGATCTAAGACGCTTAATGCTGGTAGTGGGTCAATAGTATAAGATTCACTATAAGTACAATTATCTGCATCCCTTACCTGGAAGGTATAAGTTCCTGGTGCTAATCCAGCAAAAACATTTGAGGCCTGATATGCCGTAGCTGATCCTGCCGGTGCTGTTATTTGATATTCCAATGCTCCTGAACCACCTGTAGTTCCAGTAATGGTTACGTCAGATGTATTTGACGGACAAGTTAAAGCAGTATGACTAAAAGTTAAATCTGTTGGTGGGTTCAATGGATCTATAGTAATAGGCGGTGCTACAAGTGTACATCCATTGTCATCTCTTATAGTAACTGTATAAGTACCATCTGTTAATCCTGAAAATGTTAGACCAGCTTGAAAAGTAACCCCATCAATACTGTATGTATAGGGAGCGGTCCCACCTGAAACTCCGGAAACCGTTATAACTCCATCCGAAATACACGTATAAGGTGTGGTTAATGTCGCTGTTCCAGTTATTGGTGAAAGCTCTATAATGCTAATGGTTTGAGGTGCCGTAACACACACATCCGGTCCTGTAGTGTATTCAACAACGACTTCATAATTTCCAGCAGCTAGCCCTGTAAAATTAGGCGAATTAAAGAATGTAGCACCATTATCAATACTATATCGTAAACTATTTCCGTTAGCATTCGTGACATTAACGTTTATTTCTCCAACATTACCTGAGCCTGCACATAAAATATCGGTCTTGGTAATATTAAAATCCGGTGGCAATATAGCATTTACCGTTATTGATGTATCAACAAAACAGTTATTAGAATCAACCACCCTAATATTGTATGTTCCTGCAGCAGTTACAGGAATTTGTGGTAGCGTTTGAAAAACGGTCGTACTATTAACAAAATAGAAATAAGGAGCTGTTCCGCCTACGGGATATACAGTAATCTCACCATCTGTACAGGTCAATGGGCTTGTTAAAGCCGCAGTGGCCGTTAATAATGGTGGCTCTGTTATCGTTATATCTCCTGAGTAAGCACAACCATCGTCTGTGGATACATTTATGGTATATGTTCCAGGGTTTAGGTTCGCAAACGTATAATCACTGGCGGTTATGGGGCCTACACTATTTATTAATGTGCCTCCGTCGTAAATTGAGTAATAATACTGCGGACGAACATCATTGGCCGCGATTAATACACTTCCTTGTCCGCCATTACAATAAGGTTGTGTAATAGCTGTTGAAACGGTAAAATTTCTTTCTCTTATTTGAATATTCGGTACGGTAAAGATACATGGATTAGGTGTCACCCCAATTTGTCTAATATAAACAGTATAAATGCCTGCAGTCGTAATAGAGAACATATTACTTGGCTGGAAATTCACATTATCAATACTATATTCATAACCACTAGGAACATCTCCTACAATAATTTCTCCCGGTGTTGTACAAATAATATCATTAGTTGTGGCCGTAGGTACCAAAACGTTTTCATAAACATTGAAATAAAATTGATTAAAACAACCACCAGTATAATTTAGTGTCAATCTATATTGACCTGCCGTATCTATCAAATAATCCGGTCCTGTTTGAACTTGGTTCCATGTACAAGAAACCTCTTCATTGGCACACCTAATATCGGGAACTGCAGCACAACTTGTGTCATCCAACCGTTCCCAAATTATTGAGGATGTATCCGTAATATTTGTATCAATAAACCTGGTATCATTCGCACCACACATAAAAATATTAGGCAGCTCTTTTCCATCATTAGGACATGTAACTACCTGATCTGCAAATGGAATCAAAGGGTTGGTAACACCCGCTCCATAGGTAATAACATTAAATATCTGATCGATGGATTGACAAGGCGCTGTTGCTGTATTGCGAACATAATACGTCCCAGGGGTGGTCACTGTTATAGATTGTGTGGTTCCTATTACCGGAGTTCCAGAAGGACTTGTGGACCATGAGTATGTGTCGTAGTCGGCTCCTGCCGTTAATACGACATTATCACCACAGAGTATAACGTCTTCTTCAAACGTACAATTAATATCTGCCAAAAAGTTAGTAGCTCCCGGTGTAATTAAACACCCTGTATTGGTGCTATAACTTGGGTCGTCTGAAATAACAAACAAAGGGTTTAATGTTCCTCTATATGTTGAAAATGCCTGATTGCTTACAATGTTATCACATGCATTATTCAACAAACTACATTCTCTTACCACCGTCACTTTAAAACGAATTTCCAGCACAGGATCGTTTTCCTCAACTACAGAATCGTCTATGGCAAAAATAAGTTCCCTGGTTGTTGGATTATAACTTTGCACAGTAATCCCGGGTGGCAATAAGCCCATATCTGCGGGGTAATCAAACTCAATATTTCTTGGAAGGATATCTCTAATCGTAAGTCCTGTAGCGTCGTCATTTCCTGTATTTTGAAAACCTATAATATAATTTAATTCCTCTCCAAGACCTACCAATCCGCCTCCAATATTGTTTCCCGAAGCATCCTCAACGGTCTTGGTAAGTACCATATTAGGTGCAATAATATCAACCGCAAAAGCGAAGAAATAGGGAAAATAAGTATCTCCAGTAGATTCCAAACGTACTGTTGCACTTGTATCATCATTGTCAATAACACCATTACTTGGATTGGGAACAGCCAATATACCTGTATCAAACCCTAGAGCATTACTACTATTAGGTTGCCTAGTAACCGGTCCAGTGACCGAACTATTAAAAAAGTTATCTGAAGCGCGGTTCAAATCTGATAAACTAGTGCCATTTATTCTTAATCGATCTCCTGTAATTGGTTTATCGCCTTCTAAGGCTGCAAATGCAAAATTGGCTCTTACTGGCGCTGGTGCCGGTACTGTTCTAAATCCAGAAACAGCCACATCCACCGTAGGATTATTGGCACTGGTAATGGTACTAAATCCATCAAAACTAGTAATTGATTTACCTGGGTATGATGGATTTTGATAAACTATAAATAAAGACCAACCTGCAGAATATCCTGTACCGTTTCTGGGGCTAAACGTATCTGTTTGTCCTTCAGCCGATGATACATTTGCAACGGTATAGGTTCCTTGGTCGGTTCCTAATGCTCTTATTATATTGGTGACATCCGCATAACATGCGTATGGAAAACTATTACCTCCATCTACCGACGTGCTTCCTGCATCAAAAATAACATCATCTGCCACAATATCATTATAGCCACCTGATGGTCCCCTTAATTTTACATTGTTAATAGATTCAGAACCACTTGTAACCGCACTCCAATAGAGACCTGCATGTACAATTTCATAACAATCATTGGCTGCGGCGGGAATATTAGGATTAATAGGTATTGCCAAATCCGCACTCGACGAACTAAACGTTGTTGCATCTGAATCAATGTCAATATACCTCATATCAACCGTATGGTTGTATGTTGAGTTATTATTGAAATCATTGTTATCTGGTCCCAAAATATTATTACCTATCAGAACGATATCACCCTTCAAATCTTGATTAAATCTGGGTGTGAAGGGCACTTGATTTTGAGCGAATAATTGTAAACTGAACAAAAATATCAGTAGAACAATTAGTTCTTTTTTAAAAATAGTAGGTTTTTTCATAATAGTTTATATTTGATGCTTCTTTATCCTCATTAGTATGGGGCTCAATCAGATAAAGTATAGCTAGGCTAATTTTGTTACATATTCTTAATTATTTTCTTTCTTAATTTTCAATTTTAACCATTGACATTTTTCCATTATATGGTTTGTCACCTTTAGCTTGTAAAGCTTTTGTTGCTTGTTCTACGCTATTAAACTTTTGATAATAAATAAAATATTTACTAGTGTTTTCATCGTAGAAGAAGTTTATATCTGATCGTCCAGCAGATACTGCTTTCTTTACAAACTCATCTCTTTTATCAACATCACTATGTACAGCAAGCACTAAATAATAACCGCTTTCTGTATTTTTAACATCTTTTACAATTTTTATGTTACCGCCCTGCTTTTCTCCAAAATCAAAATCTTCTTCTTTAAGTGGCACAGAACTTACAGGTGTACTTTGCTTGATTCTATTTAACGTAGCCACATCTTTTGAATACCTGTCATCTGCATTATCGTAAGCTGCACGTTTAATTCTTCGTTTTCTCTCTATTTCTGTAGCTATATTAATTTTATCTAGTGCAGACATTAAATTTTCTCTTGATCTTAAAGCCTGTATCTGTTCTGATTTTAATCTTTCCAGCATTTTCAATTCAGTCGGATCAATCGAACCTTCATATTGTTTTTCCAGTGCTTCAATTCTTTCATTTCGGGTATTAATAACACCATCCAACTCTGATTTCAAGGATTCTAAAGCAGCATTTTCTGCTGTAATACTTTTAAAAGGTCTTGGTGCTTTAAAAATACCTTTTTCACCTAAATCATTTTCTTCTTTTAAATCCTTAAGATCTTGATCTCTACTAGCGACGGTTTCGTCTAACCTTGTCAACAAATTATTCATTGTTTTGGTAATATCCGCTACTGGTGATTTTGCTCTTTCTTCTTCTTCGGCTTTAGCTTTCGCCTCGGCTTCTGCTTTCAACCTAGCTGCTTCGTCTGCTTTGGCCTTCGCCTCGGCTTCTGCTTTCAACCTAGCCGCTTCGTCCGCTTTGGCCTTCGCCTCGGCTTCTGCTTTCAACCTAGCCGCTTCGTCCGCTTTGGCCTTCGCCTCGGCTGCTGCTTTCAACCTAGCTGCTTCGTCCGCTTTGGCCTTCGCCTCGGCTGCTGCTTTCAACCTAGCTGCTTCGTCCGCTTTGGCCTTCGCCTCGGCTTCTGCTTTCAACCTAGCTGCTTCGTCCGCTTTGGCCTTCGCCTCGGCTGCTGCTTTCAACCTAGCTGCTTCGTCTGCTTTGGCCTTCGCCTCGGCTTCTGCTTTCAACCTAGCTGCTTCGTCCGCTTTGGCCTTCGCCTCGGCTGCTGCTTTCAACCTAGCTGCTTCGTCTGCTTTGGCCTTCGCCTCGGCTGCTGCTTTCAACCTAGCTGCTTCGTCCGCTTTGGCCTTCGCCTCGGCTGCTACTTTCAACCTAGCTTCTTCGTCTGCTTTGGCCTTCGCCTCTGCTTCTGCTTTCAACCTAGCTGCTTCGTCTGCTTTGGCCTTCGCCTCTGCTTCTGCTTTCAACCTAGCTGCTTCGTCTGCTTTGGCCTTCGCCTCGGCTGCTGCTTTCAACCTAGCTGCTTCGTCTGCTTTGGCCTTCGCCTCGGCTGCTGCTTTCAACCTAGCCGCTTCGTCTGCTTTGGCCTTCGCTTCGGCTGCTGCTTTCAACCTAGCCGCTTCGTCTGCTTTGGCTTTTGCCTCGGCTGCTGCTTTCAACCTAACTTCTTCGTCCGCTTTGGCTTTTGCCTCGGCTGCTGCTTTCAACCTAGCTGCTTCGTCTGCTTTGGCTTTTGCCTCGGCTGCTGCTTTCAACCTAGCTGCTTCGTCTGCTTTGGCTTTCGCCTCGGCTTCTGCTTTCAACCTAGCTGCTTCGTCTGCTTTGGCTTTCGCCTCGGCTGCTGCTTTCAACCTAGCTGCTTCGGTGGCAGCTGTTCTTTCTTTAGCTCTTTCTTCTGCGGCTTTAGCTCTAGCTTCTGCTTCGGCCTTAGCTCTAGCCGATGCTGCTGCCCTTTCTTCAGCAGAAACTTTTGGTTTAGCTGGCGCTTTTCTCCTAACTATAGGACGCCTTGTTCTTTTAGCAGGAATAATGATTGAATTTTCTTCATCATCTCCACTATATCTGTATCTATATCTATTTTTAAATTTATAAGCTAAAGTAATATCATGAGAGTTTCCAAAATCCACCAAGTCTCCCATAGCTTTTTCAAAATTATACTCTATGGAGATTTGGGTGCTTATATTGAGCCCCAATCCACCAGATAATCCATATAAAGTGTTATATCCTACTTGCGCCCAAACACCTTTAGGGACAGTTAACATAGCTATACCAGAAAGCACTGTTTTTTCTTTTTTGAATTCTGATCTAATTAATCCAGAAAACTTACTTTCGTCAAAAAAACCACGACTATTAACATAACCTGTATACATAACATGTGCCTGAATACTTTGCTCAGGATCATCCTCGACCATTTTTGATGTTTTTAGATTGTATAAGACAGCATTATTAATTGACAACCCAAAATCAAAAAAATCGATACCATAATTTATTCCCGGATTTACGGTCAATAAAGAGTTTGAAGGTATATTATCTAATGACGGATCTGGAAAATTTGTTACTATTTTACCTTCGTTCAAACCACTTTTGTAAAATCCCAGATTCATACCAAAGGTTAAATTGCTATACCTGTCTAAAACAACATTGTAAGCAAAATTTAAGATACCTCCAAAGGTGGTCAATACGCCATAATTTTGTTGAAATAATCCCACGCCAACACCTATGTCTTCTCTAAACCTTCCTGAATAACCAAATAAATATGTTTGTGGAGCATCTTCAAACTGAACCCACTGTCTTTTATTATTAAAACTAATATATCTGTTTTGTTCTCTTACAAAACTAAAGGTAGGATTTATAATGTATCTATTAAATTTCAAAGAATTCCTAACAGGTAGCGTAAACGAAACAACTCCATCTTCTTGAGTATGGAATTGCTGCATAAAACATAAGAATATAACGATATTTAATAAATATTTTTTCACACTATTTTATTACCGTTATTGAACCTTTTTTTGTTTGTTGGGATTCAGTTGTTATTATATAGTAGAAGACTGGATTTACATCTGTAAAATCCAATGTTTCCACAGGCCAATTATTCTGATAATCATTTGTTTGAAATACTATTTCTCCTTGTGAACTAATCAACGTAATTTCTGTATTTGTGCCACTTGTATAAGCTTGAGGAATTACCCAAGTATCATTTATACCATCACCATTGGGGCTTATTAAATTAGGTATGTTTTCAACATCTGGAAAGGTATCCTGTATTACAAAAAGATATTCTTTTGATGATATGCATCCCGTAGTTTGCTTAATAATCGCTTTATAATTACCAACTTGTGTTGCTTCATAAGTATTATTAGTAGCTCCCGCTATTAAAGATTCATTTAAATACCATTCATATTCAGGGCTGTTAGCTGTGTCTGTAAGGGTTACGGTCAACGAACCACTAGCTGGCATTAAGTTTATAGCTGGCGCTTCGGGAATATCAATACTACTTGTAAATTGATTGGCATCCAAATCTATGGATGCGCTTGTTGAACAACTCCCTAAAGAGACATTTACAGCGTATACTCCAGACTCATTCGTTTCGTAGGTACGATTTATCGCGCCATCGATCTCATTACCATCTTTAAACCATTGATAATCGGAACCGGATGTTGCTGTTAAGGTTGTTAAGCCTTGACTAGAACAAAATGGATTTCCTAAACTAGAGTTTATACTACTGGTACCACCAGAAGTTGCCTGGCTTACTGTTACTCTGTTGGAAAATGAATTTGAAGTACAGCTTCCATAATTTGTTTCCACAAAATAAGTACCTTCTTCGCTTACTTCTAAACTTGCTCCTTCTGCAACAAAAACAGATGTGGTCGGGCTTGTTTCCTTAAACCAATTAAATGTAAGTGAAGGATATTGTAAAGGAGAATCGTTATCTCCTGTCCCTGGGTTATCTATTGTTAATAAGTAGCTTCCCCCAGCACAGTAAACACCTGTATCGTTTAAATTATTGATTGAAAAAGGGGTGTCTTGAATTTTATAGTATGCTGGAAAGGCGTTTGAACCACTACTTGTCGAACCTGGTGAGGTACTTTTAATTCTAATCTTATATGCTTCTCCCGCAGTTGTAGTGGGTATAGAAAAAGGAATGGTAGCTGGCGAGCTTGTAATTTCACCAGCCGTTGAGGTATAAATTACTTCAGGACTTGAAAAGCTCCCGGTATCATCTGAAAGTTCAATTATAAATTGATTGGAAGCTATATTTATTAATCCTTCTTCAAATTCAAATGTAGTATTATAGGTATTAAAAGAAGGGCTGGCACAAGCCTGGGTAAAGCCTAAACCAGGTTTATGTACTATTTGTGCACCTGTATGCCCAGCCACAAACAAAAATACAACAACAACGACAATATTAATAATAGTAAAATTTCGCATACGATATCATTCTCTTTAGTTAATAAAACTTTTTAGAAACAATTATCGTTCTAACAATGATACTATTAGAATTGAAAATCACCTTGTTGTAATAATTGTCGGTTGGTTATTTAATAAAAAGAACTCTTTATAGGTTTAGGGAAAACTAATAAAATTTCTTATTTTAATTTTTACTATTGGCTGCTATTATTTTATTGATACGTAATCTATAGTCAGGTCTTTTATTATTCTTCAAATCAATGAATGTTTCCGAATTCTGACTTTTTGCGTATACGTTATAAAAAGATCTGTTACCATACCAATTCTCTAAATCCTCATTATTGGAGTTATATTCTTTAAAAATATTACCATTACAATTGTTGAAATACATATCAACAAATTTAATTTTTTCCAAATTCTCTTGATTAATCGTTATTTTATCATCCAGTATTACTGCTGGGTTAAATCCAGAAATAACACTTTTATTGATATCAAGCGTTGCATTTTCACCTATGAAAATAGCCTCTTTAATCAAGCCCATTTTAATGTGAGAACTTAAATCATTACTATCATTAAATAAAGTCAAGTTTTTAGCAACTACCGAAGTTCCTTCCTTAGTGAAATCAACTTCTTCTTTTTTATCATATGAAGTAATTTGTAAACATGTTGCACCAGCACTACTAGTTGCATATGGAGATCGAACAGCTAATGAATTCTCTAAGTTTGATTGTGCTCCTAAATTAAACTTAAAGTCATTACTGTTAGAGCAGTAAGAAACCGCCTTAAGCAAATTAACATTTCCTCCTAGTATTTCAAAAGAATCTCCTTCGCAATAACTTACCATAATATTTTCCAATACTGTTTCGCTTCCTACTCCAGCTAATAATATGCCATCAAAATTAAATCCTTTTCTTAATTTTCTTCCCGCGTATTCTATTCTTACATATTTTAATACTCCAGAATTGCTATTTGTATTCGTTCCACCATAGTTAGTATATCTATAAGAAGATGAATCAAGGTTTGCATATTGTGATGCTATAGAACCATTTCCAAATTTATTAGTTGGAGCGTCCCCTAATAAAATCAAACCTCCCCAGTCACCTGGTTTTTTAACACTTCTATTAGAAGTAAACACTATGGGGTCTGTCTCCAAACCTTCTGCTATTATAGTTGCTCCTTTAGCAATAGTTAAAGATCCTTTTGTTTCAAAATCTCCAATAATTACAGTTCCTGGCTCTATAGTAAGTGTTGTACTATCTGTAACAAAAACATTACCTAATAATAAGTAAGTGTCTTTCTTATATAATTTAGTGTCTGTAGAAATATTACCTGTTAGTATTTGGCTCGGTTCTCCATAATCTATTCTTTTAGGATCAAAATCCGTCCAATTATTTAGCCAGTTTTCCGTACCTATTATTCCTTTTTCCTGCTGAGCTGATGCACTTCCTATTATTAGAAACAACATCATGATTTGGGTAATTTTTTTCATAACGATTAATATTTACTATATGTTTAGTTCAAATCTACAATTATTCATAATTAAATTCCACAAAAAGCCAATAAATTCGATGAAATGCACATTTTGAAAAGAATTAACTTACAAAATTATTCGATATAATGCATATACTTCTTTTAATAACCCTATATAAATAGAATCTTAATGTGATTTGGCATAAATTTTATTGAACGTATTTTCAACTTTTTACTTAAGCGAAAAGCCATGCTTTTATTTCTAGATGAAATCTTTCTACAAAACATAGCATCATACCATATAATAAAAAGATAAAATACGGAAATAAAATAACCAGATCCTTTTCCAAAATGGAAGGGATTATGATAATAAACCATAAAAAATCAATGAGATCTTATCGATAAAATTCTTATATAAATTTAAAACAAAAAAAGAAAAATCTATAATACTATAATGACTTTGTTTATGTATTATTTCTGCTAAAAAGCGTACTTAATAAATAAACTCACCACAAAATAGACAAAAGGTTTAACTTGAATTTTAGTTTTTAGACCTTAATATTCAATGAAATTTATACTAATTATTTATCAAACAACAAATAACTGTATGAGCAAATGGTTGTTAACGAAATTCACTGTATTGGTGCAGTGCCTTCATGGTATCTTCATAAAATATGATCGCCGCTATTAAGTTACTTTTATCCGAATAGGGCAACATCGTCCTTTGAAAATTAAGAGTTGTTTCCAGAAATGCATCCGAAGCTTCAAATTCGTCTTCCAGGGTCTCTCTATTATCTTTTGTATTAGGAATACCTAAAGTAGACATGGTCACACCTGGTTTTGTTGCAAATGCTATGTAAGGTAAAGTTTTAACCAGAAGTTTTATTCTCTCAATATAAAGTTCTAATAATTGACCTTTTTGCATGCGATCCAACTCATCCTTGTCATGGTATTTTTTTATACCTACTTTTTCACTGATAATGCTTTTTGGAGCATCTTTTTGGGCAAAGCTTGCTCCTGTTATTAAAAATAAACTAAGACTAAAAAATATAATTTTCATTTTCATATTACAAATTTTCTTGATTATGAATAACAAAACTATGCAATTTATCTTAAAAAACAACATTTTAACCGATTTTTTTGCATTTTATCCTGAATTTTATCAAAAACTATAGTATAACAGTGTGTTACGATTACATAATATAAGGTGAAAATGAAAAATTTTTATTCCCAACACAGAATATATTATGCTAACACATAATGATTTAATATTTATATGCCCAAATTTTGATAGAAACCTAAAGACTTTATTAAAATATATATACACTAAGGACATTGCTTATCTTAGGCTATAGGAATTTATTTACAAATAACCAAAAGTGCCCATTTATTGTTCTTGTCGTTTTGATGTGATAAAGTTTATAGACTTAAAAACTAATATGCCAAATCAATAATTATGCTATCAGCGTATATTTCCCCATAGGTGTACATACGATCGACAACTATCCTTCCTTTTAAGACTTTATTAATTAAACAGGTGTTAATAACAAACAATGTATGTATTTCCCTAAAGTAATCCGGAAGTATAGCGCATGGGTTCCGATAATATAATAACTGCTTCTGGTGCATCATTTGAGTTTTTTACTATTAGTGGATACATGCCATTTAACGAATTAAATAAAAATGAGGGGTTATCTGATTTTTAAGTGAGCTCTAATTCCGAGACATTTTTTTTGAGCTTCGAGATCCTTTTAGACAGTGTCATTCCTTATCCATGCTTCATAAATTTTAATTGCTGCACCTAACACTAAGAGCATTTAAGGAAAATAAAAGAAGAAAAACTTTAAATGAGTTCTTTATGAAAAACCAGTGATAATTATAGTTTTGGATTTGTTTTTTTTTGAAACATCATGAGGTTTATAGAACTAAAGCCCTCTATAATAATCTAAAATTTTCACTCGTAACAAATATTCATACCTAGCTTTATTTAAATTAAGCTGAGCGGTATCCATATTATTTTTACTAGTTATATATTCTACAATATTCGACACCCCATTTTTAAATCGAACTTCATTTATTCTATATGATTCTTTGAATGACGCTACTTGATCCAATAAAATATGATATCTACTAAATGCAGATTCCATGTTATTGTATGCTTGTTCTATAGCTTGTTTAAAAAGTAATTTTGTATTCTCTAGTTCTAACTGGGTTTCCTCTAATTTTATTTTTTGTAATTGTACCAAGTTTTTTGCTTTAAAACCATTAAACAAAGGAATTCTCACCGAAAGACCGACAACAGAATTAAGATTGTTATCAAATTGGTCTTCGTAACTAATTTTACTTCCAGCAAATTGTCTTTCGTTTTGAAGCACTGGATAATCTTGATTTGCAATGGTCACAAAATCTCCTGTTTCGGTTATACTGCTTCCTGTTTCGGTAAATACTTCTGCGGCACTTGAATAATTGGTATTTAATTGACCGAAAACAGATATTTCTGGATAATACCCCGATCGTGTTACCTTGATACCACTATTGACAGCATCAATACGAAATTGTTTTGATTTGAATGTTGCAAGATTTCGTAAGGCTTCTTTATATACATCGTTTGCCGAAAGTGCATATTCATCAGATGCAATCAATCCAGAAATATTTTCAAAATCTTTTTCCGAATCCAAGTCTATATTCAGCAAAGTTACAAAGTCTAAGATTGCTGATTTAAAATTATTTTCTGCCTCAACAATATTAACTTTATCGATGGCATACTGCCCTTGCATATCGGTATAATCTACCGGATTCCCAATACCTTCATCATAATGTGTTTTTAATCTTTTTAATTGGGTTTCAGTGGTTACTAATCGTGATCTAGAAAGCTCTAATTGATCCCTGCTATTAAGAATTTGAATGTATCCAACGGTAACCTGAAGGATTAAATTTTGTCTAGCTTCTTCCAATGCCATCTCAGAAGCTTTTAAATTAAGCTTGCTCTGCTTAATACTATTTAACACTCTAAACCCATTAAAAACAGTGGTACTTAAATTTACACCAAGCGAAGAAAAGGTAAGCTCTTGATTACTATAACTATTTGTAAACGGATCTATGCTCCTACCATTACTAACCCCGATATTATAATTGGCATTAAGAGTAGGTAGCAACTGGTTTATTGATTGCTTATAATTAACCTTTGATGATTTTGTTTCAAGACTAGAGCTTTTTAAATCGTTATTATTTTCTAAAGCCAATGCAATACAGTTCTCTAAGGTAAATGAAAACTGCTGATTATTTTGAGCAAACCCTACGCTAAAAAAAATATTCCAAACAAAAATCCATATTATATTTTTTTTTATCCTTATTAATAGATAGCTTTTATAATAAGTCTGTATCATACTAGTTTGTCATTTTTTAAGTTAGTAAACTTATGTTCTTCAACATCAATAATGATAAAATCTTCCTGAGCCCCAAGGTGATGTTTTAATGAGCTTTTTGTAATTGAAAATGCCAAACAATACTTATCTCCCAAAGTGTTATTAGGTATATAAACATCTATATCTCCATCTAAAGATTTAAGTGTCTCAATAAGTTTTTTTACCTTCATTCTAATAATTAAACGGTGTTAATAATTCTTCCATCCAATAGATTAATGATTCTCGAACCATAGGTCGCATTTTTTTCAGAATGGGTCACCTGAATGATGGTGACCCCCTCATCATTTAATTGCTTAAAAAGGTTCATGATTTCCTCACCTTGCTTAGAATTAAGGTTACCTGTGGGCTCATCGGCCAGAATAAGTTTAGGATTTGAAATTAGTGCTCTTGCAATACCTACAATCTGTTGCTGTCCGCCACTTAATTGTGTAGGAAACAAGTCTTTTTTTCCAACAATATTAAATCGATCTAACATATCTGCCACCAAGGATTTGCGTTCTGATGATTTATAGTTTTTATAAAGCAGGGGCGTCTCTATATTCTCATAAACCGTTAATTCGTCTATTAAATGATAAGATTGAAAAACAAAACCTATGTACTCCTTGTATAGATTCGCTCTGTGCTTTTCTTTTAATTTATGTACAGGTTCATGAAGAAAACTGTATTCACCTTCATTAAAATCGTCCAACATTCCTATAACATTTAACAAGGTTGTTTTTCCAGATCCCGATGGTCCCATGATGGAAATAAAATCTCCTTCATTAACAGTTAGTTCTATGTCATTTAACAAGAATATTCTGTTTCCTCCGGAATTCACCCACTTAAAAAGGTCTTTTATTTGTAGTAGCATTTTGTTTATTTTTTAATTATAGATGTTATGTTTTAACATAATATTATTTTTTATGACCAATCATTAATTCCATTATTCTATTTTTAAACTTTTTATAGGGTTTGCCCTAGCTATTTTTATTGCTTGTAGGCTTACGGTCAATAGTGTCATAGCAACAGCCCCTATTCCTGATATAGCAAAAACCTTCCAAGATATTTCTGTTCGATATTCATAATTATTTAACCAATGAGTTGCCCCGTAATAAGCTAGAGGAACAGCTATGATAATTGCAAGGGCTATAAGCATTATAAAATCTTTAGATAGCAGCTTCCATAGGGTAAACACCGAAGCGCCAACCACTTTACGAATACCTATTTCTTTGGTGCGCTGCTCTACAATAAAAGAGGTCAATCCAAAAAGCCCCAGACAACTAATAAAAATGGCAAAAAATGTAAATACGGTCGATAGTTTTCTTATCCGTTCTTCCGCAACAAACTTTTTAGCGAAAGCATCACCCACAAATTGATACTCAAATGGCACATTAGGAATGTATTTATTAAAAACAGTTTTTACCGCTGCCAACGATTCGTTTGCACTTTTATATGGATTGAGCTTTAATTCTATCCAATTCGTGTTATTATACTTTATCATGTAAACGGCTTGTTTTACAGGTTCAAAAGGAGATTCTGCCAATATATTTTTTACTACGCCAATAACTTGATGTTCTTGATTATTCCATCTTATTGTTTTACCTATGGGGTTTTTTATCCCCATATATTTTACAGCTGCTTCATTGAGAATGAATGCTGTGGAATCTGTTGAAAATGTTCTGGAAAAATCGCGTCCTTCTACAAGATCCCATCCTACAGTATTTCCATAATCATGAGACACACAAACAGTTACTATATTGGTTAAAAAATTCGGATCTTTTCCTTCCCATTCAAATCCGCCACCACTAGACCATACATCGGTTAATGGGCTTGAGGATTCGGACATCTCTGCAATGGCCCCACTGTTTAAAAGTTCACTCCGTAAAGTATTGTATTTACCTTCATAATCTTCTGTAACCTTTTCAATCATTACCAGTCTATTCTTTTCATAGCCTATAGGTCTATTTTTAGAATGGTCAATTTGTTTTTTCACCACAATGGTTCCTATAACAAGTATAACAGACACCGTAAATTGAACAATCACTAGTGTTTTACGAAATGTCATAGCCATTTTGCCAGCTTTAAAAGTGCCTTTTAAAACCTTTACAGGACGAAAAGAGGATAAGTAAAATGCTGGGTAACTGCCAGCAATAATACTTGTAACCAATATAAACCCAACATTAATTAGCCAAAACAACATGTTTTTATAAGGAAATATAATTTGTTTATCTGCCAATTGATTAAATGCAGGTATTGCTAAAAAAACAAGATTAACTGCAAGTATAAATGCCAATACAACCACTAAAAAAGATTCACTTAAAAACTGATTTATCAGTTGACGTTTAGAAGAACCTATAGACTTAAGGACTCCCACTTCCTTGGCACGTTTTTCTGATTGTGCCGTGCTTAAATTCATAAAATTAATACAGGCTAAAAGCAATACAAAAAGACCTATCACACCAAATAACCAAACATACTGTATAAATCCACCAATATTAACACCATTTTTCCAATTGGATCTTAGATGCCAATCTTTCATAGGGTGCAATACTAATTCTGGATGGCTTCTGCTATAATCAGGTAAATTGTTGTAAATGGCATCTTTAATTTTTGCATTTACTAATGTCATATCTGTACCATCAGCAATTTGCACAAACAATTGGTAAGAATTATTATCCCATAGGTTGTTGTCACGGGCATATCGTACCCAATCATGGGAAGTTACATATAATTCCCAAGGCGCAATAAACTCTAAGCCATGAAACCTTGCATTAAATGGGATATCTTGATATACACCTGTTACAACTACATTCAAAAGATTATTAACTTTTATAAACTTTCCAATAGGATTAATATCATCAAAAAATGCTTTTGCTGTAGACTGCGAAATAACAACAGAATTAGGTTTTTTAAGTCCGCCCCAATCCCCATACATCATTTTTAAGGATAACATCCTAAGAGCATCAGGCTCCATAAAGCCTCCGTACATAGAAAGGCTTTTGTTATCTATAGATAGAATATTATCGCCATGGAAAGAACTCATTACGACATAATCAAAACTATCACCATATTTTTTTCTTATTTCTTCTCCAAGAGGAAAAGGAATTGGGGTGCGTGTTCGTGTTTCACCATTAGCCGTTCTATTCAACAGCACATGAGCAATCCGATCATAGTTCTCATGATTTTGGTTATAAGTAACTTCGTCATTTATCCATAACCCTATAAGGATAACCACCGCCATTCCTAAAGCTAGACCAATAATATTGATAATGGAAAGCCCTTTGTTCTTAACAAGGTTTCGCCATGCGATTTTGAAATGATTTCTAAGCATAATCTTTTATTTATTCATCTTTTAAAGATTGTACGGGGTTTACAATAGCAGCATTAATCGTTTTAATACTAATTGAAAACACAACCAATCCCATAATTAAAACTATAGGGAGCACAAACAGCCACCAGTTTAGCTCTATTCGAAAAGCAAAATTTTCTAACCATTTTGTTGCTATTAAATAGGTAATAGGGATACCTATAAGCATTGCTAAAAAAACCATTTTTATGAAGTTTTTAGAGAGCAACACCAAAATGTTTAATATACTAGCCCCTATAACTTTTCTAATACCAATTTCTTTTTTCCGCTTTAAAACGGTAAATGAGGCTAAACCAAATAAACCTAAGCAAGCAATTAAAATGGCAAATCCCGTAAGCACACTAAACACATCTTGAAATTGCTTATCGGCCTTATACTGTTTATCATATTCGTTATCCATAAAAAAGTATGAGAATGGGGCCGTTGGAAAAACAGATTTATAAACAGCCTCTATTTGAGCAATTTGTTCTTTAGGGTCTGTGTTATTAAATTTAATACTGGCAAACCCCTGAAACTGGTCAAAATATCTATGAATAATTGGTATATGTGCAGATTTAGC
This sequence comes from Flavivirga sp. 57AJ16, assembly GCF_028736925.1. Taxonomy (GTDB): domain Bacteria; phylum Bacteroidota; class Bacteroidia; order Flavobacteriales; family Flavobacteriaceae; genus Flavivirga. The sequence goes on along the minus strand of NZ_JAQZAT010000023.1, from coordinate 31,846 downwards.
CGATTCTTGATGATAATTTTTAAGCACTCCTTTTATGGTCCATTCACTCCCCCAAAACTTCAACTTTCTACCTATGGCCTCCTTGGTTTCAGGAATTCCCCATAAACGAATGGCTTCTTCGTTAACGATGACCTCTCTCTTATCTGGATGGCTTGTCTCGTCAAAATTATTGCCTTCAATTAGTGTCATCCCCATTACAGGGATATAATTGGCATCAATTGTGGTTAAATAAAAATTATAATTATGATCTTCAATTATTTCTGAAAGGTTGATTCCCGTAGTTGTACTCATTTGACTTGCCATTTGCCCAGGTACAGAACCTGAAAGCGCAACCGATTTTACTGAAGCATTTGCCAATAATTCTTGTTTAAATACGCTATAATTCTTACGTTCGGTATTTTGAGTAGGGGCACTTACAACCACCGTTTGATTCGTATTTACACCTAAATCTATATTTTGAAGAAACTCTAATTGCTTATTAATGGTAAAGATCTGAATGAGCAAAATAATAGTCATTGAAAATTGAAAAACGACTAAAGATTTGCGAAACAACACACCTTGTGTTGAGTGTGTAAACTTTCCTTTTAATACAGAGGATGGTTTAAATGAAGACAGCACTAATGCAGGATACAATCCTGAAAACAATACACCCAATAAAATAAAAGCGCCGAGTATTATCCAAAAAAACACAGCTCCAAAAATGCTGAAATCTGCCGGCAATCCAGCCACCTCAATAAATTTAGTTTTTGAAACTAAAATCAAAGTTATGGCAAAGATTCCCGCAGCGACATTAATAAGAAGTGATTCAATCAAAAATTGAATTCTTAACTGTGTCCTTGTCGACCCAACCACTTTTCGAATACCAACTTCTTTAGCCCTGTCCAAAGCTTTAGAGGTCGCCAGATTAATATAATTTACAAAAGCACTAATAATAACCAAAAACGCTACGCCCAATAAGAAAAATACCGAAGAAGCTTTCCCATTGGGTTCGGTTTCAAAAGTTTTATGTGAGTATAGGTGGATTTTACCAATTTTTTGACCAATAAATCTTGCCTTTTTAAAACCCTTTTCTTCCTTTAAACGTTTATTAAACTCTTTAAATGACGTTGTAAAATCATCATAATTTACATTAGGAGCCAATAATATGTAGGTTAATGTATTGTTCCCGCCCCAATTATCTTCTTCTTCTCCATACTCCCCTTGCAATGCCTTATCAGATAACATGGTAGGATAAGAAATAAGCATATTAAACTTTAAATGGGTATTGGGGGGGCTATCTGCAACTACGCCAACAATATTCAATAATACCAATCCTTGCGATAGAGGTATTTCCAGCATCTCGCCTACAACATCTTTTTTACCAAAGTATTTAAGCGCTGTGCTCTCTGTTAAAACAGCTTGGTTGGGTTGTTTAAAAATATCCTTTTTTACACCATACAATAAAGGGCAAGTGAACATATCAAAAAAAGCATTATCTACGGCAAACAGTTTATCTAATATAAAATGCTCATTTTCAATGGAGATATTAACCGTGGGCTCTCCCAAAGGATAAACTCTAGTAAAATTTTCGACCTCTGGCAATTCTGTAGTTACTAGAGGTCCCAAAGGCGGATTAGTTTCACAATCTTGCTCTGCCACAGTCTCACCATCCATATAATCGGTGGTTAAACGTACTAGTCTATCCGCATTTACATGCGTATTTTCATAACTGAACTCAAACCTAACATACTGAACGATAAGTAGTGTAATAGCAAAACCTGTCGCTAAGCCTAGTAAGTTAATAAATGTAAAGCTCTTGTCTTTTTTAAAATTACGCCACGCGATTTTAAAATAATTTTTGATCATGATGTTTTATATTTATTCTGTTCTTAATGCATCTACTGGATTTGAAATTGCTACTTTAATAGCCTGAAAACCTACTGTTATTAAAGCAATAAGCATAGCCATAACTCCAGCAGCAAGAAACACCCACCAACTGACAGTCGTTCGATAGGCAAAATCCATTAACCATTCTTGCATAAAAAACCAAGAAACAGGTGTGGCTACGAAAAAAGAAATGGCCACTAATTTTAAAAAATCACGAGATAATAAATTTAAAATGCTAGATACAGATGCACCCATAATTTTACGAATCCCTATTTCTTTAGTTCGCTGTATTGTAGTATATGAAGCCAAACCAAGCAGCCCTAGACAGGATAGAAAAATTGCCAGTAAGGCAAAATTTAAGAACAATTTGCCAAATTGTTCTTCGCTTTTGTATTGGCGACCAAAAAACTCATCTAGAAAATAATAACTAAAAGGTTTGTTTGGAATGATTTTTTCCCATTGATTTTCAACAGCTGCCATAGTTGAAGCAAGATTAGAGGTAGAGATATTTATGGACAAATAATCACCTCGATCTGGATTGATACGCATGCTCAATGGCTTTATTGGTTTTTTTAATGACTGAAAATGAAAGTCTTTAATAACACCAATGATTTTTCCTTCATGCCCCCATTGTTTAAAACGTTTTCCTATAGCTTGTTCTGGAGAACTATATCCAAACATTTTTACTGCGGCTTCATTAAGCACCATTGCCTGTGTGGTGTCTGTTTTAAATTCACGCGAAAAAGGTCTTCCAGCAGCTAATTGAATATTAAATAAAGAAATGTAATCGAAATCTACGAAATATAAATCAAGGTTCGCTACTTGTAAATCCCCTTTTATATTTTCTATTTCTGAATATGCTATTAAATTGCCCGTTCCTGGAACACTTGATGACAAAGAGGCGTTTTTAATATTTGACAAACTAGATGTAGCCTGTTTTAGTACATCCCTATTTTTATCGCTATTGGTATCAAGAACAAGAATCTGGTCTTTTTTGAACCCTAAATCACGATTATTCATATAGCTCATTTGTGAATAAACTACAATGGTTCCAATAATTAATGCAATTGAAATAGTAAACTGCGATATCACAAGACCCTTTCGTAAAAAATTGCCTTTTGCTCCAGTAGTAAACCTCCCTTTTAAAACTGTGGTTGGCTTAAATGAAGAAAGTATTAAAGCTGGATAAATTCCTGCTAATAACCCTATCCCAGTAGCTGCCAAAAAAAGTAATAGTATGTAAAGAGGAATCTCAAAAATTCCTTGGCTAATTGTTTTCCCCGCTAATTGATTAAATGATGGTAATAATAGTGATGTAACGACTAATGTCAATAAAAAAGCGATAAGGCAAATTAAAACAGATTCTCCAATAAATTGTCTAGCCAATTGAGATTTTGCAGCCCCAACTACTTTTCTAATTCCTACTTCTTTTGCCCGTTCTGAAGATCTAGCTGTTGTAAGGTTTATAAAGTTCATACATGCAATTAGCAATATTAGCATAGCAACTATTGAGAAAACATATACGTTTTTAATATTTCCGGTAACAAAACCTCCACGATCTGATTTGAGGTAAACATCTTTTAACGGTTCTAACAAAAGTGTTGGAAACATTTGTGATTTATTCATTTCTTTGCCACTCCACTTTTCAAGAAATGCTGGAAATTTACTTTCAAGATGCTTTGCATTTGTATCGGGTTTAAGTAAGAGGTAGGCAAAAGGCCCATAATTGCCCCATTGATCATTTACACCTTCAGCAAACTTTTTTGTAATAGTTGTCATAGATATTACTACATCACCCTGTATTTGAGAGTTTACTGGTATATCTTCCATAATACCGGTAACCGTTGATGGAAAAGCATCGTCGGTGATTAGAATGGTCTGCCCAATAGGATCATTATCACCGAAATATTTTTTTGCTGAAGTTTCAGATAACACAATACTAAAAGGTTCTTTTAAAACTGTGAGCGGGTTCCCTTTTAGCAATTTATAATCAAAAACAGTGAAAAAATCTGCATCTGCCCACAAGGATTCTGTTTCGTTGAACGTTAAATTGTCTTTTTTAAAAAGTATAATATCACTAAGAACACGAACCGCAGCTGCAACTTCAGGAAATTCAGTTATGTGGGGAGGAACGGCCCAAGACGGTCCCTTCCCATTAATTGTTTCTGTTGGAGTTTTAATATCGGCAACAACCCTAAAAATACGATCCTTCTTTAAATGAAAGTTGTCATAGCTTAATTCAAAGTTTACATATGAAAAAATTAGAAAACAAGCAGTCATGCCAACACTCAAACCAAAAATATTAATAAAAGAATACACCTTATTCTTTTTAAGATTTCGCCACGCGATTTTAAAATAATTCCGTATCATAACTATTAAAATTTATTCATTCCTTAAATAATTGGCAGGTTTAACCAAAGTCACTCTTAAAGATTCTGGTAAAACCGAAATAAGCGCCACAACTGTTACCAATAACAAGGGCGCAATAAACATCCATAGATTCATGCTAACTCGAAACGCATAATTGGTAAGCCATTCTGATGCTATAAAGTGGGTAACAGGAATAGCTATTAAACCTGATACAAAAACCAAAACCAATAAACTTTTTGGGATCAAAAACAATACATGTGGTTTGCTGGCACCTAAAACTTTTCGAACACAAAGCTCTTTGGTTCTTCGCATGGCCATATATGAGCCTAATCCAAACAACCCTAGAGTAGCAATAAATATGGCGAGTATGGCAAACAGATTACATATTTTACTGAATTTTAAATCTGCTTGATACTGCTTGTTAAAATGCTCTTCGAGAAAGAAATAGTTGAAAGGGTCTAATGGAAAAAAGCTTTCAAACTTATTCTCTATAATGGCTATAGTGCTCTGAATATCTGATGTATTTAAGTTAATGGTTAAATAACTCGAAGCAAAAAAGTCAAAATAAAAGAACACAATGGGGTCAAAATCATTTCTTAAAGATTCTTGATGGTAGTCGTCCATAACCCCTATAATTTCAACCCTATGCTCTTTACCGTCCCTATCAACAATAATTTGTTTGCCAAGGGCTTCTTCAATGGTTAAAAATCCTATTTTTTTCGACGCAGCTTTATTAATCATAATTTTACCTTTTCCTTTTTCTTGAGAACCATTATAATCATATAAGGATTTATCGGCTAACCTAAAGTTCCTACCTGTCAGTAATTTAATCTTATAAGTTTCTAAAAAATCATGATTTATGCTTAATTGGCTACATCTAACACCTTCTCCTTTTCTTATATGAAGTTGCCTAGCTGTATTATATTTGGTGATTTTTCTTCCTGGTATTTCATCTGTAGTGGCAATACTATTTATTTTCGGATTTCGCAAAAGCTCGTTTTTAAATGCCATCATTTTATGAGTTATCGTGGTGTCTATTATTGTAGGCGCATTAACAATAAGATTATGCTCTACATCATATCCCAGCTCTTGGTCTTGCATAAACGAAAACTGACTATTTACAATAAATGTACCTGCTATTAATGCAATAGATATAGAGAACTGTGCTACAACCAGTATTTTTCGCATTAAAACACCTTGACCGGATTGGTGAAATTTTCCTTTTAATACTTGGATGGGCTTAAAACCCGAAAGTATAAAAGCAGGATAAGCACCTGCTAAAATGCCACCTAGTAGTACTAATCCAATTAATTGAATCCAAATGTGATAGTCTAGCCACATATCCATTGATAATATATTTAGCCCTACCAATTGATTAAATGGTTTTATAAGTAGGCTCACTAAAAGGATTGCAATAAGAGTTGCTAAAAAATTAATTATTACCGATTCAAAAAGAAATTGTCCTATCAAAGCTTTTTTAGAAATACCTACTACTTTTTTCAAACCTACCTCCATAGCACGTTCTACAGATTTGGCGGTAGATAGGTTGATAAAATTTATTAAGGCGATAAGTATCACAAAGAGCCCTATTATTCTAAGAAAATTTAAGGTGCCTTCACTAGCATTTGCTTCTATTTCATTTCGAAGGTGAGATTTTAAGTGAATGTCTTTGACGGGTTGTAATTCAAACTTGGTCTTAAAATTATATTCCTCCATAATCTCGCTCAAATATTTATTTGTAAATGAAGGAAATTTACTCTCAAGTACTTTAGGATCGGTACCAGGTTTTAGGCGCACGTAATTATAAAATTCAGGCCAAACCCAAGTTGTGTCCGTATTTGGGCTTAAAGTGGAGAAAGAAACAAGTATATCAAACTTTAAATGTGTATTGTCTGGAAGTTTTTCAAATACGCCCAAAATTTTTATAGGCATATTATTATTTGCAATTAAATTTTTATTTATAGGATCTTCATTCCCAAAAAATCGTTTCGCAACTTCCTCTGATATGATAATAGAATTTGGCTCTTTTAAGGCCACATCAGGATCTCCTTTTAAGAGATTCACTCTAAACATATTCAAAAATGCATTGTCGGCAAAATATACTTTATCATCATTTACATTCGATTTTATTCTTGTTCCGTTATTCCTAGTATATGAGAGCACAAAAGCTCTACGCATAACAATTGGCCTTTCTACCAATCGCGCAAAACTCTCTACTTCGGTAAAATCCTGCTTAAGAGCAGGGCCGACCGCTGGGTGATTAGCTGCAACACCTACAAAGTCTTTCCTACCATAAGTATGGTTATAAGTTACTCGGTATAAATTATCTACTTGCGGGTGATAATTATCATAATTAGACTCAAAGTTCACATACTGGGTAATTAGCATATATGCTGTAATACCTATAGCCAATCCCAGTACATTAATTGCTGTGAAAAGTCTATTCTTAAGAAAAACCCTTAATGTTATTTTAAAATAATTTCGTAGCATTTGTTAAAGCATTTAAACTAAACTATTCTCTGTCACTTTTTGTCCATCCAACATGCGAATAATACGATGGCTGTATTTGGCATCATGTTCACTATGTGTTACCATAATTATAGTCGTGCCCTGGTCATTTAATTCGGTTAACAATTCCATGACCTCATTACCATTACTACTATCCAGGTTTCCTGTAGGCTCATCGGCAAGTATTAATTTAGGATCATTAACTACGGCTCTGGCAACAGCGACTCTTTGCTGTTGCCCACCAGAAAGTTGTTGCGGAAAATGTTTTCGCCTGTGCATAATCTGCATTTTTTCAAGTACAGCTTCTACCTTTTTTTTACGTTCTGCTTTTTTTACACCGGTATATATTAAAGGAAGCTCAACATTTTCAAAAACCGTAAGTTGATCTATCAAATTAAAACTTTGAAATACAAATCCGATATTATGCTTCCGGATGCTGGCCCTTTTACGTTCGTTATAATTAATAACCTCTTCTCCGTTAAAAATAAAACTACCACCATCAGAGTCGTCCAACATTCCCAAAATATTAAGCAACGTAGATTTACCACAACCAGATGGTCCCATAACAGCAATAAACTCACCTTGCTTGACTTCAAAAGACAATTTGTTTAAAGCAATGGTTTGTAGCTCTTCTGTCTTATAATATTTTTCTAAATCTTTAATCTTAATCATAATATGTATCTGTTTATTTTAATACCAATTCTTGTTTATCGCCATAATTATCATAGCTCGATGTTATAACTTTATCACCAGATTTCAGTCCTTCTAATACCTCATAATATTCTGTGTTTTCCGATCCAAGTCTAATATCCACTCTATGGGCAGTGGTCCCATCTTCATTTAATTTAAAGATCCAATTGCCTCCCGTTTGCTGAAAAAAACCGCCTTTGGGAACAAGAAGTGCCTGCTTTTCTTCACTTAAGGCCAAACGTATCTGTAATGATTGCCCACGACGAATTCCTTCTACTTTTTCTTTAAAGAGCATATCGACCTGAAATCTGCCACTGGTAACTTGGGTGAACACTTTTTTAATAACCAAGCTGTACTTATTACTACTAAAAAAAAATGTTCCGCGCTGTCCTGTATATATTCTGGAAATATAGTGTTCGTCAATATCTGCACGTACTTTAAATCCGCTTAAAACATCTATTTGCCCTAAGCGTTCGCCCTTATTTTTAGACTGCCCTATTTCGGCATCCAATGAGGTTAATTGGCCATCGACAGGGGCTTTTACGACCAAGTCCCCTACCTTTTTTCGCATGAGTTTTAAAGCGCTTTGGGTTCTAGCAAATGAACTTTCTGCTTGACTGGCTTCTTGTCTAGTAGAGATGCTATCTTGCTTTAAAATTTCTTGAGCAAGTTCCATTTGTTGTTTCTGGTAGTTATAATTATTCTCCGATTCTTGAAACTCCTGACGTCCAATAGCCTTTTGCTCATATAACTTTTTATTAAGTTGATATATTCTATTTGCTTCTATAAGCGAATTCTCAACATCGGTCATTCTGGTTAATTTGTTAATGGTATTTTGGCGGGCAGCATTTTGAGAGATTTGCATCTGAGTCAATAAATTATAAACCGCTGTTTCTTGATTGACCAAACTCAATTCTAAATCTGTGTTCGATAATCTGAGAATGGGTTCGCCTTGCTTCATTATAGCCCCATCCTCTACAAATATTTCATCTACACGTCCGCCTTCAAGAGCATCTAAATATATCGTGGTGATGGGCAATACATTTCCAGTAACCGGGATATTTTCCTGAAAGACACCTTCTTTAATCTCACTAACAGAAATGCGCTCTTTATCTACATTTAGCTTTGAGCTTCCCCCTGTGGATACCGCTACAAAAATGATTAATGCAACCAAAAGGAGGACTCCAACCACTATACTTATCTTTTTCTTATCAAACCGTTTCTTTTCTAAAGGGATATCCATATAATTAACATGTTTACGCTTTTATATAGACATTATTATGCCGTTTTATAAAAAACTACAAATCAATAATTTAAACAAAAACAAACTTATTAAAGTGTTCGAAAATGATACAATCATGTTCGATAATAAAACACTTCTACCCTACCGAATATTTATACTTTAATAATTTTTAATGAGCATATTAATATTGTAATATTGTAATTATGTTGTTAAAAAACGCTAACATATTAGTTGTAGATGACGATGACGATGTGCTAACTGCCATACGATTACTGTTAAAATCTAAAGTAAAAGATGTTATTGTAGAGAAAAACCCGGGCAACATAGTGTCTTTGATCCAGAAGACTAAATTCGATCTTATTATTCTTGATATGAATTTTAACGGGCTTATAAATACAGGAAACGAAGGTATTTATTGGCTCAATAAAATTAAGGAGATCAATAAAGAAGTATACATTGTTTTAATAACGGCCTATGGGGATCTGGATTTGGCCATCCGGTCCCTAAAAGAAGGCGCTTCAGATTTTTTAGTGAAACCATGGGAAAACAGCAAACTCATAGAGTCGCTTACCGATATTTTAAATAAGAAAAAATCACACAAATCAAAAAAGACAGGCGCTTCCATTACAAGAACCGAAATTTTGGGTGAAAGTCATGTTATGAACGATACTTTTTTGAAGATAAAAAAAATTGCCCCTACCGATGCCAATATTTTAATTCTAGGTGAAAATGGGACTGGTAAAGATCTTATTGCGAAAGCTATACATAATAATTCGTTACGAAAAAACAAGCCCTTTATTAAAGTCGATGTCGGATCGTTAACAGCATCATTATTTGAAAGTGAACTGTTTGGTTACAAAAAAGGGGCTTTTACAGATGCAAAAAACGATCGGTCCGGAAGGTTTGAAGCAGCAGATGGTGGTACCCTTTTTTTAGATGAAATAGGGAATATTAGCCTGCAACAACAAGCAAAACTTTTAACTGTTTTGCAAAATAGAAAGGTAACTCCGTTAGGCTCTAACAAATCCATAGATATTAATATTAGACTTATTTGTGCAACAAATTTAAGTATAGAATTTCTTGCCAACGAAGCTAATTTTAGAAAAGACCTTATTTATAGGATAAACACCGTAGAAATTATGGTGCCTCCTTTAAGAGACCGAGGTAACGATGTTATTTTACTGGCCAAACATTTTATTAAGCTATATGCTGAAAAGTATCTAAAACCCAGCTTTAAGTTGGATAATGGTTTTATTAACAAACTAAAGCTTTATTATTTTCCCGGTAATGTTCGAGAACTTCAATATGCCTTAGAACGGGCAGTGATTATGGCAGACAACGATTGTCTATATGAAGAGGACCTGGTATTTTCTCCTATAGAAAAAATAGGAAATAACATTGGTACTACCGATTTAAAACTTGAAACCATTGAGAAAAATGCCATTTTAAAGGTTATTGAAAAGAACCATGGTAACATTTCCAAATCTGCAAAAGAATTAGGAATTACAAGGACAGCACTTTATAGAAGATTAAACAAGTATGGTTTATAGGAAATATAAATTAGTTCTGGTCATTAGGGTTATCGCTTTATTTTTTACACTAACAGCCTTAGCGTTTGCAATAAACATGCTTGACTTTCAAAATAGCACACAAGTTAGTGTAGCCATACTAATTCCCATTTTAATTACTTTATATTATGCCTTTAGGGGACTTTATAAATTTATATTTAGACGATTTTATGAAATGGACGATTTTTTTGAATCTGTAAAATACAGGGATTTTTCACGCTGGTTTAATGAAAAATCCGGAACGGAAGATCTTAGGGAATTACATAAAGGCTTTAATGAGGTTAATAAAACAGTACATGAGATCAATAAAGAAAAGGAAGCCCAGCATTTATACCTAAAAAAAATACTCGAATTAATTAACACAGGTATTATTGCTTATCATATAGACTCTGGGGAGGTTTTATGGATTAATGATTCATTTAAAAAAAATTTAAATGTTCCTTCATTAAAAAACGTTCAATTTGTAAAAAAAAGGAAGCCAGATTTATTTAATTCCGTTTTCGTAAAAAATCACACCAATGAAAATAGTATGACTATAGAAATCGAGAATGAAAAAACACCCCTATTAATTGCGAGTTCTATTTTTCAGATAAAAGAACAGTCATATAAACTTATAGTACTACAAAATATTGAAAACACACTTACTCAAAATGAATCTAAAGCTTGGAAGAAATTATTAAGTGTAATGACTCATGAAATAATGAATTCCATTGCACCAATAACATCATTAGCAGAAACTTTACAATCTAAAGTCCAGCAATCTATAGAAGATCCAGAAAATCATCAAATAGATATAAACGATTTAAATACTGGTATTGAAAGCATTAAAAAAAGAAGCGAGGGCCTATTAAAATTTGCAAAAACCTACCGAAGCTTAAATAAAATCACCAAGCTTAATCTAAGTAAGATCGCTGTGATTGAATTATTCGAAAATATAAAAACCTTGATGCTTCCTTCACTTGCGAATAAAAATATGGCGTTACATTTTGAAATTGAAAATCCAAATCTCCAAATAGAAATGGATGTCTATTTAATTGAGCAGGTGTTAATCAATTTAATACTTAATTCGATTGAAGCTTGTAAAGAAATCGAGTCTCCAAAAATTATATTATCTGCAGAAAAGAACATTAATGGTCAACCAGTTATAAAAATTAAGGATAATGGCAAGGGAATTCCAAATGAAATAATTGATGATGTATTTATTCCCTTTTTCAGTACTAAAAAATCCGGAAGCGGTATTGGATTAAGCTTGTGCAAACAAATTATGCTTTTACATAAAAGCAAAATTCAGATCAAAAGTGTAGAGAAAAAAGGGACCATAGCAAGCCTAATCTTTATCCCAAACAACAACTGAAAAAAAGGAAACCCTTGAAAAAGGAATTGAATTAATTAAATTTACTCAATAAAACCCATCAAGTTTTTATAATAAATTATTATTACCGTCACACTAGATCTAAAACTGGAACTGGACAACAAGATCATGCCAATTGGGATTGGTCCATTTAGCAGAAGAAATAATATTAATCAAGACATTTTAACTTATCAATAAAAAACTCTTTATAATCTATATCTGTAATATTAAAAGTACCCTTTGTTCCTTTTAACAATATCGATTTAATGGGAGACTTTTTTAAATGTATTATTTTCGATTGAGAAAGGTTTCCTTTAAATAAAAACTCGCCACATTCCATATTCCATGTGTGGTAAAACGTTATGGTCTGATTATTTTCAAGTTCAACCTTTACAGATGATCGATTATTAGAAAAATAACTAACGCAACCTAAATCTTTTGGAGAGTTAAAAAACACACTTGTTTTTTGCCCATATTTATATAATTCGATGGTTAAATCATCACTTATCGAATAAGGGTCGGTTCTTATATAAATCTTTTTATAAAACTCATCATATCTGTGTATCGCATAATGACATGTGTTTCTAAATTTAATCCTTTCTGTATTAGTGTTTTCGTTTACTTCTGCTTTTTTATTCTTTGCTGCTGCCAACACGGCTTGCTGGCGTTTGGCTTCTTCCCTAGCCTTATCAATTAAGCCCTGAATCCTTTGTTTTTCAATTAGCTCAGCTGCTTCCTTAGCCCTATTAATTGAATCCTGAACCCTTTGCCTTTCCTTTAACTCAGCAGCTTGCCTTTTGGCTTTTGCCAGTAGCTCCTGTTGGCGTTTCGCTGCTTCCTCGGCCCTGTTAATCGAGTCCTGAATCCTTTGCTTTTCCTTTAACTCGGCTGCCTGCTGTTTAGCTTTTGCCAATAGCTCCTGTTGGCGTTTCGCTGCTTCCTCGGCCCTGTTAATCGAGTCCTGAACCCTTTGTTTTTCCTTTAACCCGGCTGCCTGCTGTTTAGCTTTTGCCAATAGCTCCTGTTGGCGTTTCGCTGCTTCCTCGTCCCTGTTTATAGAGTCCTGAACCCTTTGCTTTTCCTTTAACTCGGCTGCCTGCTGTTTAGCTTGCGCCAATAGCTCCTGTTGGCGTTTCGCCGTTTCCTCGGCCCTGTTTATAGAGTCCTGAACCCTTTGTTTTTCCTTTAACTCGGCTGCCTGCTGTTTAGCTTTTGCCAATAGCTCCTGTTGGCGTTTCGCCGTTTCCTCGGCCCTGTTTATAGAGTCCTGAACCCTTTGCTTTTCCTTTAACTCGGCTGCCTGCTGTTTAGCTTGCGCCAATAGCTCCTGTTGGCGTTTCGCCGTTTCCTCGGCCCTGTTTATAGAGTCCTGAACCCTTTGCTTTTCCTTTAACTCGGCTGCCTGCTGTTTAGCTTTTGCCAATAGCTCCTGTTGATGTTTCGCCGTTTCCTCGGCCCTGTTTATAGAGTCCTGAACCCTTTGCTTTTCCTTTAACCCGGCTGCCTGCTGTTTAGCTTTTGCCAATAGTTCCTGCTGGCGTTTCGCCGTTTCCTCGGCCCTGTTTATAGAGTCCTGAACCCTTTGCTTTTCCTTTAACCCGGCTGCCTGCTGTTTAGCTTTTGCCAATAGTTCCTGCTGGCGTTTCGCTGCTTCCCTCGCTTTAATAATAGAATCTTGGATACGCTCTTTTTCTTCCCTCTTTCTTATTACCTCCCTTATCTTTTTCTTTCTTTTTTCATCTTCCGCAATAGCTTTCTTTAATTCTTTTTCTTCATTGGCGAAATATAGATCCATCATTTCCTCATTAATCGATAAAAAATCAGAGTTTACATAACCTACCCGCTCTTTATAGATTATTTTATATATATTCTTCCCCAAATAACCAGTAACAATACATTTTTCATGCGCTTTAAATTGAGCCAAAGGCTGAGAAAATTCCTTAAAACTTTTATACATACTACCATCCTCAAGAAATTTTGTAGGGATAGCTACTTCTTGTGAAAAAATATTATTTGATAGTATAAAACAAATAATTAAAAAAGAAAATTTAATCTCATTCATTGGTATAACGTGTAAATATAATAACCAATTAAACCAATAGCCAAAGAAAAAGACTAAATATTTCCTAGTCTGATTAAACAAGGATATTCCACCATTAATTTTGTAGAAGAAACTTTTAAGTAATACCGATTATTATTTAAAATGAGCTATAAATAATTTGAATTATATTTTGTTCTGATATGATAGAAAATTCAATCATAGCCTTTGTTCAATGTCATTAAGTTAAGGCCGTAATGTCAGTCTGAGCGCAGTCGAAGACCAATTGGAGTTCTAGTTTTATTAGCATTTCGACTGCGCTCAATGTGACAAAAAGGGGCAAATTTCCTTAACTTAATGACATTGAGCCTTTGTTATGGTTTTATACCCAGTCAAGCTGAGCTCATGTTTTATATTGAAATATGAGCAAAATTGTAATCGAAGAAGATTCATGAACTCCTATTTATCAAATTAGATCTGTGAGCTAAACAAATTATAGGGGTTGTTTTGAGTCATAATTGGTATAAGAACTTCTTTTTTTACCAAAGCAAAATTATAATGCAAGAACATGATAGCACAAATACTGTACTTACAAAAAAGAAGTTCAATACGTCTTACGAAGTGTAAATTTCACCTTTTCAATACCAATTGAAGTCATATATTTTCCTTGCTGTATAAAACCAAATGTCTCATATAAGGCAACGGCTGGCTTGTTTGCAAATCCAGTTTCAACAATGATTATTTCTGAATGATGCAATGCTACAGCAAAATCTAAAAGTTTTTTGGCAATGCCTTGCCTGAAAAACAAAGGATGAACAACAAGGCTACAGATATCTGTTATATTATTTACCTTATCAATTTCAAGAACAGCAGCTAGCTCTGATGCTTTCCAAAAACCATAAAAATTGGTGGCACTGTCTTGAAAATTATTCACGCCTCTTTTTAAAGGTGGAAAATCTTGAAGTTTTACTTGAAGTAAGTCTGCTTCAATTTTATAGGATGCTTGAAAAATGCGGTATATTTCCTTAGATACCTGTTCTTTCTTGTGATTAAGTTTTTTTATCATTTAAATGCTATAAACAATACCATTGCTAGCTTAAAATTACTCATTTAATAAAAATAACCAAATATGGACGAATATGAGCCAATCCCTGCCTGCCAGAACTACGGTGTGTACTCTTCTTTAAAAAAGACACGAATGGCACAAATTTACACGAATCCAATACTTTATGGTATTGATTGAACTCTGCATGAATATGAATCCCTAGTCTATATAGGCTTGAAATCTGTCAATAGTCTGAATAATTTGTGAAAATTTGTGCCATTCGTGTCCAATCTTTTTTTGTTTTTATATCCATTTAAGTGAACTGCGGACAAAATATAGTTCCTTAAAAGATGTGGGTACACCGTAGCTACCGGAAGCAGGTTCTAGGAAATAGAAAAGTCAAGGAGAGTTTGTATATATAGCTAAGTCGATATAAAACCAATTAAAAAAATTATAGCCCTTGCATATTCACAAAAGCTATAATAAATTATTGTTAGAGTAGATGTTTCTTCTTTGGAAGCAGCTTTTACATTTTAAAATTCATTAAATGTAATAATACCAATTAACAAATAAAATAAGCCTAATAATTCGTTTCTATTGCACTTATATTTCAAGATAAAATAACCTCATAACTAAGGCTATGCTTTCATTTTCTATTTTATATAAGCACACTATAATTCAAATTATTTAAGGCTCATTTCACCTGCCAATTGGTATAACCACTTTTATTCTCTTAATATTTCCATCTCACAAAAGCTTCCATAGCAGCATAATGTGATAAACCTAACTGGTCATAGAGCTCGGCCGTTTCCCTGTTTCGATCTTCGGCACGTTGCCAAAACTCCCTACTATCCGAGCCTTGAAATACAACCCCATCTTTTTGTGATTGGTGCTTGAATATTCCCTTTCGTTTTTCCAAGACTTGATCGGGCCCCATAGGTACTGCCATTTCAATCTCATCAATACCCCACTCTTGCCAGGCGCCTCTGTACAACCAAATCCAACAATCTTTCATAAACTTTTTTGGTTTTAAACGTTTGGCCGCTTCAAAAATAGCATCCAGGCATACTTTATGGGTCCCATGTGGGTCTGCTAGGTCTCCTGCTGCATATATTTGATGTGGTTTTATCTTCTCTATCAAATCCATCGTAATTTTAACATCTTTTTCTCCTAATGGCTTTTTTTCTATAGTGCCAGTTTCATAAAAGGGCAATTCCATGAAATGAATTTGATTATCGGGGACACCTACAAAGTAACAAGTAGACTGTGCTTCTCCCCTTCGTATCAAACCTTTAATGTATCTCACTTCCTTTATATCTACCTCACTTGCCTTTTTGTTTTTAAGAAATGCTACAGCTTTTTTATAGATAGCTTCAGCTTCTTCACTTTTTATTCCAAACTTATCGTTGTAATCGCATACAAAGCTGGCAAAGCGCAATGCTTCATCATCTGCTACGGCTATATTTCCTGAGGTTTGATAGCCTACATGCACTTCATGACCTTGTTCTTGCAAACGTTTAAAGGTGCCTCCCATACTTATAATATCATCGTCTGGGTGTGGGCTAAAAATAAGTACCCGTTTTTTTGCCGGCTCTGCTCTTTCTGGTCGTTTACTATCATCAGCATTGGGTTTTCCTCCTGGCCAACCTGTAATAGTATTTTGTAGTTTATTGAATATTTTAATATTTATATCATAAGCAGGTCCAGAATCTGCCAACAAATCACTCATCCCGTTTTCTATATAATCGGCATCTGTAAGCATAAGTATGGGCTTTTTTAAATGTAAGGCCAAACCTAAAACAGCTTTTCTAATAAGCTCATCTGTCCAATCAATTTTTTCTACTAACCAAGGTGTATTGATACGGGTCAATTTTGATGCAGCAGCTTTATCTAAAACAAAGGTCGCATTATTATGTTCCTGTAGATAAGAAGCCGGAACCCGATTGGTTACTTCTCCTTCTACTGAAGCTTTTATGATATTGGATTTTCTTTCTCCCCAAGCCAATAATATAACACGTTTGGCTTCCATTATAGCTTTCACCCCTAGTGTTATAGCCGTTCTCGGCGTATTATTTAGACCTGAAAAATCGTTACTGGCAGCCACTCTTGTTATATGATCTAAGGCAACTAAGCGGGTTTTTGAATTTTGTAAGGCCCCCGACTCATTAAATCCTATATGTCCATTGCCACCAATACCCAAAATTTGTAAATCGATGCCTCCAAATGCTTTTATCTTTGCCTCATATTGACTACAATAATCCGCAATGTCCTCTTTTGATAAGGTACCATCTGGGATATGATAATTTTCGGGCAGGATATCTACTTGATCAAATAGCAACTCCTTCATAAACCGCACATAACTATTTATGGAATCTGGTTCCATGGGATAATATTCATCCAAATTAAATGAGACGACATTCTTAAAACTTAAACCCTCTTCTTTATGCAGACGTACTAATTCCGCATACAGTCCTTTAGGTGAAGATCCTGTTGCCAACCCCAGGATACAAGGTTGCTTTTGAGCTTGTTTAACTTTTATAAGATCTGCTATCTCTTTGGCGACAGCTTTTGATGCTTCTATTGAATTTTCATAGACTACAGTACCAGCGTTTTCAAATCTTTTTTCGAAGCCTGTTGATTTATCTATACGACTCTTTAACATGTTTTTGTTTTTATTGTTTTCTTTTTCTTTAATTTATTTTTTACTCCAATTCTTGAACTTATATCCCCAAATAGCAAAAAATAGTATCATGGTATAGCAAGGAATTAAAATCCAATAACTACTTGTCGATGCTGTAGCCAAAGCTTCAGCTTCATTTACCCCATTTACTATCAGTTCATGCTTATTCGCATCTACCATTCTACCATAAAGCGGGGGTATAATGGCACCACCTGAGATAGACATGACTAATAAAGCTGAAGCTGTTTTGGTAAATTTACCAAGACCATTCAAGGTCAATGGCCAAATAGCAGGCCAAACTAATGCGTTAGCAATACCTAAAGCTGCTACGAACAAGATTGAAGCAAAGCCTGTTGTTGACAAGATGCACACACTGAAAATAATTCCCAGAGCTGCACTAATTTTAAGCGCTGTCCCTTGGTTTACATATTTCGGAATTAAAAAAACACCCAAAGCATACGTAAAAACCATGGCCAATAAAGTTAGCGTTGTAAAAAACTTAGCATCGGCTGCTGGAAATCCTAAAGAGATCCCATAGGCTATAATCGTGTCTCCCGCAACCACTTCGGCGCCTACATACACAAACAATGCCAATACCCCTAACCATAAATGTGGAAATTGAAAAATGTTTGTTTTTGGAGTTTCGCCATCTTTTGTTTCTTCAGTTTCTGTAGCTTCAACATATGGTAACGGTGCTTTTCTTATTAATATTCCCAAAATAAACAATACAATGGCCATAACTAAATACGGCATAAAAACACTGTCGGCCATAGTGTCCAAAAGAATTCCTTTTTCATCGGCAGAAACGCTCCCTAACTTTTCTTTAACATCGTCAATACCTGATAATAGTAACGCCCCAAATATCAAGGACCCCAAGGCTCCAGCTGTTTTATTAGCTATGCCCATAATAGCAATTCGTTTAGCACCACTTTCTATAGGACCTAAAATAGTAATGTAAGGGTTGGCTGCAGTTTGTAATAACGTCATTCCAATACCTTGAATAAAAATACCTGTTAAAAATACCCAGTAGGTTCTGGCTTCGGCTGCCGGTATAAAAACCAAAGCGCCTAAACCCATTATTACCAAACCTAGTGACATCCCTTTTTTATAACCTATTTTGTTTAAAATGTAAGATGCTGGTAGTGCCATGACGACAAATGAAATGTAAGATGCCGATGCTACCAAATAAGATTGGGCATCAGTTAATTCATTTATTGTTTTCATAAAAGGAATCAATGCTCCGTTAATCCAAGTTACAAATCCAAATATGAAAAATAGACCTGCTATAATTGCTATTGGAATGGTGTAATTTGTTTTTGCTAATGATTGTTGTGAATTGGACATGTCTCTGTTTTCAATTATTAATATTATTATTGATATTTGCTCATTACTTTTTGAATGTCATCATGTTTTTCAGAAAAACTTTTTACTAATTTAAATTGATTTCTTGACCGAACTAAATTGTGTTCCGGGTATTCTATTTTATAATAAACATCACCGTTTAAAAAATCGGTCAAAAATCTTAACCCCATTATAAATATAATAGATTTAGCTCCTAAAGGAAGATATTTCAATTCGATAGGAGTTAATGAGTTTCCCAATGTTTCTAGAAATCCTTTAACATAGGCTTCATAGTAATCTAGATTGAAAGTGACCAGGCTTAAGTCTTTTTCATCTTCTGATGCTGTATTACATATAGTTCGTATAGCATCTCCAAAATCATAATGGACAATCCCAGGCATAACCGTATCGGTATCGATCACACAAAGCCCTTTATTATTTAAATCAAATAATGCGTTAGATATTTTTGTGTCGTTATGCGTCACTCGTAATTTTATATCACCAGATTCCTTCAAACTTTGAAGAATATGCATTTCTTTCCTTAAATCTTCCACAAAATCAATAGATTCCTTTGCTTGTATTAGGCGCTCTTTAGAAGCTACTTTAAGAGCATCCTCAAACTGGGAGTACCTAAATGACATGTCATGAAATTTTGGTATAATCTCTATTAAACTTGAAGGATTAAAATCACTTGTTAGGTTCAAAAATTCTCCCGATAACTTACCGCCCTCATAAGCGACTTCTTTATTTGTAACTATATCAAAAGTCTGGCTATTATCTATATAATACATCATATTCCAATAATTACCATCACCATCCTTGTAATATGAATCTCCTTTGTTTGTATCTACAAATGAAAGCACACGACGTTTAAGCTCACCTTCTGATAAGTGTCCCAGCTTCTTTTGAAGATGGCGACTCACTCCAACCTTGTTTTCTATCAGACCACGTACATCTTTAAACACCTCATGGTTAATACGTTGCAAAATAAAATATGGCTTCTTTTTTGTTATTATTAAATAAGTGTCATTAATGTGTCCTGAGGCTAATTCCTGATAAGAATCGAATATCCCTTTATGGTTAAACTTATTAAAAATTGTTTCTAATTTTCTCAATAACATACTACCAAAGTTTTGCTGGGTAAATATTCTGGTGCTTTAATGCTTGTATTGCTTTTTGCACAATCGCTTTGTCCTCTTTATAGGTAACGCCAAACCATTTTGCATCAGATTTTAATACTTCTACAGTAGCTTTTCCCGACCTTAATATATCGTTTACAACAGATGGTATAAAAAACTCAGCTTTTAGATTTTCTGTATTGGCTTCTAAAAAGGCATTGAACAATTTATCTCCAAACTCAAAGTATTTTGGTGTAAATCCCCAAAAGTTCATAGAGACCACCGTATCTTCATTTATAGGAATTAAAATACCGTCATCATCTTTGCGCATGAGTTTTCCATTAACTTTTTCTATATGAGTACGTTCTGTAATAGCTGTTAAATAGCCTTCTTCATTTACCTGGCATTCGCCTCTGGAAACAAACCCATGATCAGAAACCGTGTTTTTTAACAAATAGGCCATCATATTAAAGTCATAGGATGCTTTATTTTTTGTCGTTAAAGATTTTGCCATAACATCAAAAGCTTCTTTACCGTAAAAATCATCAGCATTTATAACTGCAAAATTCTCCCGAACCACATCTTTTGCCATTAAAAGGGCATGTCCTGTCCCCCAAGGCTTTTTTCTTTCTGGATTAATATACTTTTCGGGCACCTCATCTAGTTCTTGATACACATAGGCTACTTCGGCTCTTCCTTCTAATTTTTTATTGAAAATTTCCTTAAACTCTTTTTCAAAACTTTTTCGAATAATAAACACAAACTTTCCAAACCCAGCCTGAAGCGCATCAAAAATGGAGAAGTCAATAATAGTATCTCCTTCTGGCGTCAATGCATCCATTTGTTTTAAACCGCCATAACGGCTACCCATTCCTGCTGCTAAAATTACAAGTGTTGGTTTCTCCATCTCTCTTTTTTAAGGTTCATAAACTTAGTTGTTTTTTACAATTCTTTTAGCTAACGTTTAGAATATTTTTTCAAAAATAAGTAAAAAAAATTAAAAATGTGCTCGAACACACAAAAAAATGTTATCGTGCACACTTTTTAGATCTTAATTTAATGTTTTATATATTTGTATACATGAAAAAATATACCATTAAAGATATTGCCGATTTAGCCGGGGTCTCGAAAGGAACTGTAGATAGGGTTATACATAATCGTGGAAAAGTATCTAAAAAGGCTCTTGAAAGTGTAACAAAGCTTCTTGAGGAAATAGATTACCAACCCAATCTTATTGCTAGAAATTTAAAAAACAACAAGGTATATCGCATTTGTATTTTGATTCCAAATCCTGAGGTTGATGTCTATTGGAGTCCTTGCATAGCTGGTATCAATAATGTTATTAATGAATTAAACGCCTTTGGAATACATATAGAAACTGTATTATTTGATTCGAAAAGTACCAAATCATTTTTAGACGCGAATAAAAGTGTTCAAAAATTATCTCCCGATGCTGTTTTAATGGTGCCATTTTTTTATAAGGAAACCCTAATGGCATTAGAAGGCTATCATAACCTAGGTATTATTGCTTCTACTATTAACAACCGTATTGAATCTGAAGTTGTTAAAGGGTTTGTTGGCCAGGATTTATATCAAAGTGGACGCGTAGCTGCTAAATTAATGCAAAGTACCGCACAGAAAAAAGGGGATATTGTTATTATTCATATTGATGAAAAGTATAAAAATGCGATACATATGCAGGAAAAGGAAAAAGGGTTTAGGGAATATTATAATCAATTTAACAACTTTAAGAACCATATTATTACACTAAAGTTAAAGCGTGATGATTTCGAGGTTTCCCTTACCAATTTCTTAAATGAACACAAAAACCTTATTGGCATATGTGTAACGACCTCAAAAACTTATCAAGTTGCAGATGTTTTAAGTAAATTAAATATTAACAAAATATCTCTTATAGGATATGACCTGGTGAATGAAAATGTTATGCATTTAAAAAATGGTGTTATCGATTTTTTAATCCATCAGAACCCCAAGCAACAAGCCTATCTTGGGTTAAAGTCCTTGGCAGAACATCTACTTTTTGAAAAAGAGCTGCCACATGAAATTCTTTTACCAATAGACATCATTAATTCTGAAAATGTCAAACCTTTTATGAGGGACTAATAACCTTCTCCTTTTTACCTAAGCAAGTATGAACAATATGAATTTATATGTTATACCATCTTCACTTTAAATAGACGCGTTATTAAACCGAAGCTCCAATTAATTTTAATAGCCCAAAAGAAGATGCTATGTGAAAATTGGGTGTTTTTGTATTTGGGTTTACCCATGTTATCCATGTAGGTTCGTAACTTCCATTTGGTTGCTGGTGGTATTTTGCACGATATAATCCGGTTTCTACTTTCCCTTCTTTTAATAAGCCATAGTCGGTAAGTGATTTAAGGCCAATGGCACCTTCAACGGTAAAACCTTTTTCATTGATAGATGATTTAATTTGAATGTCTTTAGCTGGCCAATTCCAATTAAAATCAAATTGTTTGTTTGGATATGCTTTAAAATCCATCAGTCTTGGTGTGGGATCGATCTCTAAACAATAATAAGGAGTCAATGAAGCATTGGTTCTAAAAAATAGCTCTACCCTATCCGAATTATTAATACTATCAATACTATCATCTTTTTTATCGATATGGACCTGAGCATCGTAAACTTTAAACAAAAAATACAAATGCACGCCATCATGAAGTGCTTTAAATTCCATTTTTTCAATGGGTCTTGTTTCCCAAGGAGATACAAAATCTTTTAATGTAACAGCTTTATCCCATACCACATTATTTCCTTGGCCATTTATAGTAATATGATTCGTCTCAATACAATTTACATTGTAGGTCTTGGTATTCATTTTCATTTAAATATTAGATAAATTGTATAGTAATAATATCTACCCAAGTAGCATGTCCAAAATAACAAAATGAAACCTAACTACAAAAGGCAAAAAACGCTTAGCACTAAAAATTAAAAACAACGGGATCGCTTTCTATCGCAATTTCGTTTTTTCTTACCATGTATATAAATCCAATTATTTTAAAAGTAACACATAACGCACCTTATGTAGCAGCTGGAAATATGCACTTATTTTTTAATACGTGGCTTATTAGTGTTAATGAAAATGTGACCACTAATAAACTGCCAAGAGTATGTAGACAATAGGTGGATGGCTTTATGCGGCTCCTGCCAATACTACATTATTACCAAATTCAATAGCTGGACGGGTTACTAATTTAAGAAACAATAACCATGCGCGCCTGGATAGTACTTTTTGAACTCTTCTTAAATTTTTTATGGAAGCAACTTAAACATTATAAACCTTGTATAATACCACTTCTCTGCTAAAGATCGTTATTAGTTACCATATTCAACCTATATATCACTTTTGTTTTTTTTCTTAACCTCACATGATATATAATTTTGCATATACACAATTAAATGCTTGCGTACATTATACTTTATTGGAATTTCAAAACGAGAAAACCAACCGGACCTAACACTGGATTTTACCATATCGAACTCCTCCGCTACTTTTTCAAAAAAATCCTCTTTATTAGATTTATTTATTTGGCTAAAAAGCTGTTTAATATGGTCTATTTCATTAATATCGCTCATAATGCTTTTTTAATGTTTTAAATATTTTTAACTGAGATCATAGAGGTTTTCGTAAATCCATAATATTATTAACAGGTAGTTTGTGCGGTATATTACGAATATTGATCGTAGTAGTACTAGCATACAATATATCTGCTAACTCTTTTTCCTTAAAGCTGTTTGATACTAAATGAATTATTTCATTTTCTCGTGTTATTAAATCTTTCATTAAGGATTAATTTACCTGTAAATTTTTTCATTTGTTGTTTTACAAGGTTTTACACCATATATTTGTTGTAGTATCACAATTATTAGCATACAAATATAAGACACTTTTCTGACACTTTAAAATAAAAGTGATACTTTTTTTACACTTTTAGTATGAGGCTATCAAAGAAAATAGAAAGATTAATAAATGAACTCCAGCTCTCCCCTGAGAAATTCGGAGACAAAATAGGTGCTGGAAAAAGCTCTATATATAAGTTATTAAGAGGGGATACAAAGAAACTTACTTCTAAAATGGCAGCTAAAATAAATAGCGCATTTCCTCAATATTCTTTGGAATATTTAAATGGACTCAATTATGATACTTCAAAAGATAATACAAAAGAACCAGATCCAAACTATAAAAAAATAGGACAAAAGGAAATAGACTTCATTATAGAAGCCTTGGAGAACAATTTTGATGAATTAATGGATAATAGGCGGTTTAAAAAAGAGTTTCTATTTAGATCTACAGAATTACTGGACGCCCTCATACATAATAAGCCTAAAAAATAACCTATGGGAGTCTATAACAGTATTTTGAAGTTTAAATACTGAAAAAGAACTTATTTTGTAGGATTAATACTACATACAAAACAACTATAGATATAGGTAACACATGTAAATCATATAATTATAGGTATATAAAAACATATTAATTTACCTATAAGTATAATTATATCAAGTTTTTCTTATAAAGTTATGTATTTCGTCGATTTTGAATATATTGTACCACCCTATACAACGGAATACTTGTTATTTATGTGTGATATAAGCAGGCTAAATAACTAATCAAAATTAAAAATATAATTAATGACATTTACAAATGAAATTTGTTTTTAAAGGCGAAAAAGAAAGAAGTCTTAGCGCCTTTGCTTATCGGCTGGTAGCTATCATTGGTATTCTTTTTGCATTATCTGCATTTCCTAACAGCTTAGTATTAGCTTTTGTTGTCATTCTTCTGGTAAGCAGTTTAATTTAGAAGCATTTTTAATCATAAAAAACTAACAACCAATTATTTAAAAATAACTTATAATTCGATACTACCCTAAAAGCTATTTTTGTTGTGTTACTACAAAATAACACAAACTGCTATCGATTCTTTCCTACAAAATATAAACCATATAAAACTAGGCGTATTCTTAGGCTTATCTTGTGTTTCCATATTTTTTATAGCACGAATACTGCTCAAAAAGAAGACCTATGCTGTTGAAGATATTATAAAATCTTTAGGCTTTGGCTTCACTTTATCTTTGTGCCTTAAGATAGGATTGATCGGCTACTTTAACGAATGTGATAAACTTGAATTCACAACCGAATCATGTATGATAATTGGAGGGTTTGCCTTGGCTGTCTTTGCGGTAGATGGATTAATAAAATCCGTTAAAAAAGAGGATCCTCCTAAAAATAAGGATTAATAGTAGCATAGTAAAATTCTTCTTTATATCGGCTAGAAGTTTCTGCCAAAACCCTATCAAAGAACTACACCCCTCTTTGATTATATTTTCAGTGCTTTAAAAAATTTATTCTTTTGTCCAACTCTTATAAGTATGTCCCCTTATCTCAAAAAACAATATCATGGCATAGCTGGGAATCAATATCCAATAACTAGGTATTGCCGCTGTTGTATACCCTTATAGCTAAGTCGCTATAAAATGGCATAGAATATTTAGAAATAAAAAATAGAAGTTCAAGGTAAAAAGCGCAGGCATAGCCTAGTTACGGCGAGTATTTTTAACGAAGAAATTCGGTTTTTTACTCTGAAGGTTCATGTTATTTTATATGGATTTAGCTATAGACATAGCTACGCAACCCATTTATTAGAAAATGGTATTGATTTAAGATACTTCAAGAATTATTAGGTCATACCAACCAAAAACAACAATGATTTACATACATGTCTCTAAAAAAGATTTATGATAAAGTTATTTTTGACAAAGAAGCCAAGAAGCAAATCAAAGAACTTTCTGCTTGGAGAATAGAGGAATTCTGTAAAAAATTTATCAGTAAAATAATAGTTTAGTCTACACCAAACTTGCTACAACACCGGTAATCGTTGCACAAGCCCTATGAAATAGTTCAAAAGGAGTTTTTTAGCTCCTTTTTAACCAATTTTCTATTTTCTAGAACAAGAATTATACTAATATATATTAGTTTTTGATTAGCTTATTTTGATCACTAAAAGCCTCTTAGTTTATTGCTATTTCTAGCCTACTTACGAAAGTTTTTATTTGCTAAATTAGGTGCTTAAACCACGCAACAAACCATAAACACGTTGGCAATAATTTGACTACAATTGAGAATGTAGAAAATCGGTAGTATCTTTCAAACCTCTATTTCTTAAAATATCTAAAACTTGAAATTCATCCAAATCTGGATTTCTTCTATTTAATACCAATTGCTTAAATGCTTTAACTGCTTGCTCCGGATTTAAATCAATTATGTCTGTTAAAAAATCATCAGCCGTTTTCGCTGTTAATCCAAAAGAAGCTAAATAATCTTTGGGAAAATCTTTAATATTATTTGTAACAATGACATTTGCGTTTGTCTTAATTGCTGCTGCAAGAACGTGCCTATCTTTAGGGTCAGGTAATTCCAAACTATTAATCAAGCCAGAATAATTGGTAACTAAAGCATCTGGGAAAGCTATATTTGCTTTTTCAACTCTTTTATTAGCTTCATCTTCGCTTATCCCCTTTCTTATCATTACATCTCTCCACTCATTAAAAATATGTTCACTCCATTTTGGAGTAAACAATTCATAATAAGCGAACCAAAATAATAAATCCCTAATTTCGATTGGATAAATTACATTAGTATCTAAAACACATTTAAATCTTACACTATGAATCATAAATTCCTAATTCTTCGTCCGACTTCATTATATCAATAATGTTTTGTTTCTGAATTTTCTTCATTCTCTTTTTATATCTCATAACATCTTCGAACTTAACCCTTCTATGTTTTCCAACTTTAGTATATTCTATCTGACCTTCTT
Organism: Flavivirga sp. 57AJ16; assembly: GCF_028736925.1. GTDB lineage: Bacteria > Bacteroidota > Bacteroidia > Flavobacteriales > Flavobacteriaceae > Flavivirga. The sequence goes on along the minus strand of NZ_JAQZAT010000023.1, from coordinate 5,166 downwards.
CAAGCAACTTAACTAAATGAGGCCTTGAACAACCAATTATTTCAGCGGCTTTTTGAGTTGTAACTTCTGTAGCTACAGGAACTAAAGAAAATGGTTTTCCTTGGCCCATTGCCTTTAATATATCACCCAAAAATTTTAAAGCACTTAAAGGGATTTTTATCCTCTCCTCTGTTTCTTCAATTTCAATCTCTGGGTTTTCTGACTTCAACTGTTCAATTACAGAAGCTAAAGCATCATAGGATTCTAGAGCTAATTTTTGCTCATCTTTTGACGGTTTATTAATATTATTATAAGTTTCCATTGTCGCTGTTTTTAGTTAACTCTATACAATATTAAACGAAATAAACGAAACAACCTTACAATTTGATGTTAAATTTTAAAAACTATTGCCAATCGTGTAAACGGGTGACGACTTAAAGTCGCCACTGTACCTCACACACCACCGCACATACGGATCTCGTATACGGCGGTTCACCAAATTGAAATAGCCATTGCTTATAATCTGAGAAGGCTGTTCAACCTAAAAATAGTTAATATCCTGCCTTTAATAAGCCTTAAAACCTGTGTTTTGGCTTTAAAAAAGGAAATATCTGCGTTGTACACCTTTTTTAAGCGTAGATTCTTATCGTACAATTATTCTTTGTTTGCCTTTACTTTTTAATCTATATTTAAACTTTAATTGGTAGTTTTAAGACAGACTGCCGTTGACAACAATAAGTACTAATCTCCCAAGATGAATTTAATAAATTTTACAATGATGAAAAAAAACTTTAATGATTTGGCACTTTTAATATTAAGAGTTGGCTTTGGTGGCTTTATGCTTACCCACGGAATTCCAAAAATAAGTATGTTATCAAACCCTTCCGATTTTGGTGACCCCATAGGTGTGGGCGCTACAATATCCTTAATTTTGGCACTTATTGGAGAAGTTGTCGCTCCAATTATGTTAATTATAGGTTTTAAAACAAAATGGGCTGCAATTCCTTCTGCAATTACTATGTTAGTAGCTGCATTTATAATACACGCCAAAGATGATTTAGCAACCAAAGAACATGCTTTATTATTTTTAATAGCCTTTGTCGTGATATTTCTAACAGGAGCTGGAAAATATTCGGTTGATAAAGAATAATAAGTTCTGTTCATTCCAAACTGAAAATAGTGTTATTGGAGATTCGGAATTTATAGAAACGAAATACAAGTAAAAAAACTGTTGCCAATAGCTATAAGTAATTGCTTGTTCTCGCCTATTTCTGAAAGTGCTCTCGGACTTCTATTCGGTTTGTATTTGCTAAATTAGGTGCTTAAACAACGCAACTAATCTTAAACACGTTGTGGCTAATTGAAAAACTATACAGAATTTGAATGACTAAAACAAAATCAAAACAAATAATTAGAGCATTGTTGCTTGTTGGGACGATTATATCTTTATACTTTGTTCCTTGGCCAATATTAAAAGCCTGGATAGCTCCTTTACCCGAAACAGTTCAGCAGCAAGTAAATAAAGCGACTGATTATGGATTTGACGGAATAATTGTTTATATAGATAAAAAAGACAATAAGAAAGAATATTTCACTTCAGGCTACAAGAATAGAGAGAATAAAACACCTACTGACCCTAATTCCCTATTTAAAATTGCTAGTGTTAGCAAGCTATATACAGCACTTGCTATTACTAAATTGGTAACTGATAGGCGCTTATCTTTAGACAAAACACTTGCAGATTACTTTCCAGAACTCGTTGGACGGATAGAAAACGCGGACAGAATTACCTTGAGAATGATGGTACAAAACCGTAGCGGAATTCCGAATTATACAGACACGAAAAATTATTGGGTTCACCCCAAACAAAACGACAAAGAACGACTTGAATTAGTTCTAGATTTACCAGCCAATTTTGAACCTAATGAAGATTTTGAATATAGCAACACGAATTACTTATTACTCTCTCAACTAATAGAAAAGTCGTCAGAATTAACAAAATTTCAATACATCAAAGAAACTATTTTAAAACCTCTAAATCTTAATAACACTTATGGCTCAATTCACGAAGTCGATACCGATGATGTAATGAGTGGATATTATGTCGGATATGAAAATGACTTAAAAATGGACGACAATGGAGTTATGTTAGCAACTGCAGAAGATTTGGGTAAATTTATTCGAGCTTTAAATGATGGTTCTGTATTTAAAGATAAAAAAGAACAAGAAATTTATAATTCAATATACAAATATGAACATACAGGACTAATTCCAGGCTATCAAACAATTGCCAAATACCACAAGGACATAGATACTGTAATTATTCAATTTACAAATACAGTCGACTTTGACGGCTACAATTGGAGTTTATCAGAAATAATGTATAATAGAATAGTAAAAATATTGAGCGAAAAAACTAGCCACAGTCGAGTAGACGGGTGACGACTTAAAGTCTCCACTATGACTCTCACACCTCTCAGCGTACAGGCCTCATATTCGGCGGTTCGTAAATCATCACACCAAAGCTGTTTTCACCCTTAGTGCCATCTTCTAGTTTAAGCATAGGCTACAACTAGTGTTCCTATGCGAACTTTGAAGATAATTACGTTCAGCCCTTCTTTACTCGTGTGTCCTATGTGCTTTTAACACAACTCGTTCATTATGCCTCTGTATACGGTTTCTGCTTGGCCTGTCCTGAGCTTGACTCTGGGTCAGTACCGAACTTTGTAGTCTCGCTTCCTTCTAATAATACCTCACGGTTTTCACCCTTGCGACTTACTAATGCTTCAAGACGTGACTCCTGGGCATAAAGGACTTGCTCCCTCTAGATTAATTTCTTACTTTCACCTAAGAGAAAGATGCCCATGCTGGGCACACACAATATATAAAAATAATTGCTTGGTTCTCGCCTACTTGGAAAATCCTACGGATTTCCCTCTGGTTAGTTCCATTTTTGTAAGTTAGCTGCTTGCACACGCAACTATCCTTACACATAAACGTTACCATACATTTGAACAAAACGCTGTACTGAAATGAAAATAAAATATTTAAGCACATTATTAATTGTTCTTCTTTTTAGTTGCAACGAAAAGAAGGAAATCAGTTCTATAAACCCTGAAAATTGGTCAAAACGAGCAGTTAATCTAACCTCAAAAGATTCGCTTGAATTTGGAAAATCTTATCTATCAGTTTATTCACAAATTTATAGCAATACAGAACATAGAACTCACAACTTAACTTCAATGATAAGTATGAGAAATATAAGTGAACTAGACACTATTTATCTATTGAGAGCTGAATATTATGATACTCACGGAAAATCGGTTAGAAAATATTTTGATTATCCAATTTTTTTGGCACCTATGGAAACTACAGAGATTATAATTGACGAACTTGACGTTTCTGGAGGAACAGGTTCAAACTTTATTCTGGAATGGAAAATCCCTAAAAACTGTCCAGAACCTTTATTTGAGGGAATAATGACTTCGACTATGGGACAACAAGGTTTATCTTTCACAACTAAAGCTAAACGAATTAATTAAATGGTTGATATTTTAACGACAATATTTTTCGTTTTTGCTGTAATTGACCCCATTGGAACAATTCCTGTATATCTTGAGGCGACTAAAGAATTTGATTTACGCCATAAGAAGAAAATTGCAATCCGAGCATCAGTAATAGCTTTTCTGATACTTTTATTTTTCATCGTAATTGGACAACTGATTTTAGAAGGAATGTCTGTATCACTTGACGCTTTCCAAATTTCAGGCGGAGTAATTCTATTTTTATTTGCATTAACAATGATATTCGGAGATGGAAAACCTGAACTGGAAAAAAATCGAATTACGGACTACAAACACGTTACAATATTTCCGATTGCTATTCCTTCCATAGCATCACCAGGAGCAATTATGGCAGTTGTTTTAATGACAGATAATCACATTTACACAATACAACAACAATCAATCACAACTGGAATAGTTTTACTAGTTATTGGAATTACTTGCCTTATCCTTTTAGGGGCAAATCATTTACAAAAGCGAATTGGAGATTATGGAATTACTGTCATAAGTAAAATTATGGGCCTGATTTTAGCTTCGTATGCTGTACAAAGCATTTTAAGTGGAATTACGAGTTACTTTGGAAAATGACTATAAGTAATTGCTTGTTCTCGCCTATTTCTGAAAGTCCTCTCGGACTTCTATTCGGTTTGTATTTGCTAAATTAAGTGCTTAAAGCACGCAACAAACCATATAAACACGTTGGAGATAATTAAAGAAGAACATAAAACAATGATATTCAACCACAAATCAGAAACATTTGTAGAAATTGATTCTGCTAAAATATATTATGAAGAAATCGGAAATCCTCAAAAAATCCCGTTGTAAAAGGAGATAAAGACCATTTAATCAGTAAGCAATCATCATTTATAAATGAGTTTTTGAAATGAAAATATAGCAACAATGTATATGGAAACAACAAACAAGATTGGAAAAATAGTAGCAGCATATTTGATTGTTACTGGAGTGGGATTCTTAACCTCAAGTGAATATTATTCGCAAATGATTTCTCATCAAGGAACTGATCCTGTTTTAATCAATCTCTCAGGAATGGTTCATTTTTTTATCGGAATGACAATTCTTGTCAATCATTTTTTGTGGAAAAATGCATTGCAAATCATTGTTACCTTACTAGGGTTTATGTTTCTCATGAAGGGGCTTTTCCTCATTATGTTGCCTGAACCGACCCTTCAATCATCAGATAATCCTGCTCAAGTACCATGGATAATGTCTATTGGTTTTATTATTGGTGGACTAGTCATTGGTTACATGGCATTTTTTAAAAAGTATAAATTGGAAACAACCAAACATGAATAGACAATTGATATCTAAATCTTCAATAGAAATAAACACTTCGGCTTCAATAATATGGGAAGCATTGATTAGACCTGAAATAGCGAAGGAATATTTTTTTGGAGCAGAGATTATGACAGATTGGAAAAAAGGAAGCTCAATCACATTCAAAGGTGAATTCAACGGGAATAAATACGAAGAAAAAGGGTAAGCCTTCGGGCTTGAGCATATAAAATTCAAAAGCCGGGATAAAATTTCTCGGCTTTATTATTGTCGGGGATTCCAGTTTTCGGGAAGAAGTTCATCTAGCTGGCTGACCTTGCATTCGGGTATT
>NZ_JAQZAT010000022.1 GCF_028736925.1 Flavivirga sp. 57AJ16 | reverse complement strand
GCTCACTGATCTTATTTGATAAATAGGTGTTCGTGAATCTTCGATTTTGCTCACTGATCTTATTTGATAAATAGGTGTTCGTGAATCTTCGATTTAGCTCACTGATCTTATTTGATAAATAGGTGTTCGTGAATCTTCGATTTAGCTCACTGATCTTATTTGATAAATAGGTGTTCGTGAATCTTCGATTTAGCTCACTGATTTTATTTGATAAATAGGTGTTCGTGAATCTTCGATTTAGCTCACTGATCTTATTTGATAAATAGGTGTTCGTGAATCTTCGATTTCTTTGCTCGTCCAAAGAAAAGTAACAAAAGAAAAGACGCCCTTTCGAGAGGTATTTCTTCTCATGCTGTCGCCAGAGAAGAACCGGGCCCAAAACTTCGCGTCGCCCCACCGCAATGTCCAACGCCAATGCTCCTGTTCCTCGAAGCTTTTTAGTCCTTCGCGTAGTCTGGCACCTACGCTAAAATAGTCCACCGGACTATTTTTAAACGCTCGGTCCCCTTCCGAAAGGTCGGGGACAGCCCTATGGTATTTTTCCAACATCTAGCAGAGAGGCCTGAGCGCTCTATAAAAAGCGGTCTGCGAGGCTGGTACGGCAAACCTATACAAGAAAGCAAGGAACAAGAGCGAGTTCTTTTTATCTGTGGCTGCGACAGAGGATCATGATTTGTGGGTACTCCGTAGCTGCCGGACGGGCAGGCAGACGAAGTAATCAATGTGACAAATAAAGAACAAATTTCCTTAACTTAATAACATTGAGCCTAAGCTATGGAAATGAGGAGTAAAGTGATAAAACGAATTGATGAATGTGTTTGAATTGCGTATTTCAATTCATAATTGGTATTACTATCATTTTATTATTTTTTACGCCAAACTTTCTATTTTGACTTTGTTTTAAAAACACATTTTATATAGAGCATTTTTTATAATAGTGTACTTATAATTAATAACTTTATTTCGGGAAAAAATCTCTAAAGCACCAAAACATGCCATTCGATCAACTATATTTACATCCTCTATCTGGTTTATAAGGTATAGTTTGTATACATCATATTTATAATTAAGACAAAACTATCCTAGTTATGATAAATATCATATTTTATCTTGCAACAGACTAATAAATTTGAATATAAAAATCAATTAATATGAAAACAAAACGTAACTTTTTGTCCATATTTATGGCACTTCTACTATTTAGTTGTTTCGAAAACAAAGAGAAGACCTTTGAAAATTCAGAAGACATTCCAGTAAACAGAGAAATGATTGCTGAGTTAACCAGCCCCCCTAACGTCCCTACCCCTGTTGGCCGAAGAAAAGCGAAAAAACTAATCGTTAAGATGGAGATTCTTGAAAAAGAAGGAGAAATAACCGATGGTGTAAGATATGTATACTGGACCTTTGGAGGCACTGTACCCGGTAGCTTTATTAGAACTCGTGTAGGTGATGAAGTCGAATTCCACCTCCAAAACCACCCCGACAACAAACTACCTCATAATATAGATTTACATGCCGTTACAGGACCCGGAGGCGGTGCTGAATCTTCGTTTGTGGCTCCTGGTCATGAAAAAGTATTTTCGTTTAAAACCTTAAACCCAGGTTTGTATGTTTATCACTGTGCAACGGCTCCTGTAGGTATGCATATTGCTAATGGTATGTATGGTTTAATTTTGGTTGAACCAGAAGGTGGCCTACCCCTAGTAGATAAGGAATACTACATTATGCAAGGTGATTTTTATACTAAAGGCGCAAATGGGGAACGTGGTTTACAACCTTTTGATATGCAAAAAGCTGTTGATGAAAATGCCGATTATGTTGTATTTAATGGTAAAGTAGGGGCTCTTACAGGAGATAATGCCATTACCGCTAAGGTTGGGGAAACGGTTAGACTATTTGTTGGAAACGGCGGACCTGGCTTGGTCTCTTCATTTCACGTTATAGGTGAAATTTTTGATAAAGTTCACATTGAAGGTGGTGAAAAAATAAATGAAAACGTTCAAACAACCCTTATACCCGCTGGAGGAGCTGCTATTGTTGAATTTCGTGTAGATGTTCCAGGAACTTTTATTCTGGTAGATCACTCCATTTTTAGAGCATTTAATAAAGGGGCTCTAGGCATGTTAAAAGTTGAAGGGGAAGAAAACAAGAAAATCTATTCTGGTGAAATACGCGACGACATATACCTACCAGAAGGTCCTGGAATACAAGAGATGCCAACTACAGATGAAATAGTTGAGTCTGAAATCCCTGCAAAATCATTTGAAGAGCAAATGAAATTTGGAAAACAGGCCTATATGCAAACGTGCTTTGCCTGTCATCAGGCCGAAGGTCAAGGTGTACCCAATGCCTTCCCCCCTCTTGCTAAATCCGACTATCTTAATGCCGATGTAAACCGAGCCATCGATATTGTTCTACATGGAAAATCAGGAGAAATTACCGTTAATGGTCAAAAATATAATAGTGTTATGACCAAACAAATGCTCTCTCCTGATGAAATCGCCAATGTGCTCACTTATGTATATAATAGCTGGGGTAATTCTAAACAAGTAATTACTAAAGACATGGTAGAAAAGGTTAAAAACAAAAAATAAATCAATCATGAAAAATCATGCTTTTAGTTTACTGCTAATTTTAATTGTGTTTCAAACTACGCTGTTAGCACAATCTAAAAGCATGGTTTATATCGAGGGGAGTCGTTATATTCCTCTTTACGGTAGAGATTCGACAGTCGTTGAAGTTAAAGATTTCGAAATAGACATCTACCCTGTAACCAATGCCCAGTTTAAAGAGTTCTTAAAAACCAACCCTAAGTGGCAAAAATCTAAGGCCTTAAAATTGTTTACTGACAAGAGTTATTTATTTAATTGGAAAAATGATTTTGAATTAAAGGATAACGAAGCCCCCAATAGTCCTGTAACCTATGTTTCTTGGTTTGCTGCTAAAGATTATTGTGAATGCCAGGATAAGCGCCTACCTACCGTTGATGAATGGGAATATGTTGCCATGGCCGATGAAACTACCAGAGACGCAAGGATTAAGCCCGATTATAACAACCAAATTTTAGAATGGTACGAGACGCCTCGAACAAACGAGAACACTATTGGACTACACCCTAAAAATGTTTGGGGTGTTTATGACATGCATGGTTTAGTTTGGGAATGGACACTTGATTTTAATTCGGTTCTTATTACCGGGGAATCTCGAAAAGACGTCGATAAAGATAATAATCTATTCTGCGGCAGTGCCGCTGTTAACGCCACCGATTTAATGAACTACGCCGCCTTTATGCGCTACGCCATTAGAGGCAGCCTAAAAGCAAAATATGCTATGAAAAATTTAGGATTTAGATGTGTAAAAGATATAAACGACTAGAAAAATGAAATATTCAGCATTAGCCTTTATTGTATTTGTCATGATAATCCCTATAACATCATGCAATACTAAACAATCAAATTCCAATTTAGAACTATACCAATGTCCCATGCTATGCGAAGGTAATAAGACCTACAATGATATGGGCACTTGCCCAGTTTGTAAAATGGACTTACAAATTCCAGAATCCACTCAATTAAACAGTGAAGGTTCTAATGAAATTTCTGAAAACTCTATTTTTAATTTAACTTCTAATTGGAAAACCGAAGAAAATACCAGTATTCAATTAAAAGACCTAAAAGGAAAAACTTTGGTTATGGTCATGATTTACACATCGTGTAAGGCTGCTTGTCCGAGATTAGTAGCCGATATGCGCAATATTGAAAGCCAAATTCCCGAAAAAGCACTTAAGTACCTAAATTTTGTTCTAATTAGCATCGACCCTAAAATTGATACACCCGAACGTTTAAAAGCATTTGCTATTGAAAATTATATGGATGGTGAACAATGGACTTTTTTACAAGGAACAGAAAGTGGTGTTCGTGAATTCGCTAATGTTTTAGCCGTAAAATACAAACAAATCTCGCCTATGGATTTTTCACATTCCAATATTATTAGCGTGTTTAACCCATCAGGCGAACTTGTTCATCAACAAGAAGGCTTAGGGGTTGATAATAAAGAGACCATACAAGCTATTTTAAACTTAATACCAATTTGAGTATAAAATGTCGTATAAAAGCCGAAGTTATTTTTAAATATAAAAACGCTGTGATTAGATTGCATAGTGTTGCTACGGAATTTATGAACTAGGCTTTTAAATTTAAAAAAGCCTGTACTCAACTTGATTGGGTAAACGAGTCGACATGCGACATTTTATATTCTAATTGGTATAACTCAATAATATCATTTTTGATTGTCCGTAATTTGTCATAAACCTAAAAACATATTGATTTTGTCATCCCGAGGCAACGAGGGATCTCATTGATTATCAACAGATTCCCTGCCTGCCGGCAGGCAGGTTCACTTCGTTCTGAATGACCAAAATATCATTATGCATGATTACGGACATTCAGTATAATTTATAGTGGAAATTATTTCCAAAATTCATCTTTATAATTATCTACAAAAACAACTGAATGATGTACCCTTTCAATGGCATTGTATTGTTCTTCAGTAGCTACATTTTGAATTTTAGGAAATAAAACACGCTCCTCAAATCTAATATGGTTGTCAAGAGTATTAGCTATAGTATTTAATATGATAGTATCCGGCTTAATTTCTAACTCTTGAAACAATTCAATTATTTGCTTATGTTCATCCAATGCCTTCTTTATTAAGCGATGATCGTTTCCTAAAATATTAAAAACGTGTGATTCTTCAATATCAAAATGAGGTATTAAATGTGTCTTATAAAACCAAAGTGCGTAGTCTTGCATCTGGTTTGGACTAACATTTTTATCTAATCCAGCTCTTATTTTCCAAGCTAGCAATAGTCCATGATGGTGTTCCCTACTTAAGGGCTGTAATGCTTTATGTCGTTTTTGTGGTTTCATGGTTTTTATGATCTTTAAAAAAATATAATAAAATCAATAATATGCCTGAGGGCAGAAATATACTAGCTGTAAATAACAATTCATAATACCTTGGAACACGTCCCATGCCTAAATAAAATCTGCTTCCTTGTAGTAATAATAAACCTTCGGTTAGCACAAAACCTAAAAGAAATGTATAAACGCCCCAACTTAATATTTTGTCATTTTTAATAGCTGTTTTAAGTAGTATAAAGGCAAACAAAAAACCAGAAATAACGCCCAACATTAGTAAATGAATGAACCCTATTACAAAATTACGGTGCGTAAAAACAACTTCTGAAAATTCAGGGATCAAAGTAGTTAGTTGCAAAAGTATCTTCAACACTAGACAAAATACACTAAAATAATACAAATAAGCTATAAGTTGTGATTGCTCTTTTAAAAATGCCTTTAGTTTGTGCTTTATTAATTTGAAAAATAAGGAGAGTGCCCCCAATTGTAAAAGAACCCCCAATATATTTATATACATTGAAACTGGATTTGGTACAAACCATTGTACCGGAAGCCCAAAAGTTAATACGGTAGATATTACAAATAATTTGAAAAAATACCGAAATACTTTAGAGTCTTCAATTTTAATAATATGGAAAAACACTGCGAGCACGGCAATTAAAAACCAACCATTAAATTGAAAGTGTAGAAAAAACTGAATGGCTATTTGATAAAATGCAGAAGCTTGCCCAAATAAACCAACTGCCGGTCCAAGGCACCAGACACCTAATGTAGATAAAACCATAAGGACAAGAGCCGTTTTAAGTAAAACTTCAACTGCCAATAATTCTACTTTTTGGTGTTTCCAAATTAAATACACAAAATAATAAGAACAAAAAATATGCAATGCAGAAAAGGTAATGGAAACTGCTGCATATCCTTGAAAAGGAAAGCTTAGCATCATCCCTATTACTGCTATTTCTGTTATCCAAAATAACCGGCTATACATCGGTTTTTTATCGGGCACAAAATAATGAATCAGTAGTACATACAACATTAAATATCCCCAGCCCAACATAGCTATATGAGAATGCGCATGGGTTAAAAAACGGTAATTTAACGCCATAGGGTGAACAAAATAAAAACGTAGTGCCAAGCCCATTAGGGCAGCGATTAAAAAATTAATTAGGCAAACAACAATTAGTTTTTTAGGCATTCCGTGAGTTTAGTGTTTTGTTAAAAATAAGAAATCCTACAGCGGTTACGACTCAACATCTGTAAGATTTCTTTAGTATTCTTAAATAAACATCCATTTAAACAAGTTTACTTTCAAGCTTTTCTGCCGAAGGAAACAGGATATTATTCTCTAAATGAATATGTAGATGCAAATCTTGTTCAAACGCTTCTAACATGGCAAAAGTTACTTTGTAAGTATTACATGCATCTGCGGGCGGTGTATAATGATCTGTAATTTCGGCGATTCTTCTAAACCTTACACCTTCATTATCATGCTCCTGCACCATCATTGCTATCGGATTTTTTACAGTACCAAAACCAGGAGATGCCATTGGTGTATTCGTTAATTCTGCTTTAACTAATTTTTTTACAAAAGGGAACAACACCAATTCTTCCTTTTTAAGATGTTGAGCTAATTCACCGGCAGAGGCCGTAAACAATTCGTTTACTTCAAAAAGCTCTGGATGTCTTTCACCATGTACTCTACAGAGTTTATCTAAAAACTGTTTTATAACCGGTATTTTCTCCTCAACATATCGATGATGTTTTTTTTCAATATAATCGATGAGCAAATCTAATGGCCAGGATTTATAATCTATCGATTGGTCCGTTTTTGTGTTTAAAACATGCTTTAAACTATGAACCAATTCACTGGTTTCAATCCCATTTTTGTCACAAACTTCTTCCAATGTTCTGTTACCTCTACAGCAAAAATCGATTCCATATTTATTAAATACTGCTGCGGTTCTAAAATCCTCAGCTACGAAAGCCCCAACTTGTTTTTGTGTTATCGTTTCCATAACATTTGTTTTAATTGTTTTTTGTTATTTTATTTTTTAATGTTAAGTCAAATACAAACCAGCTTGTAGTTATAATACCGACTGCAAAAATGACATCGCCTATGGTTCTTAACCATTTTAAGGTAATCATGTTTGGGTTCTGCATCAGCTCCGATGAACGTGCATACCACATACCGTGTTCTATACTTTCAACGGCCTGCCAAATTCCTATTGGTAACAAGCTAAGTAATGCCATACCTAATAATCCTAAATTTAAGGACCAAAAGGTGATTTTTAGTAGTTTATCATGCCATTTTACATGACGATATAAACTTCTTAATACAAAAAGCATCAACCCTATGCCTAACATTCCATAAACCCCAAATAATGCTGTGTGACCGTGTAATGGCGTTGTGTTTAACCCTTGAACATAATACAGGGCTATTGGCGGATTAATTATAAACCCGAAAATACCAGCCCCTAAAAAGTTCCAAAACGCAACCGCTATCATAAAATAAATAGGCCACTTATAATCTTCTAACCATTTTGTTGCTTTTGACAGTTTGTAGTTATGATACGCTTCATAACCTATTAAGGTTAGTGGTACAACCTCTAGCGCGCTAAACGTCGCACCTAGTGCCATAACGGCTTTGGGTGTTCCTGTAAAATACAAGTGATGGAATGTTCCTAAAATACCGCCTGACATAAAAATAATGGTCGCTAACAACACGTTTAATGTCGCTGTTTTCGTTTTCAATAATCCTAACCTTACAAACAAAAAGGCTATTACAACGGTGGCAAACACCTCAAAAAAACCTTCAACCCATAGATGAACAACCCACCATCTCCAATACTCAGCAATGGCTAGGTTTGTATGTCTACCCCACATTAATCCAGAAGCATAGAACAGGGCTATCGCACTACAAGACACCAAAAACATGATAATCAAGTTCTTTTCTTCTGTTTTACGTTTTAAAACAGGAAGAAGCGGCCTTACCATTAAAGCTAACCATAAAAACAACCCTACTAACAAGAAAATCTGCCAGAACCTTCCAAGGTCTACATATTCATAACCTTGATGTCCAAACCAGAAATTATCAACCAGATTTAATTTTTGCATCACACCAAACCACTGGCCAATCATGGAGCCTAAAACAATAACCAAAAGTGCCATAAATAAAAAGTTAACACCAAATTTCTGAAACTTAGGGTCTTTACCTGAAACAGCCGGGGCTATATATAACCCAGTCGCTAACCAAGCTGTAGCTATCCAGAATATGGCAAGTTGTGTATGCCAGGTACGGGATACAGAATACGGCAATATTTGATCTAATGCAAAACCATAAAAACCATCACCTTCTACCCCATAATGTGCTGTTACAATACCTAAAAGCATCTGCAAGACCATAAGTAAGGTAACCACCCAAAAATACTTTTTCACAAGGTGCATACTAGGGGTCATTCCCTGTTTTAATAAAGGGTCTTCGGCTGGCGGTGGTAGCGTTTCATCCTCTCCCGATTTTACATGATAAAACACTAACACACCAATACACAAGATAAGCAAAATGATACTGACTCCCGACCACACCATTAAATCCGTTGTTGGTGTGTTACCCACAAGATCGTCGGCTGGCCAGTTATGTGTATAACTAACATGACTGTCTGGACGTTCGGTTACGGTTGCCCAGGTTGCCCAAAAGAAAAACGCGTTCATTTTGTGCATTTTACTGGCTTCCTTAATGGTATTTTTAGGAATAGCATAATCTGCACGAAGCTTATCAAATTTGGGATCGTTGGTGAATAACCCATTATAATATTCACTTAAATATTGAATAGCCTCTACCCTATTTTTAGATATTGTTATGGTTTTATTAGATATGTTATAAGTGTTATTTCTTAAATCCTTTTGTAATCTAACTTTTAACGCTGCTTGCTGCTCTTCTGAAACAGCATCATAATCCCTTCCAAAATCGTTATTTGCATATTTATTTAAAATATAAACCGCCTCTCTATGTAACCAATCTGCAGTCCAATCTGGAGCTACATATGCTCCATGTCCCCAAATGGAACCTACTTCTTGCCCGCCTATACTTTGCCATATATTTTGACCATCTTTTATATCGGACTCTGTAAAAATCACTTTTCCATCTGCCGATACAATGGATTCTGGAATTGGTGGGGATTGTTGGTAGATTTCAAAACCGTAATACCCCAATACACTAAATGAGCTAATAACGACTGTAGCAAATAGCAACCATAATTTTTTTTCTTTTTTCATGAATGATTGATTTAATTAAATTTTAATTCGGATAAATTTGTCTTATTTTAAAATAAATTTTTTTTAGCGCTTTAAAAAGGTATCTCCTTCTTTTATATCTAATGCTAAGGTTTCCAGATTTGTGGATTCTAACATGTTCCTAAGTTCATCTCTGACTATTTTGAATTTATCATGCATAGGACAAGGATGGTGTTCATCGCAGGCCTGCAATCCTAATCCGCACCCCTTGTAAATACTATCTCCATCAATAGCATCAACAATATCCGACAGTTTAATGTCTTTAATTCGTTCTTTTTCAATTTCAAAGCCCCCATAAGCTCCTTTTACAGAATTAATGACATTGTGCCTTACCAGTGCTTGTAAAATTTTAGCTGTAAATGCAACAGGAGAGTCAATCTCTGCTGCAATTTCCTTAGGACTTACGCGTCTATCCTGAAAAGAATTAAGTGCAATAAAAATAGATGCTCTTATACCGTATTCGCAAGCTTTAGAAAACATATTTTAATTTTATTAATGCAAATATATAAAGATAATTTAAAATAGGACAAAAAAGTCTTTATTAATATATTTAGACAATGAATTATTGATTATAAGACAACTATTGAAATAGACTTGGGTTATGAAATAAACACTTTACGACCAATAATACCAATTATGAATTAAAATACGCTATTCAAACTCATTCATTAATTCATTTGGTATAACTCAGGTATTATGGAGGTTGTTACAAAACATCATATTTGGATAATTAATCCGTTACAGGTTTCTTGGATTGCTAGCAATGAAGAGCATCACGTTTATTTTCCAAATATACTAAGTCCAATAACAGGACCTATTCTTTACGGGTTTCTTTTTTAAAGTGAGTGGACTTAAGCGGTTTTTATTTTGTAAAACGTTATTATTTTTATCAAATGAGAATTGTTGTAAACATACTTTTTAATAGTAGCCAAACCTTTGCTTATGTGTTTTTCAACAGTTTTCTCCGATATATTTAAGCGCTTGGCAATATCTTTATGTTTCAAGCCTTTGATTTTACTCATTAAAAATACCGTCCTACATTTTTTGGGAAGTCGATCAATGGCTTGACTAACTATAGAAATACGTTGTTCGGTAAGGTCGTCACTTTGCATATAAGTATCGCCTATAAATTGATATTTTACATCATTGATGTCAATTTCTATTTTTTGTTTCCGATATTCTGAAATAAAAGTATTGTGAACAGCCCGAAATAGATAGTTTTTAAAGGAACTACTTATTTTTAAATCACTTCGTTTCGTCCAAATATTGATAAGCACATTTTGAACAATATCTTCAGCAAGGTCTTGTCTTTTACATAGATTATAACAATAAACCACTAGCCCTTTGTAATAGATATTATAAATGGATTCAAAAGCGCTTTCTCGCCCTGATTTTAATTCTTCTAATAATTTTTTATCTTCTTTGTTCAAATGAAACCCCCTGTTAGAAAACCAAAAGTATTATAATCTTATTCTAAAATTAACAAAAAATCAAAAAAAGTTAAAAAAAGGTTAAATTTAAGGTAGGGATTTTATAAAAACCTGCGTCTTTATAATGAAAGTGTAAATAAAAATGAAAAAAGGTACGGAATCAATAATTCAAAAATATTTAAAAAATGAAATTTCATACGAAGCGCTTCAACAAGGTGTTGATGGTATTTCAGTAGATGAACTTCGGGCAGAAATAAAAAAATCTGTAGAAATAAATTATTTGCTTAGTAAGCAACATTTACAAGTTAATGATTCGAAAGAAACTTACTTAAAAATTTTAGCAAAGGCTAAGTCCAAACAGGAAAAAGAAGAGAAATCAAAGCGCTTTAGATTAAAACCATTTTATAAATATGCAGCACTTTTAGTTTTATTCTTAGGAATCACCTATGTCATTCAATTAAATTTCTCCAAAGAACCTCAGCAATTAATTATTGAAGATGCGTCTATTATACTAGAGCTGGGAAATGGAACTGCGAAGCAAATTGATTTGAAAAACACTTCTAAAATAACTAATACAGAAGGTGCTGTTATTGCAGACCAGCAAGAAGATAAATTAGTTTATACGCAAAGCGATAAAGCGGAAGAGCTGATTTATAATACATTAAAAATACCTTTTGGTAAAAAGTTTACATTAGAGTTGTCCGATGGTTCCCTGGTCACTTTAAATTCTGGAACCACCTTTAGATTTCCTCAAAATTTTCTTTCCGAAGGCGAACGAAAGGTGTTTATAGAGGGGGAAGCTTTTTTTCAGGTTAAAGAAGATAAAGCTCGTCCATTTATTGTTAGTAGTAGTGAGGTTGATGTACGTGTTTTAGGAACTAAATTTAATATATCTACCTATCCAGAAGATAAGTATATTAATACCGTTTTGGTTTCAGGTTCTGTTAGTTTAATTGGGAAAAATAAGGAGATAGCCTCATTGCAATACAGTCAATTATTATCGCCTGGAGAAAAAGCGGGTTGGAATTCTAGAGCAAATAGATTTATAGTTGAAAAGGTGGATACAGATCTCTATACAACTTGGGTCGACGGTAAGCTTCTTTTTAGAGGCATGACCTTTAAACGTATTAGAATCAAATTAGAAAGACATTATAATGTTAAAATTGTTAATGAAAATTTAAGTTTAGATAATATGACTTTTTTAGCAAGTTTCGATATAGAATCTATTGAAGAGGTCATTGAAACTTTTAAACGAAACTATGGAATTAACTACGAAATAAAGGACAATAAAATAATTATTAACTAACTCTAAAATATTATTAATAAAATGATTCATTAAAAGTAAAATCGGAAAATGCTGGAACATTTTCCGATTGAGTAATTCGATTAAGTAAACCTAACCAAATGTAACACAACAAAAGTATGAAAAAAATCTTTTACAGGCATTGCTATGCCCAATTTCACTCTCTCAATTTTGATTTAAAGATGAAACTAACCTCCTTATTATTATTTATTTGTATGTTTCAGATAAACGCTAAAACATACTCCCAAAAACAAAAATTCAATCTTGATTTAAGGGAAGTTTCAGTTCAACAGGTATTAACTGAAATTGAATCAGTTTCGGACTTTAAATTTTTTGCAAATACAGCAGAAATAGATGTGTCAAGAAGAATACCTTCGCTTACAAGTAAAGGAGAGACGATAGATAAAGTTTTGCAAAAATTATTCAAGGGAACAACAGTTGAATTTGAAATTTTTAAAAAACAAATAATATTAAAAACAAGAAATTCTGTTTCGGGAGAAAGTTCTCTGGTTCCTCAAAACCCAACCATTTCAGGAAAGGTTACAGATAATAAAGGGTTGCCACTAGCAGGGGTTACTATTTTAATCCCAGGAACTTCGACTGGAACCTATACCAATTTTGATGGTAATTTTAAACTAGAATTACCCGAAAAGGCTGAAAAAATAACATTCTCTTTTATAGGGTATAAAACCCAAGAAATAGCCCTTGAAGGTAGGACCGTGTTAAACATTTCTCTGGAAGAAGATGTTGAAAGTTTAGAGGAAGTTGTTATTACTGGATTGTTTGAAAGGTCTAAACAAACCTATACCGGATCGGCAGTTTCAATTAAAAGAGAAGAATTGCAAGCCGTTGATAATGATAATTTACTTAAAACACTTCAGGTTTTGGAGCCTTCTTTTCAAATTACGGAAAATATTAATTTAGGGTCAAATCCCAATGCTTTACCAAATGTGGTAATTCGTGGTGGTAATAGTTTGCCAGATATTACTTCTGGTGGAAATGGAGATATTTTTGATTATACCAGTGCTCCTAATGTACCGCTATTTATTCTAAATGGTTTTGAAGTAACCTTACAGCGTGTAAATGATTTAAATATGAATCGTATACAAAATATTACGATTCTTAAGGATGCTGCGGCTACCGTACTATATGGGTCTCGCGCAGCAAACGGTATTGTTGTAATTGAAACGGTGGAGCCCGAAGACGGTAACTTTAGAGTAAGTTATAATGGTGCTCTTACATTGGAAAACCCAGATTTGAGTAGTTATAACTTGTTAAATGCGGAACAAAAATTAGAACTAGAGCAGGCAGGGGGGATTTATAATAACACATTTCCTTATGTAAGAGAAGAATTAGATTATTTATATAATCAGAGGTTGGCTGCTGCCCGTAGTGGGGTTGATACAGATTGGCTTTCAATTCCAGTTCAAAATGCTTTAGGTACACAGCAAAATCTATATATTGATGGAGGGTCTTCAGATAATGTACTATATGGTGTTGGTTTAAACTACCAAAAAAATAGTGGTACGATGAAAGGGTCAAGCCGTAGCAACATTTCTACCAATGGCTACCTTTCTTATAGGGTTAAAGATTTTAAATTTCGTAACGAGATTCTCGTGTCGTTTAATGAAGGGGTTAATTCTCCTTATGGAACTTTTAGAGAATATGCCAGAATGAACCCTTATTGGGCTCCCTATGATGCGTCAGGAAATACAAAACATTTATTAGAGAGTGTGCTGTCTCCCAATACTGGTGAGGTTTTTAATTCTCAAGTTAATCCTTTATACAATACAACGCTTAATACTGTTGATGAATCGTCTTATAGAAATTTTACAAATAATTTTGTAGCCGAGTGGAAAGCCTTGAACTGGCTTCGATTTACAAGTCGTATTTCTTATCAAATTCAAAATGATGAAAGTGATAATTTTAAACCAGCACAACATACCGACTTTACAAATATACCTTTAGAAAGATTTTATGAGCGTGGAGAATATATAAAGGGTTACGGTAGAATGAGTAGGTTGGATGGATCCTTAATAGGTAATGTGAACAAATCTTTTAATAAACATGTCGTTTACGGTTCTTTGGGAATGAGTTTGTTAGAGACAAAGTTTTCTCAAGAACAATTTAAAGTCCAAGGATTTCCTAACTCGAATTTAGATCAGTTATTGGCTGGTAATAGATATCCGGAAAATGAAGGTCCTTCAGGAAGCGAGAGTATAAGTCGCACTGCTGGATATTTTGTTAATGGAGGATATGCTTATGATAACCGGTATTTTGTGGATGCTTCTTACCGTTTAGATGGTTCTTCGCAGTTTGGAACAAACAAACGTTTTGCGCCTTTTTGGTCTTTAGGAGGCGGTTGGAATATTCATAAGGAGTCTTTTATGGATCATGTGAATTTTATTGATAGATTAAAATTACGATATTCTTATGGTTATACTGGGTCTCAAAATTTCCCAAGTTTTATGGGAATTACTACAAGTAAATATTATACAGATAGTGATTATAGATATAATATTGGAACCTATTTGTTAGGCTATGGAAATGAAGACCTTAAATGGCAAAGAACTTCTAAAAGTAACTTTGGATTAGATACAGAGTTTTTCGATCGAAAATTGAGTCTTACTTTTGATTATTTTGTTGAGAAAACACAAGGAAGTGTTATTAGTGTAACGACAGCGCCATCTACAGGATTTTCATCTTACAATGAAAATATTGGAGATGTAGTTAATAAAGGATGGGAATTTAAAAGTCGTTATATGTTATATAGAGATATGGGTTCACGTAATCAAATATCGTTATTTTTAAATATATTTCATGCCAAAGGAACCATACAGTCTATATCTAATAAGTTAGAAGAATTAAATGAGGAGAATGCTAATTCACTTTCAACTAGTCCCCTACCTCGTTATGTTGAAGGTCGCTCTACTTCTGCCATTTGGGCAGTACCTTCCTTAGGAATCGATCCTTCAACTGGTCGTGAAATATACTTAACACGAGAAGGAAATTATACAACCGTTTACAATCCAATTGATCAAATTGTGGCAGGAGATAGTCGTTCAGACATAGAAGGTTCGTTCGGAACGAATATGGAGTATAAAGGCGTAGGTGTGAATCTGTATTTCGGATATAGAATAGGTGGACAAACCTATAATCAAACACTTGTAGATCGAGTAGAAGGAGCAGACCTTAATTATAATGTTGATAAGCGGGTATATGATGACCGTTGGAGAGTACCTGGAGATGAAACATTTTTTAAAGGGGTGGTTGATCCTGATGGTTATTCAATTACTTCTAATACTTACGCAAGTACAAGGTTTGTTCAGGATTACAATTGGTTAAGACTTAGCAATGCTTCTATTTATTATAGGTTTTCAGAAAAATTAAATCAATCATTAGGTCTACAAAACGCAAAGATCACACTGTTAACAGGAGATGGTTTCTTCTTTTCTTCAGTTAAACAAGAGCGTGGTCTTGATTATCCATTTAGTCGTTCTTTCACACTACAATTTCAAACTTCTTTTTAATTATGAATGCAATAATAACTATATACAAATCAATAACATTTAATAAGCATGCCATGCTATTAATATGTTCAGGATTATTACTATTCTCTTCTTGCGAAGAGTGGTTGGATGTTAGTCCTTCTTCAGAAATAAAAGAAGAGGATCTTTTTTCTAATGAACAAGGCTATAAAGATGCCTTATATGGGGTGTATCAAAAAATATCAGAAAATACATTGTATGGAGAAAACCTTACTCTAGGCTTTTTAGATGTTTTAGCACAGCAATATGATATTCGAGCAGGAGGCCATATATTTTTTGAAGCAGGTTTATATCAATATGACGATATTGATGTTGAGACTAGGATAGATGCCATATGGAGTAACATGTATACTTCAATTGCACAGATCAACTTTATATTAAAAGATATAGATGCAAATAAAGGTGTTTTTGGTTCAGAAGTGACTTACAGTGTTGTTAAAGGAGAAGCACTTGCTTTAAGAGCCTTATTACATTTCGATTTAGTACGCATGTTTGGTCAGTCTCCTGTAACTTCAGACGGGACACCTGCTATACCTTATATGGAAGCGTTTACTGTTGATAATGGAGATAGACTTAATGTCTCGGGAATATTAACGACATGTGAAATTGATTTGCTTGCATCTGAAACATTACTTTCAGAATATCAGGAAATGGATGAAATAAGGAATCCTGCAGGAGAGTTAGGTGGCATTGATAACTTTCTCGCATTTCGTCAAAACAGAATGAATTATTGGGCCGCTAAAGCTTTACTTGCTCGTTTATACCTGTATATGGACAACAAAGAGAGTGCCTTAGGTTATGCAGTAGAAGTCATTGAAAGTGGTCATTTCAGGTTCATGACACAAGCAGAACTGAATGAAACAGGAGAATTTAATGACAGAACTTTTAGTTATGAACATGTGTTTTCCATTAATGCTGTGGACTTACGATCTACTTCAGATAATTATTTTAGAATAAGTGCTAATACAAATGCAGAATTAAGTGGAAAACTAATTGTGGCAGAAGACAAAGTCGATAATATTTTTGAAGTGTCTTCGGGGTATAGCAGTGATCCTCGATACAATAAATTATGGCAGTATAGCCAATCGGTTCTTATGCATGCTAAATTTTGGCAGGATGATAACATGTCTAATTTGATTACAAACTTAATTCCAGTACTTCGCTTAAGTGAGATGTATTATATAGCAGCAGAAAGTGAGCCCAATACAGAGACTGCGGTAGCATATTTAAATGAAGTGCGCAAAGCTAGACTTATTCCAGAACTCCCAACAGATATCGATGCTTCAGTACTTGAAGATGAAATTTTTAAGGAGTATAGAAAAGAGTTTATGAGCGAAGGCCAGTTGTTCTATTATTACAAGCGTAAAAATGCTCAAAATATAATAGATTCTCAAGTAAATCCAATAACGAATAAGGAGTATGTTTTCCCCCTTCCTTTAAGAGAAATTGAATTTGGAAATAATTAATGAGAAGAAAAAAATAATTAGTAATAATAATTTACGACATGAATAAGATCATATTTTTTATAGTAATGTTTACCTGTATGGCAGGTAGTATAATTTTAACATCATGTTCTGATAGTGAAGAATTGATGTTTAATTTAGAAAAACCAGGGGTTTATTTCCATAAGTTAGCAGGTCAAGAAAACATAGATAGCTTGGCATACTCATTTGTTGTCTCTCCTGCCTCTGTAGTAAAAGATACATTAGACGAAGAACTTCGTATTCGAGTAATGGGACAAGCGGCGGCGTTTGATCGCGAGGTCAATTTAGTAGTTGAAGACTCTTCAACGGCAATTCAAGGGGTGCATTATGATATGCCAACCCCCATTATATTACCTGCTAATGCCTTTGAAGTGTATGTTCCTCTATATGTTTATCGCACTGAAGATTTAAAGGAAGAAATCAAGAGTTTGTATTTTTCCTTGAAGGAGTCAGAAGATTTTATTGTTGGTTATCAAGGAAATAGTCAACACATAATAACCATAACAGATAAATTGACACGACCATCTGATTGGTATGGAGGTCTTACAGATTTATTTTATGGGGCCTATTCGATAAGAAAGCATGAATTTATGGTGCAAACGCTTGGAACGATCAGCATCACGATGGGAACTGGAGGAGCCATATCACAAATGATGTCGTTTCAACAGCAAATGTTAGTAGCCTTGACAAAATACGAGGCTGAAAATGGACCTATGATTGATGAAAACGGAAATCAGGTACTATTTCCAAATTAATTTAAGACATATAATATTATGAAAACAATAAGTAATAAAAATATACAAATTAAATCACTAGCAATAAACTTCTTTGTTGCAATAATTACAGTGTTGTATTATAGTTGTGATTCCAGTTCAGATAACGCTAATGATGTGACTGATTTCAATGAGATAACTGTAAATGTGATGGAAAGTGAAGCTCCAACCACGGTGCTTCAGTTTGATACGTTGCGTATTAATCCAGTAATATCCCAAAGTCATGAGTTAGATGAAACAAATTTATCGTACGAATGGACATTGCGTACTGATGAAAGGTACATTAATGCCCCTATTGATGAAGAGGTTGTTACTATTTCCAATGAGAGAAACCTAGAGTATAAGGTTGGTTTAACTACAGGGGACTGGAAATTTGTATGTCGAGTAACAGATGAAAATACCGGGGTCACCTCTGTTGGTCATTTTTTTGTAGCAGTACAAAATCAGTTTACCGAAGGATGGTTGGTATTGGAAGAATCTAATGGTCTAGGAGATTTATCTATTATTCTTCCAAACGGAGATATATTTAACAAGGTTTATTCTAGTATTAACCCCAGTAAGCCTTTGGAAATCCCGTTACGTCAACTGGTCGTTTCAAATTTTCCATATGGTACAGATGAAATTACTATTCTTTCAGAAAATAGTGGGGTGCAATTGGATTATAATGAATTACTGAATGTATCTAATTTAGAAGAGCTATTTTGGAATGCACCATCAGTTTTACACCCTGAATATCATGTTTGGCAGGAAACCTCTAACGGATTTATTATTAATGGCGGTAAAGTGCATTTACAGGTTCGAGGTGGTTTTCCTGGAGATAAAAAATATGGAGACCCAATGGCTTTTCCTAACGATGTGGGGGATAATTACTCTGTAGCTCCTTTTGTTGCCACTGGAGATGTATACGGTGTGCCATACCCTGCGGCAATTTATGACAATCAAGGACAGTATTTTCTATACCTATCTAGTGGCTTATCTCCTTTATTAAAACAGTTTCCTCCAGTTTCTAATGGAGCCCCTTTTGATATGAATAATGTAGGTTTGGAAATGATATATATGGAAACGGCTAATGAGCAAAATTTAATTAATGCCGTTATGAAAGATGAAAGTAATGTGTATTATATGCTCCAGGTTAGGTTAAATGCAACAGAACCAGCTCAATTATATCAACTAATGTCCACTGCTCCAGAGGTTGTTAATAGTACGACTTTTAAAAGTTCAAAAACACTGCAGAGAATGTACTACGGTGTAGGAGACGGCATATACTTATACGATATTCCTTCGGGTTTAATTATAGGTGATAAATTCACTTTTCCGGGGGGAGAAACGATAACCGTAATGGAGATAGATGATAATGACCCAAATGTAATGATGGTAGCAACTTGGGATGGTAATGAAGGGCATGTCTATGAACTAAATTTATCAGGTACAGGGGAGATGACTCTTGGTGAGCAATACGACGGTTTCGGACAGATTGTTGATATGGATTACAAAGACTAAGTAACTTTTAGATTATAAATTCAAATTATAGCCCTGTTCTAAATTTTACAGGACAGGGTTTAATATACCCAACGTATATTTCTAAAAAAACAGGGAAGATAACAGTGCTTAAGGGTTCATGCTTCCGAATACTTATTTTCAATTATAAATCAATGAATTTACGCTTAGTTGTTTTTGCCTTTTTTTTCACGCTTGAACTAATCGGTCAGAATGGAAACCAATATCAATCTATAGATTTTGTTCTTAATAACGAACGCATGAAAGCGTCTTTTGCTAAGGTTAAAAATATGATTGAAAACGGCGGTTTTTTAACACAAGATGAAGCTTCTAAAAAATTAATTTCCAAACAAAATAAAAAAATTAAACTAAAGAAGACCAAAATCAACCAAAAAGAACTTGAAGGCGCTGATGTTTATAGAAAACTATTGCCTTCTACAGTCGTATTGGTTACGAATTCGCTTAGGGCCAGTGGTTATATTATTAGTTCCGATGGTGTATGTGTTACTAATTATCATGTGGTTAAAATGTATTCAAGCCCAAACATGAAAAAAAATGGTTTGATAGCCTTAACCCATAATAACGAGCCCTACTTTGTTACAGATATTCTGGCTACTAGTCCAGAAAACGACTTAGCTATTGTTAAAATAGATACTCGAGGCAAAGTTTTTAGCCCATTGTCGTTAGGCTCTTTTTTACCTGAAGGTAATCGGGTTTATGTTTTAGGTCATCCTTCTCATATTACCTATTATTTTTCGGAAGGGATAGTAGCCAAAAATTTTATTAGAAACCCCGAAGTATTGAAGGAAAAAGAACAATGCTATATGGCTATAACAGCAGATTATGGAATTGGGGCCAGTGGTGCTCCTGTTGTTGATAATAAAGGAAACATCGTGGGAACCGTATCTACTGCAAAAGCCCTTTATCCAAACCCAAATGAAAAAAACAATCCACAAATGGTTTTAAGAAATACAATTCCTGTTATAGCATTAAAACAATTAATAGAATTTGACTAATTATTAAGATTATAAATAAGAGGTATATTTCTTTATAATAAATAAGAAAATCGCTTGAAAAAGCATTAAAAAAATAAGTTAAAAACGAAAAATCAATAAAATTATGAAAAATAAAAATTATTTAATAGTTATCACGCTTCATTTGCTTTTAGGTAGTGTACTGATGTCATGCAACAATGATGCTAAACCAAAAGGTTATGTTTTAAATGGGACTTTAGAAGGAGCGACAGACGGAACAAAAATGGCTTTAGTGCCATTTGCCATGCACAAAATGAAACCAGAAGCAGAAACTATAATTGAAAAAGAAAACTTTAGTTTTAAAGGGGTCATGCCAGAACCTCGATTGTATTATTTAGTAGTAGGAGATGACGAGGATTTTTATAAAATAATGATTGAAAATGCCATTATTACCGTTGAGGGTAAAGTTGAGAAGCATGCATTCAAGAGTAAAGAATCTAAAATATACAAATATAAAGATGTATCTGTGACTGGATCAGAAAATCATAATTATTTTAAAAGTCAAATATCTGTAAGAGAAGAAATGAATGAGCTTCATACCCGTATGGGAAAAGAGCATTCCTATGTTAGTGGCCTGCTAAGAGATGCCAGAAGTAAAAACGATAAGAAACAATTAGATTCTGTTATGAAACTCGAAGAATACAAGCAATTGTCTATGGCTGAAAGTAATTTTTTTAAGATGATAGAAACTAATTATCAAAAAGTATTCGAGGCTAATAGTCAATCATTTTGGGGACCATTGATGATGATGAATTTTTATTCATACTTTACACCAGAAGCAAGACCTGCTTTTGATGGTATGTCGAAAGAGGCCAAGGAAAGTTATTATGGAAAAATGGTAGAAGAACTTCTGTATCCGGCTAACCGTATTGGAGAAAAAATTCCAGATTTTACTACTACAGATGATTCAGGGAAAACTTATACACTTAAAGATTTAATTAAAGGCAAAAAAGTTGTTTTGATTGATTTTTGGGCTTCTTGGTGTGCGCCTTGTAGAAAGGAATTACCTAATGTGAAAGCTAACTACGAAAAGTATGTTGATAGTGGATTTGATGTTGTTAGTATTTCTATCGATAAAGATCCAAAAGCATGGCAGAAAGCTTTGAAAGAAGAAAACATGAAATGGCCTAATTTTAATGATAATGATGTGGCTGGCCTATATAAAGTAACATCAGTTCCTACCACCTATTTGATAGATGGAGAGGGTAGAATGATTGCAGATAATGTAAGAGGTGAAGATCTAGGAAATAAGTTAAAGGCAATATTTGGTTTTTAAACAGTTTTAGCCTAAAAGAAATATATGTTTTTTAGAAACATGATAAAATAGGTTTATAAATTTCAAGATAATTAATGACATAGAATAAAACGTTCACTGGGAATTTACTTTTCAGTGGAGGTTTTGTTTCAGTGTTTTTATCTCAACTTACTAAATTAGCATAACATTGTCTGGTTTTAAAAACCAAAAATTTCTTCCAACTTTCTGTCTAATGCTTCACCTTGCAAGTGTTTTGCCAAAGTTTTCCCTTCCCTATCCAAAAGATAGGTTGACGGTAAATATGGTGCAGCATAAGCCGTAATAACCTTGGCAGTCATAACCTCACTGCCACGAGGAGGAAAAACATCTGCTACTTGTATCCATTCCAAACCATCTTCCGTAATGGCTTTTTTCCACTGGTCGTGGTTACTATCGTTGGTCACAGCAACCACTTCAAAACCTTTGTTTTTATATTTTTTATAAACCTTTTTTAAGTGTGGGTACGACTTTCTACAAGGTAAGCACCACGATGCCCAAAAATCGACCAATACAATTTTTTCGCCTCGTAAAGAGGATAAGGTGAAATCTTCTCCTTTATCTGTTTTAAGCATAAAATCTGGGGCTATTTCTCCAATAGCCGTTCTCTTAAGGCCTTCTAATTTATCCTTTAATGGTTTATAAAAACTTGATTTTTTTACGGCATCGCTAAAACCTTCAACAATTTTTTTGTACTCTTCAAAGGTTTGGTCAACTTCATTAGCTTGAAAACGCATATAATAGGCTGCAACCACAGAATTAGGGTTATTTAAAGCGTAGTTTTTTATATAGGCTGCCTGTACTTTTCTTGAAGCTTCCCTGGCATCTGAAAGTGCTCCATAGTTTAGCTTATACGTATCTGTTCCTTTTTTTAAAGTTTTACCAACTTCAAAAAGTTTGTTTAGCTTTTTTGCTTCTGGGGTATTCCGTACAACATCATTTACCTTTTTAAATTCATCGTTAATTGCTGAACCGACAATTTCAATATCATTGATGTTTCCTCTGTCATCAGCTTTACTAACATCTACGGTAACCTTAAAGGTTTCGTTAGCGAGCAATAAGCTAAAATAGTATTTATCATTAACTCTAAAATACTGGTTTGTTGCGCCTTCAAGTTTCCCTTTATAAGTAAAAGTGTTATTCTCTAACGTAATAGTATCTTGTTGATATATAATAATGGTTCCGCTATCTACTCCAATAATTTTTCCTGTTACAAAAAATCCGTCATTAAGCCCTTTTATGGCTCCCTTTATTTTATATTCTTTTGTTGTGTTGGAAACATTGTTATTTCTTGCAGAATTACAACTCGATAACAACAACAATGACATAACCACAATAAATGTCGCACGTATTTTCATTATAATTTATTTATTAAAATATTTAATTCTTTTAATCTAATATTTCAGCTAGCTTTTCATGCAACATTGCTCCCCTGAGATTTTTAGCAATTATGCTACCTTCCGGACTAATTAATAATGTTTGAGGAATGGCCCTAATGCCAAAATAAGTTGAAATTTCATTTTCAAAGCCTTTCAGGTCTGAAATTTGAACCCATGGCAAATTGTCTTTTTCAATGGCCTGTTTCCATTTATCCTCTTTATTATCGAGTGACACACCAAGTACCGTAAAATTTTTGTCCTTGTAGTTATTATACGCTTTTAACACATTTGGATTTTCTGCACGGCAAGGACCACACCAACTTGCCCAAAAATCTATAAAAAGATATTTTCCTTTATAGCTGCTTAAATTAACAGGAGTGCCTTTCACATTTTTTTGAACGAAATTTGGAATGCTTGCTCCAATAGCACTTCGCTTAAGGATCTTCATCCTCTCTGTTAATTTTTTACCCGCATTTGTTTTTAACACTTTTGCATCAAGTAAATCATATAATATTACAACATCTTCATAATCATTTACAATAGTTTTATCGCTTACCAAATTCAAGCTAAACATACTTTCAGGGTTTTTGGCTATATATTTTTTAGCCTTTTGGTCACGCAACGCCCTTAAATCTTCAATTTTCTTTTCTACTGTAAGTTTGTTTTCTTCCGCAACACTATGCAGTTCTTGATATGCCTCATTTAAGGGTTGTGTAATATCACTTATTGATTTGTAATAAGCTTCTGCTTCATCCTGAATTGAAGACCCTGTAACTTTATAAGATTCGTAATCTCCCACAGTTCCTGTTAAAGTCATTGTTCCAGGTTCCACAAAAAAATCAAAGTAACTCATCTTAAAGTACAAATTTACTTTTTGAGGCTCATCCATTTTTGTTCTCCAAGTAAACTTGCCTTCTATAGGTTGAATGGTATCTTTTGTATATTCTCCTTCTTTTAAATAAGATATAACAAACTTCTTATCTTCACTACCTGTTAAATCTCCTTTTACAATTACATTTTGTGCAAAACCAAAATTCACAGAGGAGAAAATCGTAATTAGATATAAGCTTAATTTTAATGTTTTCATTGCCAAATTTTCATGGTGTTTAATTAAAAATTTCAACTAATTTTTTGTCCATAGCGGCATCATCTTCGCCACCACCACCGTAACGGCCAATGATAACACCTTCTGGATCTACTAAAATTTTAGTTGGTAAGGAGCTAATGTTGTAACCTTCACTGATATCAGTAGATTTATCATTAAAATCTGGTCTGCCATTCTTCATTTTTAGGCCTCTTAACACATGACGCCAAACACCAATTTTATCTTTATCGACAGCTTTTCTCCATGCATCATGATTACGATCGTCGTCAGAAACCCCCAATATTTCAAATCCTTTAGGATTGTATTTAGCATATAGATCTAGCAAGTGAGGATTTCCTTTTCTACAGGGCACACACCAAGACGCCCAAAAATCAATAAGGAAATATTGCCCTTTAAAATCGGCTAATCTTAAAGGGTTGCCATTAATATCAATGGTATCAAAGTTTCCAGCCAAAGCGCCTGGAATGCCTTTTTTCATATTTTCAATCTCGGTTAACAAGTGTTTTCCAGATTCGGTATTGGTGTAAAGTGGGTTGAAACTATCGTACAGTGCTCTTGCCTTATCATATTTCATATTACCCAATAGAAATAAAAGGCTGTTCACGCTTACATAAGATTTTGGGTTGTCCTCAATAAATTTAAGGGTTGCCTCACTTTGCTCTTCCCACATTGGCGCCAATTTGCCTCTAGCTTCATCATCTTCATATTTAATAGCTTCCAATTCATCGGCACTTGCATTGGCTGCACTTGCTTTATTATATTTTTCCCTTACGGCATCAAAAATCTCCTGCTCTTTTTGGTACTTAGAAGCAATGTCTTTTCTTATGGCATCAAGACGGTAATTATCATCTTGGGTTTTGCAACCTGCTAATTTAGATTTTGAAAAATTCTCGTAATCTACACTCAGGTTCATAATGGTTGGTTCTATATACAAGCCTACTCCTGTTTTTGGGTCCATACCTTTGGCATTAGCATCTTTGGTCAGATAAATACGCGAAACAGATTCTTTTATTTCATTTTCGAATTGAAATTTTCCATTGACCACTTTAATGGTATCTACTTTAGGAGAATTGATGAATACATAAATTTCTCCATTAGTTAATCCTGTTATAGTCCCTTTAATGCGACACTTTCCGTCTTCCAATGGTTTTTCGGTTTTACAGCTTATAATAAATAATGATACTAAAGTGATTATGATTATTTTTTTCATTTTTTTGTTTGATTTAATTTTGTGTATTTAATCCCTTCATGAGCGTTATATCTGTTCTGATTTCCCAAAGACCAGGTTGAAATATTTCTATTTCAATAAAATCTTGTTTGTAATAGGCTTTTAATTTTATAGGGAAAATGACATTGGTAAGCTCGACAAAATCATTGTTGTTTAATTGCGATTGGTATTGTCCAGAATGCACTACAATATTCATATGTGGGGACTTTTCATATTTTTGATTTATTTTAACATAGAATCGTAAGCTATTCATATCGTCTTGAACCTTAACCAGATTAAACGCCGATACATTTTGCGACTTATCTATTTTCGTATAAGGTTTTTCAAATAGTCCGAGATAAACATCTTTTTTCCAAAAACCTGTAATTATACTATCGTTTTTAAAAGTGAGTTTGCCTTGACCTTCTTTTTTACCTTTTTTAAAGGCGCCTTCATAAACATTTCCATTACTCCAAGTATAAGTTCCAAAACCATTGGGAAGGCCTTTTTTAAACTGCCCATTATAGGTATCTGTTCCCTTTGCTATACCTTGACCATGGGCTTTACCTTTTTTACAATCCCCAGAGTAAGATTCATTAATAGTATGAAGCAGTACTTTGCAGTTTTGTGCTTGTAGACTATTAAAGCACAACATTAACAATATTGAGATAGCTATTTGTTTCATTTATAATAAAAACCTAATGCGATTAAAAAGCATAAAAACCAGCCTCTTGATGTTAGTAAAAGGCTGGTAGTTGAGTTGTTAGTAACTTGGGTTTTGCTCTACTACACCACCACCTGCATCGATAGTGATTCCATCAATTGGCAAAATAAATTTGTCTGGATTGGTAGCTGATGCTTTTACGGATGAAACGTCAAAACCATCTACAAAATGATAGCGTACCAAATCGAACCATTCTTCGCCAGACTCAAGGCCTAATTCAACATATTTTTCAATACGTACGGCTTCCAAAAACTCAGTTAGAGTGATAGTTGCTGGGTAGGTTTCAAAACCGTCGCCCCCTGTAGTGGTTGCGCCCGCTCTTATGCGGATGGCGTTTAAGGCATCTAAGGCGTTTGTTGTTACTGTACTATTAGCACGGGCATCTGCCTCGGCTAAAATTAGGTAAATTTCTGCCATTCGTAAATGATAAATCATCTCATATTGGTCTGTAGGTGCATTATTAAACTTAAACGTATCCAAACCATAAAATCCAGCATCAAAAATTGTAGTGGCTATACGTGTACCATCATGTACAATATTTTGAGCGCCAACGGTTGTAGATGCTGCTGCAAAATCAACGAATGCTTGTGTGGCACTTGCCCAAAAGCCCGTATAATTACCAATACCCAAACCTTCTTGGGGTTGTCCTTTTGAACCAAACAAAACTTCGGGGCTATCAAATAATGCTGGCGTTGTATGATCTAAAAATATGTCGCCATAGGCTGTTGCCAGTGCGAAATTAGGACCAGAGTTATCAATCACATCTTTAGCTAAAGTTGCCGCTGCAGCATAATCGCCTTGATATAGCAAAACTTTTGCTTTTAAGCCTTTAGCATAGGTTTTATTCACATAATATTTAGTTCTTAAATCTGGTGTTCCAGCAATGGCATCGTCTAAATCTGCAATAATCGCCGCATATACATCGGCTACAGAATTTCTTGGGAATGCGTCGGCATTTCTTGCAGGCTCAGATCTAAGCGTTATACCATATACAGAGCCGGTATCGTAAAATTGACCAAATAGCCTTAACAAATAAAAGTTAGCGGTTGCTCTTAATGCTTTAGCCTCGGCAAGAATTTCTGTCTGCCTCTCAGGGGTCTCGAATACATCACTTGACAACTCGGTTACTTTTTCTATAAGCCAATTACATCTATTTATCAAATCGTACATGCGTGTATAGGCTCCTAATCCAGAGCTAGCTCCTACAGTAATTGGATTGTTATCTGCATACCCTGTTGCTTCTGCTCCGTTATTAAAAATAGGATGAGGGGATGCTACCCCACTCATAATTGAAGGGATTAAATACATTTCTGGATTTCCAGACCCACCACTTCGCTGGCGGAATCCTGCATAAGCACCAGCTAATGCCAAATCTGCTGTAGCTTCATTATTAATGGCGGTTTCTGCTTCAAGTGCAAATAAAGGTTCAAAATCGTCTAAATCTTCTGCTAACTGGCAAGATGAAAAGCATATTATTGTTATGCTTAAGATTACTCTGTATATATATTGTTTTTTCATGTCTTAAGTATTAAAAGTTATTAGAAGCTTAAATTAAACCCAATAGTAAAGGTTCTTGCTTGAGGATACGAGAAGCCACCATCTCTTAATAAGCCAACAGTCGCACCCCCCTGTTGTGAATCAACACTTTCCGGATCTATCCCTGGATAATTGGTAATTGTAAACAAATTGTTACCACTAAGTGTTAGTTTTACATTATCTACACCTGTATTCTTTAGCCATTCTTTTGGAAAATTATAGCCTAAAGACGCCGAACGCAATTTAATATAAGAGCCGTCTAAAACATTTTTGCTTGTAGAAGGAAATGAGCTATGTGTCCCGGATCCTATACGTGCATAATTAGCATCTGTGTTATCTGGTGTCCATGTATCGAATACCGCTGTTGTTACATTATTATTGGGGTTGACACCAGAAAACTCGTTTGCTCCTCGTTGCCAATCTTTCTCGTTGCCTTGAACAAATTGGAAATTAAAAGTGAAATCAAAGTCCTTATAAGTTATAGTATTGTTCCAACCACCAAAATATTCTGGATTAATATCGCCTAAAACGGTTCTATCGTCATTTGTTATTTCACCGTCGCCATCTACATCTCTATAAATATAATCACCGGGTTGTGTGAGTCCGCTATAATAATTCCCATCTGGAGCCCCATTATTTAAAGCGTCAACTTCGGCTTGTGTTTGTGCAATGGAAACGACATCCCAACCGCTAATAACACCAATAGGTTCGCCTTCAATAATACCTGTGTTTCCAAAAGACGTTGCTTGCCCTCCTTTTAGGGCATCCACATTGTTTTTAACAAAAGAGATATTAAAAGACGAGTTCCAAATAAAATTTTTGTTTCTAACCACATCGCCTCCAACGGCAATTTCCCAACCTGTGTTACTTACATCGGCAATATTAGCATTCCATTCTGAGGCTCCAGTTTGCCCAGGTATGGGCACCAATAAAATAATATCGTTTGTGTTTTTTTCAAAATATGAGATTTCACCATTTAATCTGCCATTAAATAAGCCAAACTCCAGACCAAAATCCAGTTGGTCGGTTTCTTCCCATCTAATCGCCGAATTTGGAACGCCCTCAACGGCAATTCCGTTTTGACCATCATAAAATGAATCGCCATTACCTAAAGATTTATACGTTGCAAGAAATGAAAACGCTGGTAAATTATCAGATCCTGTTCTTCCCATACTCGCACGTAGTTTTAATTGACTTATAATGTCATTATCTTTTAAAAAGGCTTCATTATGCATATTCCAAGCTAAAGCTCCAGAAGGGAAAAATCCGCGTTGGTTATCAGGCCCAAATTTTATAGAGCCGTCAGACCTTGCTGTAAAAGTTGCAAGATAACGGCCTTTATAATTGTAGTTTACTCTTCCAAATATTGAGTTTAAAGCCGTTTCAGTAGCATCACTCGAAGCGCTAACGAAATCATTGGCCGAATTAATATTGGTCAATATTTCATCATCGGGAAAGCCCGCATAACTTTGAGACTCTAAATCTAATCTGGAATGATCCCACGATACACCACCTACAACATCAATAGTATGGTCTCCAAAAGTTCTATTATAATTTAAAGTATTGGCAAATGAAGTGCTTATACCAGAGGTATGTTGTACATCCAACAAGGCACCTTCTGTTCCAAGGAACGCTCCATATAAAGCAGATAACGTAAACGACGGACTAAATTGAGAACTTCTGTCATTATTAAGATTCACACTTAATTGCGATCTGAACCTTAAACCATCTATTATTTTATACTCTCCATAAACAGATCCCAGAATATTTTGAGAAATTGCCTTATCACTTTCCTTACCGACATCTCCAACTGGATTTCTAAGAATTAGTCCAAAAGAACCAGGTGCTGTAGAATAGGAACCATCGTCGTTAAATACAGGGAGGTCTGGTCTAAAAAATGCACCAGAAGCCAAACTGCCTAAACCAGACCGCTTATTTGTCGAGTGGTTATAGGTAATGTTAGTACCTACTCTAATTCTTTCAGAAAGCGTTGCGTCTAAACTACTTGTAAAGTTATATCTGGTAAATTTAGTGCCCAACATAAGTCCTTCTTGGTCAGAAACCCTTGCAGATACTAAATAATTAATATGTTCTGTCCCTCCAGAAACGCCTAAATCATATTGATTCCAAATGGCATTGTTATTAGTTATCTCCTCTTGCCAATCGGTATTTGCATTACCAAATGTTATAGCACCATCCATACCTTGTTCTGTAATGAAATCCTTAAACTGACTGGCGTTAAGCATATCATAGGTATTTGTTGGATTTTGAATGGTTGTATTATATGAGAAATTAAATCTTGGCGCTTGATTTCGTTTCCCTCTTTTGGTGGTAATTAGAATCACTCCGTTAGCGGCCCTAGAACCGTAAATAGCTGCCGAAGAAGCATCCTTAAGCACATCGACACGTTCTATATCGGCGGGATTAATACTTAACAAAGGGTTTTCTCTATCACCAAAAACCCCAATACTTCCAATGTCAGAAAATTGTGGGTTTATCACAATAGGAACTCCATCAACTACATAAAGGGGTTGGTTATCACCACGTAATTGGCTAAGGCCTCTAATATGTACAATAGCTCCACTTCCAGGTCCTCCAGTCTGCCCAGATACGTGTACTCCCGCTATTCTACCACCCAAAGTTTGATCAATCGTTTGGGCTTTTGTTTGTTGAATATCTTCAGATTTAACCGAACCTACAGAACCTGTTAGGTCTTTCCTTTCGATTGTACCATAACCTACAACAAGCACTTCATCTAAAGCACTGGCTTTTTCTTTTAAACTGATATTATAAACTTTTTTATCTGCGGTAATTTGTTCGGTATAAAACTCGTACCCTAACCCTGAAGCAACTAAATAGTAGCCTACTTCTGCTAACAAAGAAAAATTACCATCAAAATCGGTGGCTACTCCGCGTACTAAAAAGTCTTGGTTTATGCGTTCTCCTGCTAGTTTTTGATTAGTTACATAAACTGTTATACCTGCTAAAGGCATACCGTTTTCACCAACTACTTGTCCTGAAATTGTTGTTTCTTGCAATGTAACTGGAGCAGACTCATTAATAACAATAGTATTGTTAGTTGTAAAATTGAAATTGAAACTCCCTCTTGACAAGCTTTTTTGCAATAGCTTATTGGCCCTAATAACTCCTTTTTCAAGTTTTACTTTAGGGAAGTCTTTAAACATGTCTATTTGATAAATAAAGGTGTAGTCGGTCTGGCTCATTATTATATCGAAAACTTCGTCAACAGTAACCGTTTTATTTGCCTCAATATTAATTTTAGCATTCTGTGATAAAACATTACTAGATGTAAAGCCAAAAGCCGTTGTACATAATAAGAATAGAAATGTTCTCATAATGCTTGTTATTAGTTTTTTTCTAATCCCGATAGCTATCGGGAAGAAAAGAACATTGGTTAATTTAATTTCCATAAATTTGCATGTTATTAGTTAGTTAAACATTTAATTAATTAGTAATACATAAAAGGGGGATAAAGTGTTTTACTTTGGACGGTGAAACTTTGTTCCCTTTGTTTTTAGTGTCTTATTGTTATTGTGTTATTGTTTATCTCATAGGCATTAATAAAGTTTGTGTTTTTAATTAGTATTAAAATTTCTTCAATATTTTGATTTTTGCTTAACACACCTTTAAATTGTACATCCTCAAGTGTTTTATCGACAAAAACCACATCTACATCATACCATCTTGACAAAACCTTCATAATATCTTTTAAAGATTTGTTCTTAAAACTAAACAGTCCTTTTTTCCAAGCTACTTCTGACTGTACATCTACTTCTGTAATAAGAATATCTTTGTTTTCTTTATTTAAAACAGATTGTTCATTAGGTTTTAACAGCTCCGTACCATTCGTATTATCTACAGAAACTTTTCCTTCGACCAAAGTGGTATAGATTAGGTTTTCATCTTTATAGGCCTTGATGTTAAACTCAGTCCCAAGCACTTCTACTTCTTGAATACCAGAAAGCACTTTAAATTTAGAACCATTATGGTTTGTACTTGGAGACACATCAAAATAAGCTTCGCCATATACGAGTTCTACCCGTCTGGTTTTTCCATCAACAAAAGAAGCAGGATATTTTAATTTAGATTCAGAATTTAACCAAACTTCTGTACCGTCAGCTAGAACAATATGATATTGCCCACCTCTAGGAATAGTTAAATAGTTGTAGGCTATTTTAGATTTTGGAGCATTGGTGGATTTATAAATAATGTCTTCGCCATTACTTTCTATATTATTCGCTGTATAGTTTTGCCCTTTTTCTAAAATAACATTAGTGCCATCTTCTAAAGTTAAGGTGGCTTTATCTGTGCCTATTTTAATGTTGTTGTTAACAATAGTAGGTTGGCTTTCAGAATTTGTAATTAATTTATTGTTTTTATTAAAAACAAAATTGAATGCTATAAAAAGAATTAAAGATGCCGCAACGCCATATTTAAATATATTTCGTTTATATAATGGTATTACTTTAACGTCATCTTCTTGAAGTGCTTCAAGAATGTTTATTAGCATTTTTTGCTTAATCGTATTTTCTGAGCCTAAAGCCTCAACCCAATCATGGTTTTTTTGGAAGCTTTCATAGTAGTTTACCAGTAATTTCACTTCCTCTAAATCAATTTTACCGTCTAAATATTTTTCAATAAGAGTTTGGAAATCTTTCTTATCTATATAATCGTTGCTCATCAAATCTAAATTTGTCATTATCGTAGTTATTAAGTAAGTGTCTTTTTTTTTAAGTATCCCCCAAAAAAATAATTTATTTTCTTTTATTTAAAGTAGAAATATGTAGTACTAGTATAAAGTAAAAAACCTTTAAAAATCGCTGAGGATTATTACAATACTAAATGTGTAGCCTAAAGCTGCTTTTAAAGTTCTAAGTGCATTGGTTATATGATTTTCAACCGTTTTGCTGGAAATATTCAATTTTTGAGCAATTTCCTTATGAGTCATTTGTTTTTGCCTACTTAGTTTATATACTATCCTACATTTTTTAGGAAGCGTATTTATAATGTCATCGATTTGAGAAACTAGTTCTTTGTGCATAATTTCAGTTTCCGGTGTCGTTAATTGAAACCTCCTTTTTAAGTCTTCAAATAGCTCAACTTTTATTATTTTCTTTTTTCTAAATTGTGAGAATACCTTATACCGAGTACATGCATATAAATAAGATTGAAATGAAATATTTATTTGTAACCTCTTTCTGCTGTTCCATAAGTCTATAAATACATCTTGAATGATTTCTTCACAAACTTCTTTGTCTTTTAATAAATTATAAGCCGAAATAAATAAGGGCTTCCAATAACTATTATAAAGTTCCGTAAGAGCTTTTTTGTCGTCATTTTTAAGACGGTCAAATATTTCATTGTCCTTATTAGTCATTAATGTGGGAAGTTAGGGAACCTGATTACACTGTAAAAATAAACAATTGTTATAATTGTTATAATTATTATAATAATTTAATAACGTTCTATTAAAAAATATAAATAAGTTGATCAAATAATATCTTTTAAAAAAGCGCTGCATGATGTGTTCCAAAAAACAGGTCTTTATATGTATCGCTCAATGTACTATCGGTTTCTGAAAGTTGGTCTTTGAAATTTTCAGTAGCTTGATTTTTGTCGCTATTATCTTCTTTCTTTTTATAAAGGCTGGATGTTTGTTTGGAGAGTGTGTTTTCCTTTTCTTTATTGGTTACATCTCGTCTTGCACTGATGTACTTAAAACTAATAACATCCTTAATACTAATAGTTTCATCTTTTGAGTCAATAAAGTTTTTTTCGTTAACTGCTTCGGTTGCTTTGCCATATTCAAAAGACATCTTATGAATGTAGAAGTATTTATAAAACTATTTCTTTAGAAACTCATTTAATTCTCTAAGCTTTTTTTTCTTTTCACCATCTATCTTAACCTTTTCACTTGCGGAAAAAGCGGTATAATCTGTTCCAAGTCCCAGAAAATTAGTATAGGAAACCGTATATTCAAACCCTAATACAATTTTATTGTTGTCAGGGCCTAAATCCATTGGACGAGCTGGTAAAGGTGGTAAACTATTACGAAATGCGATTCGTATTCTTTTGCAAAATGCAAAGGACAAACGTGTGGTTTCCCGTTTGACAAAAATTTTGGTTGCAGTTACCAAAACCGACACCACAAACGAAAGAGGTTTACGAACCATTCAAGATGGTGATATGAGCTTGTTAGAAAGCTTTGAATTCAATTTGAACGGAAAGTTAGGTACTATGCTTTTTGCTCCGTTTACGAAAGCCTTTGACCGTGTTTCTGGAGATGCTACTGCTAATCTTGATGCGTTTTCTCCAACAGTTAGAATCGCAGCTCCTACCGGAACAACCCATTTTAAGGTGGTCATGGGTGCTTCTGAGTTGGATTTTGAGAATGAAACCTCAACATTTGAAAATGATGAGACTGCAATTCTACCTTACACTGCTGCTGATACTGCAGCTATTGTCTTGACAGCTTCTTTGACGGCTAACTCAACTTTGCCTGTTGTTCAAGCGCTTGGTATTGAGTTTTACCAAGAGGTAAACGGACAAATGTACGGGCTTAAGAACGGTGCTTACAACGCTTTAGCGATTGTTATTGTAGATACTCCGTAAGCATGGAATTAGTACTGCATAGAGCCTATTTTGAAGAGGGCACCAATGGTGCTCTCTTTTATTCTGGTAAGCTCCTTTGTCATACCATCGAATTGCCCTGGAATGATAACAAGCGAAATATCTCCTGTATTCCTGAAGGTGTTTATGAAATTGAACCACGATTTTCTAAACGTTTTAAGCATCATTTGATTTTGAAGGATGCAAAAGACAGAAGCTTTATCCTGTTTCATCCTGCGAATGATGCCTTAAAAGAGCTTCAAGGATGTATCGCTCCAGTAACTTATTTGAGTGGAATTGGAAAAGGTGTTTACTCTAAAAATGCTATGCAAAAACTGTTGGCTTTGTTGTATCAAGCTAAAGACCGAAAAGAAATCATTTTATTAACTATTAAAAGCCCCCTAACCCCCGAAGGGGGAATTTAAAAGGGCTTAAAAAAACCTTTTTTAATTAAGAACATTGTAGAACGTTATAAAAAACCAACACCCAAATTTTTCAAGACTTTACGGAATATTGGTATTGCATTGGCTACTGCAGGTGGTGCTATCATAGCTGCGCCTATTTCTATGCCTGCTATAGTCGTAACCATTGCCACTTATATGACCGTTGCTGGAACTGTGGCCACCGCAGCAAGTCAAGCGGTTGTCACTGATGATAAAAACACAGGAACTGATGAGATTGACAATGGACTATAACACCAAATCTGTCATTTATTGGTGTTGAGGACTTGGTTACCACTATTGTTTTGGCATTTGTAGGGACTTTGGTCAGTTTTATTGCCTCTATGTTATTCAAATCTATTATTAAGTTTATCAAGAAACTCAAAATGTAAATATAAACCCAAGATCTTTCTGGGCTTTTTTATCTCCAATCTTTTTAATTAATTATAAAATCTACACTTCACTTTTATATGCAAAAGCATATAATTATATCTTTTTTAACTGAAATTATATGTAAAAGCATATAATTGTGTATATTTGTTTAAAATTATATGTAAAAGCATATAATTATAATATAAATATAAGATGAAACCATTAGCAGAATTTGTTAAAGAGCGAAGAAAAGAAGTTGGGCTTACACAAGAAGAGTTTGCCGACAGAGCTGGTGTTGCTTTAACAGTAGTACGAAAAATAGAACAAGGTAAAACCAAGCTTAACATGGAAAAGGTTAATCTTGTCCTTGCTATGTTTGGACATGAGCTAGCTCCTGTAAATAGTAAAGCATTGAACGATGAGACAAGGTAATGTATATTATAAAGATTATTTAGCAGGAACTATTATTGAAACTGATGAAGGTGATTATGTTTTTCAGTATGATGCAACTTATATAGAAGCTCATCCTTCTGAATTTATAACGTTTACCATGCCTGTTAGGAATGAAGCTTATACTGATAATAAATTATTTCCCTTTTTTGAAGGATTAATACCTGAAGGTTGGTTACTGGATATTGCATCAAAAAACTGGAAAATAAACCGAAATGACCGCATGGGGTTATTATTAGCCTGTTGCCAGAATTGTATTGGGGGGGTAAGCGTTGTACCTAAAACTAATGACGATGAAAGCCCATAATGGGCATTAAACTATGAGCTAGTTATTAGCTTTCGAAATAATTAAATATTGACCATGTGGCTAACGAAATTTTAAATAGATGAAGCGTAGATGTTTATATTGTTATGAGCCACTTGAAAATGGCACTGATTTTCATGAAAAATGTTCTATGGAATTCTTTGGCACTACCACACCTCCAATAATCCCCTACACTATAGACCAAATGGCAGAATTGGCAAAGAGTGTTGTTGAGCGTAGTGTTGCTGTACCTGGTGTGCAACCTAAATTATCAATGTCTTTAGTAAAAGAAACACAAGAACAAGCCGATACACGTTTAACCGTTGTAGGTGCACTTGGTGGTCAGTATATATTTAAACCACCATCCCATCAATTTCCGGAAATGCCAGAGAACGAACATTTGACTATGCGGATTGCGGAAGCTTTTGGCATACGGGTCGTGCCGTCAAGTTTGATAAAATTGGCTTCTGGTGAATTGTCTTATGTTACCAAACGTATCGATAGAACTGAAAAAGGAAAGAAAATCCATATGTTGGATATGTTTCAAATAACAGAAGCTTTTGATAAGTATAAAAGCTCTATGGAAAAAGTTGGTAAAGCCTTGGACAGTTATTCTAATAATACTTTGTTGGATAAAATCTTCTATTTTGAAATGGCCATCTTTAGTTTTCTAACAGGAAACAATGACATGCACTTGAAAAACTTTTCCATGATAGAAAGTCCTTCGGGTTGGATATTGGCTCCTGCTTACGATTTGTTAAACGTGTGTATTGTTCTTCCTGAAGATACCGAAGAATTGGCACTTACCCTTGAAGGGAAAAAACGAAAACTTAAAAAAGTACATTTTGAGCATTTGGGACAAGCACTTGGGTTAACCGATAGACAAATACAAGGTGTTTTTAAGCGTATGTTCAAAAATAAACCTAAAGCCATTAAATGGATTGATAATTCCTTTTTATCGGATGATATGAAAACCACTTACAAAGATATTTTGGAAACAAGATATGAACGACTCACTTAACGGGGCAAAGTGTCGTAGGTGGAAGTGATTATTGATGTTAAGCGGTTGGAAAGATAAATAAAGGGCATTTTTTTTAAATGCTCTTTTTTTATGAGCGGTGTTGAGGTGGGTAAATGAAAAGAACGATTCCCTGACAAGGGATTGAGCGAATGTAATGCATCCTACCGCAGACACAAGGCGAACATTAATAATTGCTGTAACCTACACCGTTTTCATCGCGCCAGCTGGCCCCTTCGCTAAAAGCATCCACTGAATGCTTTTTTAAAGCTCGGTCCGGGGAAAAGTGGCAATCTTGGATGTTCTAAATATCAATATCAGTTCTGAATTGAGCGTGGGGAATGTCGGATATTTAGTTCGCCACATTTCTATTGTTTTAGAGGTGCTCATGAATATCGGCTGTTGAATTTTAGTTCCTATTTGAGGGCAAAGGCAAGCCGATATTTTACATAATGGCGTTATAAGTACAGAAAGTGAATGAATGCTACTATAACTACCCGTTATGTAAACATAGCTTTGGGTAGTTTTTGACGTGAGCGTTGGGAACAGCTCTTTACTCACCTCATTTCTATTTTAAATTAAGCTGTTCGTGAATGCTACTCATTTGTCTTTTTTGTTGTATTTCTTTTTAAAATAAACAATTAAACAAAATAAGCAATGTGCTGTTTGAGGGTTGGCAGCCAAAAACTACAAGAGCGTTTGGAGAGCGGAACAAACCAAAAGACAGAGGGTTTTGAGCTTTCGACAAGCAAGCCAGGGCAAGCCTAAATCATTTTTGTGAATATGACTTTTCCATAAAGAACCATAATGCTTAAAACCATTCTCTATTAGGATTTTTACCATTCCGGGATTATCATTGATTTCTGTGGATGCCATAAGATTATCACTTCCATATTCTTTTAGCAATATGTATGTGATCTTTCTTGTTATTCCTCTTTTTGTAAATTTATCATCGGTATATATGTAGCCTAGCTCCCAATCAAATTCACTTGCTTTATCAAGAAGATTTGCTTTTTGTTTTGAAAAATCTGAAGCTATTTTTGGTTTAATAGCTCCCATTGCTACTGGTTGTTCTTCAGAATAAGCAATACATATTAATTTACATCTATCAGCTTTTATATATAGATCACCAATTACTTTATTTTGCTTTTTTAAAAAATCTCCAACTATAGTTCTATATTCATTTTGAATTTCATTTTTTTTAATAGTTTTATAAGTAATATCTTGAAGCATACGATCATTATTATAACTCAATCTCTGTGATATTGTATTTATTCAGCAAAAACTTGTTGATTGAGCTTTTTCTTTTTAATTTCATAAAATATACTTTTTCAGAAATCGAAAATTCCGGAATGCTGAAGTGTTTAATGTAATTTTTTGCTAAAGCATAATGATTACTTGAGTATGGTTTGCTCGTATGTTTTATATAATACCAAAAAACATCAGTTTTTAACACTTTTTGAATAAACTTTAAATCTTCTTCAGAATCAGATACTATTGCATAACCATTATAGAATAATAAGTCTTCATTATTATACCAATTATGAATTAAAATGAGCTACAGAAAACGATATTGCTTTTTTGTTTTTGCCTGCTACGTGTTATTTGCATAGCCTAAGCTATGGAAATGAGGAGTAAAGTGATAAAACGAATTAATGAATGTGTTTGAATTGCGTATTTTAATTCATAATTGGTATTAGTATAAACAAAATAAGGTTGGTCTGAAATATATGGAAAAAGTAATTTAAAACCACGAATATTCAAAGCTTGACTTCTTCCATAAGCAAACCATGTTTCATAATCTCTTTGACCTTTGTCCCTTTTAGCTAACTCTTCTCTGTAAATATTTAGGTAATTATATGCATTTGAAAAATTACGTTCAAAAATATCAGAATCTAGTACACGAATCAGTCGATTAGATTGTTCCTGAAATAAATCATTATTTGCTTGGTCTATGACTTGATAAGGAAAAATGAGTTTTTCATTAAATACTTCCAAATCTGATTCGTCTTTTATAATGTTAGGTTTAATTGCATCTCTACAAATAGACCTTTCTACTCTAAACTTTACTGAATCCTTTTCAAAATAATAGAAATCATCATCTTCATCTATTGGCTTGAATAGATATATTTTATTACGTAGTGTTGCAAAGCCATTCCTGATATTAAATAAATCCCCAAGCTTTTTGCCCGTATTTTCAATTCTGTCTACATTTAGCTGCATTTTTGCATCGTCTAATTGCCAACCATCAAAATCATTCAAATTTGAATAATCAAAATCAATA
This sequence comes from Flavivirga sp. 57AJ16, assembly GCF_028736925.1. Classification (GTDB taxonomy): domain Bacteria; phylum Bacteroidota; class Bacteroidia; order Flavobacteriales; family Flavobacteriaceae; genus Flavivirga. The sequence continues at coordinate 39,808 of NZ_JAQZAT010000022.1, read as the reverse complement.
AATTCCTTTTTGTCCAGCTCGTTTTCTTTTATACCTTTCAGAAAATGGATTTCGGAGTTTGTCAGTCGAAGAGATTCTCATAAAACCATTTATAAGTTGATCTTTTGTCATTCCTAAACCATCATCATCAATAAATAGTATACCTCCGACAGAATCAGAGTCTTCAAATTTTAAAATAACTTTTATGGCATCGGCATCATAAGAATTTTTCACTAATTCAGACACTGCGGTTTCCTGCCTAGCTACTAATTCAGTTCCAAGTCTATCAATGACACCTGCATCAACAGAAAAACGCACATTATCTTCATCAAAACTTACTAATTTTGAAGATAATTCTAGAATTTTAGAGTAGTTATTGGGATCATCAGCCAATACTTTAGCCAATTCATTTCTTATTTTATTTTCATCCATAATCTATTCCTTAAACAATGTTAAAAATTCCTTTTTAATTCCATCTTTCACCTTTTCTGGTATATTCAATTCTTTGGTGATACTATCCCAACTATTTATTACCTCTTGTACTTCCTTAATAATTCCTTTGGGATTTTTAATTGCAAAGGTTTCAGCTATTGTCATTACATCTTCCAATCCAATATCAGTTCTTTTACCATTTATGGATAAAACTCGAGCTATCCTCAAGTAAGCAGCATTAATATTTAGAGGATAGGTGATATCATACGCCGGTGCCAAACCCCAAGCATTGGTTTCTTTATCGTATATAAAGCTGTGATTCTTTAAGTGGTCGTCGGTGTTCGCAAAAACAAGATTAAACACCATCCGTTTGAACAATTCTTGGATATCCTTGTAGGGCACTTTAAGGTCTAACGCTAATTTGAATACATTTTCATAACTAGCATCATCTGTTTTTTTGAAATCCCAACCCGTCAACCCAGTTGCTGTGAGTACATGTTGCTTTTCTCCGTTTTGCCTATCGTAACGTAGGGTAGCGAAATGTTTGCTATCAATTAATTTGGAAGGCATCATTTGGATTCCTACCTCTTGGGCCAATAGATAGTATGCATATTCTACCTTTTCTTTGTTATAGCCCCATTCTTCATTTATACTTAATTTGACCAAATAATGATTATAGCCCTCACTATATTCAATGTCTCCAGGAATGATTTTGCCTGTCCCTTTATGTTCAGAGATTAAAATTTTAGGACGTGCGCCTCCTGCAGAAGTTCCTATTTTGAATATATTTAACAGTGCCGCATCGTTCAATGCTTCTGCCGCCGTTTCATTTTTTAAATCCAACACTTTATTCAATACTTCAACAATTTCATCAATATTAATTGTTGATGATTTTGGGATTTCCGCCGTAGGGTGATATTCCAATGCTCCCATACCACGATTAGACACATAGGTTAACTGCTCTAATGGTGCTATTTTTTTGAATTCTTTATTTTTAGCTTCAAACCATTCCTTGAAAATGATGTTTCCAAACATATCCGGTAAAGAATCGGCAATCATTGGTGGCAAGCCTCTAAAGGTTTCCCCTTCAAATTTATTAAATACTTGTACTTGTTTTATTCGCTTAAATACATAGGGGAAAATGTTCGTGTATTGATTGGATTCTAAAAAATCAGGATTGTATTGAAAATAGGATGCCCTTTTGTCTACATCATAGCCCAGTTTCCCTATCTCTTGACCAAATAATATGACTTCTATTATATTATTTTCAGACATACTAATACAATGAATTTAAATTATTAGCATCTTCTAAATCCTTTAATGATTTATACAAGCTTTCTAACAAGTCAAAATGATTTGCAATTTTCAATACGGTATCTAATGTTGTATTATTACCATTTTCAAAATTTTGAATAGTTGTTCGAGAAACATCCAATGCATCAGCTAAATCTTCACGTGATAATTCGTGAATTTTACGTTGTTGTTTACAAATTTCTCCTAACTTTACCTTTACATCTTTTATTGTAACTATATCTAACATAAAAAAACCATTAAAACAGTCAAATATAGTGTTTTTTGTCTTTAAAAACCAATATAATGGTTATTTAATTGTTTGAAATCACACACTTTCTTTATCAAAAGCAATAAACTTTACAGGACATAAGCTCTACATTTTATTTTAATGCTTTCAAGAGCAATAAGAACTTCTTTTAAATCAAGCGTTTCATTTCGAAATGTCAATATTCTATCAACTTGATTATATGCTCTTTGATAATATTTTGGAATTTCCCACTTTTCTGGTTTAAAAGGGTTGAAAGCAAGATCAATATAACTAACACTTGATTGATTTTCGAATAACGTTTCAATGCGTTCATCATAATGTTCAAAGTGATTTCGAAGATTCCTATCAGCAATAATATTGTTTTCATCTATACAAAGCATTTCTCGCAACTTCTCACCTCGTTCTTTACTTTTTTTTGATATAGGCCATAGTATTTTAGAAACATTTCCCGTTGCCACAAGAATAGATTGAATTGAACACCAAACTTCTATGTGGTCAAAATTACCAGGATCTACAGGTAGACGATTTGCTGCTCGTTGGGCAATTTTTATCTGAAAAACTATTTCGCTTAAATAAACAAAATAAGCAAACTCTTTCATAACGCTTTATAAAATGATTGATACCGTTAAAATTAATTAAATTAACTTCGTTTATCCACACTTTCTTTATCAAAAGCAATCAAATTGAATAGTTGACGCATTCTTGAACGTACACGATTACCATATCTTTCTTCTAATTCCTGGGCATTGAGGTTGGTGGTGGCGTGGGTTTTGACCCCTCGACTGCGCTCGGGGTGACAAGTTCTTATAAATAAATCGTAACGTGATAACAGGATTTCTCCCATGACGTTGCAGTCTTTTCCGAAATGCCTCCCGGTTGTTTCTACTCCTAAATCATCAAAGCAATAAAAATTACTATTGCCATACTCTTCTATGGTTTTATAACCAATATTATTGAATGAAAATGTGATATTACGAGCTGGAATAACATCATACGGTTTATGATGTGGCACAATATGCCTTAACAGTTTCATTTTTTATATGAGGAATTGGATTAATAGCTAAATCTCTATAGATTATATTGCCATTAGGGTTTGAACTTTTCCAACAACTTTCAAAGTAATTGGCAATTGACCTAGAATGTGAGCCTTTGATTCTTGGGCTACAATCTATGCATAATAGTTTTTTCATGTTTTCTAATTTATTATCTTACTAGATAAGACAAATCAGAAGAAAAAAACGTGACATTTTTTTTTAAATTATTGATTTAAGTTTGTTAGGAACTAGTATAGAGAATATTTGCCTAATCTGGTTTTCTTCGAATTCAAAAACCTGGCAGTTTACTAGTTTATTATCTTGGAAAAACAATAAAGCTGGTTGATGGTTTATTTCTGTTATTTTAATAGTCTGTAATTCTTGATACGTTTGAAATACATAAAAAAGTAATTTTAGGGTTGCAGATTTACCTATTGTCAATTCCCTTACAACACTTATTTTTCCGCCACCATCAGCCATAAGCAAAATATCTTTTGAGAGCATTTTTTCTAAACGTTTTACATCACCATTTTTAATAACGTCAATATATTGCTTCATATATGCATTGGGAGTATGGCTGTTTTTTTGAGTAATGCTATTATTGGAAATAGCCAACTTTGTATTAGCCCTACTTAAAAGCTTTCTAGAGTTCTCGATTGTGGAATCGATAACTTCAGCAATATCTTTATGGGAATATTCAAAAGCTTGTTTTAAAATAAATACAGCTCTTTCTTTTGGAGTTAATTTTTCTAGGAGTACTAACATAGAATAGGAAATTATTTCCTTACTGTTTATAGTGTCATCTGCCTTTTCTGTAGCAAGAGGTTCAGGAAGCCATATTTTTTCGTGTGTTATTTTTTGCTTCCTTTTTTTCAGGTTAATAGATTGGTTTATTACAGACTTAATTAAATAGCCTATTACGTTTTCAATTTGTAAATTTTGAGCAGCATGGTATCTCACCAATACATCTTGTATGGCATCTTTTGCATCATCAGAACTCCCTAAAATATTATAGGCATAGGGAAATAGTTTGTTTTGGTAATCTTTCAAAATTTCATTTTTTAATAGTGTATGAATGATAAATAGCAAAACAAAAACGTGACACTTTTTAACTATTTTTATGAATTAAATATATGACTTTCACTTTTAGAAGATAGTTTTTTAAGAATATACCCTGTTGCTTCAGTTTTTTTTTATTTGGTTAATATTTAAAATAGCATTTAAAAAAAGAGCAGTCCTAATGATTGATTATATTCTTTTCTGATTTACTGCTTTCTTTTTTTAGTACAAGTTTTAAAGCTTTCATATCATCACTAACTTTACGTTCAATTACTCTTGCGTAAATTTGAGTGGTTGCAAAAGTATGTCGCGCCATATGGAATGTGAGGTTCTTTTTAATGCCACACATACAAAAGCAACATCTTTTAAATATACAGTGCCATTATTAAAAACGCCTTCAGTATGTAATATCTTCAATTTTATCAATGCTTGTAAAAAAATCGTTTTCAATTGCTTGTGTGCTAAATTTTAGAAAATCTCTAGAACTTCCATCATCATATAAAGCAACATCCTTTGTAAATAGAGAAAGCCATTTTTCAGAATCTCCTTTTTGCCAAGTTTCTATTGCATACTTTACAACAGCATTGATAATTTTATCATAGTTGATGTTTTTCATCTCTTTATGTTCGTGATTTCCTATTTGTCCGCATGCAGTATTCATGCATGCGAACATTATTAGGATTATTAAATTGTTTATTTTCATAACGATTTATTGTGTAGCTCCACCGTTGAGTAACAAATGTTGTCCGTTTACAAAAGAAGACATATCACTTGCAAAAAACTCTGCAACATTTGCCACATCTTCAATTTCTGCAAGCCTTTGCATAGGGCAACTATCTATTAATGATTTTCGCAATTCTGGATAACTATCTTCTTCGGTAAAAATACCTGAATGGTCTACCGCAAAAGGAATAATTGAATTAACAGTAACTCCTCTATAACCGATTTCTTTTGAAAGTACATCTACCATATATCTTGGTGTGGATTTGCTTCCTCCATATACAGCCATTCCTGGAACAGGAAAAACAGTTGTGCTAGATGCGATGTAAATTATGCGACCATTGTCTTCTATATGTTTAGCGGCTTGTTGCATTGTAAAATATGCGCCTTTGGTATTGATTGAAAATAATTTATCAAATTGCTCTTCGGTAAAATCGACTACTGGGGTTTCAACCATTTCAATTCCTGCATTAGCAACAACTATATCTACTTTGCCAAATTTCCGTTTTGCTTCACTAAAAAGGCGTTCAATATCTGCTACTTTACTTACATCTGCTTGTACAGAAATAACTTGAGCTCCCATCGCTTTTATAGTTCCTTCTACCTCTTCTGCAGCTGTTTTATTACTAGAATAATTTAGTACTATATCTGCACCTAAAGCTGCATACCTTTCTGCAATTGCTTTTCCCAGCCCTCTACTAGAACCTGTTATTATTGCTACTTTATTTTTTAAACTATTCATTTTTTGTTTTTTTTATTTTTTGAAATTATACCTGATATGGCGTCATTTGTAAAGGCAAAGAAGAGTCCAGCAATTATTGGAATAAATAGACTTAATACTGGTTTGAATTCTAATGCTGGATGAACACCAAAGAAAATGATTAACCCTACAAACCATGCTGGAATATTGCTTAACAATTTTATTTTTGACAGATACGTTAACGAACTAATCAATAAAAATACTGCTAAAGGAAAACCAATTGCTCCAAGGTAACTAATTAAAGTGCCACCTAATGTTTGTATGATAATACCCATAATTATGCCTGTTGTAATAGGTATTAATGAATAGATTGCAGTTTTTAATGATTTTCCAAATATGTAATAACTTAACCATGCTATAAAAAGCACCCAAGTTGGCCAATGCAATGAAAACGAAATCAAAACTGCGAGTGCACCGCAAGCACCCATTGTTATTGCTTTTAAAAATTCTTTCATAATGATTTGTCTTTAGTTATGCCATACCACCATTTGCACCAATACTTTGGGCAGAAATCCATTTTGCATCATCACTTGCTAAAAAAGTAACTATTCTTGCAATATCTTCTGGTGTTCCCAAGCGTTTGAATGCGTTTGTACTTGCTATTTGAGCGATTAATTCTTCAGATTTCCCTTTTAAAAACAAATCTGTACTTGTTGGCCCAGGTAATACACAGTTTACGTTAATACCTCTGTCTCCTACTTCTTTGGCAAATACTTTACTCATTTGCTCTACTGCGGCTTTGGTAGCCGAATAAATACCATACGTTGGGAAAATGGTACGTGTAACGGTAGATGAAAAGTTGATAATACTTCCGTTATCTGCTAATTTGGTCGATGCTTCTCGAAGTGTATTAAACACACCTTTTACATTAACGTTCATTTGTTTCTCAAATAAATCGTCTGTGGCATCCTTAATGAAAGAATTAAGCATTAAGCCTGCATTGTTTACTAGAATATCAATTCTACCAAAATGTGCTATGGCTTCGTCAAACAAACGACTTACATCTGTTGTTTTACTTACATCTGCTTGTATTCCAATCGCTTCTCCTCCATTAGTAATAATAGATTGAACTACTTTGTCTGCACTATCTTTACTCCCACTGTAGTTTACTACTACTTTAGTACCTGATTTTGCAAATTGTTGTGCAATTTCTGCACCTATTCCTCTTGATGAACCTGTTATTAAGGCTACTTTTTGATTTGAATTACTCATAAATTCTTTGCTTTAAATTAATAATACAAATGTCTTATAAGAGGGGTTTAAGAAGCGTACACGTATAACAGTAAAAGATGTAAATTTCTAATATTATCTAATTGAAATAGGTTTTTCGGTATTTTGCAGGACTTTCAGAAGTGTGTTTTTTGAAATAATTACTGAAATGTGAAGACTCTAAAAAGCCGAGTTTATTGGCAATTTCTTTTATTGATAATTTCTGATTTAGAAGCATTACTTTTGCTTCTGTGATTGTTTTTTCAGAAATCCAAGTACTTATTGATTTTCCTGTTTTACTGCTAATTACAGTTGATAAATAATTAACATGAAGAAATTGCAGATTTGCATAATCTTGAACTCTTAATTGTTTTTCTTCTGTTCCTTTCACCAAATTTCTAAAATGATCTTCTAGGTTTCGTTTAAACGTTTTTACAATTTGAGAACTTCTGTTACCTTCATAAATAGGATTGTAATTTTGAAAAAAGTATTCTTTTATTTTCAACAATAAAACAACCATTAAATTCCCAATCACTTCGTTTTTAAAAGGTGTATTTGATAAATATTCTTTATGTATTAACTTATACAAATTTTCTATATCTTCAAACTGTTCAATAGATAATGTTCTTGGTTCTACTGTTTCTGTTAAAAGAAATGAAAAATGATTATAAGTATCGGCATGCACATGTTCTTTTAGATAGGATTCATTGAACGTAATTAAGCAGGTATTTGTTATTTTTTGCCATTCAAAAACTCTATAATTCCCAGGATTTGTAAAATAGACTGTTCTTGGGTTTATATCAAAACCTTTATCATCAATCGTATATTTACCATAGGCGTTTTTTACAAATAAAAAACTAAAATAATTGGGTCTAAATGGTATGGATTTATATGGAAATTTTTTAAACGTATCTTGTAAATAGTGAATTGTAAAGCCAGAAGAAGAGTCTACCGCATCTGATGGTAAACCAATTGATTCATACAATTCGGCAAGATCTTTTACTATTATGCTTTTTGAAGTCATATTGAACTACCAAAATAATGTTTTAATTTATATATTATACTAGATTTTTCGTCTATTAAGATTGATAAAAACCTAATACTACATGAATAAATACTTTTTTTCTAAAATGACTTTTTAGTCCTCTTCAATTTAGTTTAGTATGAAATATTTAGGGTTGTCAAATTTATAGAATTTGATTTATCTAACTAGTTAAACTTGCATTTTGCGTGCTTTGTAATTTATCTGATTCTAATTTTGCTTTAAGTTTACTAATATCTTCACTTATTTTTCCCTCTATACTTTAGCATAAATTTGAGTGATTATTATCTTACTATGACGAAGCAGTTTTGATACTGCTTTTAATGGAAAAGCTCTTTCATGAAAACGATATGATAGTAGATTTATTAAAGGATTATAAAAGCAAGACAACGAAAACCCGTTGCCTTACTATATAAAATTTATTTACTTTTTTCTTGCCTTAATTTATGATCTAGGGAATAATGACCTCCTCCTGTAAAGAACAAACACAATGCTATAATAAAGTAAAGCAATGCAAGTTCTGCCGAACCAGATCCCCCAATACTATGCCCATCTGCTTTGGCGAACCACAATGGGAAACCAAAAAATGGATCACCATCACCTTCAGATGAAAGTTTTACGGTAATTCGATAAATGGGATCTTTAAAAGGCACGTGGAACAGAAGTATCCCTACAAGCATAGTTATAGATGATCCCAATGATGCTAATGGAACAAAAATGCCAAGTATTAATGCGATACCACCACCTACTTCGCTGATGACTGCCAATAGCTGAAGAACTCCAGGGAAGGCATCTCCCGCAAAACTCATTGGTGTCATAAGTTTTGGCAATCCGTGCAATACTAAACCAAAACCTGCAATTAAACGTATTATTAATAAACCTATTGATGCAAAATTATTGCTTTTGCGCTCTCCAAAAAGAAGATTTGAAATTATTGAAATTGTTTTCATGATTTTATTTTTTTATTATTTATAATTTGATTTTAATTTTTTAATCCATCAATGAAAATATAAAGTGACTTTATTTTTCCGTTTTCAATGACAAATATGTCCTGCCCTGTTATTTCATCTGGCTTAGATGTTGTACCAAACTGCCAGAATAACCTAGCTATATTGTTATGGCTCTCGATTGGTTGGGCTAAACTAAAATCAAAACCAGGATGCTTTTTTTGTAAGCCTTCAATGAAATCATTCAATTTTGAATGGCCATTTATTACAAAAAACGGGTCAACTATTTCCACACCTTCAGTGTATACTTCTTTAATGTACTTATTTCGCTTTTTCGCATTTTTTTCTGTCCATATATCCAAATGCTTTTTTGCCAAAGCTTCTATTTCTATTTTACTCATTTTTGTTTGTTTTTTTAGTGTTAAACTTTCTTCTTTAGGATTTCCTTTTTCATTGGGATAAGAAATCAATTCCAGTTGTAATCCCCATGGTGCTTTAAAATATGCCCATGTTTCACCACTACTATTTAAAATTGGGTCATCCAGAAACGTTATTCCTTTCGATTTTAGGGTAGCTACGCTTTTATCAATATCATCCGTATAAAATGCTATATGATACCATGCAAGATCATCACCAAAAGGCATTTCCTCATTACTTTCTGCAGATTTGTATTGGAACAATTCAATTTTGCTTCCGTTACTTGCTCGAAGTGTTACGATTCTCTCAATTGTAGCATCTCTTCGGATTTTATAGCGTTGTTTCCAATTGTCATCTAACTCTATTAGGTCAAGTTCTGACACTTTTTTAAAACCCAATACTTCAAAAAAGACTAATGCTTCGTCTATATTTGGAACATTTACACCTATATGATCCATTCCTACCACGTTAAGACTTTGTGCAAATGATTGGAAGTTGAACGCTGTAACCATCCAAATGGCTATAATTACTATTTTTGTTTGCATAATTGCTTATTTTATTTCGGTTATAAATTCCGACATCGGTTTTCTCACTTTTTTAAGGTTTAAATTCCAATCGTTGCTATCATTTCTATATCCTAAAGCTAAAAGCATAGAGCTTTTTAATCCTTTTTCTTTGAGTCCAAGTAAAGCATCTAAAGCTATTGGGTCAAAACCTTCCATAGGGGTAGCATCTATGCCTTCAAGTGCAGCTGTAAGTGTTGCAATACCTAATGCTATATGCGCTTGTTTAGCAGCATGGTGAAAGTTATTTTCTTCACTCATTGCACCAAAAAAACTTTTCGAAAAATTACGTTGACTTGAAGTTTTTTCTAAAGGCAGATTACGCTCTTTTGCTAAATGGTCAAAAACCTTATCTATTCTTTTATTAGAATAGGTATCCCAAGCTGCAAAAACAATTAGATGCGAACATTCAACAATTTGCATCTGATTAAATGCTATGGGCTGTATTTTATTTTTCAACTCATTATTAGTAATGATAATAAGCTCATAGGGTTGTAAGCCTATTCCTGATGGTGCCAAGTGCATGGCCTCAATTATTTTATTGATTTTATGTTCTGGTATTTTCTTACCAGACATTCTTTTAGCAGCATAACGCCACTTCATTGCATCTATAGTTTCCATTTTCGTTAAGGATTTTAACGCTTATCCTAGGGTTAGAATAAGCGTATTAGATTAAACTTATCCGCTATATTTAGCCAACCACTTTTCTTTTATCTCTGCCCTAGCATTGATAAATTCAATGTCTGTGCCTTGTGCAATAGCATCCAGGGGAAAACGCAACGGTCTAGTTCCATTTTGCATGCTTACCAAGTTTAAAATTCCATCAGCAATCGTTTGTGGATTCATGTCGAATTCTTTCATTTTACCAAACAATCCACCACCTATAGCATTAAACATATCTGTTGCTACTGGATCGTAATCTGTTGCTACTTCTGGTTTATCTGCATTAATTCCTGTTTTACTACCATTGTTCATTTCAGTTGGATAAACCCCGGGCTGAATGGTGACATTTTCAATATTGAATTGTGCCAACTCTGCTTGTAAACCTTCAGTAATAGTTTCCACACCAAATTTTGAAGCCAAATAAGGAATCATAAAAGGTAGGGTGTGCCCACTTGCTCCTGATGTCAAATTAATTATCAGACCACTTTTTTCTTTACGCATACTTGGTAAAACGGCTTGATACCCTCTGATAACCCCATAAAAATTGACCTCAAACATTTTACGTATTTGTTCTAGAGAAGTGGCTTCTAATAGTCCAAAGCCTGAAACCCCTGCATTGTTAACCAATACATCAATTTTTCCGTATTTAGAAAGTGTTTGTTGAAATGCATTTGATACTGAATTGTCGTTGGTTACGTCAATTTCAACTACCTCTACATTGTGTAATGCAGATAGTTCTTCGGCAACATCTTTGTTTTTGCCTGTTGTTCCTCTCATACCTGCGATTATGGTATGACCTGCTTTTGATAAGGTGATGGTTGTTAATTTACCAAAACCTGAACTTGTTCCTGTGATAAAAATTACTTTGCTCATTTTATAAATTTTTAAATTATTAATGATACAAAGATGCCACCGTCAAGGTCTTTTTTCCATTGACATTTAAAGCAAAAAACTCTTGACAAATGTCAACGTTTTTACTTTTTAGTTGCTTGAGATCTTATACGGCTTAAGGTTTCGGGAGAAATCCCTATGTAAGAAGCTATCATGTGCTGAGGTACACGATTAGCTATTGTTGGAAATTTTAAAACAAAATTGTTGTATTTGTCTTCAGATGATTGGCTTATGCTAGAATGGATCCTACTTTGTGAAGTGAGAAAGCTCTTGTGTAATATATTATTAATTAAATTATTAAATAGAGGTATTTTTTTGCAAAGCATTTCAAAATCTTGCTTTTTAATAAGCAATACTTCGGTGTTTTCAAGAGCTTCTATATTAAACTTTGAAGGTGTTTCATTGGTAAGACTTTCTCTATCTCCTGTCCAATAGTTTTCAGGTGAAAAATTCATGATGTGTTCTGTTCCTTTGTCATCTACAGAATATGTTCTAACAAAACCACTACAGATAAAAGCATTATAACGCCAAATATCACCTTCTTGTAAAAGAAATTGTCTTCTACGCAGTTTTTTAATGATAGCATAAGAAAGTATCTCATTTAAGTCTTCCTCTGGCAAGGATGTTTTATCATTTATATATTTCTTGAAAACTTCTAACATGATACTACAAAGTTAAAAATTTAACTATGATAAAATATGTTATAATGTATTTTAGTATAAATGGTTATAGTATTTTTTATGAGATATTCATAAAAAAACAAAGCCAATTGAATATGAAATCATCATTATGACTTCAATTTTCAATTGACTACAATTCTTATTTTTGATAAATCATTTAACAGAAACTAGATGTTAAATGAATTGTCCAATAAAGTGTTATCTTCTATTATTGAGCTACTGTATTTGATTGAAAAATATTTATACGATTCCCATCAGGGTCTAATACCATAGAACAAAATAGCACATCTCCTGCTAAATATCTTTCTTTCCATAAAAACTCCACACCTTTATTTTCAAGTTCTTTAGTAGCTACTTTTAAATCTTCTACTTGAAATACTAAAGCTTTACCACCTATTACTGATGGTGGGGCGTCTGTTTTTGAATCATTAATAATTGCTTCAATTAATTGGCCTTCTGAATTTTGAAGCATTTCAATTTTCATACCTGATCCTTGCATAAAAGCCATTTGTAACTCACCTTTTTCTACAGGAATAGTTTGTTTCATTAATAATTTAAACCCTAATATATTATTATACCATTTTATTGATTCTTCAATATTAGAAACTACAAAAGCAACATTATATAATGCTAGCGTGTTTAAACCGCCTTTTAATTTTGTTTGATTTTTCATTTCATTATTTTTTACAATGTTCTATGTTCTTATTTACTTTGCCGAAAATTGAGGCTGAAACAATTTTATCAGCCTCAATAAATATTACTAGCCAAAACTATTCTTTAACAAATTGTAAGTCAACAACAAGCTTAATAGTATCACTTACCACTATACTTCCTGCTTCTGTTACCGCACTCCACGTTAAATCGAAATCTTTTCTATTCACTTTTCCAGTGATTTCAAAACCTGCTTTGGTTTGGCCATAAGGGTCTACAGCTAATCCATTAAAATCTACATCTAATACAATTTCTTTGGTTTTATCTCTAATTGTTAAATCTCCAACTAATTTATCTCCATCAAAAGATTTTGATTTAAAAGTCAATTCTGGATATTCTTCTGCATTGAAAAAGTCATCTGATTTTAAGTGTGCATCTCTATCACTATTTTTAGTATTGATAGAATCAACATTTGCTACAAATTTAAAATCTGCATTTACGAAATTTTCGTTTTCTGTTTCAGCCGTTGCGCTGAAGTCTTCGAAGTGTCCTGTTACTGTAGAAATCATCATATGCTTAACTTTAAAGCTTATTTCTGAATGTGCTACATCTAAATTCCATTTTGTTTTTACTGCTGTTTTCATTTTACTTTTGTTTTATTTTTATACGTCAATATTGACCTTACAAAAGTGCAATGAATAGTTCCCTAGTTCCAATGAAGTAGATTAGGAAAAATAGTTGAAGTAGTTCAAGATTTCTTTTGAACCTTGTTGTTTCTTATCTTGGATAAGAACTCTGGTGTCATCCCTAAAAAGGATGCTAAAGCGTATTGAGGTAACCGCCGAGCCACATGAGAATATTTACCCATAAATTGGTCGTAACGCCTTTCTGCAGATAATGTTATGTTATTTGTAATTCTTCGTTGAAAAAATGCCAACCCTCTTTCTGCAATAATTCTAAAAAAAGTTTCAAACTTATGATTTACTTGTTTTAGTTCCTTTTGCTTTTCGTAATGTACGCGCAGTATTACACTATCTTCAAGAGCAATTACAAATGATGTGGCTGGTTGTTGGTATATAAAACTATTATAATCGGTAATCCACCAATTTTCAATGGCAAAAGAAGTAGTATGGTCGTTACCTTCGTCTGTAACAACATACGATCTGAAAGCTCCTTTAACCACAAAATGTACATGATGAGCAATAAAATTAGGCTGTACAATCAATTGTCTTTTTTTTACTTTTATCTCCTCAAAACAACTGACGAATTGATTCACTTCGTCTTCATTTAAATCAACAAAATTTTGAATGTATTGAGATAGTATTTTCTTTGAATTCATTGAAATTAAATGCTTTGGTATATCACCCAAGTAAAGTTAACCAAATAAAAATTAAGTTTAAATATTCATTGTAATAAGTTCTTTGGGCTCATTCCAAATTGTTTTTTAAAAGCAAATGAAAAATGAGATAAATCTTCAAAACCTAAATCAATATATATTTCGGATGGCTTTTGTTTCTTTTTATCAATGAGGAAATGGGCTTCTTGTAACCTTTTTTGAATTAACCAACGATTAGGTGTATCGTTAAATATTTGTTTAAAATCTCTTTTGAATGCCGAAAGACTTCTACCTGTAAGATATGCAAAACGTTCAATAGCTACATTGAATTTATAATTTTGGTTCATGAATTCTTCCAAGTTTATTTTTTCGGGCTTTCCAAAATCAAAAAGCACTTCATATAATTCTGGCTGCTTTTTTAACAAGATAAGTAAGAGTTCTTCTCGCTTGGTATCTTGAATTTCTTTTTCAATTTTCCCCATACCATTATAATAGGGCATTAATGAGTTTATAAAACTTGGTATTTGTTCATTTTTATCTAAGTAAATAAATGCTTCTTTAGGTTTATGTTTTTCTTTTTTGAATTGGTATTTTTCTAGAAATTGTTTAAGAAATATTTCATCAAAAATCACGACTACCTTTTCAAATTCATCGTTCTCTTTATGCTTGTTATATCTCGCTAAATGGTTTTTACGAACAATACAATAATCGCCAGACTTCATCGTAATATAATTACTGCCATCATAACCATTTAAAATTCCTTTTGCTAAAAACAAAAACAAATGTTCTGGTATAAATTGTTCAGGTGAAATTTCAGGTCCTATGTAACATGATTTTATATCCATAGTTTATTTATATAACACTAAATTTAATTAAACTATCTGCAGTATCTGCTATAATTACTTCTTTATTTCGAGGTTTCCAACCTAAAATAGTTTTTGCTTTTTCGTTAGAAATAGTTTTTATAATCCCTACTTGAGAAGCTACAGATTTTAATTCAGGTTTAAAATGTGATAATATTTTCACTAACCAATTAGGAAGCACTTTGTTAGTAATCTTTTTCGCATATTCATTTTGCTGTTTACGCAGAATTTTTGCAATTTCTGGCAAAGATGTAGTATCATCAGAAGATGCTAAAAAACGTTGATTTTTAGCCTCTTTACTTATCATAGCTTTGATATGAATATTGGCGACATCGCGAACATCTACAATACCAAAATAAACTTTTGGCGTTGCAGATATTTTTCCACTCATGAGTTGCTCTATCAGTTCTACTGAACTTGCAAAGTCTTTACCTAAAACTGGGCCAAATATTCCAACTGGATTAATTACGGTTAATTCTAACGGGTTTGCTTCCGTTTTAATGAAATTCCAAGCAGCTTGTTCTGCTAGTGTTTTTGATTTGATATATGCGCCAATATTTGTATTAGGGTCTGTCCAATCTTGTTCAGAAAAAATATGGTTTTCAGGGTTAATACTGTAGCCTATTGCAGCAAAAGAAGAGGTCATTACAACACGCTTTACACCTGCTTTTTGGGCAGCTTTTAGCGCTCGAAGCGTTCCTTCTTTAGCAGGAATAATTAATTCGTCTTCATCCTTTGGTTCTCCAGAAGGAAAAGGTGAAGCAAGGTGTAATACATATTTACAATCTTTTACTGCCTCGTCCCAATTTTTATCTTTAGTTAAATCGGCTTCAATGAATTCGAGATTATCAAATGATGTTATCCCTCCATTTTTTAGCATTTCAAACACATCGTTTTTTCTCTTTAAGGAACGAACTGTCGTTTTTACATTATATCCCTTTTGTAATAACTGAACAATTGTATGAGTTCCTAAAAAACCTGTTCCTCCAGTTACTAAAACTGTTTCTATATTTTGCATCTTTTAATTTTCAAACTTTATACCTGTCATTTTTTCGCAAATCTCCAATACCTTATTAGCAGATTCAATATCTACGGCGTACTGTCTTACACCGAAAGGCGCATTACTATCATTAGGAACTAGCTTTGCTATATTACAATCTTCTAAATACAATCCTCCTTTTCCATTTAATTCAGGACTGACTGCTGCCCATGCTGTTGTAGCACCGCCTTCTTTTACTGTTTTGTATATATCTCCAACATTTTCCGGATTTCTAAAAAAGTTTAATAACCATGTATAGTTGATTGCCCTCGATAATTTTGCAGAAGCTTTCATGAACTGAACTTTAGTATTGGAAGCAATACCTACTTGAGATGAAGTAAAAAGATCTGATGAAGGGATTGGACCAGGGTGTACTGCAAAACTTCTAATGTTTGAATCCTTTAAAAGTTTATCTAATTTGATAGATAAAAGAATTAATGCTGTTTTGCTTTGCGCATAAGATATCATTCCATCATACTCTGCATTTTCAAAATTTACATCATCAATTATAACATTACTTAAACGATGCCCACGAGACGATAAATTGACAATACGAGCTCCGTTTGCTTTTTTCAAAGCTGGAAGTAATTTCATTGTTAATTCATAATGTCCGAGAACATTAGTTGCAAACTGTAACTCATAACCTCTTTCGTCTCTAGTCAATGGAATATTATATATTCCTGCACTATTGATAAGCGCATGAATTGGACGATTTGATTTTAAAAACTTTTGGGTGAATGCTTCTATGGATTTTGGTTTTAACAAATCCAAATATTCTATTTCAATATTTGGTAGTCCTTTCAAGTTACTTTTAGCCCATTCTACATCCCTTGCTAAAGCAATTACTGTTGCTCCTCTAATTGTTAATGCTTTTGTTGCTTCCCTGCCAGTTCCACTATGACCGCCTGTCATTACAATTATTTTCCCTTTCAAGTCTAGTTCTTCTACAACATCCATAGCTTCTGTATGATGGTTAAACTTATTGTCTATAGGCATTTGAAATTCATCAGAAATAATAAGTCCTGTGTAAAGTGGTGATTTTGCTGCTTTATCATTCATTGCTATATAGGCTGCAGAGCCAATGATAAGCAAAAGAAAAATGATTGTTATTAAAGCTAAGCCCCTTATCAATCTTCTTAATATGGATTTTTTAGGCTTGGTTTTTAATTTCTTTTTTTTTGAATTATCTTCCATTGTTTTCATTTTTATGGAACAAAATTCTTCATAAATTTCTCAACAAACTTTGTTGAAAAGTCCAAATTTATTTTAATCGAAAAATTAATTTTATTCTAGGGTTTTAAATTTTAATTTTTAATTTATTTGAATTGTTAGTTTGTAACTTATTTTCCAATACCCTCATATCTTCACTTACTTTTCTTTCAATTACTTTGGCATAAATTTGAGTAGTAACTATTTTTGAGTGTCCAAGTAATTTTGATACAGTTTCTATTGGTACACCATTACTTAAGGTTATTGTTGTTGCTAATGTATGACGTGCCATGTGAAATGTAAGATTCTTTTTAATACCGCAGACAAAAGCTACGTCTTTTAAATATGAGTTGAGTTTCTGATTTGAAATATTTGGAAATAAGGTTTTCGTTCTCTTGGTTTTAATATGGCCTTTATATTTCTCAATTAATTCTTCAGCAATTGGAAGTAACGGAATTTTTACTTTGTTATGTGTTTTTTGTCTATTGATAATTATCCATTTGCCACCATCAATACCGAAAGCGATATTATCTTCGTTGAGGTTCATGACATCCATATAAGATAAACCTGTATAACCTGAGTTCGATTAATATTAGATAAGATTTAAGTAGTAAAAAAGATAGATTTTTAGTAAATTAAAGTAGTGAATTTCAATTTATTAATCTAAAAATCTATCTATGATAATCTACTCTAAAATTACTGAAATATTTTGTATTGTTGATGAGTTCTGTAAAGAATATAGCCAATTGGTTGAAAACCATATGTTGGGCAATCCTGCAAAACGCCCTTCAGTTATGAGTACAAGTGAAGTAATTACTATTACCATTTTATTTCAATTAAGTGGTTTTAGAACCTTCAAGCATTTCTACCTTTTTTATGTTCAAAAGCATATGAAGGATGATTTTCCAGATACCGTTTCTTATAACAGATTTACCGAGCTTATGCAGCAAACCTTAATACCAATGACCTTGTTTTTAAAAACATGTTGCTAGGAGATTGTACAGGTATTTCCTTTGTAGATTCTACTCCAATTAGGGTCTGTAAGTCTAAACGAATAGCCAACAACAAAGTCTTTAAAGGTATTGCTACTACTGGAAAATCAACAATGGGATGGTTTCATCGTTTTAAGCTTCACATTGTTATAAATGATAAAGGAGAAATCTTAAATTTTACAATCACACAAGCAAATGTTGATGATAGAACACCATTGAAAAAGAAAAGTTTTCTTAATAAAATATTTGGAAAACTTTTTGCTGATAAAGGTTATATTGGAAAAGAACTCATGCAAATGCTTTTCGTGGAGGGTGTACATTTAATCACTAGTATAAAAACAATATGAAGAACTCTTTAATGTCTATGAGTGATAAAATACTGCTTAGAAAACGCTCAGTAATAGAAACCGTTAATGATGAACTTAAAAATATTTGCCTAATTGAGCATTCTAGACACAGGTGCTTCTCAAACTTTATCTCAAATATTGTAGCAGGTCTTATAGTATACAGCTTCTTGCCTAAAAAACCTTCAATAAAATATCAAACTAGCCATACGAATCAGTTGGCTGTTTTTTAATCGAACTCAGATTTTAAGTTGTTTCTTGATGCGCTCTTTACTAGTGTTGATACTCTTACCCCATACAAAAGTATAACGATTAGCATTGGCTTCTATCTTGGTGCCATCTATAAAAATATCTTTTAAACTAATAACGCCTTGTTCTACCAAAAGTAAAACCACCTGATGAAAGATTTTCTTTAAATGACCTTGAAGGCGCTTGCCTCTAAAATCGTTGATGGTATTGTGGTCTGGTTTGCTTTGCCCACTAAGCCATATAAAGTGAATGTTTTCGCTAAGGGCTTGTTCTATTTTACGTGAGGAATATAAGTTGCGCAAGTAAGCATAAATGATCACTTTGAGCAGCATGCGCGGGTGGTAACTTGATGTGCCGCCGCCTTTGTAACTCTTTTCTAATACGGTGAGGTCCAAATGGTCTATAATGGTATTGACAACTCGTACTGGGTGGTGCGCTGGTACTAAATCATCATAACTCGGGGGAAGTAAACTTAATTGGTTCTGGTGATAGGTCTTGAATACTACTTTTTTGCTCATAACTAAAGTTAACAACTAACTCCGTAATTCACAAAAAAAAAGACTGCCTTTTCAGACAGCCTCTTTTTAAAACTTAAACTAAACGAATAAATATAAAAACTTAATCTTTTATAAAAATACTACAATTATGTATGAGCCTATTATAATATGGGGTTTACAAAAAGTTACATGTTGTATATTTTACTATTTCTTCCAGACGTACAGCACCATGCTATAGCTGTCAAAAAAGCTCTTATCTAATCAAACGTCTCCCTTTTTTTGGTTAAAAACAAAAAGTCAAAATGGATTTTACAAAAACGGAGTTATTACTATTAAAGTTTTTAAAAAAGATTTGCCAAATGAACATCATTCATTTTTAAACGAGATAAATCCCATAACCATCTTCAAAATGAGTTATTTACAAACTGTTTTCTTTTGTAAAGGTAATACAATAAAATCTATTCAATTTGCAGTTTTTTAGATATTTTGCCTCTGTTAGTTAGTATTTCAATACGATAAAGGCCTTTAACTAAAATAAATAAATCTAATAAAGAACTAGCCTGCGTTTTTAATAACTGTCCTAATATATTATAAACTTTGAGCTGTTTAAATTCTAAGTTGTTTTCTAACTTTATATGAACTTGATTTGCTTCAGAAGTTGGACTCAAATCGATATGATGCGTTTCATTATAATTAGAAGGCAAATTTTCGTTACTAAACTTATAAATACGTGCATGACCTGAATAATTTCCAATACCATCATTATAAGGAGAACCTATAACAACGGTATTCCTGTTATTATTTGATACGTACAATTCTAAGTCCAATAAATTATACTTTACTTTATTATTTATATTACAATCCAATAAAGTCCAATCATCATTTTCAAGTCGATAAAACATGACATCTTCCGTACCATTGGCATTATTATTACGAATAGTAATCGTATATCCATCATTAGATAAGTATATTCTACAATCTGATTGAATGTCTAATAATTCTATGGCTTCTCCTAACTGAAACCATTCATTCTTGCACTTATAGTACTGACATATAATGATGCAACTTAATGGTACTTTATTTTCATGATTTTTATATGTTTTAAAGGCAACTACACTGCCATTTCCTGATAAAACGACACTTTCCCATAAGATACTATCCAGCACCTTATTATATAATTTTAAATCCGAATTCATATACGTATTTTATAACACAATATAGGTGCAGACATTTACCTAAAAAAGAATTGTAGTTATACAAAAAGTTACGAATTTCATATTTAACAAAACACTTCAAAATGGACAACTTACCACTGTTTCGTTTTTATAAAAAATATGACATAAAAAAATCTTTTGCCTATCAACTGAATGACAAATAATTAAGCCTAAATATTTATAAAACAAAAACCCGAGTAACCTTTTGAATACCTCGCTTTTTAATTTCTTTTTAATTATAAGATTACTTTAGCGGTCTAGCTATAGATTCAGTAGGTGTCTGTAGTTCGATTTGGGGCAAAGAGGCTGTCTGAAAGACAGTCTCTTTTTTTATTGTATTTTTTATAGAAATACGTCTTTAGCACTTCACCTTTACTATTATGTATAGACAATAAGTCCATTTATACCAATTATTAATTGAAATGAGCTACAGAAAACGACATTGCTTATTTGTTTTAGCCTGCTGCGAGTTATTTGCATAGCCTAAGCTATGGGAATGATGAGTAAAGTGATAAAACGAATTAATGAATGAGTTTGAATAGCGTATTTTAATTCATAATTGGTATTATACATCTATGACAAACAGCATATAATTAATTCGTTTATTTTTTGCTAGCCCTAACTATTTACTGCGTATTTTATAACAAAATTGGATGACTATTAAACTGGTAGAATTTTAAAATAAAAGCCATTAATCCAGGCTTGTGGCAATGTTAAATATATAGCTGCTTTAAGAAGTATCTATTTGGCTTTTTTAACACCTTAAGAGGCTATATTTAGAATCTTATCTATGTCTTTAGATTAAAACAGTTAATACTAAATAAACCCCAACAAATACAATAAGTAGACAATGCTAAAAAAGTAAAAAAGACCGCCTAAAACTTTTTTAGACGGTCTTTTTTTAAACTTAAATAAAGGAACCAAATCGCTTGAATTGGTTAACTTGAATATGTCTTTTCTAATAATTTTGAATTATTTTTTTATGCCTTTTTTATAGATTGTTTGATTATCTACTTTCATTCTTATGATATACTGGCCATTTTTAAGATTTAGAGTTGGAATTTCAATCGTTTCCTGATTATTAAATCTTTTCTTAAAGCATGATTGCCCTAAAATATTTAGGATCTCGATTTCGGCTGTTTCGTAAGATCCTTTAACTTTAATATTAATGTTTTTATGAAAGGGGTTGGGATATAATACAGTTGTTATTATTTCTGGAATAGTATGAGTTGTCTTATTATTCAAATCATTTTTATCATTTGATTTTTTAGAGATTAATACATTAGAATTGATACAATTAGCCGTACTAATAATAATATTGTCGATATAAACATAATCGCCATTATTAGATGCATCTGCTCTAAACCTAAATTTTGTTTCAGACGAAAATGGTCCCGAAATTACAACGCTATCATCGTAATGCTCGTCATTTTCAAAATCATCACCTTTATTCCACTTTTCAACTGTCGTAAAGCTATCACCGCCATTAGTAGATACTTGTAACCAGAAATCTTCGTTACTATTATCCATGCTTCGGCAATAATATGAAAAATCCAGGGTGACTTCCTGATAATCTGAAAGATTCATTTCATCGGTTGTTCCTACAGAAGTAGATGTATTATCGCGTAGTCTCATACTATAACGTCCTGTTCTGGCGTATGTTTTATTTGAATCTCTATAGGAATCGGAACCACCATCATTCCAAATACCCCAACCCGATTCAAAATCTTCGGCAGCTAAAACGCAACGTTCTATATTACAGGCATAAATAACAATATCGTCAATATAAACATAATCGCTATTATTAGAGGCATCTGCTCTAAATCTAAATTTTGTTTCAGACGAAAATGGACCTGAAATCACAACACGATCATCATAATGTTGATTATTTTCAAAATCATCACCTTTATTCCACTTTTCAACTGTAGTAAAGTTATCACCGCCATCTGTAGAGACTTGTAACCAGAAATCTTCGTTACTATTATCCATACTTCGACAGTAATATGAAAACTCGATGGTGACTTCCTTATAATTCATAAGATCTAAATTATTGGTTGTTCCCACAGATGAAGATGTATTATCGCGAAGCCTCATACTATAACTTCCTCTCGCAGCGTAATTTTTATTTGAATTTCTTTGTGAATCGGAACCACCATCATTCCAAATTCCCCAGCCAGATTCAAACCCCTCTTCATTTAAAACGGAATAATCACAACCGTTTTCACCATCTTCAATGTTAGGCGGGTTGGCTATTAAATCGCTCAAACTGTACACACTCACATGACCGGCATCTATACCATTACTCGTGTTATACATGGCCCCTACAGCAGCAATATTACCGTCGTGCGATAAACTTACAGCGTCTCCAAAACCATCATTTGCTTGTTCTCCTAAAATAGTGTTATTGTGAAGTTTAAACCAGTCTCCAGCAATTTTTTGATATATACAGATATACCCCTTTTTATTATTTCTAACAGCGCCAACTGCAACAATATCTCCAGCACCCGATAAACTTACTGAGGTTCCTAATTTATCGCCAGCAGTTTCTCCTTGAATACCAGATCCTATCTTAGTCCATACATTATTTATATTCTCATAAACACGTACCTGTCCAGTATCCGGACCATTACTATCATTTCCAATAGCGCCAATCGCTACTATATTACCATCACCAGATAAACTTACAGAAAATCCAGACCTATCCCCTGCTGCATCACCATCAATATTATACCCCAACTGCGTCCAGTTGCCATTTATATTTTCATAAATACGTACATGTCCAGAATCACGTCCATTACTATCATTTCCAATAGCACCAATCGCTACTACATCACCATCCTTTGATAAACTTACGGCATAACCTGACATATCTTGTGCTGCTTGCCCATCTATGTCGCTCCCTATTTGAATCCAATTATCTGCTACATTCTTATAAATACGAACATGCCCTGCACCTTCGCCATTATCGCTATTCGAAGTGGCTCCTATTGCTACGATAGTTCCGTTATTGGATAAACTCACAGCAACGCCCGACCGGTCCCCTATGGCCTCTCCATCAATATCGTCTCCAATTTGAGTCCAATTGCCTCCTATATTTTCATAAATACGTACATGCCCGGAATCTCCAATATCATTACTACATAAAACATCATCTTTTAAATCTACGTGATCACCATCATTTCCGGGAGCTCCAATAGCAAGGATACGTCCATCTCCAGATAAACTTAAAGCCATTCCTGATTGGTCATCGCTGGCTTCTCCATTAATATCGGTTCCAACTTGTGTCCAAACACTATTAATATCTTGATAAACACGCACCTGTCCGGACCTGTCCCCATTTTCATCATTTAAATATGCACCAATAGCGACAATGCTTCCATCTTCGGACAAACTAATCGCTTTTCCTGCTAATTCAAATGTTGCTTCTCCATCAATTCCCTCTCCTATTTGAAATTGAGCATACCCGGATAAACTAATTATGCTAAAAATGATTAGCCCTATTTTTCTCATACTTTTTTTTAAAAGCTTAATACTTTCCATAATTCCCATATTAGTCATTTAATTCTGGCATTTCGGCATCAACTTCTTTTAGCCATTGTTGTAATTGTATAGATAATTCTTCTGCTTTTAATGGATTTGTTACCACCAAATTATTTTGTTCTGCAATATCTTCTTCCAGGTTGTATAAGTATTCTTCTTCTTTTTCAAATTCATAGATATACTTCCATTTCCCTTTTCTAATAGCGGCTCCCATAGAAAGCCCTTCATTTCTATGATGGGGAAAATGCCAATAGATAGGTCTTTCTGAAATCGATAACTCTCCTTTTAACAATGGTAAAAAGCTAATGCCTTCTAATTGATTATAGGTATTGGGATTAACACCTACCAAATCAAGTATGGTAGGAAAAAAGTCTACGCTGGTAATAGGCGTACAAGAGGTGCTTCCTACTTTAATATTATTAGGCCAGCTCACTAATAAAGGCACTCTTATTCCACCTTCATTTAGTGTGCCTTTTATGCCTTTTAAAGGTGGGTTTTCAAATAATCCGCCATTATCCGAATAAAATATCACAATGGTACTTTCGAGTAAATTCAACTCATCAAGTTTGTCCATAATCTTTCCAATATTTTGATCAAGATTATCAATCATTGCAAAATATACGTTCCCATTATTATTTTCTATATCACTAGCAGGTGCTTGTAATGGTTTATGAACGGTATAAGGAGCAAAGCTTAAAAAAAATGGTTGTGCTTTATTTTGCTCTATAAATTTTATGGCTTCATCTCCAAGGCGATTGGTAAGATATTCGCCTTGGGGTCCGTCTGTAACTGTCCCATTGCTATAAGGAGAAAAATAGCTCTCTGGTTTTCCGTATGCACAACCTCCTATATTAACATCAAATCCTTGATTTTCAGGATGGTAATTAGCATTCACAATGCCATCGCTTGTATGTACAGCCCCATCGCCTGCCAAATGCCATTTACCAATATACCCTGTCGCATAGCCCTTCGTTTTTAAAACTTCTGCAATAGTAATCTCATTTAGGGGCAAATGATTCTCAAAATAAGCTTCTTTTAGCTTAGTCCCATCGTTTTTTGCTTCTAAATAATTTTCTATTCCATTACCTGGAATATGACAAGTAAGTTTTAAACTAGCCGGGTATTTACCAGTCATTATACTGGCTCTGGTTGGAGAGCATACAGGGGCAACTGCATAGGCATCTGTAAATTGCATACCGCTTTCTGCAATTTCATCAATATTAGGCGTTAAAATACCAGCTTTATAATTCATATACCCAACGTCCGAATATCCTAAATCATCTACACTTATCATAATAATGTTGGGGTGATCGGGAGCTTCGATGTTGGAAACAGATGCTTCGTTTTTGGTAATCATAGCCACACTAATAATATAGCCCAAAATAACCACACTAATAATTCTTAATTTTTTCATTTTACTTGCGTTAATAATTTTAATTTTGGAAAACTTATTTATTGAAAACATTCTCTTTTTAAACAGAATAGGCACCTCTAAAACTAAACGATAAGCTTTCATCTAAGTCATCGGCTATTCATATTGATTATTTGATTGCCTGGTGTTTAAAGAGCGAAATCTAGGAATTTTAGTAATAGCCTACCTCCGCATAAAGGGTTACAAAAAGTTACGTGTTTACTTTTATGGATAAAAAAGAAGGATATTTATGAATTAGAAAAAGTTATATAGCCGCATTATTTGTGAAGTTCTATAAGCTCATCCTTTTATCTGCAACTTCATGTTATTATATCGCTGTTATTTATCTAAAAATCGTGAAATCTAATAGATAAATATTTTAAGGTTACAAAAAGCAATTCTTTATAGCCCAATCGGTTATCTTAAGAATTGAACTCCTGCTCCAGATTTATTAAATAGCAAAACGTTTTTTGGTGAAGACTTAATCCTAATTTTTTGCGGAGACGGTACCTTGCCGTTTTTACACTCTCCGGAGATATTTTAAGAATATTGGCGGTTTCTTTAATACTTAAATTGAGTCGAATCATGGAACAAATTTTGAGATCGTTCGCGCTTAAATCATTATGTATTGATTTTATCTTTGAGTAGAACCCTTGATTGGCATCATCTAAGAACTTACTAAAATCATCCCAATCTCTTTCAATTCTAAAGTTTTTCTGTACCAGCTTATTCAGATCATCAATTAATTTACTTTTTTCAATACATGATCCTTCTTCGATTTCATGTATTATTTTTTGTAATTGATTTACGATTTCTCGTTTTTTTCTAAAGTTCAAAGCATAGGACATAAGCTCTTTATTCTTGAAGTCTAATTGCTTTTTTAGTTGCTGCTGCTTTAATTTTGAATTTTCTAAATCCTTTATAGAAAGGTTGTATTGTGATTGTAAAAGTTCTTTATGCTTTTTATGGCGTTGTCTTAATATAATAGATATTATAATACCACAAATAAATATAATAGTAGCACTTAATGTTAAAATGAAATTGATAAAACTATTTTGCTTTTCCTGAGTTTTAAGTGCTAGTAGTTCTTTATCTTTTATTTTTAAGTTATTCTTAAACTCTAAATAAGCGATTTGTTTTGTTTTTTCCGAATTAAAAAGAGAATCTTTTAGTAAGTTATACTTTTCGTAAAAGAACAGGGCTTCCTCTAATTTGTATTGCGCTTTGTTTAGTTTTTTCAATTCTTCATATCCTAATAATTCATATTTTTTTAAATTACTTTTTTTAGCCAGTTTTAATCCTTTGTTTAATTCTGTTGCTGCTTTATCAAAATGTTTGGAAAGTCTTAAAATTTTCCCATAAACAATATGGTTATTTGCCAATCCATGAATATCATTTATTTTACTACCCAATAGCATGGATTGCTTTATATGGTACTTGGCCAGTTCAATTTCATTTTTATTAAGATATAATATGCCTAGTCTATTATGCGC
Organism: Flavivirga sp. 57AJ16; assembly: GCF_028736925.1. Taxonomy (GTDB): domain Bacteria; phylum Bacteroidota; class Bacteroidia; order Flavobacteriales; family Flavobacteriaceae; genus Flavivirga. The sequence continues at coordinate 13,013 of NZ_JAQZAT010000022.1, read as the reverse complement.
CTCTGCTATTCCATAAGTAAAATTGTTTTTACTATGCATTTTTAGCGCACTTGTTAGGTATTGAAATGCTTTATCATACTTATGCTGTGCAATAAAAACTGTTCCTGATTTTGTAAAGGTGGTCGCTATTCTGGACGTTAACCCAAGTGTTGTAAAATTATGTATTGCTTGATCATAATACCCCAGTGCCTTGTCGTATTCCTTTAAATCGGCATATATCATTCCAATATTAAGTTTTGTGTTGGCGATCCCAATTTTGTCTCTTATTTTTTCGTAAGTTTCATGAGAAGCATTTAGATACTCTAAAGCTTTAACCAAATCGCCTTCTGCCCAATAAGCAACTCCAATAATACGATTCGCTTTTGCACAACCTTTAACGTAAGCTATTTTTTTTGATAATTGTAACGCCTCTTTGCCAAAATTAATGGACTTATTGGGATCTATAATCCAATATTCATAACCTGCAGTATTTAAGAGGTTAACTTTTATCTTATCATTCTTTTTATGTAATTGCAACAACTGCTGTATACTATCAACTTTCTTAGAATGTTGTGCATAAGTGCAATTAAAAATACCCCCAATAACAATACAACCTATAATTTTTTTGTATAGCCTTTGTTGTTTCATAGTATAGTAAACGCTTCATTAGGGCGCATCAAAAACAATAAACAATCTTATTTGATATTTTAATGGTATTGGCAATATGCATGCAATAGAAAAAACGCATCTCATTAGGTTTTACCTCATTTTTTGTTAAAACAAAATCTGATTGTCCGCTTTCAGTCATAAAGGAATTTTGAGTAGAGACCACCCAGGTTTTAAAAACCTGGGTGGGAGGTCTAGAAATCAACTATTTTTGGTTAAAACAAAAAATTAACATGAGTAAATTCAGTATAGCTTAATTATTTTTTATAAAAATATATCCTATTTGCTTAAACTCCTGTGAGGTTGTATTCTGTAATGAAAATTTATATTTAATCACATAATAATAGGTCCCTGTTGGTAATTTAGATGCTTTTTTTACAGTCACGCGTCCTTCCGAAATGCCCCTAAAAGCATTATTATTATCATAATTATCTCTTTCAAACACTAATACGCCCCAACGATCGAATATTTTCACATTATTATCCGGGTAACATGTAATTCCTTCCATGATTACAGTATCATTGAAACCATCATTATTTGGTGAAACTGCATTATATACTTTTACAGGGCAAATAACATAAAGTAATTGTTTATGACTAATTTCATTCCCAATACAATTACTGGCGCTCCATTCTCTTTCTATTATATAGCCGGTAGCACATGTTTCATCTTCAAATGGCTTTTGAATTTCACTAAAAACCACTTCTATAGTATTACCTAACGCATCCGTAGCCGTAAGGTCAACTGTTTCAGGAATTTCTTCTTCACAAGAAACAAACAAATTAACAGGAAGGGGCTCTGTAAACGAGAGCGTTTCTGATAATGTACTATTTATGGTTACATTTTCCAATACTTCTGAAACGCAATCGGGATCTGTAGCTTCACGTACAGACACAGTATAAGTCCCTGCTGCAAGATCATGGAATGTGACGTCTGTTTGATAGTTTGTACCATCTATGCTATATTCTAACCCATCTCCCAAAGGTGCTGTTATCGTAATAGAACCACCTGAGTCGCAACTTACATCTTCCAAACTCACTTCTGGTAACGAAAGGCCATTACTAACAGTGACTTCGGTAGCATTAGTACTAAAACAATTTGAGTCATTATCGATAAAAGCGGCATAATAAACACCTGCCCCTACGGCTGTCGGATCTGAAACCTGATTTTCACTACTTACCGGAACCGCCGTATGCCAGGATAACTCAACCCCTGAAGCGTCTTCGGTTTCAGGAAAATTATCTACCGATAGCATGGTTAAATCTACTGTTGTTGCGCCGTTGCATAAACGAAGTGATCTGTCTGATAGCGACGGGGCTTCTACTCCTGCTACACATCCTATATTCACCCCATCTATAAGCACCCCATAATCTTCTACTTCACCATCATTAGCAAGACCATAGGCTCTTAAATCTAAATTGTTATTAGCAGCACTATTATCTAAATCTTCGGTAGTAAGTCTTAAACGTAAATACGTTAACCCTATTTCAATATCTTCTGGTAACGTCCATGTTAAAGTGACTTCTTGTAATCCTGATGAGACTGGTACAGTTACAAATGTATATTCTTCTTCCTCAAAATTTCCGGTATGGTCGAAATCTATCCAGGCATAAAGTGTTGCTGTGCCTTTTGTGTTAGTAACAGATACATCTATACTGTATTGCGAATTCTCTGTTTCCTTTATTATTAACGATTCTGTTGCTAAGCCATCTTCATCATCTATTTCTAATTCATCGTCACCTCTTCCTGAAGATATTACATTACCATCTGTTTCTGTGTCAATATGACTTCCTATCATTAAATTAGACGTATGGTCACTACTGTTATAATTTTCTACAAAATGTCTGGCTCCATCATGCTCTAACACCGTTCTGTAAGATGAGGGAGCGTCTCCAAAGTCTAATGGTAATACCCTTTTAATAGAATGACAACGTGAAGCATCATTTGGTATTCCTGCTATTGTTTCTGAAAAGTATATTGCTTCTGGAGGCGAAGAGGTTATATCGATTTTATAAATTTTGCCTTTATCATTATCTATACCATAAAAGATATTATCTTCATCTATAAACTGACCTCCAAATTTAGTTAACTCATCTTCACTTATTATTGTTTCTGAAGATATAATATTCCCCTCCAAATCAATCACATAAAGTTTTGGATTTTCTGATGAGGCATTTGATACCATGTATATATAAGGCACCCCAAGATCATCTTCTTTCATGGTAAAATCAGATGCTTTGTCGTTATAGCCTTTTATTTCTATTCTTTTCTCAAGTGTTAAATAGTCTGGAGACGTTCTATCTAAATTGATCACATAAATTTCATCAGTCGTAAAATTCTTTATATAATGCCTATTATTATAAACATCTCCACTATTAATATTTGTTGTTTCAATCCCTAAAATAGGTCCCACTCTGTGATTTGTAAAAGTATATTTCCCTTCTTGTGTACCGCTGGTATCTTCAACTTCTGTTATTATTAAAACACCATTTGTAAGCCGACTCATGGAATATATTAATCCGTTATTATCATTATAACCTCCTCCATTTAATATTTCACCAATATTTGGCTCTGAAGGATCTACAACAGGAGAAACAAAGCCTTGTTCGGATATTCCTGTTGCTAAATCGACGGTATACCATCCTCCTTTTATACTTTGAAAAGCCCAATTCTCACAATTATTAGTAGATACAAATACATCTTCGGTAATACATTGATTATATTGTAGAAGAGCACCTCCAGAAATGGGTGTATCACTAAAAAACACTTCGTCCAAATACCCTTTAAAGGGATCTCCTTCTTTTATAGACTCTCCTCCAAAAACCTGACCAAATCCTCCGGCATTTTCATGCTTAGAAATATTCGATTCTCCAGTAAGCAATAAGTCAGCAACCTCTCCATCCAGATATGCAACCATTAGTCCATCTTGAGACCCATTAAAACTAAAACTTACATGATGCCAAGAACTATCGGGAAAAGGAAATTCAAAATCATAGATCTTCCTTTTTTCTCCCAATGAGAAAGCCAAACGCCCTTGAGACGTAAGTACAATGGTTAATCCCGTTTCTTTATCCCCTTGTTCAAAAATCACCTGATCTTCGTTTGGACTTTGATTTTCGGGTTTCATCCAAAATCCGATAGTGAGTGCTTCGAAACTGTTATTTAAAAAACCTGTCGTTTCATTACTATATGCTATGCCTCCTGTTCCTTCTAAATATAAGACAGGTGTTCCCGTTGGTGAATCTTGATCTGTTGCAAAGGAATAACCAGATTCTATTGTAGCATTATGCAAACCTACTTCATCATCCAAGGTATTATCGAAACTCCATACGGCTTCCACTCCTTTTGGAGAGATATAGTCTTCTAAACATGTACTTACATCCATAGAAAATGTCGCAGGTGTTTCTATATATTCTGTATCGTGTTTTTGAAAATTATTAACTTTTGCGTTTTGCGAGTAAGGTCTTGCTGAAAAAGCATGAAAGTTATCTGTATAACTATCAAGGCTTTTTAATGGGATTAGGTTGTTATCTAATACAGACATATAACTAAACACGCATAGCAATAGGCTTAGTAATGATACACTTAATAATTTTAAATTCTTTTTTTTGTATTGCTTATTCATTGTTCTATTATAATAAACTCACTTCTTCTATTTAACTGATGGGCTGCTTCACTACATGCAACACCATCGGCACATTTATTCAATAATTGTATTTCTCCGTAACCGCTACTTAAAAGACGACTTCTACTAATTCCGCCTTTTTTAACGATATAGTTTAATGTGCTTTCCGCCCTGCGTTCACTTAGTTTAATATTGTATTTAAATGATGCTCTACTATCTGTATGCGAGCGAATATCTATTTTAATGTTCGGATGGGTTTTCATAATTTCAATCACTTTATCAAGCTCTATTTCAGCATCTTGTCTAATAAAAGATTTATCTAAATCAAAATAAATAGACTTTAAATTCAATATATTGGCTAAATCGTTTCCTACTTTTAAAAGCATACTTTCATCTACAAAGGCATATATATCGTCCTTCCCTTTTCCTTCTGGACGATTGGATGAAAAAAAGCCCCTTTTAGTTGTAGTATTTATAATAAATGCAAAATCATCGGAAGGACTATTTATAGGTTTTCCTAAATTAGAAACCTCGTATTCAGAATCACTAGCTTCCTTAAGTTTAAAAACATAGATATCTAAACCTCCCAAACCTAAATGTCCATCGGATGCGAAGTATAAATTATTGTCCTTACAAATAAAAGGAAATGTTTCTCTCCCTTTGGTATTGATAGCATTTCCTAAATTTTGAGGAGTACCAAAACTGCCATCTTCATTTATTGTTACCTCATATAAATCCGAGTCTCCAACACCGCCTTCCATATCTGAAGAAAAATAGAGTTTATCCTCTGATACATTTAAAGCAGGGTGAGCAACAGAATAGTTATCATTATTAAAAGGCAACTCTTCGGGCGCGCTCCATTTCCCTTCTTCATCCCTTATACTTCGATATACTTTTAGCTTATTTGTTCTTACCTTATAATCGTTCGCATTTTCTAAATGCCCATAGTTTGTATTACTTCTTGTAAAATAAACCGTTTGTTTGTCTTTAGTAAAAACCGGGGTGGACTCATGAAACTTAGTATTAAAAACCGGGTTCCATTTCTCTACTTCTCCAAGTGCGTTGTTTGTACTATTATATGATGTGATAAAAAAATCTAAATAAGCCTCTTTATTCCATTCATCTATTTTTTGTGAAGAGTTATCTTTTCTTGATGAACTAAAAACCAAAGAATCTCCATAAAACGCTGTACCAAAGTCTGTATATGATGTATTTATATCTATGTTTTTAATTTGATATTTCCCAGAGTGTTTTTCAATAGTTTTTAAATAATCTCTTCCCTCGATAAATAATTGAGCTCTTTTATCATTAGGACTTGCTTCTACAAACTTATCCATATAATAATCTGCTAATTCATAATTCCCCTTAGATTTTAAAGTTTGGGCATATCTGTAATAATACTCAGCATCTATTTCATTTTCATAATGCGTCATTAACTCCTTATACCATTTTGAAGCCTCTACAAACTGTGCATTAAAATAATAACTATTTCCCAAATTCTTAAAAAGCTCTAAACTTTTATAGCCTTTTTCTGCAACTTTCAGATAGGTCTCCTGTGCATTTTTATATTCATACATTGTATATTGCTTTTTGGCTTCTTTCATCAAACGCTTTTGAGGAAATACCATGTAATTAAACAATAAACAAATGAAAATCAACAAGAATGATTTTAAAGATAGTTTCATATTAGTTAGTTAGATTTAGATTAAAAGAAACGAGGATTCCACTGTCGTCTCAAATTTCCTTTTTTGGCAAGCTCGAATCTTAAAAGCAGTTCATAACTCCCATGATTAAATTCATTACCATTACCTATAGCAGTTGTTTCCATATCATAGGAAAAACCAATCATTACGGATTTAGAAACCTGAAATCCTGCTAATGCACTTACTGCAGCACTCCAACGATAAGCCAAACCTAATATCAATTTTTCGTCATATTTAAAACTTGCGGAGACATCTGCCTGTAAAGGACTTCCAAACACCATTTTACTCAATAGTGCTGGTTTAAACTTTAATCGCCGACTCATATTAAACACATAACCTGTAATAAAGTAGTAATGCATCCGCTCTTTTGATATTAACAAGGCATCATCATCTGTTTTAAAATAATTTCTGCTTAACAGACCAGGGGTACTTAAACCTGCATAAAAATGAGTGTCATAATAATATAAGCCCACCCCTACATTTGGTATAAAGTCATTATTATCAGAGTTAAAAAAAACGGGATCTGCTACATTAAACGCATTTAATTTATTTAAGTCCAAGCTTAAAAATTGTCCCGAAAGTTTTAGACCGAAGCGTAATATGCCTTCATCAGAAATCGCTATGGGATAAGAATAGTCTATATTTAGATGTGTTTCTTGTAATGGACCAATATTATCATTAACAACAGAAAGTCCTAAACCCGGAGCATCTTCCATAAAACGTAAACTTCCTAAAGGCAAGTTTACCGAAAATGTTTGTGTTAAAGGCGCTCCTTCAATCCTAATCCATTGACTTCTATGCAGCCCTACAAAAGATAAAGTACCTCTACTACCAGCATATGCAGGGTTAATAGTTACCGTATTATACATGTATTGTGTATATTGAGCGTCCTGTTGACTATGACTTATCTCAACAACAAATAACACTACATAAAAAATACAAATTGAAATTTTATACATAGAACCAACTTTTTTAGCAAAAATACCGGGAATGCAAAAAAGATACCGCCTAAAGCAGTGTACAGTAAGTCACATAGCCTTATCAAAAAGTTACCTTAAACTGTAAGCGTATATGTATAAAACAATTAATTACAGAAAATTAATCTTTTGAGTTTATAAAAATGGCATGTTATAACACAAAAACATGAATATTAATAAAGCCCACATTAACTTTTCTATTTCATAAAAAAGGGTGAAATAAATTTGATGAAAATCTAGTATTAAGAAGTAAAGGGTATTCTAAATGACTTGAATTTTATTAAACACACCCTGGCTAGCAAATCTATTTTTTATTTAAAATTTAATTCTTGTCATGTAATAAAGAATAAACCAAAATCGGGATTGTTTTTCTTTAAATATTTGCTCAGATCGTAAACATCACGAAGACACAATAGCGACTACCAATAATAAATAAATAGATTATATCACTGTAACTATATTTCATGCTTTAACTGCGTTTTTAACGATGTTTTATAATATTAAACACCAACAAATTAAACACGTTTAAACTCCGCCAATAAGACCTACCTGTTTAAATATAAGCATTTTAACTTCTCAAGCTTTATACGCTATTGTATTTAAGCAAACTTATTAATGTACCCTTATTGTCTACTCAAAAAAAAGCTGTGTCATCTTTTTGTACCCTTTGTTTTTCTGCATAAAAAAGTAACAAAAGGTAGATTTGCAATGTCGTTTTTCACGATTTCTATTACAAAAAAAAGCACAAAAACTATTACGAATTAAAACACAAAAAAACTATTTACATTTAATAATTATGAGAAAAAAAACGCATATCTATAATAGCAGATTACGTTCTTTAAAATCAAAAACAAATCTTAAATTTTACCTCACTAAAAAATGTAATCTTTTTTCTTTTTTAGTCTTTAGACCATTTGCCCAAGAACATACTATTTTTGAATTTTTATACAAATTAAAAAGACCTATTTCCCCAAAATTTGCAGCAAAAAATCTAGATGTATTTATTCCAGAACAAAGAAAATTCACAAATGTAGACACAACAATTAGAGGTATAGAAGAACCCAATATTATTTTAATGATGATATTACTTTTCGTAATAATATTTTTACTGCTCAAAGAAAAGAGACATAATGAAATAAAAAAGAAACATGCCACTATGAAACTACAAATTTCATTAGCAGAACAATATATTGAAAAAGAAAAGTTCAAAAAAAATCAAATGAAAGATGAACTTGAATTTAAAAATAAGCAGCTCACTTCTTATGCTTTTAGTTATGAACAAAAAAATAGAATTATTGAAAGTTTACAAGAAATAGTCAAAAAGATTGAAAACTCTAAAACTAACTTCGACAAAATCAAATATGTTAAAGAATTAAAAGTTGTAGCTAAAGAAAATTTAATAGCAGATAAAAACTGGGAATGTTTTAGAAGTTTCTTTGAGGAAACGCAACATGGCTTTCATGCTAAAATACTTAGTAAACACCCAAATTTAAAAGCTAATGACCTTAAACTTTGTTCTGTAATTAGGTTAAATCTAACTATTAAAGAAACCGCACAAGTTCTTGGAATATCTCCGGGGAGTTTAAAAACTTCAAGATATCGTCTTAGAAAAAAATTAGATTTGCCTGCCGGGGAAAACATCCTTGATTATTTAATTTCATTAGAATTGTAAAAAGAATAGATTATTGAATTGCAATACAAAACCACTTAAAATACTCCAGAACAAAGCCATGGGGATCTATTATATAATAGATAGTACTTTGCAAAAAGCACAATAATAGCACACCTATTGATACCCTGGTGCTAACCCGCGGCTATTGTTCTGTGACGTATTTTAAGAATAAAAACACTGTAAATTACTTTAAGGAGAAAATTTTAGTAAAATTTCCTGTACGATCCAGGATAATTTTTAAGGATTTTGGATTACTGAAATCCTTTGAAAATGTAAAAAACAGTTTGGTTAATTTATGTAAAATAACATAAAAACTTACTACAGAATAACCCTTTTACAATACAAGTGTTGCCTTGTTACTTTTTAACCCATATACTCCTCTGGAAATATTTATTAATGGATTTTCATATAAATATAAATGCTGCAAACTGTAAAGCGTTCCTATCTCTTTTGGAATCGTTACTAATTGGTTATCGTACAAATACAACTCCGCTAAACTAGTAAGATTCTGTATTTCTTTGGGAATACACATTAGTTTATTATTAACGTGAGTTCGATGTAAGCATAATATTATTGATCTGACTATCAGTAATTTAATCTTGGTTATCAGGTTGAGTACTTCGGTAAACTCAGCACAGGCTCTGTCGAAACCCATTTAAATAGCTGGTTTTAATGACCTTTCGACTTTAGTTTATCTTGAGCGCCCGCCTGCCGGACGGGCAGGAAGACGAAAGGCTCAAGGCGACAAATCGCTTTATTAGAGAATTTATTGTTAAAAACTCCCTTGCCTGTCTGTCGGCAGCTACGGTGTACCCACATCTTTTTTCAATATAAAGAACAAAAGCTTATTTCCTTTTTTACTTACTTTTAGCTCACAGATCTAATTTGATAAATAGGTGTTCGTGAATCTTCGATTTCTTTGCTCGTCCAAAGAAAAGTAACAAACCTGCCTGCCGGCAGCTACGGTGTACCCACATCTTTTAAGGAACTATTTTGTCCGCAGTTAAATGGATATGCCAATAGCTTTCACGACAGACAGGTGTTATTATACAGTAATGCCGTATAATGGAACCACCTCCCGCTTCAACTGAAAGAGGAGATGAATTTTTCGACGTCAGGAGGAAAAGTAAGGGGCGTTTGACAAATTAAACATGTAAAGAACACTTAAAAAACAAACCCTCCGTCTGTATGTTACCACATACAGCCACCTCCCTTTTTTGTTAAAAAGGGAGGAACCCGTCTCGAACAAGCCTTTGATGCAAAATAGCTACTAATTAACTTAGTGTGATTATTTGTGTTATTTGTGGGTACACCGTAGCTGCCGGCAGGCAGGAGAAAAGACGCCCTTTCGGGAGGTATTTCTTCTCATGCTGTCGCCAGAGAAGAACCGGGCTTTCATCTACATATATAAGCTTTCGGTAGTATTTTGTCTATCTATAATGCGTTTTTATATTATTGAATGAGCGGTCTCAGCATTGAAAATAGAACCAATATCATAGTAAGTATTAAAACACAACTTAAAAAGAACACCAATGATTGTAAAAAGAATATAAAGACTTTTGAGCTTTGTTTTTCAGGACGTTTCATAAAATATTTTTAAAAAATTAATAACAACAAACTTATGCCTTCATTAAAAAAAAACACAAAATGTCAGTAAACAAAAAGACGCTTTTAAAACAAAAGGAGTGAACAAAAAGTCTACAAAAAAAACAAAAACAACTGATATTCAACAACATTAAAACAATGTGTTAAGAGGCCCTAAATTTTTCTTTTAAAGAATAACACCAATGCTATTCATAAAATTGGCATAACTCTAGTATTTAGATAATACATTATAAAAAGTGTATTTCCCGATATAAGTTTAAAAAAAACGGGGTGTTAAACGGCGATTACCTCGTTTATAGCCACAACACCTCTCTGGCAAATGATATCTTAAAATAACTTCAAAACTGCCATCATTAAATTCTACATTTCCCAAAGCAGTAGTTTCTATATCGTATGCAAAACCAACCATAAAGGGTTTAGATATTCTAAATCCTGTCATAGCACTTAATGACGCATTAAAACGATAGGCTAAGCCTAACGATACGCTATTGTAAAAAAGAAAATTACCAGAAACATCCATCTGAATTGGAGACCCTAATACAACTTTTGTTAATATGGTAGGCTTAAATCGCACATAAGAACTTAAATCAAATACATAACCTCCAATAAAATAAAAATGTGTACGTTCAATTCTAAGCGCTGATGAACCAACCAAATCTTCTTCATCAAAACCTTTATTAAAAACGGTTGTTTGTATTAAATTAGGAACACTTAACCCTAAATAAAAGTTACCAGTATTAAAATAAACACCAGCACCTACATTTGGACTGAATTCATTATTTATTGAACCTTGAAAATTAGATTCATTAACATCAAAAACAGAAAGCTTTTGAAAATCAACATCTAAAAAATGCCCAACTACTTTTAGTCCAAAACTTAATGTAGATTCTTCAAACGGTATCTTATATGAAAAATCAATATTAAGATAGGTCTCTTTAGATATACCTATAACATCGTTTATAATAGAAAAACCCAGCCCAGTGCGCTTTAAGTAACCAAGAGGACTATTTAAAGACAAGGTCTGTGTTTTAGGAGCGCCTTCAAAACCTACCCACTGGCTACGATGAAGACCTACAATACTAAAATTCTCTTTACTACCTATATAAGCGGGATTAATGCTGGAAGTATTAAACATATATTGGGTATACTGAGCATCTTGCTGTGCTTCAAAAACTTGCATAACCAACACAATAAATATTCCCACAATAATTCTTTTATTCTGTCTCATATTATATTAAAACTTGTAAATTGTTTTTTTTAAGAACTTCCCGTTTAATTTTAAAATTCTTGTATCCCTTTTTAAGTCCATTAATTACTAACATAAAGATTTCCTGTTAGCCTTACTACACTGCTTTTACCCCCATTACCTACAGGCTTTTTATAAGTAACCATATAAAAATAATCTCCATCAGCTAAGTATTTTCTTTTAGATATGGTAAACCTATCTTCAGAAACGCCTTTAAAAACATTATTTTTATTGTCATAATTATTAGTTTCATATAATAAATATCCCCATCGGTTAAATATTTTAACATTATTATCCGGATAACATTCTATACCTTCTATTAAGAAGATATCATTCAATCCATTATTATTAGGAGATACAGCATTATATATTCGTAATGAACAGGTATAATAAATTGTTTGTACAAATGAAGATTCATTACCACAACTATCTGTAGCGATCCAAATGCGTTCTAGTGTTTTATTAAGAGAACATGTACTATCTGTTATTTCATTTTCTGAAAACGCAACGCTCACATCACGATCACCATTATCTATAAAAACAGGGGCAATATCCTCTGGTATTTCATCTTCACAATCTATAAAAAACGCTTCTGGCACATCTGCTTCAATATAAGGCGGTGAAGTATCTACTATAGTAATGGTTTGTTTACAGGTAGAAGTATGACCTGCGCTATCTACCCCTTTAAATGTTCTTATAAAACTTCCTGTATTAGCAGTACACCCCCCTACTAATTCACTATCTACAAAAGAGAACGTTACCTCCCCACAACTTGCTATAACCTCTGGAGCTCCTAAATCGAGTCCATCAATAACATCACTAAATTCTAGCTCTATATCAGACGGACACTTAATTTTTAATTCAAAAGCACTGTCTTCAAGGCTAAAAACCGTACTGGAAGTACAACTGGTATCGCTAACGCTTCGCACTTTTAGGGTATAATCACCAGGAGCTAGATTTGTAAAATCGACTTCGCTCTGGAAATTGGTACCATCTAAACTGTATTCATACGCGCTTCCCAGTGGGGCGGTGACTTCTATATCGGCGGTATTGTCTTCGCAGCTTGCGGCTCTTGAAATAATAAAGGTCGGAACTTCGGGAGCGCCTGGTGAAGCGGCTATACTAACAGCGGTACTGGAAACACAACTGATATCGCTAATACGTCTCACTTCTAAGGTATAATCGCCAGGAGTCAGGTTTATAAAATCGACTTCGCTCTGGAAATTTGTACCATCTAAACTGTATTCATACTCGCTTCCCAGTGGGGAGGTGACTTCTATATCGGCGGTATTGTCTTCGCAGCTTGCGGCGCGTGGGATAATAAAGGTCGGAACTTCGGGGGCACCTGGTGAAGCCGCTATACTAACAGCGGTACTGGATGTACAACTGGTATCAGTTATACTTCGCACTGTCAGGGTATAATCACCAGGAGCTAGATTTGTAAAATCGACTTCGCTCTGGAAATTGGTACCATCTAAACTGTATTCATACGCGCTTCCCAGTGGGGCGGTGACTTCTATATCGGCGGTATTGTCTTCGC
>NZ_JAQZAT010000021.1 GCF_028736925.1 Flavivirga sp. 57AJ16 | reverse complement strand
TTCTCGACACTTCATCAGAGGTTCATTTGCATTCATCTCCTTTATTCATACCTGACCACGCTCATGGCGCGGCCGTTTCCATAACGCTCAATACCTTGACTCTTTACCAAAGCACCTTATGGGGGTTTGACACTCTTCCCTGTAGAACAGCACCGGTGGGTCGGTTCCACCATCTTATAAACAGTTGCGTAACGAATTTCAGCCGTTCGTTACTCTCGGCACACATATGGAAAGTTGCGTGTTTGTGTGCGAGGATTTTCCGAAGGAAAATCAGAAGCTAGCAAACGTGCAACTAACATTGGTTTAGCTAAAATTAGCAATTTTTTATATACTGTGTTGTGTGTAGTTTTTATTCAAATAATTTTACTTGGTTAGGGTCAATAAATTCAGGTGGTTCATCTTTTCTGTCTTTTAAGTAGATATGATCCTCCGTCATTCCATTTCCAATATATTCCGATTTAATTCCAAATACGTTTTCACACATACATTCTATATCTTGATAATCAGTTCCAAAGTCCATTATTTCTCCACAACCTTGACATTTAATGTGTAATTCTCCACAATAGGAACATTGTCCTTGATGAATAAGGGTAATTAATCCATCCTTTACCAATGGAATTGGCTCATCCCAAAATATGTAGCCACGAGGAAATCCATCATCATTTCTGCATAATGAGCAATCTGTTAAGTCAAAATGATATTCGTCAAAGTCAATAAAATTGACAATATCTAATTTTATATCTCTATGATATTTTTTGACTCTGTTCAATGCACTTTTTGAATAACCAATGTTTGTAATCATTATACCAAGATGAGCACCAACATCTTCACAAAAGCCTAAAAAAGATTCTACAGTCTTAAGGTTTATTTTTTTACTAAATTTTTTACAATCAATTACAACTTTTAGTTCATTTCCAATTGATTGAGATGTAACTAAAATATCGATTTGCCTACTTCTTTCAGAGAATATTCCTTTTATTCTCTCGTCTTTTTTAATATCAGAATCGGGAAATTCTTCACGTAATTTATCGAAAATTTGATGTTCATATTTTTCCCAATCTTTCATCTTAATCAGGTTTAGTTTCTTCTAATTCTTTTTATTTGGAAAAAATTAAATCTTCTTTCAGTTTCGTCTAATAATGTTATTCTTGCTGTTCCAGGCAAATGAGGTGGATTTGATGCCAAAGTGCAATTAGTCATAACACCAACTAAAGATTCCTGTATCTCATCAGAGTTTTGAGTTCCAACATCAAAAATTAAGGTTTTGTTCATTATTTCTGGCAAATTCTCTTTTGTATATTCTAAAGGATGTATGTAATTCGGTGGATAAACATCATTTATCAAGAAAGCAATAACTTCTTGTTTTGCGTGGTCAATACTACTATATAAAAGTCGAACATCGTTGCTATCAACTAATTGAGTTCCATAGTTAATTTCATTCGGTTCTGTCAACTTATAGTAACATACAATTTGGTCTTCCTTTTCCTCAATTCCATTTTCTGTCTCTATCCTTACATTGTCAAATGAAAGCCAAACGTGATTTCGATTTATTGTTATTCTTTCTGTTGTCATAAATGTTTACTGGTTTTTCGGCACTTTCTCAAAATTACACACAACAATTGTATATGCGTACTGGTACGCATATTTCTTATTTGTCATGACCGCTAATCTAGTGGATTTTTAATTGTTTTGAAAGTATTTGTTGCTACATGAGTATATATTTCTGTCGTTTTACTAGACCCATGGCCTAAAAGCACTTGTATTTGCCTTAAATCTACTCCCGATTCCAAAAGGTGGGTAGCGAAGCTATGACGAAGAACATGAGGTGTTACACATGGCTTAATGTCCGCTTTTTTAGCTGCTCTTTTAACTATTTTTAAAACACTTGCCCCACTATATTTCTTACCATTTTGCCCTTCGAATAAATACTTTTTTGGCTTCCATTCTCTATAATATGCTCTTAAATCCTCTAGAGCAGTTTTAGATAGTATAGTAAACCTATCTTTATTTCCTTTAGCCCCTTCAACACGTATAAGCATTCGCCTACTATCCACATCTTCGATCTTCAAATTTAATAATTCACTCCTTCGCAATCCAGAACCATATAATAATTCTACTATACATTTATGTTTTATATTATTGGTGTTACCTATTAAAGCAAACACATCCTCTTTAGAAATTACTTTTGGGAGTTTAGACTCCTTACGAGGCCGTTCTATCTCATAAAACCTATTAGGCATTCCAAGTACAACTTCATAATAAAATTTTATAGCATTAATAACTTGATTGATATAAGAATTTGACATTTTTCTATTAATAAGTACTTGTAAAAAGGCTCTAATATCACTTTCATTTATAGCCTTTAAATCTTTTGATTTATAATGATTAATAAACATCTCAAAAAAAGTCACATAAGTACGTACTGTGTTATTTGCATACCTTTTTAACTCTAATTTTAATAAATATGCTTCTGGACAAACCCGGTATCCAGAAATTGGTTTTCTGTTTCTAAACCAATTTACATTTATGGGCTCATTATATGTATTAATAGGTTTATTAGTTAAAAACTTATTATAATTAATCCAGGCTACACCTTTAAATGTATTAAATATTTGTGCTAGATTTTGTTTGGTATTTAGTAGGTATACCATATTGTAATAAGTACTCCATTTTGGATTGGATAAACTTTTTACTAAGGCTTCTATCACCTTATCTGACTGAAATTTTATACCAATCATCTTTCTATTATTAATCATAAGATGGTATAAAGTGATCGATTTCAACTGATTCATAGAGCAATAATAGTGAGGTCATGGAATTTAATTAGTATATTAAACGGATAATATGCGTTTTAAAATGGATAAGTATAGAAATTGCCCCGTATGTGGTTTTTCAATTAAAGGACGATCTGATAAAAAATTTTGCTCCTCTAAATGTAAATCTATATACCAATATGAAAACCGTCAAAAAAAAGAAGCTTTTTACCTAAAAGTAGACAGGCAATTAAAAATAAATAGAAAGCTTTTAAAGCACCATAATAAATCGGGATATACTACACTTAAAAAATCCGAATTGCACGCCAAGGGATTTGACCCTAATTTTTTTACGCATTATTGGAAAACACAAAATGGAGAGGTTTATTTATTTTGCTACGACTATGGCTTCCTGTCATTAGAGCGAAATGGAAAAAGAAAATATCTCATAGTACAGTGGCAAGATTATATGAAATTTGATAAGCCCAAAAAATAAAATAAATATTCTATAAACTTTTTAGATTTAGCATTAAATCGGAAGCCTATTTGAGACTGGTCTTTTAATTTGCATCTATGATACCAAAGAAGAGCAAATTATTTCTTCAAAGTTCTTTATATGCTTTTGGTGTGTAATTGGATGAGCCTCTTTTGAAAAAATGCTCATTGTACGAAAATAAGAATATATGGAAAATAAAAAATTCAATCCTTGGCACCTCTCCTTCTTTTCTGTTTTATTTCATTATAAAACCAGAAGCATCATTCCTCTAATTTTTTTGTTTAAAAATTAGGTAACAAAACCCCCATGTTTTGTATATAAATACAAAACAACATAGTGAAAAAAGCCATGTTTATATTGTTTGTAATAATTACCATACTATTAGTGCTAATTGCTAATATAATAATTATAGCATCTAATTTTTAGGCGCCATACTAATGTGGAATCATGTAAAACTATTTTAAAATGGTACTTTTTGTATATTTAAACCTATTTAACCGCAATTTTCATGAACAAACCATTTCTTTTTATTTGTTTCTTATTTGTATGTGCGTACAGTTACTCCCAACAGTTAATCGTAAGCGATACCCTTACAAGAGCAGCTACTATTAACAGTACAACGAATGGTAATGAAATAATCTTCACTCCAGAAACACCCCCTTTAAACCAAATTGCAGGTGCGCCAAAAGCATTTTACACCCATTACTGGGAGTTTGGTGACGGACATTACAGTACCGAAGAAAAACCAAAGCATGTATATAAGAACAAAGGTGAATATGAAGTAAAGTTATGGGCTACCAATAATTACGATACGGGCAAACCACCAACAACAAGGCCTAAAAAAATGGCTATCAATTCAATAACGACCGACTATGAAGACTTAGCCATCATGGATGAAGACTTTACGATAAAACGTAATCGTGAACCTGTTCCTGAGGAAGAAATAGTAGCCATAATGAGCTATAAAAACATTAAGGATTATGTTACCAATGGTAAAATATATCTATTCTATAATGAACTTAAATATAAAGCCAATAATTTTGAATTGATAGAAACGAGAACACATCATAATGAAAAAAATAGTTTAACAGACCATTTTGCGTATACGAAGCGCATTGATGATGAAGGCACTTACTTGGCTTCTATAAATAATGACCTTATTAAATCGAGTATCGTATTACAGGACTCGACAGAAAAGACAAATCTGCCTTTAACTATCGCAGAATCCCAAGCATACTATAAAGATTGGAGCCTTTTGGAATTCAACGACATGCAACCTAACGAAGAGCGCCATATATTTTTTAGCTTAAAGACGACCCCGGAAATGGTTAAGGATACCAGTGCTATTATATCGGTTCGCGGTATTTATATCCCAGATAATAACTATGATAATCATAAAGTAAAAGACATGGAAATGGAAATTGTTACCTCACATGACCCTAACAAAATGTCATCAAATGGTACATTTATGAATTATAGGGTCGTCCGTTTTAAAACCTTAAAATATAAGATTAAGTTTCAAAATAACGGAGAAGGGCCCGCAAGAACCATACGGTTGGAAACCGATATTCCAGACATGTTGGACAAATCGACCTTAAAGGTTATGGACATGTATCCTAAATGCGATATTTGCCCTAAGCGAGACGTTCTTTACAGTTGTTTAGATACGACATTTACAGATACCCAGGCTATTTTTACTTTTAAGAATATTTATCTTCCTGGAAGCGAACAAAAAAATGTAAAAGAATACGATTCAACAAAAGGTTTCGTAAAATACAGCATTAAGTTTGCTAAAGATTTTCATAAGAAAAAAACAAAAAGTAGAACGGCCATTATCTTTGATAAAAATGACCCTATCCTTACCAACTATTCAACCACTCGGTTTTTACCCGGTATATCCATCGGTGCTAAAGTAGGGTATAATTCGTTTAACAGCTTAAAAAACTCTGAGAGCTACTTTTTTGGTGCTACATTGTCTCCTTTTAAATCCTATAGATGGTATTGGCAGGTAGAGTTAATGAATAATTTTCATAATTATGACGCAAACACAAATGTTAGGGAAGAGTTTATACAGGAAGCACAAGGCTTTCGGTTTTTACAACGCACCACTACCGATGCTTCTTATGAGAATATTGATTGGGACATTCCTGTTTTAATCAGGTATAACGTTAATAACTACATAGGCTTAGGTGCTGGTTTGCAAAACACCATATCCCTTAGCGAAAAACAAAACCAAACCATTTTTATAGAACAATTTGAAGGCCAGGACCCAGATGCGCCTGTTTTTAACACCATGACGAATAATACCAGTGAAACCAATTCTTTTACCAATTTAAGAACAGGGTTATTATTTGAAGCTACAGCCGGTTTCGCAAGAATCGGTCCGAGTTTGGGCGCCCGTTATATTATGGATTTCGAAGATCGTTTTAACTATTGGCAATTCTATGCCATTTGGAAATTTTGAAGCTAAGCAGCATTTGGCAGCTCACTCTTATGAAAAAACTAAGTCTGATTTTCTTTTTAATTTATGGCGTTGCTTTTTCCCAAAATTTAGAAGAGGATATCTATGTCGCAACCGAAACGTTTATTGGCAATCCAAACCATACGTCGCTAAAACTTTTAAGCGAACAAGAATCTGCATTCAAAAAACAAGTAAAAAGCAAAAATGAGCAATTAGCTCTTGTTTTTTTACAATGCCATAAAGGGTATTATTTAGATCGAAATTCTCTGTTAAAAGATGCAATCTCAACTTTTGAAGACGCTTTAAACCGTTTTAAAACACATGCCCTTTCAAAACTTTCTGATTTCGATATTATTGAAAGCTGCTTTATTCCTCTGGGAAATTTATATACCAAAACGGGAGATTATACGAATGCCGAAAATATAATAAAACAATATATCTTCTTGGCCGAGAAAAAGAATCATGTAAAACATCAAACAAGTGGTACTATTAATCTAGCTATTTTATATAAAACTACCGGTAGGTATGAAACCGTATTAAAATTAACCTCCGGTTACCTTAACAAACCAAACTTAAATAAACAACAAAAACAAAAAATCACCCAGTTATACATTGATAGCCAAATTGCACTAAATGCCATAAACAACGTTTCAGACATTCCTAAAACAATTAATAATAGCCTCTATAATGAGCATAGAAGTAATTATCTAATCCAACTACAAAAAGGCAATTATGCTGAGGCATTAAAAGCTTTTAACAAGGCCAAAAAACATGTTCTTAAAGACCCTTTATCCAGAAGAAAACGCGCTAAATTTTATTTAGAAGAAGCGCAACTCAACATACTATTAAACCATTTAAACGAAGCTAAAAATGGTTTGGATTTAGCACTTCAAGCTTTATTGCCAAATATAAAGCCCAAGGGGTTTCTTAACAAAAAGAACCTCTATGCTGAAAATACATTTATAGATATTTTTGATTTATACGCTACACTTCAAGAAGACTATAAATTGGCACTTAGCTATTATGATTTAAGTTTTTATGTTTCTCAATTATTACAAAACAACTGGACCTCTCAAGAAAACAAAAGATCGAATCAAACAAGCAATAGAACCCGCAGTGAAAAATGCATAGATATTATCTTTGACGCATACCAAAACACTCAAAATGACACGCTTTTACTAACAGCTTTTCAATATGCAGAATTAAACAAATCGGGAATATTAAAAGAAAAAGCTATTAAAAAAGGGCTATTAAATAAATATCCTAACGATAGTTTACTCCTTAAAGAAGCTCATTTATTTAAAGAGCAAGAAAGAATTACCCACCTCTTAATAAATGAACAATTGGGTAAATCCCAGGCCTCAGTAATTACCGCCTTAAGTTCAGATCTGAATGCTGTAAGTATTCAATTAAAAATACTAAAAGAAGCTATAAGTAAAAAATATCCAGAGTTAGAGGACACGCCTTTTTTGGTTGACGACCTACAAAATAAATTATTAAAAGATGAAGCCGTTTTGGTTGAATACTTTTATGGCAGAAAAAACATCTATCAATTTATAATTTCCAAAAACAATATTAACCTTAGTAAAATTAAATTGGATGAAACCACCAAAAAACACATCTTAGATTTCATTCATTCATTTGATACTCCTTCCATAATAAATAATGACATAAACAAATTTACAAACACTGCCTTTACACTTTATAACATCCTGAACCTCTCAAAAACTGCTTCCTTTAAAAACGCTATCATTATTCCAGATGGGTTATTAAACTTTATACCATTCGAAGCTTTGCTATCTTCTAAAACAAATACAACAAATTTTTCAAAAATGCCATTTGTTGTGCAAAATCAAAATATCGTTTACAATACAAGTACAGCATTTTATCTAAAAAAAGAAGAAAAAAAGAAAGCAAATAGCCTTCTTGGCATCTTTCCCGTATTCGAAAACACAAAACATAGTTTGATCTATTCCATCGATGAGGCAAATGCTATAAAAAAAGAAATGCAGTCCACTCTTTTTTTAAAGGAACAAGCCACTAAAGAAGCCTTCATTAAAAATAGTTCAAGCTATAGTATTATACACTTGTCTACGCATGCCAGTAGTGGTGATTTTTCAACCTCGGCAAATATTGAGTTTTATAAAAATACGATGTTTCTAAACGAACTATACAGCCTCGATCTAAATACAAACCTCGTCGTTTTAAGCGCCTGTGAAACGGGCATTGGTGCATTATACAAAGGGGAAGGCGCTATGAGTATAGCTCGCGGATTTCAATATGCCGGAGCGCAAAACGTATTGTTTTCTTTATGGCAAATAAATGATCTATCTACGTCTCAAATTATGCAGTCCTTTTATAAAAATTATGGTGACAATAAATCTGCCAATACTTCAAACCACCAATCGAAATTAGATTATTTAAAAGATGGCGCGATTAGCAATATAAAAAAATCACCTTATTACTGGAGTGCTTTTGTTTATTATGGTGAATTAACAAAGCCAGCTAATAATAATGAGTTAATTTGTGTCTACATGGGCTTATTTATCTTCCTTATTATATTACTTTTACTGTTAAGAGTTAAAAAATATTATGGAAAAGGAAAAGACACTACAGGAGTTCCTTCACAAAAAAGGGTACGTTAAAGTAAAACTGCACCTAACTAAAACCAATCATTTTGAAATAAAAGCATCCATAAATGGTCATAAAGGGTTATTTATTTTAGATACTGGTGCATCAAGTTCTTGTGTAGGTTTTGAAGCTATTGAAACCTTTAAACTAAAAACTGAAGATTCTATTATTAAAGCTGCAGGGGCAGGTGCTATAGATATGGATACCAAAATGTCTAAAAAAAACAAGATGAAGATTGGAAAATGGAAACGTAACAAAGTTGTTTTGGTTTTATTTAATCTTACTCATGTAAATACAGCTTTGATAAATCATAATTCTAAACCTGTTGACGGCATTATAGGAGCTGATATTTTAAAAAAAGGGAAAGCCATTATAGATTATGAAAAGAAATATCTATATTTAAAACTATAAAAAACCTACACGTAAGCGATGGACTACATTTTTAATTAATAGCACCTTAATTCTCCTCATATAATGAATACCTCAATAGTGATTGCTGACGATCATCCGTTGATGTTAAGAGGTCTAACTGATTTTTTAACTTCTAAAGGTTTTAATATAATAGGAAGCGCCCAAGATGGAAATACGGCCTATAACCTTATAATTAAACTAAAGCCAAAATTAGCCATTCTAGACATAAGAATGCCCCATAAAACTGGGCTGGAAATAGCCGAAGCCTGTAAAAAAAACAATTTAGACACCAAAATTATCCTTATCACTTTTGATAAAGAAGAAGAATTATACGATAAAGCCAAAGAATTTAATGTTTTTGGGTACATCCTAAAAGAGTTTGCCATTGAAGAAATTGAAACCTGCATTAAACATGTTATAAATGGGACACCATATTTTAGCAAAGAAATTGTATCTTATCTAAACTCAAGCAATTTAGAACAAAAGCCCGATACATTAAATTTGTTAACGAAGTCCGAACTAAAAATAGTAAAGCTCATCTCTGAAAATAAAACAAGTCATGATATTGCAACAGACTTATCAATTTCTGTTCGCACAGTAGATAAGCATAGAAGTAATATTGTTGCCAAATTAGGCTTAGATAACAAACCTACATCACTATCTATTTGGGCTAATTTAAATAAAGCTCATTTTTAAAAAATACGTAGAACTGCGTATTTTTTTTTTCACTTATACAACATACCTTTACCGGGCTATTAATTAGTTCTTAGGGAGAATTAAAGAAGGTTCTAAATTATTATGATTTAGAGCCTTCACTTTTTTAAAACCAATTGAATTTTAAAATTTCGAAATAAAAGGTAGAAAATCGATCCTAGGGCAAGGTATTAAATCTAAGATCCCGCTTTTCAGCAAAATTAGCCTGCCACGACAAAGGCATGGTTTAACTGTCTGCTTAAAATGATTTCTTTGCAACTTTTCTCAAGCAATAGGTCATGGACTCATAAAAGCCAGTGATATAAACAGATTTCAAGTGTTTTTGTAAGATTTAATTGACGTAAAAACCTCTTTCTTAATTAAAAATACGTAGAACTGCGTATTTTTTTTTTCCCCTGTGCAACATACCTTTACAGTGCTATTAATGAATTCTTTGTGAGAGGGGATTTTTTATGAAAACTCTGTGCTTATATAGGCACAGAGTTTTTAATCAAAATAATTTTAGGAAATAACAAGTTTAAAGTAATAACAATGCAAAAAAGAAATGATGTAATTGATAAATACTGTATGATAGGACTAGGTGTTTTAGTGGTTATTGTTATTTCTATAAACCTTATAATGTGTTTTAGTTAGTTTTAATCTTTAGTTAGTTATAAAGGGTCTAAAAAAAGTATTAGAAACCAAAAAGTCCCATCGAGTATTTCGATTTTAGCCTGTCTAGAGTACTTCTTCAATACTCAGCATAAACCAAAATCGAAAGACTCGAAGGGGCTCTATCTTTAGACCTTTTTAAACATTTAGATATTGAACTAACGCTTCTCGCCTTTTTTCTTATTTACTAAAACCTACCTACTAAGTAGGAACGGCTGAAATTTGCCTATATTTCGTTACTTTTTTTATGCTTTGCGATACTTTGGCTTCCTGCCCGTCCGGCAGGCGCTCAGCACAAGTGCAATGCCTTTAAGAAAGGATCTCTTCTAAACAAATTTTATCTCCTTTTAGTTCACTTAACTCTTATTATCATAAATAGGAGTTCATGAATCTTCGATTTCGGTTAAAAACAAAAAGTCAAGATAAGTTCATTTATTAAAGTTCTAAAGCTTTCTTGATATCATTGTTCATTAATATTTCTACAGGATTTTCTAAAGCTTCTTTTACAGCAACTAAAAAGCCCACACTTTCTTTACCATCAATAATTCTATGATCATAAGAAAGGGCCACATACATAATGGGACGTATTTCTACTTTTCCATCAATGGCTACTGGGCGCTCTACGATATTGTGCATTCCTAAAATACCGCTTTGTGGAGGATTAATAATAGGTGTAGATAACATACTACCAAATACACCTCCATTGGATATTGTAAAAGTTCCACCCGTCATCTCATCAACTGTAATTTGTCCATCACGAGCACGAATAGCTAAACGCTTTACTTCTGCCTCAACACCTCTAAAACTTAAATTCTCTACATTTCTCATAACAGGAACCATTAGGCCCTTTGGTCCGGAAACAGCTATGCTAATATCACAAAAATCATAGCTTATCATTTCTTTGCCATCAATCATCGAGTTAACCGCAGGATACATTTTTAATGCTCTAACAACTGCCAATGTAAAGAAACTCATAAACCCTAAACCAACACCGTGCTTCGTTTTGAATGTTTCTTTGTATTCAGAACGTAATGCAAAAATTGGGGACATGTCAACCTCATTAAAAGTCGTTAACATAGCTGTCGTATTTTTAGCTTCAACTAAACGCTCCGCTACTTTACGACGTAACATGGACATTTTACTTCGCGATGTCCCTCTACTACCTCCTGTTGGTGTTCCCATAGAAGGCACAGCATTTATAGCATCTTCTTTAGTAACTCTCCCGTCCTTTCCTGTTCCAGAAATAGAAGCCGAATCCATCCCTTTTTCTGCTAAAATCTTTTTAGCAGCGGGGCTTGCAGAACCTGTTGCATATGTTTTTGCTTCTGGAGTAGCTGGTTTTGAAATTTCGGTTTTTGGTGCTTCTTCTTTTTTCTCTGCTTTAGGTGCATCCCCTTCAGGCTTTTCAGCACTTGTATCAATTAAACAGACCACAGCACCAACTGCAACGGCATCACCTTCTTCTGCTTTAAGCGTAATGGTTCCGCTAGCTTCTGCTGGTAATTCTAAGGTTGCTTTATCACTATCTACCTCAGCTATAGCTTGGTCTTTCTCAACATAATCCCCATCTTCTACTAACCATGTTGCTATTTCCACTTCTGTAATGGATTCCCCTGGCGAAGGCACTTTCATTTCTAAAATCATTCTTTATAATTTTAATTGTATATGAATTATTTCTCTTTATTAATAAAAACTAGTCTATATTGAAAACGGCATCTATTACGGCACGTTGTCTTCTTTTATCCCGTGTACTGGATCCTGGTGCCGGTACCGAACTATATGGTCTTGAAGCTACTTCTAACTTAACCAGATCCATACGTTGTGCCATGAAACTCCAAGCCCCCATGTTTTTAGGTTCCTCTTGTGCCCAAACATATTTTTCTGCATTTGGATACTTATCTATAACGTTTTGTATGCTTTCCAAATGCAATGGGAACAGTTGCTCAATTCTCACTAAAGCAATATCTTCTCTTTCTAACAAATCCCTTTCTTCCAATAAGTCGTAATAGAATTTACCTGTACAAAAAACTAATTTCTTAACATGCTTAGCAGCAATCGTATCATCTATAACTTCTTCAAATTTGCCATTTGCCAATTCATTTATTGACGATACTGCTTTTGGATGACGTAATAAACTTTTAGGTGTAAATACGATTAATGGTTTTCTAAAGTCGCGTTTCATTTGACGACGCAATAAGTGAAAAAAGTTTGCTGGTGTAGAACAGTCTGCAACGACCATATTATCATCGCCACACAATTGTAAATAACGTTCAATTCTAGCTGATGAATGTTCAGACCCTTGCCCTTCGTAACCATGAGGCAATAAAACAACAATACCGTTTTGGGATTTCCATTTATCTTCGGCCGCAGATAGATATTGGTCAAAAATAATCTGTGCACCATTACTAAAATCACCAAACTGCGCTTCCCAAATAGTTAATGTATTTGGGTTGGCCATAGCATAGCCATAATCGAAACCAAGCACCCCATACTCTGATAAAAAAGAATTATAAATATCCATTTTACCTTTATTTTCAGGGTTTGTATTTAATAAATTAATCCGTTCTTCAGATATTTCATCCCGTAAAATGGCGTGACGGTGACTAAATGTTCCACGCTCTACATCCTGACCTGAGATACGCACATTAAAACCTTCTTCCATCAAACTACCATAGGCTAAAGTTTCGGCCATTCCCCAATCAAGATTGTCAGTTTCAAAAACCATTTTTTTACGTCCATCAAGAATCCTTTCAGCTTTACGTAAAAACTTAACCCCTTCCGGAACTGTTGATACTATTTTTGAAATATCCTCTAATTTATGCTTTGAATACCCTGTGTCTATAGTTTCTAGCATGGCATCCAAGCCCTTACGGTCAAACGCAGACCAACGTTCCTGCATGAACTCTCTAACTTTTGAAGACTCTGCCTTTTTAGATTTGTTATACTCCTTTTCTAACGTTTCCTTAAAGTCTGTAACAAGTTTATTTACGTAAGTACTATCAACCGTATTTTCTGCAATTAACTTATCTGAATATATTTTAAACGGGTTAGATTGTTTCGCTATATTTTTATATAGTTTAGGTTGTGTAAAACGAGGCTCGTCACCTTCATTATGTCCATATTTACGATACCCTAATAAATCTATATAGACGTCTTTTTTATAGCGCATTCTATATTCTAAAGCCATTTCAACAGCATGTACCACAGCTTCAGCAGCATCTGCATTAACATGCAAAACCGGTGATAAAGTTACTTTAGCCACATCAGTACAATACGTACTGGATCGTGCATCCAGATAATTAGTGGTAAAACCAATTTGGTTATTAACAACAATATGAATGGTCCCTCCTGTTTTATAGCCATTTAGTTGGCTCATCTGTCCAACTTCATACACAACTCCTTGCCCAGCAATAGCAGCATCTCCATGTACTATAATGGGTAGTATTTTTGAATTATCACCATTATAATCACTATCGATCTTTGCTCGTGTAATGCCCTCTGCAACTGGCGCAACAGTTTCTAAGTGAGATGGATTTGGAACCAAATTCATCTTAATACTCTTTCCGTTTTGATACGTTTTATCTAAAGTTAAACCTAAGTGATATTTTACATCACCATCAATATTTTCATCTTCAAAATCCTTACCTTCAAACTCACTAAAAAGCTCATGTAACGGTTTTCTAAAAATATTGACCAATGTACTTAAACGCCCACGGTGCGCCATTCCTAAAACACATTCTTTTACGCCATATTTTTCTACCGAATAAAAAAGCACATTACTAATTGCTGGTATTAAAGACTCTCCTCCTTCTAAAGAAAAACGCTTTTGTCCCACATACTTGGTTTGCAAAAAGTTTTCGAAGGTAACGGCCTGATTTAATTTAGAAAGAATATATTTTTTTGTTTCTACAGAAAAATCAGGATGATTATCATTTTTATTAAGCTGCTCTTGCCACCATTTAATAATTTCCGGATTACGCAGATACATATACTCAACACCAATAGAACTACAATAAATCTTTTCTAAATGGATAATGATACTACGCAATGTTTTAGCACCAATCCCCAAAATCTCTCCAGCATTAAAAACAGTGTCTAAATCATCTTCGGAAAGGTTAAAATTTTCTATATCTAAAGTAGGTGAATAGCTTCTGCGCTCCCTTACAGGGTTTGTTTTAGTAAACAAATGGCCACGCATCCTGTACCCATCTATAAGTCTAACAACATTGAACTCCTTTTGAACCTGTTCTGGGATTTGAACGCCTTCTACAATCTCACCATTTAGCCCATAGTTCTCATTACCAAAATCGTAACCCTGGAAAAAGGCTCTCCAACTAGGTTCTACCGAATCTGGATTTTGTAAATATTGATCGTATAAATCAGCAAAATATGCTGTATGTGCTGCGTTTAAAAATGAAAATTTATCCATTGTTATTTTTAATCCCGTGTAGGTTAGTCAAAATATTTTCCAAAAATACAACTTTTACTAAAATTAGATGTTTCTTTGACTATATTTATAAGCGCACCATATGCTTTTAATGAATATATTATTGTTACCTGTTAATTTTTTAATGATTTCTAATTTTAATGAAGACATTCCTTATCATTAATAAAAAAATAATTTTAATTATACTTGTTATTTCATTTAGCCTAAACAGTTTAATGGCACAACAAAAAAACAATTATTTCTGGAGTCACGTCCGTTTTGGAGGTGGTATTGGTCTAAACTTTGGCGATAATTTTTTTAGTGGAACTATCGCTCCCAGTGCTATTTACGAATTTGATAAAACCTTTGCTTTAGGTTTAGGGTTCAATGGAACATTTGACAACCAAAAAGAGGTTTATAAATCAACCATTTTAGGAGGTAGTTTACTCGGATTATTTAATGTAATTAATGAGATACAACTTTCGGTAGAATTTGAACAACTTAATGTAAACCGCCGCTATAATTTTAATTTAAATATTCCTGACAATAATTATTGGTCACCCGCCTTATTTCTTGGTGCCGGTTATAGAAGCGGTCATGTTACTTTTGGAGTACGATATGATGTTTTATATGACAAAAATAAAAGCATCTATATAGATCCTTGGGCACCTTTTGTGAGATTCTATTTTTAAACTCATTATACAAGAATTTAATCTTTTTTCCCATCTATAACATTCACAATACTCATTATAGAATGGTTCAAATTGGTGTCGTCTAAATAAAACCCACCTTTAGCCCCCTAACAGACGATACTATTTTTTCTTTAACCATTGCCTGTAGCAATTTAGCAATATAAGCTTGTGGAACGTTTATGGGTTAGCTAATATCCTTAACCATAACCTTATTTTTTTCGTTGGCATTTAAGGCCAAAAACAGCACCGCCTTAATAGCGTATTTTGATGAATTTGATAACATTTTTTAATATAATAAAACCAGAGCAAATATAAAAAAGATGTTTTTGTCCTTAATATGATTTTTATCATATTTTATTGTGCTATATGGCTTTAAATTTGTATACAAAATGACATTAATTATGAAAAAAACACTAAACATTGCAATGGTATTATTTGTATCACTTCTAATTAGTTGTGGCGGTAAAGAAGAAAAAAAGAAAGCAGGTTTTTCTTATGAAAAAAAGACGTCTACAGAACAAAAATTGGAAAAAGTCGAGTCTGTTCCTGCTTCAAAAAAAATAGATCTAGCAAACAAAGGTATTGGTCCAATCACCTCTATTAACTTGCCTCCTAAAATCGATCAAACCATGGCAACCCATGGTGCAGATGTATTTAAAAAAATGTGTACTGCTTGCCACAGGCCAGATAAAAAATTCATTGGACCCGCTCCAAAAAACATTTTGAGCAGACGGTCTCCAGAATGGATTATGAACATGATATTGAATCCTAATGAAATGGTGCAAAAAGATCCCTTAGCAAAAGCATTACTTATTGAATTTAATGGATCCCCTATGGCGAACCAAAACTTGTCTGAAGAAGATGCCAGAGCTGTACTAGAATATTTTAGAACATTAAAATAGCTCCTATAAAATATAGCATAACTAAAATTTTGACACAAACCGAAATAGTGACTATACGAATAACATCTGATTACTAACTAAAAAATATAACACAGGTGAAAACATTAAAACAAACAGTTCTTACATTGTTGTGTATTATAACATTCACAGCTTGTAAAAATGAAAACAAAGTGACCTCAACAGGTTCATTATCTGAACAAGTAACACCTCCTGCAGAAAAAACCGGACAAGCTTTTATTAAAGATGACGAAGGGAAACCAACAGTTTTGCATATCGCTATTGACTCTAAAGACCATACCACTTTAGTGGCTGCAGTTCAAGCAGCAGAGTTAGAGAATGCCTTAGTAAACACAGGGCCTTTAATGGTATTTGCACCAACAAACAAAGCTTTTGCCGCTTTACCAGAAGGCACTGTAGAAAATTTATTGAAGCCAGAAAACAAAGAAGCTTTAGCTAATATCTTAAAATACCACGTAACCCCTGGAAACTATTCGAAGGAATTTCTTAAAAAATTTAAAAAATTAGGACAAGCTAACAACGGCTATGTTAAGGTAGAAGTTGTAGACGGTGAACCACTAATTGGTGGTGCTAAAATCATTGCAAGTATCCCCGCAGGCAATGGTATTGTACATGTAATTGATAAAGTATTATTGCCTACAGAATAATTAAAAACATTAACCAAATTTAGAAGATAATGACAAATATTTTAAAATCAACAGTTGCATTATTAAGTGTTCTTGTAGCTTTTACAAGCTGTGATACTGCATCGAAATCTAATTCTGGGGCACTTTCTAGTAGTGCGGCAGAAAAAGTTTATGTAGCTCCTGGAGAGCATGACGAATTCTACGCCTTTATATCCGGTGGGTTTAGTGGACAGCTTTCCGTTTACGGATTGCCATCTGGGCGTTTATTTAAAGTCATCCCTGTGTTTTCTCAAGATGCAGAAAAAGCTTATGGATATAACGAAGAAACAAAACCGATGCTAAACACATCTCATGGTTTTGTGCCTTGGGATGATTCGCATCACCCAGACATTTCTCAAACAAATGGGGTCGTAGATGGACGTTGGGTATTTATTAATGGCAATAACACACCACGTATTGCAAAAATAGATTTATCGACTTTTGAAACTACAGAAATCATTGAAGTTCCTAACAGTGCCGGTAACCACAGTTCTTCTTTTGTAACTGAAAACTCGGAGTATGTTGTTGCAGGAACTCGTTTTTCTATCCCAATTCCTCAAAAAGACATGCCTATAAAAGACTATAAAGGCAACTTTAAAGGCGCTTTATCTTTTATTTCTATAGACCCAGAACATGGTCATATGGCTATTAAATTCCAATTAATCATGCCTGGTTTCGATTATGATTTATCGCATCCTGGTCGTGGAAAATCTCACGGTTGGTTCTTCTTTACTACTTATAATACCGAAGAAGCAAGTACCCTTCTGGAAGTCAATGCCTCCCAAAACGATAAAGATTTTATAGCCGCGGTGAACTGGAAAAAAATTGAAGACTATGTTAACAATGGTGGTGGTACTATGATGCCGGCAAACTATGCACATAACGTGTATGATGAAGCAACACATTCGGCGACTTCGACCATGAAAAAAGAAGTACGTGTTGTAAATCCTCTAGACGTGCCAGGTGCCGTTTATTTCTTACCAACGCCTAAATCACCACATGGTTGCGATGTGGATCCAACTGGTGAATACATAGTTGGTAACGGAAAACTATCGGCTAACTTAACCGTACATTCTTTCACTAAAATGTTAGATGCTATTGAAAACAATAAAGTAGCTGGTGATGCTTACGGTATTCCCATCTTAAATTTCGAAGATGTATTGGCAGGCGTTGTAGAACAGCCAGGGTTAGGCCCTTTACATACAGAATTTGATGGTAGAGGAAATGCATATACTACTTTCTTTATTTCTTCTGAAGTTGTAAAATGGAAATTAGGAACCTGGGAAGTTGTAGACAGACAACCTTGTTACTATTCTGTTGGTCACTTAATGATTCCTGGAGGAAACTCACAAAAGCCATGGGGAAAATATGTAGTAGCAATGAATAAAATTACCAAAGATCGTTATTTACCAACAGGTCCCGAAGTAACACAATCGGCGCAACTTTATGATATTTCTGGAGAGAAAATGGAATTATTATTAGATTTCCCAACAATTGGGGAGCCTCACTATGCTGCTGGGTGTCCTGCAGATTTAATAAAACCCCGTTCTAAAAAACTCTATAAATTAGAAGATAACAAACATCCATATGCGACTTTAAGCGAAGCAGATGCAAAAGTGGTTAGAGATGGTAAAACGGTTCATGTTTACATGACTACCATACGTAGTCATTTTGCACCGGACAATATTGAAGGTATCAAAGTAGGCGATAAGGTATATTTCCATGTAACAAATTTGGAGCAGGATTACGATGTGCCTCATGGTGTAAGTATCATTGGAGCTAATACCTCCGAATTACTAATTATGCCAGGACAAACAGAGACCTTCCAGTGGGAACCTGAACAAGTAGGAGTATGGCCTTTCTATTGCACAGATTTCTGTTCGGCATTACATCAGGAAATGCAAGGGTACGTACGCGTATCCCCAGCAAACTCCAACACACCGCTAAAATGGTCGCTTGGTGAAGATATTGAATAATAGAAAATAAGGTTAGGGAAATTTTGTTTTAGTGTTTATTTCCCTATTAAGGCGAGGGTTATACGTTTCGCTCTCGCCTTACTTTTTAAAGCATTAAATTCCTGCGACCTGTGTCGAACTTGTTTCGGTAAGGCAGGAATCCCATAAACATCCTGCTAATTTAGTATCAGAATGTTTAATGCTCTTGAATAAGATAAACACTATAGTATAACTAAAAAATGAGATTCCTGTTTTCACAGGAACTAAGAAGATGAAAAGATCAAATATCATCATGTTTATTGCAGCACTGCTTCCATTGGGGGTATTCTTATTCCCGCTTTGGAAAATAACGCTGGAAGCTCCGCAATACCCTATTCCACTAGGTATGTATATTCATATTAATGATTTTTCCGATGTGCATCCACATGATATTAAAAACATTAATTTAATGAATCATTATGTGGGCATGAAATACATCCCAGAGGTCATTCCAGAATTTAAAATCTTTCCTATAGGTATTATTATTACAACCGTTATAGGTTTAATTATTGCCTTTAAAGGGACCTACAAATGGTTCTTATTTTGGTTTATTTTAATGATTGTTATAAGTAGTGCCGGCCTTTACGATTTTTATCTTTGGGAACACGACTATGGCCATAATTTAGACCCTAAAGCCATTATGAAATTTACAAACCCGGACGGAAGTGTTATGGGCTTTCAACCGCCTTTGTTTGGAAGTAAGGACATTTTAAATTTTAGAGCTCATTCTTACCCAAGGTTAGGAGCCTTTTTTTTAGGGCTTGGAATTGCAGCTTCCTTCATAGCCTATTTAATTGGAAAGAAAAACAAACAAAAAAGCGCGTCTTAATCAAGTCCTTCCCTTCGGGAAGGACTTAGGATGGGATATAAACACTAAAAACATGCAAACACTAAAATACTATTTAATAATAACGTTATTGCTACTATTATGCTATGGCTGTAATGTTAAACCTCAAGCTATTGATTATGGGAACGATGGTTGTCATTTTTGTAAAATGACTATTGTAGACAAAGTTCATGCTGCCGAAATTGTCACAAAAAAAGGCAAGACCTATAAATTTGATGCTACAGAATGTATGATTAATTTCATAAAAGATTTTAACACATCAGAAATTCAACTCTACTTATCAAACAATTATAAAGAACCAGAAGTTTTAATAGACGCCACACAAGCAACATTCTTAATAAGTAAAAACATTCCGAGTCCTATGGGTGCATTCCTATCAGCTTTTAAATCTAAAGACGACGCTAAAAAAACTCAGAAAAAAAAAGGTGGCACATTATATAATTGGGAAGAACTGTTAGCCCATTTAAAAGACTAAATATTATGAAATGAGACATAGAACAATTCTTGATACTACTAAATGGCAAATGACATCTAACAGATAAAAAACAATAAAATTTAAACAGATGAAAAACCTGTTGCTTTTTTTTACAGTCATTTTAATAGCTTACTCCACATACGCCCATAATATTGAAGTCTGCAACACATGCCCTATCTCAACTTTAAAAAAAGCCATTTCATCTGCAAAAGATTTTGACACCATCTTGGTTAAAAAAGGCACATATAAAGAGCATAATATTTTAATTGACAAACCCCTAACAATTATTGGCAAAAACTACCCGGTAATTGATGGAGAACTAAAAGGAGAAATTATAACTATTGTTTCTGATAGTGTAACTGTCGACGGTTTATTTATTATAAATGTTGGTACGAGTTACACGGAAGATTATGCGGCTATTCGGGTAAGAAAAAGCAAGAACTTCGTCATTCAAAATTTAGTTTTAGAAAAGCTGTTTTTTGGTATTTATTTGGAAAAATCACGTGACGGAAAAGTATTTCATAACAAGATTATTGGAGACGCTATTCAAGAATATAATTCTGGAAATGGGATTCAATTATGGTATAGTAAAAATATTGAAATTGAACACAATTTTGTACAACATGTACGCGATGGTATTTATTTGGAATTCTCTGATGCTTGTTTAATTAAAAATAATGTTAGCGCAGAGAACTTACGTTACGGTTTGCATTTTATGTTTTCCAATAACGATATATATCAAGATAATACATTTGAAAAAAACGGTGCAGGTGTGGCGGTTATGTTTTCAAAAAAAATAAAGATGTTAAACAATACTTTTAAAGAAAATTGGGGAACAGCATCCTACGGTATGCTTTTAAAAGAAATAAATGATGCCGAAATTACAGGAAATACTTTTGAAGAAAACACCATTGGCATTAACATTGAAGGCTCCAACCGTATTATTTATAAAAACAACAACTTTATTAATAATGGATGGGCCATTAAAATTCGTGGTGCCTGTTATACCAATCATTTTATAGAAAATAATTTCCTATACAACGCTTTCGATATTTCATATAACAGCAAGGTGAATGATAATATCTTCGATAAAAATTACTGGACCAGTTACACAGGTTACGATCTGGACAAAGATGGTATTGGTGATGTTCCATATAGACCCGTGAAATTATTTTCATACATTGTAAACAGAACACCAGAAACCATCATTCTATTACGTAGTTTGTTTATTGATATTATTGATTTTTCTGAAAAAGTCTCGCCTGTTTTTACACCCGATAACTTACTGGATAACAATCCTTTAATAAAGAGAATAATATGGTAAGCATTGAAAACCTACATAAAAGATTTAATAAAAATGTGGTGTTAAACGGTGTTGATTTAAATATTGCTAAAGGTGGTATTTTTGCTATTCTTGGACCAAATGGGTCAGGAAAGACCACGCTCATAAAATCTATTCTTGGTATGGTTATCCCTAATAAAGGAACCATTAATGTCCTTGGAAAAAATATTAAAAACAGTTCGAGTTACAGACATAAAATTGACTATTTACCACAGATTGCCAATTTTCCAAATAACCTAAAGGTTGGGGAACTTATTAAAATGATTAAAGATTTACGTAAGAACACCAAAGAGGATCAACGTTTAATCGAACTCTTTATGCTACAACCCTTTTTAAATAAAAAATTAGGAAATCTTTCTGGAGGGACAAAACAAAAAGTAAACCTTGTTCTAACCTTTATGTTTGATAGCCCTTTAATTATTTTAGATGAGCCAACCTCGGGTTTAGATCCTATTTCGCTCATCCGGTTAAAGCACTTAATTCAAGCAGAAAAAGCTAAAGGAAAGACCATTTTAATCACCTCCCATATTATGAGTTTTGTTGAAGAAGTTTCAGATGAAATTGTATTTCTTTTAGAAGGGCAGATTTACTTTAAAGGGTCTATTTCAGAATTAAAAAACAAAACCAATCAGCCAGATTTCGAACATGCCATTGCGTCTATTTTAACCTAAATTAATTAGGTCCTGCGATCGACCTAACAATTCTAAATATAAAATGTATCCTCGAGTGCCGTCAAGAGGTTTTTAAATTGAAACAGAATCATGCTTAAAATATTAAAATACAGTTTTTTCGATTTAATGCGCAGCCGTTGGAGCTATGTCTATTTCGCTTTTTATTTATTACTGGGAATTGTTTTACTATTTCTTAACAATGATTTATCAAAAGCCGTCATTACATTAATGAACGTTATTATCGTACTGGTCCCTTTGATAGGAACCATTTTTGGGGTTATGTATTATTATAGCTCCAAGGAGTTTACAGAACTGTTGTTAGCCCAACCGTTAAAGCGTCCATCCATATTCCTAGGGCAATATTTAGGTGTGGCCATCTCATTATCCATGAGTTTAATTTTAGGTTTGGGCATCCCTTTTATTGCTTATGGGTTGTTAAAATCAAACACTATTTGGGATTTCTCGTTACTGCTTATTACTGGAACATTTCTAACCCTGATTTTTACAGCATTAGCTTTTAATATCGCATTGACCAATGAAAATAAGATTAAAGGTTTTGGGTATGCCATATTGCTTTGGCTCTTTCTAGCTATTATTTATGATGGTTTGTTTTTAATGTCTTTAGTGCTTTTTGAAGATTATCCATTAGACAAGCTATCGTTAGTAGGTACCATGCTAAACCCTATAGATTTATCACGAACACTCATTTTGTTGAAACTGGATATTTCGGCATTGTTAGGATACACAGGCGCCATATTTAAAAAATTCTTTGGAACTAATTTTGGGCTCATTGTATCTTTTATAATGCTAGCTGTTTGGGTTGTTTTACCTGTATTACGAATTGTATTCAAATCTAAAAAGAAAGACTTTTAATTATAAAGCACTTAGTATCTATATTTCTAATTGTTGCAGCCTATAGTTGTAAAAACAACAAGATTGAAATTGAAACAGATTCCATTCTTAAAGAATTAACATTAAATAAATGAAAACCAATATTTTACAATAAAAAAAGCAACGCTATTAAACTTGCAAATTTATATAAACGAATATTTTGAGCACTTTACAATTGAATGATATGTATCATATTTTTACACCTAAAAATATTCTAAATTTGAGCTATGATCAAGGCTTTAGCACATAAAATCACAGCATCGTTTTTGGTAATCATGTTATTTGCGCATAACATTAATACTTTGACGATTATTGGTGATTTTATTATTAATCAAGACCTTATTGCTAAAACATTATGTGTTCAAAAAGAAGACCAACAAGGTTGTAACGGTAAATGTCACTTAAAAAAACAACTCGCAGAAAACAACCCCGATTCTAATAACAAACTTCCTTTTCAAGAAAGCAAAAGGATAGCACTAGACTCTTATTGTCTTTTTACTTCGCATATATTATATATTCACTTAAACGAATTTATATTACCCCAAGTTAAGTTATTTCATAACGCATCAAAAATCGTAAAAACATTTATAGAGGTAGAAACGCCTCCTCCATTATTTAGTTAATTTTTATTGTTAAAGAACCTTATGGTTTTATCGCTTCTTCTGGCTCATATAAATGAGCGAGGCAGAACCTCTACATATTTTTCAAAAAAACTAAAACATTAAAAATGAGACTAAAGTATATAGTACCAATCTTATTCATCTCCTTATTTACAGTCGCTTGTTCTACTGATGAGAATGATACTCCAATAATAAATGGTATTGAAAATCTTGTTAAAATTCAAGAGATTACAAACAACGATCATACTATTGAATTATATAACAAAACAGGAAAATTTAATACAGGCTACAATAGCGTAACGATAAGAATTAAAGACAATGCTAACAATTCTTATTTTGAAAACGCAAACATATCTTGGATGCCAATGATGCAAATGCCAACCATGCAACACACTTGTCCAAAATCTGCAATTGTAAAAGTTACAGATAAAAACACACTCTACGAGGGCTTTATAATATATCAAATGACTAATACCGATGGTTCAGGTTGGTCATTAACATTTAATTACACAATAAATAATGAAGATTACACTGCTACAGATACCATTTCTGTAATACAATCCGAAAAGCAAAATGTAACAAGCTTTATGGGGAGTGATGATACAAAATACATCGCAGCGCTTATTGAACCAAAAGACCCTATAATTGGTATTAATAATCTTATGGTTGGGCTATATAAAATGGAAAACATGATGTCTTTTCCAGTAGTACAAGACTACAAAATACTATTAGACCCAAGAATGCCAGGCATGGGAAATCACAGTTCTCCCAACAATACAGATTTAAGCTACAACACAGCAGATAGTATGTATCATGGTGATTTATCTTTAACAATGACCGGTTATTGGGTGCTTAATTTAAAATTAAAGAATAGTGAAAATACTGTTCTAAAAGGCGAAGATGTCACGGATCAAAATACACAAAGTTCTCTATACTTAGAATTAGAGTTTTAATTATTAAATAGATGATTTAGTATAAGGGTTCAAAAGTGTCATTCAGAGCATTCCGACAGCTGTCGGAGTCGAAGAATCTCGCTATCTCTAAGTTAAACGAAAAACAAAAAGTTTACTTTTAGATGCTTCAGTCGTTCCTCCCTCTGAATGACACTCACCCCTTTTTCATTAAAACACCTTCAACTTGATAACACATCTATCATGAAAAAATGCTTTATAATAGGTATTTGTTTCTTTTGTAGCCATATCCTTTTTTCTCAAGAAAATCGTTTAGAAACAAAAAAAGACACAACAATACTACAAGAAACCATTGTTATTGCTCAGCGCAAATTAAGTAATTACCGTCAAGAAAAAACCTTATCGAGTATCGATGCTTATTTAGAAAAAGCCAACCAAGTTACCATGATAAAACGAGGCAACTATGCTTGGGAACCCTCTTTAAATAATATGGTAAGCGACCGGTTAAACGTTACCATAGATGGGATGCAAATTTTTGGAGCGTGTACCGATAAAATGGATCCTATTACATCGTATGTAGATGTATCTAATTTGGAACAGGTAAGTATCAATTCTGGACAAGAAGGTGCTGAAAATGGACATTGTATTGGAGGTGGTATTGATTTACAAATGGCACCATCAAAATTTCATAATTCTGGACTAAAAACCAGTATCGATTTAGGCTACGAAACCAATGGTAATTATAAAACGACTGGTTTAGACGTGGAATATTCTGGAAATAAATTTTACTTAAATACAGATGGCATATTTCGTAAATCGGATAATTATGATGCTGGTAATGAAAAAGAAGTTATGTATTCTCAATTTCAGAAATATAATTTTTCACTTCAAAGTGGTTATAGCCTGTCCGACAACAATGTGTTAGAAGCCAATATTATATACGATAAAGCTACAGATATTGGCTATCCTGCACTACCAATGGATGTTTCATTGGCCGAAGCTTTAATTATATCTGTAACTCACAGGTATAAAAATGGTTCTGCTCGAATAAAATCATTGGAATCTAGACTATACTTTAATACC
Organism: Flavivirga sp. 57AJ16; assembly: GCF_028736925.1. Lineage (GTDB taxonomy): Bacteria > Bacteroidota > Bacteroidia > Flavobacteriales > Flavobacteriaceae > Flavivirga. The sequence continues at coordinate 56,026 of NZ_JAQZAT010000021.1, read as the reverse complement.
ATAACCCATATTATGGACGATAGCAACCGTCCTGACGTACCCATTAGAATGGATATGCCCGGATGGAGTGACACCTATGGATTTTATAGTAAAGCGACCTTAAAAGAAAAAAAACATAGTTTACTTATCAACCTCAACGGATTTTACAATAAGTCGTTAGCAGAAATGACCATGTATCCTAATGATCCAAACCAGCCAGATATGTTTATGTATACATGGCCAGATATAAGAACCCTTTACACAGGCTTATATATAAATGATCATATCGCTTTAAACCCCAGTGAATCCGTTTCTACAGCATTAAGACTTGGTATCCATCGCAATAAAATTGCAAAAAGAGCAGGCGTAGAAAGTTTACAAATTTTTCATCCAAATGTAAAGGAGTCAAAAAGCTGCTTTATTTTAAGCCTTTCCGGAGCATATACCATTAAAAAAAATACATTTGATGCAACACTTGGTCTTGGTTATGGGGAAAGAGCCCCTTCTGTAAGTGAAGGCTATGGTTTTTTCTTGTTCAACAGTTTCGATAATTATGATTATATAGGAAACCCTAATTTAAAAAATGAAAAAGCCTTAGAGTTAAATACGAAAGTTAATTTTAAATTCGATGCGTTAAAACTTGGGATCACATCATCTTTCTTTCATATCTCAAATTATATTATTGGAGAAACCGACAATACAGCAAAACCCATGACTATTGGAGCCAATGGCGTAAGATTATATAATGCCTTAAACCATGCCTCCATTTTTGATGTTTACCTTAATACAACTTATAATTTCTCAAAGCAAATCTCATTTAATAGTTCCATCGGGTACAATTATGGCGTAGAAAGCAATAAGCAAAACCTACCTTTAATCCGCCCCCTTTCATATCTGGCCGAAATAAATTATAACACTCAAAAATTTAACGCCGCATTGCAACTAGAAGGCAACGGTAACCAAAGTAAATACAGCAGTTTTTATGGTGAGGACGAAACACCTGCTTATATCGTTTTAAACCTTAATCTGGGGAACATACTTTATCTAAAAAACAACAAATTAGTTTTTAAATATGGAGTTGAAAATATTTTAGATGCTAATTATTCAACTTATGCAGATTGGAATAACATTCCCAGGCAAGGAAGGAATTTTTATCTAAACGCTTCTTATATCCTATTTTAAATATAAAATTAACTGAATGTCCGTAATCATACATAATGATATTTTTGTCATTCTGAACGAAGTGAAGAATCTGTTGATAATCAATGGGATCCCTCGTTGCCTCGGGATGACAAATTCAATATATTTTTAGGTGTATGATAAATTACGGACAATCAATAAAATTATCTTGACTTTTTATGATTTGCCATAAAATGATACCCATTCTAAAACACAAAATGTAACAGTATAGTTAAGTCGATATAAAATGGCATAGAATATTTAGAAATAAAAAATTGAAGCTCAAGGCAAAAAACACAGGCATAGCCTAGTTCAATGTCATTAAGTTAAGGAAATTTGTTCTTTATTTGTCACATTGAGCGCAGTCGAAATGCTAATAAAAACTAGAACTCCAATTGGTCTTCGACTGCGCTCAGACTGACATTACGGCCTTAACTTAATGACATTGAGCCTAGTTACGGCGTGTATTTTTAACGAAGAAATTCGGTTTTTTACTCTAAAGGTCAAGGTATTTTATATTCATTTAGCTATATATAACTAATTTACAATGTCTCTTAAATTTAAAACCCCAGAAAGCAACAAGAATACCTTTCTGGGATTTTTCGGGTTTAACCAAATTGCTGTTCTAATTTAATAGCCTCAGGAAATAAAACATTATTTTCTAAATGAATATGCAAATGCAAATCCTTTTCAAATGCCTCTAGCATGGCATAAGTCACTCTAAAGGTATTGCAAGCATCGGCAGGAGGGGTATAGTCATTTGTTAATTTTGCAATCTCTCTAAAGCGTACCCCTTCATTATCGTGCTCACCCTTCATCATCGCTATGGGATTTTCAACGGTTCCAAAATGAGGTGCTTCTATAGCCGATTGGGAAATAGTAGCATGAATCATTTTTTTAATAAATGGAAACAAAATTAATTCTTCCTTTTTCATATGTGCAGCCAACTCTCCAGCTGACGCTTTAAAATGCGCATCAATTTTTAATAATTCAGGATGTTTCTCACCATGAACTTTACAAAGCTTATCTAAAAACTGAAGTAATACAGGTGTCTTCTCTTCTACATAACGATGATGTTTTTTTTCAATATAATCGATCAACAAATCCAATGGCCACGATTTATAATCTATATTCTGATGAGTGGGAGTACTTAAAACGTTCTGAAGCTTATCTAATAGTTCGGATGGATCTATACCATTTTTATTACACACATCTTCTAACGTTCTATGTCCACGACAACAAAAGTCTATACCATAGTCACTAAAAACTGCAGCAGTTCTAAAATCTTCGGCAACAAATTGTCCGATTTGTTTTTGTGAGCCTTTCACTATTGCTTCCATAAATAATTATTTTAATTTAATTTTTTTTACACTTTCAAAAAAGATACTGCCAACTTAATATTGAGCATTAATCCTTTAAGGTTTGTGTTTTGTAACATATATTTTAATTCTTACCTCACAGATTTAAGCTTATGGTGAACAGGGCACGGATGATTTTCATCACAAGTATCGAGTCCTAAACCACGACCACTATAAATAGCATCTCCATCAATAGCATTCACTCTGCCCGCTAATTTTATTGAAGAAATCAATTCTTTTTCAATTACAAATATAAGTTATTTTTTTAATTAGGACAATCTTATCCTAATTAAAAAATATAAAGCTATAAGGTTACCCGTCCGTGTTAGATAGATTCTTGCCCTAAATGAACAAAAACCTTTAAACATAAAAAGAAAACACTATATGATTTAGAAGCAGGGACCAGCCTTTCAACAAAAATTTTCGATTAATAGTTATTTCTAAACCACACCTTTTGCCATTCGCGCTTAAGGATTAAAAAAGAAACATCTTGAGATAGTTTTAAAATATCGTTCCCTTCTAATGCTTTAACCTGTTTTTCTGAAACATCAATGATATAAAGCAAATTTAAATATTCGGTAAATTTTTCCTGAATTAAATTGTAAACCGTTTCGTGAAGCAAAAGCTTTAAACTTGAAGGGAGTATTTCTTCATGAAAATCTAAATCGATATTGGCCAAAAGAAAATCCTTATTAAGCTGAAGGATTAATTTTTTATACAGATCTAAACGATCGGCTTCTTCAATGAGAGCTTCAAAAGTAACAGGTAACTTCATATTCAAAGATTCCCACCTCCGTGGAAATGGAAAAATTAATTTTTTATACGCTTCTATTCATTAAACCATTACCAAAATCACGTAAAAGTACTTTTTTCTCCTCAGATATATCTAAAGATTCTAAAACCAAAAAGGCTTTGTTCGTATAATTTTTAATTGCTTCCTGAGTAGCATGAGATGCGCCCGAGGCATTAAAAATTTGTTTTACTATATTAATCTTCGCATCATTATCTTCAGAGGTCGTATTAAATAAACCTCTTAACTTAGCCTGATCCTCCTTATTAGAAAACTCTAAGGCCTTTAAATACAGATAGGTTTTTTTGTTTTCGATAATATCGCCCCCAACCTGCTTTCCAAATGTTTTTGGGTCTCCAAAAGCATCCAGATAATCATCCTGTAATTGAAAGGCAATGCCCAAATTCCGTCCAAATTCATAAATATTATTTCGGTCATCGTTAGATGCATTGGCAACAATAGCTCCCATCATCATGGCAGCTCCCACCAAAACAGCCGTTTTGTATTCAATCATTTTTAAATATTCTGGAACGGTAACGTCGTTTCTAGTTTCAAAATCAACATCATATTGCTGTCCCTCACAAACCTCTATAGCTGTTTTGCTAAACAGTTTTGCTAAAGATTGAAAGGTTCCGGCCTCATAATTTTCGAACAATTGGTAGGCCATAATCAACATGGCATCACCAGAAAGAATCCCTGTATTAATGTCCCATTTTTCATGTACGGTTTCTGCTCCGCGACGCAAAGGCGCATCATCCATAATATCATCATGAACCAACGAAAAATTATGAAAAACCTCAATGCTTAATGCTGCATCTAAAGCCTTCTTATAGTCACTGTTAAAAATCTCAGCAGTCATTAAAGTCAAAACTGGCCGTAGCCGTTTGCCTCCTAAACTCAAAATATATTGAATGGGCTCATAAAGATTTTTGGGCTCTTTTAGTGTTGAATATTTTTTTAAATAAGCAACAAATTCTTCTTGATATTTTTCTATTGAAAGCATAAAACAAAAATAAAGTAAATAGTATTACTAAAAAGTTTAGGTGCAAATTATATGTTAAAAAATCATAAAACCTAGGAAACTTTTTTTGTTTTTAAAGTTTCCTGTATATATTTGCAGCCGATTATGAGAGAAAAGATTATACATAAAGCAGCCGAATTATTTCTTACACTAGGCTTTAAAAGTGTGACCATGGACGATATTGCTCAGGAAATAGGCATATCTAAAAAAACCATTTATGTCCATTTTGCCAACAAAACTAAATTGGTTGAAGCGGTAACATTTGAACTATTTGAAAATATTTGTGACGGTATCGATACGATTTGTGAAGCTTCAAAAAATCCTATTGAAGAATTATATGATATTAAAATGTTTGTGATGCATCACTTAAAAAGCCAAAAATCGTCCCCTCAATTTCAGTTGAAAAAATACTACCCACAAATATATGATGTGCTAAAACTTAGACGATTTGAAAAGATGCACGATTCGGTTAAGGAAAGTCTTCAAAAAGGTGTTGATACCGAATTATTTAGATCAAACATTAATGTAGATTTTATATCCAGAATGTATTTTAATGGTATGACCGGTATAAAAGATGCCTCCATTTTTCCGTCAGAGATATATACTTTGAATTACTTAATGGAAAGTTATTTAGAATATCACTTAAGAGCCATCGTTACCCAAAAAGGGCTTAATATATTAAACAAATTTATAACATCAAATCAATCATAAAATGAAGAACAAACTAATTTTAATATTTAGTTTATTATGCTCTATTGTTATGTTTTCTCAAGAAAACACTCAAAGTTTCTCTTTACAAGAGGCCATAGATTATGCATTAGAAAATAACCGAACTGCAAAAAACGCTGCACATGATATTAAAGCAGCAGAAAAACAAAAATGGGAAACCATTGCAACGGGGCTTCCCCAAATAAGTGCCAGTATCGATTATCAAAACTATTTAAAACAACAGGTTTCTGTTATCCCTGCCGAATTTTTTGGTGGTAATCCAGGAGAGTTCGCAGAAGTGGTCTTTGGCACAAAACAAAGTGTCAATGCGTTTGCTAAACTAGATCAGAAAATTTTTGATGGTTCTTATTTAGTTGGTTTGCAATCAGCTAAAGTATTTTTGGAAATCTCTAAAAATGCTAAAGAAAAAACCGATCTTGAAGTTAGAAAAGCAGTTATTAATGCCTATGGAAATGTTTTATTGGCCGAAGAGAGCGTAAAAATTTTAGAACGTAACATAGCTGTTTTAAAGAAAAACCTCAACGAAACGACCAAGATATATGAAAATGGCCTGGGAGAAGAAGAAAGTGTAGAGCAGCTGCAAATTACATTATCTGGTATTGAAAGTAACTTAAATAATACATCTCGTTTAAAAAATTTAGCATATCAAATGCTTAATATGACCCTGGGAACCGAGATCAACTCTAAAACCATATTAACAGATAATTTAGAAAGCTTAACTGCTAAAAATATTGTTCTAGATTTAATTGATACAGAAGATAACATAGAAAATAATATTGATTTTAAAATTGCAGAAAATAATAAAGTTTCAAAAGAATTACTTTTAAAATTAGAAAAGAGTAAAGCTTTACCAACCTTAAATGCTTTTGTTAATGCTGGCTATTCTACTTTTAGTAATGATTTTGTTTTTACAAATAGTGATCAAAAGTGGTTTGGTTCGTCGCTATTTGGTGTTAATATGAATATCCCTATTTTTAGTTCTGGTGGTAGAGGCGCATCAACACAACGTGCAAGAATAAACCTTGAAAAAGCAAAAGAGGATTTAACAGAAACTCAACAAAAATTAAAACTACAAATAGCCTCGGCAAAAAGTGATTATCAATTTGCCATTGAAGATTACGATAACAAAAAACAAAACCTGAACCTGGCAGAACGTATTGAACAAAAAAATCAAACGAAGTTTTTCGAAGGAATTGCTTCAAGTTTCGACTTAAGACAAGCCCAAACACAATTATACAGTTCTCAACAAGAGTTTTTGCAAGCCATGCTCGATGTCATAAATAAAAAAGCTGAATTAGAAACTGTTTTAAACACTATTAACAATTAATCAATCATAAACAATGAAAAATATATTAATCCTATCATTCGTAACACTTGTTTTAACATCTTGTGGAGCTGATAAAAAAATGTCTGTTGAAGATATTATAGCCTCTGGAAATTTAGAACACATAAGAAAAAAGAAAGCAGAATTAGATGTTTCTGCTCAGGAAATTTCTTCACAATTAAGGCAATTAGAATCAGAAATCAAAAAGCTCGATCCACAGGAAAGGATTCCTTTAATCACTACTTTTAAAACAAAGGAAGCTGTGTTTAATCACTTTGTGGAATTGCAAGGAAGTGTAAGTACAAAACAAAACCTTGTAATATATCCAGAATACTCAGGAACTTTAACAAGGGTTTATGTGAAAGAGGGCCAAAAAGTAGCTAAAGGACAAATACTGGCAAAAATTGATGATGGTGGATTAAGTCAGCAAGTAGCGCAACTTCAAATTCAAGCAGATTTAGCCAAAACAACTTTTGAACGTCAAGAACGTTTATGGAATCAAAAAATAGGAAGTGAAATTCAGTATTTACAAGCTAAATCTAATTACGAGGCACAGCAAAGAGCCGTGAATCAATTACAACAACAAGTTGAAAAAACAGCAGTTCGCGCCCCATTTTCTGGTACCATTGACGATGTTATTACAGAACAAGGAAGTGTTGTTGCTCCTGGACAATCCCAGCTTTTTAGAATTGTAAACCTTCAAGACATGTACATAGAAACAGATGTTCCAGAACGCTATATTTCTAATATAACAACAGGGAAAGATGTGCTAGTAGAATTTCCCATACTTGGAAAAAAGATGGATGCAAAAATTCGTCAAGCAGGAAATTTTATAAATCCAGCAAACCGAACATTTAAAATTGAAGTGGCTGTTTCAAATAAAGATAAATCTATAAAGCCCAATTTAACGGCTAAACTTAAAATTAACGATTACAGAAGCGAAAAAGCCATATTAATACCTCAAAGTATTATTTCTGAAAATGCTGAAGGTCAACAATATGTATACACTATAACCGATAAAACTGAAAATAAAGCAAAGGCTAAACGTGTTATTATCGAAACTGGTAAAACACAAGGCGATAACATTGAAGTTCTTTCTGGTTTAGAACATGGTAATGAGATTATCGATGAAGGTGCCAGAAGTGTTAAAGATGGACAAGAAGTAAAAATACTTGTTGTAGAATAATCAAACTAATTTTGAAGACCAATGAGTAAAAATTTAAAACAAAAAAAAGTAGATAAGGAGTTTGGTTTATCATCATGGGCCATTAACAATAAAACAACCATGTATGTTTTAATTGCTTTAATCCTTTTTCTTGGTTCTGGCGCTTACTTTAGTATGGCTAGAGAGAGTTTCCCAGAAATTAAAGAAACCAAAATCTATATTAGTTCTGTATATCCTGGAAATACTGCCGAGGATATTGAAAAACTGATAACAGACCCTATTGAGGACAAGCTTAAAACAGTTAGTAACGTTGTAGAAATCACATCAACGTCTCAAGAAGATTATTCTATTATTATTGTAGAATTCGATGAGAATATTTCTGTTGATGCTGCTAAACAAAAAGTAAAAGACGAAGTAGATACAGAAACTTCGGGTGAAGATTGGCCAACATTTAATGGGGCTAAAGTAGAACCTAATATTTTCGATCTAAGTATGTCTGAGGAAGTTCCAATCCTCAATATTAATATTTCAGGTGATTACCCAGTTGATAAATTAAAGGAATTTGGAGAATATCTGGAAGATGAAATTGAAAGCTTGCAGGAAATTAAGCAGGTTGATATTCGTGGAGCACAGGAGAAAGAAGTAGAAGTTGCTGTAGACATATATAAAATGATGGCTGCTCAGGTAAGTTTTGATGATATCATTAATACCATTAGCAAAGAAAACATGACGATGTCTGCGGGTAATTTAATTACTAGCGGACAGCGGCGTACTATTAGAATTATTGGTGAAATTGACACGCCTGATGCCCTCGAAAACTTTGTAGTAAAATCTGAAAAAGAAAACCCTATTTATCTAAAAGATATTGCTCAGGTTACTTTTAAGGATGAAGACAAAACAACTTATGCCAGAGAATTTGGCGCCCCTGTTGTGATGCTAGACGTTAAAAAACGTGCTGGAAAAAACATGGTGGCTGCGGCAGAGCAAATTGACGTTATTATTAAAGATGCTGTTGACAATGTATTTCCTCCTGATTTAATAATCACAGTAGCAAACGATCAATCTTCAAAAACGATAGGACAAGTTGATGACTTAGTAAACAACATCATATTTGGTATCATTCTCGTGGTAACCGTTTTAATGTTCTTCTTAGGTTTTAAAAATGCCTTATTTGTAGGTTTTGCAATCCCTATGTCTATGTTTATGTCTCTCATGGTTTTAAATATGTTGGGGTATACCATGAATACCATGATTCTTTTCGGACTTATTATGGGACTTGGAATGTTGGTTGATAATGGTATTGTAGTTGTTGAAAATGTATATCGTTTAATGAGCGAAGAAGGCATGAGTCGTATAGAGGCAGCCAAAAAAGGTATTGGAGAAATCGCTTTCCCTATCATTATTTCTACAGCAACAACTGTAGCAGCCTTTATACCTTTAGGTTTATGGCCTGGCGTTATGGGACAATTTATGATCTATTTCCCAATTACCTTGTCGGTTGTATTAGGCTCCTCGTTGTTTGTAGCGATCTTTTTTAACTCCGTTATGGTATCTCAGTTTATGACTACTGAGGATAAAGACATGCCTTTAAAAAATATTATCAAAATTTCTGTAATAGTTGGAGGTATTGGTTTGCTTATTATGCTTGTTGGAGGAAGCTATAGAGGTTTAGGAACTTTAATGATAGTAACTGTTATTTTACTTTGGATTTATCGTTTATTCCTAAGAAGTTGGGCCAACGGATTTCAAAATAAGATATTACCTAAATGGGAACGTTTTTACGAAAAAACACTTCGTACTGCATTAAGCGGAAGAAAACCGGTTATTATTGCTATTGGGACATTTGTTTTACTCATTGTAGCCTTTATGGGCTTTGGGGCCTCTGTTGGAAGCCAGCGTACAAAAGTGGAGTTTTTCCCAGATAATACACCCAATCAAATTATAGTATATATAGAATATCCAGAAGGAACGGATATTAAAAAAACCAATGCTATTACAAAAGATATCGAAGCACGAGTTTATAAAATTATAAACGAGGAAGCTTATATGCATGGTGATTTTAATTTCTTAACTGAAAGTGCTGTATCTCAAGTTGGTGAAGGTGCAGGAAATCCGCAAACAGATGGTGGTTCGCAAGCAGAAATGCCGCATCGTGGTAAAATAACAGCGACCATGCGTGAATATAAATTTAGAGAAGGAGCAGATAGTCAAGAGCTTCTTAAAAAAGTACAGGAAGATTTAAAGGATGTGTATCCTGGTGTTGCTATTTCGGTCGAAAAAGATGCTGTGGGGCCACCTGCAGGTTATCCTATAAATCTTGAATTAGAAGGAAACGATTATTCTGAACTTATAGCCACTGCTGAGAAAATGCGTGATTTTATCAATTCGAAAAATATTCAAGGTATTGACGAATTAAAAATTGATGTAAACAAATCTAAACCTTCCATGCTGGTTCAGGTTGACAGAAAAAAAGCTGGAGAACTAGGTGTCACTTCTGGACAAGTAGGGCAACAATTACGTAACGCTATTTTTGGAGCCAAAGCAGGCGTTTATAAAGAAGATGGTGAAGATTATGATATCTATGTGCGTTTTAATGAAGAAAACAGGTATAATACGAGTGCTATTTTCAACCAGAAAATCACTTTTAGGGATCCTGCTAACGGACAAATAAAAGAAGTTCCCGTTTCTACTGTTGCTAAACAAAATAACACGTCTGGTTTTAGTGCCATAAAACATAGAGATGTTAGGCGTGTGGTAACGTTATATTCTGCTTTAGCACCTGGTTTTACCGATGCCGGGGCCATTGTTTCAAAAATTCAAAATGAAATGCAGGGTTTTACAGAACAACCTGCATCGGTTAAAGTGGATTATACAGGACAAATAGAGGAGCAAAATAAGCAAATGGCATTCTTAATGGGTGCTTTCTTTACAGGTTTAGGCTTGATTTTCTTTATTCTAATTTTCCAATTTAACTCTGTTTCTAAACCGGGCATCATTATGATTGCCATTTTCTTGAGTTTAATAGGCGTGTTTGGTGGTATTGTTGCTACCGGTAGTGCATTCGTAATTATGATGACCATGATGGGAATTATTTCATTGGCAGGTATTGTTGTAAATAATGGTGTGGTACTCTTGGATTATACGCAGCTTTTAATAGACAGAAAGAAAGTAGAGCACGATTTGGAGGATGATCAATATCTTGAAACTCCAGATTTATTAGAAGCTATTATAAGAGGAGGAAAAGCACGTTTACGCCCGGTATTACTAACGGCGATCACCACTATTTTAGGGTTGATCCCTTTAGCAACCGGATTTAACATCAACTTTTTTACTTTATTTAGTGAGTTCAATCCTCACATATATATGGGAGGTGATAATGTTATTTTTTGGGGGCCTCTTGCCTGGACCGTTATTTATGGGTTATTTGTGGCAACGTTCCTAACATTAATAGTGGTTCCTATACTGTTCTTTTTAATAACTAAATTTAAAATGTGGTTGTATAATAATAGAGTGGCTAAATATTCAGAAAATGAACTGAGAGAGGTTTTAAGTACAAATAAACACCCTCAAGAAGTTTTTACGGATAAATGATTGGATTAATATTCTAATTAAACTGAAAACGAATTGTGAAATGCAGTCGTTTAAAAACCCTTTAGTCTGCCTAATATAGGCCTGATTAATAGCAGAAAAGCCTCGACGTCATGTCGAGGCTTTTCATTTTTATTTAATTATAAGTAAATATTATTGGCCTTCATTTTGCGGAATTGGAAATTGAGTCACAATATTATCGCCTGCCCTATCAATAACCAACTCGTCAAGCCTATCAAAACGTCTCATATCTATCCAGCGGTGCCCCTCGGCAAATAAGGAATAACGTCTTTCGTATAAAAGTTGATCTTCATCTACATTTCCAGCACCAATAGGCCCTAAACCAGCAGCATCCCTAACAGCATCGATCGCAGCTTCGGCTTCACTAGGGTTAGATACCATGTTGGCTTCTGCATATAATAATAAAAGTTCTTCATTTCTTATCATGCCAACTGGGTCTGTGCTTGATTGGTACACCCATACATCATGCGTTCCCGGGGTTAAATCTGCAATATTTAATGGATTAGGTTCCAACACCATAGTGTCCTCATCCTCCACTTCTCTAAAAACAGCTTTATTGACCCTAGTATCCCCTGCTTCTGCCGAATTCACAAAATCTGGATGTGCTATTCTGGCATTGGCTCCTGTAGAATTTAATGCAAAAAACAATTGGTTTAATGCATCACCTCCTGCAGACGAAAATTTATAGTATGCTCCTAAACTCATAGGCGCGTTTATGTCCATAAATGAATCTGCCAATGCTGTTAAAACCAATGTATAATCGCCTTGATAAGCAGCTGCTCTTGCTGTAATTGCTCTATTAAACTCTAAATAAGAAATTGGCATTGTTTCGAGACCTAAAGTATTAGGAGACACATTACCACCACCAGTCGTTAAATCTGTTGCAGCTGTATTTAATAGCCCTATAATGGTTGTTAGAGCGCCATCAAAACTTTCAAAAGCGCCTAGATTGTCCGGGTCTGCAACGTCTGTTCGGATCCCATTTTGATATAACATCATTAATACACTTAATAACTCATGTGCCTTAATCGTATTTGCAAAACCTCTAATAGCCGCTTTTTCTGCATCCGTAAAAGTTTCCGTAGTATTTTCCAAGCCCTCTAATAATAAATTACACTCTTTAACAACAGCATAGCGAGCCGAGTAAGGTGTCGTTAAGTAAAAGGCATTATCATCTAAAGTCCCTGTCATTAAATCCCCTACCCATCTAGGGTCAGAACTTTGATGTCTCCAATAATCCCTCCCTAATACAGATATAGCATCTATTTGCGTATGTAAACGGTCTCTCATATCTGCCAATATGCCCGACACCACCTGAGGAAGTTCAGGTCTTGAAAGTCCCTCTGAAATCGATGACGTTTGAGGGCCATTTAAGTCTTGCCCGTCTTCAATATCGCACGAATACCAAAAACAAATAGAAAAGACTAAAATTATTATTTTAAATTTATTTGTGTTCATAATATTTTTTTTTAATTATTAAAGTCCTACCGACAAGTGAAACATAAATCTTTTAGATGATGGAAAGGGTGCAACCTCAATTCCAATGCCTGCCGCAGCAGATCCAAAGTTCGATACTTCTGGATCATAACTGTTATAATCGAAAATATTGATCAGGTTTCTTCCTGAAAGACCAACCTTTACATCTGTTATATTTCCATCAAACCATTTTTCCAGACTCCTACTAGGGATATTGTAATATAGCCCTATTTCCCTTAATTTTAAATAAGAGGCATCTTCAACAAAAGGCTCTGCATTTCCTCCAAGAAAAGCCGCAATTCTATAATCCCCATTTGGCGTCGTGCCAGCAGGGTCAATGTTTATTTCATCATAGTCTGCACTTGTGCCTCCAAAATCTGAAAGTAGTCGACTTAAATTCACATTATCGCCTCCTTTTTTCCAATGCCATAAAAATGAAAGCGTAAAATCTCTATATGTCATGTTATTATTAAAAGACATTTGGAAATCAGGCTCAGCATCACCCAAAACCACCACATTTCCATTAACGTCGTTACCTACAATTTGAGTCGCACTTTTCCCTTCTTCTATTCTAAACGTCCCCAGACCTGTTCCAAACCCTTGAGTGTCAAAAGAGTTAACCTTCAACTCCGTGATCTCAGATTTATTTTTAAACCAAATAATGTTAGCATCCCAAGAGAAATCCTCGTCCTTAAAAATACTTCCATTTAAGCCTATTTCAATACCGTTATTTTCTAACGACCCAGCATTTACCCATCTAAAGGCATATCCAGAAGAAGGCTCATTATCGGCTTGAAGAATTAAATCTTCCACTTGCTTATTATAATAAGTAAACTCCAAGGTTACTCGGTTATTTAAAAAGCCGGCATCAAAACCAACCTCCAGCTCTTTTTGTCTTTCTGGTTGAATGGATGGGTCTCCTAAAGTTGTTGGTGTAATAATCCCCACATTGCCATCAATTAAGGAATTAATATAGGTGGTGAATAAAGCGCCATTGGGAGCAAAGTTTCCTGCCTCACCGTATGCTGCACGAATTTTAAATTGATTGACCGCCTCAAGATTCCAGAACTCAAAATTATGTAAGTTAAACGCTGCCGAAGCTTTAGGGTAATAAAAAAACTTGTTTGCATCGCCATTATTAGAAGACTTATCACCTCTTAACCCTAAAGTAGCAATTATTTTATCTTGATAATTTACTTCCTCCTGCACAAAAAAACCAGCATCTTCTTGCTCCAACCTAAATTGGTCAGCATCTACATTAGCAGCTTGATCGACATTGCTTTCTGAAGCAATAAGACCCGTTGAAGTTACCCTAATGGTATTTTGGGAAAAATGCTCGTTTGTAAGACCTGCCTGTGTTGTAAAACTCAAATGACTATCTGTTATATAGTTATGAACCAAAAAGGCATTAAAATTGGCGTCGGTATTTTGAGTGGTTCCTTCTGAGGACAAACCATCTACGCCTCCAACAGCTGGACTCATAAACTGTAAATTCCTGGGGAAAAACACATCGGTGACCAATGTATAAGTATCTACACCAGCACGTGCAATAAACTTTAAACTTTGTTTTTCATTACTGAACAAATTAATATCCAAAGTACCTCCAGCTATTAAACGCCTTGTAGATTCGCTATTAGTCATAACATCCCTGGTATGTATTTGATTGGATGAGTTCGCAGGGTGATCGGGATAGTTTCCGTCTGCATCTGGTAATAAATAATCCCAAGGTCTTGTGAATAACGTAGAAACCCCAATAGTTGTATTGGTATTATCATTATTAAAGAAACCTCTATCAGAATTGGAGTTTATATAATTACCTGTTAAAGCCAACTTAATGTTATCATTAATTTTATGGTCGACATTTAATCTTACAGACTTTTTGCCTGCTCCAGTACGCTTAACGATCCCATCTTCTTCATTCGTCGTAAAACTGCCAAAAAATGACGTCTTATCATTTCCTCCGGACACACTAACATTGGTATTGGTAATAAATCCTTTTTCTCCATAAATTTCCTTCTCATAATCAATTAAGGTGCCTGCGTTTTGGGCTGCAGTGAACAATGCTCCTTCACCATAAACACTTTCTGCCAAGTCTGCTGTCCAATTCCTTTGTCCCAATAAATTAACGGCCTCGTTCCAACCTATTGCCTGCGAGAACTTAACTTTGGTTTTTCCTTGCTTCCCTTTCTTTGTGGTAATGATAACCACACCTGCTGCGGCACGGGAACCATAAATAGCCGAGGCCGAGGCCCCTTTTAATATCTCAATATTGGCTATATCGTCCGGGTTAATATCTGCAATTCTGTTTGATGCATTATCTTGGGAATCTGTTGATGATGCACCACCTCCAGCAGCATTAGATATTTCGTTGAGCCCGCCAGCAAATACACTATTGTTATTTACATAAACACCGTCAATAATATATAAAGGCTGTCCATTACCGTTAATGGAAGTTACCCCTCTTAATTTCACGGAAATACCTCCTCCAGGCGCTCCAGAAGCCTGGGTTATTTGGGCACCTACAAATTTACCCGCCATGGCACCATCTAAAGTTTGCGGTGGTGTTCGCCCTGCCAGATCATCGGCAGAAACAGTTGCTACGGCATTTGCAGCGTTACTTCGTTTAACAGAAGATGCCAAACCTGTAATAATCACCTCTTCTAATGCCTCGGCAGACTCTTGAAGCGTCACATTTATAGTTTTGGCTTCGTTCACTGGGACTTCAAGGGTTTCAAACCCTAAAGAAGAAATTTCTAATGTTACTGGAAAACTGTTGACATTTAAGCTAAATCGTCCATCAAAATCGGATGTTGTTCCAGTTTGTGTTCCCTTAATAATAATATTTGCGCCTGGTAAGGGCAAATTTGTTGCTCCATCTGTTATCGTTCCCGAAATCTGCTGTGAAAAAGCAATTACCGGAATAAGGCATAACAATGTTAGGAGCAGTTTAAATTGTAAAACTTTGCTCATAATTTGATTTATTTGAAATTAGTCAGCATTAAATATCTTAAAAAAATATGGATATTCATAAAAATAAACCACATAAATTAATAAATTAATAAAATGGAATGGTTATATTTAAGAATATGATAATACAGGTTCAATACAAAAAGCTCCACGAAGTACTTCATGGAGCTTTTTAATAGTTCTTTGTATATTTACTTCAACTTAAAACTAAGTCTGGCAAAAAGAAAACGTCCAGCTATACCAAATTGTTGGGAACGTCTTGACCAATCGAAACGGCCACTACTTCGGTTTGCTTCAATGGCCCTATCTGGATAAACATCCAACAAGTTATTTGCTCCTACTGTTAATGTCAAGCTTTCTGAGGCTTTATAGCCAAAAGATAAATCGGTCACTAATTTAGAACCGTACACTTGTTGATTGGCAACAGTTGTTGTAGCCTCTGAAACTTCACCAAACCAAACATTTCTCAAGAATATATTAAACTTATTGAACGTTAAATTGTTGGTCAAATTTATTTTTGTTCTTGGCACGGCTTCCTCCAAATAAATTCTACTATCCTCAGGGAAATAAGTATCTACTAAACCGGCATCTTCTAAAACCTGAGATGCTTTAATAGCACCTACTTTTTTTGTTTTAGAGAGTGTTCCCGACAAATCGGATTTTAATCTCATATTGGTCCCAATATCAGCTTTATGTGTTAATACAATATCCAACCCTTTAGATTCTGTATCGATAGCATTTGCAAAAAATGAGGCTGCCGAAGCATTGGCTTGAGCAAGCAAATTATCTAATTCGGTCCCTGTCCCAGGCCCTCTAAACTGTCCAGTATATACCACTCTATCATCAATGGCCACAAAATAACCATCAACGGTTATCGTTAAATTCGCATCAGGTAGTTTTGACGTAAATCCTATGCTGATACTTTGGGACGTTTCTTCTTTTAATTGTGGAATGCCTAAAAGATTTGCGGCTCTACTATCATTTGAAAACGTTCCTACCTCAACGGGGATGCCGTCTTGAAATATAGTAGATGTTGAGTTAAAATTTAACTGGTGCAATGAAGGTGCTCTAAAGCCTGTATTTAAAGCGGCTCTTATATTAACATTTTCGCTGGCTTTTAATCGCGTTGCTAATTTAAAATTGATCGTGGAGCCAAAATCTGAATAATTCTCAAAACGTGTTGCAAAGCTTGCTAAAAATGCTTCTGAAAAATCTGCTTCCAGGTCAAAATATCCAGCAATACTATTTCTATCCCTGGACAGCTCATTGGCAGGGCTAAATCCTGGAAATACCTGGGAACCGCCCGGTCTGACACTTCCAAAGAAATCTTCTGAAGGGCTTTGAGTAGGCAGGGTAATTAACTCGCCTTCACCTGTATATTGTCCATAAGAAGCTTCTTCACCAGCAACGATTTCATAGTTTTCAAGTCTATACTCAGCTCCAAACGCAATGTTCAGACCACTTAAAATATCATCAAAAAATTGATTTACATCTAAATTAACGGTGTTCTGCATAAAGTTAAACCCGCCAGCATCAAAGGTTGTTGGCGATGCATTTTGCCTTGAAGCGTTAAAAGTATTTCCAATAGTATACAAGAAGGCATTTTTACCCCAAGTATTACTCAAGTCGATATTCCAATCATTTATTTTCCCCTTGATCCCCACTGCTAAAGATTTGTCTGTAATCGTTGAGTTAATCTCTGGCAAAAAACCATTGATATATGCCGGTGTATAGGTTCTACTTTGGTTTGGCAACCTGTAAAACCCGGCAGAATTTCCTTTTCTGGAGCTTGCTCCTGCAAAGGAGTATAATGCTGTGCCATTATCATCCAATGGTAAAGAAAGATTAGCAAAAAACCGCCCGCCTCTTACCTCAGACTGCCCCACACGCATGTTAAAATCACTTCTTACCAATCCTCTGGCAGCTAATTCGGCCGCTGTATTATCTGCGCTTAAAATAGGTTGCAATTCTGCTTTAGTGCTTGCACTACCTATATCGATACCGGCTGCATTAGCATATTGTATAACATCGGCCACATCATCATCCAACAAGTTAGATAAGTTATAACCATCATTATCGGCAAACCTTTCAACGGTGTTGTAAAGGTTGAAAACAGCGTCTTCCCATTCTTTCATTCTACCATAATCCTCTCTAAAATCAAAATCACCGGTGAAATTAATAAACCCGCCATGCTCCCCTAAAGGTAAGCCATAATTAGCACTGATGTTAATGGTCTCGCCATCAACGCCCCCAGTTTGATCGTTGGCATGCTTTGTGAAATTAGCACCTGTAGTCATATTTAATGTAAGTTCGTTTACATTATTATGCAACACAATGTTAATAACTCCAGCAATAGCATCCGATCCATATTGGGCAGCCGCACCATCGCGTAAAACCTCCAAGCGTTGAATGGCTCCAGATGGAATAGCATTTAAATCGGTGCCTACACTACCACGCCCAAAGGTTCCATTAACATTAACCAAAGATGAATTATGTCTTCGTTTCCCATTAATTAAAACAAGCACTTGGTCAGGCCCTAATCCTCTTAGAGAAGCAGGATCGATATGATCGGTTCCGTCTGAAATGGTTTGGGTATTCGACGTAAATGAAGGGGCTACAAAATTTAAAATTTGATTTAAATTAACCTGAGGCCCTTGCGATGTCAATTCAGAAATATCAATAACATCAACAGGAACTGGTGTGTCTACAGCTGTTCTACTGGGGTTTCTAGACCCGATTAATACAACCTCGTCTAAAGCAACACCTTCCTTTAGTGCTATAGTAACCTTTTGAGAAGAGGATACATTCACCTCTTGGGTATCGTATCCTACCGAGGACACCACCAAAGTTACCGGAAAGCTCTCTGCGTTTAAAGTAAAGTTCCCATCAAAATCTGAAATGGTACCAGTACCGGTCCCTTTAATAACAATATTTGCCCCTGCTAAAGGCAAATTTGTTCCTCCATCTGTTACTGTACCTGAAACCTGTTGCGAAAAAGCGATTACAGGCA
Organism: Flavivirga sp. 57AJ16; assembly: GCF_028736925.1. Lineage (GTDB taxonomy): Bacteria > Bacteroidota > Bacteroidia > Flavobacteriales > Flavobacteriaceae > Flavivirga. Next base: position 37,419 of record NZ_JAQZAT010000021.1, on the reverse strand, counting down.
TAAAAAACAATAAAACCAGAAACAATTTAAATCGTAAAAATTTGAACATAATATATTTTATTTGAGTTAGTCTGCTTTAAATATCCAAAAAAAATATGAATATTCATACAAATAAGACAAGTAAATTCGTGGCTTAACAAAAAAACCTAGTAAATTTTAGGAAGGCAAGAAGCTACCTCGAAGTCAGCTCACGAAGATGATCATAGAAAAATCTTTATTTAAATCTTTACAAAAAAGGTTATACTACAAAGTAATATCTTCATAAATTTGCAATCTGTTTAATGCATTAAACTACTATTCAATTAACTTAGTAATTACTAATAGAATAAAGTAGGAGTGCACTTCAATTTTACAACAATGTATAGAAGTCATAATTGTGGTGAATTAAAAGCTACAAATATAAATAAAGAAGTAACCCTTGCTGGTTGGGTTCAAAAATCTCGTGATAAAGGATTTATTGTTTGGATAGACTTGAGAGACCGTTATGGTATAACACAATTGGTTTTTGATGAAGAACGTACTTCGAAAGAAATGATGCAACAGGCTCAAAATTTGGGTCGCGAGTTTGTCATTCAAGTTAAAGGCACTGTTATTGAACGCGCTTCAAAAAACCCTAATATACCAACTGGAGATATTGAAATATTGGTTTCTGAGTTGAATATATTAAACGAGGCCTTACTTCCGCCGTTCACCATAGAAGATAAAACAGATGGTGGTGAAGATCTACGTATGAAATATCGCTACCTGGATATTCGTAGAAACCCCGTAAAAGATAATTTGATCTTTAGACATAAAGTGACTCAGGAAGTTAGGAACTATTTATCTAAAGAAGGCTTTATTGAAGTAGAAACCCCTTATTTGATTAAATCGACTCCAGAAGGTGCAAGGGATTTTGTAGTGCCATCACGTATGAACGAGGGGCAGTTTTATGCATTGCCCCAATCGCCACAAACCTTTAAGCAATTGCTTATGGTCGGGGGTATGGATAAATATTTTCAGATCGTAAAATGCTTTAGGGATGAAGATTTACGAGCTGACAGACAACCGGAATTCACACAAATAGACTGTGAAATGGCGTTTATAGAGCAAGAAGATATTTTAAATACTTTTGAAGGATTAACACGTCATTTATTAAAAGAAGTAAATGGTGTCGAAATAGAAAAATTCCCAAGAATGCTATATGATGATGCCATGCGTTTATATGGTAACGATAAACCTGATATTCGTTTTGGGATGGAATTTGGCGAACTTAACGCCGTTACCCAACATAAGGATTTTGGTGTTTTTAATAATGCAGAATTAGTTGTTGGCATAGCGGTTCCTGGAGGAAATAGTTATACCAGAAAAGAGATAGATAAATTAATTGATTGGGTAAAACGACCACAAGTTGGTGCTTTGGGCATGGTTTATAGTCGTTGTAATGACGATGGTACTTTTAAATCCTCGGTTGATAAGTTCTATGACCAGGAAGACTTGGCTAAATGGGCAGAGGTTACCAATGCAAAAGCAGGTGACTTAATTTGTATACTCTCTGGTGATAAAAATAAAGTACGTGCACAATTAAGTGCTTTGCGTATGGAATTGGCAGAACGCTTGGGCTTACGTAAACCAAACGAATTTGCACCTCTTTGGGTTATGGACTTTCCTTTATTGGAATGGGACGAAGACACAAAGCGTTACCATGCGATGCACCACCCATTTACAGCGCCAAAACCTGGACAATTGGAATTATTAAAAACAAACCCAGGAGATGTAAAAGCCAATGCTTACGATTTAGTGTTGAACGGCAACGAAATAGGTGGCGGCTCCATAAGAATTCATGATAAGGAAACCCAATCCCTAATGTTCGATTATTTAGGGTTTACGCCAGAAGAAGCTAGAGCACAATTTGGCTTTTTAATGGATGCCTTTCAATATGGCGCACCGCCTCATGGCGGCTTGGCTTTTGGGTTGGATAGATTGGTAGCTATTTTAGGCGGGCAAGAAACTATTAGGGACTTTATTGCATTCCCAAAAAATAATGCGGGGCGCGATGTCATGATAGATGCGCCTGCTCCCATTGACGATGAACAGTTAACGGAGTTAAGTTTAAAGCTTCATTTGAAATCATAAAATTTAAATCCTGCTTTATGCAGGTTTTTTTAGTAATTTTATAGCATGCCTCTAAGTACTAAAAGTCTTTTGCGCAAGTTCTTAATCTGGAAATACAAACATATTTCTGAACTCCAGTTTATTTACATCCTTAGTATTTTAGTTGGTTTTTTAGCGGGAATGGGCACCGTGGTCCTAAAAAACCTTACGCATTATATCCGATTACTTTTTAAATTGGATTTCTTTAATAACTACCAGAACTCGCTTTATTTTATCTTTCCAATTATCGGGCTTCTACTTGTTTATATGATCAAACAAATCTGGCTCAAAAAACATATAGGCCATGGTATTTCCTCAACATTATATGCTATTTCCAAACTAAACGGGATTATCCCCAGATATAATATTTATGCTGCATTAATAACAGCTCCCTTAACAGTTGGTTTTGGTGGTTCGGTTGGTTTACAAGGGCCCGCAGTAAGTGTAGGGTCCGCTTTAGGATCTAATGCGGCTCGTTTGTTTCACATGAATACAAAAACAAGGATGCTTTTAATAGGTTGCGCAGCTGCAGGAGCCATGGCATCCATGTTTAAAGCACCTATTGCCGCTATTATTTTTGCTGTTGAAATATTTAGTTTGGATATTGCTTTCACCTCATTGGTACCTCTTTTGTTAGCATCTGTTTCGGCCGTTGTAACCTCCTATATGTTTTTGGGAACCGATGTGCTTTTACGATTTGAATTAACCGATAAATTCGAAGTTAACGATATCCTGTTCTATATCGTTTTAGGATTGGTAACCGGTATAGCATCTGTATATTTTTCAAAAGTATTTTTTGGTATTACTAATTTTTTTAAGCAATTTAAAAGTCGTGCCAAGCGATTGCTCATTGGAGGCATCGCCATTGGCTCTATGCTATACTTTATTCCGCCTCTTTACGGTGAGGGTTATGGTATTATGAATAACCTTTTAAAAGGGGATCACTTATCTGCCATAGGCACTACCCCTTTTAATTTAGATTTATCCAATATATGGATTGTCATCGCACTATTACTTGGTATAACCATATTCAAAGCCATAGCTATGACCACTACTTTTGGTGCTGGTGGTGTTGGTGGCGTGTTTATCCCAACGCTTGTTATGGGTAGTGCGTTAGGGAATGCCTTTGCAAAAATCATTAATAATATCGGCTTGGATTTTCAAGTATCCGAATCCAACTTTACCTTAATAGGTATGACAGGGCTCATGGCCGGGGTCCTCCATGCGCCGCTTACAGCAATCTTCCTTATTGCTGAAATCACAGGTGGCTATGAGTTGTTTGTGCCTTTAATGATCGTATCGACCATTTCATTTGCCATGACCAAATATTATATTTCACATTCTATTTATACACTTAAACTGGCAGAGCGCGGCGAATTGATGACACACGACAAAGACCAAAATGTATTAATGGTTTTGGATATCGATAAAGTCATAGAAACTAATTTCATTACCTTAAAACCAGAAATGAAACTTGGTGATATATTAAAAAAAGCAGTTGCAAAGTCTTCCCGAAATCATTTTCCTGTGGTTAATGATGACGATGAATTTTTGGGGGTTATACATTTAGACGATATTAGGCACATTATGTTCAACTCACACCTTTACGATAAAGTCGATGCCTCTAGCTTAATGCATGCAGACGCAGGTATTATTATTTACGAAGAAAATTCCATGAATGACATTATGGATAAGTTTAAAACCAGTGGGGCATGGAATTTACCGGTTATTAAACATGGTAAATATTGTGGATATATCTCGAAATCTAAATTACTAACTGCTTATAGACAACAATTGATTAATTTTACGAAATAAATCCTAAGGGTTATTTATACCAATTTGAATATTAATTATCGCACTCAAACTCAATGTTTTCATGAAATACCTTATTCTTCTTTTCTTTTTAGCTGCTTTAGGAAGTATAGCAACGGGTTATTTTTTAGAAAATGAGTGGTCGCAAAAATTAATCGGTTTTGGTGTTGCCGGATTATTTTTTATTGTGTTCCCTTTATTTTCTTATTACCGCTGGAAAGATAAAAATGTTAAAGACTACATGCTTACCAAAGAGAACTTGGATAAAATGCGCGAGCGTGAAAAAGAAAGTTAGCAGTGTTCAGTCTCAGCTTTCGACCCTTATATAAAACTCTGTGAATCTTTATTTTAACTCCGTGAATCTCTGCGTAACAATTTGAGTAAATTCATATTTTAATTTAAATTCCGTTTTTCAATAAAAAACCGCTTCATTAATTCCGAAGCTTCATCAGCCATGACCCCTCCTTTTATAACAGTTTTAGGGTGCAATTTTGTATTTAACGTTATGCAACCACGTTTCTGGTCCCTAGCACCATAAACAATATGGGAAATCTGGCTCCAATACAAAGCGCCCGCACACATCTGGCAAGGCTCCAAGGTAACATACAGCGTACATTTTTTTAGATACTTCCCTCCTAAAAAATTAGCCGCCGCTGTAATCGCTTGCATTTCGGCATGCGCCGTAACATCGGTCAACGTTTCCGTTAAATTATGTCCTCTGGCTATTATTTTATTATCGATAACGATAACAGCCCCCACAGGAATCTCTCCTTTTTCATAAGCAGCTTCTGCTTCCTGAAGTGCTTTTTTCATAAAGTATGTATCATCAAAAGGTTCAATCATAAAAGCAAAAATACAAATTCAAAATGGTGAAGCGGTTTAAACTTTTTAAATTGAAGTGAAAAAAAATTTAAACCACTTCAGTACATTTGTAGTCGCATGCAAAAACTTTTAGATACCGTTAACTCCCCTAAAGAACTCCGTCTTTTAAAACAAGAAGACCTGCCCAAACTTGCTCAAGAGTTACGTGCATTCATAATTAATATCGTTGCCACCAAAGAAGGGCATTTAGGAGCTAGTTTAGGCGTTGTGGAATTAACTATTGCACTGCACTATATTTTCAATACGCCCGAAGACCAACTTATTTGGGATGTAGGGCACCAGGCCTACGGACATAAGATCCTAACCGGTAGGAAAGACATATTTCATACCAATAGGCAAGTTGGTGGGTTAAGCGGTTTCCCAAAACGAGAAGAAAGTGACTATGATACTTTTGGGGTTGGGCACTCCTCAACATCCATTTCTGCAGCACTGGGTATGGCCATTGCCTCTCAATTAAAAGGAGATACCAAAAAACAGCACATCGCTGTTATTGGCGATGCTTCCATAGCCAGTGGCATGGCATTTGAAGGCTTAAATCATGCAGGGGTCACCAATGCCAATTTACTGGTTATTTTAAATGATAATGCCATTGGTATCGATCCAAGCGTTGGTGCTTTAAAGCAATATTTAACCAATGTTAAAAAAGGCACTCAAAAACAAGACAATATTTTTGAGGCTTTAAACTTTGATTATTCGGGACCTATAGACGGCCATGATATACATATTATTATTGCGGAATTGGAGCGTTTAAAAACGATTAAAGGCCCTAAATTTTTACATATCATCACTACAAAGGGCAAAGGTTTAAAGCAGGCTGAAGAAGATCAGGTTAAATACCATGCTCCAGGAAAATTTAATGCACATACGGGCGATTTAATTGTAAAGTCCGAAACCATCCAACCTCCCAAATATCAAGATGTATTTGGACATACCATCGTCGAATTAGCGAAACAAAATAAAAACATTGTTGGTATTACACCAGCCATGCCCACTGGAAGCTCATTAAAATATATGATGGCTGAAGTTCCTGAACGCGCTTTCGATGTTGGCATCGCAGAACAGCATGCCGTTACATTGGCTGCTGGCATGGCAACACAGGGCCTCATCCCTTTTTGTAATATTTACTCCACTTTTTTACAGCGTGCTTACGATCAGGTTATACATGATGTCGCCCTTCAAAAACTACCTGTTATTTTTTGTTTGGATCGTGCTGGATTGGTTGGAGAGGATGGTGCTACACATCACGGTGTTTATGATCTATCATATTTAAGATGCATTCCAAATCTTATTATCTTTTCTCCAAGAAATGAAATCGAGTTACGTAACATGATGTATACTGTACAGTTGGGTTTAGAGCAACCTATAGCCATTCGTTATCCTCGTGGGCGTGGCGTTACTATTGATTGGAAGCAACCCTTTTCAAGAATAGAGATAGGCCAAGGTATTCAACTAAAAAAAGGAAGCAACATGGCCGTTTTAAGTGTTGGGGCCATTGCCAGAAATGTTACTGAAGCTATTGAAGAACTGAGCAACACAAAAGAAATAGCACATTACGATATGCGCTTTATAAAACCTTTGGATGAGATTTTGCTTCATGCGATATTAAAGAAATACAACACTGTTATTACGATTGAAGATCATGCAGTTAAGGGTGGATTTGGATCTGCCATTTTAGAATTTGCTTCGGCTCACAATTATAAAAACACTATTAAAACGCTTGGTATTCCTGATCATTTTATAGAACACGGTAAAGTAGATGAACTTCAAAAACTAATTGGATTAGATCCTAAAAGTTTAACAGCTTTTTTTAAGGCAAGTTTTGCAGACTGATGTTTTTTTGTAAAACCCTCTAGTTTCGTTCATAACTTATTCAATCGTTCAAAATCAATAAATCAAAGTGGATTTTAATTATATAATAACTATAAACTAAAAATGATCGGTTGTTTTTGGTTTGATTTAAACAGAAAAATCTTTTTTAACGTTTACATAAGTACATGACAAAAATAATGTATGATATAACCAATAACTTTTTGCCCAGACCTGTCAGGTTTTAAAACCTGACAGGTCTAAGCCTTGCATTAGGCATTGATGCGGCATGTTTTTAAATTTCCATCCCCTTTATCTTTTTATAATCGAGAATAGCTTTACTGTCAGACAGCAGCGACACATGGTAACATACACTCATTAAACGTTGATATAAACTAGGTGTATCTGTTTTTATAGTTTTTGGCAAACCTTTTAAAATGAGCTTATCATAATTAGAAGTAGTGTTATTGAATCCATTATTTATGGCACTAGTATAGGTATTTAATAAGGTGTTGATCACCCCATAACCCGCAATTTCTTTATCGACAACTTCGGTAGATTGGTATATGTTTTCAACACTTATTTTAATAATATCGTTTATTTGGGCTTCGTATTTACTTTTATCCAACAACGCACAATCAAACTCACCATTTAAAATAGCTTCTTCATTTGCCATAAAAACATCCACAGCTTCGCTTATAAGTGATCCTATAGCGAGCGCTCGTAAATAACCCACACGATCTTCTTTGGTTGAAAGGGCATAATAGTTTTCGGGTCTAATAGTGTTCCTAATAATTTTCGATAAATATTCAAGCGCGAATTCTTCTTGAATCAACCCCAGATTAATACCATCTTCAAAATCGATGATCGTATAGCAAATATCATCTGCAGCTTCTACCAAAAAAGTAAGCGGATGTCGAGAGAAACTAATATCTTTTTCTCCTCTTTTTAACAAACCTAATTCATTGGCTACATCCACAAACGCTTCTTTTTCACTTTGAAAAAAGCCATACTTTTTATCGGCAATATGTTTTGTTGGTTTTTTAGGCAAAGACTCTTTAGGGTATTTTATAAAGGCTCCTAAAGTCGCATAACTCAACCGTAAGCCGCCATCACGCCCCGCTCTGCTCTCGGTTAAAATCTTGAAGCCATTGGCATTCCCTTCAAAATCGCATAAGTCCTGATATTCCTTTTCGGTCAATTGATCTTTAAACTGTTTTCCGTTTCCTGTTTTAAAAAACTCCCCAATCGCCTTTTCTCCAGAATGCCCAAAGGGCGGGTTTCCAATATCGTGCGCTAAAGCAGCTGCGGCAACAATCGCTCCAAAATCGTTGGCTTGGTATCCATGTACACTATACAAATGGGGGTGTTTTTCTAATAGTTTCTTACCAACTAACCGTCCTAAAGAACGCCCCACCACACTTACTTCCAAACTATGCGTTAATCTGGTATGCACAAAATCGGTTTGCGATAAAGGGATCACCTGTGTTTTATCTTGTAGGCTTCTAAATTCTGAAGAAAAAATAACCCGATCATAATCTACCTCAAACCCCAAACGGGTTTCATCTTGTTCTTTTCGTATACGTTTATTTGTGTCGCCAAAGCGCTTTAAGGATAATAATTGTTCCCAGTTCATTTTATATTTTTAAGAACAAGCAAGATAATTAAATTCGATAATAATTGGCCCTCAAAAATTTGATAACATTAAGATAACATTTTAATCACTGTTCTTTAATAATTAGGTAACATACGGTTGACTCAAAAATTGGTTCTTTGCATGTGTTATTTTACATAAACCCATGAAACAGTTAATCACTTTTTTTATCCTTCTTTTTGCTTCTTTTTGTTTTTCACAAAACACAGGTTTAATAACTGGTAAATTAACAGATCAAGAGTTTGACAACAATCCTTTAGTCTTTGCTGATGTCTCTATTAAAGGAACTTCTATAAAATCGACCACAGACCAAACGGGGTTATTTGTTATTGAAAATTTAGAAGATGGAGACTATACCCTAGTATGCAGTTTTGCAGGTTACGAAACTAAAGAACTGAAAGTAAAAGTGGTGTCTGGAGCATCTAAGTTTATCAAAACGTCTTTAGGCGCAAGCACAGTCTCTTTACTTGAACTCGCTTCAATTGCTAATACTAGCGAGAAAAACAACAAAACAGCTTCTCGGTTAAATTAATTAAGTGTAAAAAATTGCTCAAAAGGCATACGCTAATTATTTAAATCCTTGTTGTTTTCCAACTTCCCTTTAATACAACTACCACGTGTACGCATCTTTAAAAAAGACACGAATACCACAAATTTTCACTAATCATTCTGTCTATTGATAGGTTTCAAGCCTATATAGGTCAGGGATTTATGTTCATACTAAGTCCAATCTATACTATAAAGTATTGGATTCGCTTGGATTTGCACCATTCGCGTCCGATCTTTTATTATGCAATATTTGTGTACTCACTATAGTTAACACAAAAGGAGACAAAACATCTATATAGACCTTTGGTTAATAACCTACCTTTTATGGTTTATAAAAAAACTTCTTTTTAAAGTATTTTCAATGTTAACTTATTGTTTACAAATTAAAAAACAGACCCGTTTCAGGTAACATTTAGATAACCCTTTAGTTACTGTTGTTTAATCTAAAGGTAACATAGTCTTTACATAACCTACCGTTCTTTGCAGCTAGAAATCAAATGAAATAATGAAAAAAATTTTAGTATTATTAGCAGTACTTACTGCTACATTTTCGCATGCTCAAAGTACTGGTTCTGTGGTTGGAAAGCTAACAGATAAAGAGTATAACAATGAGCCTTTAGCCTTTGCTAATATAATAATAAAAGGGACTACCAAAGGTACAACCTCAGACTTTGATGGTCATTATATGCTGGAAGCCTTAAGTCCTGGAGCTTATACATTAATTTTTAGTTTTGTTGGATATGAAACCCAAGAAATAAATGTACAGGTAGTTGCAGGTAAGGTCACCGAAGTAAATGTACCTATGGGTGCCAGTGCGGCAGCTTTAAGTGAAATTGTGATTACTACAACGACTAAACGAGACAGTGAAACGGCGCTTTTAATAGAACAAAAGAAAGCTGTTGTTATTAAAGAAAGTATTGGAGCTGAAAGATTAAGCAAAATTGGAGTTTCTAATGCCGCAACAGCAACAACTAAAATTTCTGGAGTTACACAAAGTGAAGGAACTGGAGAAATATACATAAGAGGTTTAGGGGATAGATATTTATCTACTACAATGAATGGCTTACCGATACCATCTGATAACGTTGATAATAAAAATATCAATCTAAACTTATTTTCAACCAATATGATCGAAAATGTTGGAATAAGTAAAACTTATACTACCTCTGGTTATGCCGATCAAACTTCTGGAAATGTGGACATCTCTTCAAAAGGATATTCAAAAAAGGAGTTTTCTGTTAGTGCAGGTTCAAGTTATAATACTAATGTTTTAGGATTGGATGGTGATTTTAAAAGAAGTGTAGCTTCTAATGACGTTACACTTGGTTTTCATAAAAAACAATTCGCTCTTGTAGACTTAATTACAAGACAAAGTTGGGATCCATTAAATCAAAAAAACACTGGAAACTATAACCTGTCTCTATCTGGTGGATATAAGTTTGATGTTTTCGGAAAAGAACTATCGATCTTTGCTTCTGGTTCTCATTCAAAATCTTTTGGATATCAAGAGGGGATCTTCAGAAGTTATAGGTCAAATATTTTAGACAATGAATTTACAGATGTTGAGTCATTTACAACGAATACAAATTCTACTGGATATGTGAATTTAGGACTCAAATTAGATAATAACAATAACATAAAAATAAGCAGTTTATCCGTTAATAAAAGTACAGATAATGTTTATGAGCAAGGTAGAAATGGTTTAGGCTATGTTTTCGATCAAGACCCTCAAGAAGACGGCGCCTTTGTAAGAGACCAAAATTTCAAACAAACCAGGCTGCTCGTTAATCAAATAATTGGGGATCATAAAATAAGTGAAAACAATGCATTAAATTGGGCAGTTGGCTATAATTTTGTATTAGCTGAAGAACCTAACAGGATTAGAAACGAAGCAAACATTTTAGATGCCAATACGGTTCAATATGCTCATGTTGGTGATTTTCAACAAAGAAAGTCTAGCCAAAAAATTGAAGATACTGAATATAACGCCTATCTAAAAGACGAGATAAGTTTTGGAAAATTAGATGAAGATGAGAAAAAACCCTTCAAGCTTAATGTAGGTGTTAATATCCGTAAAAAAGAAAGAGTATTTAGTTCTTTATTTATTGGTGTTAGAGCTAGAGATTTTCAAGTTCCATCTGTAGATGATTTTTCAATCACTTTTACTGAAGCTAACTTTAACAATGGCTTAGTTTTAAGAGAAAGTGATCCTGATAGATATGATGCAGACCTAGCTATTATGTCTGGTTTTGCCAACCTAGATTTTGGTCTAAACAAAAAATTCTCTGGAAATATTGGCGTGAGATATGAAAGAGATGAAATAAATGTATTATGGGATGTGGCAAACTTTGTTGGGCGTGTTGGTTCCATTGCAAAAGAGTATAACGAAATATACCCAAGTGTTAATTTAAAGTATGAGTTAAACGAAAAAAACTTTTTACGTTTTGCTTCAAGTTTAACCCAAACCCTACCAGAATTTAAAGAGTTATCTCCTTTTGAGTATGTTTCGCCAACTGGTCGCGTTACAAGAGGTGATCCTAATTTAGAAAAATCCGATGTTTTTAATGTTGATTTAAAATGGGAGTTTTTCCCTAAGCAAGGAGAATTAATCTCGGCTACGACATTCTACAAACAAATAAAAAACCCAATTAACTTAGCTTTAACCAGAGGCTCTGCCGGGATTTTTGAATTCTCGAATACAGGTAAAAAAGCTAACGTTTTTGGTGCCGAGCTAGAAACACGTTTAAACTTAATTGAAAATGAGGAAGAAAAACCCATCCTTAACTTTAATGCCAACATAACTAAAATGTGGTTTAATCAAGATTTATTAGAAGAGTTTCAATATAAAAATATTACAGAATCCGATTTACAAGGCGCTTCAGATTTAATCTTAAATGGATCATTAGGATACAACAATCAAAAAGAAAAAGAATTTATTGCTACCATAACTGGCAATTATTCATCAGACAAAATATTTGCATTAGGGTCTCCTGAAGATTTTGCTAATAGCAATACTCTTTATAATGATGAAATTATAGAAAAAGGATTCTTTACTATGGATTTGGTTGTTAGTAAAAAAATAACAGACCATTTATTATTAAAATTTATTGGAAGAAACCTTCTTAATCCAGATATAGAACAAACACAGTTAATTAGAGACATTAACACAAGTGTTGAGACAAACGAAGTTGTAAGCTCATATAAAAAAGGAAGTTTATTAAGCTTGAGCTTAAAGTATACGTTTAAATAAACATACAATTAAATCGTAGAACCGTCTAAAACCTCAAGGAAATCTTTGAGGTTCTCTTTTTAATAAATATTACAAAAACACAAATAAAAATTAATTTAAAAGAACAAAAAACGAAACATCAAAACATCGGTTATACATAGTTAACCTTTTGGTAACAAAAGCACATAATTTAACAACAAAACGTAACCTACGTTTAATATTCTAGTAAACAAAAGGAGAAATGAATCGATTTTCTTTGCATAACTATTATAAAATAATAAAAATCAAAAATGAAAAAATTATCTTTAAAATTAATTGCTGTGGCATTAGCATTTACTGCTATTAGTTTAACCAGCTGTAGCTCTGATGATCCAGCGCCAATAGCTCCTTCTGAGGCTAAAGTTATTGAAAACTTAGAGGCTGGGGTTATGAATGGTACTTTAGAAGAAAACTATACTCTTAAAGCTTCAACCGTTTATAATTTAACAGGTCAATTTATTATAGCAGACGGCGCTTCATTAAGTATTCCTGCTGGCACTAAAATTCTTGCCGATAATGGTGGTACAGATGTATATATCGCTGTTTTAAAAGGCGGGGAAATTAACATTAATGGTAATGCAGGAAATCCGGTTGTAATGTCATCTGCTGATGGAAATCGTGGTGACTGGGGAGGTTTAACCTTGTGTGGAAAAGCGACTACTACTGCTGGTGTTGATGCTCAAGCCGAAGTTGGTGGTTTTATTTACGGAGGTACTGACGATACAGATAGTTCTGGAATTATAAGATATTTACAAATTGTTGGTACTGGAGCGCAAATCAATACACAATCTCAATATAACGGGGTTTCTTTTTATGCAGTTGGTTCTGGCACATTAGTAGATAACGTAGCAGTAATAAATGGTTCTGATGATGGCGTTGAGTTTTTCGGTGGAACTGTTTCTGCAACGAATTTATATTTAGAGAACAATGATGATGATTCTATCGATTGGACTGAAGGGTGGAATGGGTCTGTAACAAATGCTTATATATCTCATACTATCGCTAATTTCTCAACTGTGTTTGAAGGAGACAAAACAAATGGAAATCCAAAATTCACGAATATAACGGCAATTTCAACTGTAGGTGGTACTGCATTACAATTCAAATTACAATCTGGAGCTACTATTGATGGACTTTCTTTAAGTGGTTATGATGTAGATTTAGATATGAAAGACGGTGGAGATACTGCAAATGTCATTTTTAACGATGGTTACTCACCTGTTGCTCATGCAACTCCTGAAAAACAATTAGAAACAGGAGAATACTTTTATTCTTTAAATACTTCTGTTGTTCCTACTGTAGCTGCTTCAGACTTTGATTGGGTAGATACAAATTTATCATTTGAAAGTAGCCTTTTACAAGGTGCTGTTACGGGTAACGTTACTTTAAACGCTTCAGTAAACTACACATTAAACTCTTCTTATATTGTTCAAAGTGGTGCTAAATTAACAATTCCTGCAGGAACTAAAATTACTGCCAGAGACGGTGGTACTGGTGTTTACATTGCAGTTTTACAAGGTGGTGAAATAGATATTCAAGGTACCGAATCTGATCCCGTTGTAATTTCATCTACAGCTGCAAATGGTGGAGACTGGGGAGGTTTAACTATTTGTGGTAATGCTACAACTACTGCTGGCATTGATGCTGTAGCTGAAATAGGTGGTTTTGTATATGGTGGCACAACTGATAATGATAACTCTGGTTCTATAACATATTTAGTACTTAAAGGAACCGGAGCTCAAATCAACTCTGAGTCTCAATACAATGGTCTTTCGCTATATGCAGTTGGTTCTGAAACTGTTATAGAAAACATTTCCGTTATAAATGGTTCTGATGATGGGGTTGAGTTTTTTGGTGGAACTGTTTCTGCATCTAACTTATACTTAGAAAACAATGATGATGATTCTATCGACTGGACCGAAGGGTGGAATGGATCTGTAACTAATGCTTATATTTCTCATACGGTTGCCGGTTTCTCAACTGTTTTTGAAGGAGACAAAGACAATGGAAATCCAACTTTTACTAATATCACGGCTATTTCTAGTGTAGGTGGAACTGGTTTACAATTTAAAAAACAATCTGGTGGAACCATTACTGGTTTACATTTAACTGGTTATGACGTAGATTTAGACATGAAAGATGGTGGTGCTTTATCTAATGTACAAATAGAAGGTGCCAATGCTGATGCAACTCTACTATCTGGAGAGACTGATAAATATACACTTAATTCTGGAAAAGATGCTACGGCATTAGATATTTCTGGATGGACTTGGAGAAATGCTGGTCTATAAATAGTAATAAAATATATCTTTTTAGACAAAAAAGCATCCCAAATGGGGTGCTTTTTTACTATTTGTCCCGTCCTAAAATAGGTTGACAGTTTTTAATAAAATAAAAGAGGTCTGAAAAGTGTCATTCTGAATATTACCGAGAAACAAAAAATATTTTGTTAAGAAGGTAGCAGCGAAGCTGTGAATAATACCTTAAAAACATAATATAGGATCAAGCAATATTCTTGGGGAGGTCATAAATTACGCATATAATTTAGTTAGTCTAAAGAGGAAGAATTTCACCTCCCTAACGCCCCTGAATTGAGCTCTGAATTCTTTGATCTTGGCATTGAAAGCTTCTGCGGAAGCATTAGTACTTCTAATATTAAAATAGTTGTTCAATTTTTCCTATTATCATTTTGTATCGTACTTCCTGTGTTTCATAGTACAGATTACCTAATATGGCTTCTTGCATCCTGCTTGATTCTAAAATATTTTGAAACTGTTCTAGCAAATAAGACTTAACATCTATATCTGTATTTTTAATAATCTCATGCCAATCCGCTCTATTATCTAGGATATATATAATATCCTCAAAATCATGACTCATTCTTGGATCATTACCTCCTCGGTCTGAATGTGCAACAAATTTACTTGCAAAAAAGTATGGCAATGTCATTATATTTATGGTTTGTCCTTCAACATCTATTTGTTCTCTATTTTCGAACCCTGCTTCAAACCACGGGTTTGCTGGCGCTCATCCAATTGGTTTTGTTCCCATGACATCTATTAATATATCATCTAATTTGAATCTACAAATGACATCTAAATCAGCGGTTTGCTTAAATCCTTTGGCTACTAGTTTTTCTCTAATTTCTTCAAGATGTGAGAGTGATGCTATTTTAATACTGATATCAATATCTTTTGTAGGTCTTACATCATCCGCAGCAGGATCATTTACATATAGGCTGTGGCTCCACCAACATAAATAACTTCATTATTTAATTCTCCAAGTGCTTGAGCGACACGCTCTATAATCTTTCTATTTATTATGGTGTTTTTCAATTGAAATGTTTTTCAAGTTCCCCTATCGCAATTTTTTGTTCTCTAACATTGCCTAAACGGATTGCGTCGACTAAGGCTAATAATTCATGTAATACTTTATCTTTTAAAGCTGCTTCTGGAACATTATTATGTAGTGGTTCTATTGAAAACCCTCTATCATTACTTTCAGCATATGGCCAAACATAAACTTCATCACTTTGAATAATATTTACTAAAGGAGCTGCACTATGGGCTGTTACTACACCACGTACTAATCCACCTGGTCTTTGTGGGTAAACATATTTTAATCCAAATTTCAAAAACTCCAATAACGCTAATTTCATCACCATTTTCTTATCACTAGCAATTAAACCAGCTATAACACTACGGTTGAAAGACTCACTAACTTCGCTATTACTTATTCTTAACTCATAAGCTATATCTTTCATTATCCAATCTTCATCTCCTTTAGCTATGACCTTAAGTAAAATAACCAAATCCTGAGGTCGCATACCATTATGTTTTTTCATAATTCTTGTCTTTATTAATTCGCGATTCGCGATTCGCGAATCGCAAAATACGAATTTAAATAATTAAAATAAAATATCCTATTTAATACATATTAATGTTAGAAAGGAAGATGTATAGCTAAGTCGATATAAAATGGCATAGAATATTTAGAAATAAAAAAATTGAAGTTATAGGTAAAAAGCGTAAGCATAGCCTAGTTACGGCGAGTATTTTTAACGAAGAAAATCGGTCTTTTACTGTGAAGGTTCATGTTATTTTATATGGATTTAGCTATATAGACTCATACACTGATTCTAATGGTAGAGCATACGTATATATTGTTGTTGATAACAAAAATCATGTTAACGAAGGGCTTCAGGCTGAGAGGACAATAATAGATTTTTATCCATCCCAGTAATATCATATTATAATAAACAAAACAATCACGGTATCCGAAAATAGTCAAAAAAGGTATGAAGTAAACGTCCATGATGCAACTGGGGTTTTAATTAAATCAACCAAAGCCAACTCAATCAAACAAGAAAACAACATGATCAATATGCTTCCTTCGGGCTTATATATTATTAAAACGCCTTCTGGATTTAGAAAAATAGCAAAGTAAACAAAAAGTATGTCGCTCTAAAATAGGTTGGCAATTTTGAACAAAAAAGAGGCAGTCAGAAAAGTAATATATTTTCATTCAGAAGCCTGTCGGCAGACAGGGAGGAACTGACTGAAGAATCTAAAAAACGGTATATTAATAGGTAAATATCTAGTGCAAATATAGAGAGATTCTTCATTGCATTCTGAATGACACTTTTCAGACAGCCTCTTTTTTTTGTTGTTTCTTAAATTTAATCCTTTCTTAAGTCCGATATAATTATTTATGACAAGACTTTTTTATTAGTTTTTTGGCTGTGCTGCTTGCGTCTGCATCACCTGCTTTTGCCTTAACAATTCATTTTTTGTTAATTGAATTAAATTAAAACTAGGGGCCATTTTTAAAGTTTCATCTAGAATATCGACAGCTGCATCGATATTTGCTTTTTTGTCCTTATTATAAGTCGTTAGTGCGTTTAAATACATAAATGCCGCTTTTAAAGAGACCTCATAAGGTGTTTGGGTCTCGTAAAAAGCTTTCTTCATATCGTCCTTAGCGTTTGCCAAACCATAAGCAATATGTTTTTCTGCTTCTGCCATGTTTTGAATCTGCAAATTAAGTTCTGCCAGTTCATATGCAATTAAAGGGCTTGGATTTCTTTTAAACATTTCCTCAAAAAATCCAATGGCCAATTTTGGTTGTTTAACCGATTTTAAGGACAATGCCTTTACCTCAACCGCAATATCAGAATCTGTAGTACTTTTTTCTATTCCAATGGTATTGAGGGCTTGCATATATTTACCTTCGCTCATATATAAATAAGCCAAAGTATCCTTTCTTGCTTTAGATGGTGCTAATAAATTTAAATGCGTCATCCCATTTATAATACCCTGTACATCCCCTTGAGCTTTCATTTGCTTGTAATAAGCTTCGTAATGTTTTATTAATTCCGGGTTACTTTGTGCATTTAACATCAAGCCGCTCGCCAATAAAATCAAACCAAATAGTCTTTTCATCTTCTTATATTTATTTTAACGTGCTAAAACTATAAAAAATTAACATTTAAACCCTTAAAAGAATGCTAATTATTTTAAATTAAGAAAAGTAGCTGTCTACTCTGGAAATTATATGGCATCTTTATGATACCATGGTATATCATTATTTATTAAAATTCCCCTGACATGAAAAAACATCTTTAGGAAAATCTAAAAATAATAACTATATTTAAGTTTACTAAATTCAGTTATCATGGGAATAAAAAGTTTTCTAGCTTCACGAAAAAAAACAAAAAAGGCTACAGCTACCCCCAACACCCCAATTAAGGTTAGTGATTATATGACCACAAATTTGATTACATTTAGATCAGACCAAAGAGTCGAACAGGTCATTGATGCTATAATAAAATATAGAATTTCAGGAGGTCCCGTAATAAATGAAAAAAACGAATTAATAGGTGTTATATCTGAAGGGGATTGTATTAAACAAATAAGTGAAAGCAGGTATTATAACATGCCTATGGACAAAGACGCCACCGTTGAAAAGCATATGGTTAAAAATGTTGAAACTATTGATGGCAATATGAATATTTTTGATGCTGCCAATAAATTTCTCGAATCTAAGCGAAGACGTTTTCCTATTGTTGAAAATGGTAAACTAGTCGGGCAGATAAGCCAAAAAGATATCCTTAAAGCCGCCCTGGCCTTAAAAGGACAAAACTGGAAATAGAAATCAACTGTCTCTTTTCACCAATGCATAATAATCCCCTTCCAGGGGTAAATACCCCTGATCGTACACAAAGTAATAAACAGTGCCCGCCTTTGTTGTATAGATACTCGTAAAATAGTTAAAATCGAAACCGGCTTCTATAAGCTTGGCGCGGGATGTTTTTGTTTTTTGTGCTGGATTGAGCGTTTCTAAAATTCTATAATTTTTGCGTAACCTATTATTGGTATTGCGTATTAAATTTTTACTGTCTTTGTTTACCTTATTGTTATAAGCATTTCGACAACCATCACTACAGAATTTCTTATCTATTCTGCCAACTAGATTATCTCCACATTCTAAACATTGTTTTTGCATAGCTCTTTGTTTTCAATTTTATACCAACGAAGTTTTAATTTTTCTTTTTCATAATAAAAATCTTCGACATACTTTAATCCTAATTTTAAAAGGGCCTTGTGGGAGGCTTGGTTTCCCATTTCTGTGATGCCATATAATTCTGGAAGTTTTAAAACCCTAAAAGCATAATCGACTGCTGCTTTACCAGATTCTGTTGCATACCCTTTACCCCAAAAACGTTTTATTAATCTGTAGCCTACATCGTAAAATTCGGTAAAACCGTTCATATGGCCTTCTGTATTGAGCTTTAGCCCAGACCATCCCATAAACTCCTGGGTTTCTTTATTAATCAAAGCCCATCGGCCAATACCGTGTTTTGTATATTGATTGATAACATCCTCTAAAATCTTTAGGGATTCCTCTTTGGTTTTTATAGGCTTATTACCTAAATATTTATGTACTTCCGGATTAGAATCCAACTCGAACATACCTTCTAAATCAGATAGTCTTAATTCCCTTAAAATTAATCGTTGTGTTTCTATACGAAATGTCATAATAACTTCATTTTTTACCAGCTCCCTGCATATCCCAAATCAATATTGGTTTTCTGTTTTAAATAATTATAATGGTACCTTAAAATTTGTCTAATATGTAAATAATCGTGAGCCAACCAATTCGTTAAAAATAACTTCGCCGACATATCGCCCAACTTGGGATGTGTTAATTGGTTATCCCAATTGGCATGTATTTGACTTTTTAACCACGTAACGGATTTATGGCGTTCTTCTAAAAAAGCTTGAAGTGTTTGATTATAATCCCTGGTTATATAGGCTCTTTCTTTAACCCATCCTTCGGGATCAATAGGTATCAATGCCTTTAAAGGGGTTTCAAGAACGTGTTTTACACGGGCTTTAAAATCGTCCCGTTCCTCATCTAATAAATGGCACACAATTTCTAGCAAGCTCCATTTTACAGGCTCGGGTTTCCATAAATATTGTTCCTCTCCTTTAGATATTAAAAGACTTTTAAATACTTGTTGGTTGTTTTCCAATGCTTTTATAATCTCTTTAATAGACATATTTTTATTTATTTAAAATAGGGATAAAAGCCTCCCATGGTCCCACCTCATCTTTATATTGTTTTGCCATAACTCGGGCAATTTGAGCCATATGGCCCAAATCGTGTGCGACCCAGGTTGCCAGTAATTCCTTTAAGGTTACCTCGCCCAATTCCGGATGGGTAGCCTTCATATCCAATTGGGATTCTGTAATTTCCAACTGCTTCAATGCCTTTAAGTTTTTTGCCCGTAATTCTGAAAACGCTTCCAATAACTGTTGCAATGTTTTCCCTTTCGAATTTTCAAATTGTGCAAACCTATCAAAAGACTCAAATGTTTTATTTTCTGAATCGCTTAATATCATTTTTGCTCGAATTATCCAATCTGTTTTTTCACCATGTATTAAATGCCCAACAATATCAAAAACACTCCAGGTATTATCACCTTCATTAGTATAAATCCATGCATCCGATAAATTCGAAAGCATTGCATTAAGTGTATTTGGCGTACGCTCTAAAATTTCCGAGGCTTGTTTTAAATGATATGCCATTTTGTTCTGTTGTTTTATATAATTGCCTAATATACAAAAATATAACCATTTACAAACGACTACAAACATTTACAAGCGATTTTAAATAAGTAAGTACCGAATAAAATTTGGAAGCCGTTTCATATTTGCAGTGTTGAATTTGTATTGGCTTGCTTCAGTACTTTTCACAAAAAAAATTACATTGAATTTAAAAGACCCTGAAATGAGTTCAGGGTTATACATTAACTGTTTAACGATTAAAATTTAAAATTATGAACACGCTTAGAAACAAAGTACAGTTGATTGGTAACTTAGGAAACGATCCGGAAATCATCAATCTAGAGTCAGGTAGAACTTTAGCCAAATTTACTATGGCAACAAATGAAAGCTACACCAATAGTAACGGTGAAAAAATCACGGACACCCAATGGCACAATGTTGTAGCCTGGGGCAAAACGGCAGAGATCATTGAGAAATATGTAACGAAAGGAAAAGAAATCGCTATTGAGGGCAAGTTAACGTCCCGTAGCTATGATGATAAGGAAGGAAATAAAAGATACATCACCGAAGTCGTTTGTAACGAACTATTAATGACAGGAAATAAATCACAATAAACTTTCCTAATAAGGCGCCCTAAAAAGTATTGGAAACGAAAAATTATCCTACCGAGTACTTTTTAGAGCGTCTCTTTTTCATATATAGCTAAGTCGATATAAAATGGCATAGAATATTTAGATATAAAAAATTGAAGTTCTAGTTAAAAAGCGTAGGCATAACCTAGTTACGGCGAGTATTTTTAACGAAGAAATTCGGTTTTTTACTCTGAAGGTTCATGTTATTTTATATGGATTTAGCTATATCTACAGGAACAATTGAGTGCCAACTGAGCAATAGGCTTTTAATTTCCAAGCTTAGTTTTTTGGTGCTCCTACCCGCATTTAAATCAAAAATTGCAGATTCAAGACATTCATCCCATTCAACTATTTTTCCATATCCAGAGGTAAAAAGAAAATAATTTTCTCCTACTTTTTTTAATTGAA
The DNA here is from genome assembly GCF_028736925.1 of Flavivirga sp. 57AJ16. Lineage (GTDB taxonomy): Bacteria > Bacteroidota > Bacteroidia > Flavobacteriales > Flavobacteriaceae > Flavivirga. Next base: position 16,209 of record NZ_JAQZAT010000021.1, on the reverse strand, counting down.
CGTTATCATTTTTATTTCGTAACCGATAACTTAAAGCGGTATCACCATTTTTATTACATAATCTGGGCAATTCGTAAAACCCAAACCCCGAAGCATGTTTAAGCCAATTTTGCTCCAGTTCTTCTAAAAACTGATGGCTTCCAATAATAGTCTGAAGCATTTTCTGCGTTATTTTTTCTAAAGGCGGGATGGCTAACAAGTTTTTAATGGAAGTAGCCCCCATATGCTCCCGAGATAGTGTATCGAAAAGATCGTTTACCATGTCCCTTACGATGCCATCTTCCTTTTGGAAATGAAAATACCCAATATTAAAGGCCAAGCTATAATCGAAGGCCTCTACAGAATAATCATGTAGCCCAATATGCCAATAAGAAGCAGGCCAATATAACATGTCTCCTGTATTTCCTTTTAAAATTATGGCGTCCTTCATGTAAGGCTCAATCTCGTCAACCAGTATCGTTTTATTCAACCCCTCCCCGGCAATAGCAACATACTTATCATCAAAATATTCTTTTGGCCATAAGGCAATGGTTTTTGGCCCTTTTATTACATGCATAAATGTTTCTGCTGCATCTGTATGTATACCTCTTGGGGTCTTTTTATAACAGCCCAGAAAAATATCGGTATCCAGCTCTCCAGCTGGTATACCAACAATTTCTATCAGCCCTTTAATAAAATCCTTAGCAGCATCCCATAAATCAAGAGCATAACATTGCATATTAAATTGTGCATAGCAAAACTCGTCATGACCGCTACTTAATATGCGCTTTAGGTAATTTTCCAGATTATCATCTGAATCCTGTGCAAATAACCGTCCATAATTAACCGCTGTATGGCCATCGACCCATAATCCAAAATTCACATGCTCTTTGGTTTTAAAACTTTTCCCTGCTTCTTTTAATGCAGAAAATATAGTCGCTTCATCCGTTATTTTTTCCGAAAATGGGTTTTCAATCTTTAATGGCCGTTTTGTCCAATGGTTTTTTACAAACCGCAACCAAAATTCATGGTTAAAGTGAACGATCTCTTCAATATGATCCAACTTATAGTCCAAACCTATTAATACGATTTATGGGTTTTACGATCTCCAAATAAAAAAGTAGTATTTACTCTCCAATCCTCATAGTTTGAACCAAAATCTACTGAATCGCTTGCATGAAAAAGAGCCGCATTAAAAATAATGGCCCTATTTTCCTTATAGGGAATTATATATTTTTCGGCCCCAGAAATAAAATCTTCTATTTGGGTCTGATCACCATTATAATCATCAAAATCCCATTTGTCCGGGCATATGGAACGATATATTATCAAACCACCACTTTCTGGCGAATAATTGGCCTTATTTGGTGTTATCCAAATATTTAAATTAACAGCTGAAAAGTCTGCATGAGCCCCTATGGCATGATCTCCGGTAACATTACGGTATGCCCAAAGTTCCCTTAAAGGGTGATCCTTAACAATGTCTCCATATCCCTCTTTAAACTCTTCGATAATCTGTTCCATTAAGGGGGTATACAGCCCCATTTCTTTATAGGCTCCTATATAATTTCTACCTTTCTGGGAATCATTGTGCCAAATAGTCGACTTTAAATAATACGCTTGTAATGACTTTAATGCTTCGGGGTTTAAAAAATCATCAATCACAACAAAGGAATATGGCTTTTTTTGCTTCCATTGGTCCAAAATCTTTTGCTTGCTGTTAAATGGGTTAATTGCTAAGTCTTTTACACGGTCGCAAGGCTCTATATGTAATGATCTCCTGTAAAAAGGAGCTATACAAAGAAGGTCTGATGAGCACAATGCCTGATCCAGATCTTCTGTCCAATCATTTTTCTTTTTCGGTTGTGGCGAATTTTCAAGAAGACGTTCGTATTGTTTGATAACCTCATCGTAGAAAGGATCAAGAATGCCTTGTGATTTCATGTACTTTATTTGTTCTAGGTCATTTTTTAGGCGTGGCGCTGTAATGGTTCCATAAGAAAGCATTCTTGATAAACGTTGTGGAATACGTGCATTTAAACCACGATCAAACCAGTCATTGGCCTTTTTGTATTTACCTCTTCTTAAATATATGGTTCCTATCCGAAAAGCATTATCGGAAAGTCCAGGAACCACTTTTTCCAGCTTTAAGGCAGCCCGTAGGGCCCCTTTAAGGTTGTTCTGGGTAAGGCGTACATTAGCAAGATTGTCGATAGCCGGATCAAAATATGGATTTAATAAAATACATACTTCAAAATATGCTGCTGCAACATCCAACTGCCCTTGTACATGCCTAATTATGCCTAAGTTATGGTAAAACTCAACACTGGACGGAAAAAAAGATATGGCTTTTTTAGCAATTTCCTCGGCATCATCATATCGCGCTTCTTTAATAGCCAAAATACATCCATAGCTTAAATCTGCATTATCTTTATGCTCTATTGCTTGATCGGTAAAATGTAATGTTTCGCCAAACAATAAAAGTTTGTTTTCTATTGCCGCCAAAACTCCTGTTTTAAGTTCTTTAATATATGCCATAATTAAAATTATTTAGTTAACCGGAACACGTCCAATTTCATTAAAATCAAAATCACGTGAGTATAGGGCCTGTTGATGTTCAGGCATTAAAAAGTATAAAAGGGAAGGAATCCATTTCCATCCTAAATCTGTAAGCAAGTACTTATTGGAATCGTCAAGAACATAGCCGTTTTTTATTAATTCATTTATTTTACTTACATAATAATCATCTTGATCATTAACAAAGTGCTTACTTACCCATCCTCTTCTAACCCACGATGTTGCCTCCCGTTCGTTTGTGTCATAATTTCCAAGAACCGATACCGGAAGTGTTCCATTCTCAATTAACGTTTTATGTGTTTCGGGCAAAAGTGAGCAAGACCACATATAACCACCGTACCAAGATTGTGCGCCTCTCCCAAAACCTAATACTGTGGAGGCATTATAGCCATAAAAACAGGGTAAATAATTAGATGATTTTTGTGTGGGCATGAATGTGCTATTGGCAAAAATTGTAAATGATTTACGTGAAAACCCTCTATGCCTTAACGCCGTTTCCAAGACTTCCATTTGTTTTTGGAGCTCTTCTGTAGATGCATCCCTTAGGCCACTATTGTATAGATGATTCAGAAAAGATGGCGAAGCATCAGATTTCTCAAATTGAAAAACTTCAATGACAGTAGGCTCTAGCTTTTCACACAACTCATTAATGTCCGTTAGGACCATATCGGTTGTTTGTCCTGGCCAGCCATAAATAAAGTCTACAGCAACTTCTTCAAATAATGCCTTTCCCTTACGGGTCAAATCGACTAGCGATTTAATTGTTGGTTTTAAATTTAAAGCCTTTCGCGCACCAACATCCATGGTTTGAACTCCAAAAGAAATTCTATTAAACCCTAATTTAGCTAAACCTTCAACAAACCCAGTCTTTATCATACTTCTACATTCGCCTTCAAAGCTTAACTCTGCATTATCTTTTACATTAAATGTCGCATATATATGCTTAAAAATTCTTTCCACTTGATTTATGGATAATACGGATGCCGTCCCGCCTCCAAAATAAATAGCATCAATAGAGCGATCAAAAATTTGAAACTTATCGGCAACCAAATCTATTTCAGCACAAGTAATTTTAACAAAATCATCCAAATCAGATTTATTAAAATCATCTGTTTTTGTAAAGCCACAAAACTGACATAATGTATAACAAAATGGTACGTGCACATAAATAGCAGTGGGTCCATTATCCAAACGAAAATTTTGTGCTTCTTCTAATTTAGAAATTGACTTATAGTGCCCGGAAATATGCCAATTTGGGTATGCATAAACGGTTTCTTTTGGAAAATTATTCAGCATCATTTCATGTATAATAATAAAGGCTAGGTAAAATACTTGGTACTTTCCCCTAACCTTATTAGTTTAATAATTATTTTTTATCATTCTTTCCGTTCCCATCATTTAAGTCATTGCTTTTATCTTTTCCTTCATTACCTAAACGTAATTCCTGTACAGCAAGTCTTAATGCAGGCCACCTTTCCATTAACTCAGGAACATTGGCCAATTCTGGATATAATGCTAGCATTTGAGCGCCAGCGCGATGTGTCCATCCCATAATAATTAGATTTTTTTAAGTTAAACATTAAACAACATTGGAGCATAATACCCAATGAATCCCAAAAGGATCTCTAAAGTGGAAGTTTTCCCGTGTTTCCCAGACTTTACGATAACGTTCCAAAAGTGCTGTGTTACCATGAATAATGCTGTTTTTGGAAGCACTTACTTGATGTGGTTTAATCGGGCTGAGCTTTTGAGGCGGTGCCGATATGGATATATTATCATATGAAGGATCTTGTGCAAAGCTTAGAATATGCTTATAAGCAGCATCTAAGTCTTCCACTAAAAAGGAAATGGGCGCTACACCATATCCTTGAAAACCACCGGTTATTTCATTTGTATTACCAAATGGGTGCCATTTTTTGTGCCTGCCATCTTTAAATTCTGGCTTCATTAGAGCCAAAGTCATTACTTCTGGAATGAACATAAATCTAATATTTATGTCCAATTCTTTTGGCCTGTCACCGAAACCAAACCACGATGTAAGTACTGGATCATTGATTTTTTCATGCGACTGCATTTCAATGAAACCAAAAACATCACGGTAAAATTCCGAGGCTGCATCTAAATCTGAAACTACAAGTCGAATGTTTTGTAGCTCAACAAACTTAAGGTGTGAACTCATTATTGAATTAGTTTTTGAGGTTCTAAAAAATGATTAATCTCCTATAAAAAATAAAGAACCCTTTATTATTTTTTATTGAGCAATATGGTATGAATTGCAAATGTTTATAAATTAAGCGACCAAAGTAACAGGAAAAACACCCTACGTTACAGGGTGTTTTTCCTACAATTTAATGAAATGATAAGAAAAATTAATCAAGAGGATGAAGACCCAAATAATATGAGTTCTTGTTTAATATTTAATTTGATGGATTCTCTTCCTGCAGCAAGGCAGGTACAGGTACATTCACATTCTAAATGACGCTTTTTAGACACTCTCTTTTTAACATGTTTATCGACGAAATGCGTTTTTATTAGACGAAAACAATGTTTTTTCCGTTAAAAAGTCTAAAACCAACAATTTTTAGTTATGTTTGGAAGTACCCAAAGCCCCAAACATGAAACGTTTACTATTACTAGTATATATTCTCAGCTATAGTTTATTTGCTCAAAATGATGTTTTCAGCATTCAAAAAAGTAAAGGGGGGCTTTATGAATATGCCGAATTTACAAATGTTGGGGATTCAATACGAACTATCACCGAAATTTTAGAAAATCCGTTAATCGAATATCAAAATCTGAAATCCGATAATCACAGTTTGGGATTCACTTCAGATAATTATTGGGTAAGATTCAAGTTAAAAAATGACTCGGACAATCCAGATAATTACTACTTAGAAACTGCAAGACCAATTACCGATATAGTTAATCTTTACCAGATAAGTAATGGCACCATTAAACATTATAAAAGTGGCGACCTTATTCCTTTTAACAAAAAACAAGTCAAACACAGGTCTACTATTTTTAAATTAACGCTTCCGCCACAAGAAACCCAACAAATATACATACATCTTGCCAGCGATGGAGAAACCATAAACCTCCCCTTAAAGCTTTATGACGAGCCTTCCTTCTGGATGGCTAATTATAATCAACAGCTATTCCTTGGTCTGTTTTATGGTTTGCTTTTCCTGGCAAGTGTTATTTATTTGTTTTTCTATTCGAGCTTAAAGGAAAAAGCATTTTTGTATTATGGTTTTTATGTTTTATCCATTGGGTTTATGCAAGCCGCTCTAGATGGTTTAATACACGAATATATATTCCCTGGAGCTGGATACCTGGACCATAGAGCCGTGCTGATTACCGCACTGTTTTCAAATTTCTTTTTATTGAAATACTGTCAACATTTTCTAAAAGTAAATAACAAGTTAAAAGGTTTTAAAAAGGGGTTCAATATAATCTATTATGTTCTGGCAGTTTTGTTTATAATGCTCTTTATAAACCAAAATACGCTTAAAATAGCATACCCACTTAGTAATATAAATGGTTTATTTAGCCTACTATTAATTTTAGCAACCATTTTTACTATGCAGTTTAAGCGTATAAAAATTGACCCTTACTTTTCATTTGGTATCCTCTTTTTGGTGATAGGGTTACTAGGTTTTGTAATGAATAACCTAAGCCTTTTACCCAATAGCTTCATCATTCTTAATAGCGCAAAATTTGGTTCTGGTTTTGAGGTTATTTTTCTTTCTTTATCAATGACCAATTTAATTAAACAATTAAGACTTGAAAAAGAAAAATCTCAAGAAGAAGCACTAAATAAATCCGAAGAGATCAGCAAGTTAAAAACCTATTTCATGTCCAATATGAGCCATGAATTAAGAACACCTATTAACGCTATTATGGGAATAGCCGAACATGAATTGGAATCCCAAAAAAGCGAAAAGAATAAAAAGTCTTATCAAATTATTAAAAATGCTTCACTAAGTTTATTAAGTAATGTGAATGACATTATAGACTTTGAAAAAATTGAAAAGAACGAACTCGAGCTGAGTTCTTCAAACTTCAACCCCTCAATAAAGTTAAAGCAAATAAGCAATAACTGGAAAAATGAGGCAGAAAAGAAAGCGTTGAATTATACTTTTGAGATGGATCCCGACATACCTTTTGAAGTATATGCCGACTCCAAACGATTTGTTCAAATTATTAATAACGTTTTGGCAAATGCCGTTAAATTTACCGAAACAGGAACTATTTTTTTCAGACTAACATGCTTAAAATTATCCGATGATTTATGCCGTTTTTCTTTTCAGGTTTCTGATACTGGTGTAGGAATAAAACAAGAAACCAAAGCGCATATTTTTGATAGCTTTAATCAAATGAAGCTTAACCATAAACGACAATACGGTGGTATTGGCTTAGGCTTAACTATAGTAAAACATATTGTGGAATTATTTAATGGTACTATAAAAATTGAAAGCGAATTAGGTGTTGGTACCGATGTTTTTATTGATTTAACATTAAAAAGTGTGGCAAAAGAAAGCATGGTTACTTCTTCTGGTCTAAATAACAAAATGCCATTGCATGTTCTTGTGGTTGAAGACAACAAGCTTAACCAATTGGTCATGAAAAAAATATTGGGCAACGCTTCTCAAATAACTTTCTCTATTGCTAATAATGGACAGGAAGCCATTGAGGCTCTAAAAAAAGATGTTTTCGATATGGTCTTGATGGATTTACAAATGCCCATTATGGATGGCTATGAAGCTACACATATAATAAGAAGTGGTGAATTGGGAGCCTCTATACATACCATCCCTATTATTGCTATTACTGCAGACACCATGCAGGAAACCAAAAAAAAGGTTTTAGATTTAGGGATGAATGACTATATGACCAAACCCGTAAACAAAGAGTTGCTTTTTAAAAAAATATACGCTTGTAATTTTAATAAAAACACTAACAACAATTCGCCTAACAAGGACCTTAGGATTGCTTAAATATGACTCACCTTGTACTTTTAACATTATCAACATTAAAATACCCCCCTTTGTTTTCCTTTCTATCTAAAGATTGCCTGATAATTAAGTGAGATACATTAATCATATTTCTTAGTTCGCAGAGCGATGTGGTTATCTTGGATTCTTTATAAAGATCTTCAACTTCGTTATAAATTAAATCTAAATGTTTTATGGCTCTTTTTAAGCGTTTGTTACTTCTTATGATACCTACATAGTTCCTCATCAAAGCTTGTAGCTGTTTTAGGTTATGTTGTATTAAAATATGCTCTTCGGTAATGGTCGTCCCTTCATCGTTCCAATCTGGAATTATAATATCTGGCGACTTATAATCGTGTTTACTATGGTGCTTAAAAATATTATGGGCATACACCAAAGCCTCCAAAAGCGAGTTTGACGCCAACCTATTTGCGCCATGCAAACCCGTTCTAGAACACTCACCACAGGCAAATAAACGACTAATAGTTGTTTTTCCTTTTTTATTGACCTTGATCCCCCCGCACAAGTAATGGGATGCAGGGATGACAGGAATCCAATCGGTTTCTATATTTATATGGCGCTCTAAACACTTTTTATAGATATTGGGAAAATGACCTTTAAATGCTTCTATATCTAAATGCGTACAGTCTAAATAAACATGGGGTTCTCCCGATTTTTTTAATTCACTATCTATACTTTGTGATACAATATCCCTAGAAGCTAATTCGGCGCGCTCATCATAATCTGGCATAAAACGATGGCCTTTTTTATTACGAAGATATGCACCAAACCCTCTAACAGCTTCTGAAATTAAGAACGAAGATTCTCCTTTTTCTTCATATAAAGCCGTTGGATGAAACTGAACAAACTCCATATCTTTAATTCGCGCTTTGGCTCTATAGGCCATCGCAATACCATCTCCAGTTGCAATAACCGGATTCGTTGTATGCCCATATACACAACCTATACCTCCAGAAGCGAGCAGTGTACTGTTCGCTTTTATGGTGAAAATATCACCTGTATTTTGATTAAATATGTAAGCTCCAAAACAGGATAAGGTTTCAGATTTATAGCTTTCTATATGATGATTGGTAACCAGGTCTATAGCAAAATGGTGTGGTAGAATGGTAATATTTGATAATTGGTGCGCGCGTTCTAATAGTGCGCGCTCTATCTCGTAACCCGTAATATCTTTATGATGGACCACTCGGTATTCCGAATGCCCCCCTTCTTTTCCCAAATCAAATTTTCCGTTGGCATTGACATCAAAATTGGCCCCCCAAAGCAATAATTCCTTCAGTCTTTTTGGGCCTTCTTTTATAACCAGTTTAACAACGGCTTCATGGCACAGACCATCACCGGCAATTAGGGTATCTTTGATATGTTTTTTAAAGGAATCCTGTTCTTTATCTAAAACTATGGCAACACCGCCTTGGGCATATTTAGTATTGGACTCGTCTTCGTTAGCTTTTGTAACAATAATGACCTTTCTATCTGGAAATTTTTCTGCAATTTTAACCGAAAACGTTAAACCCGCTATACCAGAGCCAATAACTAAATAATCTGTAGTAACCATTTTTATTTAGATAATTCCAGCATCCGTTCAATAGGCAACAACGCTCTTTTTCTAATAGGTTCTGGAACTTCAATTTGCGGTGATTCGTTCAATAAACAATCATATAGTTTCTGCATGGTGTTCATTTTCATAAAGTGACACTCACTACAAGCACAGGTGTTATCTTCTACAGCGGGTGCAGGAACCAGTTCCGTGTTTGGCATTTCTTGTTGCATTTTATGTAAAATACCTGCTTCTGTAGCCACTATAAATTTTTGGTCTTGGTGTTCTTTTACATAATTTATCATACCAGATGTAGATCCAATATAAGTGGCAGTATCTAAAATATGTTCTTCAGATTCTGGGTGCGCTATAATTTTATAATCCGGGTGTTTTTTATGCAATTCAATTAATTTGTCCATTGAAAAGGCTTCATGTACAATACAGCTGCCATCCCAAAGCAACATATCTCTTCCCGTTTCTTTAATAATATATCGCCCAAGGTTCTTGTCTGGCGCAAAAATAATAGGTGTGTCTTTTGGCACCGATTCAACAATTTTTAAAGCATTTGAGGAAGTACATACAATATCACTTAAAGCTTTAATCTCAGCCGAACAGTTTACATAAGTAATAACAACATGGTCTGGATGTTGTTTTGTAAACGTCTCAAAACTATCTGGAGGACAAGAATCTGCCAAAGAGCACCCGGCATTTAAGTCGGGTAACACCACTTTTTTTGAAGGATTTAATATTTTGGCCGTTTCTGCCATAAAATGCACTCCTGCAAAAACAATAATATCTGCATCCGTTTCGGCCGCTTTTTGTGATAAGCCCAAACTATCCCCTACGTAATCTGCTATATCCTGTATTTCTGCAACTTGATAATAGTGTGCTAGAATCACAGCATTCTTTTCTTTTTTAAGACGTTTTATTTCTTTTACTAAATCCATTTTATTAATCTTCAGCACATGATACAACCAATTTATTATCTCTATAATATCATTGTTTTGCAAATATCTTAATTAAAACTGTATTGAAAATCACATTGTATTAAAAATTGTGAAGAAATTAAGCATCTTCAAAAAAATCATGGGATAAAGGAACCTAATTCAAATAAACACTTTAATATTTTATGAAAATAGAATGAGTTTATGAACCCGTTCTATCTAAAAATCACATTCTGCAACAAGATTTCATCTTTTTATTGATAAACTTTCAATCTCAACTTTAATTAAATTTAGAGTTCTTTCACTTGTATCTAATTCATTTAGAACAACGTCTTTAATATCTTCAAAAGTATTTTTTAATTCACAAAACATCTTTTTATAATAAAAAACCCCAGCTTTCATATTGTCCGTAAAAGTCAGTAGGTGTTTTTCCTCTTTTTTTGTTATTGTCTTTCTTGCTTCATCCAATTTAGTCTTTAAATAATCTATATAAATATGTAGTTCCTTAATAAAAAAATGGGGCCTATCCTGTCTAGAGACCATATTATCCCTACCATAAATATGATCCGTAATATTTTTTAAGCTCATAATATTGGAATAATATGCCATATTAGGACCCGGGCAAATAGATACGCCTTTACCTTCTACTTTCGTATCTAAATTGTATGCCAACAATGCAGAAGTTCCTAAGCCCACACAAGTACAAGATTTCTCGATTATATTATTATACCTAGCTTGATACACTTCTAATGGCAGCCCTTGTTTTTCTAATTCCTTTATTTTTAAATGTTGATATTCCCTAGAAGCGGTACAAATTCCTTTTTCTTTAAATTCTTTGTTTAAAGCCACAAACTTCTTTGGACAGGCACTCCCTGGCCTTCCCTTATTAATATTCCTTTCCTTTTCGAGGTCTTTAGTATTGCCTTTAAGGTTATTGAATGGAACACCCAATGGCGAAATATTGCTTAAATACAAATCGGACTCTTTAGCTTTAGTTAACCTATTTAGTGTTTTTTCATCTACAGTAGTGGCTTCTGGGACCAATAAAAAGGGGGTCCCCCAACCAACAGAGTCCAATTGGTATTGGTTTAATAAAAACGCATGTTCCTCTTGAGTTCCAACACCTCCTTGTGCGGAAATCTTTAAAGTTAATGGCTTTTTAGGAACAACACGCCCTTGATTTATTAATTCTTGATTTAACAGCGCTTCAATTGAGCTTTTTAATACCTCTCTTTTTTCTTTAAATTCTGCTAAAACAGGTCCTAAAAGATACCCGTTAGTAGCAAAAGCATGACCGCCACAATTTAGCCCGGACTCCACCCTATACTCTGAAACCCACAACCCTTTTTTTGCTAAAAACTTACCTTGAATTAATGCCGATTTATAATCACTTACCTTTAAAATGATTCTTTTTTTAAAGGTTCCTTTTTCTGAAGGATAAAAATCATCAAATTGCCCCATATAGCTATACAGTCTGGGGTTCATCCCTGCGGAAAGCACCACAGAGGCGTTCAGTTTGCTATTCACAAAACCTCTTAAAGCTGCATGCGCATCATTATATTCAATAGGTAACTTTTCATTATTAATATAATTGTCTTTATCAACTTTGGTCATGATATTAACATCAATACTGCCCTTGACCAAGTTTTTAATGGCCCATTTCTTAATTTCTGGGATATTGAATCCTTTTTCTGTAAGGTTTTTAAATTCCGTTTTTAACGAAGCTCCATTGGGGAGCATGTTTATATAGGCTTTTAAGTCATCACTTTTTTTGATGCCTATATTCTTTAAATCTTCAAACTTTTTATCGGCTAAATCATGAATCAAATTTAAATACGATGTGATTCGTTTTGCCCTAAAATCCTGTACTTTATTCGTGATTTCGCTATAAGGAATTTCAAATTTTTCGCTATACATCTTTCTTAACTTCTCAAGTAAAATATCATCTACTAAAGAAATAACAGAATCCATACCAAATTGGGCCACTTTTAAAGGGGTATCGACCGTAAAGCCAATCCCCATAACCGGGATGTGAAATGAATGTATTTTTTTCATACGTTTAAATCTTTATAATTATTTGATTTGATGTTAGTTATAAAATTGAGAGCGTATGCAACCGCTACGCTCTCACATTAAACCTGCCCGGCAGGCAGGTTTAATGCTCGTTTCATCTATTTATATTTATTAAACGCCGAAGGTATTGGTTTAACATAACACCGAGTATGACTTTTATCATACTATCCTTAACGGAATTAATATAGATAAACTAAAAGTTATTGCTATTTAAAGCGCTTTACGAATTATAAAGATTATGATTAAGCAGGTATTTTTTTTAATTATTCATAATTAGAGTTCAACAAAGTAAAAAAATCAATAAATCTTAATCTAGTCTGCATATTTTCATTAAAGCTTCACTATTTTTACAGTTAATTTTCAACAGAACGAAATATATGTCGGTAGAGCCTAAATTAACACGATTTAAACAAAGTGTACTGTCTAAATATCAAATATACAACAGTATATTTATGACATTACCTTTTGATACTATTACAAAAACCGGAATACTGCTTCCTTTATTTCACGAGACCTGTGTAAAAGGGTTTGCAAAGGAAGACGATCCCACTACTATTGTAGATACGTTTTTTAAAAAATACCAAGGTAGGCGCTCTAAAGAAAGCCAAATAAACTTGTTATTTCGTTTTATTCAATATATAGAAAGACAAGTTGTATTGTTTGATGCTATTGAAGACGCTGCATTTCCAATAGTCAACAATATGGAAGGTATTGGTACTTTAAGAAACCTTAAAGAAACTGCTACCTCAGAGAATACATTAGAGGAGCTAAAAGATTATCTAGAAGAGTTTAAGGTCCGTATTGTTTTAACAGCCCACCCAACACAATTTTATCCTGGGTCTGTTTTAGGGATCATTACAGATTTAACAGAAGCCATTAAAGAAAATAATCTGTCTAATATTAATAATTTATTTGGACAATTAGGAAAGACCCCTTTCTTTAAACGTGAAAAACCAACACCGTACCACGAGGCAAAAAGTTTAATTTGGTACTTAGAAAATGTCTTTTACCATTCATTTGGAGAAATCTACAATTACATCCAGCAAAATATTTATGATGATGGTAAAAAGCATAACGAAATTATAAATATTGGTTTCTGGCCTGGAGGTGATCGTGACGGAAATCCTTTTGTAAAACCAGATACTACTTTAAAGGTTGCTAAAAAATTAAAGCAGGCTATCTTAAAAAAATATTATACCGATCTTAAAAAACTAAGGCGTAAACTTACTTTTAGAGGTGTGGAAGAACGTATTATAAAACTAGAGACTATACTATATAACTATAGTGTTGATTTAAATACAAAAAAGACCATTACATCTAAAGAACTCATCTTAGAATTGTTAAGCATTAGAAACCTTATAGTAAAAGAGCATCAATCTTTATATGAAGGTGAAATAAACAACTTAATAAATAGGGTACGTCTTTTTGGTTATTATTTTGCTACGCTGGATATAAGACAGGATAGCAGGATTCATCATAGTGTTTTTACAACAGTCATAGATCATTTAATTAAAACAGGAAACGCTTCGTTCCCTAAAAACTATCACGATTTATCTGAAGAAGAACAAATTAAAGTATTGTCTGAAGTTTCCGGTACTTCTATTGATATTAGTGTTTTTGAAGACGAGATGGTTTCTAATACTTTAAAAACTATTGAAGCTATTAAAGAAATTCAAGAAAACAATGGCGAGCGAGGTGCTAATAGATATATTATAAGTAACAACCAAACAGCTTTAAATGTGATGCAGCTTTTTGCCATGCTTAAACTCGTTACATTTAAAGATAAATTAACGGTCGATGTGGTGCCACTTTTTGAAACTATTACCGATTTAGAAAATGCTCCTAGTGTTATGGAACAATTATATACCAACCCTGCATACATGGCGCATTTAAAGAGTAGAGGCAATAAACAAACTATCATGTTAGGGTTTTCGGACGGCACTAAAGATGGCGGCTACTTAATGGCCAACTGGGGTATTTTTAAAGCCAAAGAGTTACTAACGGAAATGTCCAGAAAATATGATATTACTGCCATATTCTTTGATGGCCGCGGTGGTCCCCCAGCAAGGGGCGGTGGTAAAACACATCAATTTTACTCTTCGCTAGGCCCAACAATTGAAGACAAAGAAGTACAATTGACCATTCAAGGACAAACCATTAGTTCTAATTTTGGAACTTTGGATTCTTCCCAATACAATTTAGAACAACTAATAAGTTCTGGGGTTTCCAATCGTCTGGACAAAAATAAAGCCATGTCTCCCGATGACAAGGTCGTTATGAACGATTTAGCCGAAATAAGCTATCAGACCTATAAAGACTTTAAAGGACACCCCATGTTTATTCCATATTTGGAAAGAATGAGTACTTTAAAGTATTATGCCAAAACCAATATTGGTAGTAGGCCTTCAAAACGATCTAATTCCAGCGAGTTGGTATTTTCAGATTTAAGAGCTATTCCGTTTGTTGGTTCGTGGAGCCAATTAAAACAGAATGTCCCTGGTTTCTTTGGTGTTGGTACGGCTCTAAAAAAGTATGAAGACAATGGCCAATTTGATAAAGTGGAGCAGCTTTATAATAATTCGAAATTCTTCAAAACTTTATTGGAAAATAGTATGATGTCTTTATCGAAATCGTTTTTCGATTTGACTAAATACATGTCCAAGGATCCTGAATTTGGTGAGTTTTGGAACATTATCCATACAGAATATATCACCACGAAAAGACTTCTTTTAAAGCTTACTGGATATCAATATTTAATGGAAAACGAGCCTTCTGGAAAAGCTTCTATTGAAGTTAGGGAATCTATTGTTTTACCGTTATTAACGATACAACAATATGCTCTTAAAAAGATTCAGGAATTGGAAAAAGCAGAGGTAAAAGATGAAGAACAGTTAAAGATTTTCGAAAAAATAGTGACACGTTCTTTGTTTGGCAATATTAATGCCAGTAGAAATTCGGCTTAAAAAATGATTAAAAATCGTAGGCATGAATGGCATGCTGAAAACAAAGCCTTCGATTATAGAAGGCTTTGTTTTTTTGTAATCTTATCAAAGTCCTAATTAGCAAACTCAAACTAGTGTATATGAGAACTTGATAGGAAAAGATAAAATCCAATCTGTTATTGATGCTTTAATCAGGGATTGTAAAACCAAAAAAGCTTATGTATAAAAAACTATCATTGTAAACCAATAATTAGGACTAAGGGTAGATTATAAATCTATTTTAGGATTAATATAAAATAGGCAAAATTAAAAATTTTGCAGCCCTCCGTTCCCTAAATATTTCATGCAGGGCCCATTAAAACGGGCCCTGGTCCATAGAAGGCGAACCTTGCCTTACCTGTGCGTATAACTCGTTCAATTATAGTTTTTTACGTTTGTTCAAACGGCCCGGGCCACCAGTGTGCCAAGCCCCCCCTCGTCCAAAATAATCGCCGGACCCATAAAGATATAATTTTTTTACCTGTTTATTTTTGTTTAAACTTGTAGGATAATTTGGACCGTTGAAAGAAGTATTCGTTCCCCCTAAGGACGGTACCGCGGGCGTTCCCGATCAAAGGGGGACGCGCGCCCAAAAACCCTATACAGACAAATGCGCCAGGACAGGAAATACAGGCTGACCCAGAACGAGTTCGAGGACATTTTCGAGCGCCTATATGACCCGCTCTGCCTTTTTGCCCATAGGTATGTCGGCGACCTGGGGCTTTCCGAGGACATCGTCCAGGATGTCTTTACGAAGGTATTGGCGGAGAGGACCGCCTTTCCCGATAAGGACAAGGTCGAGGGCTTCTTCTATACGGCGGTCAAGAACAGGTCCCTCGATGTACTGAGGAGCAAGTATGCCAGGGACGTCAAGGCCCGTACCCCGCAGGACCTGGAGGCCCTGCAAAGCGGGGCATACTTTTTATGGGAGGCCGTAACGATAGAGACCTCCGGTATTATCGAAAAAGCAATAAGATCGCTCCCCGACAGATGTGCCGAGGCCATCAGGCTGAGCATGGAGGATTGCCCCAACAGGGAAATAGCCGAAAAAATGGGCATATCCGTCCATACGGTCAAGGAGTACAAGAAGACCGCCTATAAAA